>CAWHIO010000016.1:0-297340 GCA_963829315.1 uncultured Alphaproteobacteria bacterium | reverse complement strand
GTCTTCCCTGGCCCCGACCGCGCCGCGGCCGATGTCGTTCAGTTTGGCGATCACCGGATTGTAGCGCTGGCGCCGGGGCCGGAGTGCGGCGATTTCGTCTCCGACCCCTAACTTCCTCGATCAGGCCGGCATAATTGTCGGCGACGCCGACAATCTCGGCGGGGCGGCCGGAAGCCGCCGCTCGCCGCGATACCTTCTCAAGCAGCCACGCCCCGAGCGTATCGAGCTCGCGGAGGCCGGCCATATCCAGTTTCACCGCCTTCGCCCGGTCGAGCTCCCCGGTGACCGAGCTGGAAAGAGCCTCGAGGGTCGCCGCATTGGCCGCGGTCCAGGCCCCGCCAGGGCGCAGTTCAAGCACATCGCCCGATGGCGTGGCGGTTAACAAAGGGAGAGAGGTCAAGATTTGTGTTCCTCTTCAACGCAATGGTCTATGTCTAGGCCCTGGCACGGGGTTCAGATTTGACCTGCCTCAAGCAGAACCTGGCGCGCCGCCCTCTTGAGGCAAATCAAGTGGCGGCATCGGGCGCTCGCCTAGACTTTCGTTAGGATGATGCAACAAGGCAAGGCCGATGTTCGACCAAGGCGAGCTGAAAGACGAACTGCAGGCGCTCAAGGCCGAGGTATCGCGCCTGCTCAACACCGCGGGCGACGGAATTCTCGACGCCACGAAGACCCACGCGGAAGCCCTCGCGGACCAGATCAAGGCCGCGCTGGACGATCTTGGCGAGACCCTCAGCGAACATGAAGACCATCTCGAGAACATCGTCTCGGAACGGCCGGTCGCGGCGCTGGCTTCGGCCTTCGCGCTCGGCATCGTTGTCGGCTTCATGCTGAGGAGACACTGAAGTGAACACCGAGAACGTCGTCAAACATCTGCGTGTGCTCTGGCGCACCGACCGGATTATCGCCGATATCCGGATGCGGCATTTGCTTGTCGGCCTTGGCATGAGGGCATTTGCCGCGCTGATCGCGGCCTTCGGTCTGTTGATGCTGGAGCTATCGGCCTATTTTGCGCTGGTTCAGATCTGGAGCGCGATTTACGCCGCGGCCATTCTCGGCTCGGTCAACTTCGTGATCGCCGCGCTGTTGTTTGCGATCGCTGCCCGGCCGCCGGCGGGCCGCGAACTCGAGCTCGCGTCCGAAATCCATGGCGCCTCGGTCGATGCCTTGCAGACCGAGGCCCGCGCGCTGCAAACGCATGTGTCCGGAGCGATCCACCATCCGCGAAACGGAGTTTTCCGCTTGATGATCATCCCCCTGATCACGATCATCATCAAAAGCCTGAAGAAGCCGGCGGCCGCCGCAGCACCTGCGAAATCGGCGGAAGCAGAGCAAAAATGACTTTGGCCACGACCTGGGCGACAGATCCTCCCAACAAGGATTGATAATCGAAATGCAAAGCACCCATCCCAAACCCATCCTGAATACGTCTCTGCCGGCACAGTTTCGGCAGATCCGCATTGAACTCGCCCGTGAACCCGGCCATCCCGAGGGCGATGCCGCCGTCGCCTATGTCATCGTCGCGCCGCTCGACGCCAACGACCGGATCGACGCGAGACTCTGGCGCGAACATCGCGAGGCATGCCGGATCGCGCGGCTGCGGCCCGATCAGGACGACGCCCTCGGCCATCTCGTTCACCGCCCGGGCGGCGGCTGGGCATTCCATTACGATCGCCGGCATGCCGGACGAGGTCGGAGTTCACTTCGCGGACGAACGTTTCGTGCTGGGCGAATACGTCGCGATCAAGGAAGCCGGCAAGACGCACACCTACCGCGTCGTGGTGGTATCGCATCTGTAGACGGAATGTCATTCCGGGCGGGAGCGAAGCGAGCGAACTCGATGTGCAATTGCACATCGGGGAATCTCGATGTGATGAGGTTAGCAAAACCGGGAGATTCCGGGTTGCGCGCAACCCGGAATGACGTTTAAAGCACCAGCTTCACATCGCAAATGCCGGGATCGGCCGGATCGGTCTTGATCTCGAATCCGAGACTCCCGGCACATCTCCAGCATGATCGTGTTCTCCTGAAGCACGTCGCCCGAGATCATTTTGAGGCCTTCGGACCTGGCATATTCGATGATCAGCTGCATCAATGCCCAGCCGAGCCCCCTGCCCTTGAGATCGGATCTGCAGCAGGATCGCGTATTCACCGTTCTCGTAGATCGAATCCGAGTGAATCCGCACCACGCCGACCAACTCGTTGGTGACTTCGTCGAACGCGACAAAGGCCATCGCGCGGGCATAGTCGAGCTGGGTCAGCCGCGCGATGAATTCGTGGGTAAACTCCTTCATCGGCGCAAAGAAGCGGAGCCGCAGATCCTGGCTGGTGACGTGCTGCAACAATTCGATGGATCAGCGGTTCGTCCTCAGGACGAATCGGACGCACGAAGACCCGCCAGCCGTCCTTGACCTCGATATGCCGTTGCCATTGCGACGGATATGGCCGCACGGCGAAATTGGCCGGGCCCGAACCGCCGAACTTCCGCTCGACTTTGCCCGACCGCGACCCGCGCATCGACCGCCAGGACGCCATTCTCGTCGGCCAGCAGCGGATTGATATCCAGTTCGCGGATCTCGGGAATATCGGCCGCCATCTGCGCGATCTTGACCAGCACCATCGCCACGGCGTCCTGCTTGACCGCCGGCACATCCCGGTAGCCGCGCAGCAGCCGCGAAACGCGGGTGCGCTCGATCAGGCCGCGCGCCAGTTGCAGATCGAGCGGCGGAAGCGCCAGCGCCTTGTCATTGATGATCTCGACCGCCGTGCCGCCGCGGCCGAACACGACGACGGTGCCGAAGGTCGGATCGTCGGCGAGGCCGAGAATCAGTTCGCGCGCCTTGGGCCGCACCACCATCGCCTGAACGATGACGCCCGAAATCCGCGCCTCCGGGCGAAGCGCTTTCGCCCGCGCGATGATATCGGCCGTCGCCGCGCGCACCGCGTCGGGGCTGGTGAGATTGAGCACGACGCCGCCGACATCGGATTTGTGAATGATGTCCCGCGACATGATCTTGAGCACCACGGTCATGCCTTGCGCGAACAGCGGCGATGCGTAAGCGACCGCTTGCTCGGCATCGGCGGCCGCGAATGTCGGCACCATCGCGATCTCGTAGGCCTCGAGCAGCCGCTTGATCTCGACCGGGTCAAGCCACTGGCGGCCATCGGCGAGCGCCGCGGCAACGATCTTCCGCGCCGATTCGGTATCGGGCGCAAAATCGCTGGGCATGGCCGGCGGGACCTGCGCCAGTGCCGCCACGACCTCGCGATGCTGCACCAGATGCATGAAGCCGCGTACCGCATCGTCCTCGGTGGGATAGTTGGGAATCCCGGCGCCGCTCAGCATGTCGCCGATCTTCTGGTCGGCGCCGACCCAGACCGCGAGCACCGGCTTGGCCGAGCGGCGGTGCTGCTCGCGGTACTTCTTGACCATGCCGGTCACGGTCGCGGCGATGTCGTCAGCCGGGGCGATCGCGGTCTGAACATTCATGACCAGGATCGCATCGTTGCCCGGGTCGGCCAGCAAGACCTCAAGCGCGGCCGCATACCGCGCCGGCGTCGGCATCGCCAACGATATCGACGGGATTTGATCCGGACCATGTCGGCGGCAAGACCGCGTTGAGCTTTTCGCGGATCGCGGGCGTGATCGGCGCCGGGATTCCTCCCAACTCGACAAAGCCGGTCGATCGCGAGTACGCCGATGCCGCCGCCATTGGTCAGGATCGCGAGCCGCTTTCCCGGAGGTGACTCGACGCGCCCCAGCGTCTCGGCGCAGTCGAACAATTCGCGCAAGATCCGACACCCGCAGGATTCCGGCGCGGCGAAACGCGGCATCGTAGACCGCATCCGAACCGGCCAACGCGCCGGTATGGGTCGCCGCCGCCTTTGCCCCCTGCGCCATGCGGCCGGATTTGACGACGACGACCGGCTTGATCCTGGCGGCGGCGCGCGCCGCGGACATGAACTTGCGGGCGTCCTTGATCGCTTCGACATAAAGCAGGATGGCGCGCGTCTTGCCGTCCAGCGCGAAGTAATCCAGGAGATCGGCGATATCGACGTCGAGCTGGTCGCCGATGGAAACGATTCCGGAGAAGCCCACCGCGCGCTGCGCGGCCCAATCGACCATGCCGGTGGCGATCGCTCCCGACTGGGAGATCAGCGCCAGATTTCCCGCGACCGGCATATGCGCGGAGAAACTGGCGTTGAGATTTACGCCGGGCATGAGGATGCCGAGACAATTGGGCCCGATCAGCCTCATTCCATATTTGCGCGCGGCGCGTTCGGCCGCCTCCGCCAGCGAGCCCGCCCCATGGCCAAGCCCGGACGGGATAATCACCGCGCCGGCGCGCCGAGCTTCCCCGCCTCATCGATGAGGCCGGCGACCGTTGCCGGCGGCGTGGTGATCACCACGAGTTCGGGCACGAACGGCAATTGGCTCAGGCTGCCGACCGTGGCAACGCCATCGATTTCGGCATAATGCGAATTCACCAGGCCAAATTCGCCCTTGAATTTCGCGTTGCGAATATTCCGGAGAATGGAGCCCCCGACGGAGCCCTGGCGCGGGCTTGCCCCGACCAGCGCGAGCGAGCGGGGCGCAAGCAGATTTTTCAGGCGATAGGTTGACATCAGTTGTTCTGGCCGGCCGGGTTTTTGAGGAGGTTAACGCACTTGGCACACGCGCTTGTCGCCAAACCGTTCACACTTTAGCGGATGATTGCCTCAACGCGACATCAAAACCCAGCATGGTGGCCGCCCGATGACGGTCTTGGTCGCGCCGCCCCAGACGATTTCGTTCAGCCGGGAGTGGCGATATGCCCCCATGATCAGAAGGTCGATCGCATTGGCCTTCACATAGGCCTCGAACACCTTTCCGACCGAGCTGCCGTCGATCCTTATCGTTTCAAACGTCGCCTTGATGCCGTGCTCCGCGAGGTGGTTCACAAGGGCGGCCCCGGATTCCAGTTCCGCCGGCGCCTTGGCGTCGGTTGCCGTCACGATGCGCACTTCGGCGGCGTCCTGAAGCAGGGGCAGCGCATCGGCGACGGCTCGCGCGGCCGGCGCGGTATGATCCCACGCGATCATGACACGATCGAATGCGATGGCCAACTCGGCAGCACGTTCCTCCGGACACATCAGGATCGGCCGGCCCGATTCAAATATCAGCCGTTCTGCGATCTGCTCCGATTGGCCGCCATCCGGTTTGACCGGAACCATCGACAAATCCGCAAGCCGCGCAGATTCCACGAAATTCCCCGGAATATCCGCCGAACCCAGCCGGTTGAGCCGCTGTTCGTTGCGAACCCCAAAACGGTTTGCCGCGGCGTCGAATGCCTTCAGCAGACCGCGGGCATCCGATACGCTGCGTATCGCGGCGGCCTCCGCCGCATTTTCCAGATCGGACGAAATCATCACTTTCGGCCGGACCAAAATATCCTCTTCGACGGCCATCGCGGTGACCCGGGCACCGAAATCGCCGGCCACCGCCATGCATTTATCGATTGCGGCAATCGCGGCGGCATTGGGTTCGCCGACCAGCGGCAAAAGGATATCCTTGATCGCCATGTGCGCTCTCCTTGGACAATAGTTAGGGAGCCGGGACGTCGCTTGTTGATCTCCGTCAAGACCGCGAGAATTGATAGGTGATCCCGCGGCGGCCCATTTCGGGTGAATGAACCATAGCTGCGCTCGACGAGATGATAGTCCTTCTTGGTTTCTTCGCGCTCGTTCTTCTTTTCGCCGCGGATGGTCAGGACATTGTCGGCGATATTCAGCTGAATGTCCTTTTCCTCAAGACCCGGCAACTCCGCCGTGATCTCGATCTCCTTGTCGGTTTCGCTGAGGTCCATGCTCGGCATCAGTCGCGTGACGGGAACCCGCAAAGCCGCGGAGAAGCCTCGAACAGGCGGTCGATCTCCTGCTGCAGGCGGTGAACGGATTGGATGCGACGCGTCAACCACGTTCGCTTCCACTGGAATAGGATTCAATGCCATGGCTGATCCTCCTGACTGGCAACTTCGAGCCATCTCGGCTCATGATACCCCAGCATTATTCGAAGTCTTTGATTGAGGTCAAAACCGGCCGGCTGGCCTGATATAGTGAATTACAGGTATGGCCTGGCCGGCCGTGTCGGAGAAGCGTGCATGCGTGCGATGGTGTTACCGGCGCCGGGCGCGCCGCTGCAGATGCAGGAGCGCGCCGATCCCGTTCCCGGTGACGGGCAAATTCGCGTCAAGGTAAGCGCATGCGGCGTATGCCGGACCGACCTTCATGTCGTCGATGCCGAGCTGCCGGACATCAAATATCCGGTGATCCCCGGCCACGAGATCGTCGGCCGCGTCGACCTGCTGGGCGGTAACGTCACCACCCACCGGGTCGGCGACCGCGTCGGAATCCCCTGGCTCGGATACACCTGCGGCGTCTGCCGCTTCTGCAAGGACGGCATGGAAAACCTCTGCGACCGTCCGCTGTTCACCGGCTATACCCGGGACGGCGGCTTCGCCACCCACACCATCGCCGACAGCCGCTATGCCTTCCCGCTCGGCGAAGACGGCGACGATGTTTCGATCGCGCCGTTGTTGTGCGCGGGCCTGATCGGCTGGCGGTCGCTGGTAATGGCGGGAGACGCCGCGCGGCTCGGTATCTACGGCTTCGGCGCGGCCGGGCATATCGTCGCCCAGATCGCCCGCTGGCAGGGCCGCTCGGTCTACGCCTTCACGCGATCCGGCGATGTCGCGGCGCAGGATTTCGCCCGTCGGTTGGGCGCCGTATGGGCAGGCGCGTCGGATCAACGGCCCGAGGTTCCGCTCGATGCGGCGATCATCTACGCCCCCGCCGGAGAATTGGTGCCGGCGGCGCTGCGCGCGGTGCGCAAGGGTGGGCGGGTGGTATGCGCGGGAATTCACATGAGCGATATTCCGAGCTTTCCATACAATCTGCTCTGGGAAGAGCGGCAACTGGTATCGGTGGCCAATCTCACGCGCCAGGATGGGCTGGATTTCCTGAAAATTGCGCCGCGCGCGGGAATCCGCACCCAAACGACGGCGTTCCCGCTGGCTGAAGCCAACGATGTCCTGAAAAAGCTGCGCACCGGACAACTGCTCGGCGCAGCGGTCCTCAAACCCTGAGATCGACCGGCGCATGGCAACTTCAATCCCGGCCGAAACCGACACGCAGGAGCGCGTGTTCGCTTTTCTGACCGACCCCGCAAAGCATCCCGATGTCCATCGGATCGATACCCATGGGGCATCGGTTTTTCTCGAGGGGACGCGCGCCTTAAAGATCAAGCGCGCCGTGCGTTTCCCGTTTCTCGATTATTCGACACTCGAGAAGCGAAAAGCCGCCTGCGACGAAGAGATCAGGATCAACCGCCCGTTCGCGCCGCAAATCTATCACCGCGTCGTACCGATCACGCAAAATCACGACGGATCGCTTGAGATCGACGGGCCAGGTGCGCCGGTCGAATTCGCCATTGAAATGGCCCGCTTCGACGAACGTCGAACCCTCGATCATCTGGCCGAAGCCGGTCCGCTCGATCCGGCCCTCGTCGACGCCACGGCGGAAGCGATCGCATCCTCGCACCGCAGCGCTCCGCTCGCGGCGGCGGAGCCATGGATCCATTCGATCCCTGGCATCATCGAGGGCAATGCAGCGGCATTCCGGGAAGCGAATTGCTTTACGGCCGGAGCGATCGATGATCTCGAACAAGCGTCCCTTTCCGCATTTTCCCGCCTGCGCGGATTGCTGGAGCAGCGCGGCCGGCAGGGTTATGTGCGGCGTTGCCACGGCGACCTGCATCTGGCGAATATCGTGCTGATCGGGCAAGAGCCCGTGCTGTTCGATGCGATCGAGTTCGATCCCGTTATCGCATCGGTCGACGTGCTCTACGATCTTGCTTTCGCGATCATGGATTTCCTCCGCTACGACCGGCCAGCCGCCGCCAACGCCCTTCTCAACCGATATCTTGCGATCACATCGCTCGACCATCTCGATGCGCTCGCGACCCTTCCCCTGTTTATGTCGCTGCGATCGGCGATCCGCGCCCATGTGATGCTCGCCCGCATCGGTCGGAATTCTCGCGACACCGCAGGCATCATGCCGTCGGCGCGGGCCTATTTCGAGCTTGCGCAACGCACGATCCACCCTTCCGCACCGACGCTGGTCGCGGTCGGCGGGCTGTCCGGAACCGGAAAATCCGTGCTGGCGCGGGCGCTCGCCCCCGCCGTCCTACCCCAGCCCGGCGCCGTCGTGTTGCGCACGGACGTGCTGCGGAAACAGCATTTCCAGATCAAGGAAACCGACCGGCTGCCGGAAAGCGCCTACCGGCCGCAGGTGACCGAGAAGATCTACCAAACCCTCATGCAGCGCGCATCGCGAATTCTCGCCCAGAGCCATTCCGTGATCGTCGACGCGGTTTTTGCCGATGTGGCGGAGCGCAACGCGATCTGCGAACTGGCGCGCAAGCTGAATGTCCGGTTTTCCGGACTCTTCCTGGTGACGGACCTTGCGACCAGACAGCGACGGGTCGGCAGCCGCGACGCCGATGCCTCCGATGCCACGCCGGAGATTGCCGGACTTCAGGAGAAATATGACATCGGCCTAATGGATTGGGCGGTCGTGGACGCATCGGGAACGCCGGGCCAAACCCTGGAGCAATGCCTGCCCCGCGTCACCCGGCCCGTCCCCTCCTCCTGAACAGAGCGGGCAGGCTTGCTTCACCGGCGGTTGCCAAGCAGGTTACGACGAGGCACGCTAATCCCATGGTGTTGCCGGTATCATCGAAACCATCAAGTGAGGCCACCGCCCGCGGCCGTCGAACGCAACCGCGGCGGCCTGCTCCGGCGTCGCTCACTGCCGTCATGCCGTGCGACACCGCGTTTCGGAGCGCCGCCGGCCGCTATCTCAGAGACTTGACCGCGCAGCAAGAGGCGACATGCGGAGGTGATGCTCGCGCCTTGCATGAAATGCGCATCGCGTTGACGCGGTTGCGGACAACCATCGCCTTCTTCTCGCCCATGGTGGCCGGCCCGCAGCAGGCGCGGCTGGCGGACGAATTAAGGTGGCTGAACGCTCATCTCGGCGCCGTGCGGGATCTCGACGTCGCGATCGAACGGCTGAAAGCCATCAAACCGCGTCCGCAGGCCGCCTACCGATCATGGAGCCGGGAGCGCGCCGAGGCCCAGCGGCATCTGACGCGGGCCCTTCGCTCCGTCAAATATCAGCGGCTGATCAAGAGCATCTCGCTTTGGATCGAGAAAGGCTCCTGGTCGAGGAAGACGGGGAGGCAGGCCGCCAACGAGCGCGCCTGCCCGGTCTCCGAATACGGCGCGCGCAAACTGATGCAATGGTGGGAAAAGCTGATCAAGAAAAGCCGCAAGCTGCGCGAAATCGGCACCAGGAAGCGGCATCGGGTGCGTTTGCTGAACAAGAGGCTCAACTATGCCATCGAAGCCGTCGCGGACCTGGTTTCAGAGAGCGAGATTTCGAGGTTACAGGCAACGTTGAAGTTGCTGCGCAAGGCGCAGAGATCTCTCGGGCAATTGAACGACGATGCGCGGTGCCAGTCGCTCGCGGCCACGCTGGGACAACGCGGCGCCGGGGTGTCCCGAATATTTCTCGGCCCCGGGCACGAAAAACGCCTGATACGCACGGCGGCGGCGACCTATCAAAAGCTCGCCGAGTTGAAGCCGTTCCGGATCTAGTCGCGATCGGCTCCGATCAGGGCATGCTTCGCTTGAAAACGGTTCAGTGATGGACGTAGTCGCCGGGTGCATCGGGCAGGCTGTGGCCGTCGCCCGGCCCAACGCCCATCTTCGGCGGTTCACAGGGCTCGCCGGATTTCGCGGTCAGCCATCGCGTCCATTCCGGCCACCACGAGCCTTCGGTCCGCGGCGCCGCCTTCAGCCATTCATCGGGACCGACATAGGGAGCATCTTCCGGCTTGTTCTTGACCTGATAGAAGTGCCCCTCCTCGCCCGGCGGGGCAACTATGCCTGCATTGTGTCCGCCGCTGGTCAAGAGATAGGTAACGTCGGCGTCGACCTGGTAATGGATCTTGTAGGTCGACTTCCACGGCGCCACATGGTCCCAAACCGTCCCGACCACGAACATCGGCGCGTGGATATCCGACAGTACGATCGGCTTACCCTCGACGAGATAGCGCCCCTCGGCGAGGTCGTTGTGGAGGAATAGCTTGCGCAGATATTCCGAATGCATCCGGAACGGCAGACGCGTGGCGTCGGCGTTCCAGGCCATCAGGTCGCTGGGCGGCGCCCGTTCTCCCATCAGATAGTCATGCGCGATCCGGGACCAGATCAGGTCGTTCGAGCGCAGCAACTGGAAGGCCCCCGCCATTTGCGGGGTCTCGAGAACGCCGCGCTCCCACATCATGTCTTCGAGAAACGCGACCTGGCTTTCGTTGATAAACAAGGTCAGCTCGCCCGCTTCCGTGAAATCGGTTTGCGCCGCGAGCAAGGTTATCGTCTTAAGCGGGCCGTTCCGTCCCATTTTCGCCGCCGCAATCGACAGCAGCGTCCCGCCCAGGCAATAGCCGAGCGCATGAATCCCGCGGCCGGGCATGATATCCCCGATGGTCGCAACCGCGGCTTCCACGCCAAGGCTGCGATAATCGTCGAAGGCGATATCGCGATCGGCGGGATCCGGATTGCGCCAGGAGATCATGAACACGGTGAAGCCTTGACCGGTCAGGAACTTCACCAGCGAATTATGCGGCGACAAATCGAGAATGTAGTATTTCATGATCCAGGCTGGCACGATCAGGATCGGCTCCGGATGCACCTTGCCGGTCGACGGATAATACTGGATCAGCTCGATGAGCTTGTTGCGGTACACGACCTTGCCGCGCGAAATTGCCACGGTTTTGCCGACCACGAACGCGTTATCGACCTGCGATTTTCCGGTGGAGACCAACTGCAGGTCGTTGAGCCAGTTCTGCCAGCCAAGGACAAAATTCTCGCCGCCGCTCTGCAGCGCCTTCTGCAGCACCTGTGGATTGGTGGCGGCAAAGTTGGACGGTGCGAGCATGTCGAGCAACTGCCGCACCGAGAACTCGACGATCGCCTCGTTTTGCGGCGCCACGCCGCGCACCCCTGTCGTCGCCTTGTGCCACCACTGCTCGCTCAGCAGAAAGGCCTGGGCGAACAGATTGAACGGCGGGGTTTCCCATTCCGGCTTGGCAAAGCGCCGGTCCTGCGGCGCCGGCTTGATCTGCGACCATGGTCCCTGACCGGGCGAGAAAAAATGCAAGGCGGATTCAAAGAACTGCCGCGTACTGCTCAACGCATCCTGGGCGATCTCGATTCGCCGCTGCGGGGCCGCAGCCAGATGCGAGGCCCAATCAATATAGGCAAGCGACAAGGCGACCGGCGAAACGCCGCCGGTCAGGTTCGCCAGCATGGCGTGGAACGCGCGGTCGGCCGGATAGGGCTCAGGCTGCTGCGGCTTCGTGTCGGGTTCCTGCCCGGCGCCAGACTCGGCTGGCACCATGGTGCGGCGATCTTCACCGTAGCCTGCGGCATGGGCGGGACACGGCAACCGCGGCGCTTCAGCCTTTGGCAGGCTCGATATCGATGCCATGGAATTGGCCTCTTTCACATCGGGCGAAGAACTGGACCGCAAATCCATGACAGCCCGAAGACGAATCAGGGTTGCGGCTGGTTGGCCAGCAGCTTCGAGGTGGTCTCAAGCATCCGCTCGCCATGCTTGAAAAGCCGCTCACTGTCACGGCGGATGAAGTCGATCTGGTGCTGCGCGCATTCCTGGCCCATCGTTTTCAGATCCTTGACCGAATGCGATGCGGCCATTTTCGAGATGAATTCGGACAACAGGTGCGTCTCGGTTCGCGCCCGCTCCAGCATCTCATTGCTGGCGAACATCATTTCCTCGAACATCACCTTTTGCGCGCCGGTCATGAAATCCAGCGTATTCTTGTTCGCTTTGGTAAATCGCGCCGCGGCATCGGCCGCCAGAGGCTCAATAACAGGGCCAATAAGCTCGGAGAGTTCTGGCATGACGACCTCCTCTTTTGAAGCAGAAGCCAGCATACCACTGCATTCCGGACCGACATTGAGCTGCATCAACCCCGGCCCCGTGCTGCCTTTGACCTGTGTCAAATCGCGCCGGAGCAGCTGGCTTAACCTAAATCATCGGTTCAATTCCAAGCCTTCGGAGAGCTCCCATGCGCGCCCATCAGATCATGACCCGGCCGGTCCTATCAGTCACACCAGAAACCACGATCGTTGAGGCTGCCAACACCATGCTGCAGAAGCACGTCAGCGGGCTTCCAGTGGTCGATGCAGCCGGCAAACTCGTCGGCATCATCTCGGAGGGCGATTTCATTCGCCGCAGTGAAATCGGCACCCAGCGCAAGCGCGGCCATTTTCTGAAATTCATCCTGGGCCCCGGCAAGGAGGCAACCGATTTCGTTCGCGAGCACGGCCGCAAGGTCGCCGAGATCATGACGACGGAACCTCTCCTGACCGTCGGCGAAGAGACCACGCTCGAGGAGATCGTGGCGCTGATGGAAAAGAACAATGTCAGGCGTCTGCCGGTGATGAGCGGCGACAAGGTCGTCGGCATCGTGACGCGCGCCAACCTGTTGCAGGCCGTAGCCAGCCTCGCCCGCGACTTCCCCGATCCGACCGCCGACGACGATCATATTCGCAACCGCGTGATTGATACCCTCGCGAAGCAGGATTGGTGTCCGTTCGGCCTCAGCGTCGTCGTGCGCGACGGAATTGTCCATCTCAGCGGCGTCATCACCGAGGAACGCTCACGGAAGGCCGCTATCGTCGCCGCGGAGAATGTGACCGGGGTGAAGACCGTTCACGATCATCTGTGCTGGGTCGACACGATGTCCGGAATGTATCTGAACTCTCCGGAAGACGACGGCTACGCCAAGGCGAGCTGAACGAAGCCTCCTGCCCTTGCCGGCGGCGCGTATTGGTTCAGCGCGGCACGACCGCGGTGGCCTCGATCTCGACCCTTGCGGTCTTTTCAACCAGACGCACGACCTGGACCAGCGCCATGGCGGGATAGTGCGTGCCGAAGATTTCGCGGTAGACTTGGCCAAGCATCTTCAGGTTGGCCAGATATTCCTCGATATCGACGACGTACCAGGTCAGGCGGACGAGGTGTTCGGGTCGCGCGCCACCTTCGGCGAGAATGGCTGAAATGTTGCTCAGGGTCTGGCGGACCTGCCCGACAAAATCCGCCGGCAAATGGCCCTGATGATCCCAGCCGATGACGCCACCCGTCACCACCAGACGGCCCTCGGCGGTCATGCCATTGGCGTATCCCCTGGGCGTCGGCCAGCCGCTGGGTTGCAGGATCCGCGGGCCTTCGGGCGAAGTCTCGTCCTTCGTCTTCGGCAGCACGGCAAGAGTGGGCCCTTTGGACATGCTCACCGACAGTTCTCCTTCACGCTTCATTCGGCGGCCATGCCGGTCGATGCAGCACCGGCCTGCGCCATCTGCCGCAAAGCAAATCGTTTCAGCTTGCCGGTTTCGGTCTTGGGCAGTTGGGTAACGAATTCGATGGCGCGCGGATATTTATAGGGCGCGATCTCGCGCTTGACGAAGTCCTGCAATTCGGTCGCGAGCGCAGGGTCGGCGCTGATGCCGGAGGCAACAACCACATAGGCCTTGACGATCATGCCGCGCGCCTCATCGGGCGCGCCGACCACGCCGCATTCGGCGACAGCGGCATGCGTCAGCAACGCCGCCTCGATCTCGGGACCCGCGATGTTGTAGCCGGAAGAGATGATCATGTCGTCGGATCGCGCCACGAAACAGAAGCGGCCCTGCTCGTCGCGGACGAACGAATCGCCGGTCAGATTCCAGCCGTCGCGCACATAGTTCGACTGCCGCGAATCCGCGAGATAGCGGCACCCTGTCGGGCCGCGAACCGCGAGTTTGCCCACGCTGCCCGGCGGCAATTCGTTCATGTCATCGTCGACGATCTTTGCCTCGTAACCGGAAACCGGGCGCCCGGTGGTTCCGGCAGCGGCATCTCCCACCCGGTTGGTGATGAAGATGTGCAGCATTTCCGTGCTGCCGATCCCGTCGAGGATCGTCTTGCCGGTCTTGCGGGTCCAGCTTTCGAAAACCGGCGCGGGCAAGGTTTCGCCGGCCGAAACCGCAAGACGCAATGACGACAGGTCGGCGCCGTTGTCCATGGCGGTCATCATCGCCCGATACGCGGTCGGCGAGGTGAAGCAAATCGTGGCCTTGTAGGTTTCAATGATCTTGACCATCTCGCTGGGCGAAGCGTTTTCCAAAAGCGTCGCGGTGGCGCCGAAGCGCAACGGAAAGATCGCAAGACCACCGAGCCCAAATGTAAAGGCAAGCGGCGGTGACCCGACGAAGACATCGTCCGGCGTGACGTTGAGGACTTCCCTGGCATAGCCATCGGCGATGATCAGCAGATCGCGATGGAAATGCATGGTCGCCTTTGGTTCGCCGGTGGTGCCGGAGGTAAATCCCAGCAACGCGACATCGTCCCGGCCGGTCTTGACCGCATCGAACCGCACCGGCTTGCCCAGCGCCACCCGATCGAGCTCGGCATCATGATTTGACGTTCCGTCAAAATTCACGACCTGCTTGAGGAACCGGCTGGTCTTCGCGCAGGCAACCAGTTCGTCGGCGATGCGGCTGTCCGTCAGCGCGAGGGCGATTTCGGCCTTGTCGATGATCTTGGCCAGTTCGCCGGCACGCAGCATCGGCATGGTATTGACGACGACGGCGCCTGCCTTGGTTGCCGCAAGCCATGCAGCGACCAGGGCCGGATTGTTGCCCGAGCGTATCAGAACGCGGTGGCCGGGCTTGACGCCGTAATTCTCCACCAAGGCGTGCGCGAGGCGGTTCGACCAGTCCGCCAGCTCCTTGTAGGTACGCTGGCGGCCGTTGCCGATCAGCGCGACACGATCGCCGAACCCCTTCTCGACGATCCGGTCGGTCAGCTCGACCGCGGCGTTGAGGTATTCGGGATATTGGAACTCCGGCCGGTCGAGAAGCAGCACCGGCCATTGATCGAACGGCGGCAGATTGCGCCGCGCAAAATCGTCGACATGACCCGAGGGGCCAAGGGCTGGGCCAAATATTGGACCACTGGTTTGAACTGTACCTGACATATCCACGCCCCTTGCTTTCGGCATGAAAGGCTTGAGACCAAGTTCGAGGACGCCCGGCAGCGCTTTATTCCTAAACATTTTATACTTAAAGCAATTGGGCGCAAGGGCCCGAATCCGCCAAATCCGATACTTTTTTGAATTCTAGCGTCCCGCCAACTGCTTCAGGCGCAGCACCATCGGTGAATTCGCCTCGGCGAGCGGGGCGATCGCCGTGAAGTGGTTGGCGCCGGGAACCGTGCCGAACCGCGTCGCGACGCCGGCCTTTGCCCAGAGATCGACGATGGTTCGGCTCTGCCGGAAAAACTCCGCGCTTTCGTTCTCGCCCACCACCGCGTCGAGACTGCCGCACGCCGGCGCCTGCCAGAACAGCGGGCTCGCGGCCCTGGCGGCTTCCTGATCGAGACCCATCGCCTTGTTGATCGAAGTATCGATCAGCGGCCCTAAATCGAACAGCCCCGAAATCGCGTAAGCGGCGATCACAGGATTTGGCGGCAGCGAGGCATCGAACACCGGCCAATCGGTTGCCAGCAGGCAGGCCGCCAGATGTCCGCCGGCGGAATGGCCGCTGACGATCAGAGGCTGCCCGAGCCGCACCAGTTCACGCGACGCCATCCGCATCTCGCCGATGATCTGCTCGATCGTCACATTGGGACAGAGATCATAGCTCGGAATGGCGACGCCGATGCCATGGGCATTCAGCCCGCGGGCGAGATGGCTGAAAAACGAGTTGTCGAGCGCCTGCCAGTAACCACCATGGATGAAGACGACGATCGGGCCGTTGCCGTCGCCGGGAAAATAATCAATGACATGACGGGCGCCCGGACCATAGGAAATCGAGCGCGGGACGTGTTGCGCGCGATAGGCCGCCGCATCCCTCGCCCAGCCCGCGATCAGCGCCGGATTTTCCGGAACCCGCGCCCGGTTGTTGTATTCGGCCTCGTAATCGATGCCGGCCACGCTGATCCTCAAGTCCTTTTTTGCGCGGATTTCTGCGCGGAGGCCTTGGTCCTGGCCAACAGCCGCATCAATTCGCGGACATCCTTCGGCGAAAGATCCGAAAACAGATCGGCGATCCAGGTCTCATGCTCGGCGGCCATCTTGCGAAACTCGGCGCGGCCGGCTTTCGTCAGCCGTATCACCTGGACCCGCCGGTCGGTGTCCGATGTTCGCCGGTCCAGATGACCGGATTCGACGAGCCGCTCGACGAGGCCCGTGACATTGCCGTTGCTGACCATCATCCGCTTCGAGACATCGGACAGGGTCATGCCATCAGGGACCTTGTCGAGCTGGGCCATCAGGTCGAAGCGCGGCAGCGTGACATCAAACCGCTCACGCAGCCGGCTGCGGACCTCGCCCTCGATCAGGGTAGTGCAGGTCAAAAGGCGAAGCCACAACCGAAGTTCGTTGCCGTGATCTTCCGGAAGTTCGACGGCCTTGGTCTCGGAATCAAGGATCATGATGCAATCATACCTGCCTGGCGCCCCCGCGACCGCACCTCAACGGCACCCGCGATTTTCGCCCCGGTCGGGCTTTCGACCGGTTATTTTGACCTTCAAATAATTCGGGGCTTGCCGCAAGTCAAAACGCGGCCGGCATGTTTTGACGGGGTATGGCTCGAATTTCTTTAGGGTTCAAACAATTGGCGCGCGGCTTGCATGTTCGGTTTGCCTGTTCAATGTCGCCTTGTCTTGATGGGCTGAAGTTTGTGGCCGCCTTGCTTGCCGCGAGCACCGTCATCGGAATAAGCTGCCGTTCCGAAGGGCACGGATCGTGTTGGCGTGGATTTCGGCCGCAACGCGGCCGATCAGGAGAGAAGTCATGAAACAGCAGTTGAAGTTGGCTGGCCTTGCGGCCCTGTTCGGCATCCTCGCCAATGCGGCGATCGCGCAGGAGAAGCTCAAGATCGGCGTGATCGTGACCTTGTCGGGTCCGGCGGCGGCGCTCGGCCAGCAGGTCCGCGACGGCTTCACGCTCGCGATCAAGGACCTCGGCGGCAAGATGGCCGGACGCGATGTGGAAGTCGTGGCGGCCGATGACGAACTCAAACCGGACAGCGCCGTCACGAAAGTCAAAGGCCTGCTCGAGCGCGACAAGGTCGATTTTGTCGTCGGGCCGATCTTCTCCAACATCCTTCAGGCGATCCACAAGCCGGTGACGGACAACAAGACCTTCCTGATCAGCCCGAACGCCGGCCCGTCGAGCTATGCCGGCAAGAACTGCAGCCCGTTCTTCTATGTAACCTCCTACCAGAACGACCAGGTCCACGAGATCCTCGGCAAGGTGGCGCAGGATCGCGGCTACAAGCGCGTCTACGTCATGGTCCCGAACTACCAGGCCGGCAAGGATTCCGCCGCCGGATTCAAGCTCGACTACAAGGGCGAGATCGTCGAGGAGAGCTACGTGCCGCTGGGCACGCTGGACTTCCAGGTCGAACTCTCCAAGATCGCGTCGCTGAAGCCCGACGCGGTGTTCACCTTCATGCCGGGCGGCATGGGCGTCAGCCTTGTGAAGCAATTCAGGCAGGCCGGCCTTGCCGACAAGATTCCGGTGCTATCGGCGTTCACCGTCGATGAATTGACGCTGCCGGCGCAGCAGGATGCGGCGGTTGGCATGTTCGGCGGCGCGGACTGGGCGCCCAATCTCGACAATCCGCAGAGCAAGAAATTCGTCGCCGCCTATGAAGCCGCCTACAACAGCGTGCCCGGCACCTATGCCATGCAGGGCTACGACGCGGCGATGCTGATCGACAGCGCGGTCAAGGCGGTCAAGGGCGACCTCAGCAACAAGGAAGCCGTATCGGCCGCCTTGAAGAAGGCCGACTTCACCTCGCTGCGCGGCGGCTTCAAGTTCAACGTCAACGGATATCCGATCCAGGATTTCTATTTGACCAAGGTCGCCAAGCGCGCCGACGGCAAGTTCCAGACCGAGATCGTGCAGAAGGTGTTCGAAAATTACGGCGACCGTTACGCCAAGGATTGCATACCGGGCAACTGAACCAGCCAAGGCGTTTTCGAGCGAAGCGGATACGCCCTCGCGCGAAGAAAACGCGTCCAAACGACGAAAGGGAGAAGACCGCCGATGACAAGCGAGATAACCGGCATCACCCGGGCCAATGAGGGCATGCAGGGGATTTCCTGGAATATCCTCGGCCAGACCTATGTGCCGAAGAACCGCACCGACCATTGCTTTTCGTGGCACGCGACGCTGCCGCCCGGCACCTTCGTGCCGCCGCATATCCATCCCGACCAGGACGAATATCTCTATATGCTGGAAGGCAAGCTCGACTTCTTCCTCGCGGGCTCGGAGGCCCAGGCAACGCCGGGCGACCTGATCCGGCTGGGCATGGGCGTCCCTCACGGCATCTTCAACAAGTCTGACCAAACCGCGAAAGTGCTGTTCTGGGTGTCGCCGACGCAGAAGCTGTACGACCTGTTCTGGGCCCTTCACAACATGAAGGAGCAGAAGCCCGAGGACGTCGTGGCGCTGGCCGCGGAATACAACATCCACTTCCTGCCGCCGCCTCCGGGGGCGTGAGGCTTTTCAATCGTCATTGCGAGCGAAGCGAAGCAATCCATCAAGACAAGTATGGATTTCTTCGTCGCTTTGCTCCTCGCAATGACGACGACAGTTAAGTTACGCCCTTACCGCCGCCAGTCCCGGCACCGCCGCAAAGCCGGCCTTGTGGGCATAGCCGCGCACGATGGCCTCGCGCTGGCTGTAGCTCAGGACCTTGTCGATATCGGTGAAGCCGTCGGGGGCGAGCTGCTCGACCGCGTCGATCACGCCTTCCGGGCCGCCGCGGCGGTTGGAGCGCACGATCTCCGCCGTCATCGGCAGCCGCTTCTGCTCATAGGCCATCAGCGCCTGGCGCGGATGCTCGGAGCGCGCCAGCAAATCCGCCAGGCAACGCGCGTCGAGAATGGCCTGCGAGGCGCCGTTCGAACCCACCGGATACATCGGATGCGCGGCGTCGCCGAGCAGCGTGACGCGGCCGCTCGACCAATAGGGCAAGGGATCGCGGTCGCAGGTCGGATATTCGTAGAATTCGGGTGTCGCCGAAATCAGGTTCGGCACGTCGACATGGGGCACCGAGAAGCGCGCGACATGGGGCATCAGCTCCTCGCGCCTGCCCGGCCGCGACCAGTCCTCGCGGCGCGGCGGCGGCGAATTGCCGTCACCGATTTTCACCAGCACCGCCCAGTTGGTGAGACGGTTGGCGGGGCTCGAGCCTTCCGCGATCGGATAGACCACGACCTTGGCATTGAGGCCGCCGGCCACGATCATCGAGCGGCCGGTCAGAAACACCGGCCAGTCGCGCGCGCCGCGCCAGAGCATCAGCCCGTTCCAGCAGGGCGGTCCTTCATTCGGAAACAGCGTCTCGCGCACCCGCGAATGAATGCCGTCGGCGCCGATCAGGATATCGCCGCGCACGGTCCTGGTGTGGCTGCCGGTGCGATCGAAGAAATAGGCGGTGACCCCGCCTTCGTCCTGGGTAAACGCCCCGAGCCTGCAGCCGGTGTGGATGGCATCCGGTCCCAGCCGCTCCTCGACGGCCTGATGGATCACGCTTTGCAGCCGTCCGCGATGGATCGAGAATTGCGGCACGTCGTGGCCGGCCTCGACGCCGCGGACGTCGCGCCAGACTTCCTGGCCATGGCGGTTGAGATAATAAAGCACGTCGGTGCGGATCGCGACGTCGTCGAGCTTTTGCAGCAATCCCAGACCGGCCAGTTCGCGGATCGCATGCGGCAGCGTATTGATGCCGACGCCAAGCTCGCGGATCGTATCGGCCTGCTCGAACAGTTCGCAACCGATGCCGCGGGCGCGCAGCATCAGCGCCGTGGTAAGGCCCCCGATACCGCCACCGACGATAATCGCCTTCATCGCTCTACTCCACTCATACCCAGACAGCTTGCGACGCCCCGTAGCGTCGCATGGCGCCTCACTCGGCCGCAAGCGGCTTTGTGGCCTCCGCCTTCAGCTCGGCCCGGGTCTTCGGCTTAGCCTTAATTTTCAGGTCCTCGAAATCCTGCCGGTCGCGGACGCTGTTGCGGAAAATCTGCTCCTTGCCGGGCAGATATTGCGGCGGGCAGAACACCGCCTCGGCGCCATACCAGGCCGCGGCCTTCAGCGTAAACGCCGGATCAACCAGATGGGGGCGCCCGAGCGCCACCAGATCGGCCCGGCCGGCGGCGAGGATGGTATTGACCTGATCCGACGTGGTGATGTTGCCGACGCACATGGTCGCGACCCGGGCCTCGTTGCGGACCTGGTCGGAGAACGGCGTCTGGAACATGCGGCCATATATCGGCTGGGCGTCGCGCACGGTCTGCCCGGTCGAGACATCCACGAGATCGACGCCCGCCTCGGCGAAGGCCCGCGCTATTTCCACCGCGTCCTCGCCGGTGATGCCGCCATCGGCCCAGTCGGTGGCGGAAATGCGCACCGACATCGGCTTGTGGGCCGGCCACGCCGCCCGCAACGCCGCGAAGATTTCCAGGGGATAGCGCAGCCGGCCCTCCAGCGAGCCGCCATAGGCGTCGGGGCGCTGGTTGGTCAGCGGCGAGATGAAACTTGCCAGCAGATAGCCGTGGGCGCAGTGCAGCTCCAGCATGTCGAAGCCGCAAGCCTCGCCCCGCTCGGCAGCGGCTACGAACTCGGCCTTGACCGCGTCCATCGCGGCGCGGTCCATCTCGCGCGGCACCTGGCTGTCGGGGAAATAGGGGATTGGCGAAGCCGAGATGACGTCCCAGCCGCCCTCTTCCAGCGGTCGGTCCATGCCGTCCCACATCAGCCGGGTGGCGCCCTTGCGGCCGGCATGGCCGAGCTGCAGGCAGATCTTCGCCGCGGAATTGGCATGGACGAAATCGACGATGCGCCGCCAGCTGGCCTCCTGCTCGTCGTTCCAGAGGCCCGCACAGCCGGGCGTGATGCGCGCGTCGCGCCCCACGCAGGTCATCTCGGTGAAGATCAGACCGGCGCCGCCGAGCGCGCGCGACCCGTAATGCACCAGGTGGAAATCGCCGGGCACGCCTTCCTTCGCCGAATACATGCACATCGGCGACACCACCGCGCGGTTTGCAAGCGTCATCTCGCGCAGCCGCATCGGCTGGAACATCGGCGCCACCGGCCGCTCGACATCGACGTCGAAACCCTTGGCGCGAACCTGCTTCGCGAACGCCTTGTCGACCTCGCTGACAAAATCCGGCGCGCGCAGCGTGAGATTGTCGTAGGTGATCGCCTTGGCCCGCGTCATGACGCCGAAGGCGAACTGCACGGGATCGAAATCCCAGAACCGGTCGACGTGCTCGAACCAGACCAGCGACACGTCGGCGGCGTGCTGGGTCTTCTCGACTTCCTCGCGGCGTCCCTGCTCGTATTCCTGCAAGGCGGCTTCAACCGTCGGCGCGCGTAGCATGGCGTCCGCCAACGCAATCGCGTCTTCCATCGCCAGCTTGGTGCCGGAGCCGATCGAGAAATGCGCGGTCGCCTTGGCATCGCCGAGCAGCACCATGTTGTCCTTGACCCAGCGCTTGCTGCGGATCATCGGAAAATTCCGCCACATCGAGCGGTTGGTCAGGAGCGGGTGGCCCTCGAGGAACCAGCCGAAAATCCCGGCCATTCGGTCGGCCGACTGCTTTTCGCTCAGGCCTTCAAGGCCCGCGCGCTTGAAGGTTGCGGGATCGGTCTCGAAAATCCAGGTCGAGCGCCCCACTTCATATTGATAGGCATGGGCGATAAACGGACCCCACTCGGTCTCCTGGAAAATAAAGGTGAAGGCGTCGAGCGGCCGGGTCGAACCCATCCAGGCGAACACATTGGAGCGCAGATCCACCTCGGGCTGAAAATGCTCGATATACTTCTCCCGGAAGCGGCTGTTGATGCCGTCGGCCAGCACCACCAGATCGGCATCGGCGAACCGGGCCTCGTCCTCGATATCGGCCTCGAACATCAGGGTGACGCCGAGTTCGCGCGCCCGCTCCTGCAGGATCAGCAGCAGCCTGCGGCGCGAGCAGCCGCAAAAACCGTTGCCGCCGACCCGATGCACCGTGCCGCGGAAATGCACGGCGATGTCGTCCCAATAGGCAAATTCCTGGGTGATGCGGCGATAGCTTGGGGGATCATACTTCTCGAAATTGTCGAGCGTGGCGTCGGAGAACACCACGCCGAAGCCGAACGTATCGTCGGCGCGGTTGCGCTCGTACACCGTGATCTCGGCTTCCGGCCGCTGCTTCTTGAGCAGGATCGCCGAATAAAGACCAGCCGGGCCACCACCGATGATCGCGATCTGCATGAAAGCCTCCGGCACAGCGGGACCATTTCAAATTATTTTAAACCTAAAGCATTCGAGGGGCAAGCCTGCAAAAACAGGGCTCAGTTGCCCTGAAACGCCGGTTTCACCTTGTTCGAAAACGCCTCGAAGGCGCGGGCAAAATCCGCCGTGGTCATGCACAGCGCCTGGGCGATTGCCTCGGCCTCGATTGCCTCCTCCACCGACATCGCCCATTCCATCGCCAGCATCCGCTTGGTCATGGTATTGGCGAAGGTTGGTCCCTCCGTGATCTGCTTCGCCAGGATTTGCGCCTGCGGCAGCAGCTGCTCGGGCACGACGATACGGCTGAAAAACCCCCAGCGCTCGCCCTCCTCCACGGTCATGAAGCGGCCGGTATAGAGCAGCTCCGAGGCCCGCGACTGGCCGATGATGCGGGGCAGGATCGCACACGCGCCCATGTCGCAGCCGGCCAAGCCCACCTTGTTGAACAGGAACGCGACCTTCGCCCCGGTCGCCGCGAGCCGCATGTCGGACGCCATCGCGATGATCGCACCGGCGCCGGCGCAGATGCCCTCGACCGCCGCGATGATCGGCTGCGGGCAGGCCCGCATGGCCTTGACCAGATCACCGGTCATGCGGGTGAAGGCGGTCAGGCCCTTGGTATCCATCTTCACCAGTGGGCCGATGATCTCGAAGACGTCGCCGCCGGATGAAAAATTGCCGCCGGCGCCCGATACCACCACGGTCTTCACCTCGTCATCCATGGCGCAGGCGCGGAAAAAATCGGTCAGCTCCCGGTAGCTTTCGAAGGTCAGCGGATTTTTGCGCTCGGGACGGTTCAGCGTCACCGTCGCCACGCCCGCCTCCACTTTGAGCAGGAAATGTTTGGGCGAGAACTGCGATAGCGGCAGCGTGACGGGATTGGCTGGTTTGTTCATGGGGTTTTCCTTGCGATCCACAATGCTGTCGTTGCGATGAGCGAAGCGACGAAGCAATCCATATCTGGTTTGCTCGCGCTATGGATTGCTTCGCTGCGCTCGCAATGACGATTCAAACAAATCTCTTCGCGCCTCACACCTCTCCACCCGCCACCGCGATCGCTTGTCCGGTGATCGCGCCGGCGCCTTCGCCGCACAGCCAGAGCACCGCGTCGGCGACTTCCTCCGGCGAAACGAGACGCCCTTGCGGATTGTGTTTGGCCAGTTCAGCCACCGCCTGCTCATGGCTGCGGCCGGTCTTTTTCATGATGTTGTCGATGCTGCCGGCGAGCAGATCGGTATCGGTGAAACCGGGACACACCGCATTCACGGTGACGCGCGTCGTTGCGAGCTCCAGCGCCAGCGAACGCACCAGGCCGACCACGGCATGCTTGGCGGCGCTGTAGGCGCTGACATAGGCATAGCCTTTGAGGCCGGCGGTCGAAGCAATTGCGACGATGCGTCCGTAATCGCGGTCCCGCATTGACGGCAGCACGGCGGCAATGCTGTGGACCACGCCCATGAAGTTGACGTCGATCATTCGCCTGAAACAGCGCCGCATCGGACTTTGCGAACGGCGCGGACTCCGCGACGCCGGCATTCGCAATCAGGATATCGATTGGCTGCCGCCTTGACGCTTCCGCGATCGCGGCGCTGACGGCGGCCTGATCGGCGACATCGGCGACGGCGGCGAAATGCGCGGCACCCGCGGCGACCGCCTGATCCAGCGTGGCGCGATGGCGGCCCAGCACCGTGACGGTTGCGCCGGCCTGCGCCAGCACCGATGCAACCTGGCGGCCAATGCCCCGCCCGCCTCCGGTGACGAGCGCATGCAGGGAATGCGGCAGTCCGGGCATGCGCAGCCTCCCCCGAATGAATTCATCGACCAGCGCTTTGCGTATATTTTAGACTTCAAGCTTTTGCAAGAAATCAGCTTCCACTCGATGTCACGGCTCGACCGCCTCGATCGGGGCGGCTTGACAGACGGAACGCGGCAGGTAGCGTCGGATGGACAGGCGGAGGATGAATACCATGGCGGCACTTGAAAAAGGCATCACGCGGAACGGCACGGGATATTCCGGCAAGACCTGGAATATTCTCGGACAGGTGTACTTCCCGAAGGCGGTGACCGACTCCACCTTCGCGTTCGAGACCAACAGCGATCCCGGCCAGTTTGTCCCGGTCCATATCCACCCGACGCAGGACGAGTTCATCCTGGTCCAGGATGGCATGCTCGACCTGAAGCTGGACGGCGTGTGGGTACAGGCCCAGGCCGGCGACCTGGTGCGGCTGCCGCGCGGCATTCCGCACGGCTATTTCAACAAATCGGACAAGCCGGCGCGCGCGCTGTTCTGGGTGTCGCCGACGCAGAAACTCGAGGCGCTGTTCAACCAGCTTCACAATCTGTCGGATGTCGCCGAGATCGTCCGCATCTCGGCCGAGCACGAAGTAAACTTCCTGCCGCCCGAGGCCAATGAATAGCGGAGCAAACGAACGCAGAAGACAAGCCGACGATGAAGGAAGGCGTGTAAGACGGATGGCCCCTTAACCGGGGCCATTCTTTCATCAGCGTGGGGCGCTCTGGGTCACAGCGGCGAGGCTTGGGGACGGCCAATGCCATTCGTCGGACGCAAGCTTGCCGGAAACCATGATCAGCGTCGCCGCCAGCAACAGCCGCAACGCTGTCTCGGGCACGCGGGCCGCGCAGTAGCTGCCGATGACGATGCCCGGCAGCGAACCTATCAGCAGCACGCCCATCAGTTGCCAGTCGACCGCGCCCATCGCCCAATGTCCGGCCCCTGCAATCAGCGTCAGCGGCACCGCGTGCGCGATGTCGGAGCCGACGACACGTGCCATTGGCAGCTGCGGATACAGCAGCAGAAGCGCGGTCACTCCGACCGCGCCGGCCCCGACCGAAGAAATCGAGACCAGCACGCCGAGTGCTGCGCCTACAAGGACGGTCGAACGCGCGATCGTGGCAGTGTCGAGCCGCTCCAGCCGCCACCGCAGCGTCTCCAGCACCGCCTTGCGGAAGATCAGCGACACGGCTGTCAGAAGCAGGGCAAAGCACAGCACGGAATTGACCAGGCCGCGCGCGGTTTCAGCGTTGAGATCAAGCCGCCACAGAACGACCAGCGTGAGGACGCTGGCTGGAATGCTGCCGCTGGCGAGCCGGATCACCGCCGGCCAATGGATGCTCCGTGCCCAGCCATGCACGACGCCGCCGCCTGCCTTGGTTGCGGCGGCGTAGAGCAGATCGGTACCAACCGCTGTCGCCGGATGGACGCCAAACAGCAGGATCAGCAATGGCGTCATCAGCGAGCCGCCGCCGACGCCCGTCATTCCGACGAGCAGGCCCACACTGAAGCCCGATGCGACGTAAAGGGGATGGATCACGGACATTCAACGGGCCTCAGCATCCACACAGGATCGGGCGATCGCCATGTGGTAGGCGGCCTGACATCGCAAAATCTCCTCAATAGCCTGGCACAGGCGGGGGTGCGCGCGCCAGGCCCCGATCGACACCCCTCAGGTAGGATCATCTTTCCTACCGCGGCAATAGCGCGGGTGAAAAAAGAATGATCCTTCCGCCAATTGGGGTTCGGTGGGGATTTCTGCCTTTTGGGCCGGGATACCGCGAAACCGGTACCCTCCGCCCCGGTTCCCACCGACGGTTGCATGGCCGGATTCGCGGTCGGAGCAACCGCCGGAAGGTAACCCATGCCGGACGCCTGAAAATCTTTCTCACCTCGGAACGTCGAAAGGCTTTGGAAGCCGCCGAAAGATGTGGCTCACACCGACAATAGCGTTCCTTGAAATCATTGTCGGCGAGCAATATCGCGCGCCTTGCGCCCCTCACACGACCCCGCCGAGATAGAGCCGCTTGACGATGTCGTTGCCTCTCAATTCGTCGACCGAACCGGCCGCGACGACGATCTCGCCATGGACAATGATGTAACCACGATCAGCGATCCGGATCGCCTGATTGAAGTTTTGCTCCGCCATCAGCACTGTCAAGCCGAGATGCTTATTGAGTTCGCCGATCTTGGAGATGGTCTGCGAGACCAGCAGCGGCGACAGACCTACCGAAGGCTCATCGATCAACAACAGACGCGGCGACGACATCAGCGCACGCGCGATGGCCAGCATCTGTTGCTGTCCCCCTGACATAGTGCCGGCGAGCTGGCCCTGTAGCCCCTTGAGGGTCGGAAATGTCTCGAAGGCGAGCGCCAGGTTGCGATCGATATGGCGCCGGGCGGCCTTGCGGAAGGCACCGAGCATCAGATTTTCCAACACCGTCAGCTTGTGAAACAGCCGTCGTCCCTCGGGAACCAGCGCCACGCCGAGATCAACGATCGCCTCAGCCGACAGTTGTGTCAGATCATGCGTCTTTCCGTCGATCGTCAGCGACATGCTTCCGCGCTGTGGCCGAACCAGGCCCGCGATGCACTTCATCAACGTGCTCTTGCCGTTACCATTGGTGCCAAGCAATGCGACGGTTTCGCCAGTCTCAACATGAAACGTGACGCCGCGCAGCGCTTTCACAGCGCCGTAACCCGCATCGAGGTCATTGACGGCAAGGCTAAGTGCCAAGGTAGGCCTCCTGCACACGCTGGTTAGCCATGACTTCGGCGGGTTTGCCGATCGCGATGATCTTGCCGGCCTCCAGACACATCACACGGTCCGAAAAACGCATCACCGCCTGCATGATGTGCTCGATCATGATGATCGTGATATCCTGACCCGCGAGGCTCATGAGGAGATCGAGCACCTCGTCGACCTCCGAGCTGGAAAGGCCGGCCATAGCCTCGTCGGAAATCAGGAGTTTTGGATGCGTCGCCATCGCGCGGGCGAGCTCCATCTTCCGCAATTCCACCTGGCTGAGCTTCGCGGTCGACACATAGGCCTTCGATGCGAGACCCATCCGCGTCAGGATCGACATCATGGTGTCACGTCGCTGCGCGGACGAGACGACCTCGTCAGTGACCACCGCGAAGTCAAGCGCGACCATGAGGTTTTCGGCAACCGTCATGCTCTTGAACGGCCGCGGGATCTGGAAGCTGCGCGCAATGCCGCGGCGCGTGCGTATATGCGGCGGCAACCGCGTGATGTCCTCGTCACGGAAGATCACGGTGCCCGCCTCGGTACGGAACGCGCCGGAAATACAATTGATCAGCGTCGTCTTTCCCGAGCCGTTCGGACCGATCAGGCCGAAGCGCTCGCCCGGACGAATGTCGACACTGACAGTGTCGAGGGCGGTGAAGCCACCGAAACGTTTGGTAAGCGTTGATATCCGCAGCAGGGGTGCCTCGGTTTCGGGGGACATCATCCTTCGCCCTCGTTGCGGTTGCGGCGAGCCTTTCCGATCAGGCCGATAATGCCCTCCGGCGCCCCTACCACGAACAACACCAGCATCACGCCGAGTACCAGTACGTTCACTTCCGATGAGATCGTAACGGTCAGCAATTGTTGCGTGGTGCCCAACAGGATTGCGCCAATAACTGGCCCCGCCCAATGCGCCGTCCCCCCGATCAGCGACATCGCGAGCACCGAGACGGAGTAATTCAGATTGAACGCGGATGAGGGGTCCGCGTATTGCAGGTACATCGCGGCAGGGGCGCCGGCCGCGCACATCAGCGCCCCCGAGATAACGCACGCCAGCAACTTCAGCCGCAAGGTCGGCACCCCCGTACATTCCGCGGCGAGTTCGTCGTCCTTGAGCGCCTGCAGGCCGCGGCCGATCCATGAATTTTGAATGTAACGCGAGGTCGCAACCGCCAGCACCACGAGGAGCGCCTGGATGAAAAACAGCATCTGCACATAACTGTTGAATGGTTCCATCGCCACCGGCTGCTGCATCTGAATGCCGGCCGCGCCGCCGACGTATCGCCAATTCGTTATCGATGTCTCGATAACGATCGTCAGTGCAATCGTCGCGATCGAGAAGAAGATACCCTGCATGCGCAAGGTCAGGAGACCCAGCGCGAACCCCATGAGGGCGCCGACGACAGCCGCGGCGGCGATCTGCACGGCGAGCGGCGCGCCAGCCGCCTTGAACAGGAATACGGCGGTGTAGACGCCAACGCCGAAAAAAGCGCTGGTGCCAAAATTTACGTAGCCGGCATAACCGCCGAGGATGTTCCATGCGACGGCGAGGACGATGAACTGCAGGATGACGTAGCAGGCAAAGAAAGGGTATTGGTTGCCGATGATCTGCGTCATCGCGAAGGTAGCCGCGAGAAATAGGATCGCCCCGATCCAGAACTGTGTGCCGCCGCGATTCATGATCGCCTTCCGAACAGGCCCTGCGGCCGGACGGCGAGAACGCCGAGCAGCATCGCAAACGAAATCGCCGGCGCCCAGGAGGCGCCAAACATGGTCAGGACGATCGCTTCGGCGACACCAAGGATGATGGCGGCGACGAGCGTGCCGCTCATGCTGCCCAGGCCGGCCATCACCACGACGCAGAATGTCCGCCCTATATAGGAGCGATCGAGCGTCGGGTTGACGGGAGCGACGATGATCAGCAGGGCACCCGCTATGCCCAGCACGGCTGTTGAAATGCCGAACGCCCATTGCTTGATCCGGATCGGGTCGGCGCCCATCAACCGCAGCGCCTCCTGGTCCTGCGCGACTGCGCGTATCGCGCGTCCCATGAATGTTCGCGACAGATACAGTGTCAGCAAGATCGTCAGCGCCGCGGCGACCGCGAACGCGACCAAAAGCCGGAACGGAATCCGCATATCGCCGATCCGCCAGGCCTTGCCGATATAAGACGCGGTGACCGAGCGCTGGTCCACGCCGAATTGCAGAATGAGCAGCACTTCGATGATGAAGGCAATGCCGAAGAAGAACGCGATGCCGCGCACACCGGCGTCACTGCCGCGCTTTTCAAATGTCTGGTAATACACGCGGTAGGCGACGAGACCGAAAACGAAGAGCAGCGGCGTGATCAACAGACCCGCCAGCAGCGGATCGACACCAAAGCTTTCATTGAGGAAAAACACCCCGTAGGACGCCATGACCAGAAAAGCCGGATGGGCAACATTGGGAACGTCGAGCAGGCCGAAGGAGAGCGACAAGCCGAGGCTTACCGCGGCATAGAAGCAGCCGAGCAGCACGCCGCTCACCACCGCATCCAGCAGCAGGTCAAATGAAAACAATTGAGGTCCCCCCTGACCCGCTCCTAAACCGCCTGCTCTCAAGCCGCCGCTTCCGCGGTTCGCGCGGGTCTGACAATCTCAATTCCCGTGATTTGGGACGCGTGGTGCGGCTAGCCTTGGCCGGCCGTACCATGGTCAGAGAAAAGCCATGAAGTCTAGTTCCGGGCAGCCTCAAATGGCGTGATGAGTTCGCCGGACTTCCATTTCGCCGGGAACAGGATCACCTGTTTGCCTGGGCTGCGGAACTGCTCCATGTTCTTGTCGACGATACCGCGGAACTGGGCTTGCAGCGTCGCGGTTTCCTTGCGCTCGCCGTCCGCCGAAAACGCGATCGGGCCAACGATGGTGTTGTGCACGTTCTCGCGCAAATATTTTGCGATGGCCTTTTGGTCAAGCGATCCCGCCGCCTTGACGGCCTGCTCGATGAGTTGACCGCTGGCGAAGCCGAACGGCGCGAGATAGTAGCCCAGCGGATCGACCTTGGCTTCCACGGCCCGTTTCGCGTAGGTCTCGAAGAACGCCTTGGTGCCATCGAAATACATGGTCGGTTCCGGCAGCCATGAATTGTAGTTGACGACGCCGTTGAGCAGCGAGCCCAGGTTTTCCATGACCGCGCCGAATTGCAGGCCAACCATGCCGCCGCCGAAAATCTTGACGTTGCCGCTGACCCCGATCTCATTCACGGCGCGCAAAATTCCCGCCGAATCCGGCGGATAGGACGCGACATAGACGACGTCTGGCTTGGCGGCATTGAGCGCGCGCATGATGCCGGAGAATTCCACCGTGTTTGGCGGATAGGACTGGTCGAACACGATCGGCATGTTCATCCGCTTGGCGACATCCCGCGCGGTCAGCGCCATATTCTGGGCGAATTCCTGGTCCGCCGTGAGAAGCGCGATGGTCTTGCCGCCGGCCTTTTGGCCGAGTTCGAGGAACGATGCGGCCCAGCTGTCGGGCGGGCCCCAGGGAGCAACGTTGAACCACATGTCGTGGCCAACCTTGCTGTTCACCTGGAACGCGAAATTGCCGATCAAGACCATGCCGCGCTGCTTGACGAGCGGCATGATCGGCGCCGTCGGCACGGTTGCATATGGCCCGAACAGGAGATCAACCTTGTCGACGTCCAGCAGCTTCGAGTAGATCGCCGGAGTCTCTGAAGCGCTCGATTTGTCGTCGTAGACGACGAGTTCGACCTTGCGGCCGAGCAGACCACCCCTGGCGTTGATATCGTCCCGCCAGATCTCGGTGCCCAGCAACGAAGCCTTGCCGCCACCCGCGAGACCGCCGGTGAGAGCCATGCTCATGCCGATCTTGATCGGTGGCTGTTGAGCGCCGGCGCCTGAGGTCAGCCCAAGCGTGGTAACGGCGATCGTTCCGCCGAGAAATGTCCTGCGTTTCATTGATAATCCTCCCATCGGTCCCGTTTTTTGGGCGTATTGGGCGTATATTGGATGAACAAAGCGGACATCACAACATACCTCCTCCCCCTTGATGCACATTGCATTTGGTTTGTTGGCATCGTTCTCGTTCAAATTCGCCCCAGCGCCGTCAGGATAACCTGCGGCGTCAGCGGAATCTCGGTAATTGTCGCGCCGAACGGCCTGAGCGCATCGTTCACCGCATTCGCCACCGCCGCCGCCGCCCCTGCCGTCCCGGCTTCGCCCGCGCCTTTGGCGCCGAGTTCGGTCTCCGCGGTCGGCGATACCACGTGGCCGACATCGATATCGGGCATTTCGCCCGACATTGGAACCAGATAATCGGCCATGTTGGCGTTGGTCAGCTGGCCGCGCTCATCATAAATGCATTTCTCGAACAGCGCCGCACCCAGTCCCTGCACCACCCCGCCGCGGATTTGTTCGTCGACCAGCTGCGGATTGATGAGGGTGCCGCAATCCTCGACCACCCAGTGCCTCAGCAATTTGACGAAACCGGTGTCGGTATCGACTTCAAGCCACGCGGCCTGAACGCCGTTGGTGAAGGCAAACGAATATTCGCGGGGCACGAAATGGCGCGTCGCCATCAGCTCCGGCTGGATGCCCGGCGGCAAGGTGTCCGGGCGGAAATAGACGATCCTGGCAAGTTCGCGCAGTTCGATCCGCGGCGTTCCATCGCTCGCGTTCACCACCGCATTGTTCGCGATGTCGAGCTCGGCCGGGGAAGTTTGCAGGATCGCGGCTGCGACATCGAGGATATTGCTGCGCAGGATCTTGGCGGCCTGAAGCGCCGCCTCCCCGCCGATGCCGGCGCCACGCGAGGCCCAGGTGCCGCCGCCATAGGGCGTGTGATCGGTATCGCCCAGGACGACGCGCACGCGCGCCATCGAGACACCCAGCACACTGCCGACGATTTGCGCCGTGAGCGATTCCGATCCCTGCCCCTGCTCGGTGATGCTGGTCTGGCAGACCACCGCGCCTTGCGCGTCGAGTCGGACAGCTACGCCATCCTGCGACGAAATCCTGGCGCCACCGACGCCATAGAATGCCGCGCTGGGATTGGTGACCTCGATAAAGCTGGCAATGCCGATGCCGCGATGAATGTTCTTGGCACGCAAGGCCGCCTGTTCGGCGCGCAGCGAATCGTAATCCATCATCGCCATCAGCTCGTTCATCGCGGCATGATGCGACAACAGTTCGAACCGCAGCCCGGAAGGCGACGCGCAGGGGTAGGCATCATCGGCAACGAGGTTGCGGCGGCGGATCTCGACCGGATCCATCCCGATCTTCGAGGCCGCCAGATCGACCAGGCCTTCGGTCACCGAACACGCGATGGGGTGGCCGACCGCGCGATACTGGCACATCACATTTTTATTTTGGAACACGACGCGGGCGCGGGCGCGATAGTTTTTCGTCACATAGGGTCCGCCGACCAGGTTGACGACCTGGTTGGCTTCGATGGCGCTGGTGCGCGGGTACATCGAATAGGGACCGATGCCGGTGAGATCGTCGATCTCGAACGCCATGATGGTCCCGTCGCGCTTGACGCCGATCCGCCCCCGGCAGCGGTGGTCGCGGGCATGAATGTCGGTGTTGAAGCTCTCGACCCTGTCGGCGACGAATTTTATTGGCCGGCGCAACAGTTTCGAGAGTGCATACGTCGCCATCTCGTCGGCGTAGATATGAACCTTGATCCCGAAGGAACCGCCGACATCCTTGCAGACCACGCGAACCTGCGCCTCCTCGAGGCCCAGATGAAGGGCGGCGATATTCTGCACCATGTGCGGCGCCTGCGTGCCCTGGTAGATCGTCAGCCGTGCTTCGGCGGGGTTCCAGTCCGCCACCACACTGCGCGGCTCCAGCGTGACGCCGGTGTGCCGTCCAAAGACGAAATCGGTTTCGACAATCTCGTCGGAGCCGGCAAAGGCCGCATCGACAGCGCCCGCGTCGAGGTTGCGCTCAAAGGCAAGGTTGTCGCCGAGCGAGGCATGGATCACCGGCGTCTGCGGATCAAGCGCGGTGCGCATGTCCGTCACCGCTTCCAATTCCCTGTATTCAACGGCGACGATTTCGGCGGCATCCTCCGCGACGGCGCGGCTTGACGCCACCACGGCCGCGACCGCCTCGCCCTGCCAGCAGACGCGGCCGATCGCAATCGCGTTCTGGGGCGCGGATTTGAGGCCCTTCAAATGCGAGAGCACGCCGACCCATGGCGTGATGACGGTCGCAAGCTCCTCGCCGGTCACGATCGCGATGACGCCGGGCATCCGCTTGGCCTCGCCCGTGGCAATCCCGACAATTTTCGCGTGGGCATGCGGTGAACGGACGAACACCACATGCGCCATCCGCGGCAGTTCCATGTCGCTGACATAGAGCCCGCGCCCCTGCATCAGCCGCTCGAGGTTGGGCCGCGGGACCACCTTGCCGATATAGGAATTCGGCCGGTCGAGTTCCGTGAGCGTTTGCGGATTGGACGGGGACGGCGTCATGGCGTGAGCCCCGCGCGGGCTCGGGCAGTGGTTTCGACCGCATCGACGATGGCCTGGTAGCCGGTGCAGCGGCAGTAATTGCCGGAGAGATGCTCGCGTATTCGCTCCCGGTCCGGCTCGGCCTCCTGCTTCAGCAGATCCTGCGCGGCGATCAGCATTCCCGGCGTGCAAAACCCGCATTGCAGCGCATTGCGATCGCGAAAGGCGGCCTGCAGATCGGCGATCTCGCCGCTATCGGATAATCCTTCGATGGTCTCAACCGAAGCGCCATGCGTCTGCGCCGCCAGCATCAGGCAGGCGCGAACGATCTCTCCGTTCACGCGCACCGTGCACGCGCCGCACACCCCGTGCTCGCAACCGACATGGGTTCCCGTCAGCTTCAGATGCTCGCGCAGGAAGTCCGCCAGATTGAGGCGCGGCAGCACCTGCGCGTCGATGCGCTCGCCGTTGACGTGAAGCGAGATCGACAATGCAGCCGTCACGCCAATCTCCCGGCGCCGAGATCGGGACGGCCGAGAAGCGCGGACACGCATCGCGCCAGCAATACTTTCGCCAGATGCCGGCGCATCGAGCTGCTGGCCTGCTGGTCTTCGGGTGGATCGAGCTCCTCGCCCAGGCTATCCGATGCTTCCGACAACAATACCGATGTGACGTTTGCCTTGAGAAGCTTCGCTGCGGCCTTCGTCAACACCGGCCGATCGCCCACGGCAAACAAGACCGGCCGAAAGTCGGTCAGCGTGTCATTTTCGACGACCGCCTGCGCGGCGAGGCCAACAATGGCGTAATCGCCGTGGCGTCGGGCGAATTCGCAGAAGAAATGCGCGGAATTCTCTTGCGCGACCGGCAATTCGACCGCAACCAGTAATTCCTGCGCCGACAGGACCGTTTCATAAATCCCCGTAAAAAACTCGGCGGCTGCAATTCGACGTTCGCCGTCAGGTCCACGGACGATGATGGTCGCATTCAGCGCGACCATGCAGGCCGGCAGTTCGGACGCCGGATCGGCGTGCGCGAGGCTGCCGCCGATCGTGCCCCGGTTGCGGATCGCGGGATGCGCGACATGGGCGATCGCCTCGGTCAACACCGGCGCGTGCGCGGCGATTTCGGAAGACTTCAGGAGATCGGCGTGGCGGGTCAGCGCGCCGATCGTGAGGATGTCGCCGCTGACCGCGATGCCACGCAGCTCGGCGAGATCACCGATGTCAACGATCAGTTCCGGAGCAACCAGCCGAAGATTCATCGCGGGCATGAGGCTCTGGCCGCCCGAAAGCACTTTCGCCCCGTCGCCATGCGCGACCAGCAATTCGATCGCGTTCCCGACGCTGGTTGCACGGGCGTAGCTGAAAGCCGAGGCTTTCATGGATGTGACCTCCCCGGCCGGATTGTGATGTATTTTTCAGGATTAGACGGCGGTGCCTGCCAAAGGTCAAGGTTGTTTATCGAACGATTATTTCTGATGACTCGACTTTCGGATTAGTCATAATGGCACGAAACGCGCGACCATTTCCGAACGCAACAAAATCAGCTCCGGGGAGGAGCAGGCGATGAATCTGGGTTTCTTTACCATGCCGATCCATCCTCTCGACAAGGATTGGCAGCTCTCGCTCCGGGAAGACCGCGAAGCCTTCCTGCTGGCCGACGAACTGGGGTTCAACGAGGCCTATGTCGGCGAGCACGTCACCGACAGGGCCGAGAACATCACCTCCTGCATCGCGTTCCTGGCCTGGATCGCGGCCGCGACCAAGCAGATCAAGCTCGGCACCGGCACCATCAACATGCCCAACACCCATCCGGCCACGGTGGCCGCCACCATGGCGATGCTCGATCACATGCTGGACGGCCGCCTGATTTTCGGCATCAGTCCCGGCGGGCTGCTGTCGGATGCCGAATTGTTCGGCAATCTCGATGCCAACCGAAACGAGATGTTTCTCGAATCGATCAATCAGGTCCTCGATATCTGGGCCGGCGAACCGCCGTATAATCTCAAGGGAAAATACTGGAACATCTCGACCGAGCGGACGCTGATCGGGGATATCGGGCAAGGGTTTATCGCAAAGCCGCTGCAGCGGCCGCACCCACCGATCGTCGTCACCGCGGTCGCGCCGTTCTCGAAGGGCGTCACCGAGGCCGCCGTGCGCGGCTGGGACCCGATTTCGGCGAACTTCCTGATGCCGGCCTGGGTGAAAAGCCACTGGCCGAAATATGTCGAGGGCTGCGAACGCGGCGGCCGCGCCGCGGACCCTGCGAACTGGCGCGTGGCCAAGAGCGTGTTCGTGGCCAAGGACGCCGCGACGGCAAAGGCCTACGCGACCGATCCCAACGGCCCTTACGTCTATTACTACCGCTCACTGTTCACCAAATTGAAGAAGAATGGCCGCATCGAGCTGTTCAAGACGCGCCGCGACCAGCCCGACGACGAAGTGACGCTCGAGATGGTCTGCGACAAGCTGATCATCTACGGGACGCCGGACAGCGTCGCCGACCAGTTGCTGGCGTTCCAGGACGAGGTCGGAAAATTCGGCACGCTGCTCTACGCCGGCAAGGACTGGAAAGACCGCGAACTCGGACGGCAGTCCATGATCCTGATGGCCGAAAAGGTCATACCGCGGGTCAACGCCGGCACCTCGAAACAGTCCAACGCCGCGGAATAATCTTCAAGAAACCGAGAAGACACGCCCGTGGCGCTCACCGATCGAATTCCCTATCAGGCGCAAATCGACCGGCCGAAGCTGGTGCTTCCCGGCGGCAAGAAACTCGCGGTCTGGGTGATCCTCAATGTCGAGGAATGGCGGATCGAGAACGCGATGCCGCGAACCGTGCTCAGCCCGCCGATGGGACAGCCGCTGCTGCCCGATGTGCCGAACTGGTCCTGGCACGAATACGGCATGCGCGCCGGGTTCTGGCGGCAGTTCAAGGCGCTGACCGACCGCAACATGCCGGTGACCCTGGCGCTGAACGCCAGCGTATGCACTTCCTACCCGCGCGTGGCCTCGGCCGCGCTCGAGGCCGGCTTTGAATTCATGGGTCACGGCTTCGTCCAGGGACCGATGCACAAACTGGAGAACCAGGCCGATACCATCAAGCGCGCCGTCGACACCATCGCGAAATTTGCCGGCAAGCCGGTGAGGTCGTGGGAAAGCCCGGGCCTGACGGAAAACAACGAGACCCTCGATCTGCTTCGCCTCAACGGCATCGAATATCTGGCGGACTGGGTGATCGACGATCTGCCGCAGGATATCGCCACGCCTCACGGCACCATGACGACGATCCCCTATTCGGTGGAAACCAACGACATCGTCATCCACGCGCTGCAGCATCTGCCATCCGAGCAGTTTCTCAAGCGCTGCACCGATCAGTTCGACCGGCTGTACCTCGAAGGTGCGACCAACGCGCGGATCATGGCGATCTCCGTTCATCCCTACATCACCGGCGTCCCGCACCGCATCAAATATCTCGAGGCGCTGCTCGACTATGTCATCGGCCATGATGGCGTGGCTCTGATGACGGCGAGCGAGATCGGCGACTGGTATCGCGCCGAGATGTCGAAAACGAAATGATCGGAAGCAATCAATGATCAATGCCGCCGTCGTCGGGCTGGGCTGGTGGGGACAAAATATCCTCAAGAACCTGCTTGACAGCCCGGTCATCAAGCCGGTGCTGGGCGTCGATCCGCTGGAGCAGGCCCGCGCCTCGGCCGCAGCGTTCGGCGTCGAGACCGCAACGCGGTTTGAGGATGCGCTGGCCAACCCTAAGATCGACGCCGTCATTCTCTGCACGCCCCAGGAGCGGCACGCCGAACAGATCGTCGCGGCCGCGCGGGCGGGACGCCATGTCTTCTGCGAGAAGCCACTCTGCACGACCGCCGCGGATGCCGAAGCCGCCCTGGCGGCCGTGCGGAAGGCAGGCGTCCAGTTGGGCATCGGCCACGAACGCCGGTTCGAGCCCGCCGTCATCGAGATGCGAAAGCGGTTTGCGGCCGGTGAATTCGGCAACCCGCTGCTGCTGGAAGGGAACTTCAGCCAGGATCTGTTCCTGAAATTGCCTGCCGACAACTGGCGCTTGTCGAAGACGGTGAACCCGGCCGGTCCCCTTTCGGCCACCGGCATTCACATGGTCGATCTTGCGATTGCGTTTCTGGGGCGTCCGACCAGTGTATGGGCGCGACTTTCGCAACTCGGCAGCCATTTCGAGAACGGCGATACGATGTCGATCACGCTGGGCTTTGAAAGCGGCGCCACCGCGATCCTGGGCGCGGTGCTGGCGACGCCGTTCATGGGACGGCTTGCCCTATTGGGATCGAAGGGCTGGATGGAAATTCGCGACCGCAGCCATCCGCAGAATTCGACGGGATGGGATGTCATCAGCGTGCACCGGGATGAAAATCCGATCAGCGCTTTCTATCCGCCGCATGCGGCGGTGCGCGACAACCTTGAAGCCTTCGGCCGCGCCGCGCTGGGAGAGGCGCCCTACCCGGTCACTCCGGATGAAATGCTGGCGAACGTGCGCAGCTTCGAGGCGATCCAGCGCTCGGTCAAAAGCGGCGGCATCGAGAAGATCTGAGGCAGGTTATATCACCGCTTTCACCGGGGAATGGCGGACGCCATCAACGGCTCCAAAGACCCGCTCGAATCCCGCCAGAAACGCATCAACGGCATCGCTGATCATCTGCTCCTTGTTTTCAAGCACCGGCGATTCATAGATGTATTTGCGGACGCCGTAGTAGAAAATTCCGCTGTGAAACACCCAGGCCATCTCCAGCTCGGCAGCCGTCGGCTTGCTTTGCACGGGCAGCCCCGCCTCGTGCCGGCACTCCCTGATGATACGCGAAAGAATCTTGTCACGGACCACGCCGACATACCATCGGTTGATCTCAAGCCCCTTCAGGCCCGAATAGAGATAGATGCGAATCCATTTGCGGCTGTAGATCACGTTGGTATAGGCGAGGTAGAATTCCTGCAGCCGGTCGCGGATCGGCCGCGAGCGGTCGGCGAGCAGCTTCTCCCAGCCGGTATCGAGCGGCTCGAGATAGACCGTGCGATAGACTTCCTTGATCAGATCGTCCTTGCTCGGAAAATAGCGGTACAACAACGGCTGGGTTACCCCTAGCCGGCGCGCCAGGGCGCGTGTTCCGCCGCCAAATCCCTCTTCCGAGAAGAACTCGGTCGCTTTGGCGACGAATTCCCTTCTGCGATCCTCGGGAGACAGGCGTTTCTGCTTGGCGCGGACGCGCTTGGGCGATGCTTTCCTGGTCATGACTTTGCAGCCGCCGGAATATCGTCGGCCCCGAGAAATCTGCCGTAACCGCCCCGGGCAAACAGCAGCGGCTCTTGCCGGTTGTAGGCGTAGGCCTCGACCGCGCCCAGGAAGATGACGTGGTCGCCGCCGTAATACCGGCTGGCGGCGCGGCATTGAAAATGGGCAACGCTGCCGGCGAGAAGCGGCGCGCTGCCAAGGCCCGGCGTCCATGCCACGCCTGCAAACTTATCCGCCGAAAGCTTCGCGAATTGGGTCGCGAGCGCCTGCTGCGATGCGCCGAGCACGTTGACCGCGAAATGGCTGGCGTTCTGAAAAATCGGGAGCCCTTGCGAAAACATTCCCAGGCTCCAGAGCACGAGCGGGGGATTGAGCGACACCGAGGCGAACGAATTGCAGGTCAACCCATAAGGCCTTCCATCGGCCGTCATGGCCGTGATGATGGTGACGCCGGTGGCGTAAGTGCCGAGCGCGTTACGAAAATCCCTGGGATCGATAGCCGAATTGCCGCTCGCCAGTTCGTTGGCGGGATCGGGCTCGATCGGGTGCTTGGGCGCGTCGCTCATCCTCTTTCGCCTCAAAGCGTCAGGTTTTCGGACGGCAGGCCGAGCGCGACGCGTCCATAATTGGTGCCGGCCGCGTCAAAGTTGAACGCGATGTGCGAATTGATCGCGTGGGCATCGCGAAACTGCCGCTGCAGGGCTCCCGACGTATACAGACCCCGCGCGCCGCTCGCCGCGAACAGCAGCGACACCGCTTCGGTGCAGAGATTGACGGAATAAGCGCCGTCGCGCCGCACCCTGGTCTTGGCGGCGGTATCCGGAACACGGCCACGCCTGGCGTCGGCCATCGCCTGGATGCATGTCGAGCGCATGATCAGGCGCGCGGCGTCGATCTTGGAGGAAGCCTCGGCGATCTTGATCTGCGTGCTCTGGAGGTCTCCGAGTTTGGCGCGGTTGTAGGTCGACGCGCGATGCCGCGAGAGATCGACGTAGTCGTCGAGACAGGCTTGGGCGTTTCCGAGCGCGACGCCGGACAGCACGTAAGGAAACAACGAGAACACCGGCAGCGCGTAAAGCGCGTTGGGATTGACCGCGCTCCCGGGCGTCGGGCCGCCGGCGAGATCGTTTACCGCAACCGTCATCGGCTCGGCAACAAACGCCTCATCGACCTCGACGTCATTCGATCCCGTTCCCCGCAATCCGGTCGCGTTCCAGGTATCCTTGATCCTGTAGTCGCTCTTGTTGAGCAGGAAGATGCGATACTCGATGCCGTCGGCTTCATCGTCCGACGACACTACGCTTGCCAGCATGTTCCATTCGCAGGAGTCCACCCCCGACGAGAACGGCCAGCTGCCCCGCAGCACGTATCCGCCGTCGACCTTTCTGGCGCGGCCGGCTGGAAATATGAAGGAGGAGGCAATCAGGCAATTGGGGTCCTTGCCCCAAATCAGATCCTGAGCCTGTTTGTCGAACATGCCCAGCATCCAGTGATGGCTCGAAAGATTGGCCAGGTTCCACGCCACCGACGCGTCGGCCTGCCCGATCGCGTCGGCGCAATCGACCAGCGCGACGTAATCAAGCTCGGAGCCACCGACGCGCCTGGGCTGCACGATCCTGAACAGGCCGTTGTCGTGCAAATCGCGTTCGGTCTCCGGCGGCAGCCGCCGCAGTTCCTCCGTTCGGGAAGCACGATCGCGCAGGCGCGGGATCAGGGCCCTGGCACGGCTGACCATGGTCGCATAGACGCGATCATCGGCATCCTGTCCCGAGGGCGGACTCGAATTTGGCTTCAGACCGGTCCCTGTCATATCGCGGTCCTCGCTATCGCGCCCGGCCGGCGGTCTTCAGGTGCGGCCGGTCCAGATACAGCGAGGCGGCCAGGCCTTCCTCGTTCTGTTCGGCGAACTCGGCCAACAACTTCATCTCCGGAATTCGCGAGCGATCGAGCGTTCCGACGTCGGGCCAGTCGATCTCGATCAGATTTCCCGAAGGATCCCGCAGATACATCTGGACACAGCCGTCGGGAAGCTCGTTGACGGGATTGCGAAACGTGGTCGAATCCAGCGCGCCCATCGCCTTTGCCGCATCATAGGCCGCATGGAAATCATCCACGTCCAACGCGAAGTGCTGGTAGACCGGAACATGATCTTCCAGCTCGAAGATATGCAATTGCAGGTCGCCGCAGCGCAGATATTTCGTCTTGAAGCCAAAATTGTAGCTGGGGATGGTCTGCATGCCCAACACGGTCTCGTAGAATTTCACCGATTCCGCGAGGTTCCTGGTGCCGATCGAAAGATGGTTGAAGCCCGTCACTTTCATCCCTCGCCCTCCCTTTTGGGTAAGCAGTCCGCGCCGCACCGCGACGAAAGCTGCTTGACCGGCCGGCCATTTGACGATTGTTTATCGCCCGATCACTAATTAAGGCGCGGCCCGCGTTGCCCGTCAATCGAATTCGACAGGGGAAACGAACTCGCATGGACAAGACTGTTGGAATCATCGGCCTTGGCATCATGGGCGGCGCGATCGCCATTAACCTTGTCGATCGCGGCTGGCGCGTGATCGGCTTCGACACCGATGCCGCCAAACGCGCCGAACTCGCGGCAGCCAAGGTCGTCATCGCCGATAGCGTGGAACAGGTCGCACGCGACGCGCCTGTGATCATGACGAGCCTGCCCACCCCCGCCGCGGTCGAGAGCGCGGCCACGGCAATCGCCAATTCCGGCCAGTCGCCCCGGATTGTGATCGAACTCTCCACCCTCACGCTGGCCGACAAGCTCCGTTTCGAAACCATCCTTGAACAAGCCGGCCACATCGCGCTGGATTGTCCGCTGAGCGGAACCGGCGCACAGGCCAGGATGCGCGATCTGATCGTTTATGCCAGCGGCGACAGCAGTGCCATCGCCCGTTGCGCGGGACTGTTTGCCGACTTCGCCAGGCAGAGCGCCGATCTCGGCGTGTTCGGCAATGGCAGCCGGATGAAATTCGTCGCCAATCATCTGGTCGCCATCCACAACGTCGCCACCGCGGAAGCGATGATCCTGGCGGAACGCGCCGGACTTGACCCGAAGAAGGTCGTCGAGATGGTCGGTCCGGGCGCCGGCGGCTCTCGCATGTTCCAGATGCGCGCACCGATGATGGTGGAGCGCCACTACGAACCGGCGACCATGAAGGTTTCGACCTGGAAAAAGGACATGGCGATCATCGCCGAGTTCGCCGACGACGTCGGCTGCGCGACGCCTTTGTTCACGCTGACGCAGCCGGTCTACACCGAAGCGATGGCGATGGGACTGGGCGACCAGGACACCGCGGCGGTATTTGAAGTGTTGAAAAAGCAGATCGTCACCGCCCCCAAAACAGGCACCTCAAAACAGGTAAAATAGCGCAACGGGCTGCCGATACCGCACTGCATCAAACCGCCTTTGCCGGGCGTCCGCCATCCGGGATGACCGAAATGGCGGCAACCGGGCCGACGGCGTGGTTATCACTTGATCATTTATGCCATCCGTTCGATAAATCGTTCGATCAATGAAAAACGAAAAATTGATATTCGGCTGAAACGCCCTGGGAGGATCCATGACGATATCGCGACGCCAATTTGTCTCCAGTGTTGCCGGCGCGGGTATCGCCAGCATGGCGGCCCCCAACCTTGTCTTCGCACAGAACAGCGGTCCGATCCGCATCGGTCTTTTGGCGGCCAAGACCGGGCCGCTCGCTTCCGGCGGCATCGACATGGAACTTGCCCTGACGATGTTTCTGAAGGAGCGCGACAACACGCTCGCCGGCCGCAAGGTCGAATTGATCGTGGCCGACACCGCCGGCGTTCCCGCCACCGCGCGCACCAAGGCGCAGGAACTGATCGAGAAGAACAACGTCCATTGCATGATCGGTCCGCTCGCGGCCTTCGAGGCGCTGGCGATCGCCGACTATCTCACCGAAAAGGAAGTGCCGACGCTCGGCGTCGCCGCCGCGGAGGATATGACGCAGCGGCATCCGAGTCCCTGGTTTGTCCGCCTCACGTCGACCTCGGCGCAATGCGCCTACCCGCTGGCCGACTACTGCGCCAAGGAGCTGAAATACAAGAAGATCGTTACCATCGCCGATGATTTTGCCTACGGCCATGAAATGTGCGCCGGATTCCAGCGCGCCTTCGAGGACAATGGCGGCAAAATCATTCAGAAGATATTCACGCCGCTGGCAACGCCCGACTACGGCAGCTACGTCGCCCAGGTAAAAGGCGCGGACGCGATCTTCCTCGGCACCGCCGGCTCCAACGGATTTCGCTTCCTGCGCCAGTTCATCGAATACGGCCTGAAAGACAAGATGGCCGTCATCGGCGGCATGACCGCGCTCGACGAATCCGTGCTTCGCAATATGGGCGATGAGGCGCTGGGGATCCTGACCACGAGCTGGTATTCGGCGGAACTCGACAATCCGCTCAACAAGGCCTTCGCGCCGGCATTCCGCAAGCAGTTCAAATACGACCCCGGCTACTATGCCGGCTCTACCTACGTCTCCGGCGAGGTTCTGGAAGCCACGCTCAAGACCGTCAAAGCCAACGCGGAGGACAAGAAGGGGCTGATGGCGGCGATCCGCGGCAACAACGTGCAGACCGTGCGCGGGCTGGTGAAATTCGACGAATTCGGCAACGTGATCGGCGACGTCTATATCCGCAAGGTGACGAGAACCGACGGGCGGCTGGTCAATTCTGTCATCAAGACCTACCCGGATGTCAGCCAGTTCTGGACCTATGACAAGACGGCCTTCCTGAAGAATCCGGTCTATTCGCGCGATTACCCACCGGCCAAGAACCTGGAGCCGTAGCTTTGCCTGAGTTGCGGGCCGACAAACCCGCAATGCTTCGAACAAGATCGGCAGCCGATGCAATTTTGGATTATCCAGGGTCTTAACAGCCTGTCGCTTGGTGGCCTGTTGTTTCTGCTGTCGTCCGGCTTCTCGCTGATCTTCGGCCTGATGCGGCTGGCCAACCTGACGCACGGCGCGTTCTTCATGCTTGGAACCTATTTTGGAGCGATCACCCTGCGCGCCTATAGCGGCCTGAATATCTGGGTCACCGCGCTGGGCGCAGGGTTTGCGGTTGCGGCGCTCGGCGGCCTGTTCGAACGGCTGGTGCTGACCCGGCTGAAGACCAATCCGCTCGGACAGGTGCTGGTGACGCTCGGCATGTCCTTCATCATCTCCGACGCCTGCCTGGTGTTGTGGGGAGGCGAACTCCATCCCGGTGCCGACGCCGCACAACCTGCAAGCGCCGACGCGCGTTCTGGGTTTCGTGTTTCCGACCTACCGGCTGGTACTGGTGGGATGCGCCATCGGTGCGGCGATCGCGCTGTACTTCCTGATGGAGCGGACTCGGCTGGGCGCGATGATCCGCGCCGGGGTCGATGACCGGCAGATGGCGCGCGCGGTCGGAATTCCCGTCTCGAATCTGTTTACGATCGTGTTTTGCCTCGGCGCCGGCATCGCCGGGGCCGGCGGCGTGCTGGGCGGGCCCATCCTCTCCGCCTATCCCGGGCTTGACGCCGACATGCTGCCGCTGGCGCTGATCGTTGTCATCCTCGGAGGCATCGGCAGCCTGCTCGGCGCGTTCGTCGGCAGTTTCATCATCGGATTCATCTATACATTCGGCACGGCGCTGTTTCCGGAGCTGGCCTACATCATCCTGTTCCTGCCCATGATCGTCGTCATCGCATTCCGCCCTCAGGGTCTGTTCGGGCGCGTCGGCGCATGAGGTGGATCGCTGCCGCGTTGCTCGCCGGGTTGCTGCTCCTGCTGCCGTTGTTCGCAGGCGATTTCTACATCAACCTCGCAAGCCAGATCCTGATCGCGGCGATCTTCGCGCTCAGCCTCAATTTGCTGGTGGGTTTTGGCGGAATGACCTCGCTTGGACACGCCTCCTATCTTGGCGTCGCCGCCTATATCTCGGCGCTGCTGACAAGCCGGTACGGATTTGGACATGGCGCGGCCGCGGTCATCTCGATCGCAGGCACGATTGCGACGGCGGCCTTTTTCGGTGTCATCGCGCTGCGTGCGACGGGCCTCGGCTTTCTCATGATCACGCTGGCGCTGTCGCAAGTGCTGTGGGGACTTGCCTATCGCATGTCCAACGTGACCAACGGCGACAATGGCATCGCGGGCCTGACGCGGCCGATGCCGTTTGGCATTTCACTCGACGGCGCCGCCGCATTCTACTGGTTCGCCCTCATTGTGGCGTCGATCGCATTCCTGATGATGGCGATTTTCGTGTCGTCGTCGTTCGGATCGTCACTGAAGGGCGTGCGCGACCAGCCGCGCCGGATGGCCGCACTCGGTTTCAATCCCTGGATGATCCGCTGGATCACCTTCATCTATGCTGGCTTTTGGGGCGGCGTCTCCGGACTGCTCTATGTCTATTACAACAAATACATCCACCCGACCTCGCTTTCGACCACGAGCTCGGCCGAAGCGCTGCTCGGCGTGATCGCCGGCGGATCGGGCACGCTCGGCGGCCCGGTCGTCGGCGCCACGCTGGTGCTGTTGTTGAAGAATTACGCCTCGGCCTATATCGAGCGCTGGAACATGCTTCTCGGCCTGGTGTTCCTGTTCATCGTCCTTGTGATGCCGACCGGGATCGTTCCGGGCCTGAGCACATTGGCCGCTCGTTTGCGGAGGGGATCGCGATGACCCCGCTGGCGTCAGACTTTGCACTTGAGATCGTCGACCTCAACAAGGCCTTCGGCGGTCTCAGGGTTACGCAAAGCGTGTCGCTCGCGATCCGGCGAGGCGAACGCCGTCTGATCATCGGCCCGAACGGCGCCGGAAAGACCACGCTGTTCAACCAGATCTCAGGCGACATGCGGCCGAATTCCGGACAGATCAGGCTGTTCGGCACCGATGTGACGAAATTTGCGCCCTACAAGCGCGCGCATCTGGGGCTGTCGCGCACCTATCAGATCATCACGCTTTTTACCGGTGATACGCTCGAGCACAATGTCACGCTTGGCCTGCTCGGCCTGCTGCCATCGCGCTGGCAGATGTGGCGGCCATTGTCGTTTTACGGCGATCTCGCGGGTGAGGCCCGCCGCACCCTCGATACGGTCGGGCTTCTGCACCTGGCCGACCATCCGGTGTCGGAGATCGCCTACGGCGAGAAGCGCCGGGTTGAGCTCGCGATGGCGCTGGCGCAAAAGCCCCGCGTGCTGCTGCTGGACGAGCCGCTGGCGGGTCTCTCCAATACCGAACGGTCGACTGTGAAATCGCTGATCGCCTCGATCCCGCGGGAGACCGCCGTGATCATGATCGAGCACGACATGGATACGGCTCTGGACCTCGCGGAGACCGTAACGCTGCTCAACTACGGCCGCGTCATTGTCGATGGCGAACGCGATATGGTGATCGCGGATGAGCGAACGCGCGAGGTCTATCTTGGCAGCTGAGGCACTCAGTCTGACGAACGTGCACGCCTTTTATGGCGACAGCCATATCCTGCACGGCGTGGGCTTTTCGCTGCAGGCAGGCGGCGTGCTGGCGTTGCTCGGGCGCAATGGCGCGGGCAAGACCACCTGCATCTCGACGATCGTCGGCTTCCTGAAACCGAAGGACGGCGAAATCCGTCTGTTTGGCGAGCCGATCGGAGGGCTCAGCCCCGAACGCATTTCGCGCCTCGGCATCGGTCTGGTACCACAGGGACGCCGGATCTTTCCCTCGCTCACGGTTCGGGAAAACCTCATCGTGGCGCAGCAGCGCGAACGCAGCTCCGAAAAACCCTGGAATGTCGAGCGGATCTACGAGTTGTTTCCAAGGTTGCGGGAACGCCACGCCCAGTTCGCCGGCACGCTCTCCGGCGGCGAGCAGCAGATGCTGGCCATTGGCCGCGCCCTGATGGGCAATCCCCGCGTGCTTCTGCTCGACGAACCGTCGGAAGGTCTTGCCCCCCTGATCGTCGCCGAGGTCGGCCGCACCATCAAGCGGCTGAAGCAGGAAGGACAGTCCATCGTCCTGGTCGAACAAAACCGCCAACTGGCGCTCGATGTTGCGGATCAGGCGGTCATCCTCAACACCGGACGCTGCGTATTCGCCGGCGACGCCGGCGAGCTCCTGAACAACGACGCCCTGATCACGCAAAATCTTGGCGTCTTCCACGCCCATTAGGCTAAACAATCCACCCGTGAGGTCAAAACAATGAAAATCGGTGTATGTGGAACGGGACGAATGGGATCATCGATCGCGCAGCGATTGATGTCGGTCGGGCATGAAGTCGGCGTCTGGAATTGCGATTCCGCCAAGACCAAACCCCTGGTCGATTCCGGCGCGAAGCTGTTCGCATCTCCCGCGGAACTCGCCGAAGGCTGCGATGTCGTCATCGCCATGCTGTTGAACGACGCGGCGACCGAGGCGGTGTATCGCGGCCGCAACGGCCTCCTCAAAGCCAAGCTTGCCGGCAAGCTGGTCATCGACATGAGCACGGTTCGCCCGGACACCATGATATCGGTCGGCACCGCGGTGGCGCAGCTGGGCGCTGCCTTTGTCGAATGCCCAGTCGGCGGGAGCAAGGTTCCCGCGCGGGAAGGCAAGCTGTTTGGTCTTGTCGGGGGTGCCAACGCCGATGTCGCGCGGGCCATGCCGTTGCTCGAGCAGCTATGTCGCCGTATCGAACATGTCGGGCCACTCGGCGCCGGGGCGACCATGAAGCTTGCCGTGAATTTGCCGCTGCTGGTCTACTGGCAGGCGCTCGGCGAGGCGCTCACCATCTGCAAGCCGCTCAATCTTCCACCCGATCGGCTGATCGATATCCTGTCCGATACCGCCGGCGCGCCTGCCGCCATGAAGGGGCGCGGCGCCATCATCGCAAAGGTTCTCGGCGGGGCGCCCCTTGAAGAGACCGCATTCGGCATCACGGCGGCGAAGAAAGATCTGGCCACCGCCGTGCAATTCGCGGCTTCAATCCATGCAGAACTCCCGGTCGCCTCAAGCGCGCTTGCTTGCTTTGAGGAAGCCGAAGCCGCGGGCCTTGGCGAGGCCGACGCCACGACGGTCTCCGTCCGCTGGACCCAGCGTCCGGCGTCCAAATCCTGAATCCCCCACCTCGTGATCATGCCCCGAACAACCCACGCAACAGCAGAGAAACTTCAATGATCGATCGCAAGAACCGCTATGGCCGCACCGCCGCTCGCACCCACGACGCAGACGGCCTCGCCCGGCGTCCGTCCTCCACGACGATCGACATCCACGCCCACATCGTCGTGCCGCAGGCCGCCAAGCTCGCCCAGCCCCATGTCGATCTCGCCCGCGTTCCGCTGGCACATTTTGCCGATGCCGCCACCAGGGAAATCAATGCGCAGCAGGAGAAGGACATCGGCGAGGTCATGACCACGATCGATCGTCGCCTGTTCGACCTCGACAAGATGGGCATCGACATCCAGGTCGTGGCGCCGGCGCCGCCCCAGTGCTACTATTCTGTCGATCCCAAAATCGCGGAAGCGGCCCATCGTCTCGCCAATGATGGCGTGGCGGAATATTGCGCGCGCAAGCCCGACCGGTTTGTCGGACTCGGCGTCGTTACCTTGCAGGAACCGGAACTCGCCGTCCGCGAACTCGATTACGTGATGAAGGACCTGAAACTGAAGGGCGTCGAAATCCTGACCAATGTCGACGGCCAGGAATTGTCCGATCCGAAATTCCGTCCGTTCTTTGCCCGCGCCGAGCAACTCGGGGCATTCATCATGATGCACCCGAACGGATTCACCCACGGCGATCGCCTGACCCACTTCTATTTCAACAACGTGCTCGGCAACCCTCTGGAGACGACGCTTGCGCTTCACAACCTGATCTTTTCGGGAACGCTGGCGCGCTTTCCTGATTTGAAGCTGATGGCGGTGCACGGCGGCGGCTATCTGCCGGGCTATTCCGGGCGGATCGATCACGCCTGGGGCGCGCGCCAGGACTCGCACGGCGATTTGCCGTTGCCGCCGACGACCTATCTGCGGCAGGTCTATCTCGACACCGTGGTCTTCAGCTATCACCAGCTCGCCTATCTGATCGACGTATTCGGCCCCGATCGTATCGTGATGGGCACCGATTATCCCTTCGACATGGCCGAATACAATCCGATCGGGCACGTCGCGGGGGTAAACGGGATGGACGAGGTCACGCTTGCGCAGATCGCCGGCGGCAATGCCGCACGCGTGCTGGGGCTGGATGTCTGAGGCTCGTTATACCCGAAAGCGCCGGCGCGCTCAGTGATGGGCGCCGGCGGTTTTGTATCCGGGCTGCTCGAACGGATGCGAGGTTGCGAATTCCGGCATTTTGAAGCAGCGGTCGGCAAGACCGGCCACCAGCGGATACGCGCCTAGCTCAAGTTTGAGGAAATGCGCACCGACGACCTGGCCGGCGATGCAGATATCGGCAAGGCCTGGCTCGGTGCCGAGCGCAAACGGCGCCGGCGCGCGGCGGGCGAGCAGGCGTTCGTAAGTGGCAAGCCCTTCGGTGGTCCAATGCTTGCCCCAATTCTCGATTGCCTTGGCGTCGGCGCCAAACGCCTTCGCCAGATGATTGCGGACACGCGGCACCACCAGCGGGTGGGCGTCGGCAATATTCATCAGCGCCAGCGAGCGGGCATAGGCGCGCTCCTTGGCGTCCCGCGGCAACAGCCGAGGTTCGCTCTGGATATCGTCGAGATATTCGATGATCGCCATCGACTGGAACAGGGATTGGCCGTCGTGAATGAAGGTCGGCACGACATGCTCGGGATTGACCGCATCATAACCCGGATTGAATTGCTCGCCGGAAAGGATGTCGATCGGGATTTCCTCGAACGGCAGGCCCTTGAGCCTCAAGGCGACCCGCACACGAAATGACGCAATCGATCGCCAGAACCCGTAGACCTGTATGCTCATCGGAAGACCCTTTACCTGCCAGTATCGTTGCCAGTTATTCTACCATATTGTGCTGCTGCCAGCGCAACAGATAGGCCTGCAGCCGCCGGATCATGGCGGAAAGTGCTACCCCCACCAGCATCAGCACGATCACCGCGACCATCATTCCCGACGCTTCACCGCGCGCCTCCGACTCGATGATCAGACGGCCGATTCCTCGTTCCGCCCCGATGAATTCGCCGACGATCACGCCAATCAGGGCAAAGGAGATCGCCGGCGAGAGCGAGGCAAACACCCAGGCCATGGTCGATGGAATCACCACAGTACGGGTGATCTGCCATTCGCTGGCGCCGAGTAACCGCGCGACATTGACAAAGCCCTCGTCGATCGAGCGCGCGCCTTCGAACGTGTTGAAGAACACCAGGAACACGACCACGATCCAGGAGGTCACGACTTTCGAAGTGTCGCCGATGCCGAATGCCAGCACGATGATCGGCGCCAGCGCGATTTTGGGAATCGAATTCACGGCGGTGATGAAGGGCTGGAAAATCGCGCTCAGCCGATCCGATCGCCCCAGAATCAATCCGGCCGCAAAACCGCTCGACACGCCGGTGATGAAGCCAAAGTACGTGTTCTTGAGGGTGATGCCGGTGGCAACCCAGAGATTGTTTTCGGTGCGAGCCATGCATTTGGCAAAGTCGCCGTTGAACCATCCATTGAATACGCCCAATTTGGATTTGAAGCAGCTCAGGATCAGAAAGTGCTCGAAGATTTCGGAGGGTTTGGAGACGAAATACGGATCGAGCAAATCAGGCACCAGCCAGGGCAGGCTGGCATGCAGATCATAGCCCCATTGCCAGATCGACAAAACGGCAGTGCAGATCAGTGCCTGCCAGGCCAATGTACTGACGGGTCGACGCGCCATCCTCATGGCTTGCGGCCCCTGACGAATTCCTCCCCGAGCGAGTGCCAGATGTGCTGGAACAGTTCGGCGTAGCGCGGTGTCTCCCTCACCTTCACGGCATCCCTCGGCCGCGGGAAATCCACCTCGAAGATATCCTTGATCTGGCCCGGGCGCGCCGAAAACAGGATGATGCGGTCGGCCAGCGTCAGGGCCTCGCCGAGATCATGCGTCACGAACAGAACCGTTTGCTGCTCGCGCTCCCAAATTCGCAGCAACACCTCGTGCATGTCGATCTTGGTGTGGGTATCGAGCGCGCCGAATGGTTCATCCATCAGCAGGATCTGCGGCTCGACCACCAGCGTTCGCATCAACGCCGCGCGCTGGCGCATGCCGCCAGACAGGGCCGACGGGTAGGCTTGCTCGAAGCCCAGAAGACCGGCTTGCGCCACGCAGGCCGCGATGCGGTCCTTGCGCTCGGCATCGGGACGGCCTGCGAGCTGCAGGCCGTAGCCGATATTGTCGGCCACCGTGCGCCAGGGAAACAACGTATCGCGCTGGAACACATAGCCGACATTAGGCGTCGCCTTGCCGGAAACGACCGGCACGCCATCGATCAGGATTTGGCCGCTGCTCGGCCTTATCAGAGTCGCGATCATGTTGAGGATCGTGCTCTTGCCGGAGCCGGACGGTCCCAACAAGGCAACGAATTCACCGCGTCGAACGCTAAAGGAGACATCGCGCACCGCCTCGATCGCGGTACCCGCAAGCTGGAACGATTTGCTCAATCCCCTGACATCGATCCGATGAACATCCGGCGACCGATCGGGCGGCATTGCAAATTCGTCCTGGGCTTTCAACTCGCAGGCCTTCAACCGGGATACGCTTTTCGCGCCGCCTCGGTAAAGTCAGGACTGACGACCTCGGCAATCGTCAGCGGCTTGATACCGGTCATTTCCCGGAACCAGACCTTTTCGCCACGCGCGAAACTCGCCGCATCGACGGCGCCATTATAGTCCGCGACCTTTTTCAATGCCGTGATTTCGAGAATATTGGCGCCGCGCGACGTGCTGCCGACATACGGTTCGATCGCGTCATAGATCTCGTCTGGCGAGTGGGTCTTGATCCATTGCGTTGCGCGCCATAGTGCCGTGACGAAGGCCTGCATCTTGGGTGGGTCCTTGTCGATGGTCGACTGCACGGTGAAATGCGCGGTCACCGGCACCTTGCCGCCGATATACTTGTTCCAGATCGCCTCATCGGTTCCATCGAACAACAGCGTCCCCCAGCCCTGCTCCATCGAATCATTCAGCAGTGACAGCGAGCTTACGAGAACGTCGACCTGTTTGGTCTTGAGCGAGCCCAGCATGGTGTCGACATTGCCGGTTCCGATCCAGGTTACCTTCTCGGCGAGCCCCATTGTCTCCATGTAGTAGGACGACCAGACGTGGTTGGTGCCTCCGAGCGACGACACCGAGACAATCGGCTTGCGGCCATCCGGCCTTTTCCACTCCGTCAGCTTCTCCAGCGTGGTAATGCCCTGATCCCAGAGATCCTTGCGGATGATGAACATCACCGAGCTGCTGCGCGTGTCTGTCGGCATCAGGATCCGACCGGCACGGCCATGATTGCTGAGCTGCATCGGATGGGTCACGTCGCCGATACCAACGTCGCCTTGCGATGAGGCGATGATTTCGCGCGTCTTGACGCCGTTTCCGCCCTGGATCAGCTTGCAGTCGAGGCCCGCTTCCTTAAAGAACCCGGCCCGATCGGCCACGAACTGCGACTGATAGATCGGTACCGCGACCGGGTATATTGCGCGACCCGGCTTGGCTTCGGCCGATGCGCGCCCCGCTGCAAGCAATGCGCCACCACCGGCAATGACCGTCAGCGCCGAACGTCTTGTGACGTGCCCCGCCATCACGCGTCCTCCCTCTCCTTGCCCGCGACTTTTTCCAGTGCATTCAGCACCGCATCGCCCATTTCCCGGGTCGAAAGTCGAGGCCGGCCCGGCTCGGCAATATCGGCCGTTCTCGCGCCGGCCGCCAGCGCGGTGTCGACGGCTTTTTCGAGCAGGTCCGCCTCTTCGGGCCGATCCAGCGTCATGCGCAGCATCATGGCGACGCTGAGAATGGAGCCGAGCGGATTGGCGATGCCCTTGCCCGCAATGTCAGGCGCGCTGCCATGAACCGGTTCGTAAAGCGCCTTGCGGCGGCCGAAGCGGTCGACCGGACCCAGCGATGCCGACGGCAGCATCCCGAGTGAGCCCGACGCCATCGCGGCGCAATCGGAGAGAATGTCGCCGAAGATATTTCCGGTCACCATGACATCAAACTGCGACGGCTCCCTTACGATCTGCATGGCCGCGTTGTCGACATACAGATGCGTGAGCTCGACATCGGAGAATTCCTCGGCGTGGAGCGCGATGACTTCCTCGCGCCACAACACGCTGGTTTCGAGGACATTGGCCTTATCCACCGAGCAGACCTTTCCGCTTCGGGTGCGCGCCAGCTCGAAAGCGGAGCGCGCCACGCGGCGGATCTGGCTGGTGGTGTACTGTTCGGTGTTGAACCCGCGGCGCTGCCCGTCAGGCAGCGTTTCGATGCCGCGCGGCTCCCCAAAATAGATGCCGCTGGTGAGCTCGCGGATGATGACGAAGTCGACACCCTTCAGGACCTGCGCCTTGAGCGGCGCCGACTCGGCCAGCGCCGGATTGGCGCGGATGGGCCGCAGATTGGCGTAAAGATCGTACTTGCTGCGCAGTGACAGCAGGCCGCCTTCCTTGCGCGCCGCCGCCGGCACTTCCTTGGTTTCCGGGCCGCCGGTCGCGCCCCAGAGGATGGCGTCGGCTTCTTCCATCGCCTCGGCGGTATCCGCCGGCAACACCTTGCCGGTCGCCAGATAGGGAATGAGCCCATAGTGCGCTTCGCGCAAAATCAGGGGAATGCCGCGCCTGGCGGCGAACCAATCGAGGATCCGGCGCGACTGCGCCGTCACTTCGGGGCCGATGCCCTCGCCGCCGACCACGGCGACCTTGATCATGTTCGACCCTGCGTTCATGCCAATTTCCCTGCAAAATGGATCCATGGCCGCTCGATGCAGTCAGCCGCCTGAAAGGCGCGGATTTCAGCGTCGCGCTGCAGCGTCAGTTCGACTTCGTCAAGCCCCTTCAACAGGCCGGCGCGACGGCGCGGATCGATCTCGAAGCTGTGCCGTTGGCCAGATGGTGAAGTGATCGCCTGCTCTTCAAGATCGACGCTGACACGGCCGGCTCCCTGGGTGCTCTCGACCTCGGCAGCAAGACCGTCGACGATCGCCTTGTCGACCACAATCGGCAGGATTCCATTCTGAAAGCAGTTGGCGAAGAAAATATCCCCGAACCCCGAGCCGATGATGGCGCGGATGCCAAGTTCCTGCAGCGACCACACCGCCCCTTCGCGGGACGAGCCGCAGCCAAAATTCGGGCCGGTGATCAGAATTTCCGCCTGCCGATAGGGCTCGCGGTTGAGAATGAATTCGGGATTCTCCGAGCCGTCCGGCAGATAGCGCAGCGAACCAAACGCCCATTTGCCAAGGGTTCCACGAACGGAGTTGCCGACGAGGCGCTCGATACGAATAACCACGTCGGTGTCGATGTTGCTGCGCATGATCGGAGCCGCAATCGCGGCAAGCCTGGTAAAGGGTTTCGGCATCTATCGCTCCATGGTCCGCACGTCGGCGATAGCGCCCGAAATCGCACTCGCAGCCGCCGTCGCCGGACTCGCCAGATGGGTGCGGGCGCGCGGCCCCTGGCGGCCGATGAAATTGCGGTTCGATGTCGATACCGAGCGCTGGCCGGGCGCCACGATTTCGCCATTGGCGGCGAGACACATCGAACATCCCGGCTCACGCCACTCAAAACCCGCATCGGTGAACAGCTTGTCGAGCCCCTCGGCAACGGCATCCCGCTTGATCGTCTCCGAACCTGGCACCACCCAGGCGCGCACACCCGGCGCGACCTTGCGGCCGCGCGCAATCTCGGCGGCCGCGCGCAGATCGCTCAGCCGGCTATTGGTACATGACCCGATGAAGACCCAATCGACCGGCGTGCCGATGATCGGCGCGCCGGGCTTGAGACCCATATAATCGATGGCGGTTTCAATCGCGGCGCGACGCGCCGGATCGGCAATTTCCGCTGGATTGGGAACGTAACCGTCGACGCCCACGACATGTTCGGGGCTGATACCCCAGGTCACCTGCGGGATGATGGTCTCGACATCGATGACGACCTCCCGATCGAATACCGCATCCGGGTCGCTTGGAAGCTGACGCCATGCCTCGACCGCCCGCCGCCACATCTCGCCCTGCGGCGCGTAGCGCCTGCCGCGAATATATTCGTAGGTCTTCTCGTCCGGCGCGATCATGCCCATCTTGGCGCCGAGCTCGATCGACAGATTGCAGATGGTGAGCCGCCCCTCGATCGGCATATCGCGGATGGCACTACCGGCATATTCAACAGCGTAGCCGGTGCCACCGGCAGCGCCGACATGGCCGATCAGCGCGAGAATGAGATCCTTGGCGGTTACGCCCGAAGACAGCCGGCCCTCGAACTTCACGCGCATGGTTTTCGGGCGCCGCTGGATAAGCGCCTGCGTCGCCAGCACGTGCGTCAGCTCGCTCGACCCGATCCCGAAAGCCAGCGCACCCAGGCCGCCATGCGTGCAGGTATGGCTGTCGCCGCAGACGATCAGGCACCCGGGAAGGCTAAGGCCGAGTTCGGGGCCGATGACATGCACGATGCCTTGACCCGGCTCGTCGATATCGAACATTGCGATGCCGCTGGCCGATGTTTCCACCCGCAAGCCCTCCAGCAATTCCTGCCCGGTCTTGCTGGTGCCGGCCCGTCCCCGCGCCGACGAAATCGCGTGATCCGGCGTTGCGAACGTCAGCTCCGGATTGTGGACCGGGAGGTTGCGGCTTTTGAGATCGAGCAGGCCGCGCGAGCCGCCGAGATCGTGCAGCAAATGGCGATCGATATGCAGGAGATCGGTATCGTCACTGACCTGAGCAATGACATGCTGGTCCCAGATTTTGGCCAGCAGGGTTCGGCCGCGTTTTTCCAACAGCTTGTCCTCCCTTTGCCTTTGCCAAGGCGTTGACTTAGCCAAGGCATTCGCCGTTTCACACGGCTTGATTTCAGGGCTTCCTCAAGCCCCCGGCCGGACCGTATCAAAGCATAACAGCCTGCTCCTCGGCTAGAGGCCGAAGAGATAGCAGCTGCGCAGGAAGTGACGCTCGCGGTGGCCGTCGTTACGGCGGCGAGACCTTCACCGTGTCATACGGGGGCAAGACAGCGTCCTTTGGACTGGTGCTCGGGTCAGGCACCGCCACATAGTCGACGGTGATATCCTTCCTTGTCACCGTGATCCTCAAATAGCCGTGCTCGGAATCGTTGAAGTTCTCCAGCAGTTCGGGTTCGCTCTCGATTTGAACCGGAAGCTTGTTCGCCGCCTTGGCCTCCTGAAACACCTTGCCGATCACGTGCAGCCGCTTGTTGTAGCCTCCGGCGCCGGCGACAATGAATGGAACATTCTTTTTGTTGAAGAGCGGCGCCGAAAAGCGCTGGTAGTCGTGAACATGTCCGGTCAGCACGACGTCAGGCGCCCGCTGCGCTTCGGAGCAACTATCCTCCAGGAGTTTCTTCAATCGGGTGCTGCCGGGATGCGAGCCGTAGGCCGAATATATCGGATGATGAACCGCGAGAATGATCGGAAGCGACGCAGGTGCCCCCTTTAGTTCGGAAACGAACCACTGCCTCTGTGTTTCACCGATCTGGCCGCCTTCCGGGCAGTTGCTGTACAGGCCTATGATCGTAACCAGCGGCGTATTGAGCGTCCAGAACACATTGGGTTGCGTCATCGTGCGCCGCGGCGCATCGCGGTTGTCCTGACTGATCACCGCCGACTGGGAACAAAAATTCCGCACGAAGGCCTGCAGGCTGGTCTCTCCGGTCGCCGGGTTGACGTCACCGTCGTGGTTTCCTGGGATGGCGACAATGGGCGCGGGATATTGCAGGTAGGGCTCGTAAAATTCGGGCCAGTAGTTTGCTCCCTCCCCGTCATAATAAACGACGTCACCGAGATGATAGTAGAAGGACGGCCGGTCGGCGGCATTGGCGTTGTGCGTGAAATCGCATTCCATGAACCGTGTGACGCCGTCGATGTAGGTTGACGTATTCACCCCGCCGGTGTCGCCGACAGAGTGAAAGACGAGTTTGCCCGATTTCCGGATCGTCGCCATCGTCGCGTCATCGATGATGGTATCAAGGTTCATCCGGTACGGCGGCAGGCCGGGCGGCACTGGCAGATCCCGCCACGGCTGCGGCGGATTCTTGTCGGGGTCGACGAGCGTATGAAATTTATCCGGCACCTTGTTGGGTGCGAAAGAATGCCCGTGACGCGACTTCGGCAAACTCTGGTGATGCGCCTGCAAATTCGCCTGGGTCAGAACGGTTTGTTGCCGCGATGCGCTGCTCTTCTTGGCCATTGCCGGTTCCTCCGTGACGGCGGTCGCCCCGGCCATTTCCTCTATCTGGCCGCCTGGCCTCGGTGCATGCCGAGCCGGCAGGTGACGCCGCCGGGCCACCTGACGTTGGAAATCTATCGCGCTTTCGAGCGACGGCAACCCGTTAAGCACCTTTAAGTTGTATTTCGGGAAAATAAAAAAACGGCGACCGCCCTTTTCAGGTTGGTCGACACTATCGGCGTGAGGCCTTATTTGGGTTCGCTCAACATGCCGGCAAAGGTCCTGGCGAAAGTATAGGCATCGCCGGGCCACCTCGCCGAAACATAGTTATGATCCCGGACCACGAAAGCCGGTCTTGCGTCATCGATGGAATCGCGCTGCAGGCCGGACGTTTTTCGGCGGTAGTCCGGATCTGTCTGCGGGACATCCTTAAAATCCTGCGCGCTTGCGAGCGCGCGCGTGACTTCCTGCTGCACCGACATGAAGCCGTCCGGCTGTCCTTCCTGCTCCAGGTAAGTCCGATAATAGTTGGGATCCCAAAACCGCGTGACGCGGGCGACCCTCCAGGCGCTGCGCTCGAGCGCCCAGGTCAAGGCGGTCGTTTGGTAGCCGTGAAGCACCGAACGGCCCGTGCGCTTCGAAATGCTGCGCGCGGCCAGCAGCACGCCGTGGCAGATCGCCGCCACCGGCTTCCCGGCCTCGAAAAAACCGACGACAAGACGCTGCAACGTCTCGCTCTCGAGGTAACTACGCATGCCACGCGCGCGATGCCCGCCGGGTAACAGCAGCCCATCGAATGCGGACGCGCCGACGGCATCCCAACGCTGTGGCGCGCCATAGTTCGGATCGGCTATCATTCCGGCATAGGCCTCGCGCGCGTCCCGGTTGGCCCGCATCAAAAGTCCTATCAGCGGCCAATTCCGCAGCAGCGGGATCGCGCCCCAGGGATCCAGGCCTTGTCCCGTCAGCATCATGTCGTCGGCCACAGCGGGCCGTCCGTCCGGCGTCGCAAATGCAACGACATGGCCCGCGTTCACCAGCACCTGCCAGCTCACGGCGGCTTCACTTGGATCGAAATCCCGCGCCGGCAGGAGGAAGAGAACGCTGGCCATGGCGAGTGATTCTCAGACCAATAGCACCGTCGATCCCGTGGTCTTGCGCGCGGCGAGATCGGCATGCGCCCTGGCGACGTCCTTTAGCGGGTAGGTCTGGTGGACTTCTATCTTGACCGCGCCAGAGAGCACGACCTCGAACAGCTCCTTCGCCATGGCGACAAGGTTCTCGCGCTTGGCGGCGTAAGTGTTCAGGGTCGGGCGGGTGACAAAGAGCGACCCCTTTTGTGCGAGCAGGCCGAGATTGAGCGGCTCGACACTGCCGGAAGACTGGCCGAACAGCGCGGCGACACCGAGCGGAGCGAGGCAGTCCAGTGATTTCAAAAACGTGTCCTTGCCGACGGAGTCATAGACCACTGGCACTTTCCTGCCTTCCGTGATTTCCTCGACGCGCTTCACGAAGTCCTCGCGCGAATAGACGATGGTGTGCGCGCAACCATGCGCCTTTGCGAGTTTTGCTTTCTCGTCGCTGCCGACCGTTCCAATGACGGTGGCGCCGAGATGCTTTGCCCACTGTCCGAGGATCAGGCCGACGCCGCCGGCCGCGGCGTGGAGCAGGATCGTGTCGCCTGACTTGACGCGGTAGGTCTGACGGATGAGATATTGCACCGTCAGGCCTTTCAGCATCATCGCGGCCGCGGTCTTGTCATCGATGCCATCGGGCAGCTTGAGCAGCCGATCGGCGGGAATCAACCGCTCCTCGGCATAGGCGCCAAGCGGCGCGGCGCCATAAGCAACGCGGTCGCCCGGCTTCAGATCGGTGACCCCGGGTCCGACTTCCTCGACCACGCCGGCACCCTCGCCGCCCAGGCCACTCGGCAACTGGATGGGATAGACGCCCGAGCGGTTGTAGATATCGACGAAGTTGAGCCCCACGGCGGTGTGGCGGATGCGCGCTTCTCCAGCGCCGGGCTTGCCAAGCTTGACTTCCTCCCAGACCAGAACCTCGGGACCCCCGGTCTTATGAAAGCGGATGGCGTGCGTCATGGAACAACTCCTCAGATGAGATGACGGAAGGTGGCAGCCTCGCAGCCGGACGATCGGTGCGGCGCTCGCACTTTCAATATGCGCCGAACCGACGACGAGAAAAACCCTCCGGGCGGACCCTTTTTGAGATTGGGCCTCATTCCTTGCATTGCGAGGACCGGGCCGATGAAGCCGCCGCCGGCCGTTTGAACCCTGCCCTGCCTGTAAACGACATATTCGGTGCCGGACCTGCCGGCACATACGTGCCGGGGTAACATGGAAGACCTGCTCGAGTTCCTGTTCGGCGCCAGCGGGCGGATCAGCCGGGCCAAATACTGGCGCTCGGTTCTCATCTCTGTCGGCGCCGGCCTGATGGCCGCCATCATCCTGTTCACCGCTGCCGGCATCGCAGCACCACTCTTCATCATAGCGGTTGTCGTCGTGCTGTTCCCCTGGCTGCTTTGGAATGCCTCCTTCACGACCGAGCGGCTGCATGACCGCGACAAGAGTGCCTGGTGGCTCGTCCCATTCTATGTGGTGCCTGGCGTGCTCGGTGAGTTCGCAAAGCTTGCATGGTTCGCGGAAACCGCAGGCGCGGTGCTGCACACCATCCTGGTGCTGGCGGCATTCGCGCTGACGATCTGGGGATTTGTCGAAATCGGCTGCCTGCCCGGCACCGCCGGCACGAACGGCTATGGCCCCGACCCGCTATTGCGCTCAAAACAGCGAAACTGAAGCGTTGGCAGCCGAAGCGGTTATCCAAGAACGAAAAAAAGCCCGGCGGCCATCAGGCCACCGGGCGGGATTTGAAATCGGGAAATGTTCCAGGCGCTGGGCTTGCCAGGCAAGCGGCGCAGTTCAAACGTCAGGCGGCTCCAACCGTCGCGACCATCCCAAAGACTCCGGCCTCGGCAAGCGCCGTGATGCGCGCATCATCATAGCCGAGATTCTTGCGCAAGACTTCGCTGGTGTGCTGGCCCAGCAAGGGTGAGGCGACGGGATCGATCACCGGCGTCAGGCCAAGATTGAGCGGTGTTTCGATATTCGGCACATGGCCTGCGGCGGGGTGCGGAATCTGGCTGAGGCGATGGCGCTCGCGCACCTCGGGCGAATTGAAGGCTTCCTCGACGGTGCGAAGGTAGCCTACGGGAATATTCGCCGCCTTCATTTTGGTCATCCAGTTCTGGCGAAGATCCTGCACAAAAATCCCGGTAAGGATCGCGCGCAACTTGTCCCTGTTGGCGGTTCGCGAACGACGATCGCCGAATTCCCCGCTGGCAAGATCGGGACGGCCGAGCACCTCGATGACAAGACGGCGGTACAGCCGGTCGTTGGCACAGGCGATATAAAATGGTCCGTCGGAGGCATGGTAGAGGCCGACGGAGGGAGAACCGTTCGGTGAATTGCCCTGACGGCTCGGATTCACCCCCGTCATCAAATAGGCCATGCCGTAAAATTGCGTCATCGCGAGCGCAATGTCGAACAGCGCCACCTCGACATGCTGCCCAAGGCCCAGCCGATCGCGGGCATATAGCGCCAGCAGAATGGCGTTGCAGGCCGACATGCCCGTCAGCATGTCGACCGCCGGCGGCCCGGTCCGCACCGGCGGCCCATCGGGGAAGCCGTTGAGCGACATGAATCCGCTTTCGGCCTGGGTGATCGGATCGAAGCCGGGCCGGGATGCGAACGGGCCCTTCCGGCCATAGGCCGAGATCGAGCAATAGACCAGGCGCGGATTGGCCGGCGCGACCGACGCGTAGTCGAGACCATATTTTTTCATCACGCCGGAGGAGAAGTTCTCCACCACCACGTCGGCCCGCGCGATCAACGCGCGGGCGACGTCGCAGGCCTCTGGCTTGGTGAGATCGAGCGCGATGCCCCTCTTGTTGCGATTCAAACTGACAAACGCGGCACTTTCACCGGCAAGGTCGGCATGTTCATAGTGCCGCGTATCGTCGCCACCGTCCGGGTTCTCGATCTTGATGACCTCGGCACCGAAATCGGCCAGCGTTTGCGTACAGGCAGGACCGGCGACGACCCGGGTGAAATCGATGACCAGCAGACCGTCGAGGGCGGTCGGAGCACCCTTCTCCCTTGGCGCCCGGTCCGGTAATTGAGGTCTGGCAGTCATGGTCGGCTTGTCCCTTCCCTCTTTGATTGATCGGCCGTCGACGGCCGATCGTTGGGCCGGCGCGAGAATATTCCAGCCGGCAGCGAACCATACAGCGCTTTTACGGTTCTGCCCAAAGAGTAGAGCCAAGGGATCAGGGTGGGTTACAGCCTTTTTGGATAGGTGCCATGAAGAGATGGGACCGGCCCGATGAATTTACGCCAATACAGCGTGTCGGGATATGCCCACGGACACGGCGGCTGGAACAGCCGATAGCCGGCCCGGATGAAATTGTTGGCGGAGGCGACATTTTGGGTGGTATCTGAAACAAGCCAGCTCCAGCCATTGCGCCGCGCCCACAATTCCATCGCGCGCATCAGGCGCAGCTGCAGCCGCCGTCCGCAATGCTGTTTCAACACGCCAACACGACAGACGTATCCCGCATTGCGGACATGCGTCGATGGCACGACCCCGGCAAAGGCGACAGGCATCGCCCCGCGATACGCCAGCCACCAGTAGCCGCCGTCGAATGCCGGAACCGCTGCGCCGCCAAAAAACGTCAGGCGGTGCAGGTCCGCGAGCGTATCGGCGATGTCATCGTCCTGCCCGTCGACCTCGCGAATCCGATAGAGCGGCTTCGACTGCCTCACTGCTTGAGGCATCGCCTCGCCCTCTCGATCTCCTTGTCGGAGATACCTTTCGATCGGGCCCAGGATTCCACGGCGGCCTCGCCATATTGCGCGACGGCCCGCTTCAGGGCCCAGCAGGGAACTGCCTGCGCGGGAGATAAATCCAGCAGCGCAACAAGCAACAGAAATGCAGGGATCATCTGCCAAGCATCACTTTGATCCCGAGCCAAACCGCTCCGAGAAAGCCAGCGACGACAAGAGCGCATCCTTGATGAAGGAATACAGAATCATGAAGCCGGGATTCTGCTGCATGAAGACGTGATTGACGTAATCGGTCTCCTGCGCGGCGGCGGCCTCGTCTTCGGGGCCGACCGGCTCGAAGCGGACCACTTCATCGGAGCCGGCAAAGATATCCATCAAATTCGGCATCAGGCCCTCGATGGTATCGGCGACATCGCTCGACACGGCGCGCGAGCGGCCGTCCTGCGCCGGCATGTCCTTGGCCATATGCCCGAGATAATAGTCCATCGCGTCGGCGCGCTCTTCGGCAAGCCGCGCCGCCGAGATCGCCGCCAGCGCATCCGCCTTCTCGGCGGCGAGCATAGCCTTCAGGTCGGACGTGGACATCCTGGACATTTGGATTCTCTCTCGGATCGTTCGGGTTAAGCGTCATTCCCGGGCGCGCCGGCGGGCCCGTCCAAAGCGCGGCCGTTGAGGTTGCCCGATGATCGGCGCTGCAAAAATGCGCCGCCGGAATCAAAAAGCCCGCGGCCGGTCTCCCGGCGCGGGCTTTGCAATGCTTGCGATGCTGAAATTATGCAGGTGATTTGCCCGACGCGTCAAATTCGGGTCATGCCGCCAGCGGTTGCAGGAGCGCGAGGCTTTCGCGATTGCGAAGTGATTCACGCATTGGTAATTCGCAAGTCGTATAATCGAGCGACGGTCATTGATCGCGGTCGGCTAAATTTCAGTATGTCCAATTATTTGAAGCCGGGACCGAACCCACCGTCTTAACTGCACAGGACCTGATTAAAGCCAGCTGTCAAATCGCAGAACCTCGGCGTCATCCGGCTTGAGCACCGCTTCGGCAATTCTTTCCGACTAGCTGTTTCACTGAAAGAATTTGCCCCCTCACATCCAAGGTGAGCGCCGCGACGCGCCGGGCCTTTGCCGCCGACCCCGGCGAATTTCGGATGAGAGCGCCGGGGCCAACCTGCTCGGGACCGATCAAGCGAGGCCAGCGTGAGTACCGGTCTTCGCCCTCGTTCAGCGCGCGCCTGAAATTGAAATCGACGCGGCGGCGACACGCCCCAAGATCGGCCGAAAAGGGCAAAAACCGGTTGATTTCTTCAGAAATATATCTTATACTTTCTTTCATAGGAAACAATATGCCGGCCCAAGCCAAACCCCGTCAGCGGTCCTCGAACGAGGGAGCCGTCCTCACCAAAGCCACGATCCGGGCCGCGGACAAGCTTGAGGTCTCGCAAAAAACCCTCGCCTCGATCATCGGCGTATCGGAGGCGGTCGTTTCCCGGATGCGGAACGGATCGTATGCGATCGAGCGAAACAGCGGCAAATCCTTCGAGCTCGCGGCGCTCTTCATTCGCCTCTATCGGTCGCTGGACGCCATCGTCGGCGGCGACGAGGCTGTCGCGAGAGCCTGGCTGAAGAACGAAAACACGGTCCTGCAAAGCCGCCCGATCAATCGGATTCAGAAGGTACAAGGGTTGATCGATGTCATCCAATATCTGGACGCAAGACGCGCTCCGGTCTAGCGCCACGAAACTCGCCGGAAAATGCTGGCGCGTGGTCGAGGCGCAGCATCAGGTTTCGACCACGAAGATCACCGACACGCTTGCCGAGCAGGAAATCCTTGAAGATCTTCTCGAGGAAACCAAGCCGCCGATCCCCAGGGAGTGCGCGCATCTGAACTTCCTGCTGCTGACGCCATTCCGATATAGCGCCAGAAATCCGTACGGCTCGCGATTCCGAAAGCCGAACGCCGAAAAGGGCGTCTTCTACGCGGCCGAACATCCCTCCACCGCGATGGCGGAGGCCGCCTTTCATCGAACGCTGTTCTACGCGGAATCTCCCGCGACCCCGTGGCCGATCAATCCCGGCGAATACTCCGCTTTTGCGTGTGCCTTCAAATCGGCCCGGGGCAGCGACATCACGCGCAAACCGTATCTCGATGACGAAGGCCTCTATCACCTGTCGGATTACGCGGCCTCCCAGACCTTCGCCGATGCGGTCCGCAGCCATGGCTTCGAGATCATCCGGTACAAATCGATGCGAGACCCGGAAGGCCGGGCCAACCTGGCGCTGCTGAGTTGCACGGTTTTCACCAGGCCCGAGCCGCTCGAGCGCATGTCGTGGAAACTTCATCTCGATGCGCGGGGCGCGCGCGCCTTCTGCGAATCTCCGCGGCATTCGATCGCCTACGATCGCGCGGCCTTTGCCGCCGACCCCCGGCTGGCCAATTTCAGATGGGATCGATAGGGCCAGGCACAACAAAAATGCCCACCGCCGGTGCGTCGGCCGGGATTTGCAAATCCTGCGATGCTGGAATCATGCATGTGATTTGCCCGACGTGTCAATTTTCCCGCCATGTCCGCGGCTTGCAGAAGCGCGAGCGTTGACGATCCTGGTGTCATTCACGCCTTGGTAATCGGCAGCTTGTACAATCGAGCGATAGTCAGTGATCGCGATCGACTAAATTTCAGTACGTCCAATTGTTTGAACCCGATACCGAAGCCACCGTGCGAACTCTGCGGCACCCGGCTAAAGTTACCTGCAAAATAGCAGAGCCTCGGCGTCACATAGCTTCAGCACTGCTTTAGCAATCCTTCCTGACCATCTGTTTTGCTGAGAGAATTTTCGTCCTCACACGCCAAGTGAGCGCCATGGTCCGGCGACCGTCAGAAATTATTCCCCCTCACACCCAGCCCTGCTCCCGGTACCGGATCGGCCGGTTGAAACCCGCCGCCCGTCCCGGCTCCTCCCAGCAGACCGCCATCAGGCCGAGCGCATCGGCCGCATGGCTCGACCAGTCGTGCTCCGGGCCGAGGCCGACGTTGCGGACGTCGTCTTTTTTCTCGTGGTAGAAACCGAGCGCATCGCGGCCGGCCTCGGTGGTGGCCTCGTTGAACCAGAGCTGCGCTCCCAGCCGGCGCAGCGCCTCGATCCGCATCATCGCCGCACCCTTGCCCTGGTTCTTGACCGGCGGCTCGACGGTGAAGCCGGCGTCGCGCCAGTGGTCGGCATAGGTCTTGCCGGTGACGTTGTTCCGGTTGACGCCGTCATGCGGCAGGTAGTTGACGGCCTTGTCGTAGCACCGCTCGCGCATCCAGTGGACGTGAAAGGCGAGCACCTGCCCGACCGATTCATAATAGTCGAGAATCCTGATCTCCTGCCCGACCCATTGGCAAATCCAGATCGTGTAGGCGTCGGCAACGCCGCCGGAGCCGCCGATATCGTGAAAGGCCCGCAGCGGCAGCAGGGGATCGGCGGCGACCTTGCCGATGCGGCCCTGTGATCGCGCCTCGGCCAGCAGCTGCGCGAAATACGCACCCTCGAACGCCCGCACGTAGTCGCCCTCCCAGATGTGGCTGTAGCGATCCGGATAAAGCGCCAGATCGGTCCTGCGCTCGTCTTCCAGTACGGCGGGAAACCAGGGATTGTCGCGCCAGTTGGCGTTGACGAGGATGGCGCCGTCCGGCTTTTTGGCGCGAAAGAAATCGTCGATCGCGTCGACCTTGCGCCGGGGATTCCAGCTCGCCCACAACTCGGAACCTTCGCGGCGGATGGTCGGGCGCAGCAGCGCGAGGCTGCGCGCGCTCAAGCTTTGCGCCTCGTCGATCCAGGCAATGCGAAAGCCCTCCAGCGACTTGATGGAATCGGCGGTGTGATCCTGCATGCCGCGGAAGATGATGATTCCGTCACCCGGCGTCGCGATCTTGTCGCTGAAACTCCTGAAGCCGTGACCAAGACAAAGGCCGGCGATCTTGCTTTCGATCAACCGCTTGGAGGACTGCGCCAGCGTGCGCTGCGCCTCGCGGATGCACACCGCCAGCGTGCCACGTTCGGCCTGGCAGGTTTCGACCAGAAGTTCGCCGAAGAAATGCGATTTTCCCGAGCCCCTGCCGCCGAACACGCCCTTGTACCTGGCGGGCATCAGCAGCGGTTCGAAAACCCTAGCTGTCGGAATTTTCAGGATGGACAATGACGCGCTCGATACGGTGGATCAGTTCAAGCGCGCCGTCATCGCCGTTCCCGATGGCCTGCGGCGCCTTGCCCCAGCCGCGGTCCAGGATGGCGTTGGCGGCGGCAATGCGCGCCGGCGCCGGCGCTTTGGTGTTGCGCATGACGGCGAGCAGCACATTGATCGCGGATCGGGTGTGGCTGCGCGCCAGCGAGCGGATTTCAGTGAGTGTCTTTGGCATCGGTCACGTCATCGTCGGGCACGGCATATTCGCAAGCTGCGGTGTCGGCGTGGTCCATGGTGAGATCGTCCTGCCGAATGGCTGATCGCATTTGGCTGAGAAATTCCGTCAAGCGGCTGCTGCGGTTCGGACGCGGGATGAACCGAATGATCTCTGCGCTCACGAAAATCCCTCCCACAGCGCGATCGCGACCAGGCCGGCCAGCGCGAGCGATATCAGATATGCGGTCATGGCGGCCTGCTCCCTGTGTTGCAAAACAAAATGCGCGGCATGACCGCTTTGGCGCGGCCATTTCGGGCGCGAACCCTATCTCCCCAGGGGAGGCCGCGGGCCGGCACGTTCGCGCGCGCCGGCAAAACTAAAATGGGTTCGGACGGCGGCGCGCGCTGAGGCGCCTTGCGGCTAGCGCTTCGTGGAGGATTGGTGCGCCCCGCGGCCGCCGTCCGATTTCCGAAATCTCGAATGACAAAGCCCGCGACCGGTTTCCCGGCGCGGGCTCAATTCTCATTTCTTGCGATGGTGAAACTATGCCAGTGATTTGCCCGACGGGGCAAGCGCTTTGAAATGCCCTCGCCTGTACAGCCAAGATGTGAGCGCCCAGCCAGGAAACGCGAAAGTCTGGCCATCCTGTATTAGATGATGCTTCTTATTCGTAACTACAATGAAATAGCTATCGGGACCGGCCGTCTTGCCAAACGCGTTGGTATTCCGCGCCGCACTTGAGTTGGGATCAAATCCGGCGCGATCAAAGTCGGGCTGATCTTGCAGGTCTTCCAGCGAACCACCGACGTAAATGTCTTTGTACGTGCGCGCAGTCTCGCCCATGTCGTTTTTGAAAGAGAGCGATCTGGAGAACGATCTGTCGAACGAATTTCCAAGCTGCGCTGCGTTGTCTCCCAGGAAGTGGATTGTCAGTCTTCCAATCTGACGTATCTCAGCCACTATACCTCCGCGTTTTGTTTATTTCGTAAGCCCGTCGCAGACTGATCGGAGCCACTTCGTTTGCTCCGGCGGTGGGGAGTCAATGACAATCGTGTCGCGAAAGCGAGGCAGTTGTACGCCAATGAAGGTATTATCGATCGTAGCAAATGCCTAGGTGGAATACTCGTCCTGCATCCGTTCCAGCCAATAGCCCATTGGAGACAATAAGGCCCAGAGCCTGCCCGTACCTCGGAAGGCAAAGACGTCCCTGACTACACCGTTCCGCGTGTCCAGCAGCTGATGATAGCAATGGGGGGTCTCCTAGCAGTATCCATCGTCGGCCAGGACAATGAAGAAACGGCCATTGATATCCTTAATCTGGTAATCCTTGAGGCCAGGAAGTGCTTTTACATGCGCTTCCAACTTTTCCAGGATCGGTGAGTTTGGAACAGCAGGAAATTCATCGATCCGCATGCACGTCATCGACGCTTGAGCGATGGATGCGGCAGTTGCAAAAGCCGACGCGATGAAAATAACCCGTAGGTACCGAACTATCTTTGGCAGAGACCCTCGTTTCACAGCAATCTCCCTAACCCTTGCTGCACAAAGCGGAATCGCCGCGCACGTTCGGCGCATTTGCGACAAGCAGCGCACTGAATGCCATCAGAAAACCGGCGGCAATCAGGTTTCGCTTTTTTCGCAGCATGGCGCTCATCTCGATCGATTGTAGAGGCCTTCACACCACTAGAACAAAACGGGAACTTCGTCAATTCCCGGTTGCACGCCGTCCTCGATGGCACCCGGTCCGTCATCGCAAACCACGACGTCGTACGAAACTGCGCTCGACGGCATCAGGCGAAGCTGGGCGCTATGAAACGCGGTTCACGGATCGATTTGAAAAAGCCCGCGGCCGGTTGTCCGGCGCGGGCTCAATTCTCAATTCTTGCGACGATGAAATTATGCCGGTGATTTGCCCGACGTGTCAAATTTTCGAAGACGCCGGATTGTTTCCTCGCTCGATTTATTCAAAGCCCTGAACCGGCGGCGGCCTGGTGGCGGGTGGAGGCTCGGGAGGTCTGGCTACAGGCGGCGGCGAGCTCGCCTGGCCTATGGTCTGCGGCTCGGACACCGCATTGGTTTGCGACGTTCGCTGCACCCGCGGACGCGACGCGGACCGTCGCACGCCCCATGAGCGCGAGATCGAGGGCCCGGCGGTATAGCCGATGAACGCGCCGGCTACCGCGCCGATGGGTCCCAACACCACCGCGCCCGACACCGCGCCCAGCGCCGCATCGCCCGCGCGCTCCTGGGCCCTGGCCTCGAACGATATCAGCGAGCCCGCAATCAGGGCAGCGATCCAAAGATTTTTCATGGCGAATTCCTTTGACCCCAAGGAATTCGAAAAATGCGGCGGCACGAAGGTGCGGGCGTGGCCGTCATGGCCCTAAAAAAGCCCGCGACCGGTTCCCGGCGCGGGCCTCGGATCCGGCAATGTTGTCAATGTGCCGGTGATTTGCCCGACGCGTCAAATTTTTCCTGGCGGGTTCGCTGTCGCATCGATGCCGGCGGATAGCACGTTCGCTTCAATCGCCGATCTTACTTCACGCGCCGGCCGTGAAAGAAACCCTTGTTGGTCGTGTTCTGCCTGACGTTGGCGGAGTCGCCCTGCTCGTTGGTATTTTGCGTATGACCTTCCTTCACCGACGTATCGCGAACTGCATCGGCGTCGGCGGGTTTGGGTCCCTTGCTGCTTTGGTTCCCCTTGGGAATGGGTGGCATATGACCGGTCATTTTCGAACTCCCTTGCGGCTCAACTTTATAACCATAGCACCGCATGGCTGCGCGAGCTTGATATCGATCAACCCCGCCGCAACCAGCGAACTTCAGTTGCGCGACGGGGCCGCCAATTCCAGGCCCGGCGGCGCCTTCACCCAGGAATAGCGGATGAGAAATCTCTGCGGAGCGGAGAACGATTCCGAAAACCGGTCAGGTCTGGCCGCCGGAGCGCAATCTATTTGACGAAACTCAGATAGGAAGCGAGCGCCTCGACCTCGTCCGGCCCGAGGTGGCTTGCGACCATCGGCATCGGCGATCCCGGCGTCGAATGATATCCCTGGCCCCACTGCTCGAGCCGGCCCTTGATGTAGAAATACGCCAGCCCTCCGAGACGCGGAATGTCCCGCACGCCCTCTGCATTCGGGCCATGACAGGCATAGCAGGATACGATGTTGGCTTCCGGAATTCCGTCCATGAAGATCGTCCGGCCGCGCGAGGCGAGCCTGTCATCACCATCATTGGCGGGCTTCGGCGGGATCGATGCAAAATAGCTCGCCAGGTCGTGTGCCGTATGCGGATCGAGCGCCGCGACCGCGCCCCACATGTATTGCCTCGAGAAAGGATTGTTGCGCGCGTGTTCGCGAAAACTCCTGATCTGGCTCATGATGTATTGCGGCCGCTGTCCGGCCAGCCGCGGCGCGACCGTATAGCCCTGCGCTCCCGCGCCGTGGCACCAGGTGCAGTTGCGGACCGCGGCGCTCTCACCGGCCCATGCGGAGACGGTGGAGGCGAAAGTCGCCAGGATCGCCAATTTTAACCCGATGCGCTTCATGACCCCAAGCTTTCGCGCTTCATGCACTTAACGACGGATGAGATGGCAGCACTCATTGCAGATAACTGACATAGGCCGCGACGGCTTCAACCTGCGACCGCGTCAGGTTGTGCGCCGTCGGCGCCATAATCGCGGAGGTATCGACCGCCGTTCCCTGGCCTCGCTGTTGCTTCCAGCCCGTCAACTGGCCGACCAGGTACGGATAGACCTGGCCCGCCAGCCGCGGAATTTCATTCTGGCCCTTGCCCTCATTGCCATGACAGGCCGAGCACGCGGGAACGTTGGCTTCGGGGAGACCTTCCTCGTAGATTTTCTTTCCGGTCGCGATCGATCCCCTCGGCGCCCCGCCAAATGGCTTTGGATTGAGATTTTTGAAATGCATGGCCAGCGCCGTAACCATCGACGGGCTCAGCACATGCGCGACGTTTTGCATGACAGGGTTCGAGCGCCGGCGCTCGATGAAGGCCCGCAACTGCGCCTCGATGTATTCGGGTTGCTGTCCCGCAAGGCGCGGCATCGGGAAATATCCGAGATAGCCCTCGCCCGACAGTCCATGGCAGGTCTTGCAATATTCGAGCTTGGCTTCGAGGCCACCCCTGGCCGGCGCAAGTCTTTCCTGCGCGTGACCGCTTACGGAAAAAGCCACCGCCAGGATTGCCGTCTGCAATATCAGCCGCAAGCCGGTTGCGCTGATGGCCCGGCTCCCTGGCCGGCCGCCCGACGCGTCGGCTTCAACTGAAGGGGCTGCGACCATCACAAACCGGGCCCCCAGATGTGAAAGTTGAATCCGACCTTGACGACCTGAATGTTCTGCCTGACGTCCACATTTCCCAGCAACACGTTGGCCGAGTTGAACATCGAAACCGTCTTGGTTCCGAATCCATAGTAATCGTATTCGAGATTGACGGACCAGTGCGGCGTGAACGCCCATTCCACGCCCGCGCCTGCGGTCCAGCCAAAGCGATTTTCCAGGCCCGTAAAGCCGAACGGAATCCCGGTGAATGAACCCGAGACATCATATCTGTCCGCCGCCATGGCGACGCCGCCCTTGCCGTAAAGCAGCACGTGGTCGAACGCGTAGCCGAGCCGCGCGGTAACGCTGGTGAGGAAATCGGTCTTGGCCTCCACCAGCGCCGTGTCGGGATTGCCGGCCGGCAGCCCGATGATGCTGCTGCCCTTCATGGTCGAACCCGCGGCGGCGCCTTCGATCCCGATCACCCAGGAGGGAGCGAACTGATAGTCGCAGCCGACCTGACCGCCGATCACCACGCCGCGTGGCGACAGGTCCGCGGTCGTAATGCCGGTTGTAGAGCCTGCAGCGATTGATTCCTGCACGAGCGCTACCGGATCGGTGATGTTCTTCTGGGCAAAGCCGCCGCCGAGACTGCCGCCGAGATAACAGCCGGTCCAGGTGAAGCGCGGCGCCACATACGGCGCCTCCGACTTCAGCGGCAGATCGGCCGCGCTTGCGGCACCAGCGATGGTCACGGTGAGCGCCGCGGCGGTGGCAAACAGCAGTTTCTTCATTGGACAATCTCCGTATGCGGACGCGTCCGCCTACATCGCAAACCAGGCATGGAGGAACAGGGTGTTGTTGTCGTGGGCGCCGATCGAGGTGCCGTTGAACTTGTTGTAGTAGGTGTATTGCAGGCCGATGCGGGCGTTGAACCAGGGGTAGCCGATCATCTTGCCGGCGCCGAACGGGATGTAGGCGATCTCGGCCATCCATCCGTTGCTGTTCGGGCTGTTGTTCGCGAAGTCGGGTGCGGCGTACAAGCCCGGGTCAGTGGTGCCCCAGACATCGAAATATTGCCCGGTGAAGACGACCCTGTTGTCGGCGCCATAGGCAAACGAGCCCTGCAGCTTCAAGCTATTGAGCAGGTTGTTCGGATTGGTGCCGGCATTCACGAAGCTCGAGTTCAGTTCCTGAAACTCGCGAATGAAGCTGCCGCGCAAGGTCAGCCAGTAATTGTCGCCCTGATACTGATATTGGGCGTCGAAGCCGATGTCAGTAAATCGATCCGCCAGGGGAAACGTCGCCGTCGTTCCCGTCACAAAACTCGGATCGAGCCACGGATGCACGTCCATGGTCATTCCGAACGTGCCGACCATGAACGTATTCCTGCCCCAGTGCGGCTCCAGCGCGACGCGCCAATAGGGCGCAATGCCGCCGAACTGACCGGGTCCGTCGAACGGATTCATGCCGAGCGAGTTCTGCGCGTTGAATCCGAGGGTCTTGTAGGCGGTCAATTCCAGATAAAGCAGGTCATTGATGAACGTGTAGGCGCCGACGCCGCCGACGCGTGCCGCAAACGCGCCCTCGATCATCGTGCTGGCGGCAGGCGTTCCGGCAAGCGACGATACGGCGTATGGGAAAGCCCATGCCGGCGTGGTGTTCCACACATCCTGGACGGTCGGATTGTTGTTGGCCGTGATGCCGTAGATAAGATCAAGCGGGCCGAAGTGCGCGGTGCTGGCATAGCGGACGTCGGCATTGTCCCAGGACCATGTATGCTTGAACTGGTCTACCGGCTGGCCGGACAGCGCCGACAGCGGATCGGGCGCGCTATAGGTGACTTGCGCGAAGGCGCCGATATTTTCGGTGATCGCGCCGCCCCAGAATCCGCTGAACGGCGACAGCACGACGTTATCGTTCGCCCTGTAAGGGTCCGTTGGCGGAGCGACGGTCGGCGCCTGGGTGTGAGTGAGGCCCACGATCGCCATCATCGAGACCGGCGGAACATATTCCTTGTCGGCCTCGTTGGTTGCCGGAGCCGGCAGCGCCTTCACATAGCCCAGCATCTTCTCGTATTCGGCACGGGCATCCTGCCCGGCCTTGGACGAGAACGGCGTCGTGCGGAATTCGCCGCCGCCAGTGGTGTATCCGAGCAGCTTGAACCTTCGGCCGTACGGGGTAAGCGCGGGAAAATCGGTGTGGCAGGTGCCGCAGGGCTGCCCGGTCTGCCGCGCGAAACTCGGAAGTGCTTGCGCCGGCGGGGCAAAACCAATCGTCAGCAAGCCAGCCGCAACGACGACGAACGCGACCGCAGCGAATACTCTGAAGTTACCGAAGGGCCGGGTAGTACGACCGCCATCGCCCCGCATTGCGCGCTATCCCGTTGTTTACAGCGCTCCGTGCCGACGCACGAATCCTGAATCGAAAGTTGCTTACGGGAATAACGATAGTCCATGAATTGGGCGCGCAGCTAAGGCAATAGCTGGGACGAAGCCGATTTCACAATGGCGCGACATTTTTGCAACAATTAGTTGTATGGACAACAAACAACGGCGCCGAAACATTCCGTTTCGACGTCCCCCAATGCAACAAACTGGGCAATAATCGATTGTTTTATTCCATCGTCTGCCCAGTACAGTAGTTTGTGGGGCCAGATTCGCAGGAGTGGATTTGACCTGAATCAAATTGGTCCGGAAAAATTGAACTGGATCGAAGTACCCAGCTCGGCGTAACGTAATTCATTATCAAAAGGGCGGTCTTATGCGCATTTCAAGGGTATTGCTGGCAGCAAGCATCGCCATCGCGGCCTCCGCGACGGCGCAAGCGCAGGACAAGAGCAAGGGCAACGCCGACGTTTCGCAAGCCGAGCTCAAGGCCAAGACCGACTATTGCAAGACCTGCCACGGCCTCGCGGGGCAAGGCTTCCGTGGGGCATATCCGATGCCGCGGCTGGCCGGACAGCAGCCCGAATACCTCGGAAACCAGCTGCAGGCGTTTATCGATCGCAGGCGGAACAACCCGGTGATGTTCAACGTGGCGCACGTGCTGACCCCGCCGATGCTGAAGGCTCTGACCGAGTACTTCAAGGATCTCAACCCGAAGCCGCTTGGCGGGGCGCCAAGGGAGAACGTGGCCGAGGGAAAGAAGATCTATGAGGACGGCATCCCCAAGGCCGAGGTTCCTCCATGTGCTTCCTGTCACGGGCCTGACGCCAAAGGCGCCGATGCATTTCCCCGCCTGGCAGGGCAGCTCAATGACTACATTTTCAGGAAGCTGACAAACTGGGACAAGGAGCGGGGCCAGGACAAGGACAAGCCGGACAATTCGGCCATCATGGGGCCGATCGCGCACAACCTCACCGAAGCCCAGGTCAGGGCCGTCGCGGCCTATCTCAGCTATCTGGAATGACCGGCATCGTGCCGCGCCGAAGCGGGATGGCCTTCGCGAAGTAGTCCACAAGGGCATGACCGTCGTCATCGCGATGAAATGCGCGGCGGGCGCCTTCGTCGCCGACGGACTTAAACCGTAGCGTACGTCACTCGTATCGCAATGCCTCGATCGGATCGAGACTGGCCGCCTTTCGCGCCGGGTAATAGCCGAAGAAGATGCCCACCGCGGCTGAAAACAGAAACCCGCCGGCAACGGCGGCCAGCGAGATCGGGGCCGGCCAGCCGGCAATCAGCGAGATCATCTCGGAAAACACCACGCCGATGATGATCCCGGCGATGCCGCCGGTGACGCTCAGGATCACCGACTCGGCGAGGAACTGCAGCAGCACGTGCGTCCTTCGGGCGCCGATCGCCATGCGCAGACCGATTTCGCGGGTGCGCTCGGTCACCGATACCAGGAGAATGTTCATGATGCCGATACCGCCGACGATCAGCGAGATCGATGCGACCGAGGCCAGCAGGAGCGCCATGATGCGGCTGGAGCCCTCGGCGGTCTCCGCGATCTGGCTCAGGTTGCGGACCGTGAAATCGTTGATGTCGCCCGGCCGGATCCGGTGCCGCCGCGCCAGGATATCCGTGATCTGGCTGATCGCCGGCCGAATCTCGCTGGCCGCGGCGGCCTGCACATAGATCTGGTTGACGTAACCCATCAGTCGCTGCTGAAGATTGTAGGGATTGGGCGGCGGCGGATAGGCCCAATTGAGCGGAGCCTGCTGCAGGCTTGGCGCCGCGACGCCCAGCACCTTGCGTTCGGCGGTCGTGAACGGGATCATGACGACATCGTCCTGATCGGCTCCGTAGGGCGTTTGGCCCTTGGACGCGAGAACGCCGATCACGCGCAGAGGCATGCTTTTGACCTGGACCACCGCGCCGAGAGGACTCTCATCGGCTCCGAACAATTGGCGCGTAACCGTCTGGCCCAGGACCACGACGAGAGCCGCGCCGCTGACATCCTCCCGGGAAATTCCTCGCCCGGTCATGATCCGCCAATTGGTAATCGGCGGATAGTTGGCGGTGACGCCCTGAATGCTCGTGGTCCAGTTCTGATTGGCATACCGGACCTGGCCGGACTGGCGGATCAGGTAACTGACGCTGCCAACCGCCGGAGCTTCCCGGCGCAGCGCCTCGGCGTCCACGACCGTGAGGGTGGAGGCACTGCCTTGTCCGCCGCGCATTCCGCCCATCGTGGTGGCGCCGGGGACGACCACCAGCAGATTGGTTCCGAGGCTCTCGATCTGCTTGCGAACCGCTTCGTTGGCGCCTTGACCGACCGCGACCATCGCGATCAGCGCGGCAACGCCGATGAACACCCCGAGCATGGTCAACGCCGATCGCATCTTGTTGCGGGCCAGCGCCTGCAATGCCGCGGCCACGATCATCAAGGCGAATGCCCGCACGGTGCCGGCATTGCCGGTTGCGGCGGCCGGCCGCGGGACAGAAGACGGCGAAGCCGCAGGCAATTCCCCGGTCAACCCGCTCTGTTGCGCCCGGCTCGCCGGCTTTCGCTCGTCCAACACCACCTGTCCGTCACGCATGGTGATCACCCGGTCGGCGTAGGCCGCGATATCGGATTCATGCGTCACGACGATGATGGTAACCCCGCGCTCGCGGTTGAGCGATTGCAGCGTTGCCATGATCTCATGCGAGTTGCGGGTATCGAGATTGCCGGTCGGCTCGTCGGCAAGCAGCAAAATCGGATTATTGATCAAGGCGCGCGCGATGGCGACGCGCTGCTGCTGGCCACCCGACAACTGCCCCGGCGTGTTGCGCTCCCGGTCGGCCAAACCCAGCAGTTTCAGCGATGCCCGCGCCCGTTCGGTGCGCTCACTGCGGCTCGACGTCCCTGCCGCCGCATAGAACAGGGGCAGAGCGACGTTCTCGATCGCGCTGGTGCGCGCGAGCAGATTGAAGCTCTGAAAGACGAAACCCAGCCGTTCGCTGCGGATGCGCGCCAGTTCCGGCTCGGACAGCCCCGCGACATTGACTCCTTCCAGATAATATTCGCCGCTGGACGGCCGATCGAGACAGCCAAGCAGCGACATCAATGTGGACTTTCCGGAGCCGGACGATCCCATGATGGCTATGAATTCGCCGGGCTCGACCACCAGACTGACGCCGCGCAACGCATGCACGTCGACATCGCCGACGTGATAGGTCCGCGTCACGTTCGAGACTCTGATGATTGGTTCCGGCATACCCTTGGTACCAACGTGGTTCGATGAGAGATCAGCGACCAAGACGCGGCATCGCGGCTTTATTGGTCGCCGCGGCTTGCTCTGCGGTGATGACGAGATCGCCTGGCTTCAGATCGCCGCTTACGATCTCCGTGAAGCTGTCGTCATCCAGCCCAGTCGCTACCGCTACGGCCACCGGCTCTCCGTCCCGCAGAACCCAAACCCGAGCCTGATCGGAAGGAGCGGCGCGCGGGAGGCTCCTTGGAAGATAGCGGAGCGCCTGGTTCGGCACCCGCGTCACGTCGTTGCGCTGATCGATGACGATGCGGCTGGCGGCTGTCAGGCCCGGCATCAGCGCAAGGTCCGAATTGTCGACGCTGATCACGATGTCGTAGGTCACGACGTTCTGGACGGTCTGCGGAGATTGACGGACCTGAGCGACCTTGCCCTGGAATGTGCGTTTCTGGTAGGCGTCCACGGTAAAGGTTGCCTTGTCGCCCGGCTTGATGCCGCCGACGTCGCTTTCGCTCACATTGGCGTCGACCTGCATCTTGGCCAGATCGCTGGCGATGAGAAAAAGCGTCGGGGTCTGGAAACTCGAAGCGACGGTTTGACCCATCGTCACGTTGCGCGAAACCACGGTGCCATCGACCGGGGAAACGATGCTTGCATAGCCAAGATTGACCTGCGCCGCATCGAGCGTGGCCTGGCGCAACTGGATCGTCGCCTCATCATACGCAATCTGGGCCACGGCCTGGTCGTGGGCGTTCCTGGCGTTGTCAAATACGTCCTGCGAAACAGCGTGCGTCTCTATCAGGGTCGCGTAACGGCCGAGGGCGAATTTGGTGTAGGCCTCGTTCGCCTTGTCTTTTTCAAGTTGCGCCTTCGCGACGGCCAACTCCGCTTTTCTCTGGTCAACGACGCTCTGATAGGGACGAGGATCTATCCTGGCGCAGACTTGTCCCGTTTTGACCTTGGTGTTGTAGTCGCAAGACAGTTCCTGGATAATTCCGGAAACGGCCGCGCCGACGATGATCGTCAGCTCCGGGTTTACGGTCCCCGTTGCAGTCACCGTCCGCGTCACCGCACCCTTCGCAACCTGCGCGGTCACGTAGTGAACATTGTCGCGTTCGCCCAGGACCCACCAGGTCGTCGTCGCGATCGCAGCGACAAGCAGCGCGGACAGCCCGGCGATCACCCAATATTTCTGGCAAGCGAGGCGTGGGCGTCTTCGGGGGCACGGCCTGAGGCGCCGGAAATGGCACAAGCCTGCTTGGCGCCCTGGACTGATTGGTGTCCGCGGAAATGCGTTCGTCGACCACGTTGACCTGACTTTCCGCCGACCTCACGCTTCACTGCGGGCTCGCCAGTTATCTGAGGTCCGCGCAACGTGGATTGGCACTCCGAAATGCTTCTTTGGCCAATGTGTCCTGCGCCGCCAACAACGTCTTGATTTACGTCAAGGATATTTGCCGATCTGCATATCATTTGCAGCGTATCCGCGAGCGGCAAGCGTCGAAAATGACGCCTCTCTAGATCGAAACCTGTCGCCCGATCTCGACCACCTGATCGCTGGGAAGACTGAAGAAGTCGCTGACATGGACGGCGTTGCGCTCCATCACGGCGAAGAACCGCTCCTGCCAGGCCGGCAGGCCCAGGCCGTCCTCGCGGCCGACCACCGTCTCATGGCCGACATAATAGGTGACGTCGTTGAGATCGATCGTGCAGCCCAGCGATTTGCTGGCGGCGAGCAATTCCGGAATGTGGGGACGCTCCATGAATCCGAAACGCGCTTCCGCGCGCCAGAAATTCGGCGCGACTTCCTCGATTCGTGATGCGGTTCCTGGACGACACCCACGGCACCGACTGGATTTCGACGCGCAGCACGAAGATATGCTCATGCAAGGCGCGGTTATGCCGGACATGCCAGACCATCACCGGCGGCGTGTCGCGCTCGGTTCGGGTCAGGAACACGGCCGTGCCGGGAACACGCGGAATTTGCCGTGCGGCAAGGTCGGCCAGGAATCCCGCCACCGGGATCAGGGCTTCGTGCATGCGCACTCGATATCGCGGCCGCGCCGCGGTGCCAGATCCACATCACGCCGTAGACCGAGATGGCCAGCAGCAAGGGCACATACCCGCCCTCGGCGATCTTGGTGACGTTGGCGAGGAAGAAGGCGCTGTCGACGACCAGAAAGCAGGCCGCGACGGAGCCGGCAGCCAGCATGCTCCAGCCCCAGATCTCGCGCATCGCGATGAAGAGCAGCGCCGAGGTCATCAGCATGGTAGCCGAAACCGCGATGCCGTAGGCCGCCGCCAGATTGTCCGATTTGCCGAACGCGATGGTCAGGCCGACCGTCACGATCATCAGCAGCCAGTTGACGACGCCGACATAGATCTGGCCGTAACCTTCCGAGGAGGTCTGCTTGATCCGCAGTCTCGGCAGCCAGCCAAGCTGGATCGCCTGCCGCGTCATCGAGAAGGCGCCGGTGATGATCGACTGGCTGGCGATGATGGTGGCGACCGTCGCCAGCACGATCAGCGGGATCAGCAGAATTTGGGGACAGAGCCGGAAGAAAATGTTGCCTTCCGTCGGCGCGCCTTCAAGCACCAGCGCCGCCTGCCCGGCATAGTTCAGGATCAGGCTTGGAAACACGATCGCGAACCAGGCCAGCTTGATCGGCCCGCTGCCGAAATGGCCCATGTCGGCATAGAGCGCCTCGGCGCCGGTGACGCACAGAAACACCGCGCCCAGCACCAGAAAGCCGGTCAACCCGTGGGAGAACAAATAGGTCAGGCCGTAGACGGGACTGAGCGCGGCGAATACGGCCGGGTGCTGCACAATGCCCGAAATTCCCATCGCGGCCATGGCGGCGAACCAGAGCAGCATCACCGGGCCGAAGAAGCGGCCGATGGCCGCGGTTCCCTGTGACTGGATCGCAAACAGCGCGACCAGGATCGCGACCGCGGCCGGCACCACATAGGGCTGCAGCGCAGGCGTCGCCATGTTCAACCCTTCCAGCGCCGACAGCACCGAGATCGCAGGCGTGATCGCGCCGTCGCCGTAGATCAGCGCCGCGCCGAACAGGCCGACGGCCACGATGGTCGGCCGGTTCTGCTTCTTCACGCCAAGCAACGCCATCAAGGCGAGGATGCCGCCCTCCCCGTCATTGTCGACGCGCATGGCGAACGAGACATATTTGATGGTGGTGATGACAAAGAGCGTCCACAGCACGAGCGAGAGCGCGCCAAGCACGGTTGCGGGATCCGTCGGGACTTCGGCGGTGCCAAGCACGGTCTTGAAGGTATAAAGCGGGCTGGTCCCGATATCCCCGAACACGATCCCGAGCGCCGACAGTCCCAAGAAGGGCAGTTTGCCCTGCGGCGCCTGTCGCGCCTCGCCGGAGGGCCGCGTTGGATCTTCGCTCACGTGTGGCCGCCCAATTAAGAGAGTGATTTGTCAGCGGGAAATCAGCACCGAGCAACCGGACCGACACCCACCATCGATCGCCCTTCTTACAAACTATCGGCTCCGATTACGACAGCCAAACGACTGCCTTATACCTCGCTCGTACTTTCGGCCACCTGCCCGTCGGCGGTGGCAATCAGATCGTCCCGGCACCAGCAGCAGGGTCGGCAGGATCAGCGCGTAGACCACCGTGATCGCGATGACGCAAACGGTAAAGCCGCCATAGTGATCGTACAGCGTCGTGCCGAGAATATCGCCAAACCGCGAGACCACGAAATAAAGGCTGCTCGACATCATCAGCATGGTGCCCTGCAAGCCCCTCGGGCAGGAGCGGATGATCAGATCCATATAGGCGCCGGTGGCAACCCCGCCCATCAGGCCGATCGGTACCGCTGCGATCAAGGCGCCCGTCACCGAATGAATGAAGAGCAGCGGAACCATCTGTGGAACGGCGACGATCGTGCCCCAAAACAGCAACGTCTTCAGGGCAAAGCGCCGGCAGAGAAATCCGTACACGATGAAGGTCGGAATGAAGGAGGCGGCAAAGATGGCGTTCCACTGGCCCCATTGGGCGTCGGTGGCATGCAGCGTGTTCTGCAGATGATACTGCAGCGGCGTCGCCGAGCCCGGCGCGAAATTCCACAACAGCCAGATCAGCAGCGCCGGATAGATGCGCCAGTGCCCGAACAGCCTCCTGATGTCGTTCACCGGATGCACGTCGCCGCCACGTTCGGCGTGAACATGCTCGAACACGGCCTTCGGCTTCCACAGGGCAAACAGGCTGACCGCGGTCATGATCGCGGCGCCCGCCAGAAACAGGATACGCGCGGCGGAGTTGGCGTTCCTGTCTTCGAGCAGGCTGGAGAGCATGCCGCCGATCAAGCAGGGCCGCGACCGTCGGGATCGAGGCGAACACGTTCCACGCCGCGCTGATCTGGCCGGTCATCGCGTGCTGCTGGCCGATCGTCGATGTCAGCCCGTTCTGGGCGCTGGCGACAAAGAGGAACGAGGTGGTCAGCACGACCACCGCAAGCAGCAGCGACGAGTAGGTCATCGGCGCCACGGCAAAGCAGAGGTAGAGAAGCGCGCAGATGCCGCCGAACAGCAGCATGAATCCGCGATCTCTCATCCCGAAAGGATTCCAGATGTCGCGGATGAATCCGAATACGAACGACAGATAGAGCGGGATCGCCGCGATCAGACGGAAATGCGCGACCTGGTGCGCCTCCAGATGCAGCCTGTTCTTGAGAAAAAAGCTGATGGGAATATCGATCAGGCCTCCCGACGGCCCGCCGAAGGCCAAGAGAACGATCAGGATGCCGAGATAAACAAGGATGCCGCGCCGGACCGAAGGCGGCAGGATTTCGGGAACGGCGGTGACGGCGGCGGCCTCAGCGGCGGGACGGTCAATCGTCATCAGGCGCGAATGTCCCTGGAATCGGCGATGAAGCACCGTACCGGCCCGGAGCGTCACTTGGTAGTGAATGTGCCGCGTTGCCCCCGCCCTAGACCAGTCCGAGCTCCGCCGGGTGGACGCCGGCGAAGATCCGCTGAACGCTGGCGGGCTCAAGCCCGAACATGCGCTGCAACAGCCCTGCGAACATCGCGCGGTAGTCGGTCAGAACCGGATAATCGCGGTTTTGAAAGAGCGTGGCCTGCTCGACCTTGACCTGTTCGCCAACGATGCGGCCGCCATTGATGCCGCCGCCCATCACCCAATAGACGCTGCCGTGACCGTGATCGGTGCCGCGGTCGCCATTCTCGCGGAAGGTACGGCCGAATTCGGAGATCACGACGACGACGGTATCCCGCCATCCCGCCGGTCCGACCTCTTCGGAAAAGCCCGCCAGCGCGCGGCCGAGTTCGCCCAGGCGATCGGCGAGATAGCCGGTCGCAGCACCCTGATTGACGTGGGTATCCCAGCCTCCGACATCGACGAAGCCGAGATTGAACTGCTCGCGCATCAGCCGGCCGATCCGCCGCGCCGACAGCTCGAATCCGCGCGGCGAAACCGCACCGCGATTGGCCGCGGTCATTTCCTCCGAGATCGAACGGTAGACGTCGTCGCGAATCCGAAAACCCCTCCGAGACCGAGGAAGCAAGATCGGTCTGCGCATACATGTCCTTGATGAGCCGGGCCTGGCGATCGTCGACGCCGGGCTTGCCTACGCTGCTGATTCCGATGTTTGCAATCTGGGATTTGCCGCGAAAGATCAGCGGAAGCTGGTCGGTAAAGGAAATCGGCTTGACGCGCGTCAGTTCGGCCGCGAGCCGGCTCATGAATCCCGAACGATAGTCGCGCGAGCCGCCGGCCGACTGGCCGAGTTCGATCGTATCCTGGGTCTCGAAATGGCTCCGCGTCAGGTCATCGGAGGTGCCCGCGAAAGGCACAAAGGCAATTTCCCGCCTGGCCCATAATAGATAGATGCTGTCGCGCAAGGCCGGATGCAGTCCCCACTCCGCGCCGAGCGACAAGGCGGCGTTTGGATTTCCGGTGTCGGGTCTGGCGATGCCGAGCGTCGGCCGCGAATTGTGATAGAAATCGCTCGATACCGGTACCACCACATTGGCGGCGTCGTAGGCGCCGCGCAGGAACACCACCAGCAGCCGCGCATCGGTGGCCGGCGCGGCCCAGACCCGGCCGGCGACCGTCAGCGGAGCCAGGCTTGCAAATGCCTTGATCAGATCACGGCGATTCATCGATAGCGATCCCTTTGCTGCGCAGCTCAGCGCATGAACTCGGGCGACGACAGGAACAGCGTGTTCCAGTCCTGCGGAGAAATCGCCTGATCGAGCGCGGCGAGCGTGGTCGGGCCCAATGTCTGGCGCAATCCGTTGAAGTAGAGCGAATTCTGAATTAGCGGAAATGCCGGCTGATCGACCGCGTTCGGAACGTCCGGCTTGAACAGCCCGGCGGACCCCGAGCCGATCTGGCGTGCGATCTCGAAACGCAGCGTCATTTGTCCCGGCCCGTTCCAGGAAGCCGACGTCATCGCATAGCCGTCCGGCGTCTCGTGGTTGAACAATCCTTCGCCAAGACGGTTCAGCCAGTTCTGGATCGGCTGCGTGTTGAGGATTACCTTGCCGTCATAGGCCAGGCGGACGGCCGAGAACACGTAGTGCACGGGATCCTTGAATTTGACCCCGGGCTTCAACGAGGCGGTGAATTCCGGCGCATGCACCATGGCGGAAAGCACCGCGGCGATATCGCCGTCGGTCGACTTGAAGGTTTGCGCCATCTTCTGCACCAGCGCATCCGGCGGATTGTCCGAAACGAAATAGGTCGCGATCTGCTTCGACAAATGCACAGCCGTCGCCGGGTGGTGAACCAGAATATCGATCGCCTCGTCCACCTCGGCCAGTCCCCGCCCCTTGATCGCATGTCCCAGGAAGGTCTTGTCGCCATAGTCGTGCCGCGCCGGATTGAATTCGAAGGCGCCCTCGCGCACGAGCTGCGATTGGAGCTCGGGCTTGAGCTTGGGATCGTCGGGCTTCACGTCGATGCCGACGCCGGTCAGGATGCGGGCCAGCGCCTCGACATCGGCCTGCGTGTAGCCTGAGCCGACCCCCATGGTGTGCAATTCCATGATCTCGCGGGCGTAGTTCTCGTTGAGGTGCCCGGCGGCGTTATCGTTGTTGTCGAGATAGCGCAGCATCGCCGGATGGTGCAGCGTGGCAACCAGCAGATCGCGGAACTTGCCAAGCGCGTGGGCGCGAATGGCGCGGTCCTCATAGTCGCCGACCAGGATGCGAATGTTGGCCTTGTGTTGATGCACGTTGAAATGGTTGAACCAGAACCAGGTCATGCGTTCACGCAACTGGTCCGGCGCATAGAGCGCGCGCAGCACGGTACGGCTTGCCGCCTGTTTGCCCCGATCGTTCATCGCCTGCTGATAGACCTGCTGGGCGGCTTTCTTCTGATCGGGATCGGCCACCTGATTGGCACTCTTCGCCTGGCTCTCGAATGCCGCCAGGATGTCGAAGGGAAGCTTGTGAACGTCGGCCATCGCCTCGATCTGCGATCGCACGGCGTCGGGCAAGGCGGCATTGGCGGCCGGATGCAGTTGCTCGGCAAGCCAGCGCTCGGTGCCGATCGCCTGCAGATGCGCGGCACTCGAGGCATTGATGCCCCAGGTGAGGCGATCGAGCAGAATCATGTCGTGCGGAGCCAACTCGGCGGCGCCGGCGGCGGTGGCGCCAAGGATTCCGGCGGCCATGGCAAGCGCGACGCAGGCAAGATCAAGCACGGCGCCGCGAGGAGAAAGTGCGATACCGCCCGGCGAATGGGCCGGCCGGCCGCGGCGGGAACTTTTGGGATCTGTCGGTTCCATCGAATTTGCCGGTCGTGCAACCTTTCGGTCGCGCGCAGCGCTTGCGCAGCGCGTTTCTTGCCGGACAATCTGGCGCAGCGCGCATGAATAGGTTCTGAACAAAAAGCATAGAATAATGGCGGGAAGATTGCTTCCCGCCATCAAGAATGGATAACGGCTCGAGGCCTTCGTCAGCGCAACAGCTTGAAGGCGCGCTCGTCATAGAGTGCGCCGCTCATCGGCTGCAATTCCTGGCGGAAGGCCGCCGCGGTCTTGGTCGAGATCCAGGCATGCTTGTCGGCAAGCGAATCCCAGCTTTCGACCACCGTGAAATGATTCTTGCGGCTGATCTGGACCAGATCGTCGAAACGGCGATTGCCCTTGGCCGTCCTGCCTTCCTCGACAAAGCCTTTCACCTTGGCCGTACCGGGCTCGACCTGGGTCGGGATGACATCGACGTGGGTCAGGATCACGACCGGATCGCCCGATGCCGGCGCCGACGGGCCGACCGAAAGGCCTGCGTGAATGCGCTCGTCATAGGCCGCGCTTTGCAGCGGCGCGAGGCTTGCGCGAAATTTGGTCGCAGGCTCGGTCGCGGCAAAGGCCTGCTTGGCGTTGAGTGACTGCCACTGCTCGATCAGGGCGAAGTGATTGGAATCGGAAATGCGCTGCAGCGTCTCGATTTGCACGGCACCGGAAGCTTTCCTGGCCTCATTGGCGTAGCCGAGAATCAACTTCCCCGCCTCGGCGGCTGCGCTCGGCGCAACTTCGGTGTAGGTCACGATATAGACGGGCTGGGCCGCGGGTTGGCGCGTCCTGGGCGAATGCCGTTTGTCCAAGAGACAGCAAGCCGGCCATGATTACAACAGCCGCCATAACATAGCGATGCATTTGGGATTTCCTCCGGAAAAAGACGGATGAAGCCTCATTTGAGGTCTCCTTTTATTGATGGCCCCCCGCAGTCCGTCATGCATGCGGGGTCTTTGACGTCGGGGCGTCGGAACATGTTTCGGTTCGGCAACTTGATCGCAGGGAGTATCCCCGCGTCAAGAGTGGCGTTGGCTGAAAAGGAGCCGGTACGGACAGGGAATGCCGGCCGGCCAGGCGCGAAAGGCCTCAGGCCGTCTCGCCGGCCGCGACAAAATGCAGGGAAAACTGCGCTCCGCCCAGAACCCTGTTCTGCACCTCGATGGTCGCGCCATGCAATTCGGCAATGCGCTGCACGATGGAGAGCCCAAGCCCGGTACTGCCCTGCTGGTTGCGGTCGCGGCGCCAGAAGCGCTGAAAGATCAATTTCCGTTCTTCACTCGAAATTCCCGGGCCGCGATCCATCACGGTCACGGTGCCATCCTCCGCGACGACGAACTCGACAACCGTATCCTTTGGCGCGTGCTTGATGGCGTTCTCGGCGAGATTGCGGATCGCGCGCTTCATCATTTCGGCGTTGCCCCTCACCCATACCGGCGCGGTGGCGCCAAGCAACGCGATCTCCCTGTCCTGCTCGAGCGCCAGCGGCGCAATGAATTCGGCGACCTCGGCGCAGGCGCCTTGCAGATCCGCCACTTCCGAAGGGTCGATCGTGAACGCCTCGAGTTCGGCGATGTCGAGCAACTGGCTGACCACCCGGCTCATCGCCTCGATGTCCAGATGCAGCGCCTTGGCGACGCGGGGGTCGTCGAGCGTTTCCACGCGCGTGCGCAAGATGCTCAGCGGCGTGCGCAGCTCATGGGCGGCGTCGGCAGTAAATTCGCGCTGCACCCGGAACCCCTCGTCGAGCCGGTCGAGCGCCTTGTTGATCGCCGAGACCAGCGGCCGCACTTCGCTTGGAATTTCATTGAGCGGCAACCTGATATCGGTGCGGGCGGGCCCGATCTGTTGGGCAATTTCCGAAGCCTGCCGCAACGGCAGCAGGGCGCGGCGGAAGATCGCGATATCCGTGACCAGCAGCACCAGCAAGATCGGCAGCGTTATCCAGCCCACATGCTTGAAGAAATCCTCGACGATGTCGTCGATCAACACGTCGCGGTTGGCCATGTCTTCCGCCGCCTGCACCCACACCGGCCTGTCGCCGACGACCCGGCGAATGCTCGCGCCCGAGATCGCCGCACCTCCTTTGCGGGTTTCCAGAAACTGAACGGCGGCGGCATGCGGATCCTCGGGAAATACCGGCTCCAGATCCTTCAGCGAGGAGAACAGGGTTTTTCCCTTGGCATCGACCACGGCATAGGAATATCGCCCGTAGGGCTGGGAATAGAGGCCCTGGAGGTTGGGAGGCAGCTCCAGCGACAGGCTGCCATCGGCCTGCGGGACAAGATGATGGGCGAGCGACGCGGCCTGCTCCTCCATCGCGTCATTGTGGATGTTGTTGGTCGCCAAATTCAACAGCCACGACAGCGCGAGCGACATCAGAATCGACGTGATCGCCACCGCGATCACGTGCAGGATCACGATGCGAGAGATGATCGATTTAAACCGGATCACGCTTTTCCTCGGCGATAAGGTATCCGACGCCGCGGATGGTGTGGATCTGCACCTTGGCGCCCTTGTCGGAAAGCTGCTTGCGCAGCCGATGGACATAGACTTCCACGGCATTCGAGGCGACGTCGCCGGAGAGCCCGAAGATATGGTCCTCGACCTGCTTCTTCGAAACCACGCGCCCCTTGCTGCGCATCAGAAGTTCGAGCACCGCGGTTTCGCGCGAGGACAGCACCTGCGGCTGGTCGTCGATCGACGCCTGGCGGTTGCGCAGGTCGAATTCCAGATTGGCGATATGAAGCGAACTGCCGAGCTGCTGACCCGGCCTGCGCAACTGCGCTTCCAGCCGGGCAACCAGTTCCTCCAGCGCGAACGGCTTGACCAGATAGTCATCGGCGCCGCTGCGCAGGCCGTTGACGCGATCCTGCAATCCGCCGCGCGCGGTGAGAACCAGCACGGGGGTCGGATCCTTGCGATGCCTGAGTTCACGCAGGATCGACAGACCGTCGCCGTCGGGCAGTCCGAGATCGAGGATCACGGCCGCGTAGGATGTCGTCATCAGCGCGGCGCGGGCCTCCGCGGCGGTGGCAAGCAGGTCGGTCTCGTAGCCAGCCGTCGCCAGGCCCTTGGCGAGCAACTGGGAAAGCAGCGCATTGTCTTCGACAACCAGCAATCGCATGGGCGGCCAACCACCGACGGTTCGGATTTCTCCAGACCAGCTTTGAGGCCTTTTGATGCGATGGACAAGTTCTGAAAGGTTAACGGGCGTTCCGCTGTAAGGCTGGCGTAAGTGGTGACAGCCGACGATTCCAGCAGCCGGCTTCGCTACTTGCCAGATACTTCCGCAACACTTCCGTCAGCCGGTCGGGACTGGTCTGCGGCGGCATGAAGCCGAGATACTCGCCATTCGCGGCCCATCAGATAGATGACGCCGGCATGATCGATCGAATACTCCCCGCTCCGCTCGATCGGCCCTTTCGCATAAAACGCCTTGTAGGCATTGGCGACCTTGCGAATCTCCTCCGGCGAGCCGGTCAGGCCAACCAGGCTGTGGTGGAATGCCGCGACGTAGTCCGCGAGCACCCTGGTGTCCCGCTCCGGATCGACCGTGATGAAAATGGGCTGGATGGCTTCGGCCGCCGGACCCAGCGCATCCAGCGCCTGGGTGATCGCCATCAGGTCGGCCGGGCACACGTCGGGGCAATAGGTGTATCCGAAATAGACGATCATCAGCTTGCCGCGGAATTCGCTGTCGCTGCGCTTGCGGCCGGTCTGGTCGGTCAGCGTGAACGGCCCGCCGACCGTGCCGCGGCCGTACATCAGATCGTCCATCATCTGCGCGGCGGAAGGCTGTTCTGGCGGTGTTCTTCCGCCGCGGCAACCATTCGCAGAACAAAACGCCGCCGAACAAGGACGCGATCAGAAGCCACGCGCGCGCCCTTGAATACGGCATGGCGTTGCCGATCAGACGCCGAAGCTGATGCGGGTGCCCGTGGTGGTCGTCAGAACCTTGCCCGGCATTTGCCGCTGCGCTTCCTGGGTGAAATTCAGCCCGCTGCAATGCATGGGGATCAGGACGTCCGGGTTCAGCTTGCCGATCTCGGCGACGACCTGGGTCAGGTAATCGGCCGGCGCCGGGCCCAGGTGAAAGCCGCCCATGATGGCGTGCACCTTCGAAACCCCGGAGACTTCCATCGCCTGCCGCACCGAATTGACGATGCCGACATGGCCGCAGGAAGAGATGACGATCAGGCCCTTGTCCTTCAGGTTGAAGCAGGTCGCGTGCTCATGGATATGCTCGTCGGGCACGATCTTGCCTTCCATTTCGGCCGGCAGATAGTGGCTCCAGTTGCAGCCGGCGCCGTCCTTGAGCTTGAACTCCACCATCGAGTTCGGCAGCACCTTTTCGATGCTGTTGCGCGCGATCTTGCCGGTGGTGAACGCCTGCCCGCCGATCACGACGGGAGACTCGCACAGCACGAGCTTGACGTCCCGCTTGGCGAGATCGCGGCGGTCGAGCATGCCGTAGTCGGCCAGATCGCCGCCCTGGCCGGCCCGGTTGTAGCGCTGGCAGAAATTGTCCTCGCCGCCGGCATACATCGTGAGATCGGCCGGCAAATCCTTGCGGTGCTTGTCGAGAAATCCCATCAGGCCGCCCCAATGGTCGAAATGACCATGGCTCATGATCAGCGTGTCGATCTTCGACGGGTCGACCTTCAAGAGCTCCATGTTGCCGTTGATGACTTCCGGCGTCCAACCGTAATCCAGCAGGAAGGTGCGCTTTTGATCGCCGCGCTGCGGCTCCAGCAGCAGCGACAATCCCCATTCGCTATGCAGCGGGCGCAGCGAATTCGCGGAGCGGCCGGGCTCGGTCTTCACGCCACCCGCTTCCTGCGGCTTGAAGAAGAGGTCGCTGGCGCTGTCGACCAGGACGCGGACGCTGAGCTTGTCGATCACCGGCACCTCGATCGGCCCCGCCTTGGCCATCTCGACGCAGGCAAATCCGCCGGCCGCAGCGGCAGCGGCGAAACCGGCCGACATCTTCAAGGCGTCGCGTCGATTGAAACTCGGCATGGTGCATTCCCCCGGGTTCGGCGAGGCAGCTTCGCGGGCTGCCATGATTCCACGAAATACAGGGCCGATTGCCCGGCCTGTCAACTGAAATGGGCGGTACATGCAGGCCGCCGCTACACGTAATCGAACAGCGCCATGAATCCGAAATCCATGTGCAACTGCTGATGGCAGTGAAACAGGGTTCGGCCGGGATTGTCGGCGACGAAGTCGACTTCCATTTCCTGGTAGCCGCCGAGCATCACGACATCCTTGGTGACGCCGGCGGTATTTTTCCCCGCCACTTTGGTCAGTTCGAAGCTGTGGCGATGCAAATGGATCGGATGAACGTCGTCGCTGGCATTGCGCATCCGCAGGCGGTAGCGCCTGCCCTGGTGCAGGCGAAACATCGGCTCCATCTTGTCCATCGAGAAGGCCACGCCATTGATGGTCCACTGGTTGAAGCCATCCAGCGCCGCGTTGTTCTTCTCGAATGTCATCTCGAGCGTTTCATCGGGCGCGGCCGCCGCAGCGCCTTGTTTGCCGAACAGCGTATAGTCCCAGCGCGAAGGCGCGGGCTTGATCCCATTTTGGTTGCCGCTGCGCCCCGCATATTCGACCACGATGCCCATGCCCTTGGCGCGATCGTCGTCGGCGAGATCCCCCATCACCCAGACGCCCGGATTTTTCATCTCGACGATCGCCGAGACGCGTTCGGCGGTGCCGAGCCACAGCACCGGAACCTCAACGGGCCTGGCAACCGGATTTCCGTCCAGCGCCACGACCTCGAAACGATGCCCCGGCAGCGCCAGGCTGCGGATTTCCGTGGCGCTGCCATTGACGACGTGAAACAGCACGCGCTCGCCCTGCTTGACGCGGACCGGATCGCCATGGCCGAGCATGCGGCCATTGATCGAAAACAGGGTGTAGCCGACCTCAAAGCCGTGCGGCTTGCCGCTCGCCATCGACGCGCGCATCGCGCCTTCGCCCAGATCCTCGAGCGCCTTGACGCGGGCGGGATTGGCCAGGAAATCCGACGCCATGTCGCCGCCGCGGCTGAATGTCGGGCCGAATTCCTTGAGCATCAGGAACACCTCGCGGTCGTAGCGGCCGGGCTCGCGTTTCGGCTCGATGTAAACCGTGCCGACCTGTCCGCTGTATTGCCCACCGGTCAGATCGGCGCCGGGCAACAGATGCGTGTGATAGAATCGCAACCCGGCCGGCCCCGGCACAAAACTGATCCGGCGCATGCCGTGGGCGGGAATGTAGGGCGTCCCCTCCTCCGCGGCGCCGTCGACATCCACCGGCACGGTCTGCCCATGCCAGTGCAACTGCTCCGGCGTGTCGGTATCGTTCCTGATGTCGACCACCACCTGCCGGCCTTCCTTCAGGCGCAGCAGCGGGCCGGGAAACTGCCCGTTATAGAGCTTGGTCGATACGATATGGTCGGGCGCAAGCTCGACCAGCCCATTCGCGATGCGAATGGTGTGATCGGCGTTGCCTTGCGGCAATGCAGCGGCGCTGTCATGCGGTCCGGACGGCATCTGAGCTGCATTCTGGGCTTTGGCCGCCCCGGGGGCGGCGCCGGCCAGAGCGGTCGCTGCCGAAAGATGCAGGAACGCGCGTCGATCGATCGTCATGCCCATTGCTCCAAAACTGATGCGATCAGCGAAATTGCGGATATGGTATCCGTGGTGGAAGCCGGTGGCGAATTCATGCCGTGCCGGTCCCAAGCCGCAGCAAAGCCCGGAGATAATCGGTGGCACGTGATTCCGTTTCGCCCGACATACCAGCCACGCCCGCGGAGCGCGCTTCACGTTCCAGGGAAGTGCCCGAAACAGGCACCGTCGGCGAGGTTTTTGCGGCGTTCCTGAAGCTGGGGCTGACATCGTTCGGCGGCCCGATCGCCCATCTCGGCTATTACCGGAATGAACTCGTGGTGCGCCGCCAATGGCTCGACGAGTCGACCTATGCGGACCTGGTCGCGCTCTGCCAGTTTCTGCCGGGACCAGCCTCCAGCCAGGTCGGATTCTCCCTCGGCATTCTCCGCGGCAACGGCCTGTTGGGCGGGCTTGCCGCGTGGTTCGCCTTCACCATGCCCTCGGCGCTGATCCTGTTTGCCTTTGCGATGGGTGCGGCCGCCTTCACCGGGCCGGTCGCGGAAGGCTTCCTGCACGGCCTCAAGCTCGTCGCCGTCGCGGTCGTCGCCCAGGCCATCTGGGGCATGACGCAAAGCCTGACGCCGGATCGCGCGCGGGCGGCCATCGCGCTGGCCGCGGTTGCGATCGTGGTATCGTTCGCCGGATCGCTGGCGCAGATCGCGGCGATCGCGTTCGGCGCCGGTGCGGGGCTTTGGCTCTGCCGGGGAGAAGCCGCGCCGGTTTCCGGGCAGCTGAATTTTCCGGTCACCCGGCGTGGCGGGGTTGTCGCGCTCGCGCTGTTCGCCCTGCTCCTCCTCGCAACGCCGTTTCTGACCTCCGCGAGCGGGTCGCATGGCCTTGCCGTGTTCGACGCATTCTACCGCTCGGGCGCGCTGGTGTTCGGCGGCGGCCATGTCGTGCTGCCGCTGCTGCAGGCGCAGGTGGTCGCGCCTGGCTGGGTCAGCAACGAGTCCTTTCTGGCGGGCTATGGCCTGGCGCAGGCGGTGCCGGGACCGCTCTTTACATTTGCCGCTTATCTCGGCGCGGTGATGGGACCTCCGCCGAACGGCCTGGCCGGTGCCGCCATTGCGCTGGTCGCGCTGCTGCTTCCCGGCATGCTGCTGGTCTACGGCATGCTGCCGTTCTGGGACGCGATGCGCACGCGCCCCGCCGCCCAGGCCGCGATGCGCGGCACCAACGCGGCCGTGGTCGGCATTCTCGGGGCGGCGCTCTATAACCCGGTCTGGACCAGCGCGGTGGTGACGCCGCGCGATTTCGCGCTTGCGCTTGGCGGATTTCTACTGCTCACCGTCTGGAAGCTCCCGCCATGGATCGTGGTGGCGCTGCTGGCCGGCGCCGGCACCCTGTCACAACTGGTCTAAGGAAGCAGCGATGACCTTGAACACACTCCTGCGTACCAGCGAATCCGGTTGGACCATCCTGGTGCGGCTTCTGGTTGGCCTGGTTGTTTTCTTCCCCGAGGGTATCCAGAAGCTGATCTTCGCCGATGCTCTCGGCGCCGGGCGGTTCGCAAAGATCGGCATTCCCTTTCCCGATGTGATGGGTCCGTTCGTCGGCGTGGTCGAGACCGTCTGCGGGGCGCTGATCATCCTCGGGCTGTTGACGCGGCTGGCCGCGGTGCCGCTGATCGTCATCATGATCGTTGCGCTGATTTCGACCAAGCTGCCGATCCTGCTGGGACACGATGTCGGGATGTTTCACCTCGGCGACATCAAGCGCCTCGGCTTCTGGAGCATGATGCACGAGGCGCGCGCCGATCTCACGATGCTGCTCGGCTGCATCTATCTTCTGATCGTCGGCGCCGGCCGCTGGTCGCTGGACGCCCGTCTGGCGCGATAACGTCGCAGCGCATCCTTCGCGCCCGCAGCATCTTCAATCGAGATCGCCGCGCGACTTTGTTTGCGCGTCATTCATTCCGGCTATTTGCACATCATTCATCGAAGCGGCATTTGGGCGACACATAGGCGTCATACGCCCCATGGTAGGTGATCCGCCGCGTCGCGGAATGTTGCTCAACATTTCAGTCCAATGCGACAGCCAGCATTCGATCAAGATGACAGGAGGATTTATGACTTTCAAAAAGTTGAATTTTGCCGCGGGCTTGCTGGCTACAGCGCTCGCGGGCAGCGCGATCGCGGCCGAGGGACCCGTCCCGAACGGCGTAGCGCCGCTCGATCATGTCTTTTTCATCATGATGGAGAACCACGGCTACGCACAGATTTTGAATAACCCCAACGCACCTTTCATCAATCAGCTCGCGAGCAAGAATCATCTGGCCACCAACTATTTCGCGGTCGGACACCCGAGCCTGACCAACTATCTCGAAGTCGTCGGCGGCTCCAATTTCGGCGTCCAGAGCGACAATTATCCCAACTGGCACAACACTGCCTGCACCCCCAATCTGGCGTCAGGCACCGTGGCCAACGAGGCCTCCTCACCCAACCCGATCTGCCCGATCGCAGGCGTTGGCACCGATGCGGCGACCCCGGCGATCGATACCACGAACGAAACCTCGGGCCCGCCCGGCGATATCAATATTGATGGCATGCATTCGTTCCAGGCAGCGACCGGCACCGTCGGCAAGACCATCGCCGACCAGCTCGTCGCGAGAAACAAGAGCTGGAAGAGCTATCAGGAAAGCCTGCCGATCAGCGGCGCGGACCGGGTCAATTACAGCGACGGGTTCTTCACCAACAACACCGATTTCACCCAGCTGCTTCCGGCCGTCAACCCGCCGCTGACGCAGGGCAACATCGTTGCGCTTTACGCGGCGAAGCACAATCCGTTCGTGTATTTCAAGAGCGTTCAGGCCGGCGCCGATCCGCGCAACAGCCTGAAGAATTCCGTCAGCTTCGACGGACCGCACGGTCTTTATGCCGATCTGGCGGCAGGCGAGGTTCCGTCGTTTTCGTTCATCGCGCCGAACCAGTGCAACGACCAGCACGGGCGGGGCAATGGCGGAGCGTTCTGCAATTTCGATCCGAACGACAATGGCACCCAGGCCGGACTCAACCCGGCGCTGATCTACCAGGGTGACGTCACCGTGCAAAAGCTGGTTGAATCGGTCAAGGCTTCGCCAGCCTGGCACGAAGGCAACAATGCCATCATCGTGGTGTGGGATGAGAACGACTACAGCGTCGCGCCCAGCAACAACAAGGTGATGACGATCGTCGCTACCAACGGTGATGGCGACAGGGATGATCGCGGCATGCAAAGCGCGACGTTCTACACGCACTTCTCGATGCTTAAGTCGCTGGAAGCCGGTTTTGGACTGCCCTGCCTCAACCATGCCTGCGAGCCCTCCACGCTGGTGATGTCGGATATGTTCCGTCGCTGACGGTACTCAAAAAATCGCTCGCCTCATTTCGGTGGGGCGAGCCGATTTTTTCGTTCGGCTGCGTCGATCTTCCGATCGTCGGAGCCGGCCATCGTTGAATTCATCGACGAGCGTCGCCACGGCAGTTGAGGCTTGCGATACCCGGCTGATGACGATGTGCCGGCCATGCTCACCAGCCATGCCTTCGAGGTGTTCGACGCCGAATGCAAATGTCCGGCATATCCCTGCAAGGGGCCGATCAATATAACGATTGGATGGCAGCAGCCGGTTGCGCTAATGTCCGAATCCGAGGTTCGCAAACCCTCATCAGATCGGGACCGGACCGGCAGCCAAGAGTTATCCATGCAATTGAGTGATCGCGCCGTCCGTCGATTTTTCTCCACCATATCCCTGACCCTCATTCTTGCGCTGTCGGCGCTCATCGCCTCGCAATACCGAACCCGCGCGGAGCCGGGCTATCCGGTCCGGCCGGTGCGCGTCGTTGTGCCGTTCGCGGCCGGCGGCGTCGCCGATACCACCGCGCGCATCATCGCCGAGAAGCTCGGCGACAAGCTCGGCCAGCGCTTCTACGTCGAGAACCAGCCCGGCGCCGGCGGCATCGCGGCGGCGCGGACGGTGATTTCATCGCCGCCCGACGGCTATACGCTGATCATGCTGACCAACGGCACCGCGATCAGCGTTTCGCTGTTCGAGAAGCTGCCGTTCGATCCCTTGAAGGATTTCGCACCGGTCTCGAGCCTCGGTTTTTTCGATTTCATCTTCTCTACGGGTGCGTCGTCCGACTTCAGGACGCTGGCGGATTTCATCGCCGCCGCGAGGGCAAAACCCGGCGCGCTGAACGTCGGCACCATCAATATCGGCAGCACGCAGAACCTGTCGGCCGAACTGTTCAAGACGGCGGCCAACATCGATTTCACCATCGTCCCCTACCGCGGCACGCCCGAGGTCGAGGTCTCGCTGCTGCAAGGCAATATCGCGCTGATGATCGACAGCTACTCGGCGATCAAGGGCAATCTCGCCGACGGCAAATTCCGCGCGCTGGCGACGTCCGGCGCGGCGCGCTCGGAAAGCACGCCCGATCTCGCCACCGTGCAGGAAAGCGGCGTCGCCAATTACGATGTCGTCTCCTGGAACGCGCTGTTTGCGCCCGCCCGCGCACCGCCGGAAATCGCGAAAACGCTCAACGCCGCCTTGCAGGATATACTCGCCGACGCCGATCTCAAGAAGCGGCTGATCGCGCTTGGCATCGAGGCCAAGGCGAGCACGCCGGAGGAAATCGCCGGCCGGCTCAAATCCGACATCGACAAATGGCGACAGGTGATCGACAAGGCCAAAATTCCAAAGCAGTAACGCGCCGTCGCAGCCTCTGATCCAGCTTCGAAAGACCCCCATGACCGCCCTCGCAACCAATCCCAGACAATGGAACATCGGCCTCGTCGGCTACGGCGAAGTCGGCCGCATCCTCGCCGAGGACCTGCGCAAGCAGGACGTCAAAGTGAGCGCCTACGACGTCAAGCTTCGCAGCGATCAGACAGGCCAGCCGTTGCGCGAGCACGCCGGTCACCATGGCGTGGCGCTGACCGCGTCGCACGCCGATCTCGCCGCGGCCGCCGACTTCATCGTTTCCGCCGTCACCGCAAGCCAGGCCGTGCCGGTGGCGCAGGCTTGCGCGGGCTCCGTCAAACCCGGCGCCTGGTTCCTCGATTTCAATTCGGCTTCGCCCGGCGCCAAGCAGCGCGCGGCGGCGCTGATCGACGGCGGCGGCGGCCGCTACGTCGAGGGCGCCGTGATGACGTCGATCCCGCCCTACCGCATCAAGGTGCCGCTGCTGCTCGGCGGCGGCGGCGCCAGCGAGCTGGCGCCGCTGCTGGTGGAATTGGGTTTCCAGGCCAAGGTCGCGAGCGAGAAGCTCGGCGTCGCCTCGGCGGTCAAGATGTGCCGCAGCGTGATGATCAAGGGCCTTGAAGCCATGGTGATCGAAAGCTTCACCACCGCGCGCGCCTACGGAGTCGAGGACGCGGTGCTGGCCTCGCTCAAGGAAACCTTCCCCGGCATCGACTGGGAAAAGCAGGGCGCCTACTTCTTCCAGCGCGTGATCGAACACGGAAGGCGCCGCAGCGAGGAGGTCCGCGAGGTCGCCGAAACCGTGCGCGAGGCCGGTCTTACGCCATGGTCCGCGCAAGGCACCGCCGAACGCCAGGCATGGATCGCCGACCTCGCCGACGAAGGCCTGTTCGGCCCGAAAGGCACCGCCGCCTTTGCGCGCAGCCCGGACTGGCGCAGCGAAGCCGACCGCATCCTCGCCCACGTCGCGGCCAGGAACGACAAGAAGAACAACAAGAAAGACGGTTGAATGACCGAAACGGCGAGCAAAACGCCTATCGCGACGTGATCCCCTTCGCCCGGCGCATCGCCGAGACCTTTCCCGACCGGGTGCTCTGGGGCACCGACTGGCCGCATCCCAACCTGAAGGACCACATGCCGGACGATGGCCTGCCGGTCGATTTCATCCCGCACGTCGCAACCACGCCTGCGCTGCCGCGCAAGCTGCTGGTCGACAATCCGGTGCGGCTTTACCGGCCGGAACAATGCTGAAAACCGCCCGCCGGTGCGCGAGCGGCGCCGGCCCGTCAACCGGCATGATGCAACTGCTCGCCCCGGTTGGCAGATACGCCGGATCTCAATGCACGGTTTCGAAACACTCCTCATCCGGCTGGCCGATGCGCGACATCACCGCATAAATCCGGTGAAGCTCGCTTTCCAGATGCTCATTGACGAGCATCAGCGCCTCAAGCGCCCCCCGCATATTGCCATCGCATGCTGCGATGATTTTCTCGATTGCAACCTCTGTACGCCTGGACGCCATCTGTAATCCCCTACTAAACGCACCCCGGACTATATCTCGCAGGGATTGGGGCAAAATTCAGCGTCCGAAGCGGACATTTGGAGGCGCAGTGAGATTTTCAACAGGATTGGCGATTTACGCGGCCACGGCGAGCGCGCGCGGGCTCACGACATACTCCTTCAGGACGTTGTCCCTGGCATCGACTTCAACCAGCGATACATCATAGGTCCAGAGATCGGCGAGGTGCTGGAGCACGCGCCTGGCGTCGGTCTCGTTCAGTTGGGCGCCCTTGACGACGACGTGGCGCAGCATCAGACGGCGATCGCCGGCGAGATCGACGTCGATCACCTCGATGTTGGGATCGAGATATCCGACGTCGTATTGCCGCGCCAGTTCGCGGCGGATCCTGCGGTAGCCGCGCGCGTCATGGATCGCATCGACCTTGATGCCGGCGGTTTCCTGCGGATCGTCGTGCAGATGAAACATCCGCCAGCTCCGCATCAGCCGCGGGCTCAGGAACTGGCTAATGAAGCTCTCGTCGCGGTAATTGGCCCAGACGTCACGCAGCACCGCCATGACATCGCCGGTTCCGGCAATGTCGGGAAACCACTCGCGATCCTCGTCGTCGGGATTGGAGACGATGCGTTCGATATCCTGCATCATCGCGAAACCGAGCGCGTAGGGATTGAAATCGGAAAAGCGAGGATCGTCGAAATCGGGCTGGAACACCACATTGGTGTGGGACTGCAGGAATTCGAGGAAGTTGCCGTCGGAAAGCCGGCCCTGTTGGTGCAGCCGGTTCATGATGCGGTAATGCACGTAGGTCGCGGTGCCCTCGTTCATGACCTTGGTCTGGCTTTGCGGATAGAAATACTGCGCGATGTGGCGCACGATCCGGAGCAATTCGCGCTGCCAGGGCTGCAGCCGCGGCGCCACCTTTTCCAGGAAGTACAGGATATTTTCCTGCGGCAGCCCGAGCAGCTTGCGGCGCCGCTCGGTGCTCAGCAGTTCGGCGCTCTTCACCGGCCCGGTCGGAACGGTCCGCCACAGGTCGTTGAACATGCTCTGCTCATGGGCGCGGCGTTCCTCGGCGCGCTTTTCTTCCACGCGCAGATCGAGGCTTTTCTTGCCGGGGTAGCGGTCGATCCCGTGCGACATCAAAGCGTGCGCCGCATCCAGCGTCACTTCGACCGCGAGCCGGCCGTAACGCTCCTCGCATTGCGCCACATAGGTCTTGGCGAAGTCGAGATAATCGAGGATTCCTTCCGCATCGGTCCATTGCCTGAACAGATAGTTGTTCTTGAAGAAATGATTGTGGCCGAACGCCGCGTGCGCGATCACCAGCGTCTGCATGGTCGCGGTGTTCTCCTCCATCAGATAGGAGATGCAGGGCGAGGAGTTGATCACGATCTCATAGGCGAGACCTCTGAGGCCCTTGCGGTAGAACGCCTCGTGGTGGGCAAAATGCTTGCCGAACGACCAATGCTTGTAGAACAGCGGCATGCCGGCCGAGGAATACGCGTCCAGCATCTGCTCGGCGGTGATGATCTCGATCTGGTTGGGGTAGACATCGAGCCCGAGTTCGGTTCGCGCGATCTCCTCGCAGGCATCGTGGATGCGCTGCAGCTTCGGGAAGTCCCAGTCCGCTCCTTCAAACAGATACTCGGCTGACGCGGTCATGGCGCGGCTTTCTCCTGATTCCGGCGACGCTGAAACAGGTCATGAAACACCGGAAAGATTTCGCTGCGGTCGCTGACCTTGCGCATCGACAACGGCGCGCCGTCGGTGCGCAAGCGCTGGTACAGCGTCCACAGCGATGAATCCGGCATATCGAAGCTGCCGCCGCCGGCCTCGCCGACTTCGAGATAGGCAAAGAACTGGCTTACCGGGAGGATCATCTCGGTCAGAAGCCGGCCGGTGACGGCGCTGTCCGAAATCGAATTGTCGCCGTCGGAGGCCTGGGCGGCGTAGATGTTCCAGTCCGAGGGACGGAACCGCGACCTGACGATATCGTGCATCGCCTGCAGCGCGCTCGACACCATGGTGCCGCCCGACGCCGGCCCGTGGAAGAAAGTATCCTCGTCGACCTCCTCGGCCCGGTCGGTATGGCGAATGAAGACGATCTCGACATGCCGGTAGCGCCGCGTCAGGAACACGTAGAGCAGCATGTAGAACCGCTTGGCCAGATCCTTCATGTGTTCGGACATCGAACCGGAAACGTCCATCAGACAGAACATGACGGCCTGCGCTACCGGCTTCGGCACGGTCTCGAACCGGCGGAAGCGGATATCGATCGGATCGATGAACGGAATTCGCCTGGACTTCGCCTTCAGGGCCTCGATCTCGGCCTCGAGCTCGGCGCGGCGCGCCTCGTCGCGGCACTCGGCCAGCTCCGCCTCGAGCTGCGCGATTGTCTCCGGCCGCGGCCGCCGCAACGCGATGCGGCGCGCCATCGCCAGCTGTACCGTGCGGCTCACCGAAATATTCGCCGGCGAACCTGAGGTCGAATAGCCCGCGCGCTGAAGTCCTTCGCTTTCGGCATCGGCAAGCTTGCGCTTGGCGAGATCCGGCAATTCGAGATCGTCGAGGAACAGATCGACGAATTCATCGCGGCTGAGCACGAAGCGGAAGTCGTCCTCGCCGTCGCCTTCGCCCGGGTCGGATGCCTTGCCGCGGCCCTCGCCCGAGCGCGGAAGGATGTCGCCCTCGACGAACTTCTTGTTTCCGGGAATCACCCTGTCACGCGTGCCGCCTTCGCGGCGAAAGCGAGGTTCATGCATCCCGTCGAGCGGAATGCTGACCTCGCCACCCTCCAGGACATCCTTGATGTCGCGGCCCTCGGAGGTCTTCTTGACGGCGCCCTGAACCAGCGCCTTGGCACGGCGCAGGAAACGCTGGCGGTTTTCCAGGCTCTTGCTGCCTGGATTCAGACGCCGATCGACGATGAACATGGCCACTGTTGCAGCCGCCTCAGCCGGCTTGTTTCACGCGCATATACCACTCCACCAGTCTGCGAACCTGACGCTCGGTATATCCGCGCTCCACCATTCGCGAGACAAACTCGCCGTGCTTCTTTTCGGTATCGCCGTCCTTTTTCGAACCGAACGAGATCACCGGAAGCAGGTCCTCGACCTGGGAGAATATCCGCTTCTCGATGACTTCGCGAATCTTCTCATAGCTGGTCCAGGACGGGTTCTTGCCGCCGTGCTGGGCCCGCGACCGCAGCGAGAACTTGACCACCTCGTTGCGGAAGTCCTTCGGATTGGCGATGCCGGCGGGCTTCTCGATCTTGGTCAGCTCCTGGTTGAGAAGCTCGCGGTTGAGCAGCTGGCCGGTGTCGGGATCCTTGAAGTCCTGATCCTCGATCCAGGCGTCGGCGTAATCGACATAACGATCGAACAGGTTCTGGCCGTAGTCGGAGTAGGACTCCAGATAGGCCTTCTGGATCTCGTTGCCGATGAATTCCGCATAGCGCGGCACGAGCTCGGCCTTGATGAATTCGAGGTAACGCTTCTCGACTTCCTCCGGAAGCTGCTCGCGGCGGATCGACTGCTCCAGCGCATACATCAGATGGACCGGATCGGCGCCAAGCTCCGCGGTGTCGTGATTGTAGGTCGCGGCCAGAACCTTGAAGGCGAAACGGGTCGAGACGCCGTCCATGCCTTCGTCGACGCCGGCGGCATCCTTGTATTCCTGGACGCTGCGGGCCTTGGGATCGCTTTCTTTAAGGCTCTCGCCGTCATAGACCCGCATCTTGGCAAATATCGTCGAGTTCTCGTGCTTGCGCAGACGCGACATCACCGAGAAGCGCGCCAGCGTCTCCAGGGTTGCCGGCGCACACGGCTCCTTGGCGAGTTCGGATCCCGAGATCAGCTTCTCGTAGATCTTCTGCTCCTCGGTCACCCGCAGGCAGTACGGCACCTTGATGACGCAGATGCGGTCGATGAAGGCTTCGTTGTTCTTGTTGGCCTTGAAGCTCTGCCATTCGGATTCGTTCGAATGCGCGAGAATGACGCCGGTGAAGGGGATCGCCCCGATATTCTCGGTGCCGATGTAGTTGCCTTCCTGGGTCGCCGTCAAAAGCGGGTGCAGCATCTTGATCGGCGCCTTGAACATCTCGACGAATTCGAGCACGCCCTGGTTGGCGCGATTGAGCCCGCCGGAGTAGCTGTAGGCATCGGGATCGTTCTGGGCGAAGGTCTCCAGTTTGCGAATGTCGACCTTGCCGACCAGCGAGGAGATGTCCTGGTTGTTCTCGTCGCCCGGTTCGGTTTTCGCGATTGCGATCTGGCGCAGGCGCGAGGGCTGGATCTTGGCGACGCGGAAGCGGGAAATGTCGCCGCCGAAGGCTTCAAGCCGCTTGTAGCACCACGGGCTCATCAGCCCGTTGAGGCGGCGGCGCGGAATGCCGTACTTCTCCTCGATCATCGGGCCGAGGGAGTCCGGATCGAACAGACCGAGCGGCGACTCGAACACCGGACTGAGTTCGTCGCCGGCCTTCAGCACATAGATCGGATGGACTTCCATCAGCGACTTCAGCCGCTCGGCAAGCGAGGACTTGCCGCCGCCCACCGGGCCCAGCAGATAAAGTATCTGCTTGCGCTCCTCCAGGCCCTGAGCGGCGTGCCGGAAGAAGCCGACGATCCGCTCGATGGTTTCCTCCATGCCATAAAACCCGGCGGCGAAGGCCGGATAGATGCGCATGGTGCGGTTCAAAAAAATACGGCCAAGGCGGGGGTCCTTGGCCGTGTCGATCATCTGGGGCTCACCGATTGCCGCTAGTAGTCGTTCGGCCGCATTGGCGTATCGCATCGGGTCGCCTCGACACGACTCCAGATATTCCGCCATCGACATGTCGGTTTCGCTTCGGGCCTCGAAGGACCGGGCGAAAGCATTGAACAGAGAATCGTTGTACATGATCCCTCTCCTCACATGGTTTGCGGCACCGCTGGAACGCCCGTCCTTAACTCCCAAGTCGTCAAAGCGCTGCCTGTGTACCCGGACCGCGAATCAACTTCAGCACATGAAGCCATTGGACACGCGACCGACTCCCTGAAGCAATGCAATAGTTGTGCTAGTTGATCCGCCATCGCCAAAAAATGATATGATTTCTGTGACATGTAACCGCCGCGCAACATCCGGGCTACTACTGGCGCCCGGCGCCCGCGAGTTAATTATGTGTTAATGTAGGGCGCTTCAGCGCGCCAACGGAGCAGTTTGGACGCAGACCGCAGCAATACCGGGGCAATCGGCTTCACGAGTTCGGCATCGGCGCGACCGAGTGACGCGCCAATGGAACAAATTCCCTCGCGGTAACGGCTCGGTTCGATATTTCGCCGCGACTGCCTTTGCGCGTTGACGCGCTCGGCCCGTTCATCTTTGCCGAGCACCGGGGACGCCGCGGCCCGGCCGTCGACGGCATCGTCGACCAACGCGAAAACGGCTCGCGCCCAGCGGGCACATGCAGAGCAGGCGCGCCGGCCGGTCCAACTCGTTCCTGAGGAAGTGCGGCGCGTTGGCCGGGACGTTCACGGTCGAACCCGCAGCTGCGCGCCCGACCTCACCGCGAAAGATCAACTCGATCGATCTCGCCCCGCGGGATCGTGAACATCTCCTCGAAATCATGACGGCGCGGCGGCGGACCGCCGCCCGATGGCACCAGCATGTCGATCGGGCAGCAGCGGCCATTGGTCCGCGCGCCGGTCGCGAGGATCGTACAGGTCGCCCGCGACCGAGAGGCGGGATCAGCCGGATCGGCCAGCATGAGCTGGTTGTTGAGGTCATCGGTCGAGGATGTCTGCCCTTCGGGGGCACCCTCGCGCCGCCAAGACCAGAAAGTGTGCTGTCTGGAGTCCGCTGCCAAATATCCCAAAATCCAGCGGACCGGCGGCTTCCGTCGCGACCGCCGGGCCGGCTCCGGCACGGGGCGCAACCGGTTGCCGGGAAAGCCCCCGGGGTAAAAGTTGATCGTTGGCATCCAGACCGTTACTAACTGGCTCAACCGTGGCTGCCCGACCTCGATTTTTGCCAGGCCCGGGACATACGGCGATGACCGGCAATTTTGCGCGGGGGATCCGATGACGTTCAGTGCAGACATGTCGACGACGCTCAATCGCATTCTCGACACCGCCGCTGACAACCTCAGGGTCGCCAAGATTCTGGTTCAGCTCGGTCTCGATCCCAACAACGTCACCTACGACGCGATCTTCAACCGGCTGCTGGAAATCTTTCTGGCCAACATCACGCTCGCCAACATGTTCGCGCTGATCGGCGCGATCTTCTTTGTCGCCACCCTGCTGACGCAGACCATGGTGCCGTTGCGGGTTGCCAACATGATCGGCTGCGCCTTCTTCGCCGGTTTCGGCGCGCTCACCGGAACCGTCACGACGTTCCTGTTGTATCTGCTGATGGTCCCGATCAATGCCTTTCGCCTCCGCCAGATGCTCGTTCTCGTGAAGAAGGCACGCAGCGCGACCCAGGGCGACACCTCGATGGAATGGCTGAAGCCGTTCATGACCGAGCGCAAATATCGCAAGGGCGATGTGCTGTTCAAAAAGGACGATACCGCCAATGAAATGTTCCTGACCCTCACCGGAAAATTCCTGGTCAGGGAAATCAAGGTCGAGCTGCCGCCCGGACGCCTGATGGGCGAACTCGGATTCCTGTCGCCCGACAACAAGCGCACCGCGACGGTCGAATGCCTCGAGGACGGCCACGTGCTCACCATCACCTACGAGAAGCTGCTCGAGATCTACTTCCAGAACCCGCAATTCGGCTATTACTTCCTGGTGCTGACCAGCCAGCGCCTGCTGGAAAACATCGCCCGGCTCGAAGGCGTCATCGCGCAGAACAAGGTCACCCAGCAGGCCGCGGCCGCGAGCGGACCGAAGTAGACGACGCAACGCCACGGGCCCGCGGCTAGGGCCTGGCAACCGCGACTGCCGACCTCGGCAACCCGAACCATCCGCATCGCGTTGCCGGTCGGGCGATTTTGCCCTAACCTCGCCGGCCATAACAACAAGGGAGGACCTGCCGATGGACGTCGTGCCCATGGGTCCGGGATTCGCCGCCGAGCTGCGCGGCGTGACCCTTTCCGATATCGCCCGCGACGATGCCGCCTATGCGGCGGCGCGCGCGGCGTTCGAGGAACATTCCGTCCTGGTGTTTCGCGACCAGGAAGTGACCGACGAGATCCAGCTGGAGTTCTCGCGCCGCTTCGGTCCGCCGGAGGTGACCAAAGTCGGCTCGCAGGGAACGGGTTCGCATTTCGTGATCCTGAGCACGATCGGTCCTGACGGCAAGGTGGTGCCGCCGGATCACCGGCTTGTCCTGCGCAACAGAGCCAACCAGCTCTGGCATACCGACTCCTCGTTCAAGCGCGTGCCGGCGCTGACCTCGATCCTTTCGGCCCGCATCATTCCCGCGCATGGCGGGGAGACCGAATACGTCTCGACCCGCCTTGCCTTCGAGCGGCTCGATGCGCCCATGCGCGAGAGGCTCGAAAATTCCTTTGCCTGGCATGACTACGCGCATTCACGCAGCCAGATCGCGCCGGACCTTGCGAGCCCCGAAGAGCGCGCGGCGCTGCCGCCGCAATGCTGGCGCATGGTGTGGAAAAATCCCGCGAACGGCCGCGGCGCGATCTACCTCGCCTCGCATGCCTATGCGGTGGAGGGCATGGAGCCGGCGGCGGGGAAAAAGCTGATCGACGAGCTGATGGCGTTCGCCACCGCGCCGGGCACGAGTTATGTGCACCGATGGCGAAAAGGCGACGTCGTGATGTGGGACAACCGCGCGACCATGCATCGCGGCCGGCCGTGGCCCTCGCAGGAGGCGCGGCTGATGGTACGCACCACGATCTCCGCCACCGAGGCCGATGGCGTCGAGACCATGCGCCCGCCGTCGTCGCAGGCGGCGGAATAGCAACCTCTTCCGTCTTCTGTGGCGCGGATTGTCCGCTCGGCTGAATGCCGCGGACGAACACCGCTAGAGCATGAAGAGGATTAGCGAAAAATTAACCGGATTTTTTGTCCGATTTGCAACCGCTCGGCGCCAATATCGCCGCCGGTGAGCGGACTGGAATCAAGTCCGCTCTTGAAGCCGTCGGTCTCTTATCCCTCACGGAGGGTGTGATGCTTTTTGTCGCTGGGGCATTGGCTGTATTGTCGGGCCTGTTTTACGCCGCCGCACATCATGAGATCGGCTCGGTCGGCGTGACCATGTGCCAATACGGCAGCACGTTCTGCGACAATCCATCCTGGGTATTCGTGGGCGCCATTCTCGCCGCACTCTGGGGCACCTTCGTCAGCATCCGCTAGGCGCTGAAGCGTTTTTGAGAGCAGCCGATCCCGGTGGTTATTCGGGACTGGCCGGCTGTGCCGGCTTCGGTCCGGGTGGTTCGGGCTCCAGCGACGGCTTGGGCGCGGTCGGCGACACCGCAGCGCCCGCGGCCCGCGCGGCCTGACCGGTGGTCTGGCGATTGGCGACCTCCGCGGTCTGCACGTTCGGGCGGCTCCACGGACCATGATCGACGATCAGCATCGCCAATGCGCCGAAGATCGCGACCGCTATCGCGACGATGACAGGATGCACACCGCTTCGTCCCGGATGATATTCGATCATCGAATTGACCTCGCCTGACGTTTCCACTTCCGAAGGTCAATCATGCGCGGCGGCGAAGGTTCCTCGTTTAAACGTCTCGGCGATCGGAACCAATCGCGTTGGTAGGTGTCGGGCGATCGGTGATCTGCTGGCCAAACAGGCTTCCGATCAGTTCCACCGCGGTGCGCGCGGTGCGCCCGCGCTCATCGAGGAACGGATTGAGTTCCACGATGTCGAGGGATCGAACCAGCCCGGAATCGTGCAGCATCTCCATCACCAGATGCGCCTCGCGATAGGTCGCGCCGCCCGGAACCGTGGTGCCGACGCCGGGCGCCACATCGGGATCGAGAAAGTCGACGTCAAAGCTCACATGCAGCACACCCTGGCGGGCTTTCACCTTGTCGATGACGCGGCGGATCAGGATCCCTACCCCGAATTCATCGATCTGGCGCATGTCGGCGACGCTGATGCGGCGATGGCGCAAGAGATCGTTTTCCGCCTTGTCGAGCGAACGCGTGCCGAACAATTCGAGCTGGGTCGAATCGATCGAGGCACGCGGCTCCTGCCCCAAGAGGCCGTCGAGCCCCGGCTCGCCGCACAGAAACGCCGCCGACATCCCGTGCATGTTGCCGGTGATCGTCGTCGCCGGCGTGTTGTAGTCGGCATGCGCATCCAGCCACAGCACGAACAGCTCGCGGCCGGTATCGCGGCAATGCCGCGCGACCCCGTTCACCGAGCCCATCGACAGCGAGTGATCGCCACCGAGAAAGATCGGGACGACGCCGGAATGCGCGAGCTGGTAGGCGCGTGCGCTCAATGTCCGGATCCAGCGCTGAATTTCCCGGTAATGCCGGGCGTTGCCGGGCAGAGCGTCATCGAGTTCGGCCACCCCGGCGACGGAGAGATCGCCGTGGTCGTCCACCGCGAAGCCGAGCCCTTCGAGCAGGGTCAACAGGCCGGCCGTTCGCAGCGCCGCCGGCCCCATCAGGGTTCCGCGCTGCGACGCCCCGATCTCGATCGGTGCGCCGAGCACCGCGATGCGTTTGGTCGGGTCCGGGCTTGAAACATCGCTCACGGGCAACACCTCCGAAGTGACCTGTCTATCTGCAACGCATGTCCCGCAAAAGACAGCGCGGAAAAGGCGATCCGGTTCAAAACAGCTTCGGCCCGCGCCGGTCGAGCTTGGCTTCCCACGTCATCAGGGTCGCCGCCGCGATCATCAGCGCGATCCCGGCAAGCGTGACGGCGGCCTGCATCGCGATGCCGCCGGAAATCTCCCGCAGGATCACCTCGCCCGCGAACGACAGCAGGATGCTGAGGCAGAATACGGCGAGCGAGTTTTCGCCGCAGCGGATCATCGCCGTCATCCATGGCTTCATCAACCCGTGCCAGTCGTGCGGCATCAGCCGCGAGACCACGACGGCCAGCGCCAGAAAGTGCACGAGCCGCAGCGGCGCCAAATGGCTCTTGTCGATCGGGTAGATCAGTCCCGACACCATATCGGGGATCAGCCATCTGAGCGGCTCGATCTGCCAGCTCAGCGCGACGACGAGGCTGAGCGCGAGATAGATCAGCGCAAGCCACAGCACAGCGCGCGACTGCACGATCGCCTTGAGCCGTCCGGCGCCCGCATCGGCATACCAGGCACCGAACACGAACAGGAACTGCCAGGCCAGGGGATTGAAGTACCATTCGCCGACCGGCCATGCCGGGACGTGCCAGCTGAAGAGCTGCACCATGAGATAAAGCAGGAACGACAAGGCCAGCGCCACCGCGGCATTGCGGATCAGCAGCCACAGCACGACCGGAAAGGCCAGATGCAGCAGCGCGAAGGTGGGCAAGATGTCGGTATTGACCGGCATGTATTGCAGGACCACGGCGTGAATCAGGGCCGCGCCGGGATTTTCGAAAAACAACCGCGTGTTGGTGTCGTCGACATAGCGGCTGCCGCCGGCCATCCAGATCAGCACGAAATAGCCGATCAAGAGCAGCAGGAAAGCGGCGTAGATTTCAAAGCCGCGCCGCAAGCTCCGCGCCACGATCGTCGGCCAGCCCTGCGCGCGCAGCGCGCCGCCATAGGCCAGCATGCAGGTATAGCCGGACACGAACACGAACACTTCGGTGGTGTCGCTGAAGCCGTAATTGCGAAGCGTCAGCCAGTCGAACGTGTTACCGGGGATGTGATCGATGAAGATGAACCACAGCGCCAGTCCACGGCAGGCATCGAGCCGCAGGTCACGGCGATCGCCATCGCCATGGACGGCAGGAGCCTGCCCAGCCCCCGGCAAATGATTGGTCACGGCCTCGATCAGCCTCGTCCATCTCCGGATTTCGCGAACGCGCTCTATGTCGCAGATTCGGCAAGCGGCTGTCGCTATTCGGCATATTGCGGGCGATATCAGCGGCTTGCAGGCGCTGCAGCCGCTCTCCCCGCTGCGGCGCGCGAGCTTGTTCCGGCATTGTTAAGTTAATCGGGATCATATCGACCGCGAGATACTTGTCTCGATACTTGTCTGGATATTTCTGTCGCCATTTGTCCCGCTGTTCGCAGTCATTTAGGCCCGGGCCGATTTCCTTCACCACCTTCGAAAGCGTCCGTCATGATGGTTCTGGATCATTCGGCTGTTCCCGCGGTCATTCTCGTCGTCGAAGACGAGATGCTGCTGCGGATGCGCGCGGTCGATATGGTCGAAGACGCCGGCTATACCTCGGTTGAGGCGGTGGATGCCGACGAAGCTGTCGCCATCCTCGAATCCCGATCCGACATCGCGCTGGTCATGACCGACATCCAGATGCCCGGCAGCATGGACGGGCTGAAGCTCGCCCACACGGTGCATGAGCGCTGGCCCCCGATCAGGATCATCCTGGTCTCCGGCCAGTTGAAGCTGGGCACCACCGAAATTCCCGCCGACAGCCGGTTTTTCGGAAAACCGCTCGAAGCCGCGGAAATGATCGCCCAAATGCAGAAAATGATCGGCCACGCCTGATTTCGGTGCTTTCAGGCGAAAAACGTCGATATTCAACCCATTGTGTGGCCGATCGCCGCGATTGTTCTGCACGGTAGCCGACGTACGGTGATACAGTTGCCCATGCCTGGAACTGACCTTCGTCAACACGAGCGCCATGCTGGTCTCGAAGCGCCGCCCCATGAGTTTCTGGAGGCGGAGAACGTCAGCCTTCGGCTGCTGCTGGAGCAGGCCGAAATCAATGCGCGGGAATTGCTCGCCCAGGCCGGTATTGACGCCATGGAGCGCGAGGCGGCCGACAAGCTCCAGAAGCTGATCCTCGAAGAACTGCACCACCGCATCAAGAATACGCTCGCGACCGTCAGCGCGATTGTCTCCCAGAGCCTGCGCAATGTGGCGGGCGCCGAACACGCGCAGCGCGCGATCGAGGGCCGGCTGCTGGCGCTGGGGCGGGCGCACGACCTTCTGCTGCAGGCGAGATGGACCACCGCGGATCTCGGCAAGATCATTCGCGGTGCGACCGAAGCCTTCGACAGTGCGGACACCCCGAAATTCTCGATCGCGGGACCCGAAATACGGATGACGTCGGGAGCCGTGATCGCGATTGCGATGACGCTCAACGAGCTCTGCACCAACACCACGAAGTTCGGCGCGTTGTCGATGCCAGCGGGGCGCGTCGACATCGCCTGGGCGGTCGACCCCAGCGGGCAGCGCCTCAATCTGACCTGGACCGAGAAGAACGGCCCCGAGGTCCGCTCTCCCGAGCGGCGCAGTTTCGGCACCCGGCTGATCGAAACGCTCGGCAGGCAGCTCAAGGGCGACGTGCTCTTGACCTATCAGCCCGCCGGCTTCGTCTATGCGCTCAACGTGCCGCTGGCCTCGCTCATTTCGGCCGTTTCCGAATAGCCGAAAACACGTCTCGATTTGGCCCGATACAAGCTCGCCAAAAAGGACCGGCCCCAGCGCGAGGGGAGCGCGCTGAGGCCGTCGTTAAATCGGACGCCAAAGGGGGGCTCCGGGCGTCCGGCAGTACATCGATAATTCGCCAGGTCGGTGATGGTTCCGGCCCGCTTTCGGTTCCCCGTACGCGAAGGCGGCGAATCAGCCGATAGTGACGGCTTGAATATTCCTCCTCTCGAATTGTTCGCATCGTGACCGTACCGAAACAGAACCCGCTTCCCTCCCGCGGCGGCGGCTGGGCCCCCCGGCTGGCACAGGAATCCAGGTTGCGTCAGCTTGAGGATCTGCTGGCGCGTCCGCGCAGCGGCGACGAAGCGCTCGAAACCGAAATCGAGCGCGCGGCGTTGCTCGGCGCGCTGGACCGGCGGCAGGACGCGCAAGCGGCCTTCATCGATATCCTGCGGCGGCGGCCCACGAATTTCAGCGCGCTCAACGAATTCGGAACGCTGCTGGCGGGCCAGGGCGCCATCGATGCCGCCTGCCGCGTCTATGCCGAGGCGATCCTGCACCATCCCGACAACCCGATGGGGCATGTCAATCTCGCCAATCTCCTGCTGCGCGCCAACAAGCATCAAGAGGCGCGCATGCATTACGAGGCGGCGTTGCAGACCGATCCGGACCATGCCGGCGCGCATCAGGGACTGGGCGCGGTGCTCGCCGACGACGGCGACCGCGACGGCGCGCGCGAGCATTTCCGCAAAGGTTTTGCCGGCCATGCCATCTCGAGCCTGCCCTATCGCGGCAGCGCGCCGCCGCTGACGCTCCTGCAACTGGTGTCCTCCGGCGGCGGCAATATTCCGACCGCGCCGTTCCTGGACGACCGCATCTTCCTGACCTCGGTCGTTGTCGCTGATTATCTCGACCCAAAGGCCGCGCTGCCGCCGCACCAGTTGATCTTCAACGCGATCGGCGATGCCGACCTCTGCGAGCCCGCGCTTGAAGCCGCCATCGATCTGATCGCGCGCAGCACCAAACCTGTCATCAACGATCCCCGCGCGGTGATGAAGACCGGCCGCATCAGCAACGCGGCGCGGCTTGCCGCCGTGCCCGGGGTGGTGACCCCGAAAACCCTGGCGATCGCGCGCGACATCCTGGCCGGTCCCGATGCCGCCGCTTTCCTTGGCGATCACGGATTTGCGTTTCCGCTGCTGTTGCGCTCGCCCGGCTATCACACCGGACGCAATTTCATCCTGGTCGATCGCGCCGCCGAATTATCCGAGGCGGTGGCGGGCCTGCCGGGAAGCGATCTGCTGGCGATCGAATATCTCGATGCCCGCGGCAAGGACGGCAGCGCGCGCAAATACCGCGTGATGATGATCGACGGACAAATCTATCCGCTGCATCTGGCGATATCGCGAAACTGGAAGGTGCATTATTTCACCTCCGACATGGCCGACCAGCCGGACCACCGGGCGGAGGAATTGGCCTTCCTTGCCGATATGCCGGCGGTGCTGGGCGACAAGGCGATGGTCGCGCTCGCCGGGATACGCGACGCGCTCGGCCTCGACTATGCCGGCATCGATTTCGGACTGGGTCCCGACGGCGATCTGTTGCTGTTCGAGGCCAACGCCACCATGGTGATCGCGGCCCCCGATCCCGACCAGCGCTGGGCCTACCGGCGCACCGCCATCGTCAGAATCATCGACGCCGTTGTCGCCATGATCAGGGAAAAGGCGGCCGGCCCAGGCAACGCCGCAATCCAGGCGCCAGGCCATGCCGCAAGTCGAACTGCCGGCTGAGCCGGGCCTTTGGCCTCCATGGCGATGCTGCGGAGCAATAACTTTCCTAAAATTAATTCACCACCGGCATGACCTAAAGTCGCTATTCGGGCGTTTTAACACCATCTATTGAACCAGAAGTGATCGGGGCTGGAGACGATGAAAAGGGCCTTTGCCGTATTCGCCTGCATCTGCATTCTCGCCGGCGGCCTTTACGTCGCCGCCAGCAAGTGGGCCATTCGGCATGAAACGCTGGATCTTTTCGACACCGCGCGGGCGCGCCCCGTCTCGGTGGATATCGCCGTGCGCCGTGATTACGAGATGAAGGCCGATGCCGGTTACTGGAAGCTTCCGGTCGCCGTCATCAGCAACGGCAACACCGTCAAGAATACCGAGTATTCATTCCTGGCCAACGTGCTTGCGGCAAGGGGATATCTGGTCGCCAGCATCCAGCAGGATCTGCCGACCGACCCGCCCTTGATGACCAAGGTCGGACTGCCTTACGTCGGCCGCCTGGAGGTCTATCAACGCGGCGAAGCCAATATCCTGTTCGTGCTCGGCCAATTGAAGAAACTGCAGCCGAACGCCGACTACGATCACCTGACGCTGGTCGGACATTCCAACGGCGGAGACATCGCGATGTTCTGCGCCCAGCAACACCCCGAACTGGTGTCGAAAGTCATCACGCTCGACAATCTGCGCGTTCCCTTCGTGCTCAACGACAAGATGAAGATCCTGTCGTTCCGCTCGGACGACCCGCATTTCAAAACCGATCCCGGCGTGCTGCCGACCCCGCAAGAGGCCAAGGCTGATGGGATCGACATCGTCAAAACCCAGTTTCAGCACACCTGGATGAGCGACCGCGGCCCGGATTCCGCGAAGGAAATGATTCAGTCCACCCTCGACCAGTTTCTGGGCGACAGCTCCGTGAGCGACCTTTCGCCGGCGCCCACCGACAATCCGCTGATCGCCAAGCTCGGACCGGCGCCCTATCCATAGCGGGTAATCGCCTGCCGTTTCGGATCAGCGCCCGGAGACCGCGTCGTTGCGAATGAGCGCTGGAAAGCGGCAAAGCAAACGCAGGATCATCAGCACGCAAAAACCGGCGGCGCGTGTGACGCGCCGCCGGTTTCTTTCGTGTTCGGCTAGCCGTTGGCGAGCGGGACCGCAATATAATGCGAGCCGTCGCCGGAGCGAACTTTCATCAACACGCTGTTCTTGCTCTCGTCGTGTGCGGTCTTGATCGCCTCACGGACGTCACCCGGGTTAGCCACGCTCTTTCCCGCAACTTCGAGAATGACGTCGCCCTGCTTGACGCCGCGATCGGCCGCAGCACTCTTCGGATCGATGTCGGTGACAACGACGCCGGTCTTGCCGGCGCCCGCGACCGAACTCGCCGGCGCGACCGTCAGGCCGAGCCGCGGAACATCCGACCCCTGAGAGCCGTGAGCCGGTTCAGCGGCGTTCGCCTCCTGCGTGGCCGGCAATTGGCCGAGGGTGAGGTTGACGGCCTCGTCTTTTCCCTTGTGCAAAACGTTGAGCTTGACCGCGTTGCCGGGCGGAAGACTGCCGATGGTGCGCGCAAGTTCGCGGGGATCCTTGACCGCCTCACCGTTCACCGAGGTGATGACGTCGCCGGATTCGATCCCCGCTTTGGCGGCGGGCCCGTTGGCCTGAGGTTCCGCAACCAGCGCGCCCTCCGCTTTCTTCATACCCAGGCTGTCGGCGATATCCTGCGTCACCGGCTGGATCTGAACGCCGATCCAGCCGCGGCTGACGGTTCCCTTGTCCTTGAGCTGGGCGATGACGTTCTTCACGGTCGGGGCCGGAATCGAGAAGGCGATACCGACGCTGCCGCCCGAGGGCGAATAAATGGCGGTATTCACGCCGACGACTTCGCCCTGCATGTTGAAGGCAGGCCCTCCCGAATTACCCTTGTTGACCGGCGCGTCGATCTGGATGAAATCGTCATACGGACCGTTGCCGATGTCGCGGCCACTTGCCGAGACGATGCCGGCGGTGACGGTTCCACCGAGGCCGAACGGATTGCCGACCGCGAGTACCCAGTCGCCGATCCGCGGCTTGCCTTCTGCAAGCTTGGCAAACGGAAAGTCCGCGCCGCCTTCGACCTTAATCAGCGCGACATCAGTGCGCGCATCCGCACCGATCACCTTGGCGGTGTAGGTCTTGCCATCGTCGGTCGTGACTTCGACCTTGCTGGCGCCGTCGACGACATGGTTGTTGGTTACCGCGTAGCCATCCGGCGAGATGAAGAAGCCCGAGCCCTGACCCATCGTGACGCCATGACGACCGCCCCGATGATTGCGCATTCCGGGCGGCGTGCCTTCAGGCCCGCCGAACTGACGAAAGAAGCGCTCCATCGGCGGACCCGACTGATCCGCCCCGTCATCGTCGCGGTCGCTGGCGTCGGCGGCCCTGTCCTTCATCGTGACTTTGACTGAAATGACCGAGGGTTTGACGCGCTGCACGATGTCGGCGAACCCGATCGGCTGCGCGACCTTGCTGACATCGTTATTGACCTGCGCATGGGCCGGGCTGACGAGAATGCCGAAGCCGCCGGGCGCGGAATCAAAGCCGTAAACGGCGGCGCCGAGGCCGGCAACCACGGAAGCCATCAGCGCGAACTTGCGCGCGGAGAACAGCGAGCGCCGGGCTCGAGCAGGATTGAGGGGAACTGAAACAGGGTCGGATCGATGGTCTGTCATCGCAAGGTCTCCATGATTTGAGGCAGCGGGCGCCGCTCGCGCCCGCTGCTGACCCTCAACATGGGACGTGCCGCCTTACGGCGCGCTGGCCGGGAAGTTAATGTTTTGCAACGAACCCGCGGCTATCGAAAGAAATCACGATCGAAGGGAACGGGCAGCCGGGCCGCGCATTCCGTTCATGGCGTGAGAGCGCGGGCCATGACCTGTTCGCTATGCAAGCGCGACGGAGCGTGACGTGCCGCGCTCGCCGATAATGTCAGGGCATGAAATGAAAAAATGGACCGCCGTGGTGTTGCTGCTGGCGACGCCTGCATTGGCGCAAACGCCGCCTGCGGTAAAAGAACCGGTCTGCGAACCCACCGGGCGCACGTCGAAGGGCGACCTGGTCTATTCAATGGAATGCCGGAACATTCCCGGACTGCCCGCCGGCGCCAAACCGGCCGGCTACAACCCGGCGCCGGACACCAGGGAAGTGCCGGCACCCGCCGCGCCGCCATCCCCTCCGGAGAGCCAATAGCGACAGCGATTTTTGCGGCTTGGGCGAACTTCGGGAGTCGGGTTCCCCTGGCGACACGGCCGCTTCCGTTGCTTGCATCCCGGCGTCCTGATCAGCGCTGGCCGGTTGGCTCCGCGAGCGCGGCCCGCTGCAAAAGATGTGGGGCGACTTGAGGCAAATCAACGCGGGAGGCCGCACAACCGCATCAACATTGAAAATGGTCAAATTGATTTTTCGCTGCGCACGGACCGGCATGAATGTTCAGGTCGAGATGCCTGAAAAGGCACCGACCGACCATGCGGACAGTTATGAATCGGTGACCTGCCCGGCCTGTACCCGGATCCATCTCGTCAACAAGACCACCGGCAAGATGTTGGGTGACAATGAAAAACGAGATGTCGTCAACGGCGAAAAATGACGTGATTGACTTGGCGCCGCACTTGCCATCGCCGCGAGTGGCGAGGCCGCGCCAGTCGAAAGGCACCGTCATCCCTCTTCGAACGGCTTTGCCGGATCTGGCTCCCGTTGAAGCACAGACACCATCGCAGGCACGATCCGGAATATCTCCCACCGGTCGCTACGGCCGCACGCTGAACTTTCTCAAGCGTCTCCTCGCGCGGATCGATGTCAAGGATTTCCCGGGATCGTGCTGCGGATGATACGGAGCGTATGACGCCGCGGCTGAAACGATGCGCCTGTCCAGCGATGATGGGCAGCTTTGATCAGGATCAACGGCGCCGGCGCGTTACGGCGCATTGTTTTTGACAGATTGGCGAAGTATGGAGAGCCCTCGCATGGGCGGTCGGCCTGTCGGAGGAGAACATCGAATGCGCGCGGGTTTCACACATCTTCAGGTCCTGGTGCTGGCCACGGCCACACTGAGCGGGGCACTCGGCATTCCCCCGGCGGTCGCAGCCGACGCGGATCACGGCTCGGTGCTCGCCAAACGCTGGTGCGCCAGCTGCCACCTGGTCGACAGCGCCCAGAAGCGGGCAAGCGCCGACGTTCCGCCATTCGCCACCATCGCGCGCAAATCGGATTTTACCGCGGAAAAGGTCGCCTTCTTCCTGCTCGAGCCGCACCCGAAGATGCCGGATTTCCACCTGAGCCGGATCGAGGCGGCCGATATCGCTGCCTATATCGGCGCGCTCCGCAAATAACGGGCGCGCTGATCCGCGCAATGCCGCCAGCGCGAGCGGGCCACGGCGCCCGCGGGAATCGGCGCGATCTGATCCTGTTCTTGGTCGGTCTGCACCGGCCGGTTCCCTCGGGAGTGCCTAGTTTTTAGGCTGATTCCCCCGTTCGGATCGGACCCAATGCCGGCGGACTTTGAGTACCGGCGTGGCGTCTGCTCTTGCACGGGATCCGATAACACCATGCTCAACATCCCCCGGCCGACACCGACCTGCACGCGCTTTCAAACCACCATCGAGATGCCGTGCATGAAATGCGGCGAGCATATGAGGCTGGTCCTGATCGAGCCGCAGGACAGCTGCTTCAATCTCCTGACCTACCAGTGCGGCGCATGCGCGTCGAACGAGAGTTTTCTCAAGGCCATCTAATGCGCGGACCGATCGGCGCCTGCGTGCTGGTCCCGCGCCGCCGTCATTTGCCGAGCCCGGATTTGCCAGACTTGCACAAATGCCAAGCCGACAAATGCCAAGTCCCCACAAATGCAAATCCCCGCCGGTGTTGGCCGACAGGGATCAGCAGAAAGGTTGACAGACGGCGGGCGGCTAGTCCCGGTGGCCCGTCAAGGACCTGCAAGCGAAATTGAAGTCCACGGCGCGAGTCCACGCAAGACTATATTGTGGGCAGCGGATTGCTCATGCATGCATCGCCGCATGCACGCCGCGCGCTTCAGGATTTGGGCTTGGTTGCGTCCTTGGCGGCAGACATGACGTCGCCCGTGATCTGTCGCATATGCTCGCCGGCATTGGTGAACTGGCTCTTCAGGAACTCCGACTGAATCTGCAGGGCCTGCTGAAGATCGGTGGCGTGGACCAGTTTGCGTGCGTTCTCGAAGGCCGCCTTCATGTTCTGCTCGGTGAACGACAACGCCTGTTTGGAAATCTGCGTCCCCGGGCTCGGAATCGACGCCACCGATTTGTTGGCGGCGTCGAAGAACATCCCGAACGCCCTTTCCGCCTGATCGATGGTTTTCTCCGCCAAGTCGCGCAGTTCAGCCGGGACTTCCAGTTTCGGCTCCGCCATGGGCCAATCCTCCTGTTTGGCCCGTGGTTACCACACTTGCGACGCGGTGGCGAATTGGCCGGCAACCGGCCGGGCGGCGCTAGGCGGCCCGAACGGTCGCGAGGAACTTGTCCACCTCCAGCCTGAGGCGGTTGCTTTCACTCGACAGCGACTGCGCCGAAACGCATGGTGATCATGAAATTCATTTCACCGACAATTTCTGTTGCGCGAGCCGCTTCCCGCCACGGCATCCGCGGTCCGGACCGTGGAGGAATTCATCGAAGCCAATTGGGACAAGCCGATCGACGTTCCGGCGATGGCGACGGTGGCAGGGATCAGCGCCAGAAGCCTGTTTCGGCAATTCAAGCAGGATCGCGGCTATTCTCCGGCGGACTTTGCCAAGAAGGTCAGGCTCGAGCGCGCGCGCGAGATGCTCGAACAATCCGCCGAGGGCGCTTCGGTCACGCAGATTGCGCTGAAATGTGGCTTCCAGAATCCGGGCCATTTCGCCCGCGATTTCCGCCTTGCCTTCGGCGAATTGCCATCCCGGACCCTCAAGAAATCGACGCTGCAGCCCGGCTCCTGACGGCGAACCCGCGCCCATGCTCGGCCAAGGGCACGATCAAAAACAGAAAGAGGCCGCTCCCCTGGCGACCTCCTTCATGTCAGCCTGACGCCCCAAGGACTGTTGAACGGCTGCGATCAGCGCGTATCGTGCCGCCCGTTCATGCCGCCGGGCGCGGGCGCGGGGTCGGTGACGAGCCGCTCGACCAGATCGATAACTTCAGACCGTTGCAGCGGCGAAAGCTTGATGAACGCCTTCAACAGCCGCAGGCCTTCGATCGTTTCGCTCGTCGGATATCCGAGCTTCTCGCTCAGTTCGGAAACATATGTGCGATTTTTCATCTCGCGCCTTTAGCCGGCAGGTGGGACCCGCCAAGTTGAAAGTATGCCAAGGAACAACTCCACCGGCAAGGCAAACTGCCGGGCGCGGGAATTGTTCCGCCATGCGATTTTGCTCTTGCGGCGGCAGGTTGGCGGAAATTGGCGCGCATCGTTGCCGCTGTGCCGCCCGACGTGAGGCGGCCGCCTGCCGCCGCCCGCCGATCCCTGCACAATCGGACACGCCGCGCCATTGTTGAGCGTTCAATTTCAATCAGACCGGCTTGATGCCGGCCTTGGCGATGACGTCGCGCCATTTCGGCACCTCGACTTCGATGCGATTTCGCAGGCCCTCGCGCCCATTGGCGATGACCTCGAAGCCGTTGATGCGCAGCTGATCCTTGATCGCCGGCGTCTTCAGGATTTCGAGCGATTTGGCCGACAGCCGCTCGACAATATCGGGCGCGGTTTTGGCCGGCGCCAGAAAAGCCTGAAACGTCTCCGCGATGAAATCCTTGTAGCCGAGATCGACCATGGTCGGCACATTGGGCAGATCGATCCAGCGATGCGCGCCGGTAACGGCCAGCGCCTTGATCGCACCGGATTCGATATAGGGAAGCGCCGGCGGCAGGGCAACGACGGCCACTTGCGTGATGCCGCCGAGCAGCGCCTGGATGGCCGGGCCAGCCCCGGAAAACGGCACATGCGTCATCTCGAAGGGGCCTACGATCTTGAGAAGTTCTGCCGAAAGGTGCGGCGTGGTGCCGGCGCCGGGGCTCGCATAATTGAGCTCGTCGGGCTTCGCCTTGCCGCGCGCGATCAGATCCGCGATCGAGTCGATGCCGAGCTTGGGATCGATCAGGATCGCATTCGGAGAGGTGCCGAGTTCGGCCATCGGCGCGAAATCCTTGAAGGGATCGTAGGGGACCTTGGCATAAAGACTGGGATTGACGACGTAGGCGCTCGAGCTGACCAGCAGCGTATAGCCGTCCGGCTCGGCGTGAGCCACGTATCCGATGCCGATATTGCCGCCGGCACCCGAACGGTTCTCGACAATGACGTTGCCGGGCAGCGCGAGCCCGAGATTCTGGCCGAGGATTCGCGCCATGATGTCGGTCGGGCCGGCGGGCGCGAACGGAACGATGATCTTGATCGGCCGCTCCGGATAGCCCGCCGCCTCGGCGCGCCCGATGCCAAGCCGTGCAGCTGCCGCCGCGCCGATCACACAGCCGGACGCACGCAGGATATCTCGGCGCGAAGCAAGGGCGGACTTTCTGTCGATCACGGCGTTCTCCCGATGGCGTCTCACGCGCCTTGAATTTCTGCGGCCGGGCCTGATCCAGGATGGCTCACGGCGAGTGCCTCGCCGACCGGCGCGCCGGTCTTGCGATAATGAGTGAACAGCAGATCAACCGCCTCGTCGCCCGGCGGCCCAGGGAAGCCGCCACCCGCTTGTCGTGCCCGTGATCGATCGCCGCGAGCGCATTCCATTTTTGTCGACAAGACATTGATATCAAAAAAAATATCGATTAAGCACGCCATGGTCAAGCAGCAGGGGTGGCTATGCGTCTCGTTTCATTTCTAAGCGATGGCCGTTGGTGCCCGGCACTGCGCCGTGGCGACAGCATCGTGGAAATTGCCGATCCTGATCTGGTCTCGGCGCAGGCCGTGATTGCCGCGGTCGCGGCAGGCCGCCGGTTGACCGAAGGGCGGTCGCATCCCCTCGCCGACGTCACCCTGGGATTGCCGGTGCCCGAGCCGGGCAAGATCGTTTGCATCGGCCTGAATTACGTCGACCACGCCAAGGAAGGCGGCAATCCGATTCCGGATTACCCCGCGGTTTTCCTCCGCACCAGAAGTTCGCTGGTTGCGCATGGCCAGCCAATGGTGCGGCCGGTGTGCTCGGACAAGTTCGACTACGAGGCCGAACTTGCGATCGTGATCGGCAAGCCGGCGCACAATGTCAGCGAAGCCGACGCGCTGTCTCATGTCTTCGGATACGCCTGTTTCAATGACGGCTCGCTGCGCGACTATCAGCGCAAGTCGACGCAATGGACCATGGGCAAGAATTTCGACGGCACCGGGCCGTTCGGCCCCGACATCGTCACGGCGGACGAACTGCCCGCCGGCGCCGCACCCTTGCGAATCGTCTGCCGCTTGAACGGCCAGACCCTGCAGGACGGCAATACCGGCAACATGATCTTTCCGGTCGCGCGCACCATCGCGCTGATTTCCGAAGTCATGACGCTCGAGCCCGGCGACGTCATCATCACCGGCACGCCGGCCGGCGTCGGCTACCCCCGCAAGCCGCCCATCTTCCTCAAGCCGGGCGACGTCTGCGAAATCGAAATCGAGGGAATCGGTATCCTGCGCAATCCGGTCGTGAGCGCCTGACGCAGCGCCCGCCACGGTCTTCGGAGACTGCAGGAAACATCGTTGCAGCGAACAGAACAGGGACGCCGCGACGACGCAGCGTGATCGCCTGGTGCGCGGGTTTCACGCTTTAGTGACCCGTTCCAGCGAAGAATTTCGCAAGCGCCGAAATAAAGACTTCCTGTCGATGTTCCCATCATGACGGACATCGCCACGAAGGATCTCGTAATGCCAACGGCTGCCCTGCTCTCGCTCGCGACATCGGTACCTCCCCACGTTTTCCTGCAGAAGGATGTTCAGGCCGCGGCGTGGGACGTGTTCGGCAGCCGCTTTCCCGATCACGACAGGTTCGCAAGCATTTTCACCAACACCGGAATCGTCAAGCGTCACGGCGTCAAGCCGTTCGAGTGGTACCTCGAGCCGCGCGGCTGGCCGGAGCGCACCGAGGCGTTTCTCGAGGGGGCCGAAGCGCTGTTCATCGACGTCGCCGGCAAGGCGTTGGCCGACGCGGGCCTTGATGCCGCCGATGTCGACACCGTCGTCACCGTCTGCTCCACCGGGATCGCGACGCCGAGCCTCGATGCGCGCGTCCATCGCCGGATGGGCTTTCGTTCCGACGTGTCGCGCGTTCCGGTGTTCGGCCTCGGCTGCGCCGGCGGCACGTCCGGCCTGTCGATCGCCTCGCGCCTCGCCCAGGCGCGGCCCGGCAGCAATGTGCTGCTGGTGACGATCGAACTCTGCTCGCTGGCGCTTCGCCTCGACGAACTCACCAAGGCCAACATCATTGCCGTCAGCCTGTTCGGCGACGGCGCCGCCGCGATCGTGTTGCGCGCCGGCGATGGCGGCGCGACCCGGATCGAACATGCCGGCGAACACCTTTGGCCCGATACGCTCGACGTGATGGGCTGGAGCGTCGATCCGCAGGGGTTCGGCGTCATCCTTCGCCGCACCATTCCCGAATTCGTCACCGCGCAACTCAAGCCGGTCTTGACGCAGATCCTGGCCCGCATGCAGCTCTCGCTGGCGGACATCGACCAATTCATCTGCCACCCCGGCGGCGCCAGGGTGATCAACGCGATCGAGACCGCGCTGGCGCTCGATCAGGGAACGCTGGAGCACGAACGGCAGGTGATCGCCGACTACGGCAACATGTCGTCGCCGACGGTGCTTTTCATCCTCGAGCGCGCCCGCGCCAAAGGCTTGCCGGCACGCTCGCTGCTGACGGCGCTCGGCCCCGGCTTCAGCGCAAGCTGCGTCAGCCTGCGGCACGCCGCATGACGGCGGCCGAGTTCATCCTCGCCCTGGTCACGCTGCAGCGCGCCGGAGAACTTGTTCTTTCATATTACAACACGCGCCGGCTGATGGCCCGCGGCGCCGTCGAGGTCGCCCCGCGGCACTATCCATTGATGGTCGCCGTCCATGCCGGCTGGCTGATCTCGCTGTGGGTGTTCGGGCACGACCGGCCGGTCAATATCGCCGCGTTGCTGGTCTATCTCGCGCTGCAAGGCTTGCGGTTCTGGGTGATGCGAACGCTGGGGCCGCGGTGGACCACGCGGATCATTGTGCTGCCGGGCGCAAGCCTGGTGTCGGCGGGCCCCTATCGATTTCTCGCGCATCCCAACTATGCCGTCGTTGCCGGCGAAATCGCCGTGCTTCCGCTGGTGTTCGGCCTGCCGCTCGCCGCCGTGATCTTCACGGTCCTCAATTCAGCGGTTCTCGCCATCCGCATCCGCGCCGAAAACCACGCCCTTACCGCCTCCGCCGCGATGACGGCGCGGTCCGCCCCATGAGTGAGGGGATTGCCGCGAGCGAAGAGACCACCGCGCCGGGCGAAGCCAGTGCCGCGACCTGGCTCGGCTTCCTCCTGATGTGCCTCGGCATGTTCATGGCGATCCTCGACATTCAGGTGGTCGCGACCTCGCTGCCCGCGATCCAGCAGGCGCTCGAGATCTCGCGCGATGCGATGAGCTGGATTCAGACCGCCTATCTGATCGCGGAAATCATCGCCATTCCATTGACGGGCTGGCTGACCCGCGTGCTGAGCTTGCGCTGGCTGTTTGTCGGTTCGATCAGCCTGTTTACCCTCGCCTCGATCGGCTGCGCGTCGAGCTTCGATTTTGCGACCCTGGTCGGTTTCCGCGTACTTCAGGGCTTTGCCGGCGGCACGCTGATCCCGGCGGTGTTTTCCGCGGTGTTCCTGCTGTTTCCGGTCCGCCTCCACCCGATCGCCACCACGATGGCCGGCATCATGGCGGTGCTGGCGCCGACCGTCGGCCCGGTGGTCGGCGGCTGGATCACCGAGACCTGGTCCTGGCACTGGCTGTTCCTGATCAATGTCGCCCCCGGGTTGATCGCGGCGGCCGCCACGCCGTTCTTGCTGCCCGCGGCGAAACCCAATTTCACCGATCTCGCCACGCTCGACCGCAGTTCGCTGGCGCTGCTGGCGATTTCGCTGGCCTCGCTCGAGATCGGCCTGAAACAGGCCCCGCAGGATGGCTGGCTTTCGCCGCTCTGCCTCGGCCTGTTCGTGCTGAGTGCGGTGACCGCGACCCTGTTCGCCTTGAGAACGCTTGGCGCGCTGCATCCCGTGGTCGAGCTTTCGACCTTGCGTGCGCGCTCCTTTGCGGTCGGCTGTGCCTTGAGTTTCTGCCTCGGGGTTGGATTGTTCGGCTCGGTCTATCTGATGCCGGTCTTCCTTGCCTATGTCCGGCATCACGACGCCTTCGAGATCGGCACCATCATGCTGGTCACCGGCGTCGCTCAACTCACCACCGCGCCGGTCGCGGGTCACCTGGAAAGCAGGCTGGATGCGCGCATGTTGTCTGCGGCGGGTTTTGCCCTGTTCGCACTCGGCCTCGGCTTGAGCGCGTGGCAGAGCCGGGTCGCCGATTTCGACGAGATGTTCTGGCCCCAGGTCCTGCGCGGCATCGCGATCATGTTCTGCCTCTTGCCGCCGACACGGCTGGCGCTGGGCACGCTGACGGCGGCGCAGGTGCCCGACGCCTCGGGCCTGTTCAACCTGATGCGAAACCTTGGCGGGGCGATCGGCATCGCGGCGATCGACACCATCCTGTATGGGCGCACCATCGGGAATGGTGAGGCCCTGCGCGACCGGCTGATCGCCGGCGACGTGTCAGCGGCGCAGGCGATCGGACTTGATCTGAAGCTGTTCCTGCACCGGCCGCCCGACGTATCTGACGCCGCCGTCGAGGCCTATGTTCGCCCGATGGTCGAGAAGGCGGCGTTCGCGCTTTCCGTCAACGAAGCCTGGGCCCTGCTGGCGGCCGTGGCGCTGATCGGACTTCTGCTGGTGCCGTTCGCCGGAAAGCCGCCGCAAACCAGCTAACAAGCGCCGGGCCGATCGGGAATCAGGCTATTTCGACGCCGAGTCCTTTGAAAGCAGCGCGATCGCTTCCTGCACGGTCGTCATGAACTGGGCGGGGAAGATGATGGTGGAGTTCTTTTCCACCGAGATTTCCGCCATCGTCTGCAGGGTGCGGAGCTGCAGCGCCACCGGATGCTGGGTGATGATGTCGGCGGCCTGGCCGAGTTTCACCGCGGCCTGGTATTCGCCTTCGGCGGCGACGATCTTGGCGCGGCGTTCACGCTCGGCCTCGGCTTCCTTGGCCATCGCCCGCTGCATGTTGTCCGGCAGCGTGATGTCCTTGATCTCCACCGCCGTGACCTGGGTGCCCCAGGGTTCGGTGTGAAGGTCGATGACGTTCTTGATCTGGTCGTTGATGCTGGCGGTATCGGACAACAGCTGGTCGAGGCTGAAGCGACCGACCACGTTGCGCACCGTGGTCTGGCTGATCTGGTTGATCGCGTTGTAGACGTTCTCGATGGCGATCACGGCCTTTTCCGGATCGGTGATGTGGTAATAGGCGACCGCCGCGATATCGATCGAGACGTTGTCCTTGGTGATGATCTTTTGCGACGGGATCTGCATGGTGACGGTGCGCAAGGACACCCGCGTCATGGTCTGGAACGGCATGAAGATCAGGGTCAGGCCGGGGCCGCGCACGCCGGCAAACCGGCCGAGCAGAAACACCACGCCGCGCTCATACTGCTTGAGCACCCGAAGCGAAATCAGGGCATAGATGATGATCAGCAGTACGGGAAAGGAAATGAAGCCCATGGCGCCCTCACCGGTTGTTTTGCCCGAGCCTAGCACGTTACCGCCGGGCGGTGACAGCGCGATTGACGCGGCGGCGGACCATCGCCGGGGCCACGGCAAGTATTGACCAGGATCAAGGCGCGGTCTGCGGCGTGTGCTCTTCTTTGTATCGTAAGGGAACAGCGCGGCTGAAGAAATTCGGAGCCAGCTTCTCTGGACGTTTTCTCTGCACGTCGGGTCACGGATGCTCCTCGGGCTCCCCTGCTGGGGAGTGTCTGTTTCCCTATCTGCCAGGTGTATTCAGAGGATTGCCATGCGGACCTATTATTTCGACATCAAGGATGGCGTTCCCGTCAGGGACAAGCGCGGAGTGGAATTTCCCACCGTCTCGGCGGCGATCGAGCACAGCAAGAATCTCGCGAGCGAACTTCGCGATGATCCGCGATCCAGGGATCCCACCCTTGCGGTTGTGGTCGTCGACCAGTCCGGCACCCAGATTCACCGCGAACCCGTGTTCCCGTCAACACCGAGCTTGGGCATGTCCTTCAGCCGGATCGGGTAACGGTCGCAGGACTATCCCGCGTTGCCGGACGCGCGCGCGGCGCGCCGTTTGATCGGGATCGATTACAAGTTGGACATCCGGCGCGGCGCGCCGTTCGTCTCGCGTTCCCCTCGCCGCTTGCCAAGCACAGCCTGGTCAGGCAGTTTTGCGCCGAAACCGGCGCGAGACGACGCCGGTCTCCGTCAGAAAAGCCCGGCAGCGATCCGGGCATCACAGGGACGGGGTTTACCATGCTGACACGCCGAGGCTTTGCCGGCATTGCGTCCTGCGCGCTTTGCTCCATCACCGGATTCGCTGCGACCGATGCGTCGGCGCAGACGCCGCCCGCGGCAACGCCGGGGGTCGCGCGCAAGATCCTGTCGCAGACCGATGGCCCTACTCCGGGATATGTCACGCTCATCGTCGACATCGAAATCGAACCCGGCGTCACCATCGGGCGGCATACCCATCCCGGCATCGAATCCGCCTACATGCTCGAAGGTGGATTTGACCTGCCGATCGAGGGGCAGCCGACCAAGTCCTTTAAACCGGGCGACGCGATCGTGATCCCGGCCAACACGCCGCATGCGGGCGGCAAGAACGGCGACAAGAAGTCCCATATCGTGAGCACTTATATCGTCGAGAAGGGCAAGCCGCTCGCCTCGCCGGCCTGACCGGGTTCAGTACGGCCATGGCATCGAGCGTGCGCAGACGGCCAAACTTGTCTGCGATGCAGGGCAGCCACGTCGTGGCCTTGCTTACGGAACAAAGACGTGGATGGCGGGGCAACCGGCGAGGCGGAGCCCCCTATCCCAGCCGCTCGGCTGAGGCGGCGCCGGGCGAAGACTCGGCCGGCGGCTGCGACGGCGATCGGCCGATGCGCCTGAGCATCACGCGCGCTCGGCTGGCGCTGTGCTCAAGCAGCCAGCGCCCGAAGTCTGGGGGTGACAGCGCGGGGGCGTAAAGGAATCCCTGCACCACGTCGCACCCGAGTTCGGCCAGCAGTTTTCGCTGCAGCTCGGTTTCGACGCCCTCGGCGACGACGATGAGCTGCAGGCTCTGGCCGACGCGAACCACGGTGGTAACGATCGCCCGCGCGCTGGCGTTGCTTTCGATATCGCGCATGAAGCCGCGATCGATCTTCAGCTCGCGAATCGGCAGTTGCGTCAACCGGCTGAGGCTCGAATAACCCGTTCCAAAATCGTCCAGCGACAGCCCCACCCCCAGCTTGCGAACGGCATGCATCGTCTCGATCGCGACCGAGCGCTCGTTCATGATCACGCCTTCGGTAATCTCGAGCATGAGGACTTCCGGCGGCAGGCCATGGTCCGCCAGGATCTCGGCGACCGCCGCCGCCAGGTTCACGTTCTGGAAGTTGATGGGCGACAGATTGACGGAGACGCAGGGTATGTCGAGCCCGGACTGGCGCCACTCCGCCATTTGCCGGCAGGCCTCGCGTATCGACCACAGGCCGATCTGCTCGATCAGCCCGCACTCTTCGGCCAGCGGGATGAACTTCCCCGGCGAGACCTCGCCGAGCACGGGATCATGCCAACGCGCCAGCGCCTCGACGCCGTGGATGGCGCCGTCGACGGTCCGGATCTGCGGCTGATAATGCAATTTCAGGGCGTCACTTGCGATCGCGCTGCGCAACGCCGCGCTCAGGACCAGCCGTTGCTCGGCGAGCCTGTTCATGTCGGCGCTGAAGAAGCGGTACGTGGAACGGCCCGCCCGCTTGGCCTTGTACATCGCCGCGTCGGCCTGCTGGATCAGGGTATCGATGTCGGTCGCGTTGTCCGGATAGACGCTGATGCCGATGCTGGCGGACATCGGCACCTGTCTGGTTCCGATCCGCAGCGGCATGACCAGCGCCTCGGTAATCCGCGAGGCGATCATCGAGGCTTCGGCGGCGTCGCGGTTCGGCAGCACGATCACGAATTCGTCGCCGCCCAGACGCCCCAGCATGTCACCCGGCTGAAGCTGCGCGCGCAGGCACTGGGCAAACTGGATCAGCAATTCGTCGCCGGCCGAATGTCCGAGCGTATCGTTGACGTCCTTGAAATTATCGACATCCAGAAACGCCAGCGCAACGTGTTCTCCTTCCGAACAGGCTTCGATCGCCTGGGAGATCAGGCCCCGCAGCTGCGCGCGGTTCGGCAGGCCGGTCAGCATATCGTGATAGGCGAGCCGCGCGATCTGGGCTCGTGCGTCGTTGCGCTCGATCGCCAGCGCCCCGAGATGCACGCAGGCGTCGACAATGGCCTGATGCCAGCGGCTCGGCGCACGGCATTCCCTGAAATAGAAGGCGAAGGTTCCGATCACGCGGCCGTCCTTGGCCTTGATCGGCGTCGACCAGCAGGCGCGCAAGCCAACTTCAAGCGGCCGGGTCTTGAACGGCTGCCAGCGCGGATCGGTATCGATATCCATCGCCAGCACCGGCTTGCCGTAAAATGCCGCGGATCCGCAGGAGCCCTTATCGGGGCCAATCTCGATGCCCTCCAGCGCCCGGGAATAGTCTTCGGGAAGGCTGGGGCCGCCCAGCGGATGGACCAGTCCGGCGGCGTCAATGTGGAGCAGCGACGAAACCACGTCTGGCGCGATTTGCTCGACGCGCCGGCAAAGCTGGTCGGCGATATCCGTAAGCGGGATTTCATCGGCCAGCGCGGTCATGATCAGCTGCTGCAACGACCGCAATTGCCGGGTCTCGGTGATATCGGTCAGCAGCGCGCACATGTACTTGACCCGTCCGCGATCGTTGCGGAACGTGGTGACGTTGGCCGAGATCCAGACTTCGTCGCCGTTTTTGTCGTAGCTGAGGATTTCCTCTTCGCCGCCGCTTTCCTGGCCGATCACGCGTCGCAACCTCGCCAGCGTCCTGCGGTCGGTATGCCGGCCCACCAAGAGCTCGTCCGCCTGCCGGCCCTGTGCTTCCTCGAACGAATGCCCGAACATTCCCGAGAACGCGGCGTTGGTATAGACGACCTTCAAATTGTGATCGGTGACGACCACTGCCACGGCTGGTCCGGTCGGCGATCAACGTGAGCAACGCCAGTCTCTCGCGTAATCCGACCTCGGCGGTGATGTCCCGAACGAAGGCGACGGTGCGGCTTTGACCGCCGGCCTCGACGCGCGCGACCGACAGCGCGGCACGGATCCGGCTGCCGTCCTTGCGCTGGATCCTGATCTCGGGACCAGATCGCGGCGTGACGTCGCTGCCGCTCAGCTGACCCGAGGCCGCCGTCGCAACATCGCTGCTGTTCCAGGTCCTCAAGTTCGATGTCCGTCAGCCCCAAGCGGCTGACATGATGACCGAGCACTTCGGCGCGATCGAGCTGCCAGAGCACCTCGGCGGCTGCATTGAAATGGCTGACGTGAAGATCGCTATCGACGATCACGACGCCGTCGCTCGCCCGCTCAAGCACGGCAAGCAGCAAGTCGGGGGTTTCGATCACCGGGAAATCGTGAGCGCGCATCGTGCAATCCTGATGCCGATCCGGAAGCCATCGAGGCGTGGCCCCGATGGAGGGCGACCGTATCGGCGGCAAAAACATATCGGTCGAACGGTGTCAAAAAGGTTGTTCGATCCGGGAACGCCGGGCGGAGCGGTTTCATCCTTAAGAATTCGCTACCGCCATCTGAAGCAGGTCAGGCCGAATGGCGGCGACGGCACGGCGAAGCCCGGTTTCGCGCGGGAAGGACTGCAGACGCGCGATGCCCGCGGAAGGTGCGGCTTGCCGCAATGGCAACCGCGATACCGACTTTCACCGGCGTTGCCGCCTCGGCTCGTTAGAGTTTTAGCCGGTCCGCAAACACACCGTTAAGCCTTGGAACGCAGATTGCCTGCTCATTCAGGGGTGTTTCATGATCGACGAAAAAGTCAGAATCAAGTGCACAAAATGCTCGCAGGTGTTTCGCGAGCGCGCGCACCGGGTCCGCGACGGGCTTCAAACCAATTGTACGAACTGCAATCGGCTGATCACGTTCGACAGCAGTTCGGAAGACAGAAATATTCGCAGGGCGCTTTCGAGTGCCAAGGAAGTGCGATTGGCGGTTGAAGCCGAGCGCAGAATTGCCAGCCTGGAGCCGCCGGCAAAAGCTCCCGTCGCAGATCGCAGCCAGTTCTAGTCCGGCTCAGCAGCAGGGATTGGCGGGGAATTAGCTGACATGGCGCAGCCGCGCGGCTGAACGCGCGCCGGGGATCAGGTGCGCCAGCAGAGCGTGCCGGGCGACGCGCGTGCCGCTACTGCTTCTTCAGCGTATAGACGCGGTCGTTGAGGCCGATTTCCGCGGTCGAATCGTCGATGAAATGAAAGTCGATCTCGCAGCCCGTTTCCAGCGTCCTGATGCTTTTCGCGGTAAGGCCGAGCGAGGCGGCGAGTTTGTCCGGATCGACCGACTTGTTGTTCGATCGCATTTCTTCAAAGGCGCCCTGGAAAGCCATGTCGGCGGTGAAAGCGCTGACCTTGTAGTGCGGAGCCGCGCAGGCGAACGGACGCGGCCCGGCGATCTCCCTGGGCCGCAGGACGACGGTCTTGCCGATCAGGCGCGCCGGCTCGGCGCCATCGGGCTTTTGCCCGGGATCGGCCCATGGCGCCGCCACCGCGCCGGCGAGCTTCCAGGTCCCGATGTAGAACGCGTCGGCGGCTTTGGCCGGAGCAGCGGCGGCGACGCCAACGCAAATCCAGCAGCAAATCGCAAGCACGTATTTCATGGCGGTCCCCCGGGGTCGGCTCCCTCCTTATGACGGCGCAACCCCCGATCAGGTTCATTCGCCTAAAGTCTGTCGCCAATTCCCGGCGACGGTTGGAACCTGGCGCAGAACCCGCGAGTTGCCGCAGCGAATGCCGCCTCTCGGCCCCATCCTGGGAGAACCCGCATGCGAAAATGGCGCGCTGAATCGGTCCTCGACCTGTACAACCTCGGGCTTGCGATCTTTCTGTGCCTGTCGCCCTGGCTTTTCGCGCGCGCCAATGGAACGGCGGCGATCGATCTGGGGGCCAGCGGCGCGGCGATCGCCTTGCTCTCGCTGGCGGCGATGGTTGCGTTCGCCACTTGGGAGGAGTGGGCCAACCTGCTGCTCGGAATCTGGCTGGTCGTTTCGCCGTGGGGGCTGGGCTTCGCTCACACCCGCGCGATGCATTTCAGCATTGCGGTCGGCGCGGCCGTGGCATTCCTGGCCGCGCTCGAGTTGTGGCTGGCCTATGAGGCCACCCATCCGGAGCCGCCGCCAACCCCCGCGCAAGAGCAGCGTTAGGCCCAAACACTGGCGCGGAAGCCCTGAGGGACCTGTGGCCGGCGCCGGCCATGCGGCGCCCCAAGCGCATGTGAACTCAAACGCGCCCTGCCGCGACCAATGCCCGTGCGATCGAGGCGATGCCCGAGATCGACCGTGCCGGCGGCTGCACATCGACGCCGCGGCATGTCATCCGGACAGAAAGAGGCGGTGCATGTTATCTCGGCGCGATCTTGTCAAAAGCGGCGCTCTGGCGCTCACCGTTGCGCCTTCGCAAGGCGCGTTTGCGGAGGAGATCAAGACGGAGCTGTTCAAGGTCATCACCGTCAAGGACGAAATCGTCATCGGGCTTTCTCCCGATGAGCTCAAGGGGCTCGGCGGTACGGATGCCAGCGCGGTGGCGCATGCGCTGGCGCAGAAGGGCGACATGGCGGTGTGGCAATACAATGTGCATCGCGGCCCCAACGGCGAATTGCAGCAGGCGCCGACCGCGAAGATCGGCTTGATCGCCAATTCATCGCTGCGGGTCGAACCCTACACGACGCCCTACGCGATTGTGCCGCATCAATGAGCTCGCTGAATTAATCCATCCGTCATTCCGGGCCTGGTGCTGACGCACCATCCCGAAATGCCGAGTAGGCCGAATACTTCGTGTCATTTTCAAAAGCCCTTTTGAGGAAAACCCATGCTTGATGCCCACCAATTGCTCTGGACCCAGATCGCCGCCGCCGTTTGCACGCTGATTTTCGCCGGCCTGCTGTTCAACATGTTTCGCATGCGAAGCCGGATGCAGGCCGCCGGCAACTGGGACGCGGTTGAGGGCGTCATCACCGTATCAAAAGTAGATCAGCCGCCCAGCCACGTATCGGACGATCTCAACGATGCCACCCCCATCATCCATTATCGCTATCGCGTCGGCGGCCAGGACATCGAGGGCGACCAGATCCGCGTCGGCGGAACGCCGCTCACGACGCGCGTGCTCGCCCTGCGGGCGGTGGCAAGATATCCGCTCGGCGCCCGCGTCGACGTCCATGTCGACCCGAACGATCCCAAAAACGCCCTGCTGGAGCCGAGCAATCAGGGGAATCTCGCAGCGCTGATCGCTTTTGCGATCGTGTTCGGCCTGATCGCCGCCGTTCTGGTCGCGCATTCGATCGCAGGCCACGTGCTCTACACCAGCAAGGGCGTTCCGCTGTTCGTCTTTCCGCTGCCGATTCTCGCGCTGCTGGGCGCGGTCTTCGGAGTTGTTGCCTTCGTGCGCGGGCGGCAGTTGGCCAGTGCCAGCGCGCGATGGCCGACCGCCGCCGGCACCGTCACCATGTCGGACGTGATCGAGGAAGCGATCGAGGAGAAGGACAACGACGACAAATCCCGCATTCGCAGGATCTATCGCTATCAGGTCGACCTGCGCTACGCCTACCAGGTCGGCAAGCGCGACTTTGTCGGCACCGCCGCCGATTGGGGAGCGACCGCGATCTATGGTCTTCGCGAGCTCGCGGAAAAGGCGGCGAGCCAGTACCGGCAGGGGCAGCCCGTCACGGTCTATTACGATCCGGAGCAGCCGGGCCACGCGGTGCTGGAGCCGGACAGCCGGCAGGGATCGCTGGCGCCGCTGATCGCCGCGGCCATTTGCGCCGTGATCGGCGGAGTGATGCTCGCGGTATTCGTCATGGTCGGCTTCGGCGGTTAGAGCGTTTGCCAGCGAAGCATGCCCTCGGGCTTGATCCGGGGGTGGGCCCCGGTTCGCGTAAAGAAAACGCGTTAAAACAAAAGGTTAGCGCCAAAAACGCCCCGCGGCCGCCTCGGGCCCGGCACTTGCCACAGACAAAGGCCCCGCCGGATCAGATCCGGCGGGGCCAAGCCATGTGTCGTTTGAGTATACCCCTGAGAAGGGACGGAAGCTTACTTCAGCGAAGTATTGATCGAGGTGAACTTGTCATTAAGGTTCGTACCCAGACCGTTCACCACCGCGATGATCGCAAGCGCGATACCCGCCGCGATCAGACCGTATTCAATCGCGGTCGCGCCGGATTGATCAGACAAGAAATTCCGGAAAATACGCTGCAAAACTACCTCCTTTTGGGGGATTGTGATGATGCCAACAACGTCCGTACAACTACCAGCAATCATCTAAGGTTGAGTAAACGCGCGCCGTTCAATTCTAATCTAATCACCGGGCTTCCAGTCCGCGAAGGCTTTCGCTTGGGGTTCATTGGGCGCCCCGGCCCGGTCACGCCCCCTGTCACACGCTCATGCTGGGGGTTGCCGGCGACCGGCGGTTGCTTCGGCGGACATCAGCGCCCGCTTGCTGGCCTTGCCGGCCGAACCCAAAGGGGTTCGCCGCCCGCCGCTGCAGTCGCAATCCGGCAACAACAACCATCGCTGCGACGCGATTGAATTTATGCGAACGGAGATTTTGCAAAGCGCATCGGCGAGCCGGCCCGCAAATTGCCGGCCATCAAAGACGTCACTCGCTCGCCAGCTGCGTGGGCGTGGAGTGGAAGATCCCGGCCCCCGAAACCTGGGAGGCGATCAGAAAGGCCGCAACGACCGCCGGCACGCTGATGAGTCTCAGGAATTGATCCACCGAAAGCATGATTGTCGTCCCCCAAACGATTTCAATTCGTGGTTTGCACCGCGCGCTCGTCGCGGGTCAGAATCTGGTCCGAGATCACCGCCCCGGATATCGTGAGCAGTGCCAGAATCATGATGACCGCCATCGTTCTCATGGGATTTAGCGTCGCTTCCGATTGTGGCCGAAAATGTCAGAGCTTGGCGCATTTTCAGGACCAAGCCGCGAAACAATCATGGCCGCGGCGCAAAGGCGCCCGGCCGCGTGGGCGTCTCCGACGCAGGTCCAGCCCGAGCGCCCGCCAGGAGCGGCGGCAAGGCCATCCCGTCACGTCGGCCTGGACATGACCAGCCAAAAGCCCAGCAGAACCGCCACCAGCGCCACGCTGAAAACCAGTCGCCGGTTCATTTCGGTCTCCTGCTCCCGGCAAGGAGTTTCGCGTGGCGGCCGCGGCACATCGCGATCACGTTCAATGCCCTCCGCGCGCGGCATAGATCTGATAGAAGGTGATCAGGATCTCGAAGGCGATCAAGAGCACGACGATGAGTTCGAGGCGAAGCGAGCGTCTTGTATCGATGATGTCGGCCAGGGTGTTGGCGGTTTCGGCGACCACGGCGAGCTTGCGGTTGAGCGCGTCGACCCGCTCCTTGAGTTCATACTCGTCCTCCAGGCGCGCATAGAGCCGCTCCAGATCCGGACGATCCCACAGCGCATCGGGCTTTTCCGTAATGGCGACCCGGCCCGATACATGGTGCTGCACCAAAAGCGCGTCCCCGATCAGCTTCAATATGCCCCGCCGGCTTCGCTGGGTTTTCCCCGAGTTGGCCAGTTCGCGCACAAAGGGTTCGATGATTTCGAACACCTTGGCCACCTCGCGTTCGTCATGGGCGAGCACGACGCTCTTGGCGAGAGCGTCGGAAATGATGAGAAGCCGTTCCAGCGAGAGGTCGCGAACCTGGATCGGTCCTCCGGCGGCGACCTGATCCTCGCCCTCGGTCTCAAGTTCGAACGTCGCGGTTTCCTCCTCGGGCGGCGTCAACCTGCCGCCGATGCGCGGTGACAGCCTCTCCAGGAAGGCCGCCTCGTCTTCCGCGGACATGCCAACAAATACCACCGCGCCATAGCGAAACAGAACCGCGACGCCGTCCTTGCCAACCCGCAGCGCCAGCGGAATCGCCGAGAGCGCCTCGCCTTCGAAGCTCGCCGTATTGATCCGATCCCCCACATTGAGCGCATGGGCGGTGACGCGATTTCCGGGCAGTACGAAACGAACGGGTAAATTCTTCATCTGGGACCCTGGGAAGCCCAAATCACCCCCCGACGGGCGGCGCGGCCGAGTGCCCAGAGCCTATCATCATCGACGCATCCGTGCGACCTGCTGGCTGATCCGGCTCAAAGGCTGTAAGGCCGGAGCCTGATCGGTTCTGATTGAAGACGCTGAGATCGCTCGTTATCGCGCAAACCCGGGGCAAAAGGCATGAGTCTGAAATCGATCACCCGGCTGGCGCTCAGCCTGTTGCTGTGTCTTGGCGTGGGCATCCTCGAAGGGCTGGTGACAAGGCCGGAGATTCCGACCTGGTATGCCGGCCTGGCAAAGCCGTCATGGACGCCGCCGCCGCTGGCGTTTCCGATCGCATGGACGTTGCTCTACACGCTGATGGCCGTCAGCTTCTGGCGGCTCTGGGATCTGGAAGCACACTCCCCCGCCCGCGCCAGAGCGATGACGCTGTTTCTCGTTCAGCTGGCGCTCAACGCGCTATGGTCTCCGGTGTTCTTCGGCTGGCACGGCACGCGGACGGCGCTCGCCATCATCATCGCATTGCTGGTCGCGATCGCCGCCACCATCATCGCGGCATTTCCCGCCGATCGCCTCGCCGCATGGCTGCTGGCGCCATATCTCTTGTGGGTCGCCTATGCGACCACCATCAACATCGGCGTCGTCGCGATGAATTAGGGCGCGTACTGGTACTGACAGGTCGCAGAGCGAGAGCTCCTTCGCCCGGCGAAAAGCCAAAGGTGACCCAGAACGGGTCGCCCCAAAGCCATTTTTTTGCCGTACTGGATCAACATCCTGCAGGGGCGGTGATTTTCAATTGTATGCGTACTCCGCGGCAAATTCGCAGCTGGAATTTCGTGCGGGGACGAGGATCCGGCAGCGAGCGCGGCGATGGACACGCTTTATGATTTGCTTGGCGCTCTTCCGCGCGATGACGCCGAAGGTCTGAGGGCCGCGTTTCGCAGAGCCGTCAAGGGCGCTCACCCCGACCTCAGACCTGGCGATCCGGACGCTGCGCTGAAATTCAGGCAGATCGTCCGCGCCAACGAAATCCTTGTCGACCCGGAACAACGCGAGGCTTACGACCATCTGCTGGCGCTCGCGCGCGCGGAGCAGCACTGGGCGTTCGTGCGCCCCCTCGCCGCCGGGATTCACAGTCTTGCCTCCGGCGTGATGGCGCTTGCCGGAATCTCAATCATGACCGTCGGCGGCTATCTGCTGTTCATGCAGATATCGACGGCATCGGTTGCTCCGGCAAACAACGTTGGCGCGGCGATGGGCGTATCGCCTGATATCGCGCCCGTCAGCCGAACTGATCCGCTGTATCCGACCGACCAGAATTCGGCAATCGCGAAGCGCGAGAGTACAAGCATTCCCGCCGACGCCATCGCGCGAAGCGCCGCCCTGCCTCCGGCCAACTTCGAAAGCCTGCTGGCGCTCAATTTCGGCGCGGCTCCCGACCTCGTCCTGAACGATGCCCGGTTTTTTCACGCACGGGCAGTTTTCGCCTACCGCAACGGCAACCTGAACGGGGCGATTGCCGATCAGGATCAGGCGATCCAGCTTGATCCCGGCTTTTCAGCTTTCTACATCGACCCGAGCATCGTGCTTTATCGCCCGCCAAAATTCGACCGCGCTTTCGCCGACATCGCGCGGGCGAAACGGATCGAAAAGGAAGGCCAACTCAAATCCATGCCAGCGATGACGAAGAAGCCGCACTCCGATCAGACAGCAGTCGCGGCTTCGATAACGCCGTTGTCCCGACGGCCGACGGCGGCTGCGCAAAATTCATCGCCAGAAGGAGGGTATGCGTCGGCCACGTTTCAATGAATTGTGTTGCCGCACCGCCGGGTCACGGGTCGACGACGGGCTGCCACTCCCCGTCAACGACATTTCTGAGGATGATCTGCGATAGCTTGAAAACAAGCTCTCGCAGCCGGGCATTGTCTTCGAGCAGCGACGCGACGTCGTCGGTGTGCTCGTCATAGGTAATCTCGTCACATTCGAGTGGCGATCCGTCGACATGCTCTTGATCGCTATCCAGCGAAGATACCTTTCCCATCGCCAATCCCCCCAATTCGGGTAGCCGTACGCGCCCCCAGCTTTCCCGTTCACGGCAAGAGTGATTTGAGTCGGGGGCCAATCTTGGACCGAAATAGGAAACCTGCCGCATTGACGCCGCCATAGCGCCGGAAATCCTGGCGTGATTTGAGTATCGTCAATTGGGGCAAGCATGCTGCCCTTTAAAATTCGCGATCGTTTGCAAATCGTCAACTTGTTGACATTACGGAAAGCCCACCTCGGCGGAGGCAGCGTCGTATCAAGACGGAGCGTGCCCAATGCCTGTGGTGGTGATTACTGCGTCGATGCTGGTCAGTTTGGTGTTGATGGGACCATCCGAAGCCTCACAGCCCTGCGTGAGCAGGGCCGAAGCGCGTCAGCATTCCGGTTCGGTTCACCTCTACCGGCATGGCCGGGATCATTGCTGGGACGCGGTGCCGACGTGTGGAAATCATCAGATCCACAGTATACAGCGCGCCATTGAACAGCCCGGGCCGACTGACGCGATCCCGGAGATGCTGCCGGATGACGCACGCTGGATCGATATCGATCAGGTAGCGCCGCCATCCATCATCGAACGCAAGCCCGAGCCGACGGATTTATCACGCGGCGTGGTGTTGGTGGCTATCGTCGTCGTCATGACGCTGGGGACGATCGAGGCCCTGTTCCGCGGCACGATCTTGTTAGCGGGCGGCGCCCCGACCGGCCGAAACCGCGGCAGCCTTTGACCGATCAGAGATGCTCCTCGAAATCCTCCGACGACATGCCGAACGCCGACAGCGCCTCCTCCAGATAGTCCGCAAGCATTGGCGTCCCGATCAGATAGGAGGCCGTGCGGTTGTTGTGGGCGCGCGACGCCTCGCCGCGCAGATCGCGCCAGTTGTCGAGATTGCCGTCACCACGGCCGAGCCACATCAGCGCGACGAGATCGATCTGCTCGTCTTCGTTCAATCCCCGAATGAAGCCGGAAAGCTCGGAGCGATCGGAGCTCTGGCTGTGATTCTCGGGCATGTCATCGTCGTCGGAATCGGATTCCAGATTCAACCCCGCGGCGCTGCTTTCGGACTGACGTGATTTCGCGATGATGAAGAACACCTTCTCCGGCGAGATCGACAGGTTCGGGACTTTCTTCATCGCAGACTCCCCCTCGGGAAACAGGCAAAAATTCATCGGATACAAGGCTTTCGGCCGCATGCCGAACACTGCGCGCAGCCTAAGGCCCGCGGCGAAAGCCGCATTGCGCGAGATCAAGGCGCAGCCCCGCGAGGCGCCCGCAGATGACGCCCTGCGCGGGCAACGCAAAGGGCGCGACCCCTGTTCCAACCTACCCCTTGATGAAGCCGAGCAGGTCGGCGTTGAGGCGGTCCTTGTGGGTCAGAAAGATCCCGTGAGGCGCGCCCTCATAGACCCTGAGCCGGGCCTTCGGGATCAGCGCGGCGGTGGGCCGCCCGGTCAGATCGATCGGCGCGGAGACATCCCTGTCGCCGTGAATGATCAGCGTCGGCACGGTGATCCCGGGCAGTTCCTGGCGAAAATCGGTCGAGGTGATGCGCCGGTTGGTTTCAATCGCCACCGGCAGCGGCGTACTCAGCATCAGCTGCTTGACCCACTCCTGCAGGCTCGGCGAGGTGTCGGCGACAAAGAAGGCCTGCCTGCCGTCCTCCAGCCATTTCGGAAAGTCCGCCTGCAGCACGTGGCTGCGGAAGAACTCCAGCGCTTCGGCCGGGATGCCGTTTGGGTTGTCCGGTGTCTTCGTCACGAAGGGCAGCGCCGCTGGTGCAATCAGAACGATCTTCTCGATCCGGCCCGCGCCGTGGCGGGTCAGATAGCGCACGACTTCGCCGCTGCCGAAGGAATGACTGACCAGCGTCACGCCATGCAGATCGAGTTGCGCCAACAGCGCGGACAGATCGTCGGCGAGCGTGTCGCAGTCGTAACCGCTGCCCGGCTTGCTTGAGCGGCCGTGGCCGCGGCGGTCATAGGCGATGCAGCGCAGGCCCGCTTCTGAGAGCGCGCCGATCTGATAGTCCCACATCGGCGACGGCAACGCCCAGGCATGAATGAAGACGACCGGTTTGCCGCTTCCCCAATCGGTGTAAGCGAGTTTCACGCCGTCGGCGGTTTCGATGAAATCGCCGCTGTGCGGCTTCGCAGGCGACGCGGCGGCATGCGCGTTCATCGCGTTGTCGGTCATGCCGCCCAGCAGGCAGGCGCCGACCGCACTGGATGCGGCCGATTTCATGAGAGTGCGTCGATCCATGGCTTCGATCCCTGATCATGTTGCGGATGATCGCGATCTTGGCCCGCCCGACGACGCGTGGCGATTACCTCGGGGGTAAATGTTTTCACGCGCTATCGCCGCTCCGTCGCAAAGCCGTAGAGCAGCGCCAGGCGGTCGAGGCATTCGCGGAACCGCTTTGCGAAATAGTCGATCCAGCGCTGGCCGCGCAAACCCGCGGCGCTGGCCGATCTGCTCCATGGTCAGCCCGAGAACCAGGACCTCATGCACCAGCGCCGCGCCATCGGCGCCGAGTTCGCGTTCGGCGCGGTTGAGCCGCAGCACCGCCTTGCGCTGGCGTTCGGTGATCGGCTCCCGCACCTGTCCGCCATCGACATATTCCCGCGTCGGATCGACCGCCTGCGGACCGCGCTCGGCCTTCTCCCAATCGTCCTGAAATGCGCGGCCGCCCTGATACTGCGCCTCGTCGATCTGGCGGCGGCTGTGCAGCCTGCCCAGCGGATCGTTGCGGATCGAGCGCAAGGTGACGATCTTTTCGCCGGGCTCCAGCGCCAGCGGATCGTCCACCTCAACCTCCGCCACTTCGGTGTTGCGCGGCAGATCCTGCGACCTGCGGTCATGAATTTTAGCCGATTTGTGCGCCCTGTTGCGTCTGGCCCGTGCCATGATGGCCCCCTTTTGCAAGCGTGGATGTTCGAATGGCGAAAATCGTTCGTGCTTTACGTCGCGCGTTTCGCGACATAGGCCGCCAGCTCCGGGCTGACGGCGATCGCGGGTTTTTCGATCGCTCCCACAGGATGCGGCGTTGAGGCAGCCGCGATCTGCGCCTCGCCCTGGGGAAGATTCTGATGTGAGTGTGGGTGTGAGTGGTCGGCGCCGGCTTGAGCCACGCCCGACGATCGCGAAGCAATTGCCCGGGTCGGGAGTGGGCGGGAACGCGAAGCATTTTCCAGCTTCATGCGCGCCAGCGCCGAACCGAGGCCGCCCTTTTGGCCGGCGATCGCGCGCTTCTCGGAAACCCGCATCATCCGCGCCAATTCGGCGTCGATCCGCTTGTGGTTCCAGCCCTCGTGGAAAAAATCCTGCAGCGTCGGACGATACTCGCACCAGGTCCGCAAAGGCAGCTTTGTGATCTTGGAAAGCTGCCGGTCGTCGTCAGGAAGCTCGCCCTTGCGCCAGTAGTGCATCATCAGGAGCAGATAGGCCCCGTGCTGCGCCGTGGTCAGGTGGCCGGTGTCGCCGAGATAGTCGCCGACATAAAGGGGCATCCAGGGACGATTCATGGCCCACGCCTCACTGGCTGCGGTTGTCGTTTGCGGGCGTCGCCGCGAATTGATCGTGCAACAGCGCGGCGAGCGTGAAGCTGCGGTGTGAGCCGGCCGGCTCGCGCCGGATCAGCGCGCGCAGATGCGCCAGCCGATGCCGCGGCGAAAGCCGCCTGATCCGCATGGCCATGACCGTGACCTTGGCGCTCATGCCGCCTCCACCAGCCGCAGCGGCACCTTGCCGGCGATCCGTTCCGGCGCGGTGCCCGGGATGCTGGTCAGGTGAAAATGCGCGACGCAGTAGCTCGAACCCTCGCGGCGCGGGTGGCCGCAAAAGGTGATGGCCTCGCCCTCCACCTCGCCGCCATAGGGATAACGGCAATCGCCGCGTTCAAGCTCAAGCAGCGAAAGGTGGCGCGGCACGACGCCGACGCAGCGCAGTCTCAGCTTCGCGGCCCGTTTCCGCACCGCCGGCTTCGGCCGGGATGGGGCAAGCGCGCTTGCGCGCCTCTTTCGCAGCCGCGCCAGACGCGGCTTCGGCTGGGCTTTCCTCGCTACGGAAATATCGACCCGCCCGGGACCGGAAAGTCCCATCCGCCTGGCGCGGCCGATCGTGGCATTGCGGGAATAGGCGGTGTTGAACCTGGCGTTGATCGCATTTGCGATCCGCGAAAAGGACAGGCCCTTTTCGAGGTATTCGCGCAGCGCCCGCGAATGCTCTTCCGCCCAGCTGGACTGCATGGCCGTTCTCCGAGATTTTCACGTTATGTTCTCATACTTCTGATATTCCGAAATGAAAGTCAAGGCGGATTTCGGATAATCGGAATTGCTTTCATTTCTGAAATTCGGAAAAGATACGCCATGCTGGACATCAAGCTGATCGAGCGGGGGCTGAAGAAGCCGGGCAAGACCAAGGGGGGGCTCGCCGCGGCGATGGGCGTGCGCCCTGGCGCTGTTTCCGAAATCCTGGCCGATGCCCGCCTGATCAAGGCCTCGGAAATCCAGCCGATTATCGACTATCTCGAGCTGAATTCGGTGCCGATCATGGGCCGGGTCGGCGCCGGTGCGGCGATCGAGCCGGAACACGAGCAGGTACCCCCGGAGGGACTGGGCGAAATCGAACTGCCGTTCCCGATCGCGGAGGAAACCATCGCCTTCGAAGTGGCCGGCAATTCCATGCTGCCGAAATACGAAAATGGCGACATTATCGTGGTCTACCGAGAGCAGCGGCACCCGATTTCGAGCTTTTACGGGGAAGAGGCCGCGGTGCGGCTGAAGACCGGCGAGCGCTACCTGAAAACCATCGAGCGGGGCAAATCCGCCACCCTCGTCAACCTCACCAGTTTCAACGCCAAGCCGATCGTCGGGGTGAAGCTGGAATGGATCGGGGAAATCTGCGTCACCCTGCCGCGGGGCCAGATCGAGCGGCTGCGCGCCAAGGCGACGGCACGCTCGCGCAAGGCGGCGCGCGGGAAAACCCCCGCGAAATGAGCCGGGCACGGGCCGTGATTCGCGGGCCGGACCCGGCAGCAGACGTCTTATTTCTGATTTTCAGAATTTCATCGGTTGACCGATTTCTGATTTTCGGAAATACTGCGACCCGATCGGGCAATGCCCGCCGGGAGCGCCGCGAGACCAGCACATGCAGTATTTCGTCGTGATGATCGACTATGGACGGCGCGGCCGCGAGGCCATCGTCGATCCGGAAGTGACCCGGCGCGAGGTCGTCTCGCGGTCGTCTCCGGCGAATACGGCAATATCAGCTTCATTCACGAGATCGCCGACGGCGCGGTCGAGGACATCACCGAGGACATCCTTGCGGAGGCCGCCGTACCCGAAATCGCGCCGACCTGCGCCGATCTGCAGGCGAACCGGTTCGATCATTTCGGGATCTGAGCAAGTGGGTAGGTGGTTATCCTTCCTCTGCACGCGTGCGGGGTCGAGACGAGCGAAGCTCGCTCTAGAGGGGTGGGACGAGGGGCGCATCCGAACGGCGTGAGGCTCACCCGCCGCATCCACTCCCTCGATATCACGAGCTTCAGCGACATCGAGGCGGCGGTCGCGGCGACCATGATGGCCGCCACCGCCAGCAGGCCGACGACGTAGGAGCCTGAAAATTCCCTGAGCCAGCCCATCATCGATGGACCGACAAAGCCGCCGACGGTGGCGATCGAGTTGATGAACGCCAGCCCGCCCGCGGCCGCGACTCCGGTCAGGAACCGGGTCGGGATGGTCCAGAAGATCGCCCGCGCCGCGGTCACGCCGACCAGCGCCAGGCTGAAACCGATGACGGCGACGGGAAGCGAGCCGGAGACGATCGGCGCCAGCAGCCCGACGCCGCCGAGAAAGCACGCGATCGCCAGATTGACGATGCGCCGGCCTTTCTCGTCGACATAACGCGCCCACAGGATCATGCCGACGGAAGCAAACAGATAGGGAATGGCGGCGATCCAGCCGATCGCCAGATTCGACAGATGATACTCCTTCAGCATCAGCGGCAGCCAGATGCCGATGCCGTAGGAGCCTAGCGTGAAGCCGAACTGGATCACGGCGCAGATCAGCACGCGCGAATCCTTGAAGGCCGCCAGCAAGGAAGAATGCGGCCGCTCCCGCACTTCGGAAGCGAGCACCCCGATCCAGCACGTCACGCTCCTCTGGCGTGAGCCAGCTCGCGGCCTGCGGGGAATCGGAAAGCAAACGCAGCGTCAAAAGCCCCAGGGGGATGCAGGGCAGGCTCACCAGCAAAAACAGCCACTGCCATCCGGCGAGACCCCAGATCCCGTCCATCTGCAGCAGCAGGCCGCAGACCGGGCTGCCGACCAGCGAGGACAAGGGAATCCCGACCAGGAACCAGGCCAGCATCCGCGTGCGGTATTGGGCCGGAAACCAGGCGGCGAGAAAGAACGTCACCCCCGGGAAGAACCCGGCTTCCGCGATCCCGAGCAGCAGGCGCAGGCCGTAAAAGCTGTTCGGCCCGACCACGAAAGCGGTTGCCGCCGACACTAGGCCCCAGCTGATCATGATGCGGGCAAGCCAGCGCCGCGCGCCGAAACGATAGAGCATCAGGTTGCTCGGCACTTCGAACAGCGAATAGCCGAGAAAGAAAATGCCCGCCGCAAGACCGAACTGCGACGCCGACAGGCCAAGCTGCTGGTTCATGGTCAGGGCGGCGAAGCCAAGACTGGTGCGATCGAGATAGTTGAAGAGATAGGCGATGGTCAGAAGCGGCACGAACCGCAGCGCGGCTTTTCGAACGGCGCTTTGCAGCACGGGATCCGCCCCTGCCCGCTCCGACGCATCGCGTTCCCCCGGGACGCTCTGCTGCAAGAGTGTCATTCCTCGTTCCTTCCCCGTGATGATCGTTTATTATTATGTATCGCAACCGGCATATAGCACGATGCCGGCAGCGGCCGCGAACGGATATGTAACAGGAATGTCACATGCGCCAGGATTGTGCGGTCGTTCCTCAAACGTTCGAAAGAGTTGATGAGGGACCTTTGATTCCGCGCAGTAGGCTGGTTTCCGGGGTTGATGTTCACTTTCGGTTTTGCGAAGGAGAGCGACATGCCAGCCTACGTTCAGCATCACGAACTCGTCGAGACGCCCCCGGTGGTCTGCCCCGGCTGCATCGGGCTGCTGCCGATGTATGTCAGAGATGTCGAGCCGCATTGGAGCATGGCGAAGATCGACTTCATCTATGAGTGCTCCGACTGCGGCGCGGAAGTCAGGCAGACCGTTACAAAGCCCGAACATCGACACTGACCGGCGCGCTCACGTCGCGCCACGACCGCGCCGCCGGGCTGAGGTCCGCCTCGTAAGACGCTCGCGCGCAGCAACTCACGGGCAGCGTGTCGGCTGCGCGCGGCGGGTAATGGTCTAACGCAACGGAAAGCTCTGCAACCGCTCAGTTGGCGGCAAGGGAATGACCGGAAGCATCGAGATTGCATTCCCTGAAATGGAACGCAATTTCGTCAAGCGCGCGCTGCTCCCACTCTTCGGCTTCTGCGAGCCAGAAAACCCTGCGCTCGGAATCAAGGTACGCACGCTCCCGGCAAAAATATTCCTGGCGGCGAATTTCAACGAGCTTGTTCATGAACTCCACTCCTGTGTGAAGCCAATTGACGCCAAGACAATAGCAGAATCCACACCGCGAGTCCGTTGCATTTTGTCGCGCGAAAACAGGCAATCCTTCTGCCCTTGTGGACATCGCAGTGCAGCATGTCGGCAAACATTTGGCCGGCCTTCTGGCATGCAAGATGCCGCCGCGCCGCGGCCCGCCTGGCTTCGAGGACAGGCGGCGCGCCTTGAAAGCGGAACGCGCGGCGCGATCGGAAGCTCACTTAAAAAACCGACCGCCAGGCGTGAGCCCGCGCGCCGATCAGAACCCAGCGCAGGCCGTGCTATTTTTCGGATTTTCCAATGGCCTGAGACCCCCGAATCTATTGTCTGCCACGCTATCTGCGGTACATAGCTGGACTGTGACATCGATCGGACCGATCAGGACAACAAGTCCTGAAGGGACCGGCAGGGAGGGGCATGATGAACGAACACGATGGCAACAAGCGCTGGTCATACCGGGGCTGCGCCTGCGGCGGCTGCGGGAGCACCCTTTCGCTGTCCGGCGCGGCGCTGAGCCGGCGACAATTCGTCGCTGGATTGGCCGGCGCCGCGACCGTGGCGGCGGCGGGGTTGGGATATCCCGGGAATCCGGCGCGAGCGGCCGAGACAAAGCCCTACCGCATCGACGTTCACCATCATCTGTCGCCGCCGAGCTACATCGCCGCGTCGGTCGGCGCCAATTTCGGCGATGGCCTGATGCGGGGCTGGACGCCCGAAAAGTCGCTGGCCGATATGGATCAGGCGGGTATCGCGGTCGCGATGCTCTCGGTGACGCAGCCCGGCGTCAATTTCACTTCCGGCGAGGCCGCGCGCAAGCTGGTGCGCGAGTGCAACGAATATTCCGCAAAGCTGATCGCCGACCATCCCGGCCGCTTCGGGAGCTTCGCGATACTTCCGCTCACCGATGTCGACGGCAGCCTGAAGGAAATATCCTACGCACTCGACACCCTCAAGCTCGACGGCATCGGCCTGTTGACGAACTATCACGACAAGTGGCTCGGCGATCCCGCCTTCCTGCCGGTGATGGAAGAACTCAACCGGCGCAAGGTCGTGGTCTACACCCATCCGGCCACGGCCGATTGCTGCGTCAACCTGGTGCGCACCGAGCCGCCGGGGATGATCGAATGGGGCACCGATACCACCCGCACCATCGGCGACATCATCTTTTCCGGCAACGCGCAGAAATTCCGCGACATCCGCTGGATCTTCTCGCATGCCGGCGGCACCATGCCGTTCCTGATCGAGCGCTTCGTCCGCCAGCCGTTGCTCGATCCGAAATCAAAGGCGGCCGTGCCCGAGGGAACGCTGGCCGAACTGACGCGCTTTTATTACGACACCGCGCAAACTGCGAACAAGGCCGCGATGTCGGCGCTGACGGCGGTGATACCGACCTCGCAGATCGTGTTCGGCACTGATTTTCCCTATCGCACCGGCGTCGACCATGTGAAGGGACTGCGGAGTTCGGGCGTTTTCACCGAAGCGCAGATCATGGAGATCGAGCGTGGCAACGCGCTGAAGCTGCTGCCGCGGCTCGGTGCCTAGCCGATGACCGGGCGGAATAACCAGGCTGCGAAAATCGACCGCAGAACGGTGCTGGCAGGGATTTCGGTCGGCATCGCCGCCGCGGCAGAGGGCACGGCGGTTGCGGGGCCATCTCCCGCCGCCGGTTCGGAAAAAGGACCGCTGGTCTGGCTCAACATGGACCAGAAGGAACTCGACGACGCGTATGACCAGTCCGAATACGCGCCGAACCTGCAGCAGATCACCCGGCGTTATGCATCGAACAGCAATGCGATGCGCGCGCGCCTCGGCGAGCCGAGACGCTTCGATTACGGCCCGACCGCCATCGAGCGGCTCGAAGTCTATCCCACCAAACGGGCCAATGCGCCGATCCACATTCACATTCACGGCGGGGCCTGGCACCAGCGCCCGGCGGCTGAATACGCCTTTCCCGCCGAAATGCTGATGAACGCCGGCGCGCATTACGTCGTCCCCGACTTCATCTCGGTGGACGAGGCCAATGGCGATTTGATGCCGATGGTCGAACAGGTCCGCCGCGCCATCGCCTGGACCGCGCGCCATGCAAAGGACTTCGGTGGCGATGCCGGGCGCATCTATTTGTCCGGCTTCTCCTCCGGCGCGCATCTGGCGGGAGTGGCGCTGCTCACGCAATGGCGCGGGGATTTCGACCTGCCCGACAACCTCATCAAGGGCGCCGTGCTTTCCTGCGGCATGTACGATCTCAGGCCGGTTCGGCTTTCGGCGCGCTCGAAATATGTCCGCTTCACCGACGAGATGGAGGAGCGTCTCTCTACCCAGCGCCATCTGGCGCGGATCAACACGCCGCTGGTGCTTGCCCATGGCACCTACGAGACGCCGGAATTTCAGCGCCAGACCCGCGATTTTGCCGCCGCGCTCAAGGCCGCCAACAAGCCGGTGCAGTATCTCGTCAACGAGAACTACAATCACTTCGAGATGATGGAGACCTTCGCGAGCCCTTACGGCCTGCTCGGCCGCGCAGTGCTGGAGCAGATGCAACTCCGATCCACTTGAGGCACATATGGATCGGCCGGCGTTCGGATAACGTCAGCACCACAGGCGACCAGCGCTCATCGCTCGACAAAGGCGCGCCGGAACTGATCGGTAACCGGCTTCAACAAATAGCTCATCATGGTCCGGCTGCCCGTCTGCATGAAGACTTCCGCGGGCATCCCCGAAACGAGCTGCAGACCAGCAAGCCGGCGACGTTCGTCTTCGGGCAGCATCACCCTGACCGTGAAGTAAGACGCATTGGTCTGCTGATCGCGGCTGGTATCGGCAGACACATATGACACCACGCCGGTGAGCTGCGGCGTCACACGCTGATTGAAGGCCGAGAAGCGCACGAACGCCGTCTGGCCCGTCCGTACCTGGTCGATATCGCCGGGCTGCATCCGCGCTTCGATTTGCAGATCATCGGTATCCGGCACGACTTCCATGATGGCGTCGCCGGCGCGGATGACGCCGCCGATGGTGTGCGCGGAGAGCTGATGGATCACCCCCGAAGCCGGCGATCGGATCTCGATCCGGTCAAGAAGATCCCGCGCAGCGACGCTGCGCTCCACAAGTTCGGATTCCTTGCCCTGTGTCTCGCCTAGTTCCTTCACAACCTCGGTCCGGAAATCCTGATCGAGTCGCACGATCTGAAGCTGCGCCTCGCCTATCTTTGATTTTGTCTCGGCGATCGCCGACATCAACTGCCCGCGCTCGCCTTCGATCCGCGCGCTCTCACGCTGCAGGCTCGTCAGCCGCGTCAGCGGGACAAGCCGCTTGTCATAGAGTTCCTGGACACCGGAAAGTTCACCGGAAATCAGCTCCAGTTGCCTGGTCTTGGACGCCACCTGGGCATCGAGGCCGGTAATTTCCTCGCCGAGCTGCGAGACCCGGCTTTGCAGAAGATCGATCTGGCTCCGACGCGCATTGGCCCGGGCCTTGAACAGGGATTCCTCCGATGCCAGGAGGGTCTTGACGGTGGCCTCGCCCGATCGCGCCGCCAATTCGGCCGGCACCTGGAGCCCGGGCAGGCCGTCGCGCTCGGCAACCAGCCGGGCAATCCGGGCCCGGAATTCATCGAGCTGCTTGCTGACCACCTGCAGACTGGCCTGCGCCTGGGTCGCGTCGAGCCGGATCAGCAAATCGCCGACAGCCACCCGCATCCCATTGCGGGCCGCGATCTCCGCGACAACCCCGCCAGTCGGATGCTGGATGGTCTTGACGTTCGATTGAACCACGAGGTTACCCGGAACCACCACGGCCCCGGCAAGCGGCATCAGCACGGTCCAGCCGCCGGCCAACACGCCGGCAACAAGCAGCACGCGAAGCCCGGTTCGCAATTCATGCTCGAACGCGCGTCCGGCCCGTAAACTCAGGCCTTCATCCGGCGCGTTATCGTTGTCGGCCAAACCGTCACGATTGATGAGGAAGGCAACGCCCTCGCTCAGGCCGACACGGCAGTTCCTGATCAGCTGTCCGATGGCTGTTGCCGGCTCGGCGTTACCCGCCGGAGGTGGAAGGGTCAATTGCGGGCTTTCGATATGCATCGACTGATATTTGTCATTCGGCTTGGGAAGGTCCGGCCCGGGCCTCGTCACATTAATCAGGGATGGGCCGTCAGGCACGATGATCGGACTGGGCCAGCGCGGCGGCGGGCCGGCGGTCGGCTCGCGTGCACGTTCGCTTCCGCGCGCGGACGGAGCGACGGCAGTAAACCCAAATTGCTCCAGGCAGACATTGATGACCCGTTCAATCTTGCCCTTTTTGCGCTTTGGCCGGACCGCGCGCCGACGCCCGCGATGCAGCTCGTCAGCGAGCCGGGTGACGCGCCCGCACTGCATGCGGCTCGTTCGGTTCCTCGCGTTCGAACGCCTGGCGCAGCCGCTGCAGTTCGAGAATCAGCGCGGCGCCTTGCGGCCCGACTCCGTCGCCGTGCTGCTCGCCGATCCAGCGCTGCGGAGATTGACCGTCAGGTCGTGCCCCGTCCCCGGTTTTCATGGCAGGGCGCTCTCGGCCAGCATAGCGAGGCGCGCCGAATTCGGACTCGGCGCCGCAGTTTGCTTCGCCGCCGCTGACTGTCCTGCTGCCGCAGGCTGTCGTGCTGCCGTGGCCTGCCTTGCCGCCGCGGCTTGGCCTGTCCCGGTGCGAACGCGCGCGAAAATCTCTTCGCGTGGGCCAAAGGCGATCGCCCTTCCTTCATAGAGCACCATCGCCATGTTCAATGCCGAGAGAGCACTTGGACGGTGCGATATGACGATAACGATGCAATTGTTCTGGCGCAGAATCTGAATGGCGCGGGTCAGGGCATTTTCGCCGTCGGCATCCAGATTGGCATTGGGCTCATCGAGCACGACCAGAAACGGATCGCCGAACACCGCCCGCGCCAGCCCGAGTCTCTGCCGCTGGCCCGCGGACAAGCACATGCCACCCTCGCCGATCCGCGTCGAATAGCCCTCCGGAAGGCGCAAGATAATGTCATGCACACCGGCGATCTGCGCCGCTTTCAGGATGGCATCGGAGGTCGCCTGATCGTCGAAGCGGCAGATGTTCTCGGCAACAGTACCATCGAACAAGCCAACATCCTGAGGCAGATAGCCGATATAGCGGCCCAGATCCTCGTTGCGCCACTGATCGAGCGCGGCGCCGTCGAGCCGCACCACGCCGCGCTGGGCTTGCCAGATTCCTACCAGCGCCTTTGAGAGCGAGGTCTTGCCCGACGCGCTCGCGCCAAGCAGAACCAGACCCATGCCGGCCCTCAGCGAGAAGGAAATTTCCGAGACGATCAGCTTTTCCGTGCCGGGCGCAGCGACAGCCAGACCCTGCACCGACAGTTCGCGGCAAGGACGCGGCAGCACCACCGGCGGTGCGGGAAGTGTCGCGGTAGCCTTGCAGATTTCGCGCAGCCGGACGATGCCCTGGCGCGCGGCGACCAGCTGCTTCCAGGTACTGAGGGCTATTTCAACCGGCGCCAGAGCGCGTCCCATCATGATCGACGACGCGATCATGATGCCGCCCGAAGCCCGGTCGGCCACGACAAGATATGCACCGATGCCCAACATTCCCGATTGCAGCACATAGCGCAGCACCTTCGCGCCCGAGCCGAGATTGGCAGCAACGTCGGTAGCGCGGATATTTTCCCGCAAATAGCGCTCGTTGGCCCGCGACCAGCGGGCGGTGAATTGATCCGTCATGCCCAGTGCCCGGATAATTTCGGCATTGCGCTGCGTCGCATCCGCCAGCACCTGGCGCTGGGCGCTTGATTCCATCGCCGCCTTGGCCGCACCGCGCGACATGCGCTCGGTCAGCAAGGTCATCGCAATGATCCCGGCGGTCCCGAGCAGAGCCGTCATGCCGATTGCCGGATGAAACAGAAACAACGCAATGAGAAAGATCGGAATCCACGGCATATCCAGGAACGCCGTTGGCCCCATGCCGGACATAAAGCCGCGCACCTGGTCGAGATCGCGCAAAGGCTGCTGCATCAGCATCGGCTTCACGCCGCGAAGCGGCAGCGTGGCGAGCGCCGTGTGGATCGATTGCTGCAAGCCGGCGTCGAAAACCGTTGCGACCCGACACAGCATGCGCGAGCGCAGCGCGTCGAAGTATCCTTGCATAAGATAGGCAAACAGCACGATCAACGAGAGGCCCAGCAAGGTCGTAATGTTACGGCTCGGAATAACCCGGTCATAGACCTGCAACATATAAAGTGAGCCCGACAGCATCAGAACGTTGATCACCCCGCTGAACACGGCAATGCCAACCATGCGCCGCGCACTCTCGCGCAGCCCAAGCGCCACCGGATCGTCGGACGCCAGGCTTGATAGCAGGCTCGAAATTCCGCGAGGTGGAGATGCAGCTTGCGCCTGACCCTGATCGACACTCATTTTCACTGCGCGTCTCCGTCGAGCCGATAACGATCGACGATCAAATTTCCTTGACAGGCTGATACGGACCATTTTTCGGCAGGAATGCGACCGTTGACTTTTTCTGCCGGCAACTCGAAGGCAATCGACGCGCTGGAGTGTCATACTCGCATCGTGACACTCCACCGGCACAAATGTGGCGGCAGAAGTTTGTCGGCCATATATGTGACGCCGAGATTCTTATTCCGAGTTGGCGGCTTCCGGGTTGTCTGCCGAAATTCACGCCAGAATTGCCGATGACATGGTCGCGCGCTGCTCGCGAGAGTTGTCACAACTCAACAAAGCCAAAACCAGAAGCGAGACAGGCGTCATAGAATTGTCCGCCTATCACCTTGCTTCCGTACGCATTGGCCCCGGTGTCGGCCGAATGGCGCCACGAAGCTAAATAAATCTTCACGCTGCGCATCACATCGCTGCTCGGGTGGATTGCCTGGGCTGAGATGGAAAATTGACGGGACAACAGGGCCACAACAGGGGACGAAAATGGCTCGCTGCACAATGCGCATCACCGCCATCTAAATCATGCGGCCATGGGACTTCTCGAGGGAGGCTTGCGCCAGCATGCCCTTCCGCAACTAACCGAAGTAACGGCAGTGCATTCGTAACAGTGTAGAGAAGGAGGCAGGAAATGGCCCTTACGGCAACAGATCTATTCAACGACGCAACGACCCGCGAGATTGGCGGTATCGGCCCGGATCAGGTCAACCTGATCGTCTCGGACCTCATCGGCGTACAGCAGCAGCTGAGCGCGGCAGACCCCCAGATCAACAACCTCTCCGATCTGCACACCCACATCATCATCAATCAGCTCAATGAAGAGATCGCATCCGTCGAAAACGCCAACGCGCCAACAACGGCCACGCTGACAGCAGGAACCGATCTCGGACAATATGTCGGACGTTCGATCAACGATATTCATCGGGACATTATCGATATCGCTCAAGGCGATGCAGGCGTGCAGGCGCTGTTCAATCCGACGCCGCTCCCGGCCCTTAACACCCCGGCTGCGCCGTTCCACGACAACGCAGCGCAGACGACCTTCGTTACGCAATGGATCCAGGACAGCAATCATCTCGGACAGATGGCGACCACCATCGAGAATAACGGCTTCCATGGCGACATTGCCGGACTGGTCCAGCAAATACAGACCTTCGAGAATGGTTCAAACGCCTTCGATCAGTCGCAAGGCGGCCTGTGGTCGGCGCGCTTCTGGAACGAATTTCGGACCGATGGCACGGCGGGCACCGCGGCGAACGCGCTGATCGACGGCTTGCAGACGCACAATACCGGGGAAGTCAACGCAGCGGTGCAGCAGCTCGCCGCAAATTCTGCGGACGTGGCGAGCAACAACCTGATGGCGGACGGCGGGAGCTATGCGAGTGTGGTGGCGGCGGCGCAAGCCACGGCCGTGACGCCGGCGGGCGGCAATGCTGCACCACCTCCTGCTGCCGGTGGAGCAGGCGGCGGTCTGACAGCTACCGATCTGTTCAACGACGCAACGACCCGCGAGGTTGGCGGCGTCGGCCCGGATCAGGTCAACCTGATCGTCTCGGACCTCATCGGCGTGCAGCAGCAGCTGAGCGCGGCAGACCCCCAGATCAACAACCTCTCCGATCTGCACACCCACATCATCATCAATCAGCTCAATGAAGAGATCGCATCCGTCGAGAACGCCAACGCGCCGACAACGGGCACGCTGACAGCTGGGAACAGATCTCGGACAATATGTCGGGCGTTCGATCAACGATATCCATCGGGACATTATCGATATCGCTCAAGGCGACACAGGCGTGCAGGCGCTGTTCAACCCGACGCCGCTCCCGGCCCTTAACACCCCCGCTGCGCCGTTCCACGACAATGCAGCGCAGACGACCTTCGTTACGCAATGGATCCAGGACAGCAACCATCTCGGACAGATGGCGACCACGATCGAGAATAATGGATTCAGGGCGACGTTGCCGGACTGGTCCAGCAAATACAGACCTTCGAGACCAATTCGAACGCCTTCGATCAGTCGCAAGGCGGCCTGTGGTCGGCGCGCTTCTGGAACGAATTTCGGACCGATGGCACGGCGGGCACCGCGGCGAACGCGCTGATCGACGGCCTGCAGACCCACAATACCGGCGAAGTCAACGCAGCGGTGCAGCAGCTCGCCGCAAATTCTGCGGACGTGGCAAGCAACAACCTGATGGCGGATGGCGGGAGCTATGCGAGTGTGGTGGCGGCGGCGCAGGCCACCGCCGTGACGCCGAATCCTGCGGCATGCCCACCGGCGACGCCCCCTGCGGGATCTCCCCCCGCAACAACGCCGCCTGCAGTGACACCCCCTGCCGGACCAACCGATCCAGGAGGGCCAGCCGCGGGAGATGGCGGCAACCACCTGGTGGCCGACCTGATAGCTCTTCTTCAGGGAGGCGGACCAAACAGCGTTTCGGCTGTTATTGCCGACCTTGCCGCAGTGGCCCAGGCCGCCGGCGGCCACAACAATGGCGTGGCAACGTTGTTGAGCGACCTGCAGACCGCCGCTGCGCCGGCGGCCCCAACGGCCGCGGGCTCCGGTAGCGCATCGCCGGCGCCCGTTGCAATCGCCGACGCCGGTCCGACCGCCATCGACGCGCATCATTCGCACGTCGGCGAAATGGGGCAGCACTTTCACCACATGTGGGGATAACGGCGGATCAGCGCGACTTCCAGCGCCCCGTCGTAACGATGGGGCGCTGGAGGTCGGTTGGATAGTTCATTCCGGCTTCCGGTCCTGCTGTCCGAACCACCAATATGTCGCGGCGGGGCAGCCGCAAAAACAAGGGAAATTGTTCATTCGCCGGGTTCGGCGAATCCTGAAGTGGGGACGGGTTCGTTTGTGCAAAAGTAATAATGGCTTCTCTGCGGCGTATTGCGCAGGCCACCATGCAAGGCCGTGCCACCCGGTGCGGCGCGCCGTCGCATGGCCGATATGAAATTCAGGCGCATTTCGGGCATCACCTCGATGATGTCGGTTGCCGCCGCCCCGATGACGGAGCGCGGCGCGTGAAACATCAAAAGACCGATTACGGAACGATCATCCTGCACTGGCTGCTTGTCGCCGCACTTGGGATCGCCTTTGTGACGGGATTGCGTATCGCGACCGAGGCGCCCGGACGCAGTTGGATCAATCTTTTCGACGCCGTGCTGCCGCGCGAGAGCGTATGGATGGCACACATGCAGGCGGCCGTAGCGCTGCTCGCGGTGTCGATCGCGTATGCGATCTATCTGATCCGGTCCGGCCTCGGGCGTCGCATCCGGCTGGACAAGATCCGCCTGCGAGGACTTTTCGGCCGACGGCAGGCAAGGCTCGGCACTTTCAACATCCTTCTATACTGGGTCTTCTTCATCACGATGCTCGCGCTGATCGCCAGCGGCGGCTTGTTGTATTTCGGTCTTCACGCCGGCCACGACATGGCGACGCTGCATTGGTACGGCACGTGGATGATATTGGCCTTTGCCGGCCTCCATATCCTGGCGCATTTCAGGATCGGCGGAGTCCCGCAGTTGCTTCGGATCTTACGTCCGACAGGCCTCCCGGTGCCGCCGCCGCGGCTCGACGCGATTGAGCTACTGAAGTTGCTGGCTGAGCAATCGGCGCGGCCGGGATCCTCCCAGGCACACGCAGAACCAGCGCCGCCGCCTCGGGAGGCTGCGCCGGATCGAATGACCGGCATGTCAACCGGTCCCGCCGGCTCCGCCGCAAACAAGAAGACAAGGCGGCGCCTCAAAACCGCGCAACGCGACGTTCCAATCCAACCCTTTCGTCGTCGCCGCGGCTGTCGCAATCGCTGGCGCTTCAGTCATCGTTGCTGCCGACCGTTTGGCGGTAGACCGGTTGCAGGTTCACCGCATCAATAGCGCCGATGCGCCCACGCTCGACGGCGACACCTCCGATCGGGCGTGGCGCAACATCACGCCATTTTCCGTGATGACCAGCCAGGGAGACAATTTTGACGGCCAAGGCGAAACGAAAATAGAGATTCGCGCGGCGCACGACGGCACATGGGCGTACTTCCTGTTCGTATGGGAAGATCCCACGCGTTCCCTGAAACACCTGCCGCTCGTCAAGGAAGCCGACGGATGGCACCTTCTTCACGACGGCTATGAAGCCGGAGACGAACACGATTACAATGAGGACAAGTTTTCGGTCCTGCTGACCGCTTCGGACGTGATCCTCGCGGGCGACCGGACTTTTCATGCCAGCCCCCATCCTATTGCCGACGCACCGACTACCATGACCGGCCGCGGCCTCCACTTCACGGCGGAAGGTTATGCCGACGTCTGGCAATGGAAGGCGACAAGCGGCGGTCCGACCGGCTGGATGGACGACGATCACTTCGGCCCGCCGCTTGATCCAACGCCGATGCAGGCGCGCAATATCGTTCCGTATAAGGGCGGCTTCGCGCCGGATCCGGGCGATAGCCAACTACGCAGACAATTTCGTCATCGCCGACGGCGACACCAATCGGCCGGTCACCCCGCGTCGATTGCCCCGAGACCTCGCGGCAACAGCCGCAGCGATGGGCAAGACCCATCTCGATCCAGATCATGGCGAGAGCGACGGCGCGCGCTGGTTCATGACGGAGACGGAGTCGATGCCATATTCGGCCGAGCTTGATGCCCGCATCCCGGGAGGGACGGTCATTCCCGGCGTCATCGTTGCCGGCGAGTTCAGCGGCGATCGCGCGGATGTGCGATGCGCGGCCCGCTGGGCCTCCGGGCACTGGGCGCTGGAAGTGGCGCGCCGGCTTGATACCCACAGCCCTTACGATGTGCCGATCCGGACCGGAGTTTTCATGCGCGTCGCGGCCTTCGATCACAGTCAAATCAGGCACACCCGGCACGTCCGGCCAATTCGTCTTGAGGTGGAATAAATGCGCAAGATCTGCAAGGTGAAACTGAACAACGAGTTGTTCCTGGCGAATTGCGGCGACCTTGTGCTCGACTGGGCATTGATGAATGGCGTCGACCTGCCGCATGACTGTCGCTCCGGCATTTGCGGCGCCTGTCGTGTTCGTCTCGTTGAAGGCACGGTCTTTGGCGGTCACGAGCGGGGCGACGACATGATCCATGCCTGCCAGGCCCGGATCGTCTCCGATCTGGAAATTGTAACCGAAAAAGTCCCCGATCAGGTTGCCATGTCAGCTCGCGTGGCCAACATCGTTCGTCTGGCGCCTGACGTTTGCGGCGTGGACGTCGAACTGCCAAAACCGCTTCATTACCTGCCCGGTCAGTATTGCAAGGTTCAATTCCGCGGATACCCGGCGAGATCCTACAGCCCGACCTATCCGCTGGAGGGTCCTCCCGACGACCGTCTGCTGCACTTTCACATCCGAAGATTGCCCGACGGGACTGTATCCTCGGCGCTCGGCCGGGACATCCGCATCGGGCACCGCGTGAGATTGACGGGGCCCTTCGGCAGCGCCTTTTTGAGGCCCAATCATTCCGGCAGTATTGTTCTTGTCGCCAGTGGCACCGGTTTCGCGCCGCTGTGGTCGATTGCGGTCGCAGCGATTCTGGAGCGGCCTCAGCGGGAACTGATATTCGTGGTCGCAGCGCGCAAGCTTCAGTCGCTGTACATGCATGCCGCGCTGTGCCGCCTCGCGCTGTTTCCCAACGTCACGATCGTTCCGATCGTATCGGAACCGCAGAGCGTCTCGCATGCCATTCGCAGCGGGCGGCCGACCGACCATTTGCCGAATTTGTCGCCGAACGACGTCGTCTACACCTCGGGTGCGCCCGCCATGACCGAGCGCGTGGCGCGGATCGCCAGAGCTGCCGGCGCCAAGTGCTATACGGATCCCTTCGTTTCGAATGCCAGGCCGGCCGAGCAAACTACCTTGATGGCGCGTTTGTCCGGCTGGCTCGACAGTCAGTCGCGCAGTCCCGCAATGTTGCGATCGGCGCCGAAGCTCGCCTCGGAAACAGGCCCAGGCAAATGAGCCTGCAGGCGCAATTCTCCTCAGTCGCGGCAACTTACTTCGTCGTTCCGCTGACCGCCCAGCGTCCCGGTCCGGTCACGAAGTACAGGAGGAAAATGAAGCAATAAAGAACCGCGGCGTCGCCGCCGTTGAGCAGCGGGAAGAAGCTCTTGGGGGCATGCGCCATGAAGTAGGCGAACGCCATGTCGCCCGCCAGGACGAAGGCGACGCACCGGGTGAAATAGGCCGACCGTGAACAGCGCGCCTCCGGCTACCTCGATCACGCCCTGGACCCAGATCAGCGACCACATGACCGGTTGAGCCATCGCCGGGGTTGGAAATCCAAAAAGCTTGGAGGTGCCGTGCTCGAGAAACAGCAGCCCGACGACGATGCGGACGATGCTGAGGGCTTCCGGCCAATACTTGCCGACGCGATCAAAAAACATTGATATCTCCATGGAAGGATAAAGAGGGCACGGCTTGCCCCCATCGACCCAGCATATCCCGCACATCGAGAGCTGTGCCAGCCGCCGCGCCCCGCGCCGTGCGGAGATTTGTGACATCCTGGCCCGATGTCACGTCGTTGTGAAACAACGCCCGCGAGGCGGCCGATCAGGGGTGACCGATCTGCGGCTCGTTCAGGTCATGACGGAGCCAGCGGACAATGTCGCGCCATGCGCCGTCAAGGACATTGCTGCCAAGGAACAGGCTCAAATGGCCGCCAGGCACGGTCATTTTCACCAGATGTTCGGCCGGCGTGCCGACCAAACGCGCCACCGCGAACAACTGATCCACCGAAACCACTTCGTCATGGCTGGCCGCCAGCAGACAAATGGGTGTCCGAACCTGCGCCAGGTCAATGCATTGTCCAAGGGCGACGAAGCGCCCTTGCGCGATCTGGTTTTGCTTGAAGAGCCAATTGACGACCTGAAGAAAGAAGCTTCCGGGCAAGTCGATCGTCTCGGCATACCATTGTCGAAAACGATCGATCAACTCGCGCCGCCGCGCGGGGTCGATATCTGCGGGATTTTGCAGCGCCGCCTCCGCCTGATCCGAGATGCCCCAGAGCGCGAGCATTCGATCGCCATGCACGATACCCTCTCCCAACCGCACCAATTCGTCGAACATGCCAAACGGCACATCGGAAACGAAATGAGACAATTGCAACTCGGCGGCCGCGATGTCGATCGGCGCCCCGACCAGGACCAGCCGCCGCACCTTTTTCGGAAATCGCGCCGCGTAGACCAGCGCCAGCCAGCCACCCTGGCACAACCCGATCAGGTCGACGGGCGGTCCTAGTTCGTCAACCGCGACATTGAGATCCGCAAGATGATTGTCGATGGTAAAGTAACGTGTTTCCGGCGTGGCGGATCGCCAGTCCGTGACAAATACGCGCGACAATCCGCTTTGGCACAGCGTGTCGACCACGCTATGGCCGGGTGCGAAATCGGCGACGGTCGCACCATGCAGCGCGTAGGGCGCACAAATGAGGGTTGCGGGCCCATCGGTGCCGGTGGAAAAATTCCGCAATCGCATCGAGGCCAGTTCGAGAGCGACGGTATTCGCGGTGGTCCAGGGAAACGATGAACCAGGCGAAACGCTTCGTTTCGCCGGCGACATCAGACTTTCAAAGAGCTGCAGGTTCGTCTGCCCGACCAGCGTCGCGGCCGCCAGCGGCCACGCGAAGAAAGCCTCCAGAATCGAGGCCGGAGCCGGTGCAGCGGGCGCTGCGCCAGACTTTCGTGCTGGCTCGCTTGTCTCGTGCATCAATTTTGCCGGCCGATCAGTTCACACCCCAAAGGGATATGTATCCGGAAGTCCCTTTACTTCAGCGGTATCAAGCGGCGTGACCGCGCTTGTATTGTCGAACCAGACATACTCGTCGAACTGCCGCGGCAGATTGGCCCGGAAGTAATGGCTCGCCATCTCGGTTTCGGGCCGGTAGATCACGCCGATCGCGCGCTCCAGACGTTCCTTGCCGAGACCGGCCGGACCGCATAAATCGCCGCCACCGCGCAGGCCGAGCATGAAGCGGGCATGCCCGGTCGCGTGACAGAGCTGCTCGTAACTGTTGGGCAGCGACGGCCGGACGTTTTTGATTTCCATCGCCCCATCCCATTCCGAGGCCGCCGCGACGGTGCCGCTGTGGGTGCCGAAGCCGACCAGATACGCCTTCTCGCCGAACTCCTTGCGGCAGAGCTGGCCGATATTGTACTCGCCGCGGGCGGCCATCTCGGTCGCCCCGGCGTTCCCGACATGCGAGTTGTGCGCCCAGACCACAGCCTTGCTGTCCGGACCATGAAACGCCAGCAGGTTCTTCAAGGTATCAAACATATGACCGTCGCGCAGATTCCACGAGGCACGCGAACCGTAATACATGATCCGGTAATAGCGCTCCGCGTTGGCAACCAGACGCGCATTCTGCTCTGCGTCCAGAAAGCGCTCACCATCGTGCTCGGCGTAGACCCGGCGCTTTGCCAGCAGATCGGTCAACGCGCGCGCCACGTCGGTCTCGCAGGTCGGATAGGATCCGCTCAGCGCGGCATGACCGTAGGTCGCAGGATCGCGCTGCCAGGGCGTCAGGCACCCATAGCGCTCGCGGGCAACCCTCGCCAATTCCGGGTCGACCTCGTCGAGATAGTTCAGGACCGACCGGATCGAGTCATAGAGGCTGTAAAGATCGAGCCCGTGAAACGCCACGCGGTCGTTCTTCTCCACCGTGCCGTTATGCTTGCGCAGCCAGCTGACAAAATCCCGCACCTCGGTGTTTCGCCACATCCAGGTCGGAAACCGCGCAAACGCGGTCCATTCCGACGGCGGATACTGGAAATGCCGCACATAGTGATCGACGCGGGCGGCATCCGGCCAGTCCGCCTCGATCGCCACGAAACCAAAACCTTTCTCGATGATCAGCTCACGGGTGATGCGCTCGCGCATCCTGTAGAACTCGGAAGTGCCGTGGGTGGCTTCGCCGAGCAGCACAATGCGCGCGGAGCCGATCCGCGCCATCAGCGGATTGAGATCGGCCTTTTCGATCGACGGAAACAATTCCGCAGCGTCGGCGAGGTTTCGGACCAGGATTTCGTCGTCCGAAAGCGCCGGCCGCGGCGCCCGGCGCACGGCAGGGCGGCTCTCGCCGTTGGCAAACCAGCCTTCCTCACCGATCAGGGGAACGAAGCGAACGTCCGCGATATCTTCGCTGCGATAGGTATCGCTGGAAATGCGGGTAACCCGCACCAGCTCCTGGGCACGCTCATCCTCGCCGACCGGAATCACCAGCCGGCCGCCGACCTTCAACTGCTCCTTGAGCAATTCCGGAACCTGCGGTCCGCCGGCCGCGACGACGATGGCGTCATAGGGGGCATGTTCCGGCCACCCTTTCGTGCCGTCGCCATGCAGGACGTGAACATTGTCGCAACCGAGGTCGGCGAGCGTCGCAGCGGCCTTTTCGGCAAGCTGGCCGAGATGTTCGACCGTATACACATCGGCAGCAATTTCCGACAGCACCGCGGCGGCATAGCCGGAGCCGGCACCGATCTCGAGGACTTTCTCGCCGCCCTTGAGCAGCAGGGCCTCAGCCATGAAGGCAACGATATAGGGCTGGGAAATCGTCTGCTCGCCGGCGATCGGGAGCGGCGAATCCTCATAGGCAAATTCGCGAAGGTTTCTTGGCAGGAACAGTTCGCGTGGCACCTTGCGCATGGCCTCGAGCACGAGCTCGTCCTGCACGCCACGCGCGGCAATATTTCGTTCCACCATCTCGGCCCGGAGCAAAGCAAATGGCTTTGCTTCACCGGAACGGCCTTCTTTCGACGCCAGCACTCCCATGACCACTGCTCCCAATGTCAGCTGTCTTCAAGCGTCTCCTGCAACGTTTCAGCGCACTATCGACAGTAGTGCCGATGCCCGTCGAAACCCAGATATGTTCCGCTGATGGGATCGAAAGAGCGATAGCGTGAAAAGCAATAGGCCTCCCAACCCGGTCCAACAAATCCCGGGGCGTAATAACCGGGATAATAATAGGGAGAAGGACCATAGGGCCCATCATAATAATGCGGCGCGGCAATCAGGCCGCCGATGATCAATCCGGTCATCAAGCCCGCCGCTACCCCAGCGCCTCCGCCGCCATAACCACGCCAATGGACTTGCGTGACAGTCGCGAGTTCTTTCGAAGCGGCCGCGTTTGGAAAGCGACGCCGCCGCCACCGTACCCATGAAGCCCGCGGTAACGATCGCCGCCGCGACCGTATGGCGAAGGAAAGCAGGTCCACGTATCACAATATCTCCAATGAAAATCCCAACAGATCATCATAGGGAAATTGCACGCTCATTGACTTGATCGACATCAACGATTTGGAGAAAAGGTAGAACTGGACCGTTATCCCGGTGCCTGCTCGCGCGCCGCGACCTGGCGCAGCGGCGCGAATTCCTCCACCGTCAGGGTTTCCCGGGCGATCAGGAGCGCAACACCCGCGTCAAGATCGCCGCGGCGCTTTTCGAGAATTGCGCGTGCGCAAGCGCCGCCAGCCTCGATCAGATCGCGTACCGCCAGATCGATCTCGCGCCCGGTCGCCTCGGCCGCGCTGACGACCGTGTCCTGCATGGCCGGCAAGAAAGTCTGCGGGCGCGGTGCATATGTCCGCTGCCCGATGGTGGCATCCATTCCATATTTCGTGACCATCTCGATGGCGATCTCGGTCGCCCGCTGCAGGTCGTCGGCCGCTCCGGTCGAAACGTCGCCATCGAAGATGAGCTGTTCGGAGGCGCGACCTCCCATCAGCACGGCGATCCGGTTCCTGAGCTCGCTCGCCGCGAGCAGAAACCGGTCCTCCGTCGGACGCTGCATGGTGTAACCAAGCGCGCCGACGCCGCGGGGAATGATCGATACTTTCTGCACCGGGTCGACCCCGGGAAGGCTTGCCGCGACCAGCGCATGGCCCATCTCGTGATAGGCGACCCTGCGGCGTTCCGCCTTGCCGAGCACCCTGCTCTTCTTCTCAATGCCGGCGACGATCCGTTCGATCGCAACGGTGAAATCGTCGAATGAAACTTCGGTAGCGTTGCGCCGGGTCGCGGCGATGGCGGCCTCGTTGATCAGATTGGCGATATCGGCGCCGGTGAAGCCGGTGGTGAGGGCGGCGACCTTGTCCAGATCGACATCCCCGCCGACCCTGATCTTGCGGATGTGCACCTTGAGGATCGCCACACGGCCGCTCTTGTCGGGCCGATCCACCAGCACCTGCCGGTCGAACCGCCCTGCCCGCAACAGCGCCGGATCGAGAATCTCCGGCCGATTGGTGGCCGCCAGCAGGATGACGCCGGCACTGGGGTCAAACCCATCGAGCTCGGCGAGCAGCTGATTCAAGGTCTGCTCCTTCTCGTCATAGCCGCCGAACGCGCCGGGGGAGCGGCTGCGCCCGAGCGCATCGAGCTCATCGATGAAAATGATGCAGGGCGCGGCCTTGCGCGCCTGTTCGAACAGGTCGCGCACCCGCGCAGCTCCCACACCGACGAACATCTCGACAAATTCGGAGCCAGAGATGGAAAAGAAAGCGACCCCGGCTTCGCCGGCCACCGCGCGGGCGAGCAGCGTCTTGCCGGTGCCGGGCGGACCGACCAGCAGGATTCCCTTGGGAACATGGGCTCCGAGGCGGCCGTAGCTCTTGGGGTCCTTGAGAAAGGACACCACTTCCTGAAGCTCGAATTTGGCCTCTTCAACGCCGGCGACGTCGGCGAAGGTTACTTTCGTGTCCTTTTCGACATAGACCTTGGCGCGCGATTTTCCGATCGACATCAATCCGCCAAATCCCTGGCGATCCGCCAGCCGGCGGCCGAGAAAGACCCAGATCAGGTAGAACATGAACGCCGGCACCATCCACGACAGGATGGTCTGGAACAGCCCGCCGGAGGGAACGCCGGTCACGACGACGCCCTTGGCTGCCAGCTTTTCGGCGAGCGGCGCGTCGACGCGTGCGGTGACAAAGGCCGACTTTCCGCTCGGCAATTTGTCTTTCAGCTTGCCCTGGATGGTGTCCTGACCGACGGCGACCTCGGCGACGTTGCCTTTCTCGACGAGTTGCTCGAATTCGCTGTAGGGAATGGTATCAACCGTATTGTAGGTCGCGAGCATCCATTGCAGCACCATCATGCCGATCCCGGCCGCCAGGACATAGCCGATGGCAACAGCCTGTTTTCGTGACGACGAGTCGGGCTCCATCCTGTTCTCCGGTCAATCTCGCAGCGCCCTCGGTCGGTGGGCGCAACTGCCGGATTTCTATAGCCGCGGCCGGTCCTCCGGGTTTGCTCTGGATCAATCGGTCCCGGGTGGTCCGGTTCATCTTGGCAAACGGAAAGCTGGCCGTGAGCTGTCAGGATTGGCCGCCGGACTCTTGAAAACGGGGGAGATTGTCGCGTGCCCTACGCATCGGTGGAAGATCTTCCGGAGCCGCTTCACGCCCATCTGCCCGCGCATGCGCAGGAAATCTACCGGAGCGCCTTCAACAACGCCTGGATCGAATATGGCGATCGCGGTTCAGCGCAACGCGAGCAGATCGCGCATCGCGTTGCCTGGGCAGCCGTCAAGCGCAAATACGTCAAGTCCGGCGATCAATGGATTTCGCGCGAGTAGTGACGGCCGATCCTTGGGATCGACCTTCGTCCACATCGCCGCACGCGCCTGCCGGTCATCAGCCCTTCTTGACCAGCGGACAGCTTCAGTCCTTGAGCGAGCGAAACGCCTCGTCGCCGGGGATCACCGCGCGGAGCTTGTAGTAATCCCACTCGCCCTTCGATTCCTGGGGCTTCTTGACTTCATAGACGTACATGTCGTGCACCATGCGGCCGTCTTCGCGGATGCGGCCGTTCTTGGCGAAGAAGTCATTGATCGGCATCTCGCGCATCTTGGCCATCACGGCCTTGGCGTCGTCGGTTCCCGCCGCCGCGATCGCCCGCAGATAGTGCATGGTCGAGGAGTAGTCGCCGGCATCGCCCATATGCGGTGGACGCTTCATCCGTTCGAAGAACCTTTTCGAAAACGCCCGCGTTTCGTCGTCGCGATCCCAGTAGAAGGCGTTGGTCAGGACCAGGCCCTGCGCGGTTTCAAGCCCGAGACTCTTGATGTCGGTGATCCAGACCAGCAAACCGGCGAGCGTCTGCCCGCTCTTCTGGATGCCGAACTCCTGCGCCGCCTTCACGGCATTGACGAAGACGGTGCCGGAACCCGCGAGCCCAACCACCTTGGCCTTGGACGCCTGCGCCTGCAACAGGAACGACGATTGATCCGACGTCTCCACCGGATAGCGCGACGCGCCCAGCACCTGACCGCCCAGCGCCTTGATCACCGCCGACGTATCGGCTTCGAGCGCATGGCCGAAGGCATAATCCGCCGTGAGGAAATACCAGCTCGTGCCGCCGGCCTTCATCATCGCGGTGCCGGTGCCCTTGGCCAGCGAATAGGTGTCGTAGGCATAGTGGATGCTGTTCGGCGTGCAGCCGTCGCCGGTCAGACGGGAGGAACCCGACCCGTTGACGATGGCAATCCGGTCCTTTTCCTTGGCCAGTTGCGTGACGCTGAGCGCGATCGAGGAATTGATCAGGTTGGCGATCATGTCGACCTTGTCGATGTCGAACCATTTGCGGGCAATGCCCGAGGCGATGTCGGGCTTGTTCTGATGATCCGCCACCACGAGTTCGATCGGCTTGCCGAGAACCTTGCCGCCGAAATCCTCGATCGCCATGCGCACGGCGGTGACCGCCCCTTCGCCGGATTCGTGGGAGAACTGGCCGGACATGTCGGTCAGCACGCCGATCTTCACGACATTGTCAGATACACCGTCGGCAAGGGCTGCCGCCGATCCAAGCCCGACCGTCACGGCCAGTGAAATTGCCAGCGCAGCTCGACAAACAGTAACCATGGCGCACCTCCTGAATGGCTCGGAACAAACGGGGCGGCTTTCCACCCTCTTTTTTATAACATGCATAACTAGACTTACTTTGCTTTGTAAGTCAATCGGGCTGGTGTAGGATGGTTTGAGCTGATCTCTCCCCGCTGTGCCCGCGGAAGGCCGAACCATGACGATTCCCTTGCGCTGCGGCGCATTGCGCGATCCCGCCAACCGAAGACGAACCTGATGGCGCGTGCGGCGACTGCCAAGATCAGTCCGGGGCCGGCAGCGGTCCCCCCGCAAGGAGCCGCGGGCCTGGCGCGCGGCGAGCGAAACTGCTCCGTCGCCCGCACGCTCGACATCGTTTCCGACGCCTGGGCGTTTCTCATCATTCGCGAAGCCTTCTTCGGCACCCGCACCTTCGAGGCGTTTCGTTCCGCGCTCGACATTCCGCGCGCCACGCTGACCGACCGCCTGAGAAAGCTGACACGGCTGCAGATCTTCCGACAGGTCGCAGCCGAAACCGGACAACGCAAGGAATACCGGCTCACCAAAATGGGCTTTGACCTCTATCCGAGTTTCATCGCGCTGATGCAGTTTGGCGACCGCTGGCTTTCGGTCGGCAAGCGCCCGCCGCTGGTGCTGGTCCACCGCAGCTGCGGTTGCGAAAGCCACCCCATTGTCGCCTGCTCCGAATGCCTGACCGAACTCGAAGCGCGCGCGGTCCAGTATCGCGATGGACCGGGCGCGGGCCGCCGACCGGCAAAGCCGGGCCGCAACACCAGGCGCGCCTCGGACGGCAGCAGCCGCTTCATGCTGGGACGCCCCAGCTCGGTCTCGCGTGCGCTGGAGATCATCGGCGACAAATGGAGTTTCATGGTGGTTCGCGAGGGCTTTTTCGGCAACCGCCGTTACGACCGGATCCAGTCGGAGCTCGGCATCGCCCCGAACATCCTGACCGACCGGTTGTCGCGCCTCGTCGCGCGCGGCATCTTCGACCGCCGTCTCTATCAGCAGGCGCCCGAGCGCTACGAGTACCGCTTGACCGACATGGGCCGCGATCTCTACGGACCGTTCGCCACCATGCTGGCGTGGGGCGACCGCTGGCTCGCCAAGGCCAAGCCGCCGTTGCTGCTGCGCCACATCAAGTGTGGCCACGATTTTCATGCCTCCGTGATCTGCGACAAGTGCCGCAAGCCCGTGATCGCCGCCGACATGCAGTATCGCCTGAACTACGACCCCAGGGATTTCAACGCGCTGGGGCCGCGGTCCATCACCTAGGGCAATTTCCAGTTTCGGCTTCATCCATCGAGACGCCGCCTGCGCGGCTCTCACGGGTGAACGCAATTGCGTTCATCCCAGGGATGAGGTCTTAAACCCTCATGGCCAGGATCGCGAAAGCGGGTCTCGAATCGTGAGGTCCCTGGAGATCAATTCCCCTTCAGCGCCTCGACCAGCTTGAAGCGCATGATCTTGCCGGAGCCGGTGCGCGGAATTTCCGAGACGATATGGGTCGCTTCGGGGATCTTGTAGGACGACAGGCTGAGGCGGCAATGCGCCAGCAGCAATTCGATATCGAGCTCGTTGTTCCCCGCGACCACGAACAGATACGGCACCTCGCCCAGCGTTGCGTGCGGCACGCCGACCACGGCGCAATCGATTACCTCCGGATGAAGGATCGCGACCTCCTCGATTTCCGCCGGCGCGATATTCTGTCCGCCCCTGATGATCAATTCCTTGATCCGTCCGGTGATCGTCAGATAGCCGTTGGGATCGGATTTCGCGAGATCGCCGGTGTGGTACCAGCCTTTGCGCAACGCCGCCGCGGTTTCCCTGGGCTTGTTGTGGTAGCCCTGCATCAGGTTCGGCCCGCGCACGATCAGCTCACCCTCGGCGCCGATCGGCAGATCTTCCAGCGTGATCGGGTCGACGATGCGCACCGCAAGACCCGGCACCGGAATCCCGCAGGATCCCATCACGCGCGCGCCTCGCATCCAGTTCATCGTGACCATGGTCGAGGTCTCGGTGATGCCGTAGCCGTCAAGCAGCAGCGTACCGAAATGCGCCTCGAACGAGCGGTTCAGGCTCGCGGGCATGATCGCGCCGGCGGAGATGCACAGCCGCGTGTTGCCGAGCCGGCGGACGCCGGATTCCTGGGCGCGCTGCAACAGATAGTGGAACATCGTAGGCACGCCGGGAAACAGCGTATATTTCCCGGTCTGCAGCAGCTCCAGCACCTGCTGCGGCGAAAACCGTTCCAGGATGTGTTCGCTGGCTCCCGCCGCAAGCACCGAGAGCACCGAGAGATTGAGCGCGTAGGAATGAAACAGCGGAAGCGGCGACAGCACGACGTCCTGGTCGCCGAGATCGCAGATCGGCGCCCAGCAGGCCGCCGCGATCCATAACATCCCGCGCACCGACAACAGCACGCCCTTGGCGCGGCCGGTGGTGCCCGAGGTATAGATGATGAAGGACGAGCGATCGATATCGGCCGGGTCGAGCGCGCCTTCGGTGCTGACTTGCGCGAGTTCGTCGAGGCTCAGGCCGGCTTGCCCTGCCCCCGCGCCGGCAAACACCAGCGAAACGGCGCCGGCCGAACCCGCCGTCAACTTTTCGACAAGCTCGCCGCGCACCGGCGTGGTGATCACCAGAGCGCAATCGGCGTCCGACAGCCGGTAGGCGATCTCGGCCTCGGCGGCGTCATAGCTGATGGGAACGATCACCGCACCTGCGCGCAGGCCCGCCAAGCAGGCCTCGATCCAGTCGACGCCGTTCGGCAGATAGATCGCGATGCGGTCGCCTTCGCGCACGCCATGCTTCGACAGGCCGGCGGCAATTGAAGCCGTGCGGCGCGCCAGCTCTCCATAGGTGACCGATCTTGCGGCGTCCCAGTACGCGACCTTGTCCGGCCGCTCCCTGCGGTGCCGCTCCAGCAATTCCGCTACCGGCGCGATCAGACCTGTATGTAACATCGTTTTCCTCCGCCGCTCAGACCATGCTGAAGCCGCCGCTGATGCTGATGACCTGCCCGGTGATCCAGCTTCCCGCGTCCGACGCCAGCAACGCCACCATAGGCGCCACGTCGGACGGCTGGCCGAGGCGGCGGATCGCATAGGCCTTGACGAGCTTGTCGCGATTGGCCTCGACCCAGCCTATGTCATGCGCGGACTCGATCAGGCCGAGCGCGATCGAATTGGCGGTGGTCCCGCTTCTTCCCATTTCCCGCGCCAGCGATTTCATCAGCGCGATGGTTCCGGCGCGCGCCGCAGCACCAATGGCCAAACCGGATTCGCCGACCCTGGAGGAATCTCCCATGATGGAAATGATCCGGCCGTGGCCCGATGCCTCAAGCAGGGAAGCCGCGGCGTGGCAGCAATGGATCGCGCCGTAGAGGCAGGTGTCGATCTGCCTGTGCCAGTCTTCCGGCGTGGTTTCGTTGAAGCGCTTGCGCAGCACGAGGCCGGCATTGTTGACGAGAATGTCGAGACCGCCGAAATCGGATTTGACGCCCGCGACCATGCTTCGCACCGCTTCGAGGTCCGCGATGTCGGCGCCGTAAGCCCTGGCCTTGCCGCCGGCCCTGGTGATTTCGGCGACGACCGCTTCGGCCTCGTCCTTCGAGGAATGATAATTCACCGCGACCGCAGCCCCCGCCTCCGCAAGCGCCCTTGAAATCGCAGCACCGACGTCCCGGCCGCCGCCGGTAACAAGGGCAACGCGCCCTTTGAGATCGTTCATTGTTTGCTTCCTTTCGCCTTGATGCGTGCCTGCTCCAGCAGCGCGAAAATCCGCTGCGGGGTCATGGGTAGAACCGAGATATCGATGTCGAACTCCGAGAGCGCGTCCGCGATCGCGTTGGCGACCGCCGCCGGGGCGCCGATCGTTCCGCCCTCGCCCATGCCGCGAAACCCGCCGGCAACCGCCGATTCGCTCTCGATATGAACGACGTCCATGTCTGGAACTTCCACGGCGGAAGGAATGATGTAGTCGACGAGGCTTGCGCTCAGGAGCTGGCCATCCTCGTCGTAGATCATTTCCTCGTAGAGCGCGGCGCCGATGCCCTGCGCGACGCCGCCGTGAACCTGTCCGTCCACGATCATCGGGTTGATGATGCGGCCGCAGTCTTCGGCGACCAGATAGCTGTGTATCTTGACGAAGCAGGTCGCCGGATCGACCTCGAGCGCGACCAGATGCGTGGCACCCGCCGTGGTGCCATTGATGGGATCGTAGGTGTAACTCGCCTCGAGTTCCTGGCGCGCCTCCACCGGCAATGTCTTCATGTCGGAATAGACGGCTCTGGCGATCTGGCGGAAGGTCACCGCCCGATCGGTTCCGGTGACGATGGCGCGCCCGTCATGGACGTCGATATCGCCAACGCTCGCCTCCAACAGGTGCGAAGCCACCTTCTTGATTTTCTCCCGCAGCATCTGCGAGGCATGTTTCGCGGCACCGCCGCCGAGAACCGCGCTGCGGCTGGCATAGGTGCCGGTCGACATCGGGACGCCATCCGAGTCGCCCTGAACCACGCGAATATCCGCAAAACTTGCGCCGAGATCGTCGGCGATGATCTGCGCCAGCGTGGTTTCCAGTCCCTGACCGTGCGAGGCGACGCCAAAGGCGGCCGTGATGGCGCCGGTGGAATCCAGCCTGATCTTGGCGGTTTCCGAACCGGTGTTGATCGGCATGCCCGGCGCGGCGGAAATGCGCGAGCCGATTCCGGTCAGTTCGGCGTAGCTTGAAAGCCCGATGCCGAAATAACGTCCTTGCGCGCGCGCCGCGCGCTGCTGCTCGCGCAGCCTCTGATATTGGCCGGCTTGCGCCGCCGCCTCCAGGCATTCGACGAACCCGGTCTTGTCCCAGATGATTCCGGATGCGATCCGGTACGGAAATTCCTCCGCCCGCACCAGATTGCGCCGGCGTATTTCAAGCGGGTCGATGCCGAGCGCCCTGGCCCCCATGTCCATCAGCCGCTCGGTGACGAAGGCGGAAATCGGCCGGCCGACGCCGCGATAGGGTCCGGTCGGCGGCTTGTTGGTCGCAACCCCGCGCACCGCACCGCGGTAGGACCTGATCCGGTAAGGGCCGGGAAGGAAGCTCACGACCTGCACCGGTTCGAGCGCGCAGGTCCAGGGATAGATCGAATAGGCGCCGACGTCGCCGATCACGTCGGCCTCCAGCGCGATCGCCATGCCGTTGTCGTCGAAGCCCATTTCGGCATCGACGATTTCGGCGAACGCCTGGCTCGAACTGGAGATGTCTTCGAGCCGATCGGCCGTCCATTTCAGCGAGCGGCGCAATTTCCGCGCGGCCACGCAGAGCAGGATCTCCTCCGGATAAAGCGATCCCTTGGAGCCGAAGCTGCCGCCGACGTCGGGCGCGACCACCCGCAACCGGTTGCCGGGCAGATCGAGCGATTCGGCCAGCGCATCGCGGACGATGCCGGGAACGTTCGAGGAAGCTGTAGAGCGTGATCGCCTCGCGCCGGCCTTCGAATTCGGCGCAGTAACTGCGGGGCTCGATCGCAAGCGGCGCCTTTCGCATCATCCGGAAGCGCGCGCGGACCCGGACATGGCAAGCTGCAAGGTCGGCGCGAACGTCGCCCTTCCTGAATTCCCTGGCGACCAGCACATTGGTCGCCGCTTCCGCATGAATGCAGCGGCGCGGCGGCGGAAACGGCGAATTCAGCGTCGGCGATCGCGCCCAGAGGCGCGTATTCGATGTCGATCAGCTCGATCGCGTCCTCGGCGAGATAGCGGTCTTCCGCGATGACGGCGACCACGGCTTCCCCGACATAGCGCACCTTCTTCGACGCCAGCGCCAGAATCGGCGTCGCGTAATAGTTCGCCATCCGCGAAACCGGAATCACCGGCCTGTAGTCGCCCGCGATATCGTCGGCGGTGAAGACCGCGACGACGCCGGGTGCTGCCCGCGCTCTTTCGACATCGATCCGCACGATATCCGCATGCGCCTGTTCGCTGCGGCGGAACGCGACGTGAAGCGCGCGATCCGGCTTGCGATCGGCGGTGTATTCGCCGTTGCCGGTCAATAGCCGCGGATCTTCGGTCCGCCTGATCGGCATCCCGACATGGCGCGGCCGCAGCAGGTCCGAGGTCTGGACGCTGTCGTCCTTACTCATACGCCTCCGCCCCCTTGCGTAAGCCTTGCCATTGCGCCTCATCATGGCCGCACACGACGGTGGCCCCGAACTTTTCGATCCGGCGGATCTCGGCAAAGGACTTCAGAAGCGCTTCGGCGTTCCAGGTATTGCGGGGCACGGTATCCGCATCGAGATTTTGGCGCAGGCTCACCGCATCCGAGGCGAGCAGAAACGATCCACCGGAATTGAGATTGACCCTGGCTCCCATCGTCCCCGGCGTGTGGCCGGGCAGCGGAATCAGAACCAGCCTGCCGTCGCCGAACACGTCGCGCTCGCCATCGACGGCATCGGTCTTCTGTTCGTGGTCCCAGTCGGCGCGGAGATAGCCGGCCGCCTCGGCTCCCGGCGCGTTGGCCGCCTCGATCTCCCGGGCATGCACCATGACGGTGGCCTTTTTGAAGAACTCGTTGCAGCCGCAGTGATCAGGATGGAAGTGCGAATTGACGACGACGTCGATGTCGTCGGGGTTGACGCCGGTGCAGGCCAGACTCGGCAGCAGCGTATCCTCCGCGCGCATCACCGGCGTCATGACCTTCATCAGCGAGCCCCAGCGCGCTTCGCCGTGCTCGACGACGGACGGATGGCAGCCGGTGTCGAACAGCACGTTGCCCTGCTTGTGCCGGATCAGCGCGCTGGAGACCGGCGCCTCGAAGGTCTCGCTGCGATCGGCGGTCTTGTCGTAGATGCTTTTCTTCAGGCGCACCCGGCCGGCGGAGAGAAAATGCAGCTTCATGTGGCGCTCCCGTTGCGCAAGGCCGCGGCCGCCCGGATCGCGGCGACGATGTTCTGATAGCCGGTGCAGCGGCAAAGATTGCCGGACAATCCCTCGCGGATTTCCGCATCGCTGGCCAATGGATATTTCTTCAGCAGGTCCATCCCCGTGATCAGCATTCCCGGCGTGCAGAAGCCGCATTGCAGGCCGTGCTTGTCGCGAAACTCGCTCTGAAGCGTATTCAACTGGTCCGGCGATCCCAGGCCTTCGACGGTCACGATGTCAGCGCCATCGGCCCTGACGGCCAGCGTCAGGCAGGAGCGGACGCTGTCGCCGTTCACAAGGATGGTGCACGCCCCGCATACGCCGTGCTCGCAGCCGACATGCGTCCCGGTCAATCCAAGCGTGTCGCGCAGAAAGTCGGAAAGCAGCAGCCGCGGCTCGACGCGCGCCTGGTATTTCCTTCCGTTCACGGTGACAACGATATCCATCTTCACGGCTGCTCTCCCGCCGCGCGGGCCCAGGCCGCCGCGAATGCCTTTTCGGCCAGCGCGCCGATCAGATTTTTCCGGTATTCGGCGGAAACATGGATGTCATCCGACGGCGACACGCAGGAGCGTACGGCCTCGGCAAATTGCGCCGCACTTTCGGCTCCGCGCGGTGAGCCGCGCAGCGCGGCCTCGGCCTTGCGCAGACGCCGCGGCGTGTCGGCCACCCCCATCACGGCGACGCGGGCGTCGCCGATCAGGCCATCGCGCGGCTCGAACGACACCGCGATACAGGCCAGCGCAAAATCGCCGAAGCGCCGCGCGACTTCCTCGAAGGCCCAGCCGGTATGCGCCTTGAAAATCGGAAAATCGATCTCGAACACGATCTCTTCCGGCTCGAGGCAATTGGTCAGCGCGGATACGAAAAATTCCTCGGCGGGGATTTCACGGCGACCCTGCGGCCCCTGGGCCTTGATGACGGCCCCGTAAAACACCGCCAGCATCGGCAGCTCGGCCGCCGGGTCGGCGTGCGACAGGCTGCCGCCGATCGTGCCGCGATTGCGGATCGCCAGATGCGCCACATGCGGCATCGCCGCCGCCATGACCGGAAGCTGCGTCGCAATCAGGTCTGAAAATTCAAGGTCGGCATGCCGCGTCAGGGCGCCGATCGCGACCGTGTCGCCCCGAAGCTCAATGAACGACAGGCCGGGAATCCGCATCAGATCGACGACGATGGAGGGACGGGTCATCCGGAAATTCAACAGTGGCATCAGCGATTGCCCGCCGGCCATGACCTTGCCGTCGCCGTCCGCCGCCGCAAGCGCCCGCACCGCGGCCTCGAGGCTTTCGGGCACGACATAGTCGAAGGCCGCAGGCTTCATTGTGCTGCTCCGGAAAGCCCTGACAACCTCACCTTTGCTCTCCCATCAAGGCGCGACATCAGCGGCCGCGAAACCGGGGCGGCCGCTTCTCGATGAAGGCCCGCCTTCCTTCCCTGAAATCGTCGCTGTCGGCGGCCTGGTCGATCAGCCGTTGCGCGGCGGCGACATCCAGCGCGCCCTCGCCCAACGACAACCCGTTCAGCATGAATTTCGCGCCGGCGATCGACAGCGGCGCGTTGCGTGCCAATGTGCCAGCGAACGCCATAGCCGCGCCGACGGTGTCATCGCCAATCTCATCCACAAGGCCCATTCCCCAGGAGCTCTCGGCATCGTAGCGCTCGCCGGAATAGAGCATTCGCTTGGCATTTGCGATTCCGACGATCGAAAGCAGGCGCTGCACGCTTTTCACGCCGTACACGATCGAGAGCCTGGCGGAGGGGATTCCGAGCTTGGCTGTATGGTCCGCGAAACGAAAATCGCAGGCCAGCGCCAGATGACAGCCGCCGCCCAGGCAGTAACCGGAAATGGCCGATATCACCGGCTTGGGTATATTCGCGATCGCCGCCGAGCACGCGTCCACCGCGACTTCATAGGCCGCGCTTTGGTCCCGGTTCTCCCTGATCGCCTCGAACTCGGTCACGTCAGCGCCGACGCAGAAGTCCGCGCCCGCGCCGGTCAGAACGATAGCGCGAATGGCCTCGTCGCCGGCGAGGTTCGAAAACGCGCCGGCCAGTTCGCGCCACATGCCGAGCGTGACGGCGTTGCGCACTTGCGGCCGGTTAAGCCTCACAATGCCAATGTCGTCCTGCGCGGTAACGAGGATATCCGGCATTGCTACCCTTTTCCCACCCTTGGCTCCCGGCCCTTTGGTCCGGTTTTGTGACCGATTCCCGGCTTGCGGTCTGTGGCCGCGCCCAAACGGTGGACCATGTCCGCTGTAGCGCAACAGGACTGCCTGTCTACCGCAATCTCGTGACTTGCATAAGTAGACTTATCGAATGGCCGCCGTCAAGCTTCGGCTGGGCACGCCGAGGCGGCCGGCCATCGGCGTCAAAGTGAATTGTCGCGAGACAAATCTGCCGTGGCGCGACGATTGAGGATCTCCAGTGTTTTGACATTGCCGCACGCGATGGCGTCGTCGACAAAGGCAACCAGGAGGTCGGCCAGCGTCGCATAATCCCATAGCTTCAGCCCGGCCGGGTCGAGCCAGCCGATGAAGAAATTGTCGAGATAGCCGCGCTTCGCTTCGCGCGTTTCCACCCAGCTTGGTCCGGCGAGATTCACCGGATCGGCATCCCAATGGCAAACGACGAAACCCGCGGCCGCCTTTGCCAGAATGCCCCGTCCGTCCCGCGGGGCTTCGCTCATCGGGCGCAAGGATTGGCCGATGTCTCCCAGCAAACGCTCAACATGGCGACTCATTCAACGCTTCCGAGCTGCGAGTGCCGGAGAACCGGCGATGCCTCGTTTCCGTTCCACACGGTGGTGGTTCAAGTATGGCGAGCCGAAAGAGTTGCGTGAATCGAATTCGAGCACTCGTTCCGCGCGAGCCCGCAAATCTGGAGCATTTTTGTGCGTATTCCGCCGGAACGACGCCGAACCCATGACGTTGATCCGGAGTTCTACCCGGAGGAGAGATGAAATGAAGAAGTATTTGTTTATGGCCGCCGCCGTCGGTGCGCTGGCCGGGCCGGCGATGGCTGAGGAGGTTGGCGTACAGGTAGGCCCGGTTGGCGCCGGCGTCACCGTTGGCGAGAGCCACCGCGACTACGACCGGGATCGGGTGCGCGAGCGCACCGTGATCAAGGAGCGTGAGCCCGGTGAGCGAACCACCATTATCAAGAAGGATCATGGTGACGGCGTCGAAAGCAAGACCGTGATTCACGATCGTGACTAGCATCAATTCGCCCGCGCGTTCATGAAACGCGCGGGCGAGGTTCTTGGGCATAACGCGGTGCCTGGCGGCCCGCGTTAAACCAGCTTGACGTTCTTGAGCGGCAGACTGCGAACCGGTTTGCCGGTCGCCGCATAGATCGCATTGAGCACCGACGGCGCCACGACGCAGATGGTCGGTTCGCCGATGCCGCCCCAGAAATCGTAGGTCGGCACGATCGCCACCTCGACCTTCGGCATCTCGGCCAGACGCATGATCTCGTAAGTGTCGAAGTTGAGATTGGTCATCCGCCCGTTGGCGACCAGCATCTCGCCGTAGAGCGTGGCCGTCAGACCAAACGCCACCGACCCCTGCGCCTGGGCCTCGATCTGGCCGGGGTTGACGGCATGACCGCAATTGACCGCCAGCGCAATGCGATGGACCTTCAACTTTCCTTCCGGACTGACCGAAACCTCGGCGACCGCCGCCGAGTAGCTGCCGTAGCCCATGAACTGCGCGATGCCGCGATGGCGGCCTTCGGGCAGCGGCTTGCCCCAATCACCCTTCTCGGCCGCGGCATTGAGCACGGCGAGATGCTTGGGATGGTTCTTCATCAGCGCGCGGCGAAACTCGAGCGAGTCCTTGCCCGCCGCCTTCGCCGCCTCTTCGATGAAGCATTCCATGTAGACGGCGTTCTGGTTGGTGTTGACCCCGCGCCATGGCCCGACCGGGACATGCGTATTGCGCATCGCATATTCGATCAGCAGATTGGGCACGTCGTAGCCGAGCTGCGCATCGCCCGGCGTATCGTAGTAGCCCTGCAGCTGACGCATGTCCTTGCCGTCGACAATGCCTTTCTGATTGAGCAGCGCGTTGATCGACTGACCGGAGACGCGAACGTGCAGCCCCACCAGGTTGCCGGCGGCGTCGAGGCCGGCGGACATTTTGCACTGTGAGATCGGGCGATAGAAATCGTGCGCCTGATCCTCCTCGCGACTCCAGACCAGCTTGATCGGTGTGTTGGGGAAGGCCTTGGCGATCTCGACCGCCTGGTGGACATAATCCTGCGTGCCGCCGCGCCGGCCAAAGCCGCCGCCGAGGTCATGGCGATGGATTTCGCATTTATCGAGCGGGATGCCGGAGCCTTCCGACAACGCCGCCAGCGACGCCTCGAGGTTTTGCGTAGGCACCCAGGCATCGGCCCGGTCGGCCGAGAGCATGACCGTGCAGTTCATCATCTCCAGCGGCGCGTGGGCGAGGAAAGGCGTCGAATAGACCGCCTCGATCTTCTTCGGAGCCTCGCTGATCGCCTTCAATGCGTCGCCGTTCTGCCGTTCGCCATTGGTGGCGGTGGCGCTGAGGCCTTCCTTGAGCATTTCCGCGATCGTGGCACTCGACTGGGAGGCGTTCGGACCCTCGTCCCAGACGATCGGCAATGCCTCGAGCGCCTTCTTGGCGCGCCACCAGGTATCGGCGACCACCGCGACGCCGGTGTCTTTCACCCGCACCACTTTCTTCACGCCGGGCATGCCGGCGATCTTGCTCTCGTCGTAACTCTTGAGCTTGCCGCCGTATACCGGACAGTCCTTGATGGCCGCGCACAGCATGCCCGGCAGTTTCAGATCGATGGCGAAGATCTTGCTGCCGTCGAGCTTGTCCGCGGTATCGAGCCGCTTCAGCGGCTTGCCGGCGATCTTCCAGTCCTTGGGATCCTTGAGCTTGATGGCTTTGGCATCGGGCGGCGTCAGCTTGGCGGCTGCGGCAGCGACCTCGCCGTAACGGAGCTGACGCTTGCTCGCCGCATGGGTGATGACGCCGTTGGACACCGTCAGTTCGCCGACGGGGACATTCCATTGGTCGGCCGCGGCCTGCAGCAGCATCATGCGCGCCACCGCACCGCCACGCCGGACGTAGTCCTGCGAGGTGCGGATGCCGCGGCTGCCGCCGGTGCCCATTTCGCCCCAGGCGCGTTTGCTGGCGAGGTTGCGGCCCGGCGTGATGCCTTCGGTCGTCACCTTGCTCCAGTCGCATTCGAGTTCTTCAGCGACCAGCTGGGCAAGCCCGGTCAGCGTGCCCTGCCCCATCTCGGAGCGGGCGATGCGGATCACGCAGGTATCGTCGGGCTTGATCGCGACCCAAACGTTGATTTCGGTCGCAGCCGCGCTTCCGCCAGCGCCTCTTCTGCGAACGGCACGCTCATCCCGAGCGCCAGACCGCCGCCCGCGATGGCCGCCGAGCCGACGATGAAGGTGCGGCGCGAGAGCGCTGTGCTTTTTTCCAGGATCATGTTGTTCATGGCTAACCTCCCGACCGGCCGGTGGTACCGACGCCGGCCGCCATATGCACGGCCTCGCGGATGCGCTGATAGGTGCCGCACCGGCAGATATTGGTCATCGCTTCATCGATGTCCTTGTCGGTCGGCTTGGGATTTTTCTTGAGCAGCGCCGCGGCGGCCATGATCTGCCCGGACTGGCAATAGCCACACTGGGGAACGTCGACCGCGGCCCAGGCTTTTTGCACCGGGTGCGATGCGCCGGCCGACAGTCCCTCGATGGTGACGATCACGATCGGTTTCCTTGATGTCGCCCAGAGGAAGTTGGCAGGACCGCTGCACCTCGCCGTTGAAGTGCACCGAGCACGCGCCGCACTGGGCGATGCCGCAGCCATATTTCGTGCCGGTCAGGCCGACATGCTCCCGAATGACCCAGAGAAGGGGCGTATCGGCCTCCGCGGATACTTCCCTTATCGTTCCGTTGATATTGAGTTTTGCCATATGCTTTCCTCCATCGGTGGAACCATAGCGGCGAGAGAAACGGTTGCCTATAGTCTTCGGGCGCAGATCAGGCCCAAGAAATTGGCACGCACTCGCTGACGGCGAAAGTCATTCCGCTGCGGTGCAGTATCGGCCTAATTGCGCTGGATGATGCCGGATATGTTTTCGATGTCGATCCGGCGGCGTACGGCGCTTGTCAGGTCGAGCGCGTCGAGCGCCCTGATGGTCTCGCGCACCAGATAGCTGCCGCCTTCGGCGTCGAACGGAAAGTCGCTCGCGAACACCACCTTGTCGGCGCCGAAATAGTCCAGCCCGCATCGTGTGGCGCCGACGGCGCCGGACAGCGCGGTGTCGGCAAGGAACATCTTGAAATAATCCTCCGCGGGCTTTTGCAACCGCCCCGGCAGCAAATCGGCATCGGCGGGCGGCGTGCGCGCGCCCATCTCAAGCCCCCAGCCCTGCACGATGCGGCCTTCGAAATAGGGGATCATCGCGCCCATGTGATGGGTGATGATCTTCAGATCCGGATGGCGGTCGAACAGGCCGGAGAATACCAGTCGCGCCATGGCGACGCTGGAGTCGTAAGGCCAGCCAAAGCACCACCAGATTTCGTAGCGCGACTTTTTCTCGGTCGGATAATCCGGCGTCGGGCCGCGGACCGGATGCAGCCAGATGGCGAGGCCGCGGCGGGCGATCTCGGCGAATACCGGGCGGAAGCGCGGATCATCGAGCGCAATGCCGCGCATGTGGGTACAGAGCTGGAAGCCGGCCGCGCCCATGGCGTCGGCCCGGCCGATTTCGTCGATCGCCGCGTCGACATCGTGCAGCGACAGCGCCGCGGCAAAGGCGGGAAAGCGGTCGCGGTGGCGATCCACCAGTCCGGCCAGGCCGTCGTTCATCAGCCGCATCAGCTCGACAGCGAGCGGGCCGTCGGCCAGATCCTCGATCGGCGGCATCGACGGCGTCAGCAACTGCCGGTAGCCGGCAAAGCGATCCATCAGCCGGAAGCGGTGATCGAGATCGTAAAGCGATGTCAGTTCGAGCCAGCGCCGCAGCGGCCCGGCCGCTGACGCCATGGTCTTGAGCCGGGCAAAATAGGCTTGCGGAAAGATGTGGGTCCAGGCGTCGATACGGTCGGACATGGCACTTTGACTCCGGATTAGACCGTCGAGCGGATCATCTTGTGCAAATCACATTTGTAATTTGGGCCGGCAATGATTCGGGCCCACACTTCGGCTACCAGATTTGCATGGCTGGAAAAAAAGGGCTGGCTTTTTCGGTCAACGACTCCGGTACGGGATTTGCTTCCAATCGCATGCCGGGGCGCAAGCCCGGGTCGACGCGATATTCGGGGTGGAACCTATTTGCGTCGAATCTGTTACCCGTGATCGGAGGGACAATTATCATGTTGAAAAGGTCGATATGCGCTGCTGCGATTCTCTCAGCTGCGATTCTTTCGGCATGGGCGCCGCAGGCCAACGCGGCTGAGCACTCAGGCGTGTTGCACCGTGCTTCCTGCACCGTGGTTCGCTTCTATGTCGCAAGGTATTCAGCCGAAGCCGCCGAGGCCTGGGCGCGAAGCAAGGGCGCCACGGAAGCCGAGATTCAAGCCGCCCGGCATTGTCTGCAGGGCACGCCGCAGGGAACAGCCGTGCAGTCGGCGAGCTATCTTGGTTCGGCCAATCACTAATCGGGCGCGTCGCGCCCGAATTGGTTTTCCGGGTTGGATAGGCCTGGCTAAATCCCGAACATCCAGACGGCAACGATAGCCCCAAGCACGACGAGGCCCGACACGGTCCATCCCGTTGCGTAAGCCGCGCCATCGGTTTCCGGCCTGTCCACCATTGAATCGTGCCAATTGGTCATCACAGCCTCCTCGAGGTCGCTCCCGTAAATTGGTCGCGACCAGCGGCTCAAGGTTCAATTCACTGTATTAATCCCGGTGGGGCTGATGAGTTCCATTGCCCCGGCGAATGAGGCATCCTCGCACCGCAGTATCGTTGACGGTGCAGCGGCCAGGCCCAAGCGGAAGTCAGCCGCGGAGCCGCCGGGCCAAAGCCGCAACGAAGCGATCAGCATCTGCCTCGTCGTTGAAGACATGGGGTGAGACGCGCATGCGGCCAAGCCGCGCCGCGACGTAGATGCCCTCGCTGGCAAGTCCCTCGACCAGCCCTGCCGGCATCGCATCCTTGGAGCCAGCACCTTCGAAGCCGGAACCTGCAAAACCAAGGCTCAGAATATGCGGGGCGCGCAGGTGACGCTCCACCAAGCGGACGCCGGTGCCGCGCACGCCTTCCGCGATCCATTCCGTCAGCATCGAGAGGCGCTGTTCGACGGCGGAAGCGCCCCAGGCCGCCATCATTTCAATCCCGATCGCGGCCATCTCCATCGAAATGAAATGGTCGCGCTCGCCCATGTCGAAACGCCGCGCATCGGAAACGTAGCGCGTGTCCGCGAAATAGACGTCATTTTCGGCGCGCACGTCGCGGCGGCCGAACGCCGTCTGTTCAAGCGGAATGCCGGCCTGGTGACGCCCGGCGATATAGATAAAGGCTCTGCCGTAGGGCCCAAGCAGCCACTTGTAGGTCGGGAAGATCACAAAATCCGGATCAAGGCGTTTCACATCAATCGTCAGCACGCCGGCGCTCTGCGTCGCGTCGACCAGAAAGACCGCGCCCTGCCGGCGCAGCGCCTCGCCCACCTTTTCGACGTCGATCAGTCCGCCGTCCGACCAATGCACCGATGAGATCGATGCAAGGCCGACCGGCGGCGCGCCGGGCCGCTCGATGGCGGCGAGAACCGCCGATGTCCAGTCGCCGTCGTCCGGCTGGCGAACTGTCTCGATGACAAAACCCTGCGCGTCGGCCCGCGTCTGCCATTCCAGCACCGGCGAGGAATGGTCGTTTTCCAGGACCAGGACGCGGCTGCCGCGGGCGATCGTCACGAGTTTCGCCGCGGTCGCAACGCCGTAGCTGATCGAGGGTATCAGCGCGATATCGGCGGGATCGGCATTGATCAAGGCCGCGGCAGCAAGCCGTGCGCGCTCGTGCTGGCGGTTTGCGAACCCGGCGTCGAGTGTCCAGGGAGTACCCTTGCGCCCGACCGCGGCGCGGCCGGCTTCCTGGGTTTGAAGCGGCAGCGGGCTGTAGGAGGCTGAATTCAGATAGCTGATGTGGCGCGGTATATCGAAAAGATCGCGCTGCGAGGCAAGCATGGGGGTCTCGTCGATGATGCCTCGGCGCCGGCGGCCAGATCGCGGCATGCCTGTCGGCCGCAGCGTTCGCCCAGTTCGCCAAGATTTGGCAGCATACATCGGCCGTCGGAGAAGCGGCTCTCAATTGTCAAAATCTGCTAAATGCTTGTAGCGCACCCGCGGCCCGGGACCCGATGATTGGCGGGAACAGGCTTTCGGCAGCGGCGTTGCGTTTTACTGCTCGGAACCGAGAAAAGGTAACCCATGATATCACGCCGCACCCTGGTCATCGCATTTCCCGCCCTGCTCGCCGGCACCTTACCGGCCCTGGCGAAGTCCAGCCATCCCGTCCGGATGTTCGATACGGATGGCGATGGCACGATCGACCTCGCCGAGGCAAAGAAGGCGGCATCCGCTTTGTTCGACAGGCTGGAACGCGACCGCGATGGCACGCTCGACAAGCATGAATTGGCCCGCCGCTTGAGCCCGAAGGAATTGGCCGCCGCCGATCCCGACCACGACGGGACCCTCACCAGGGAGGAATATCTCGCGGTGGTCGAACAGCGTTTCAGTGCCGCCGATCCGGACCATGACGGGACGCTGGACGCCAGGGAATTGAACAGCCGGGCCGGCCAGGCGCTGTTGCGGCTGCTGAAATAGCCGCTCGCAAGATAGTCGCGCCGCGCGATGCCCGGTCGATCAGGCACCGCCGGGCTGAACGTAGCAGAACACGAAACGGTTGCGGCTAAGGAATACGATGCCGTGACCGGTCGGATTCGATTTGTCCCATTTGAGTTTGTTGTTCGGAATTTCAATCTCCGTTCCGATCTCGACATGAGGGCGGCTGCGCGGCTCGTCCGGCCGGTCGTCGGTGATGATCGCGTAGGTCTTGCCGTCCTTGACGTGGATTTCGTCAGCCCAGTAAGCGTCAGCTTCGCCACAACATGAGGCAGTTGGAACATCCGGCTGCATCAGTGCCTCGTACCATTCCCGAAGTTCGGGATTGACCGCGTCCCACTGTCCGAGGTTACGAGCACTTGCAGCGCCTGTCAGACAACCGAAAATACTCAAACAAAGGATGATGCGTTTCATCCCATGCGCTCCTGTGATCTCCGGCTAGATCACTGAAGCAATCTTCGTGCCGGGAATCGGCGCCGCGTTTCGCCGCGCCAAAACGTTCGCCATCGGCGGCGATGGCTGCCGGCCGCCTGATTCGGCACCAAAATTGAGGGGATCGGTGGACACGCCTGATGGAACCGATAGATCCAGGTTCCCTCGCGGAAATTACAGTCCGAGCCGCAGCTAACGGGCGCGGCAAAGCCGGTGATGGTCCGGGGATATCAGGTATCTCGAAGGTGGCCGCCGGTATGAATGCCATCCGCGATCGGGAACAGCATCATGACCGGCGGTCCATCCCCGCGGAATACGGGGCGGTCGTGCGCTTATTTGCGGGCCGCACAGGCGTACATGTTGATTTCCATGCCAACCGGCACTTCAACGATTTTTGGAGTCTTCCAAGCCATTTCAGATCTCCTCTCGAGCGGTACGGCGGATTTGCCGAACCAGAATAAACGATAGGGTCACCCCGGAGATCGCGCAAGTGAACTTTCCTCCAGCAATTGGCGCCGGGTTTTGATTCCATCGGGTCCAGTGGGCAAGCCCGATCCAATCCGGGGCAGCCGCCCAGGATTCGAAATCGTGATGATACCGGTGATTCTGCAAGCCTGCTGCGCGGACGCGTCGCGTCACTTGAACTTGCACTTGGTTTCGGGGCGATCGAGACCGAGCGTATCGAGCGCCGATACCTGATGGAGGAAACCCTCCTGCGGCGAAACCGAGACGGTGTTCCGGCCATCAAACAGCAGGATCGGCTGCCGCAATTGGAGGTTCCAGTCACGCAGGGTCAGCTTTTGACCTTTGAAGGCCGCGACCGAAAATTCCGGACCCTTGATATAGGCGAGCATCTTGCCCAAATCGCCGGAACCGGTTCGGACCGCCGCCTCGCCGATCATGCGAACCGCCGTCCAGGCCTGGATGTCCTGCGCAGTCATCGGGCGTTGAAATGCTTTTGCAAAACGGTTCTGCAATTGCACCGCGCCCCATTGATCGAACGCTGCATCCCAGGTGGTGGGCACGAGCCCGGACGAGCCGGCGACCGGACGGGCATCAAAGGTTCGAAACGGCAGATAACCGGCGAAAACCTCGCTCTCATCGGCTGCAACCAGCACGTCGTGAGCGGGCAGGCCTTGCGTCACCACCGGCATCTGCCGCTGAATCTCGGCGACTCCGCTGTCGGTCCGCCGCGCCCCGCCATTATCCCTGAACTCCCGCTCCTCGACGATCTTGGCGCCAAAGCGTATCGCGGCGTGGCGCAAGGCGTCGGCAAACAACACATCCTTGTCGTGGGAGCCTCTGAGCAGCACCCACTTGTTCCACTTCTTCCAGATCAAATATTGCGCGAGCGCGTCGGCGAGCATCGAACGCGTCGGTGCAACATGGATGACGTTGGCCCGACAATCCTGCTCGCGCAGGCGTTCGTCCAGCGCGGACGCATTGATCAACGTCTCGCCACGCGCCTGACCGGCGTCCGCAACCTTCAGCAGGCGATCGGCATCGAGGCTTGTCACGATGAACGACGCGCCCTGATCGGCGAGCGCATTCATGGCCGCGACCGGATCGTCGCCCTCGCCAACCAGTTGCTCGATCAGCGTATAGCGCTGCTTGAGGAAACGCCCCGTGGCATTATCGTCTTCGGTCGCCAATTGAGCTCCGGCAAGGCCGTCATTGGCCGCCGGGACATCGATCAGCGATATTCGGATCCGCGATGGCGCCTGGCGAAGGTAGCCGATCTTGATCTCCAGCGGCTGGTCGGACGACAGGCCCGCTCCGCTCGAAACCATCAGCACGCAGACAGCGATCAGCAGCCGGAACAAGTTATCTCTCCCATCATGCGCTCAGGCAGGCCTGTAGCTCCATCGCGTCGCAACATGCAATATTCCTCCGGGGCCCGATCTCGAATGGGCCCCGGCGATCGCGATCGGCGTCAGCATCCCGGTCCTGTTTTTCCGTTGCTTTTAGCCGCCGCAAGGTACCTCATTTACAATGCAGCGCAAAGAAATGCCGGATCCGGCCCGCATACTTTGAAAAGATGGACTCACAACGCGATCCCGCGTCATACGATCCCCGCAATTTTCTTTTCAGCCGGTGAACCGGACTTTATGGTTCAGGTTTGATCGGTCAGAGCCGGACCAAGCACTACCCTGGAGTGGATCACATGCCCGACTTGCGATGGATTGCGGCGCTCGGCCTTGCGCTGGCCGGGCTTCCCCTGTCGACCGGTGCAGCTCTCGCGTTCCTTGCCTACATTTCCAACGAGAAGGGCAACTCGGTTTCCGTGATCGATACCGACAAGATGGAGGTGGTTGCGACCGTCAAGACCGGACAGCGGCCGCGCGGCATCGAGGTCTCGCCCGACGGAAAACAGGTCTTTGTGGCGCTGGGCGACGACGACATCATCCAGGTCATTGATACCAAGAGCCTGACTGTCGTCGGCGATTTGCCCTCGGGTCCGGATCCCGAACAATTCGTGCTCGATCCGGCGGGAAAACTGCTCTACGTCGCCAATGAAAACGACGCGATGGTGACCGTCATCGACCTGGAGAAGCGCGCCTCGATCGGCGAGGTGTCGGTCGGCATCGAGCCGGAAGGCATGGCGGTCAGCCCGGATTCCAAAACCTTGATATGCACGTCCGAGACCACCAGCATGGTGCATTTCATCGACACCGCAAGCCGCCAGATCGTGGGCAACCTGCTGGTCGGCTCGCGTCCGCGGTTTTCCGCATTCAAGACCGACGGATCGGAGTTATGGGTGACCTCGGAGATCGGCGGCGGCCTCTCCATCATCGATCCGGCCACACGGCAACTCAAGCAAACCGTTACATTCGAGATTCCGGGTCTCCGGTCCGAGGCGATCCAGCCCGTCGGCATCAATCTCACCAGAGATGGCAAACTCGGCTTCGTCGATCTCGGACCTGCCAATCGGGTGGCCGTGGTGGACGGCGTCACTCACGCCGTATTGAAATATCTGCTCGTCGGCCAAAGGGTTTGGCACGGTTCCTTTACGCCGGATGAGAAGTATCTGCTGGTCGCCAACGGTGTTTCGAACGACGTCTCCGTCATCGACGTCGCTCGCTTGCAGGTCACCAAGTCGATTCAGGTCGGAGAATTGCCCTGGGGCGTTGCCTTCGGCCCGAAGTAAGGACGCCAACGTCAATTTCGCCACCGGAAGTGCCACCGCAAATTCGCAGCGCCGGCCACGCCCGCCAACTCAAATCTTTTGCTTCTTGTTGCCAGGATAGTCGCAGCTCCATTTCGTGGCGCGCCAGGCGGGATGTTGACCGATCCACTGGGCGATATAGGGCTGCGCGGCCATCATGCATTGCTGCAGCGAGCCGCTCCAGTTGAACTGCAGGTACTTTTCCTCGCAATTGGCGGGATTGGCGATGGCACAGACGGTCAGGATGATCTCAATCAATCTGCCCTCCCTTCAAAGCGCTGCCTTATGATACTACGACCAATTCATCCCGCCGTTTCAAATTTTCGACAAAAACCGCGCGCTCACAATCGCGCGACGCGAAATCAACCACGCGGGAGCACGGCTGCGCCAACGGGGGCGGTTGCCCATGCGCCCGGCGCATTGATATCGCCGCGAAAGACAATGGGAGTGAAAGCTCGCCGAAGCCTCGCCGCTACCGCATCGCAACCGGCAGCGCTTGCGCAAGCTCCGGGTGGACCGCCGCCCGCCGCAGTGGTTATGTTGGCCTGTTGTCATTTTCGCGCCATAGCGGCGCCGGAGCCGTAAGATCATGGCGCTTGAAACCGTTTCCCTCAATCGTTCGCACGGCGGCACGCAGGGTGTTTACAAGCACCACAGCCGCGAGACCGGGACCGGCATGACCTTCTCGGTCTATGTGCCGCCGCATCGCGACGGCGCCAGGCTCCCGGTGGTCTGGTATCTGTCGGGCCTGACCTGCACCCATGCCAACGTCACCGAAAAGGGCGAATTCCGCAAAGCATGCGCCGATCTGGGTTTGATCTTCGTCGCGCCGGATACCAGCCCGCGTGGCGGCGTGCCCGGCGATCCCACCGGTGCCTATGATTTCGGGCTTGGCGCCGGCTTCTATGTCGATGCCGCGCAGCCGCCATTCGCGCTGAACTACCGCATGTGGAGCTATGTGACTGAAGAACTGCCCGAAATCATCGGCGAGCATTTTCCATCCGATCCAAAACGGCAATCGATCCTCGGCCACTCGATGGGGGGACATGGCGCCCTCACCGTCGCCCTCCGCCACCCCGGCCGCTATCGCGCGGCCAGCGCCTTTTCGCCGATCGCCGCCCCATCGCAGGTGCCGTGGGGGATCAAGGCGCTGGGCGGATACCTCGGCGAGGCCAGCGACGCCTGGCGCAGGCACGATACGGTCGCACTGATCGAGGACGGCGCGCGGTATTCCGATTTCCTTGTCGATGTCGGCGATGCCGATCCGTTCCTGACCGAACAACTTCGCCCCGAATTGCTGGAGCGCGCCTGTGCACAGGCGGGCATCGCCCTTACGCTTCGTCGCCAGCCCGGCTATGACCACAGCTATTACTTTATTTCGACATTCATGGAAGATCATTTGCGCTGGCACGCCGCGCGGTTGAAGGCATGAGCGGCGATCCGGCTTTCAAAGAATGCGCCGCAACATTCCGGGAGGAGCAAGAATGGCCAGAGTGACGGCTCTGATAATCCTCGTGTCGGCTTTGCTTCCGATGAGCGCGCAGGCCAAGGACACGAGGTTCTGGAACCTGACCGCCAACACCATCACTTCGCTGCAGCTTTCGCCCGCCGGCAAGAACGCCTGGGGCCGGAACCAGGCCGACAACGACCGGGACCGCACCGTCGATCACGACGAGCGCCTGAAGATCACCGAGACGCCTGCCGGCATCTACGACATCAAATTTATCGACAAGAACGGACGGACCTGCGTGGTGCCGAATATCGAGGTCAAGGAAGGTTTGGTGTTTTCGATCGAGGAAAAGAACCTCAAGGACTGCGTCAAATAAAGCGACCGGCTAGAGCATTTTCCGTTTCGATTGAATCGAAACGGGGCTCTAGAATTTTGATTTGACGCGTTTTCTTGACGCGAACCGGTTTCCACTTCGCTTGAAAACGCTTTAGCGCTCAAAAATTCACGCCGAACAACAGGCGGGCCTGCCGGCGCTCGAAATTGACGAGGTCGAGCGAGCCGGTCGACATCGACGCCTGGCCCGCGACCTGCGCGCTCCATGCGAGCGCGATCCAGGCGCGTTCCGAGAGCTTGGCGTAGACCGTCGGCCCGATGAAAAGGCCTTGTCCGGCGAACGCATCCAATCCGAGCCCATCATAGCGGCGCAAATAGCGGGCTTCGCCACCGGCGAAGATCCCGGGCTGGATTTGCGCCATCACCGCGACTGCCGCGCCGGCGGTGGATTCCTGCGACCAGGCGCCGCTCCAGTTGAAACGCGTGGTCTCGGGCTGGTAAACTAGGTTGACCGCGGCAACGACGCGATCGCGGATCGGCTCCCAGTCGGCGGCGGCGACAAAGTCGACGCCATATTGGTTGGCGGCCAGACCGGTCACATCGTCGGCCCGGCCCCAATGAGGCTCGGCGCCAATCGCAAGACCGAACGGCGCGGTCGCCCGGTCGAGCAACCGATAGCGGATGTCGCCTGACACACCTCCCAACGCGACATAGCGCTGATCGGCCAGCCCGCTGACGCCGGCGATATCATAGGAAACCACCGCACCGGTAATCTCGGTTCGAAGATTTGCGATCGGCACAAATTCCGCCGACAGCGTACCGGAGCCCGCATTGTAGGTTCCGCTCCGTTTCGCAAACCGGCCGGTTACGGAACCCTCGATTTCTCTTTCTCCGACATCGCCCACATCGCTTCCTATCGTGAAGCCGAACAGATGTTCGGTATCGATTGTTCCGGTGTGGGCAGCGGTCGGAATCACGGCAAGCGCCAGCATCAGGCCGGATTTGGCTGCCCGCCTGATCTGCGCAACAAAACGCTTCGATGCTGTGACCGCTGTCATGGTCGCATCCTAGCCACAGTTCAGGCGACTTTCGTAGCACTTTGCGGTGACTCACCGGAAATCCGCGATGCTTCGCCCCTCGGCACGAAAGGACCGGAGCGATTCCGGCTTGTAGTCGTGAATTGTTTCACGCAAGAATGGCCCGGTTGGAAGCGATCCTCGAACCCGCGATCGATTGTGCTCCGCAATGAACTCCGATCGCTCGGAAACGTCGAGAATGTTCAGAATTTTCCTGACGCTCTGTCTGCTCGTTGGGGCAACTCCAGCACTGGCCGGCGAAACCTTGCGCATCGGGTCGCAAAAGACCGGCACATTCGCCTGGCAACTGGACGTGATCCGCCGCCACGGCCTCGCCACCGGCCTCGATTTGAAGATCAGCGAATATGCCTCGCCCGACGCGGGCAAGCTCGCCCTTAACAGCGGCTCCGTCGACCTTGCCGTCGTCGACTGGCTTTGGGTCGCCCGCTCGCGGGCGCTCGGCGCCAAATTGCTGTTCTACCCCTATTCCAGCGCGGTCGGCTCCATCATGGTGAAGGACAATTCGCCGTTGCGGAAGATCGGCGACCTCAAGGGCCGGGTTCTCGCCATCGCCGGCGGCCCGCTCGACAAGAGCTGGCTTATTATCCAGGCCACCGCGATGCGCCAAGGCGTCGATCTCAAGCGCGACGCGACGCTTGAGTTTGGCGCGCCGCCGTTGATTTTTCAGAAGCTGCAGCAGGGCGAAGCCGAAGCGAGCCTCAATTTCTGGAATTTCTGCGCCAGGCTGGAGGCTCAAGGTTATCGCCGCCTGCTCGACGTGCGCGATGCGGAAGTTGCGCTCGGATTGGAGCAACCCGTCGCGCTGATCGGTTACGCATTTTCCGAGGATTTCGCGGCCAGTCACAAGCACACCATCGATCGTTTCATCGCGGCCGCGCGGAGCGCCGATGACATTATGCTGCGGTCCAACGAGGAATGGGAAGCGCTGCGCCCGCTGATGAACGCCGAGGATGAGTGGACCTTCAAGGCCTACCGCGATCGGACCAGAGACGGGATACCACGGCGGCCGGTGGCGGCCGAAGAAGCGGACGCCCGCGCGCTGTTCAAGACACTGGCGACCGTTGGCGGCCCGGAGCTTGTAGGTCCGCGGCAACAGCTCGATCCCGGCCTTTACTATCAACCTGCTCCGCTCGGAGATTGAGCGGTGCCGAGAGTATATTCACTGGCTGCCCTCGTCGCGGTCTGGGCCGTTGTGGCGGCCCTGCTCCAATCCCGGCTGCTGCCGGGCCCGCTGACCGTCGGCACGACCATCCTCGCCGACGTGCGCTCCGGGGAGCTGCCGTTTCACATGGCCTGCACGCTCGGACGGGTGCTCAGCTCTTTTGCGATCGCGATGCTGCTGGGCAGCATCGCGGGCTACGCCATGGGACGCTCGAAGGCCATCGACCGGTACGCCGATCCATGGCTGATCGTGCTGATCAACATGCCGGCGCTGGTCACGATCATTTTCGCCTATATCTGGATCGGCCTCAACGAAACCGCCGCGATTCTGGCCGTGGCCGTCAACAAGCTTCCGAATGTGATGGTGGTGATGCGCGAGGGCGCCCGCGCGCTCGACCCCGAGCTCGAGGAGATGGCGAGGGCCTTCAAGTTCACCGGGCTCTCGAGAATCCGTCACGTCGTGATACCGCAACTCGCGCCCTATCTGTCGGCCAGTTCACGCTCCGGCCTGTCCATCGTCTGGAAGATCGTGCTTGTGGTCGAGTTGATCGGGCGTCCTAATGGCGTGGGGTTTGTGCTGGGTTCGGCATTCTCGCTGTTCGACATCGCCCAGATACTAAGCTATGCGATCTCATTCATCGTGCTGATGCTGGTCATCGAAAGCCTTCTGGTACAACCGCTTGAACGACGCGCAATCCGCTGGCGACGCCGCCCCGCTTGAGCTTCGCATCGATGCGAAGGCCTTTCTGTCGGCCGACGGCACGCCGGTGGAAGTCGTCCGCGGATTCAAGCTTCGGCTCGAAGCCGGTTCGTTCGGCGCGCTGATCGGCCCTTCCGGCTGCGGCAAGACGACGATCCTGAGGATCGCAGCCGGACTGGATCCGGACTTCCGCGGCGAGCTCCATACCCCGGGATCCGGCCGTCTCGGCATTGTATTCCAGGAGCCTCGCCTGCTGCCCTGGCGCACCGTCGAGCAAAATATCCGGCTTGCATTGCCGGCGCACACGGCCGACGTCGATTTGACCGATCTAATCGCGATCCTCGGCCTTGGCGCCCATCTGGCGCGGTATCCGGGCGAATTGTCGCTGGGACTGGCGCGGCGAACGGCGATTGCCCGCGCGTTTGCGGTAGGCCCGGATTATCTGCTGCTCGATGAACCCTTTGTGTCGCTCGATGAAGCCGTCGCCGCCAGGTTGCGCGACGAACTGGTGGCGCTGACGACGCGGACAAGGGTGACGACCCTGTTCGTCACCCACGACCTCGACGAAGCCATCCAGCTTTCGGATCGGCTGTTTTTTCTATCCGACCGGCCGACACGCATTGTCGTCGAGCGGTCGCTGCCGCCGCCGCGGGGAACGCGCAGCAGGGACGTCATCGCATCGCTCGGCGATGAAATGCGCGCGTTGGTGGCGCAGGCGACGGCCAAGGCCGGCGGCGCCTGATCCTTCACACCAGATGGCTCTCGATCGCGAAGCGCACCAGTTCGGAGGACGAGCGCAAGCCAAGCTTCTGGCGCATGATGGAAGAGGTATTTGCAATCGTCTTGTAGGATGAATGCACCAGCCACGCGATCTCGGAAAGACTCTTGCCCGCGCCCAGCAGGCGCAGGATCTCCATCTCGCGCTGGGTCAATTTGGCCAGAGGATTTTCGGACAATCCCGGCCCGGCGAAGGCGATGCTTTGAGCGATCGCGGCCGGCAGGAACACCCCGCCCTCGCCTACCTTGCGAATGGCCTCGACCAAATCGCCCGGATCGCCGGATTTCGAAACATAGCCCTTCGCGCCGGTCTCGATGGCGCGCGCGGCAAATATCGGATCGTCGTTCATGCTGAACATGATGAGGCGGGCCGTCCCATCGCGCGCCAGAATCCGCCGCGCCAGCTCAAAGCCCGAAACGCCCGGCAGGTTGATGTCGAGGACGCAGATGTCCGGCCGCTCGGCGACAAACGCCTGCTCGCCGCTTTCGGCATCCGACGCCTCCAGAATCGCGATATCCGGGCTGCCCGCCAGCAGCGCGCGGCAGCCCGATGCGACGATGGGATGATCGTCAACGATCAGGATACGCATCGACATCGCTCGGAAAACCCCATGGCCCATTCGCGCAGATCAGTTTGCAACGCAACACAAGTGGCTCGGACCAAACGCGGCATTCGGCGCCCTACCGGTCTGCGGTGTTTCATCGCCTGCTTCTTGCAGCTTCGCGCTATGCCCTTCCGAAAAGAAGTGCGGTACCTTCCAATTAGATAGCCGCTGTTTTTAACTGTCAACGTTGGCAGCCGACGACAGAATAAGGCAGCCGGAGCGAAACATGGCAATGTGGCAGAAGCTCTCTTTGCGGGCGCGGTTGAACACCCTCCTGGCGCTCGTCATGGTGCTCGGCCTGGTCATCAATGTCTCGCGGCTGTTCCTGGAGGCGGGTCCAAGGGTCACCGCCGAAGATCAAAGCGTGGTCAGGCTGGCCCGCGGATTCGTTGAGACATTGGTTTCGGATCTCAACGAGGCATCCGATCCGGAAGCGAGATTGGACCAGATCGTCGAGGGCCTGAAGCAACTGCGCCATGTCAGCATCACCCGAGAGCGGGAGCCGGCCGCAGGCAGGGCCGCTTCGGCCCCCATGCCGCCGGGCCTTTCAGGCGAAGCACGGCGGGTGCCCGAATGGTTCGTCACCCTCGTTCACCCGGAGCAGACGACGGTCGGCGTGCCGATCGCCGTCAACGGGCGATCCCTGGGATCGCTCGTCATCACCTCGCACCCGACCGATGAGGTCGCCGAGATCTGGGACGGCATCATCACCCAGATCGAGGTCGGATCCGCCATCGCCGCGGCGCTGCTTCTGATCACGATGACGGTCGTCAATCGGGCGCTGGAACCGATCAAATCGATCGGCGATGCGATGCACAGTATCGCCGCGGGCCGCTATGACACGCGCGTCAGGCCCGGCGGCTCGCCGGAGCTGGCGGCGATCTGCGGAACGCTGAATTATCTGGCCTCGGTGCTGGAGACCACCGCCGAAGACAACCGCCGCCTCGCGGTGCGCGTGGTCTCGTTGCAAGACGTCGAGCGGAAGGAGATCGCGCGCGACCTGCACGATGAATTTGGTCCCTATTTGTTTGCGCTGCGCGCGCACACCGCCTCGCTGGCGCGATTGGCCGACACCCCCGAGCCCGATCTTGAGGCGTTGCGCAAGCATGTCGGCTCGATCGCCGATCAGGTGAATGCGCTGCAGCAATTCAACCGACGCGTGCTCGAGCGATTGCGGCCTGTGGGCCTCGCGGAGCTTGGGCTCGCCGACGCACTTGGCGCATTGATGCGGCTTTGGCGCGAAACCCATCCCGGCGTCGTGATCGAGACCTCGATTTCGCCGGCGCTCGGCGCGCATGGCGAGACGGCGGAATTGACCGTCTATCGGGTCATTCAGGAAGCCCTCACCAACGTCTTCCGCCACGCCCATGCCACGCGCGTCGATATCGCGGTCGAGCCGGCGACGTCCCGCCGGGGCGGAACCGGCGGGACCGAGGCGATCATGGTCAGCGTGCGCGACAATGGCGCCGGACTGCCGGCCGATCACAAGCAGGGTTTCGGCATGCTCGGCATGCGCGAGCGGGTGCTGGCATTGGGCGGCAGCATGACCGTGGCCTCGACCAGCCATGGCGTCAGCGTCGAAGCCCTGATTCCCTGCGGAATACCGCAATCCCAGACATTTCAACCCAGCTGAGCATAAACGGGAATCGGGATTTTTTCCCGGTTGCGCGACCTAACTTTCCCGATGCCGATCGACGGTCGATCTCATAGCATTTCCGCTGCGGGGATCCGCGGCGGAATGAGACGAGACCAATGGACGCTCGATCCCTGCTTATCGTGCCAATGTCGATATGCCTGTTTGCAGGGAGCGATGCTGCTCGCGCCGAGAATACCCCCGACGCCGTCCAGTTGCCGCCGATCATGGTGACCGGGACCAAGCCAGGCGTCAAGCGCGGCAGCGATCAGAATGCTTCCCGCGTGGTTCGGACCATACCGAGGGTGGTGGTATACACCACGCCGCTTGCCAGTTCCGGCACCGATCCGGACAAGGTGCCGGCGAGCGTCAACCTGGTCGACGCCGATCAAATCAAGCAAACCGGGTCGCTGAACGTGACCGATGCCCTGCAGAAATATGTGCCAGGGGTCATGGTCAACGAAGTTACCGGCAACCCATTCCAGCCGAACGTGGAATTTCGCGGCTTTGTGGCCTCTCCCGTGACCGGTACCCCGCAGGGGCTTGCGGTTTATCAGAACGGCGTGCGCGTCAACGAAGCATTCGGCGATACCGTGAACTGGGATCTGATTCCGACCACCGCCATAAAATCCGTCAGCGTCGTGACCAACAATCCCGCGTTCGGGCTGAATGCGCTGGGCGGCGCCGTCAACGGGCAGATGAAGGACGGCTTCAACTATCATGGCGCCGAAATCGATACCATGGGCGGTTCGTTCGGGCGCATCCAGAGCTCGGCGCAGTGGGGCAAGCAGGTCGACAATTTCGCCGTCTATGGCGCGCTCGAAGCACTGCACGACGACGGATTTCGCAACTACTCGGCGTCGAATGTTCGGCGCTTCTACGGCGATGTCGGCTACAGGAACGATGCAAGCGAATTTCATCTCAACATCGGCGTGGCCGACAACAATTTCGGCGCGACCGCGACGGCGCCGGTCGAATTGCTGCAGCAATATTGGGGCGCGACCTACACGTCGCCGCAAACCACCGAAAATCGCGTCGGCTATGTCAATCTGACCGGGAAGGTCGAGGCTACGCCGACCTGGACGCTCGACGGATCCGCCCATGTCAGGATTTTCGATCAGAAGATACTGGATGCCAACCCGACCGGCACCCAGCCATGCACAGCCGATGCGACGCAGCTTTGCTTTGGCGACGGCAGCACGCCGGCGAACGGCCTGAATGGGGCGCAACTCGCCAATCCCTTCGAGTCAGAACGCCGTGCTGGGGGAGATCGACCGAACCACGACGCATTCGACCACGACGGGCGTGTCGTTGCAGGCGACCAATACCGACCGGCTGTTCGGGCACGACAACCGCTTCGTGGTCGGAGCCAGTTTCGACTATAGCGTGACCAACTTCACGGCCAGCGCCGAGCTCGGCACCATCGGTCCAGGTTTCGTCGTCAGCGGCAACGGCATATTTCTTGGCCAATCCGGCGATCCCGTATCGATCGGCCCGGTCGACCTGCGCACCACCAGTCAGTACAGCGGCCTCTATGCGCTCGATACCTTCGATGTCACCAACGCCTTCTCGCTCACCGGCGGCGGCCGCTTCAATGTCGCCAATATCAGCCTGCAGGACCAGATCGGCACCGCCCTCAACGGCAACGATACCTACACCCGCTTCAACCCGATCGTCGGCGGCACCTACAAGATCACCTCCGAACTGACGGCCTATGCCGGCTATTCGGAAGCCAATCGCGCGCCGACCCCGCTGGAACTGGGATGCGCCGATCCCGCACATCCCTGCATCATCGCAGCCTTCCTCGTGTCCGATCCGCCGCTGAAGCAGGTCGTGTCCCACACCGTGGAAGCCGGCCTGCGCGGCGCCAGAGACCTCGACATCGGCAAGCTCGGATGGAAGTTCGGTGTGTTCCGCGCCGATAACAGCGACGACATCCTCGCCATTCCCAGTCCGGTCCTGCAGGGATTCGGCTACTTCCAGAACGTCGGTTCGACACGCCGCCAGGGACTGGAAGCCGAAGTCAATCTCAAGTCGAATGCGCTGCAGCTATATGCCAGCTATGTCCTGGTGGACGCGCGATTTCTTGATGCCCTGCAGCTCGGCTCCAACAGCCCGTTCGCGGACGCCAACGGCAACGTCCAGGTTGTTCCGGGCAACCGGATTCCGGCGATCCCGCGAAACCGCATCAAGGCGGGTGTCGATTATTTTGTTACCGACGCGTTCAAGGTGGGCGGGGATATGCTGTTCGCCAGCAGTCAGTACCTCGTCGGCGACGAATCCAATCAGGCACCAAGGCTGCCGGGCTATGCGGTTTTCAACCTGCATACATCCTATCAGATCGACAAGACGATGCAGATCTACGCGCGCGCAGACAACATCCTCGACAACCGCTATGCGACCTACGGAACATTCTTCAATACCGGTGCGGTACCCAATTTCGCCAATGGCGGCTCGCCCTTCACCGACCCGCGTTCGCTCAGTCCGGCGCGGCCGCGCGCCTTCTACGCCGGTCTGAAGGTCAGCTTCTGAAATTCCGGATGGCTGCTTCAGCCGGCTGGCGTATTGCGGCGGGCCAGAAAGCCGCGGGCCGGATCGTAAGCCACGATCGCCGCAAACAGGAACGCCAGGGTGCAACCGAGAACGACAAAAAGGGAAACCCACGACACCTGCTCGTAAAGCGCAAAGCGGATCAGTTCGGTGGCGTGGGTGAAGGGATTGAGTTCGCACACATAGTAAAGCAGCAGACTCGATTCCTTGACACGCCACAGCGGGTACAGCGCCGACGAGGCAAAGAACATCGGAAAGATCACGAAATTCATGACGCCGGCAAAATTTTCAAGCTGCTTGATCAGCGACGAAATCAGCATTCCCAGCGCCCCCAGCATCAGCCCGCTGAGCAGCAGCGCCGGCAACAGCGTCAGATAGCCGAGCGGCGGGGCTTCGATATCCCAGAACCAGGCGATCAGCAGGAAGGCATAGGCTTGCAGGATCGATACCAGCGTGCCCGCCAGCAGCTTCGAAAGCAGCAGCCACCAGCGCGGGAACGGGCTGACGAGCAGCGTGCGCATTCCGCCGGTCTCCCGGTCGTAAACCATGGTGAGCGATGACTGCATGCCATTGAAGAGCTGTATCATCGCGATCAGTCCGGGCGCGATGTAGACCTCGTAGAGAATATAGGTCTCGTAGGGCGGAATGATCGAGACGCCGAGCACCTGGCGAAAGCCGGCGGCAAAAATGAACAGCCACACCAGCGGCCGCACCAGCGCAGAGACGAAGCGTTCGCGCTGATGGATGAAGCGCAACGCCTCGCGCCAGACGATGCCCTTCAGGCAGATGAAATATTGCGTCAGCGAGAAGCTGTGCCTGTCGATGGCCTCATTGGCGACGGTCATCTGGCGGATTCCAGTTCGTCCTGATCGGCCGCGGCGGTCAGGCGGTTGAACGCGTCCCGCAGATCGGCGCCGCCGGACTGGCTGACGACCTCGCCTATTCCGCCTCGCGCAAGCACTCTGCCCTTATGCAGCACCACCACATTGTCGCCGGCGCCGGCCTCGTCGATCAGATGGGTCGCCCACAGCACCCCGATGCCCTCCACCGTCGACAGCCTGCGGACATGATCGAGAATGTCGGCGCGCGCCTTGATGTCGAGGCCGACGGTCGGTTCGTCCAGCACAAGCAGCCGGGGCCGGTGCAGCAGCGCCCGGGCAATCTCGATACGGCGCATCTGCCCGATCGAGAGATTGCCGACGCGATCCAGGCTGCGATCGGTCATGGCCACGCGGTCCAGGACCTCCGCGATCAATTCACTGGCCCGCTTGTTGGCGATACCGTGCAGCGCGGCATGATACATCAGGTTCTGCCGCACCGAAATGTCGGTATCCAGCGCGCGGGATTGAAAGACGACGCCGAGCTTGCTCAAGGCCGCGCCCGGTTCGTTGGCAACATCGTGGCCGAAAATGCGGATCTGACCCGAGCGGATCGCATAAAGCCGCGTGATCAGCGAAAACAACGTCGATTTGCCGGCGCCGTTCAATCCCAACAGGACGGTAAAGGACGATTGCCCCACCGCGAAGCTCACATCATTGAGCGCGAGTCGCGCACCGTAGCGGTGGCTGACATGGTCGATCTCAAGCGCGGCGATGTGAGCGATGTCGGATGGATTCATAACCATTCCCGAGCATCGATCGCCCTTGTGCGGGACCGACAAGCCAACATTTCGGACCCTCATACGCCGTGCCGCCGAGCCTCGCTGAAATGTGTCGTCTGTGTTTTCGACGCGCATATCTTCAGGCTCGATGGCCGCGATTTAGCTTACCGCGTCCGCCGCGGCAAGCTTCGCCAGGCGCGAGCTTGACCCAGTTTGCGCATCCTGACAAAATTATTCGAGCCGGCAGACGCGGTTGTCTAACCTTGCCCGTTTGTGCTGCAACGCACCGAAGCTGGTCTCTCCAGGGCCAAGGCTACTGAGTAAAGCCTTCGCCAGCGGTCTCCACCGCAGGCCAGGCGAAAGGCATTGACGATGGCTTGCTTGCGCACCCTATTCCGATCTGGCGCCCTGCTGGCGGTCTCGTTGATCGTCACCGTGCCAAATGCATCGGCGGAGGATCTCAACGACTATCCGACAGCGGCACGCGCGGACTATGTTTTTGGCTGCATGAAGGCCAATGGCGAGACGCAGGAACTGCTGCAAAAATGTTCCTGCTCGATCGACGTGATCGCGTCGATCATTCCTTACGACAACTACGTGACCGCCGAGACAATTCTGTCGATGTCCCAGGTCACCGGACCTGTCGGGTCCGAATTTCGCTCGACCGAGCAAGCCAAGCTTGCGATGCAGGAATTCCGCCGGGCGCAGGCGGAAGCGGAAATTCGCTGCTTTTAGAGCGTTTTCGAGCGAAGCATGGCCTCGGACTTGATCCGGCGGTGGATACCGGTTCGCGTGAACAAAACGCGTCAGAACAAAAGAATAGAGCCCCGGTTCTGATTCAGTCAGAACCGGGGCTCTTCGCGGGGGCCGTCAGGGCGCGCGATCCTATAGCATCGATTTCTCGAGCGACCATTCGTCCCTGAACAGTTTCTGGCTCGTATCCATGGCTTCGACACGAAACTTGTCGGCGCCGTTGGGCTTGAAGTTGAAGCGGACGTTCGGATCTTCCGATATCGCTATGCCGCCATCCACTGCCAGCACCAGATCGTCGCCCTGCCAGATCTTGAGGTTCTCGACAAAGAACGGCGGAATATAGAGGCGCGTCAACTGGTCCATCTGCAGACCGGAATTCTGCGGATGGCGCATCATGAGCTGGGCTTCGGAGAACCCGCCGGTCTCGGGCCGGAAGGTGCGGAATTTCATCTGCCCGAGCACCGCGCGGGTGGCGTCGCTGTTCGATGCCGCCGGCGCTGAACATCCGCCGGACGCCTTCACATAGGACTTGACGCCATAGAGGTTGCCGTCGCTGAGCTCGGCCACCAGCCGCACATACGAGTAGCTATTGACCCGGACGCGCGTCGAGATCGAGGTCACGCCGGAACGCGGACCGATCGTAAACGTTCCAGCGACCGGCGCGGGATTTTCGTCAATGACCAGCGTCAGCGATCGCAGCGTGCGCTTGTCGTCGCCGGTAAAGTTGACGCGCATGCCGATCGGCACCACGGCGGCATCGTCGGCGCGGCGCGGCGCATCGAGCACCACCAGCCCGGAGCCATCGAGAATCGGACGCCCCTTGAAGATGTCATCCTTGATGCTGTTCCAGGTATCTTCCGAGGGCTGTTCGGCCTGGGCACGCGCAGCAGCCGGCGCCGCAAGATAGATCGCGGCGATCAGGGCCGGCACAATCACTCTGGAAAAGATCGACATGGTCGAATTCCGCTTCCACAATGAGACAACGCAACACTACACGAAAACGCCCCAAGCAGCAAGCTGCGCTGCGGTAGCCGGGGTTTTCCGGACCAATTGTGGCGTCATTCCCATTCAAGTTCCCCGAACGCGGCGATGACGTTGCGCGAGCTGTATTCGTCGAACAATTTCCAGCGCGACTGTTCGCTCCGCCCCGCCTCTCTGGCGGCCTTGGTAAGGGGTATTCCCCGGGCAATGAGGCCGCGGACCTCGCCGGCGAGGCTCTCGAAGTAGCGTTGCTCGTCGGCGACCGCGCCGCGCCAATCGCCGACGACAACGCCGTGCCCGGGAACGACGCGTGCGGCCGGAATGCGCAGCAGCTCCTGGAGGTCGCCGAGAAAACCTCGAATGCTGCCGTCAAGGACCGGCAGATGCGTCACGAACAGGAGGTCGCCGGCGAACAGGGTTGAAGTCGCATGATCGAACACCGTCAAATCATTGTCGGTATGTCCCGCCCGCCAGGCCTTCAGGGTCAAGCTTCGCCCGCCGAGATCGATCTGCATTTCGTCGTCCACGAGCAGTGTGGGCGGAACGATCCTGACTTGGTCGATGAGCGCGTTCCCGAGCGGCCCCCGGAACGCCTTTAGGTAAAATTCACCCCGTTCCGCCATCGCGCGCGGCAAGTTCCGGTGTCCCACGAAGACGGTTTCGGCGCGCACGAACGCCGCGTTCCCGAAGATGTGATCGGGATGAACATGCGTGTTGATGACATAGCGAACCGGCTTTGACGTCACCTTGCGGATCGCGGCAAGCAGGCGCGCGCCTTCGCGCGCGCTGCCGCCGGAATCGATCACCGCAACGGCATCGTCGCCAACAATAAACCCGACATTGGCGACGTCACCCTGATTGGCCTCGCTCATCATCTCTACAGCGCCGATATGAGCGTAGACACCGGGTGAGATTTCGGAGACGGCCAGCGGCGCCGGCGTTTCTTGCTCGCGCGCGCCAGCGTCGCGCGGCGCCAGCGCGAGACTCATCCCAAAGGCCATGCCCACAAGGCGCGCCGTCCATTCGGCACGCCCGTTGGAGTGGGCAAGGCCCATCATGAGTCTGCTCCGGACCGCACGAGCGGTTGAACACGGATAACCCTCATATGCCGGCGGCGCCTTCCAGGTTCCATGCCTGCTCAAAAAATTCTTGCTCGCATTGCGGTGCAAGAAAGCGAAAGATCGGCGATCGGACGTCCGCAAATCATAACTTGCTTCTGCCAGAAGAGTTACCTAATCTTTTTTCTCTTCCGGCGTCGCGAGCAACGGTGAACAGCAGTCCGTTGTTGTTTCGAGGATTTGGGTGGGCGCTGCGGCTGCACTTAAGATCCCCAGGCCGTGACACGTTTCACAGGCCGTGACACGTTTCACAGGCTGTGACACTGCGCCGGAAAATTCATCCAAGAGAGGGCGACGACGTCCCGTGGAGAATATGTGATCCAGGGAGCGTCAGCGACCCTCCAGGCCAAAACCCAGGGAGGAAGCGAATGAACAGATTTCTAGTCGTTACGACTTCGATCTTCGGCCTCTTTGCCGCGCAGGGCTTCGCTGCGCGCGCCGACGAAGCTTTGGACAAGCTGGCCAAGGATCCCAAGCAATGGGTCATGCAGCAGGGCGACAACGCCAATACGCGTTACTCCAAGCTCAATCAGATTACCGCCGCCAACGTCAAGAAATTACAGGTCGCCTGGACCTTCTCGACCGGCGTGCTGCGTGGTCACGAAGGTGGTCCGCTGGTAATTGGCGATACCATGTACGTGCATACGCCGTTTCCCAATACCGTCTATGCGCTTGACCTGAACCATGACGGCAAGATCCTCTGGAAATACGAGCCCAGGCAGGATCCCAACGTGATTCCGATCATGTGCTGCGACACCGTCAACCGTGGCGTCGCCTATGCCGACGGCAAGATCTTCCTGCATCAGGCCGATACCACCCTGATCGCACTCGACGCCAAGACCGGCGCCAAGGTCTGGTCGGTGATGGATGGCGAGGCGGGCAAGGGCCAATCCGGCACCGACGCGCCGTTCGTTTACAAGGACAAGGTTCTGGTCGGCATTTCCGGCGGCGAATTCGGCGTTCGCGGCTGGGTCAGCGCCTACAACATCAAGGACGGCAAACTGGCCTGGCGCGGCTATTCGACTGGACCGGACTCCGAAACCCTGATCGATCCGGTCAAGACCACCTCGCTCGGCAAGCCGGTCGGGCCGAATTCCTCGACCTCCACCTGGGAAGGCGACCAGTGGAAGATCGGCGGCGGCGCCACCTGGGGCTGGTATTCCTATGATCCTGAGCTGAACCTCGTCTACTACGGCACAGGCAATCCCTCGACCTGGAACCCAATACAGCGGCCGGGCGACAACCGCTGGTCGATGACGATATTCGCGCGTGATCTCGACACCGGCGCGGCCAAATGGGTCTACCAGATGACGCCGCACGACGAGTGGGACTATGACGGCGTCAACGAGATGATCCTCACCGATCAGACCATCGGCGGTACGCCGAGGAAGCTCTTGACCCATTTCGACCGTAACGGCTTCGGCTATACGCTGGATCGGGCCACCGGCGAATTGCTGGTCGCGGAAAAATTCGATCCGTCGGTGAACTGGGCGACCAAGGTCGACATGGACAAGTCGTCCAAGACCTATGGCCGTCCGCTGGTGGTCGACGCCTATTCGACCCAACATGGCGGCGAAGACCACAACTCGAAGGGCATCTGTCCGGCGGCGCTCGGCACCAAGGACGAGCAACCGGCGGCCTATAGCCCGGAGACACAGCTGTTCTATGTCCCGACCAACCATGTCTGCATGGACTATGAGCCTTACAAGGTAGCCTACACCGCCGGTCAGGCCTATGTCGGTGCGGCAGTGGCGATGTATCCGCCCAAGGGCGACACCAACATGGGCAATTTCATCGCCTGGGACGGCAAGACCGGCAAGATCGTGTGGTCCAACAAGGAGCAGTTCTCGGCCTGGGGCGGCGCGCTGGCGACCGCCGGTGGCGTGGTGTTCTACGGCACGCTCGAAGGCTATCTGAAGGCACTCGACGCCAAGACGGGCAAGGAACTCTACAAGTTCAAGACCCCGTCCGGCATCATCGGCAACGTGATGACCTATGAGCACGGCGGCAAGCAATACGTTGCCGTGCTGTCCGGCGTCGGCGGTTGGGCCGGCATCGGTCTGGCGGCCGGTCTGCTGCAGCCCGAGAACGCCGCCGCCTGGCATGGCGCGGTCGATCAGGGCAAGCTGCCGACCAAGGACAAGACGGTGGATACCGCGGGCCTCGGCGCGGTTGGCGGCTATGCGGGTCTGGCGTCCTATACGTCGCTGGGCGGGACGTTGACGGTATTCGCCCTGCCGAGCGAATAGGCCTGAGACGTCACGAAAGATGACGCTGGATCGGCGCGCTGCTGTCTTGCCGCGCGCCGATTCCTTATCAGCCATCCCCTTCAAGGTGCACAAGGACAGTTGCGTTGAGGATCAATCACTGGAAATTCGCGCTCGCTTTGCTGGCGGGCGTCCTGGCCGGCGGAGCCGCCTGCGCCGACGGATCGGGCGATCCGGCCGTCGCCTCCTCCGACAACGGCAAATATGCCGACAAGAACGGCAACCCGACCTACAAGATCGATGCCGACGGCACCGTCGACTGGTACACCTTCTCCGGCTTTCGCCGCTATCATTCGGATTGCCACGTCTGTCATGGCCCCAATGGCGAGGGCTCGAGCTATGCGCCGGCGCTGGCCAATTCACTGAAGACGCTGAGCTACGTCGAGTTCAACGAAGTCGTCACCAATGGCCGCAAGAACGTCGACGCCGCCAACGACAAGGTGATGCCGTCGTTTGCCTCGAACGTGAATGTGATGTGCTATCTCGACGACATCTATGTGTATCTGCGGGCCCGCGCCAACGACGCCATTCCGGGCGGCCGTCCGCCCAAACACGAAGACAAGCCTGACGCCGCCAAAGCGGCCGAGGCCAGCTGCACGGGGATCAAATGACCAAAGCACAAGCCGAAAAATTTCTCACGCCGATGCCTCGCGTATCGAAGAGTCCCGCGATCATCCTGCCTGCCCTGGCCGGCGCCCTGATATGCGGACTTGCCGCCGTCTGGTCCATCGAGGCTCGCGCCCAGGCCAGCGACAAGGGCGCACTCGAACTTGTCGATCCCGACGTCTTTCGCGCCTGTGGCGATCCGCGCAATATGCCGTTTTCCGACGAAAAGGGCGAGGGATTCGAAAACAAGCTTGCCGAACTCTTCGCCGCCAAGCTCGGCAAGAAGCTCAGCTACACCTACTTCCCGCAGGCAACCGGTTTCGTCCGGATGACGCTGGGCTCGTACCGATGCGATATCATCATGGGATTTCCGCAAGGCGACGATCAGGCGCAAGTCACCGTCCCCTATTACCGGACGACCTATGCGCTGGTCTTCAAGCCCGGCAGCGGCCTTGAAGATGTGACCGCGATCAACGATCCCAAGCTCAAGGACAAGCGGATCGGCATTGTTGCGAGGACTCCGCCCAGCACCAACATGGCGATCAACGGCCTTCTGGCCCGCGCCAAATCCTACCCGCTGTTCATCGATACCCGCGCGGATTCCTCGGCGCAGGCCATGATGGACGACCTCGCCCACGGCGATATCGATTGCGGCATCTTATGGGGACCGATGGCGGGCTATTACGCGAAGCAGGCCAACCCGCCGATGACCGTCGTGCCCTTGACCAAGGAAACGACCGGTCCGCAAATGACCTATCGGATCGGCATGGCGGTCCGCGCGACGGACCAGGAGTGGAAACGCACGCTCAATCGCCTCATCATGGAAAACCAGCCTGAGATCAACAAGCTGCTGATCAGCTATAATATTCCGATATTGGACGAGACCAATATGCCGATCACGCCAGAGACACTCTCCAAGCGGCCATGATCAAGGCCGCCGCCCGTCTCGCGCTGATCGCGTTGCTGTTTGCCGCCGTGGAGGCCGCGGCCGCCGAGGTAACCGAGCCGGAGGGTTATCGCCTCGAAAATTATCGCTCGCCGACGCCGGCGACTTTGCGCGGCGCCAGGGTGATCGGCACGGCGAGGCGGAAACGATCTGGCGCAGCCATTCGGCTGCCTTTGTCGACGTGCTGCCAAGGCCGCCGCGACCGCGGAACCTGCCCGAGGGAACGCTGTGGCGCGACCAGCCGCGGCCCAATATTCCCGGCAGCATCTGGTTGCCTGACACCGGCTACGGCGAACTCGCGCCCAGTATGGCCGAGTATTTCCGGAAGGGCCTGGAGAAGGCGACAAACGGCGATCACGCCAGACCGATCGTTCTATATTGTCTCGCCGATTGCTGGATGTCGTGGAACGCGGCCAGGCGCGCGCTGTTGCTCGGCTATTCCGATGTGGTGTGGTATCCCGAGGGCACCGACGGATGGCGCGTGGCCAGGCTTCCGCTGCAGGATGCCACGCCAGAGCCGCGCCCGGGCGAATAAACCGCTCTCCAAACTTCCCTATTTCGCCGGCGTGTCGGCTTGCAGACTGTCCTGGATCGCCCTGCCCAGATCAAACAGCCGCTTTTCGATCAGCACGGGCACGTCGCACACATACGACGCCGATTTTCGTCGATCCTCAAAAATCCGCGTCTGCCAGGACAACTGACTGGCGAGGTCATCGCGCTGGGCTTGATCGTCGTTTAGCGCATCCTGCATCTGGCGCATCCGCTGGGCCTTTTCGCGGATGTCCTCCGCCATGGCCTTCTGCTTGCGCGAAAAGCGCTCGATCCCGTTCATCACCTGATCGCGTTGCGCATTGAGCGTCGAGTACAATGCGGCAAACAGCGACTTCGCCTTTTCCTGCTTTTGCTCAGGGGTACCGACGACATAGTCCGCGATCAGTTTTTTCGCATCCTCGATGGGGGTGCGGCGAGCGGCGAGACGCGCGACAAGTTCTGCCTGCTTCGGATCCGAAGAGATGGCCTTGTCGGCTGGATCGATCGGGGGCCCGTTCCAGACACTGGCGACCGCAATCCCCGGCACCTTCAATTGCTGGCACGGCCAGTCCGGATAGCGCGGGTCGAGCGCGGAGGCCGGCCGCATCCAGCAGGTGGCCATCGCCACCATGGCGCAGCAAAAAAACCCACGCGTCAAAACAGCCACGACGTGCCTCCCTGAGAGCCCCCAACCGCCTTCTTGCTTTACGGCCCGCAGGCGCTGGCCCCGGATTCGCCGCCGCCCTGTGCGGACGACCAAGCGTGGAGGAAATATATTCGAACTGCCCGGGCCTGTCGTAAGCTAAATTCAGGCAAATCGGGAATGTTCCTTGCCTTCAACTGGACGATACGGAGCGAGCCGCTCCGCAGGCCTGTCGCCGGCAACAAGCGAGGGTTTCCGGCTGCGCCATGAGATCCGCGCGGGGCTGTGCGGCTTGCTGGCGTCCGCCCTGCTGCTCGCGCATGCCGGTGCGGGTGCCCCGGCCGACGCACCGTCCGTCACACCTTCGAGCCTGGCGCGCATCGGCACGATCAGCGAGCGCTTCCAGTCCTACAACATCGAGATGATCGAAGTCACCGGCGGAAAATTCTGGCGGCCCTATCGGTCGAAGCCGGACGTGCCGCCTGCACAGCAGCCTCGATCCGGATCGGATACGCCGCCGGGAATGGATTCCAATCTCTATCAATACCGGCCGCCGATTGATCTCGCCAATGCGCGGTTGCGAAAGCTCGCGGCGGCGCTGGCACCTGCTTATGTCCGCGTCAGCGGCACCTGGGCCAACACCACCTATTTTGCGGATTTCGGACGACGCGCCGCCCTTGCCTGCAGCGGGATTCAACGGCGTTTTGACCCGCCGGCAATGGCGCGGCGTGGTCGATTTCTCGCGCTCGGTGGACGCGCCGATCATGACGTCGTTCGCCATAAGCCCGGGCGCCCGCGACGCCGCGGGCGTCTGGACGCCGGACCAGGCCGACCGCCTTGTCAGCTTCACCCGCGCGCTCGGGGGCAGCATCGGCGCCGCCGAATTCATGAATGAGCCGAACCTCGCCGAGATGGGCGGCGCACCCGCAGGTTACGACGCCACCGCCTATCGGCGGGACTTCAGTCTGTTCCACGCGTTCATGCGGCGGGCGGCGCCCGAGACGATGATCGCCGGCCCCGGCACGGTCGGCGAGCCTGCGATGGCATCCGACCTGCTCGTCGCTTCCGGCGTCGATGTCGTTTCCTACCACTATTACGGGACGCTGTCGGAACGATGCAGCGGCGGAAGCAAGCCGGAAGCGGCGCTGTCCGAAGACTGGCTTTCGCGCACCGGGCAGACCCTGGCCTTCTATCAGTCGCTTCGCGACAGCATCGCGCCCGGCAAGCCGATCTGGCTCACCGAAACCGCCGAGGCCGCCTGCGGCGGAAACCCCTGGGCCTCCAGTTTCCTGGATACGTTCCGTTATCTCGATCAGCTCGGACGGCTGGCGAGAGCGGGCGTTCAAATCGTCATGCACAACACGCTGGCGGCGAGCGATTACGGCTTGCTGGATGAAACAACGCTGGCGCCGCGGCCGAATTACTGGGGCGCATTATTGTGGCGGCAATTGATGGGCACCGTCGTGCTCGAGGCCGGCGTGCCGGTCCCATCCGGCCTTCACGTCTACGCCCATTGTCAAAGAGGCAAGCCGGGTGGCGTGGCGCTTCTGGTGATCAACAACGACCGCGATGCCCCGCACACGCTGATGCTTGCTGCGGCGTCGCTGCGCTACACGCTCGACGCCGCGAACCTGCCCGACCAGCGCGTCCGCCTCAACGGCACCCCGCTGGCCCTTTCCGCCGGCGACGAACTGCCGGCCATCGAAGGCGTTCCAACCGCGGCCGCCACCGTAACGTTCGCGCCAGCCACGATCACCTTTCTGGCCATTCCGGAAGCGGGAAACCATGCCTGCCGATGACGGGCATTCAACGGGCGGCGAGCTGCGTTGCCATGGCGCGATACGGAATCCATTTTTCCGTCTGAAATCCTGCCGCTTCTTGGCATCGGCGCGCGGCCGTGCCACCCTGATGGTTCGGTCGCCATGCAAAGGAAACAAACTTGCTCCGCGGAAAGGCCGCTGTGTATCGCCATCTCGTTTCATTGTGCCTGGTCGTGACCGGCGCGATGGGCACCGCTTCGACCGCGCGCGCCGCGGAGCCCGAGCGCTGCCAGGGGCTGTCCCGCCGATTTGAGCTTGCCAAACCGCAGATTACCGCGATGGAAGTCTCGTTGACGCTGTTTTCCGCGGTCGACGCCAATTGCATCGACCTGGCGACGAGACTGCTCGACCAGGGCGCGTCGGTCGACGCGCGCGACCGGCTTGGCGCCCGGCCGCTCAGTCACGCCGCGAAGTCCGGCCATCCCAGGATGGTCGATCTTCTGCTGGCGCACGGCGCACCGATCGATGCCCGCAATCTCGCCGGGGCCACCGCGTTATATTTTGCCGCCGAAGGCAGCCATATCTCGATCGCGCAACGGCTGATCGAACGCGGCGCCGACGTCAAACTCACCGGACGCAGCGGGATCTCTCCGATCGCCGCGGCCGCCTTCGCCGGCAACGAGGTGATCGTCGAAACCTTGCTGGCCCACGGCGCCGACGAGCGAGCGCCCGACGAAACCGGCAAGCCGCCGATCGTCTATGCGGCGGCCGGCGCCCGGCTCGATATCGTCAAGCGGTTGCTGGCGCGAAATATCGATATCAACGCCCGCTACCCGAATGACCTCACCTTGCTGATGTGGGCGTCGGGCCCGGATGAACATGCCCCGGAAGCGCAAGCCGCCGAGGTCGTCGGCTTTCTCCTCGACCAGGGCGCGCATATCGATGACAGGGATGACCGCGGCCGGACCGCCCTGATGATTGCGGCCGAAGGCGGCCACGCCGAAATCGCCGATCTGTTGCTGGCGCGGGGCGCCGATCCGGCGCTGAAGGACAAGGCCGGGAAACGTGCCGCGGATCTGACCGTGCTGTCTTCGCTGCGGGAACGCCTGACCCCGCGCTGAGAGCTAGCGCGTCTGATAGCCGAATACACGGGCCGTCAACACGTGACGGAATTGGATCAGCTTTCTTGCCTCAACGAAAGTACGCTCCCTCCCCGCTCTTCGCGGGGAGAGGGGGTGAGGGGCTCTTTCGGCAGATTTGGACAGCCCTCACCCGATCCAACTAGACCATCATGTCTCAGACCCGACAGATATTCCTCCAGCGCCGCCAGGTCGTCGGGCGCGGTGGCGAGCATCAAATCGGACATGCCGGGATTGTTGCCGCGCGCGCGGCTGCGGAAGTCGGCGATGGTTTTTGTCAGGTATTCCCGGCTCTGGCCCGCCAGCCTGGGGACCGTTCCGTCGCCCTGAAAATGATCGAGATGGCAGCCGGTGCAGCCGATCGAGCGGTTGGCATTCGAAGCGCGGTCCGCAACGTCCTTTGACGCGCGCGGCTGGCCCAGATCCGGCCATGGCTTTTGCGCGAGATATTCGGCGATCGCCTGCATGTCGTCGCGCTCCATCGCTGAGGCGATCGGTTGCATGATGTCGCTCTTGCGGTCACCCCGCTTGAAATCGCGGAGCTGGATATAGAGGTAGCCGGCCTGCTGTCCCCAAATGACGGGAATCGTCTTGTCGGTCGGTTTGCCATCCGCGCCGTGGCAGGCGGCGCAAACCTGGGTCTTTTGTTCAATGCTTTGGGCGCGCAGCGGCGTGAGGCAGGCGATCGATAGGGTGGCGAGGGCAACGATGCCGCAAACGCCGAAATTGAATTTCCCGCGCATTGATCCGATCCGGTGGAGGGCATGATCCGGCAACTGGAGACCGGTTCTGAAAACATCATGTTCAAACAAAAGTCGACGCCGGAGTCCGCTTCAGCCCGGTTGAGGCAGACCCGGGAAGACCATTCCGAACACTAGTGGAAAAAAGCGGGGCCGCAAGCGGCCCCGCTCCATCGTTCGATTCGCCTGTTCGCTCAGTTGAGCGAGAAGGCGATGATGTTGTTGCCGCGGCGGAAGTCGACCTGGGTGTTGCCGCCCGCGCCGACCACGATGTATTGCTTGCCGCCCACCATGTAGGACGAGGGCGGCGCGTTGACGCCCGCGCCGGCGCGGAAATTCCACAATTCCTTGCCGTTGGACGAATTGTAGGCCGCGAACTTGCCGTTGCCTTCACCGGTGAAAACCAGACCGCCAGCGGTGGCGAGAATGCCGCCGATCATCGGCTCCGGCGTCTTGACCTGCCATTTGATCTTGCCGGTGTTGTAATCAACCGCGGTGATGTTGCCCGCCTGCGCCTCGCCCGGGATCGCCTTGAAGGCGCCACCGAGCCACAACTTGCCGTTCGGATACGGCGAGTTCTCGACCTGGTAGGTCATCGGCTGGTGCAGGTTGATGGCGTAGGCCAGCCCCTGCCCCGGGTCGGTGGCGATCGGCGACCATTCGACGCCGCCATTGGCGCCCGGCAGCATCCGCGCGCCTTCCTTGGTCGGCAGCACCCACATGTTCTCCTGCGGCACCATGGCCTCGGAGAAGCGGATCAGGCTGCAATCCTTGCGGTCATGAACGTAGATATGACCGGTCTTGCCGGCATGGATCACGCCGGGAATGGTCTTGCCATCCTTGCCCTTGACGTCCACCAGCACCGGCGGGCTTACGGCATCGAGATCCCACACGTCGTGGGCGATATACTGAAAGTGGCAGGCATATTTTCCGGTATCCAGATCAACCGACACCAGCGAGTCGGTATAGAGATTGTCGCCGGGCCGGACCGAACCATCGAGATCGGGCGAGGGATTGCCGACGACGAAATAGATCCGGTTGGACGCCAGATCGATCGCCGGATTCTGCCATACGCCGCCGCCGAGCTTCTGGTAGGGATCGCCGGTCTTGGCGAGCTGGTCCTTCTCGGCCTGGATATTGCGGTGCATGTCGCGACCGGTAGCGTCCTTGGTTGCCCAGACGCCGACCGTACTCTCCGGTATCGTATTGAACGTCCAGATCAATTTTCCGGTCTTCGCATCGTAGGCCTTGACGAAGCCGCGGATGCCGTACTCGCCGCCATTGGTTCCGATCAGAACCTTGTCCTTGATGACGGTCGGAGCCATCGTCTCGCTGTAACCGAGCTCGGGATCGGCGATATCGGTCTTCCAGACGACATCGCCTGTCTTGGCATTCAGCGCCACCAGTTTGGCGTCGAGCGTGGCCAGGTAGACGAGGTCGCCGAGAACCTGGACGCCGCGATTGTTGGGACCGCAGCAGTAGGTCGTTACCAGGCCCATCTTGTGATTGTAGTGCCAGAGCTGTACGCCGGTTTTGGCGTCGAGCGCATAGACATGGCTGAACGACGTGGTGACGTACATGACGCCATCGACGACGATCGGCGAAGTCTCCAGCGATTCCTTGACGTCGGTCTGGAAGATCCACGCGACGTGCAGGTTCTTGACGTTGTCGCGGTCGATCTGCTTGGCCGGATGAAAGCGCGTCTGGGCATAGTTGCCATTGGTCAGCAGAAAGTTGGTGGCGCTCTTGTCGGCAGCATTGAGCTGCTGCTGGGTAACCGGCGAAACTTTCGCCTGGCCGGATGTCGCCTTGGCCTCCTGTTTGACTTCCTGCTGCGCGATACTGGTCCCGGTCAGCAAGCCGGTCACGCCGAGCGATACGGCGCAGGCAATCGAAAATTTATTCATGTTTCCGCCCCAAATTATTCTTGTTGAATCGATCGGCGCATTTGAAGTCACGCCGATATGATTCAATTCTGGCCCGATCGGGCTGGCTTTGACAAGGAGAAAACGAGAAAGCGCCGTGAGCGCCGTGGATTGCGCTTCCTTCCGCACACCCCCCGGCTGATATGGCATGCATGGCCGCCATGCCGGTCCGCCCATTCGGCGGCACGCCCCGTTCAACAGAGGCTCCCCTGGGCCTTCGCGCCGCAACACGCGCTTCGCGAGTCACCGCCGCGGTCAATTCCGGCTGGTCGCGCGCCCCGCGCCGACGCCGATTGCAACGGGAATCCTACGTAAGGAAGGCTGACCAAACCCATCGGCGTCTCGAACGGGGCCCAGCTTTCGCCAAATAAATTTGCCAACAATGCGTCGTGAAGCCGATCCGCGCCGCGCTCGGGCGGATCCGGCGAACAAGGCAAACGTCTCGGAAAAAGGCGATGACCGCCGACACAGATTGGTCAACGCGATCGTCCAGCCTGGTCTGCGGCGTCTCGGCAACGTTCATTTTACGCAACTGGATCCCGGCAAAGGCAACGGCGTCGAGCGGTTTTGGGAAACATGTTCTCGCTCACGCCGAAAACATCATCAGCTTACGAAGAGCGAGGATTGATCATGATCAAGGTGAAAATCAACGGCCAGGAACGAAACTGGGACGGCGACCCGGACCTTCCGTTACTCTGGTTTCTCCGTGACGAAATCGGACTGACCGGCACGAAATATGGCTGCGGTCAGGCTCTCTGCGGTGCATGCACCGTCATCGTCGACAAGGAGGCTGTGCGGTCCTGCATCACCTCGGTCTCCGACGTCGTCAACCGCGAGGTCACGACGATCGAAGGCCTTCACCCCACCGGCGACCACGCGGTTCAGAAAGCCTGGCGCCAGGTCAACGTGCCGCAATGCGGCTATTGCCAGGCCGGGCAGATCATGCAGGCGGCGGCCCTGCTCCTGGACAATCCAAAGCCCTCCCACGATCAGATACGCGAAGCGATGTCGGGCAATATCTGCCGCTGCGGCTGCTATCAGCGCATCGAAAACGCGGTCCATCTCGCGTCCACGGGGGTCTGATCATGAACATCATCACACGCCCGCATAAACTTCGCGGTATCGAGGGCCGCCTCGGAATCGAAAAAATCTCCCGCCGCAGCGTTCTCACGGGCCTCGGCATCGCCGGCGGCCTGGTGCTGGCCGCGCCTGTGACTTCACGTCAGGCTTTTGCCGCTTACGAGACCGGCGCCGGAAAGATGCCGCACGGCACGGTGGTCGACCCGCGCGTCTTCGTTGCCATCGCATCCGATGGAACGGTGACGATCCTTGCGCACCGTTCCGAAATGGGAACGGGTGTGCGCACCAGTCTGCCGCTGGTCGTCGCCGAGGAAATGGAAGCCGACTGGTCGCGCGTCAAGGTCGCGCAGGCGCATGGCGACGAGGTCAAGTTCGGCAATCAGGATACCGATGGATCGCGCAGCACACGGCACTATCTGATGCCGATGCGCGAGATCGGCGCGTCGGCGCGCGTCATGCTCGAGGCCGCGGCCGCCAAACGCCTTGGCGTGCCGGTGACCGAGGTCAAGGCGGTAAACCACGAGGTGGTTCATTCGGCCAGCGGACGGCGCCTCGGATTCGGCGAGCTGGCTGCCGATGCCGCCAAGGAACCGGTGCCGGGCATCGGGAGCCTGAAGTTAAAGGACCCGAAGGACTTTCGGTATCTCGGCAAGGGTCAGGTCAGCATCGTCGATCTTCGCGATATTACCGTCGGCGCGGCGCAATATGGCAGCGATACCCGCCTTCCCGGCATGAAGTATGCCGTGATCGCGCGACCGCCCGTCACAGGCGGCAAGCTGGTGTCGTTCGATTCAACCGAAGCGATGAAGGTCTCCGGCGTCGAGAAGGTCATGGAGGTGCAGGGTTGGCCGTGGCCGTCCAAGTTCCAGCCGCTCGGCGGCGTCGCGGTGATCGCGCGCAATACCGGCGCGGCCATCAAGGGGCGCGACGCGCTGAAGATCGTCTGGGATGACGGCGCCAACGGCAAGTACGACTCGGTGGCCTATCAGAGCCGAACTCGAGCAAGCCGCGCGCAAGCCGGGCCTGGTGGTGCGCAAGGAGGGCGACGTCGACGGCGCGCTGAAGGGCGCCGACAAGGTGATAACAGGCGAATACTATCTGCCGCATTTGGCGCATGTGAGCATGGAAACCCCGGTCGCGGTCGCCAATGTCAGGGATGGCAAGGCCGAGATCTGGGCGCCGGTGCAAAGTCCCGGCGGAACCCGGGAAGACGCCGCGAAAACCCTGGGAATCCCCGAGGAGAACGTGACCGTCAACGTCACGCTGCTGGGCGGCGGCTTCGGGCGCAAATCGAAGTGCGACTTTGCGCTCGAGGCAGCCTTGCTTTCAAAGGCGATCGGCGCGCCGGTGAAGGTGCAGTGGACGCGCGAGGATGACCTTCGCCACGACTTCCTGCACACGGTTTCGGTGGAACGCATCGAGGCCGGTCTCGACAAGAGCGGCAAGGTGATCGCCTGGCGGCACCGCAGCGTCGCACCGACCATTGCCTCGACTTTCGCGGCCAATGCGGTGCACGCGGCCCCCTTCGAACTCGGCATGGGGCTCATCGACATGCCGTTCGAAATTGCCAATATTCAATGCGAAAATCCCGAAGCCGCGGCGCATGCGCGCATCGGCTGGTTCCGCTCGGTGTCGAACATCCCGCGCGCTTTTGCGGTCCAGTCCATGGTGGGCGAGCTTGCGCACGCCACCAACCGCGACCAAAAGGACATGCTGCTCGAGCTGATCGGCTCTCCGCGTCTGGTCAAGCTCGATTCCGTCAAGGACCCGTGGAACTATGGCGAGCCGTTCGACAGCTATCCGATCGATACCGGACGCCTGCGTCGCGTCGTTGAACTCGTCGCGGACAAGGGCGGCTGGGGACGATCGGTGCCGAAGGGACACGGCCTCGGGATTGCGGTCCATCGCAGCTTCGTCAGCTATATCGCGACCATCGTCGAAGTGGCCGTCGACGACAAGGGCAAGCTCAGCGTCCCCCGGGTCGACACCGCCATCGACTGCGGCACGTTCGTCAACCCCGAACGAATCCAGTCGCAAATCGAGGGCGCCGCGATCATGGGGCTCAGTCTCGCCAAATACGGCGAGATCACCTTCAAGGACGGCAAGGTGCAACAGGGCAATTTCGACAATTTCCCGGTGGTCCGGATTGACGAGGCTCCCCTTATCACCAACGTGCATATCGTTCCGGTTGCCGCCGACACGCCGCCAAGCGGGGTCGGGGAACCGGGCGTGCCTCCGTTTGCTCCGGCGCTGGTCAACGCCATCTTCGCGGCGACCGGCAAACGTATCCGGGCACTGCCAATCGGCAAGCAGCTTGAAACCTGAGAGGGGGGTTGCGCGTTCAAGTGGTTTGACGAGGAAGCCATGATGCACGGCAAGCTGACAGCGTTGGCGGTGTTGGTCTCGGGCCTGCTTGTTTCAGGCCTCCAGCAAGCGGCTGCCCAGGCAGGTCAGCCGCCCGGCACCACGGCCACGCGACCCGCGACAACGCCGCCGGGGCAATCGTCGGTGCCCAACGACAGTCCGGCGGCCACGCGGACCGAGACGACCGGCGCGTCCAACCAGGACGCCGGCGTCGAGAAGATGAACCAAGACGAGAAACGGAAGGTCGATACCGAGGGCAAGTAGTTCGCCTGAACGTTGATCGGCGGACCAGAGGAAAGGGCGGCGGACATCGGTCCGCCGCCCTTTCCCGTTGCTCAAACTACTATCCGCCGGTCACTTCTTGACGGCGAACACCCAAACCACGCCGCCCTGCGGCACGTTGTTCTCGACACCGACATTGTTGCCGGTCGCCAGCGCGTCCTGGATGCGCTGCGCGTCGACGCCCCAGCCCGACTGGACGGCGATGTATTCGGTGCCGTCGACTTCATAGGCGATCGGCATGCCCATGATGCCGGAGTTGGTCTTTTGCTGCCAAAGCAGTTCGCCGGTCTTCGCATCGAAGGCGCGGAACATGCGGTCGTTGGTACCCCCCACCAGCACGAGATCGCCGGCGGTCGCCGTCACCGAGCCAAACAGCTGCGATTTCGGGAAGTTATGCGACCAGACCTTCTTTCCGGTGGCGGGATCCCAGGCCTGCAGTTCGCCGAAATGATCGGCCCCGGGACGAGCCTTCAGGCCGATATCTTCGGGCTTGGTCCCGAGCCAGAGCTGACCGGGAACCAGCGGCACCTTCTCGCCGGTAAAGCCGCCGCAGAAATTCTCGTTGGCCGGAACGTAGACGAAGTGGGTCTTCTGACTGTAGGCCGCCGACGGCCAATCCTTGCCGCCCCACAATGACGGACAGAACTCGACCCGCTTGCCGATGACCGGCTTGTGACCCGGGTCGACAATCGGCCTGCCGGTCTCGGCCTCGATGCCTTTCCAGACGTCGGTCTGGACAAAGGGCCAGCCGGCTACATAGTTGATCTTGTTCGGCTGGCGCTCGAGCACCCAGAAGATCGCATCGCGTCCGGGATGGATCAGGCTCTTGAACGAGCGGCCTTCCCTTTGCAGGTCGATCAGCATCGGAGCATCGACCTCGTCCCAATCCCAGGAATTGTTTTGATGGTACTGGTGGAACGCCTTGATCTTGCCGTTGTCGGGATCGAGCCCGAGCACTGAGCTGGTGTAGAGATTGTCGCCGGGGTGAGTGGCGCCGGGCCACGGCGCCGCGTTGCCGATGCCCAAATAGATCGTCTTGGTGTCGACGTCGTAGTTACCCGTCATCCAGGCCGATCCGCCGCCCGATTTCCAGTCGTCGCCACTCCAGGTGTCGTGACCCGGCTCACCCTCGCCCGGGATGGTGAAAGTCCGCCACAATTCCTTGCCACTATTGGCGTCGAACGCGACGACGTAACCGCGCACGCCGAATTCACCGCCGGAGCCGCCGACGATCACCTTGCCATCGACGACCAGCGGCATCAGGGTCAGATACTGGCCCTTCTTGTAGTCCTGAACCTTGGTATCCCAGACAACTTTGCCGGTCTTGGCATCGAGCGCGACCACATGGTCGTCCGTGGTGGCCAGATAGAGCTTGTCCTGCCACAAGCCGACGCCGCGGCTGGTCGGATGCAATTGAAAGAGATCGTCGGGAAGCTGGCGTTTATATCGCCAGTACTCATCGCCGGTCTTGGCGTTGAGGGCGATCACCTGCCCCATCGGCGTTGCCACGAACATCACCCCGTTGTTGATGATCGGCGGCGCCTCGTGCCCCTCAACAACACCGGTCGAGAAGGTCCACACCGGCGTCAGGCTTTTCACGTTGGAGGTGTTGATTTGATCGAGCGGGCTATAGCCCTGCCCATCATAGGTGCGGCGATAGAGCATCCAGTTGCCAGGTTCGGGATTGTTCAGGCGATCGGCGGTCACCGGGCTGTAATTCTCGATCGGGCCGGCGCCGGCACTGATTGAGATCAGGCACGTGCGCCGGCGCCGGCACTGATTGAGATCAGGCACGTGGACGCGACCAGGCTCGACAATAGCCATTGCTTCTTGGTCATAGACGTTACCTCCCTGTTTGTTTTTTTGGCCGATGATGGTTGTGCGGAATCCGGACGCGGGCCCGCTTCACCCTGCTTGCTGTGCGCCTACCTTTCCAACAAATGTTCCAGCTACGTTAAGTGAATCGCCGGCGGCCGCCAGCGGAAGCGCCGCAAGACGCCGCGGCGCCGGTCCGAACACGACTTGCGCGCCCTGCCGCGGGTCGTATTCGGAATTATGGCAAACGCATTTGCAGACGTCCTTGTCGCCCGCCGCACCCTTCACCCAGGCCGTCACCGGACAGCCAGCATGGGTACATATGGCCGAATAGGCCACCAAGCCGTCCGCGAAACGCGCGCGCGTCTCGTCGTCAAGTTCGGCTGGATCGAGTTTGACGACCAGTATCTCGTTCAACCGCGAACCCTTGCGGATCACCTGGGTTGTCGGATCCTTTGGCCACGCCCGCACCGGCGGCCCGCCGAGCTGCAGATCCTGCGGTTTGATGATTTCACCTGTATGCTCGCCTTCGGAAAAGACGAGCACGTCACCCTTTTGAGGGCGCTCGTCGCTGCCCGGCGGATCCTCGTCGGCGGCGGCAGGCCTCGACGCCGCGACGCCCGTCGCGAGAGCCGCCAGAATGAGCGTGCGCCGCGTTTGATCTGAAGACGATGACATGGTCGTCTCGAGTTTGATACGGTGACTGATTCAGATATGGCGCACACTGAACGGCGGAACTCGGCCGAAAAAGAGGCAACAGATAATTTTATCATGCACCCTCCTCGATTTTTCACCCAGCCAGCGATCCGCGCTCCCAAAGGGTCATCGTTTGATCTGAACACAGCTATAGAAAATCATGTCATGCGCATTTCGCAGGTCAGCTCAAACGCCTTCGAGTTTGTGCAGCGCGTTATGGTCAGGCCCTGAAGCTTCCGGACCGGCGGCGCCTCACCTTCACGCCAACAGCTCGATATCGGCTGCAACCGGTTCGAGCGCGGCCTCTCATCGCATTCTCGACTTCAACTTGACCGTCCTGCCATCCACCGCGAACTTGCCGTAACCGTGATGGTGAATGGTCTTCGGATTGCGTTGCCTGGGATCGGTCCAGGCCTGCACCACTTCGAGAACGAACAGATTGTGCCTGTTCACCAGACGGCCATCGACCACCTTGCATTCCAGATTGGCGAAGCACTCGGCGACCAAAGGCGCCGCCACGCGCCTGGCCGTCAGCGGCGTCAGGCCGAACTTTTCGAACTTCGCCACTTCACGGCCCGAGCAATTTCCGACGTTGACGATTTTTTGTGCAAGATGCGCCGCCGGAATGGCGATGACGCACTCTTTTGTCGCCCGCAGCGCCGCGAAGCTGTAATCGGCATTGCTGACCACGCAGGCCACCAGCGGCGGCTCAAACTCGACCATCATGTGCCAGGACATCGTCATGACGTTGGCGCGGCCACGGCGCGCGGTCGTCAGCAGAACGACAGGGCCCGGCTCAAGCAACTGATAGACTTTCGCCAAAGCCAGTTCTTTCATCAGCGCATCCTCTCGGCCGAGCGTTATGAAACGGCAATGTCCATGTTGCTTTCAATGCCGAAATCTTGCCAAATCTGGCGGAGAGTGCTCAAAGAAGGCCACGCCCAGCTTGATCTCTGTCAACCGCTTCCTCCCTTAACCGGCGGATGCTGCAAGCCAATAAACTGCCCAAATAAACTGCCCAAGAGGAAACATCATGACCGCGCCAGCACGGGCCAAGCCCGCTTCGCAGCCTTTCAATTCACCGCGCGGCATGGCGCTATTGCGCGACCCGCTGCTGAACAAGGGGACGGCTTTCACGGAAGCCGAGCGCGACGCGCTCGGGTTGCGCGGCTTCCTGCCCGCGCACGTGCTCTCGATGGAGGAACAGGTCGCGCGGGTTCTGGTCAATCTGCGCAGCCTGCCCAACGATCTGGAAAAATACATCGCGCTCAACTCGCTGCACGATCGCAACGAGGCGCTGTTCTTCCGCGTCGTGTGCGACAACATCGATGAAATCCAGCCGCTGATCTACACCCCGACGGTGGGCCTCGCCTGCCAGCGTTTCGGCCTGATCTTCCAGCGGCCGCGCGGCATGTTCATCAGCGCCAACGATCGCGGCCGGATCGCGGAGCTGCTGGCCAACTGGCCGTATCCGGCCAGGCTGATCGTCGTCACCGACGGAGAACGCATCCTGGGCCTCGGCGACCTCGGCGCCCACGGCATGGGCATTCCGGTCGGCAAGCTCTCGCTCTATTCGGCCTGCGCCGGCATCCACCCGGAGCATTGCCTGCCGGTGATGCTCGACGTCGGCACCAACAACGAGGAGTTCCTGAACGATCCCTATTACATCGGCCTGCGCCGGAAACGCCTGAGCGGCGCCGCCTACGACGAATTCGTCGATGAATTCATCAACGCCGCGCGCGCCGCCTTCCCGGGAGTGCTGATCCAGTTCGAGGATTTCGCCAATCATTCGGCGTTCCGGCTGCTGCACAAATACCGCGACAAGATCAATGTCTTCAACGACGACATCCAGGGCACGGCCGCGGTGGCGCTGGCGGGCCTGTTTTCGGCGTTGCGCGTGACCGGCGGCAAACTGGCCGAGCAGAGGGTGCTGTTCCTCGGCGCCGGCGAGGCAGCGACCGGTATCGCCGACCTCGTGGTCTCCGCCATGATGGCGGAGGGCGCATCCGAGGCCGAGGCTCTGAGGCGAACCTGGCTCGTGGACTCGCGCGGCCTGGTCGTGAAGAATCGCGCAGGCCTCACGGATCACAAGCTGCGCTACGCCCATGATCACCCGCCGATCGGCGACTTCCTGACCGCGATCCGGACGCTCAAGCCGACCGCGATCATCGGCGTTGCCGCCGTCGGCGGCGCCTTCACGCCCGACGTGCTGAAGACCATGGCCGAGATCAACGATCGGCCGATTGTATTTGCGCTCTCCAATCCGACCTCGAAGGCGGAATGCTCGGCCGAGGAAGCCTACCGCCATACCGGGGGGCGCGCGCTGTTCGCGTGTGGCAGCCCCTACGATCCGGTCAACCTCGGCGGCAAGACGTTCGTGCCACGCCAGGGCAATAACTCCTACATCTTCCCCGGCGTCGGTCTCGGCGCGATCGCCAGCGGATCAAGGCTGGTGACCGACGAGATGTTCATGGCCGCGGCGCACACGCTGGCCTATCTCGTCAACCCCGACGACATCGCGCAGGGCAGCCTCTATCCGGCGCTGCCTCGGATCCGCGAAGTCTCGGCGCACATCGCGATGGCGGTCGCCGAAGTCGCCTACAAGCGCGGACTTGCGACCGCGCCGGCGCCGAACAACCTGATGGCGTTCATCGAGTCGCAAATGTACAACCCGCGCTATTGAGCGCACATTCGACGTCATGGATTTTGTGGCGCCTGGTGACGGGCGCTCGCGCGATCACGATCCGCCGGCGCGGTCTGGCGACAGCCGCGCTCGCCGCGACGGCGGCGTCGTATCCGTCCGGCGGCCACGGATGAACTCGTGGGCGCCGTTCGGCCGCGGCGATCACCCGCCGGCACCCGGCCTTCCTCGCCACCAAAAGCAAACAGGCCCTGCAAAAGGGCCTGTTTCTATCACACCGCGTCCTTGGCCGCCTTGACCGGGCGTGCTCGGACAATCTTGCGCGCCGGCTTGGCCTTGAACATCATGGGCTCGCCGGTAAACGGGTTGGTACCCTTGCGCGCCTTGGTGGCCGGCTTCTTGACGACCACAAATTTCGCAAATCCCGGAACCAGAAACACACCGGATTTCTTGAGTTCTTTGTAGCCAACCGTCGCCAGCGTCTCCAGAACGCCCTTTACGTCCTTCTTTGCAACTTCGTTCTCCGCAGCGATCTTCTCGATCAGTTGCGACTTCGTCATCTGTACTGCCATTTTTGACTCCCACATGTTGATTCGCGTCCCGAACACTATTTCGGAATCCGCCTGAAAAGCAGGGCATTTCGCGATCTGCACAGCTTTGTTGAAGGGCCCAGTCGGCTCAAACACCTTCCCGGCCAGCAGCAAACGCCGCTCCCCGGTCTCTATATTGACTGGCGCTCGTGCTGGCCAGTCCCAGACTGACCGGTTTTGTGCCAATTAATGACTCCCCCCGCGAATGTGTCGTACCCTCCGGCTAAGTCCCCAAGCCCCCAAAGGGGGGCCGCCAATTGTTGCGCTGAGGAGATTTTCGATGGGTTTCACGCGTCTGGAGATCAATCGCCGTACCGCGCTGATGACGTCGGCGGCGATTGCCGCTGATGTCATCAACCCGATGCGGGCCTTTGCCCAGGAGACGCCGCGCAAAGGCGGCGTGTTCAACGTTCACTACGGCGCCGAACAGCGCCAGCTCAACCCCAGTATTCAGGCGTCCACCGGGGTCTACATCATCGGCGGCAAAATCCAGGAAAATCTGGTCGATCTGGACGGCAACGGCCAGCCCGTCGGCGTTCTCGCGGAGAGCTGGGAGGCTTCGCCCGACGGCAAGACCGTTACCTTCAGGCTTCGCAAGGGCGTCACCTGGCACGACGGCAAGCCTTTCACATCGGCCGACGTCGAATTTACCGCGATGGCGATGTGGAAGAAGATCCTGAACTACGGCTCGACGCTGCAGCTTTTTCTGACCGAAGTCGACACCCCCGATCCGCAGACGGCGATCTTCCGTTACGAGCGGCCGATGCCGCTCAGCCTGTTGCTGCGCGCGTTGCCGGACCTCGGCTATATCTCGGCGAAGCATCTCTATGAAACCGGCGACATCAGGCAGAACCCGACCAATCTCGCCCCCGTAGGCACGGGTCCGTTCAAGTTCGTCAAATACGAACGCGGCCAGTACATCATTGCCGACCGCAATGCCGATTACTGGCGCCCAAACGCCCCCTATCTCGATCGCATCGTCTGGCGCGTCATTACCGATCGCGCGGCGGCCGCCGCGCAGATGGAAGCCGGCGAATTGCACTACAGTCCTTTCTCGGGCCTGACGATCGCGGACATGGCGCGGCTTGGCAACGACAAGCGCTTCGTCGTCTCGACCAAAGGCAATGAGGGCAACGCCCGGACCAACACCATCGAATTCAATTTCCGCCGCAAGGAGCTGTCGGACATCCGCGTTCGCCGCGCCATTGCCCACGCCATCAACGTGCCGTTCTTCATCGACAATTTTCTCGGCAATTTCGCCAAACTCGGAACCGGACCGATTCCGTCGACCTCGACCGATTTCTATCCGGGCCCGAACACGCCGCAATATCCCTACGACAAGGCCAAGGCGGCCGCGCTTCTTGATGAAGCCGGCTTCAAGCCCGGCGCCGGAGGCACCCGCTTTTCGTTGCGCCTGCTTCCGGCACCCTGGGGCGAGGACATCTCCCTCTGGTCGACCTTCATCCAGCAATCGCTGTCGGAAGTCGGCATCCCCGTCGACATCGTGCGCAACGATGGCGGCGGCTTCCTCAAGCAGGTCTATGACGACCACGCCTTCGATCTCGCCACCGGCTGGCACCAATACCGCAACGACCCCGCGATCTCGACCACGGTGTGGTATCGCTCCGGCCAGCCCAAGGGCGCGCCCTGGACCAACCAGTGGGGATGGCAGGATCCGGCCGTCGACAAGACGATCGATGACGCCGCCACCGAAATCGATCCCGTGAAGCGAAAGGCGCTCTACGCCGATTTCGTCAAGGAGGTGAACGCCGAGCTTCCGGTCTGGATGCCGATCGAGCAGATTTTCGTGACGGTGATCAGCGCCAAGGCGCGCAATCATTCGAATACGCCCCGCTGGGGGTCGGCCAGCTGGCACGATCTTTGGCTTTCCGCGTGAGGTAATATCCGCCAAGATGTCCCGATGCGCATCTTGAGACTAGCGGGACGGCGTCTCGCCACTTCGATTCCGACGTTGATCCTGATTCTGATCGGCATCTTCCTGCTGCTGCAATTTGCGCCGGGCGATACGGTCGATGCGATGATGGCGCAGATGGGCGGCGGCGACGCCGCCACCGCACGGGAACTGCGCAGGTTCTACGGTCTCGATCTCTCCATTCCGGTGCAGCTCGGCAATTATCTCTGGCGTCTGGTCCGGCTCGACCTCGGCTACTCGTCGATCTATGGCAAGCCGGTCTCCGTCGTCATTGTGGAACGGCTTCCCCCGACCCTGCTTCTGATGACGGCGTCGCTGTCGTTCGCCTTTTTCTTCGGGCTCATATTCGGGGTCATTGCCGCGCGCGGCGTCAACAAATGGCCCGACACGGTGATTTCGATCGCCGGCCTGATCTTTTACGCCACGCCGTCATTCTGGTTCGGATTGATGGCGATCGTGGTGTTTTCGATCTATCTGCAGTGGCTGCCGGCCGGCGGCTTCGAGGACATCGGAGCGGTTCAGACCGGCATCGGGCGCACCTTCGACATCGCACGCCATCTCGTTCTGCCTACCTTGACGCTCGGGCTGATCTTTCTGGCGATCTATCTGCGCATCATGCGCGCCTCGATGCTCGAGGTGCTCAATCTCGATTATGTGCGAACCGCGCGAGCGAAGGGGCTCGACGAGACGCGGGTGATCACCCGTCACGTCCTGCGCAACGCATTGTTGCCGATGGTGACGCTGATCGGACTGCAGGCTGGCACGATGCTGGGCGGCTCGGTCGTGGTCGAGAGCGTGTTTTCGCTGCCCGGGCTGGGGCGCCTCGCCTACGAGTTCGTGGTCCAGCGCGACCTCAACACGCTTCTGGGAATTGTTTTCGTCTCCGCTTTGCTCGTTATCACCGTGAATTTCGCCGTCGACCTCCTCTACGCGCGGCTCGATCCGCGCATTGTGGCCGAGGCTTGAGGCATGGATACGGTCAAACGCTATTTTCGAAGTCCGGCCGCCGTCACCGGGCTGGTATTGCTGCTGATCGTGGTGGCGATGGCGATCAGCGCCAGCTGGATCTATCCGCGCGAGCCGCTGGCGCTGGCCGGACGGCCGCTGATCTGGCCGTTTTCAAATCCGCGCTTCCTGCTGGGCACCGACAATTCCGGCCGCGATATCGCGGCGCAAATCTTCCATGGCGCGCGCATTTCGCTGCTGATCGGCGGCGTCGCCACCGTCATCGCCATCGGCATCGGCATCCTGATCGGCGCCTTCGCGGGCTTCTATGGCGGCTGGATCGACAACGTGCTGATGCGCATCACCGAGGCGTTCCAGACACTGCCCAATTTCGTTCTGCTGCTGGTGCTGGTCGCGGTGTTCGGCTCGACGCTCACCACCGTCACCATCGCCGTCGGCGTGGTATCGTGGCCGGCGCCGGCGCGGCTGACGCGCGCCGAGTTCCTGTCGCTGCGAAATCGCGAGTTTGTGCAGGCCGCGCGGACCCTGGGCATGAGGGATATTCAGCTCATTCTCGGCGAGATCCTGCCCAATGCATTGCCGCCGGTCATCGTCTATGCCAGCGTGGTGATGGCGGTCGCCATCCTGCTCGAAAGCGCACTCGCCTTTCTCCACCTCTCCGATCCCAACGTCGCATCCTGGGGCAACCTGATCGGCCTTGGCCGCGATGTGCTGCGGGTGCAGTGGTATGTCTCGGCGATTCCGGGCATCGCGATCCTGGTGACGGTGCTGGCGGTATCGCTGGTTGGACAGGGATTGAACGACGCGCTCAATCCGAGGCTCAGAGGGCGATGAGCGAGCCGACGAGCGCCATCCTGACCCTCGACGGGCTCAGCGTGCGACTGCCTTCCGGCGCCGACCGACCGCATGCGCTGTCGGGCGTGTCGCTCTCGATTGCGGCGAACGAGATTCTCTGCGTGGTCGGCGAGTCCGGGTCCGGCAAGTCGATCATGGCCAACGCCATCATGCAGCTATTGCCGGGCGAGGTGACCATCGATGGCGGCCGGGTGATGTTTGAAGGCCGCGATCTGGCGGCGGCCACCGCCGCGGAAATGCGGCGGGTGCGCGGCGCCGGCATCGCGATGATCTTCCAGGAGCCGATGACCGCGCTCAATCCGCTGCGCAGCATCGGCGATCAGATCGGCGAGATGTTTTCGATCCATACCGACCTGTCCGGCGCCGCGATCCGCGCCAGGGTGCTGGCGCTGCTCGAAGACGTGCGCATCCCCGATCCGAAAGCCGCCGCGCGCGCCTATCCGCATGAATTGTCGGGTGGCCAGCGCCAGCGCGCCATGATCGCGATGGCGCTTGCGCTCGATCCGAGACTCCTGATCGCGGACGAACCCACCACCGCGCTCGACGTTACCACGCAGGCGCAGATCCTGGCCCTGATCCGGGATCTGCAGAAGCGCAAGAAGACGGCGGTTCTGTTCATCACGCACGATTTCGGCGTGGTGGCGGAGATTGCGGACCGCGTCGCGGTCATGCAGCACGGTTCGATTGTCGAACAGGGCGACGCCGCCTCGATTCTCCACGACCCGCAGCATCCCTACACGCGACAGCTGATGGCCGCCGTCCCGCCCCTCACCTCGCCGCCGCCGCGCGAGTTGTCCGACGACACCATCCTGACCATCGACAACATCTCCAAGACATACCGCACCGGCGGATTTCTCGGGCGCGGCGCCCGCGTCACGCCGGCGGTGAAAAACGTTTCGCTGAAGCTGCCGCGCGGCGCGACGCTCGGCATCGTCGGCGAATCCGGATCGGGAAAATCGACACTCGCCCGCTGTATCGTCCGCCTGATCGATCCCGATGCGGGTTCCATTGTCCTTGAGGGCAAGGACTGGGCAAAAATGTCGCGGCATGACGTTCGCGCCGAAACCCGCCGGATTCAGATGGTATTTCAGGATCCGTTTGCATCGCTCAACCCTCGCCGCAAGGCGGCGGATCTGGTCGCCCAGGGCCCGATCGTGCATGGCACCCCGCCGGCAAAGGCCATCGCCGGCGCAAAGGAGCTGTTCGAACTGGTCGGGCTCGATCCATCGGCCAGCGACCGCTTTCCGCACGAATTTTCCGGTGGCCAGCGCCAGCGTATCGGTCTCGCCCGTGCGCTGGCGCTCCATCCGGAGGTGCTGGTCGCGGACGAAGCTGTATCCGGCGCTCGACGTGTCGGTGCAGGCGCAGGTTCTGAAGCTTCTCGCCGGATTGCGCCAGCGCCTCGGCCTCTCCATCATCTTCATTACCCACGATCTCAGGGTGGCGGCGCAGATCTGCGATCTCGTCGCGGTCATGAAGGATGGCGAGGTGGTGGAACAAGGGCTGGCCGGCGATGTCTTCGAACGCCCTCAGCACCCCTACACGCGAGCGCTGCTGGATTCGATACCCGGCGGCGATCTCGCCAGGAAAAGAGAGGCAGCGTTGCCGCCGTCCGCCTGAACCCTTCAAGCGATTTCGCGCGCGTCGCGCCGCCGGTAGACCATCAGCATCAAAGGCGCAAGCCGCCGCAACAAACCATGCGCGGGGATTGGCACCGGATCGGAGAACGGCAGCGCGAGATCCTGTTCCGGAACGCCGCGCACAGCCCTGGAAAGCTGATCGCCGAGCGCGATCGAAAGCGCGACCGCGCGGCCGTTGCAGCCGGTCCAGCCATAGGCGTCGGGCCCGAGCCGATGAATGCGCGGAAGGAAATCCGTGGTCATTCCGACATAGCCGTTCCAGACGTAATCGAATTCGACCGGCCCGATCTGCGGCCACAGCCGCTGCAGGCGCTCGGTCACGCGCTGCTTGATCCGTTCCGCCTTGTTGCCCGGACCGATCACGGCGCCGCCGGTGACAAGACGATTCCGCGCGTCGTAGCGTGCAAAATAGAGCTCGCCGTGGGTGTCGGACATCGCCTGCCGGCCGGGAATGATCGTCGCCCGGGCCGCCTCGGACAACGGCTGCGTCGCCATTTGCCAGGACAGGATCGGCATGACCTCGTGCGCGATATCGGGCGCCAGCGATTTCGAGAATTCGCCGGTATAGGCGTTGGTCGCCAAAATCAGGGCGCGGCCGCTGATCTCGCCTTTTTGCGTCCTGACGATCCAGCGGGCATTTTGCCGTTCGAAGCCGGTCGCGGGCGAACGCGCGTAAATCCGGCCGCCGCGGTCGAGCACGACCCGCGCAAGACCCCGCGACAACGCCAGCGGATTGATGTGGCCTCCGCTTCTGTTCCAGAAGCCGCCGAACCAGGCATCCGACCCCAGCATCCGCCGCGTCTGGTCGCGGGACAGCAGTTCGACCGAGGCGCCGAATTTCGACCATTGTCGCACCCGCCGTTCGGCGATCCGGATGCGGCCGGGCGAGTGCACCGGCTGGACCCAGCCGGTCTGTTCCTGCTCGGCCTGAATTTGATAGCGCCGCGCGACATCGAACAGGGTCGAGGCACTGTCACGCAGCAACCCAACAAAGCGTTCACCTACCGCACCGTGCTTCGCCACGATGTCGTCCGGGTCCGGCCGTGACAATGTCGGGATCACCTGTCCGTTATTGCGGCCGGAGGCGCCCCAGCCGGGCTCCATGGCTTCGACGATCGCGACATCAACGCCAGCTTCGCGCAAATGCAGCGCCGTCGACAGCCCGGTGAAGCCGCCGCCGATCACGATGACATCGGCCTCGGCCGTGCCAACGAGTTCAGGCAGGTCGGGACCGGCTGAAGTCACCGCCGCCCACAGCGATTCGGGCGCGCGGACCTTTGCGGTATCCATCATGATCCTTTCTTGTTCGATCGACGCCAGCCAACCGAAGCTCACCTGAACCGGTTGTCTTGCGGACCCCGGATCGATCTGGTTAGCTTAGTACGCCAATTCATGCCGGGGAAACAAAAGCGTGGCGCTCAGGAATGTCATCGGAATCGATCACGCCGTCGTCGTGGTCAGGGATCTCGACAACGCCGCCGAAAACTGGAAGCGGCTTGGTTTTACCGTGTCGCCGCGCGGCACGCACAGCGCCAAGATGGGCTCCGGCAATTACACCATCATGCTCGACCCGGACTATATCGAACTGCTCGGCGTGCTGGTTGAAACCGAACACAATGCTCCGACACGCGCCATGCTTGCGAAACGCGGCGAAGGCATCGAACGCGTCGCATTCACGGCGGTCGATTCGGCCGCCGGCGCCGAGGAGATTCGCGCGCGCGGCTATGAACCCATTGGCCCGACCGATTTCGAACGGCCGGTAACGATGCCGGATGGCCGCCTGTCGGCGGCCCGATTCCGGACCTTCCAATGGCCCATCGCCGAAGCGCCGGGAGGCTTGCGCATCTTTGCCTGTCAGCACAAGACGCGGGACACCGTCTGGATTCCGGAGCTGATGCAGCACGCCAATGGCGCGAAGCGTCTCAGGCAGGTGCTGGTCGTATCAACAGAGCCCGCCAGCGACGCCGCGCACCTCGCGCGCATGATCGATCGGGAGGTCAGGCCGGAGCCGGATGGCGCGGTCGCGGTACCGTCCGGTTCGGATCGCGCCGATTTCATGTTCCTCACGAAAGACCAGTTGAGCCGGCGATATCCGGAAGTCGCGCTGGCCGGATTGCCCGAGCGCGGCGGTGCGGGCCTTGTGCTGGCGACATCCGGTCTCGCTGCCGCGGCGAAGGCGGTCGGCAGCGCCGGCGTCCGCAGCGCAGGCGCCGTTTGCGTCGCACCTGCTGCGGCCAATGGTACGCTGCTGATCTTTGTCGAGGCATAGAGCGTTTTCGAGCGAAGTGGATACCGGTTCGCGTGAAGAAAACGCGTCACAACAAAAGAATAGAGCGTCTGTTCTGAATTAATCAGAACCGATCATGCTCTAGAGCGGGTCTACCGCTGACGGGCCTCGCCTGCCATCGCCTGACCGGCCTCCCGCCTGCGCGGCAACCGCCAGTCCGGCCGTATGAAGTGACAGGTGTAACCGTCCGGATAGCGTTCCAGGTAATCCTGATGCTCGGGCTCGGCTTCCCAGAACGGTCCGGCCGGCGCAACCTCGGTGGTAACCTTGCCCGGCCAGAGGCCGGAAGCATCGACATCGGCGATGGTGTCTTCGGCGATCCGCTTCTGCTCCTCGCTGGTATAGAAGATCGCCGAGCGGTAGCTCGCGCCCCTGTCGTTGCCCTGACGGTTCAGCGTGCTTGGATCGTGAATCTGGAAAAAGAATTCCAGCAGCTGACGATAGCTGATGACCTGCGGATCAAAGCTGATCTCGATGGCCTCGGCATGGTTGCCGTGGTTGCGATAGGTCGCGTTCGGCACCTCGCCGCCGGTATATCCGACCCTGGTTGACATCACGCCGGGATACCGGCGCAGCAGATCCTGCACACCCCAGAAGCAGCCCCCGGCAAGGACTGCGCGTTCCGTCGAAACTGTCATGCCTGTCCTCCTCCGGTTCGCCGCGGGCGTCGTTCCCGAAGTTCCATCAAAGAAGCATAATGAGGCCGAACGATGCAGAAGTGCAAATATTCGCGAACGGCCGCTTTGCGCGACACCGGACGTCCCCACAACGACGCGAACGACCCAAGGCGGACTAGCGTCGAAAGCCAGCATCAATTAGCGTTCAATCGCCTATGGCATCGCGCATTTGGCGGTATGGTGGGCTGATGCCGCTAGGTATCACAGGGGGGACGATGATGAGGTCAGTGATTGCCGCGATCGCGGCTGTTGTTTTGTCCGCGCATGCCGCGGCGGCCCAGAACTTCCCGAACCGGTCGCTCACACTCGTTGTCGCGGCAGCGGCCGGAGGCACGACGGACGTGCTGGCCCGGATCGTGGCAAGGCGGATGGGCGAAGACCTCGGCCAGTCTGTCGTCGTCGAGAACGTGCCCGGCGGCGGCGCAACGGTCGGGACCCGCCGCGTGGTCCGATCGGACGCCGACGGCTACACGCTGATCTTCGGTAACATGGGCTCGCTGGCCGCGAATGTCTGGCTTTTTCCACAGCTCGGCTTCGATCCGCGCCAGGATCTCGCGCCGGTCGGTCTTGTCGCGATCGTGCCGATGGTTCTGTCCGTGAGCAAGAAGAGCGGCATACACGACCTCGCCGGCTTGATCGCGACGCTTCGGGCGAAGCCGGGTGCTCTCAATTTCGGCCATGCAGGCCCGGGCACCACCGGGCATCTGGCCGCCATCACCTTCCTGCATGTGACCGGCACGCAGGCCCACGACATCCCCTACCGCGGCGCCGGTCCCGCGATCAACGATCTCCTCGCCGGCACGATCGACGCCGTGATCGACCAGACCGTCACCATGATCCCGATGCATACCGGCGGCGGCGTCACGGCGATTGCGACCTCAAGCCCAAGCCGCCTCGCCCAAATTCCGGACGTGCCGACCTTCATCGAGGCCGGCTTACCCGCGTTCGACCTGACGGTCTGGAACGCGATCGCCGCACCGGCTGCCACCCCGCGGCCGGTCCTCGAACGCCTTGAATCTTCGCTCAAGACCGCACTCGCCGATCCGGACCTGCGGCGCCGCTTCGCCGAACTCGCGGCGGATTTGCCTCGACCGGACCAGATCGGAGCGGAGCCGCTGCGGCGGCTGATCGCGTCCGATATCGAACGCTTCGGCCCAATCATCCAGGCCGTCGGAGTGAAGGTGGAGTAGCAGCTTACAGCCCGCGCCGGGCTTCCCGCTGCGGTTTCGGCGCCGAAATTCTGGCAAGGACTATGGCCGGCTCGCGAGCTGCCAGACCACGTTTGCGAGCACCTTGGTGCCGGCGACGATATGTTCCGGTTCCGCCCACTCGGCCGGATTGTGCGATATGCCGCCGCGGCAGGGTATGAAAATCATCCCGGTCGGACAGACATAGTGGAGCTGGCGCGCGTCGTGTCCGGCGGCTGAATATATTTCCATGAACGGGATTTTCTCGGCCGATGCGGCTGCAGCAATAAGGGACCGGATCTCGCTTGAGAAAGCCAGCGACGGTGCGTGAGCAATCTGCTTGATCTCGACCGTGCAGGGACCACGTTCGGCTTCGACAAAGTGGCGTATTTTGCGGTCCATCTCGTCGACGATTGAATTATCGGGGTGGCGCAGGTCGATCGAAAACAAAACTTCCGCCGGCACCACCGAAGGCGCATTTGGGGTAACCTGAAACAGGCCCACGGTAAGTTTGATATCGTCCGGACTCATGGCCGCGCGATCGATCCCGGCGATCATGCGGACAGCGGCCATCAGCGCATCGCGTCGCTCGGCCCGGAGCGCCGTGCCGGCGTGAGCCGCCTCCCCGCTGACACGAACGCGGTAACGCCGGGTGCCCTGAATGCCCGTGACAACGCCAATTGCGACTCCGGCCGCCTCGAGCAAGGGACCTTGCTCGATATGCGGCTCGACAAAAGCGGCCACCGGAAATCCAAAGCCGCGAACCGGGATATCGACGTCACGGCAAAGAACCTCACTGACTTCGGCCCCCAGCAAAACCCCGACCTGGTCTCGAATGGCGAGAACCTCATCCAGTGTCTTGCGGCCGGTAAAGACCTCGGAGCCCGACATACCCGGAGCAAACCGCGAGCCCTCCTCGTTGGTCCAGGCCACGACCTCGATCGAGCGAAGCGGTTGCTCGCCCCTGGCAACGATCGCCTGGACGGCTTCCAATGCGGCCAAGACACCGAAAACGCCGTCGAATCTTCCGCCCGTCGGCTGCGAGTTCGATATGCGAGCCGGCAAGCACCGGCGGAAGAGACGGGTTGCGACCCTCATAGCGAAGGAAAAGATTCGCTATCCCATCGGTGAATGGAACAAGGCCAATCTCGCGCGCCCACGATACCAGTTGCGCACGCGCCTGGCTCTCGACGGACGACAGTGCAGGCCGATCGACGCCATCATCTCCGCGCGCCCCGAACCTGGCGAGCGCCATATGCCTCGCCCAGAGCCGATCGCCATCGATGAGGTTCGCCAAGGACATCGCCGGCATGATCACGTCTCAGTCGGTGCGCATGACTTGCGCCGGATTGGCGCGCGGATCACGTGGGCCCCACCTTCCGGCTTCCACTTGCGCAATGAATTCGGCAAGCAGCCGATTGAACAATTCCGGCTCTTCAAGATTCAGCGTATGACCCGATTTCGGAAAGACCGCGAGTCCGGACCGCGCAATCGCGCGTTTGAGAAACAGGCCCGGCTGAATGCAGTGGTCGTCCTCGTCGCCCACCATCACCAGCACCGGTGTCTCAAGCGCGCGAAACCCGGCTTCCAGATCGTAGAGCGAGGGCCGGCGCATCTGGACGCCACGCATGGTATTGGCAGCACCTCGGGAATCGTGCTGCGCCAGCCGATCCGCGAACAAACGCCATCCGCGCGGATCCTTTTCCTGGAACTGCACCCGGGATGCGCCCTCGGCATAGATCGGGGCGAAGCTTTTGGCGCCCCGCTCCAAAAAATTGTTCGCCACTTGCTCCGAAACTCCCTTGAAATAATCCTCATGGGCCTTTTCGGCGCCATATCCGGTGCCGGCGGCGACAACGGACAGCACGCGCTGGGGGTGACGAAGCGCGGCATGGAGGCTGGCAAAGCCGCCCATCGAGAGACCGACGACATGCGCCTTGTCAATTCCTGCCGCACTCAGCACGTCGACGATGTCGTCGGCGGCGCGCGCTTGCGAATAGGCCTCGACGGATTCGGGGATATCCGAGGGCGGATAGCCCCGCGCCGCGAACGTGATGCAGCGGTGACGCCGCGCGAAGAAATTGAGCTGCGGCTCCCAGCTCCAATGGCTGCCGCCGAATTCGTGCACGAAAATGATCGGGGTGCCCGATCCGGCGCTTTCGTAGAACAGCCGTACCCCATCGCTCGTTTCGGCAAAGCTCATCACAAACTCCTCAGATCACCGAGCGACGGGAGGCAATGCCCCCATCGACGGTAAATATCGTGCCCGATGTGTAACCGGAGCGATAGGACGCGAGAAATACAATGAGATCGGTGATCTCGTGGATGTGGGCGGGCCTCCCGAGAGGATAGCGCTCCTGCAATTCCTTGTAGCGGTCTTCGGTGCCGAACAAATCCTTGGAACGCTTCTTCAGCATGTTGTAGATCCGGTCGGTATCCACTGGCCCGGGATTGACTCCGACAATCCGGATGTTGTCGTCAAGCGAATGCCCACCCATGGCGCGGGTAAACGCCATCAGGCTCGCGTTTCCGGTCGTGCCGGCAACGTATCTCGGGTCGAATACTTCTCCCCCATTGCCGATGTTGTTGATGATCACGCCGCCGCCACGCGCTTTAAGCCGCGGATAAATTGCGCGCGTCAGATTGATGTAACCGAATACTTTCAGCTCCCAGCCGGCCCGCCACTTGGCTTCATCGATATCCCAAAGGCTTCCGCTTGGAATCACCCCCGCATTGTTGACAAGTATGTCGATATCGCCGACGGATTCGACCAGCGGATCGATCGCGCCGGCAGCTGTCAGGTCCCTGGCGTGGATCGTGACTTTCACATCATGGGAACCCTCGATCTCCGACTTGATGGCCGACAGCCGGTCACCGGAACGGGCGACCAGATGAAGGTTGCATCCTTCCTCGGCGAAGGACCGCGCCACACCCTCGCCAATTCCCTGGGAAGCGCCGGTTACCAGGACCGATTTTCCTTTCAGCCGCAAATCCATCTCAATCGTCTCCTGTTTCGTTCGGACGTCGGGCGCTCAGAACAGCTTCACCGGTTCGTTGCGACCGCGGGCGCGCTCGACCATGGCCGGCAGCAGCGCCACGAACTCCTCGACCCACAACGACGGCACGCTGGTGCTCACCTTGATGAAGCGGTCGCCGAAGGTTGGCGTGTGATAGGCCCCCTGACGGATCATGATCTTGCGCTCCTGGAACGCCGCAACGAGGGCCTCAGGTTTCACGCCGGCTTTTTCGCATTCGATGATGATGAAGTTGCCGTTTGACGGATAAACCGGCATTTCCAGACCGGGGATTCCCGTCACGGCATCGTTGATCAGTTTCTGGTTTGCGCGCTGCTGCGTCAGCACCCCCGGAAACCATTCCGATTTGATCTTGAGCCCGGCGAGGGCAGCACGCTGCGACAGGATGCTGGATCCCAGATTGTTCGGCGGCGAACCCGCCAGCCGTTCGATCAGATCGGGATCGGCAACAACGGCACCCACGCGCAGACCCGCGAGGCCGAGCCACTTCGAGAAACTATAGATCGTCAGCGTGCGGTCGGGATAATGCCTTGCAGCCAGTTCGTGCGAATACGCGAAATGCCGGTAGGTGCAGTCGTGGATCAGGTAAGCCCCCGCCGCCTTGGCGATGGCGGCGATACTTTCGATCTCCGCGGACGTGCAAGCCGTCCCCAATGGATTATTCGGATCCACAAGGTAGACAATCCTGGTTTTGGGCGTGATCGCGGCGGCGAGCCGCTCGGGCGCAAGCCGGTATCCGTGCTCCGCGCCATAAATCGGGATCTGCTTGACGGTGGCGCCGACCGAGCGGGCAAAGGCCATCGGCCAATTCCATGTCGGATCGGTGGTGATGAACTCGTCGCCCGGTTGCAGCAGGGTATGGCAAACATGATAAAGGGAAGAGACCGCACCGTCCGAGACAAGTGCGGCGTGGTCTTCGAGACCGAGATCGCTGACGATGCCTTGCCGCAGTTCTTCGAGCCCCGCCGGCGGTGCGTAAACGTGGAACTCCTCGTCGCGGATACAACGTTGCATTGCCTCGACGACCGCCGCATGGGGCTTGGCGTGATTGGTGTTTTGTCCCATCCAGCGCAAGTCGGGCGTGTTGACCAGGCGATCGAAATGGGCGTTCCGAACCTCAAACGGCTTCATCAGGGCTCCGATCTTGAATCCAGTCCAGTATGCAGGATTTGTATATTTCGATTACCATTTAGGAATTCTTACGTCATTTATATGCAGAACCGCCGAATTTCCGGCAGATCATGACCAGTCTCTAGGCTATTGGCAATATGATATGCAATTTTGCATTTTTTGCATAATGGAGCTTGCGCCAAAGCGCAATCAATATGATTGTGGCGGTCGCTGATCACGGAGGGAGAAGGTCGATGCTGATTTCACGTCGGAATGTCTTGAAGGGCATGAGCGTCGCCGGCCTGCCGCTCGCCGCGCCGGCCATTGCGCAAGGCGCGACCAAAGTCAGCTTCACCACCTCGTGGATTCCCGAAGGCCCCAATCTGTTCGCCTATATCGCGCGCGATAAAGGTTTCTGGAAAAAGGCCGGACTCGACGTCAGCGTGGCGCGCGGCTCCGGGTCCGGTGCTGCGGCTCAAGCGGTCAGTGCCGGCAGCTTCGATTTCGGCATGGCCGCAACGCCGACGGTCATTGTCCAGGCAGCCAAGAAGCTGCCGATCACCTGCATCGGCCAGATCAACTACGATGCGCTGATGGGTATCGGGCTGTTGTCCGCTTCCCCGATCAAAAAACCGAAGGACCTGGAGGGAAAGAAGCTCGGCGCCAGCGTGACTTCGGGCGAATATCCGTTCCTGCCGCTATATGCAGAGAAAGCGGGCTTTGATCTTGCCAAAGTGCAGATGGTGCAACTCGACGGCAAGGTGCGCGAGCGCTCGCTGATGGAGAAGCAGGTCGATGCCGTTTCCGCGTTTGCCACCAGCACGATTCCCTCGCTGTCGCCGCTCGGTACCGACGTGCGTTTCATGCTGTTCCGCGACGCCGGAATCGAATTTTATGGCCAGTCGCTCACCACGCAGCCGCAACGACTGGAGAAGGATCCCGGCCTGTGCGCCGCTTTCGTCGAGGGGGCAATGGAGGCCATTCGCTTTACCATGACCAATGCCGATGAGGCGGTCGACATCTTCCTGAAGGCAAACAGCGAAGTCGCGATGTCCTCGACAGGCAAGGACTATGCCCGCATCGGCCTTGGATTGACCAACCTGACCAACCTCGTTCCTGAAATCAAGCAGCACGGTTTCGGCTTCGCCGATCCAAAGAAGGTTGCGACGATGGCCGATCTTGTCGTGAAGTATGCCGCCGGTGATGGCGCGACGCGTCCCGATGTTGACGCACTTTTCACCAACAAATTCGTCGGCAAGGTCACGCTGAGCGCAGACGAGCTGGCGGCGGCCGAAAAAAATACCGCGGCTTTCCGTAAATACATCAGCTGATTTGTCAGGACCGGCGCGATGGAAAAATTCGATGCTCGCGGCTGAAAGCGCGGTGGACGCCGCGGCTGCACCGCCGCCGCTGGTGTCCGTCACCAACGTGCAGAAAACCTATTTCACGCGGCAGGCGCCGGTGCACGCCGTCGCATCGGCTTCGGTCAACGTGGCACGCGGTGAATTCGTCTCGCTGCTCGGCCCGAGCGGCTGCGGCAAGAGCACGCTCTTGATGATGATCGCCGGGCTTGAACGGCCGACCGGCGGATCGATCCTGCTCGGCGGATCCGAGGTAAAGCAGCCGCGTCGCGATATCGGCGTCATTTTTCAGGACGCCACGCTCTTGCCGTGGAAGAGCGCCCTCGAAAACGTGCTTTTCCCGATTCGCATTCTCAAACTGCCGATCGAATCCTACCGCCAGCGAGCCAGCGAACTGCTGAACATGGTGGGGCTTTCCGGCTTTGAGCACAAGAAGCCGTCGCAGCTCTCGGGCGGAATGCGGCAGCGGGTCGCCATCTGCCGGGCGCTGATCCATGATCCGGAAATCCTGCTGATGGACGAACCGTTCAGCGCGCTCGATGCGATCACGCGCGACCAGATGAACGTCGCGCTGTCCGAAATTCTCGAGACCTACAAGAAGACCGTGATCTTCGTGACGCATTCGATTCGCGAAGCGGCCTTCCTGTCCGACCGCGTGGTCGTGATGGGCGGACGTCCCTCGACGATCATGCTCGATATGCAGATGCCGTTTCGGCGGCCGCGACGTTTCGAAATCGAGGAAACTGCCGAATTCGCCGCAGTATGCCGAAAACTCAGGCTGACCATCGAACAAGCGCATGGCGGCCCGCAACCGGCCCAAAGCCCTGCCGTGGAAACACGCCCCCTAACCTTCGAGTGAGGCCCGACATGGCAGCTACAGGCATGGGAACGGAAACAGGCGCGATCATCGCCGTTCCGGCAGCATCCAGGGAAGCCGGCCTTTCCAATCTGCGAAGCACGGCCCTGCCATTGGGACTGGCAGCCATCGTCATCGCGGGCTGGCAGCTCGCGGTCATGCTCGGCAACATTCCGACGGTGATTTTGCCGTCACCCATTTCAATCGCCAAATACATCTTCGAACGGTACGATCTTTTGCTGATGCATGCGATTCCGACGACACTGGAATCCGCGGCAGGCTTTGTTCTCGCAACCTTGCTTGGAATTGCCCTGGCCATCATCATCAGCTACTCGCAGATCGCGCGTGAAGCGCTGTATCCCAATCTGGTGTTTTTCCAGCTGATCCCGAAAATCGCACTGGCTCCCCTTTTCATCATCTGGCTGGGGATCGGTTCGCAGTCGCGCATCGCATTCGCCGTTTTCATCGCATTCTTCCCGGTTGTGATCTCGACGACCGCCGGCTTCGCGAGCGTTGACAAGGGCATGCTTCGGCTGTGCCACGCGCTCACCGCAAGTGAGTGGCAAATATTCACCAGTGTGCGGTTTCCGGCAGCGCTCCCCTTTATTTTCAGCGGCATGAAAATCGCCATCACGCTGGCGATCATCGGCGTGATCATTGGCGAATTCATCACCGCTCAGGCCGGGCTCGGCTATCTGATCATTTTTGCAACGGCGCGTGCGGACACGGAGATTTCGATGGCTGCGATCGTGGTGCTGTGCATTTGCGGCCTGTTGCTCTATGGACTGGTGGCACTCGGTGAAACGATCGCAAACAGGTTTTACTCGGCGGACAACGCATGAAGACAAATCCAGCAGCATTGCCGGCCGCGGGCGCGGCGATTGTGAGCGGCGAGCCGGAATCGCTTTCGGCGAATGTGGTTCACCGGCTCGAACTTGAAATCCTCAAGGGCCAGCGAAAGCCCGGCGACCGTCTGGACGAGCGCCTGCTGGCCGAGCAGTTCGGTGTGTCGCGCACGCCTGTTCGCGAGGCGCTGCAGCGGCTTGCAGCCAGCGGACTCGTGGTCTCGCGCGGCCGTCAGGGCCTTCAGGTCGCCCAGCTTTCGATCGCCGATCTTCTCGATGCCTTCAGCGTTGCCGCCGAGATGGAGGCCCTGGCGTCGGCGCACGCGGCCCGGCGCATTCGACCCGAGCAGCGGCGCCGTCTTGAAGCCGCGCATCAGGCCTGCTCTGTTGCGGCGCAAGCCCACGATGCCGATGGCTTCTACGAGGCCAATCTCGAGTTTCACGAAACCATTTCGGCGGCCAGTCACAATCGGATCCTGCAGGAGGAGTTGCGCCGGCTGACGGTCAAGATCTCGCCCTATCGCCGAACCATCACCTTTCAACCAGGGCGCATGGAATCATCGATCCCCGAACACGAACAGATCATGGTGGCGATCTTTCGCGGCGACGCGACGCAGGCCGGCCAGGTCATGCGTGCCCATGTCACGCTGCTTGGCGAGGGACTTTCCGACCTGCTGCAATTTTTGCGGCAATATGGCGATCAGAATTTGCTCGCCGAACTCGCCTGATGCCGCGCGCAGCAGCATGCCAAGGGTGACCGGGAATTGACCCAGACCAGGAATCCCGGGCTCTGGCCGGCGATCTTGCTAGGCTAAGTGCTTGAAAAGCTTGGTGGGCGCACCAGGGCTCGAACCTGGGACCCGATGATTAAGAGTCATCTGCTCTACCAACTGAGCTATGCGCCCGGAACCGGCCCGGAAAAGCCTTTCGCAAGAGGGCGTCGTTTAGCAAAGCGACCCCCCGATGTCCAGCAAGCCGGCGGGGTTTTCCCGGCCCCGTCGAGCGGCCCTAAATATCGGAAAAGCCGCCGGAATCCGGCGGCCTTCCCTGGGCTCTCGGCGGCTGGGCGAAGCCGGCGCGGTCAGAGCGTTTTCGAGCGAAGCGGATACCGGTTCGCGTGAAGAAAACGCGCCAAAACAAAGATTAGAGCGTCGGTTCTGATTCAATCAGAACCGATCCTGCTCTAGAGCCGGTCGCCGTCGCCCCGGCGGCCGTCGCGATCCCGATCGCCGTCCATCATGCCATGCCCGAAACCATGGTGCCGCCAGCCGCCCTCGCCGCCGAACCGGTCTACCCGATGCGTCAGCACGCCGAGCCGGCGCTTCTGGCCGTCGTCCAGCGTCTTGTAGAGCGGGTCGGCCGCGTCCGCGATCTTCTTCAGCGCCACCGCCGAGGTTGCCATGTTGTCGGCGCGCTCGCGCAGCCGCGTCACCGGATCCTTCTGCTCAACTTCCTCCGGCTTGGCGTTCATCCGCGCATTGGCGCGATCGATCCGCAATTTCGCGAAATCCCGCACCGCGCTCTCGACCGGCGGCCACAGCTTTTCCTGATCGGCGTTGAGCTTCAGGCCGGCATGGACAGCCGCGATCCGCGCGTCGACAAAGGCCGCCTTGTCCTCCGGGTTCATTTGCATGTGCCCCATATGCTCATGAAACCAGTGATTGTGCTGGGCATAGACCGCCGTCGAGCCGGCGAGGGCGAGCGCGGCGACGCCGGCGATTGCAAACTTCCTCATGTGAACCTCCTTTGAAGGTGGGACAAAGATGAGCCCGCTCACGCCCGCAATCAACTTACAGTTTGGCAAGAACGCCCTGTCTTACCAAGATGTAATCTTGCTAATGCTTGTCAACTGCCGCGCGCCGCGGATCCTCGCAACCTGCATGGACTTGCTTGCGCAAGACAATGCGGCAGCCAGTCTTGCGCAACTACCCGCTCGTTCAAATCATTCCCAGCAAGCGCGGCAGCCACAGCGAAATCTCGGGGATGTAGGTGATCAGCCCGAGGAAGACCAGCATCGCGCACAGCCACGGCAACACCGCGATGGTGATTTCGCTGATGCCCATTTTCGCGATTCCGCTGGCGATATAGAGATTGAGTCCGACCGGCGGATGGCACAGCCCGACTTCGGTATTGACGATCATCAATACGCCGAGATGAACCGGATGGATGCCGATCTTGGTGGCGAGCGGAAACAGAATCGGCGCCATGATCAGCAGGATCGATGACGGATCCATGACGTTGCCGGCCATCAGCAGCAGGACGTTGACCACCAGCAGGAACGCCCACAGGCTGAAATTCTTGTCGATGATCCAGGCCGCCATCTCCTGCGGGATCTGCTCATGCGTCATCAGGAACGAGAACAGCACCGCGTTGGTGATGATGTAGAGCAGCATCGAGCTCATGCTCGCCGCCTGCAGCAGCACCCTGCCGACCTCGGAGAGCTTCAGCTCCTTGTAGATGAACACCGTGATGAAGAAGGCGTACATCGCGGCAACCGCAGCGGCCTCGGTCGGCGTGAAGATGCCGCCATAGATGCCGCCGAGCACGAGCACGATCAGGAGCAGGCCCCAGACGCTCTCGCGGAACGCGGTCCATTGCTGCTTCAGGCTCGCGCGCGGCATCTTCGGATAGCCGTTGCGCCAGGCGATGAACCAGGTCACCGCCGCCAGCATCAGCGCCAGCATGATGCCCGGCACGATGCCGGCCATGAACAGCGCGCCGATCGAGGTATTGGTGGAGACACCGTACAGCACCAGGATGATCGACGGCGGCACCAGGATGCCGAGCGCGCCCGAGGTCGAGATCACGCCGACGCCGAACCGCTTCGGATAGCCGTGCTCGACCATCGCGGGCATCATGATCGAGCCGATCGCCACCACGGTTGCGACGCTGGAGCCGGAAATCGCGGCGAACATCGCGCAGGCCGCGACGCCGGCAAGCCCGAGCCCGCCCGGCAGATGGCCGACCAGCGAGGTGGTAAAGGCGATCATGCGGCGGGCGACGCCGCCGCGGGTCAGGAAGGTGCCGGCGAGGATGAAGAACGGGATCGCCATGATGCCGAAATTGTCGAGGCCGGAAAACAGTTTCAGGCCGACGCTTTCGATCGGCACCTCGGTCATCGTGAACAGGAAGGTCAGCACGGTGAGGCCGAGCGAGATCGAGATCGGCATCCCCGTCAGCATCAGGGCGAACAGCAGTCCGAAGATAAGAGCGGCGCTCATCACGCTTCTCCCAGCGCGACCGGCGCATCGGGAGAAACCTCGATGCCGTCGACATTGGTCGCATCATGATGCGGCAGATCGCCGGTCTTCCAGTAATGCCAGCACACCTGCAGGAAGCGGAAGCACATCAGATAGGAGCCGAGCGGGATGCAGGCGTAGACGATCCAGCTCGGCAATTCGAGATCGGGCGAGACCTGGTCGGTGCTCATCAATTCGATCACGAATTTCGCGCCCATGGTGCCGACGATCGCGGTGAACAGCGCGCCCCCGAGCAGGCCGAACAGAATGACGCCCTTCTGCCAGGCGGGATTGAGCCGCTTGATCAGCACGTCGACGCCGACATGGATGCCGGTGCGCACCCCATAGGCCGCGCCGAACTTCGCCATCCAGATGAACATGTAGATGCACAGCTCCTGCGCCCAGGAGATGTGGATGCCGATCAGATAGGGATACAGAAACGGCACGCCGGTGCCGAAGCGGTGCACGACGGAAATGAAAATCAGGATCGTCGCCGCCGCCATCAGCGAACTGATCAGAATTTCCTCGAGCCGATCAAGGATACGAAGCAGCACCAATGTCCCCCTTGCGCGCCCACGCCACGAACATTTGCGGTCGCGTCATCAATCCCCTGCGCAAGCGCTCGCCGCCCCGGCGTGCGCCGATGAAAAAAGCAAGCTCCCGCCCGCCGCGGGAGTTTGCCGGCTTTCCTGATTAGTGGCTGACCCCGCCGGTTTCCTTGATGAATTCATCGATCAGCGGCTGACCGACCCGGCTTGCGACATCCTTGTAGACCGGGTCCATCGCCTTGCGCATGGCCGCATCCTGTTCCGGCGTCAGGGTGATGATTTCGGTCTTTCCGGCCTTCTTGATTTCCGCGAGCGCCTCGTCGTTTTCCTTCGCCGACTGTCCGTTGCCGAAGGCGGTCGCCTCCTTCATGGCCTTGTCGAGCTGGCCGCGAATGTCGGCGGGAAGTCCGTCCCAGAACTTCTTGTTCACGACCACGACATAGCCGATGTAGCCGTGATTGGTGACCGTGGCGTATTTCTGCACCTCGTGCATTTTCTGGGTGTAGATGTTCGACCAGGTGTTCTCCTGGCCGTCGACCACGCCGGTCTGCAAAGCCTGATAGACTTCGCCGAACGCCATCACCTGCGGGATCGAGCCGAGCGCGCGGAACTGGGCCTCGAGAACCTTCGAGGACTGGATGCGGAACTTCAGGCCCTTGTAGTCCGCGGGCGTGACCAGCTTCTTGTTGGCGGTCATCTGCTTGAAGCCGTTGTCCCAGTAGGCCAGCCCCGTCATGCCCTTCGGCTCGAGCAGCTTGAGCAGCTTGGCGCCGAGCGGCCCGTCGGTCACCTTGCGCAAGGTGGCGAGATCCGGAAGGATGTAGGGAAGATCGAACACCTCGAATTCGCGCACCCCGATCGGGCCGAACTTGGAGTTCGAGGGCGCCAGCATCTGCACCGCGCCGAGCTGCAGGGCCTCCAGCTCCTCCTTGTCCTTGTAGAGCGTCGAATTCGGATAGACTTCGACCTTGACCTTGCCGTCGGTGTATTTCTCGGCGAGTTCCTTGAATTTTTCGGCGGCCTTGCCCTTGGGCGTATCGGAAGCCACGACGTGGCTGAACTTGATGATGATCGGCGCCTGCGCCGACGCCGGTCCCGCCAGCGCCAACACCGCGATCGACGCTGCGGCCAATACCAGTTTACGCATTTTTCCTCCCGGGTGATCCAGCGGGAACGCGCCTGGCGCTGCTCCCAAATCCTTGTATGCCAACGGCACCAATACAGAGAAGCCGCCCTAAATGCCATTGCCCCTTTCGAAGGGGCTGTTTTGGGGATTTTTGCTGCAATGCAAAAACGCAGCGTGAGAGCGCTGCGTTTTCATTCCGCCCGTCATTCAGGGATGGTCCGTAGAACCAGACCCTGCTGGCAGAGGATTGCTTCGCAGAGCCTGTCATCGGGCTCGCATCTTCGATGCGCCCCGGAATGACGCACTTCGTGGTCAGCTCGCGGCCGCGGCCGCCGGGATGTCGCGCTGGCGCTTCATCACGATCTTGTTGAGCGCGCCGAGATAGGCCTTGGCGGAGGCCACCAGCGTATCCGGATCGGAGGCGCGCGCGGTCATCGAGCGGCCCTCATGGGCGAGCCGTACCGACACCTCGGCCTGCGCGTCGGTTCCCTCGGTGACGGCGTGGACCTGGTAGAGCTCGAGCTTGGCCTCGTGCGGCACCAGCAGCTTGATGCAGTTGAAGACCGCATCGACCGGACCGTTGCCCTCGGCCTCCTCGATCTTGATCTGGCCGTCGATATTGAGCTTCATGGTGGCGCGCTGCGGACCATGGGTGCCGGCGATCACCGTCAGCGAGGCCAGCTTGATGCGGTCATGGGAGGCGGCGATTTCCTGATCGACCAGCGCCTCGATGTCCTCGTCGTAGATGTCCTTCTTGCGGTCGGCGAGCGCCTTCATCCGCACGAACGCGTCTTCCAGCTGGTTGGCGCCGAGCTTGTAGCCCATCTCCTCCAGCTTGTGCACGAAGGCATGACGCCCGGAATGCTTGCCCAGCACCAGCGAGGATTGCTTCAGGCCGATCATCTCCGGGCGCATGATCTCGTAGGTCGAGGCATCCTTGAGGACGCCGTCCTGATGGATGCCGCTTTCATGGGCGAACGCGTTGCGGCCGACGATCGCCTTGTTGTACTGCACCGGGAACGAGGTCGCCGCCGAGACCAGCTTGGAGGCCCGCGTCAGCATCGTGGTGTCGATCTTGTTCCACTACGGAAACACGTCGTTGCGCACGTTGATCGCCATCACGACTTCCTCGAGCGCGGCATTGCCTGCCCGCTCGCCGATGCCGTTGACGGTGCATTCGATCTGCCGCGCGCCGCCGGCGAGACCGGCCAGCGAATTCGCCACCGCCATGCCGAGATCGTTGTGGCAGTGCACCGAGAACACCGCCTTGTCGGAATTCGGCACCCGCTCGATCAGGGTGCGCATGAAGTGGGTGTATTCCTCCGGCACGGTATAGCCGACGGTATCGGGAATATTCACCGTGGTGGCGCCGGCCTTGATCACGGCCTCGACCACCCGGCAGAGAAAATTCCATGTCGCTGCGGGTGCCGTCCTCGGCCGACCATTCGACGTCGTCGATCTGGTTGCGGGCGCGCGCGACGTTGGCGACCGAGGTCTCGATCACCTGCTCCGGCGTCATGTTGAGCTTGACGCGCATATGCAGCGGCGAGGTCGCGATCACGGTATGGACGCGGCCGCGCCTGGCGAATTTCACCGCTTCCGCGCAGCGGTCGATGTCCTTCGGATGGGCGCGGGCGAGACCGGCGATGATGGCGTTCTTGGAGCGCCGGCCGATCTCGCTGACCGCCTGGAAATCGCCTTCGGAAGTGATGGGAAAACCGGCCTCGATGACATCGACGCCCATGTCGTCGAGCATCTCGGCGACTTCGAGCTTCTCCTCGAAGCTCATGGTGGCGCCGGGGCATTGCTCGCCGTCGCGCAAGGTGGTGTCGAATATGATGACGCGGTCCTTGTCGGACTTGTTCACTTTGGTCATTTCGAAAATTCCTTTGGGTCGTGCGCTGCTTTTTTGAGCGCTGAAGGGGTCTGGTGATCTCGCGCAACCCCTGAGTGCCCAGGCGCAAACCGCCCAGACGGCCCTCAGGGGCCGATAAGAAGCAGAAGCCCGCCGAGAAGCAGGGTGGGCAAGGACGCAGCCGGAATCGCACGGGCGCCAACGGCCTTGGCCGCCCCGCCCTGAACTCCGTACTTTTCGCTGCGAATCAGCATTGCCAGACCCTTTGGAAGCGCCATCTTCGGCCAAAACCATTGACGGTTGGTTGCCTTGGAGGCGTTTTCCGGGCCCGTTCTAAACGAGAAATGCGCCGGAAACCGCAATGCCAAAAGATAGTCAGACGGGCTGACCTAGTTTTGCCCTTACCCTCCCCTGGAGGGGCCGCAGGGCAGGATGCGAAATCTCGCTCATCTGCTTCGACGCGAAGAAATGAGCGGCGGGGTGGGGTACGAGCTCTCCGCTCGCGCAGTGCCCGAGTTAGAGAGCAATCCACCCCGCTCGCATTGCGTTGCATCCATGCGAGTCGACCCTCCGCCTTCCTCGGTGAGCGTCGGCGAAGGCGGTCGTCGCTTCGCTCCCTTGCGCAAACGCGTTCCGCGTTTGTCGCACGGCAATGACGGCAGGATAAACGTTCGCGTTCTCGCGACGCTTCGCCCGAGTCTGTGCTGAAATTCTCGCCCTCTCCAAACAGAGGGCGCAGGGAATGCCGGGCGCGCGCTGCACCCGCAGTCTCGTGTGCGCATGACAATGGTAAACGCACACGAGCATCACAGCAGTTCACCGGAGGCGCTCCGGCATTCCCGCACGCATGGTTTTACGGCTTATAGCGCGCTCTCCCCGGGGACCGGGCTTTCTTGCCCCCGTCGCCGGCGGAAGTTGCCTCTCGCCAACTTGACGCCAGCGTCGGGGCGTCAGGACCACACGACTTCGCCGTCCGCTTCAAGCGCCGCTCGTCTTGCGTCGCTAAAGCGTCCATCGCATCCAGCCCCGCGTCCGTGACGATCGCGATACGCCCCTCTTGTGGGGTGGGACGAGCGAATTAGTAAAGCTGTGTCTACCAAATCGGTGAAGCGAAATATTTTTCGCTCAAAGGCTGGACGGGACGATCGATTGGCCCGTTGATTTGCCCGTCAGGCAAAGTCTCGCGGCGTGGCGCAAATCGGCATGGTCATAACGATCCGTCGTCCCTGCGAAAGCAGCGACCCATAACCGCAGGCGCCAGCGGTTGGGCAAAGTCGTCGAACGGCGCGCCTCAAAACAGCCGACACGGCGTCCATGAGCGCAAGCGCTCTCACGCGGGGGTCCCTGCTTTCGCAGGGACGACATGCGATGTGTCCCCTCCGCAGCCACAACACTTCGTCCGGAACACCATCGTCATCGATCGCGCATCCCCGGTTGGCTATTCCGCCGCAGCGGCTATGGTGCGTTCAGCCTTCACCACATCTGACCCCGAGACTGGATATCCACCATGTTCGTTTCGTTTTTCCCCCGACCCAAGCTGTTCTTTCTGTCGGCCATTGCCTGGACGGCGCTGGCGATGGCGTTCTGGTATGGCTACGCCGACGATCTGATCGGCTCGTCTGCGCCCGGCGTCGTCGGCGTGGCGCTGTTCTGGTCGGCGCGCTCGCTGTGGTTCGACCTCTATTTCGCGCTCAGCGTCGCGATCTTCGCCGGCTTCTGGATGATATCCTCGCCGCATCCGTGGTCGCCATGGTCGATCATCGGCTCCGCGCTGATCCTGTTCACCTCCTACTTCCAGGTCCAGGTCAGCGTCGCCATCAACAGCTGGTACGGGCCGTTCTACGATCTGGTGCAGGCCGCGCTTTCGAAATCAAAGCCGGTCACGATCGAGCAGTTCTACAGCGAATTGTCGACCTTCGCCGGCATCGCGCTGGTCGCGGTCGTGGTCGGCGTGATGACGCGGTTCTTCGTCAGCCACTACATCTTTCGCTGGCGCACCGCGATGAACGACTTCTACATCGCCAACTGGCCGCGGCTGCGCACCATCGAGGGCGCCTCGCAGCGGGTGCAGGAAGACACCATGCGGTTTGCGACCACGATGGAAGGTCTCGGCGTCAACCTGATCAGTTCGATTCTCACGCTGCTTGGCCTTTCTGCCGGTTCTGTTGCGGCTGTCCAGCAACATCACCGAGCTGCCCCTGATCGGCTCGATCCCCTATCCGCTGGTGTTCGCCGCGGTGATCTGGTCGCTCGTTGGTACCGGCGCGCTGGCGCTGATCGGGATCAGGCTGCCCGGAATTGAATTCTTCAATCAGCGCGTGGAGGCGGCCTATCGCAAGGAGCTCGTGCTCGGCGAAGACGATCCGGCCCGCGCCGATCCGCCGACGCTCGCCATGCTGTTCGGCAACATTCGCCACAACTACTTCCGGCTCTATCTGAACTTCATGTACTTCAATGTCGGCCGCATCGTTTATCTGCAAACCGACGTGATCTTTCCCTACATCCTGCTCGGGCCGACGATCGTTGCCGGCAAGATCACATTGGGTTCGATGAACCAGATCCTGAACGCGTTCACGCAGGTGCGAACCTCGTTTCAGTATCTCGTCAATTCGTGGAGCACCATCGTCGAACTGATTTCGATCTATCAGCGGTTGCGGGGCTTCGAGGCACAGAATCCATGACGAGCCGCTGCCGTCGATCGAGACCGAGACGGAGCCGGCGTCGTTGTGAATGACGTCCGTCATTGCAAAATGACGAGCAACGTCGTCCCCGCGAAAGCGGGGACCCATAACCACCGGTGCTGGTCGTCGACAGAGCTGTGGCCCCAGCTTCGCGTAAGTTCGGAGATTCGTGGTTATGGATCCCGGCTCGCGCTTTCGCTTGGCCGGGACGACGGCTGAAGAACGGGATTTGACAAACCCTTGGTGTGCCCGCCCCGTTCCCCGCCGCTAACGCTAGTGGCGTTGCGCGGCGCGATCGATGCGGCTGTAATGCCGGGCCATGAGCACGAAGTCTCGGCAATCGATCTATGGCGGCCGGATCAGGGGCGCGGAAATCCGCGCCAGGAGCGCGCGGGAGGCTGCCAAGAAGGCCGCGCGCGAGGCCGACCGCGCCGAAGCCGAAGCCTGGTCGATCCGGATGGAAGGTTATGGCGGGCCGGCGCAGCCGTCGCCGACCATCGCGCAATGTCTCCATGGCGGGCTCGGCTGGCTGGAGGTCGAATGCAACCGCTGCAAGACGCGGGCGAGCCTGCCGCTCGACGCCATCCGCCGCCCGCGCGACACGCCGCTGTGGAAGCTCGAGGCATCGCTGAAATGCCGGTCATGCCGCAAGGGACGTTACGCGCCGCCGGTGCACATGATCAAGCTGACCGAGACGCGCGAGATCACGCCTTACGTCTGGGTGCATCCGGATGAGGAGCGGTGAGCGGCTCGTCGCAGCCGTCACGCTTGATCACAATAATTTTGTCGTTCCGCCGCAGCTTCGATGCAACAGTTCCCTCGCCGGCGCCGCCGTTCGGCATATATTGAAACGGCAGATAAAGGAGGTTCTGATGCGGAAACAGTTTCTCGCGGGCGCGATGGTCCGTGGTCTCTCGCAACGGGTATGACGACCAGCGCCATGGCCTTCGACCGTGGCGGCGCCGTGTCGGTTTCCACGGAACGGTTTCCATCGCGGCGGCCATGCACGGCCATGGCGCGCACCACGGCCGGAATCGGCCGGCGGCTTCGTCGGCGGCCATGGTGGCCTGGGCTTACGGCCCCGGCTATGGTGGCAGCTATTATGAAGGCGTTGCGCCTTTCGGCCGCCTGGTCGGGCCCGCCACCGGGCGGATCGACCTTCTTCGTCGGCATGTAAATTACTCCGGCATCCCGGCGGGTAGATCACCGTATTTCACAACCGTTCCCGGCACGGTGATCTCGCTGCGATCCCGTTGGGTGATCCGGTGCTGCCCGGTGCGGGCAGCCCGAACATAATAATAATTTTAGCCGTCCCGCTGTGCCTTCGCCGCAACCACCCGGCCGTGGCAGCCGTTTGTTCGCCAGCCAATATTGGTGAACGACAGAGTTGAGGAGGACCTTATGAGGAAACAGCTTCTCGCCGGCGCAATGGCCGTCGCTTTGGCAACGGGAATGACCGACCAGTGCGATGGCCTTCGGGCATGGCGGCGGCGGCGGGTTCCACGGCGGTGGCGGTGGTTTCCATGGCGGCGGCATGGGCGGCTTTCATGGTGGCGGCATGGGTGGTTTTCGCGGCGGCATGGCAGGCGTCCATGGCGGCGGCTTCCGCGGCAGCTTGGGTGCGATGCATGGCGGCAACTTTGCCGGCATGCGCGGCTTTGGCGGACGCGGCTTCCATGGCGGCTGGGGCGGCCGGCGCTTCGTCGGCGGTCGATACGGCGGCTACGGATATGGCGGCTATGGATACCCCTACTACGACGATGGCTATTATGGCGGCCTCGGCCTGGTAGGCCTGGGCCTCGGACTGGCCGGGCTCGGCGGCTATTGCTCGCCCTATGCTGACGACTACGGCTATTGCGGGTCGAGCTACGTCGTCGGCTGGTAAGTAGAAGCGGCATCGTGACACATTGATGCGGTGAGGGCTGCCCGGTGCCGGGCGGCCCTCTTTTTTCTTTGCTGTGCCTTTCGCCGTTTTTGCACGCGGCTTTGTGTCACGAATGAGAATCGTACTCGCTCAATTTTCTCAATTTTCCGCGAGCATGCATCGACGGCAGAGCCGCTACTTCACGGTGGCGCCGGTCGTCACGGAGCTGCCGGACGGGCGGCATTGTCGACCAGCCCGCCGCTGCGGGTGACGCCGGCGCCTTCAAGAACACCGGCACGTGAAGTGGCCGCCACGCCCGGCTCGCCACGGTTCAGCCTGGAATACAGCGCGCGGTCCATCGCCGCCAATTCGAAATGCTTCTGCTGCTCGGCGGTCGCTTCGACGTGCCGCGCATCCGCCAGCGCCTGCTGGGACGACGTCGGCCGCGCCGTCGTCCCCCTGCTGCCGCCGTTGAAGCTGACGCGCACCGGCTTGCTGTCGGCGGCGATGGCCTCATCGTAAATGTTGGCGATATCAAGGGATCCCAGATTGTTCACGGCCCGGTTGTAGGAGAAGACGCCGTCTTCCCAACGGCCGCCTTGATATCCGTCGCCGGTGTAACCGAAGCCATAGTCGATGCCGCCGTAGAAACCGACCTGCTCGGCCCAGTAACCGGCGTGAAACACGTAGCCGCCGTCGACGCGACTCCAGTAGGGCGGCGTCCACAGCAATCCCTTGCCGCGGCGGCCGCAGCCACGTTCCCGGCACCCAGTAATAATCGGGGATCGGCTCGCGCCAAGCCCAGAAGCCGGGGACCCACAGATAACCTGCCTGGGAGAGCGGTGGTTGCACGTAGGACGGCAGCGGCGGCGGCGCGGCGCTTACCTTGTCAACGGCGCCCGCCCGGCGCGGCTGAAAATGCGGAGGAAACTGCAGGTAGCCGGCGGCTGGAAAATTCGATTTCGCGGCACTGCCGGCGTCCTGGGCGAGCGCGGAAGATCCGCCCATCAGGAAGAGAGATACCAGACCGGCGACCAGCTTTCGCATGCCTTGTCCGATCGTTGTTCGACACCGCCGTTGCTTCCCCGACGAATCGCGTGACGCGATCAAAAAACGTTCGGTGGAATCGTGGGGTTGATCGCTGGATTAAGCGATGCAACGCGAGGAAGGTTTCACATGCTAGAGCGAGATTCGCACCATCAAGCCTAAATTAATCATTAGATTTCCCGTCACGATGCTGGCAATCACAGCCAATGCCGCGGCTTTCCTCCGTTAAACTTTTCTTTAATCATGCGCCTTCGTCTCACTAAACATTTGTTTAGTTCGGCCAACCGACAGCCTGGGGTAGAGTTCAATCATTGGCTGGGACCCCCAGCGCGATGGCGGACTACCAACCCCCGGCCAGCGACCCTTTTGCCAAGAGAAGGGATCGGCCGGGAACCAACGATCCGCAGGTAGCGTCGTTTCCAGCCGATGCATCAATTGCGGCGAGGCGCCGTGTGCTGCCAAGAGCACGGAGCCTCGCCGTATTGATTCCAGCTCACCGCACCGATTGATATGCCGACCGTCATTTCGTGGCCGACCGCCGCTTTTACCGCCGCGGCAACAGCCGCTCGTCCGGCGGCGCGATCTCGGTGACGAGATCGCGAACAAGCGCCTTCTTCGGCAACGGCGCCAGCGCGGTGACGCCTTCCTTCAGCCGCACCGTGCAGGCGTAATCGACCTTGCCGTCGATCAGCATCATGCATTCCTTGCAGGCGTTGGCGTTGATGCACGAAAATCGAAACGCCAGCGACGGGTCGGCATCGCAGCGAAGCGCGCGCAGGCCGTCGAGCACGGACTGACCCGGCTCGAAGGCAACCTCGAAATTGTCGACGCGCGGCAGTTCGCCGGGCGCGCCGCGCTGGATCGCGAGCGTTGCCTTCACGCCGCCGCCCTCCCGCTTGACGGCGCGGCGCGGCGGAGCTCCAGCGCGCTATCGCCCGACAGCGCGACGATCTGATTGACGCACCAGCCGTCATCGAGACCCGGATGATCCTCACGCTGATGCGCGCCGCGGCTTTCGGTGCGCGCCAGCGCCGGCACCGCGACCGATTGCGCCACCAGCAGCATGTTGCGAAGATCCAGCCAGTCGACCAGCACGGGATCGAACGCGGCGGCGGAGCAAAACGGCATTTCGCCGATCTCGGTTTTCGTGCGCGCGATCGCAGTCAGCGCCGATTGCAGTTTGGCTTCGGTGCGGAACGGCCCGACCTGATCGGCCATCAGCGCCTTCAGATCCCTCACCAGCGCCGCCGCATTGGGCGCGTCGCGCCGCGCAGCACCACGCAGCAGATCGAGCGCGGGACGGGCGGCCGGCGCGGACCAGCGCGAGGCATTGCGCTGCGCATGACGCGCGGCGTGGCGGCCGGCGCTGGCGCCGAATACCAGCGCCTCGGTGATGGCGTTGCCCGAAAGCCGGTTGGCGCCATTGGCGCCGCCGACCGCCTCGCCGCAGGCGTAAAGCCCGGGCACGGCGGTGCGCAGCGTGTCGTCGACCCGCACGCCGCCCATGTGGTAGTGCGCGATCGGCGCGACTTCGACGGGGCGTTTGGTCAGATCGATGCCGTTGGCGGCGAGCCGGTCCACCACCGGGCCGAAGGCGCTGCGGATCTCGGCCTCGGGCAAATGCTGGAAACTGAGATAGGCACCGCCGGCGGGGCTGCCGCGACCGGCCTCGACTTCCCGGGTGATGGCGTAGGTCGCGAGATCCCGCGTCAGCACGTAACGGCCGTCGCTGCGGGTGTCCGGCGTCGCATAGTCCTGTTCGAATTCACGCATCTCGGCGTTGAGCAGCTTGCCGCCGAGCTTGTAGCGGAACGGATCCCACATGATCGGGTCCATGCCGACCAGCCGCGGCGCGAGATGACCGATCGGGAAGAACTGCACGAACTCCATGTCGATGAGTTCGGCGCCGGCGCGCAGCGCCAGCGCATAGCCGTCGCCGCCCATGTTGGACGAGGCGCTGTTGCGCCGGTAAAGCCCGGTCAGGCCGCCGGTCGCGATCACCACCGCCTTGGCCGCGAGCGTGACGGCCTCTCCGCTCGGCAGATGCAGCGCGGTGGCGCCACAGGCCACCCCGTCACGAAGGGCGATATCGACGATCATCAGTTCGCCGATCCGGCGAATGCCGCTCGACAGGTTGAGCTGCGCGCGCAGCGCGCGCGACACCGCGGGCCCGGTGGAGAGAAAATCGACATAGGCGCAGCGCGGCCGGTCGTGGCCCGGCGCCTGCGCCTGCTTGATGTGGCCGTCTTCGCGCGCCCAGCCGACCTTCCAGCCGTCCATCTCGCGCAGCCGATGCGGTCCGTCCTCGCACAGCAGAGCGGCCAGCCGCTCGTCGCACAGGCCGCGGCCGGCCGCGAGCGTATCGGCCAGATGATGCTCCCAGTGGTCCGGCGTCTGCTCGGCAAGCGCGGCTGCGACCGTCATCTGCGCCATCACGGTGGCGCCGCCCCGCCCGATCAGGCTGCGGTCCGCCAGCACGACCGAGGCGCCCGCCTTCGCGGCCTCGAGCGCGGCATACATGCCGGCGCCACCGGCTCCGATCACCAGCACGTCGGTCTCGATATGCGCCGGCGCGGCGGCTTTGTTGGCTTGAGCGGTCATGATGGTTCCAGTGTCGGGTCGCTCACGCTTCTAATGCACATCCCTGTCATAGACCACTTCCATAGCGGTTGGCTGCCATTCCAGCGGCAGAGGTCGTCACGATTTCAGCGCTGACGGAGCAGGCTGCGGCTGTTCAATTATTCAGCACCGCTGTCGACGATGCTGCAACCGTCGCGCTCTCTTTCAATCAGGAGCTGCGCCGCGACGCCTGCCGCGATGATGCTGGGCTCCTTGTCCCTGATGCCGGGCAGACCGATCGGGCAGACCAGCCGTGCAATCTGCGGCTCGGAGATGCCGAGTTTCTGCGCCTGGCTCGCGAACCGCGCGCGCTTGGTGGCGGACCCGATCAAGCCGACAAAGCCGAGGTCAGGGCGGCGCAGCGCCGCCGCCGCGATCGAATAGTCGAGCGGATGAGAATGGGTCATGATCACGGCGAAGGCGCCGGGAGGCGCGGCATCGAGCTCGCGCTCGGGCGCGTCGGTCCTGATCGTGGTGACGTTGGCCGGCACATAGTCCGGAAAATGACCCTCCCTGGTGTCGATCCAGCGCACCGAGAACGGCAGCTGCGACAGCGCCAGAACGACCGCGCGGCCGACATGGCCGGCGCCAAACAGCAGCACCGTCTTCTGCTCCTCGCCGAACCGCTCGACGAAGCGCTGCTCGATCGGGCCTTTTGCACTTTCCGCGCCGTCAGCGTCGTCAGCCCTGATCTCGCGCACGATCCGGCCCTGCGCGGTCATGCGGCTGATGGTGGCAAACACTCCAGCCTCCTCCGCGGCCGCGAGTTCGCCAACGCTGCCGAGATCGCCGGCGTCGAAGGTCTCAATCAGGGTGGTCACCGATCCGCCGCAGCATTGCCCGAGATTCGGACCCAGCGGCCATACCCGCACCGAGGCGACCGGGGTTTCCGCCGACAGCGCGGCCTCCGCCACCGCGAGCGTCTCGTATTCGAGCCGGCCGCCGCCGATGGTTCCGAAAAAGCCGGCGCCCTGTTCAACCACCATGCGCGCGCCGACCTCGCGCGGCGCCGAGCCATCGACCTTGATCACGCTGATCAGGGCCGCGCGACGTTGCTTCTCAAGCGATTGCCGGATTCGTCGCCACACCAACTGCATTCAGATCGGTCCGCTGCCGGGGATGCCGTTCGCCAACGCCGCCGCGGCGTCGAAATCTCCCACCGCCTTGAGGATAGCTTCCGGCGTCGCCGGCGCGTCCAGCAGCACCGGCTTTCCGGGGTTGACCGAATGGATCGCGTCCGCGATCGCGGCGAACACCGAGGTCGCCAGCATCAGCGGCGGCTCGCCGACCGCCTTGGAACGGTAGATGGTCGGCTCGTGGTTTTCGTTGTCGAACAGCGCGACGCGAAAATCATCGGGCACGTCGGAAGCCACCGGAATCTTGTAGGTCGACGGCGCATGCGTCAGCAGCCGGCCGTCTTCGCCATAGACGAGTTCTTCGGTGGTCAGCCAGCCCATGCCCTGCACGAAGCCGCCCTCGATCTGGCCGATGTCGATCGCCGGATTCAGCGAACGGCCGACATCGTGCAGGATATCGACGCGGTCGACCTTCATCTCGCCGGTGGTGACGTCGACGATGACCTCGCTGCAGGCGGCACCATGGGCATAATAAAGGAACGGCCTGCCCCTCCCCTTGGCGCGGTCCCAATGCAGTTTCGGGGTCCTGTAGAAGCCGGCCGCGGACAGATGGATGCGCGCGCCATAGGCGCGTCTCGCCAGCTCCCCGAACGAGACGCTCTCGTTGCCGATGAACACCTGGTCGTCGCGGAATTCGACCATTTCCTCCGGCACGTTCCAGCTGGCGGCGGCAAACTTCGCCATCCGCGCCTTGATCTCGCGGCAGGCGATCTGCACCGCCATCCCGTTCAGGTCGGTTCCGGCGGAGGCCGCCGTCGGCGAGGTGTTCGGCACCTTGTCGGTCGATGTCGCTGTGATGCGCACGCGCTCGAGCCCGATGCCGAATTCCTCGGCGGCGATCTGCGCCACCTTCTGAAACAGGCCCTGCCCCATTTCGGTGCCGCCATGGTTGAGATGCACCGAGCCGTCCTGATAGACGTGAACCAGCGCGCCGGCCTGATTGAGCATCGAGAGCGTGAAGGAGATGCCGAACTTCACCGGCGTCAGCGCGATGCCGCGCTTGAGGATCGGCGATGAAGCGTTGAACGTCCCGATCGCGTTGCGGCGGCTCCGATAGTCCGAGGTGCGTTCCAGCTGCGCGATCAGCCGGTGGATCACCTCGTGGTCTTCCACGGTCTGGCCGTAGGGCGTGACGTCGCCGCCGCTGCGGTAGAGATTGGCCTTGCGCACGTCGAGCGGATCGAGCGCGAGCTGGCGGGCGATGGCATCGATGACGCGCTCGATCGCGAGCACGCCCTGCGGCCCGCCGAAGCCGCGAAACGCCGTGTTGGAGACGGTGTTGGTCTTGACGCGCCTCGAGAGAATCCGGAACGCGGGCAGGAAATAGGCATTGTCGGAATGGAACATCGCGCGGTCGACGACGCCGGCGCTGAGGTCCGCCGAACATCCGCAGCGGGCGGCGAGTTCGAGGTTCACCGCTTTGATGCGGCCGGCCGCGTCAAAACCCGCCGACCAGTCGACCCGGAAATCATGCCGCTTGCCGGTCATCATCATGTCGTCGTCGCGGTCGAGACGAAGCTTGCACGGCCGGCCGGTGGCGCGCGCCGCCAGTGCGGCGATCACCGCCCATTGCGTCGCCTGGGTTTCCTTGCCGCCAAAGCCGCCGCCCATGCGCCGCACCTGGCAGGTCACATAGGAGTCGGCGACGCCAAGCACGCGGGCGACCACGTGCTGGACTTCGGAAGGATGCTGGGTCGACGAATAGACCAGCATGTCATGGTCTTCGCCAGGCACCGCGAAGGCGACCTGGCCCTCCAGATAAAAGTGCTCCTGGCCGCCGATATGAAGAACGCCGTCCAGGCGATGCGGCGCGCTTGCGATGACCGCGTCGGCGTCGCCGCCGACAAACGCGTAATCGGGCAGCACGGTCTCGCCGGAAGCCAGTCCCTGCTCGACCGTGACGTTGGGCTGTTCGCGATCGATATCGATGACCGCCAGCATCGCCGCGCGCCGCGCGATGTCGCGCGTGGTGGCGATGACGGCGAAAACCGGCTGGCCGTGGAACATCACGCGCTCGGCGGCAAACGCCGGTTCGTCGGCATTGGCGGGCGAAATATCGTTCTTGCCGGGAACATCGTCGGCGGTAATGACCACATGGACGCCGGGGAACGCGCGCACCCTGGCAAGATCAAGCCGCACGATGCGGCCGCGTGCGACCGGCGCGCCGCCGATCGCCACATGCAGCGTTCCCTCGGGTTCGCGGATGTCGTCGATGTAGTCGGCGGCACCCTGCACGTGCTTGAACGCGCTGTCATGCGGCATCGCCCGATGCACGTGACGCAAGGACGGACTTGGCGGTTCAACCCGCGACATCGGCAGCCTCCCGGGAATCGAGGATGCGGGTCATGGGACTTGATACGCCGGCGATCTCGGCCAACGCCTTGATCACGATATTCCGCGCCACATTGAGGCGATATTCCGCGCTGGCGCGCATGTCGGTCAGCGGCGTGAAATCATCGCTGATCCGCTCGGCCGCCAGCCTCCATGTGCCCGCATCGTGCAGCGCCGCGCCGACCAGCTGGCTTTCGACCGCGGTTGCCCGTTTCGGCGTCGCCGCCATGCCGCCGAAGGCGATGCGCGCCGAGGCGATGCGGCCGCCGTCGACGCCGATCCGGAACGCGCCGAGCACGGTGGTGATATCCTCGTCGAACCGTTTGCTGACCTTGAAGGCCCTGAACAAATTGGCGGCCGGCAGTTTGGGAACGATCAGACGCCGGATGAACTCGCCGGGTTCGCGATCCTGTTTGCCGTAGCCGATGAAGAACTGCTCGAGCGGCAGCGCGCGTACCGCATCGCCCTTGCGCAATTCGACGCTGCCGCCGAGCGCGATGAACAGCGGCGCCAGATCCCCGATCGGCGACGCATTGGCGATGCTTCCACCGACGGTGCCCGCCGCGCGCACCTGTACCGAACCAAACCGCCGCAGGATCTCCGCGATGTCCGGATCGATCGATGCCAGCGGCGGCGTCGCGCGCGCCAATGTGACCGAGGCGCCGATATGCCAGGCATCGGCGGTTTCTTCGATCTTGTCGAGGCCGGCCCGGCCGACATGGATGATCTTGTCGAGGGTCGCGAGCTTCTTGGTGATCCACAGCCCGACATCGGTTGCGCCACCGATGATCCTGGCATCGGGATGGCGCTGATAGAGCGAAGCCAGCGATGCCTCGCTGGCGGGTGCGGCGAAGAAGCCGGACTCGTCGCCGACGAACACATCGGCGTGGTCGTCCAGCTCGCGCAATGCGGCGATTGTGCCGGCCTCGTTGGCGGCGAAACGGTCCATCGCGGGGCCGGCGCAGGCTTCGCGGGCGGCGTCGACGATCGACCGGTAGCCGGTGCAGCGGCAGAGATTGCCGGCAAGGCAATCGCTGATCCCGGCGCGGTCGGTCCGCTCGCCCTCGCCATGGAAATGCGCGAACAGGCTCATGACGATGCCGGGCGTGCAAAAGCCGCATTGCGACCCGTGGCCCGCGGCCATCGCGGTCTGCACCGGATGCAGTTTTCCCTCGTGCGCGAGGTCCTCCACCGTGATGAGTTCTCCGCCGTCGAGCTGGCCGAGCGTGGCGATGCAGGCGTTCACCGGTTCGTAAACCAGCCGGCCGTCGTGCTCCCTGGCGATGACCACGGTGCACGCGCCGCAATCGCCCTCGGCGCAGCCTTCCTTGGTTCCGGTCGCGCGCTCGTCCAGCCGCAGCCAGTCGAGCACGGTTGATTGCGGCACAAACCGGTCGAGCCGAATGGTCCGGCCTTGCTTGCGGAACTGGATGCAGTTTCTGGTCATTTCGGCTCCGAGCTCGGGCGCGATCGCGAGACATCACGGCCGCCGATCCAGACCCTCGCGATATTCGACTTCGACGCAGTATAGATGATCTTTTGCAGGATGTTTTCGCCGGAATCGAATTCGTCCCACAGCCGGATCGTGCCATCAGGCGCGGCGGTATCGATCACCATCGCGTCGAACTGAAAGCCCGGCGAGAAATGCCCGACCGGCAAATCGAGCGCGACGGCGCCGCCGGTGGTGGCCAGATAGAAGGCGTCGCGAAAGTCGATCCAGACGCCGGATTGACCGCTGCGCTCGGCCGGCGGGAGGCCGGGGTCGACACCGCTTTCCAGCAGGCGCGCGACGAACAGCGCGCTGCGCATATTGTCGAACAGCGACGCGCTCGGGCCGCCTGAAATATCGGTTCCCAGCCCGACATGCAGTCCCTTCTCGAGCGCCGCCTTCAGCGGAAACACCGCACTGGAAAAATACGCGTTGGACAGCGGACAATGCGCAATGCCCGAACCACGGGCGCGAATGGTGTCCATATTGCGCGGCGTGATCAGGTTCGAATGCGCCAGCACGGTATGACGGCCGAGCAATCCAAAACGGTCCAGACTTTCGGTGTCGGTGATGCCGTGACGTTGCAGAACATAGCCATGTTCCCAATCGCTTTCCGAACAGTGGGTCTGGACATGACAGCCGCAACTTTTGGCCAGCGCGCCCAGTCCCTCCAGCGTCGCGTCGGTGCAGGAAGGAATGAAACGCGGCGTCACCACCGGCCTGACCAGCGCCGCGGCGTTGGCGGGGTGGCTGCGGATGTAACCGATCAGCTCTTCGGAGCCGCGCATCGCCGCCTCCGGCGACGCGTCGCGGTAGAAGTCGGGACATTGCTCCGCATTGTCCATCGCCACCTTGCCGATCAGCGCACGCTGGCCGACCTCAAGGCAGATATCGGCGAGAATGCGCGTGGCCTCCTGGTGAATGGTCGCAAAATAAAGTGCCGTGGTGGTGCCATTGGCGATGAGGTCGTCGACCAGCAGCCGATAGCTCCTGCGGGCAAAGGCCGCGTCGGCGTAGCGGGCTTCCAGCGGAAAGGTGTATTTCTGCAACCAGACCTCGAGCGGGACGTCGAGCGCGCTGCCGAGCTGCGGGTATTGCGGCGCGTGAATATGCAGATCGACGAAGCCCGGCAGCAGATAGGCGCCTTCCGGCAGGGTCACCAGCCGGCCCGCGGCCTTCTGGCTGTCCTTCTGCTCATTATAGTTGTCGTCGTGCGGGCGAAGCACGGAAACAATGGCGCCGTCAGAACCTATGGAAATCAGCGCGTCCTGAAAATGGTCGATGTCGCCGCGCCTGAAAGTATGGAAGCCCGATGCAATGATGGCCTTGCCGCACAAGTGGTCCATGAAGAGTTCCGCGCCTCGCTCTGTCGCTGCGACTATATTGAGTTTGCGGCAGCAAGTCGCGACCGAATCCGGACCGCGACGGGAGCGTGCCGGCCTGCCTCCAGAGAATTCCGGAGAGCCTCAGTTTTAGGCAGGCCGCGCATGACGGCGCGGCCGGAATGATGCTAGGACAGCACCACATCCAGCCTGTTCCTGCCCAATCGGAAACTGCATGCGAACGATTTTGACGACCTTATTCCTGCTCGCCGCTATTTTGTCGGCGATGCCGTGCGGGCCAGTGTCGGCCCAATCGGCCGCGCCTCTCGGCCAGCCCATGGCGGCCCCGGCCAGACCACCGACCTCACCGCGCGCAGCCGCCTGCCACAATGGCGCAAGCTTCGATCGCTTCCTGGCCGATTTGAAGCAGCAGGCGATCGCCGCGGGCGTGTCGCAGCGCGCGATCGCGGAAGCCGCGCCCTACCTCGTCTACGACCAGGGCATCGTCAACCGCGATCGCGGCCAGCGCGTGTTCGGGCAGGTGTTCACCGAGTTTGCCGGCCGCATGGCCGCAGCCTACCGGATGCAGCAGGGCCAGGCGCAAATCAAGACCCACGCGGCGGCGTTTGCGCGCGCGGAGAAGGAATATGGCGTACCGCCGGCCGTGATCGCCGCGTTCTGGGGCCTCGAAAGCGATTTCGGCGCCAACATGGGCAATCTGCCGACGTTGCGCTCGCTGGTGTCGCTGGCTTATGACTGCCGCCGCTCCGAGCGGTTCGTCGGCGAGACCATCGCCGCGCTGAAGATCGTCGACCGCGGCGATCTTGCGCCGGACGAGATGATCGGCTCCTGGGCCGGCGAACTCGGCCAGACCCAATTCCTGCCGACGCATTATTTCAACTACGCGGTGGATTACGGCGGCCACCGCAATCTCTTGCGCAGCCCGGAGGACGTGATCGGCTCGACCGCGAACTACATCGCCAACGGGCTGAAATGGCGGCGCGGCGAACCCTGGCTGCAGGAAGTGCGCGTGACGGCGACGTCAACTTTTCCCTGGGATCAGGCCGACCTCACCGTCCAGCTGCCGCGTTCGAAATGGGCCCAGCTCGGCGTAACCTATCCGGACGGCAAGCCGTTGCCGAACGACGACATGCCGGCCTCGCTGCTGCTGCCGATGGGCCGCATGGGGCCGGCGTTCCTCGCCTATGCCAATTTCGCCGCCTACACCGAATGGAATAACTCGCTGATCTATTCGACCACCGCCGGCTATCTCGCCACCCGCATCGCAGGCGCGCCGCCGATGCAGCGCCCCGCCGCGCGGGTCGCGCAGCTGCCCTTCAACGAATTGCGCGAGCTGCAGCAACTGTTGGTGCGCGCGGGCTTCAATGTCGGCAAGGTCGACGGCGTGATGGGCCAGCAGAGCCGCAGCGCGGTGAAGGCGATGCAGATCAAATACGGCCTGCCGGCGGATTCCTGGCCGACGGCCGAATTGCTGGCGCGAATGCGTGGACCGCGCACGCCGCCGCAAACCCAGGGGGCAGTGAGCGTACGGTAGAGGCACGAGAGATCGGATTGAGTAGCAGCGACAACGGAAGTGCGCTCCCTCTCCCGTTGGGAGAGGGCTGGGGTGAGGGGTTACGGTCTCTCGTTAGTCCAGCGCCCCCTCACCCGATTTGCTGCCGCAAATCGACCTCTCCCCGCCGGGGAGAGGTGGACTGAACCTGCGGACCCACTATTTGATCAAAACCATCCCGCTTTGGGAAATGCTTCGAACGCAATCCTCCCCGCCAACCGAAAAGAGCATCAGATGTCCTTCTACGACTCGACCGTTCCCGCCTTCCTGCAGATTCTCGGCAGCCTCTCCGGCCTGCTCAAAAAAGCCGAGGCCTATTGCGAGGTGAAGAAGATCCAGCCCGAGGTGCTGCTCGGCGCGCGGCTCTTTCCGGACATGCTGCCGCTGTCGAAGCAGATTCAGCTCGCCAGCGATTTTGCCGCCAAGGGCTGCGCGCGGCTGACGGGGAGCGAGGTGCCGACCACGCCCGACACCGAAAAGAGCTTCGAGGAATTGCGCCAGCGGCTGGCGAAAACCACCGATTATCTGAAAACGTTCAAGCCCGCGCAGTTCGAAGGCGCCGATGCAAAGGACGTGACCTTCCCGGCAGGACCCAACACCAACGTCACGCTGAAGGGCCAGGAGTTCGTCAACCGCTACGCGTTTCCGAACTTCTACTTCCACGCCGCGACCGCGCACGGCATCCTCCGTCACAACGGCGTCGAAATCGGCAAGCGCGATTTTCTCGGGGTGAGTTAGCGCGCACCGCGTCATTCCGGGACAGTCCGCAGGACTGAACCCGGAATCCAAAACCACGATCGGGAGTATGGATTCCGGGCCCGCGCCAAATGGCGCGTCCCGGAATGACGATGGTTTTCCTGCCTGACGATGCCATTCAACCCCCACGCGCCGGTAGGGCGAAACGCCCTTACTCCGCCGCTGCCCATTTCAAACAAATCATCCTACGCGCGCGGTTCTGCCCGCTGCGCAGCAAGCCCCGCGGTGTCGCGCGGGGCTTGCTTGCGATATCGTGATAGCTCGCTGCTTGCCGCGGGCGCCTCGAAGGCACACATCAGTATTTCCCGCCTGTCCTGCCATTCACCGAGAGCCACAAAAATGAGCACGCCGTCCAAACTCTTCGAGCCCTACAAGCTTGGCCCGATCACGCTTCCCAACCGCCTTGTGATGGCGCCGTTGACCCGCAACCGCGCGGTCGAGGGCTTCGTGCCCAATCCGTTGGCGGTCGAGTATTACGGGCAGCGCGCCTCCGCCGGCCTTTTGATCACCGAGGCGAGCCAGGTTTCGCAGCAGGGCCAGGGCTATCAGGACACCCCGGGCATCTATTCGAAGGAACAGGTCGCCGGCTGGCGCAAGGTCACCGACCGCGTGCACGCGCGCGGCGGCCGCATCTTCATCCAGCTCTGGCATGTCGGCCGCGTCTCGCATACCTCGCTGCAGGTGGATGGCGGCGCGCCGGTAGCGCCCTCGGCGATCCGCGCCAAGGGCAAGACCTTTGTCAACGGCACCTTCACCGACATCTCCGAGCCGCGCGCGCTCGAGCTAGCGGAAATTCCCGGCATTATCGAAAGCTTCAAGCGTGGAGCCGCCAACGCGCTGGCGGCAGGGTTCGACGGTGTCGAGATCCATGGCGCCAACGGTTATCTGCTGGATCAGTTCGCCAAGGACGGCGCCAACAAGCGCACCGACGCCTATGGCGGCTCGATCGAGAACCGCGCCAGACTGATGCTCGAAGTCTCGAAAGTGGTGGCCGCGGAAGCCGGGGCCGAGAAAACCGGCATCCGGATTTCGCCGGTGACGCCGGCCAACGACATCTCCGATTCGAACCCGCAGCCGCTGTTCGACTACATCGTCGATCACCTCAACGCGCTGAAGCTGGCCTACATCCATGTCATCGAGGGTGCGACGGGCGGTCCGCGCGACATCGCGCCGTTCGACTACGCAAGCCTGCGCAAGCGCTTCAAGGGCGCCTATATCGCCAACAACGGCTACGACTTCGAACTCGCCAACAAGGTACTGGCCGCCAATCAGGCCGACCTGATCGCGTTCGGAAAGCTGTTCATCGCCAATCCCGATCTGGTCGAGCGCCTGAAGAAGGGTGCGCCGCTGAATGCGCCCGACAAGGCCACGTTCTACGGCGGCGGCGCCCAGGGCTATACGGACTATCCGACGCTGGAAGCCGCCGACGCGGCGGAGTAAGGACGCACGCCTCACCTTCGTTGAAAAGGCCGGGATCGCTCCCGGCCTTTTCTCTTTCGTCATGCCCCGCGAAGGCGGGGCATCCACCGCCGCCGGCAACGATGGAATCGAAAAGCCGCGGCGTACTGGATCGTCCGCCTTCGCGGACGATGACAGCCAGTTGCGGGCCCGCCTCGTTGCTCTAATGTGCTGGACATGATCCAGCCCACGCCAGAGGACATCGTTCGCCGCGCCACCGCCGCGTTCAATGCGGGCCGGGCGGAGGAGGCGCGGCAGCTCTGCGAACAGGGCTTGATCCGGCAGCCCGGTGAACCCATGCTCGGCCATCTCTTGGCCGCCGTGCTGTATTCCAAAGGCGAGACTGAGGCGGCGCGCGGTCACATCGCGACCAGCCTGGCAAGACGGCCGGACAACGCGGCCGCGCGGCTGCTGGCGGCGCGCATTGCCCGCGCGGTCGGGGATTTTGACGCCGCCTTGTCGCATCTCGACCGTGCCATCGCGATCGCGCCACAGCGCGAGATATTTCTCGAAAAGGCGCGGGCGCTCGATCAGGCCGGCCTTCGGCCGCAGGCGCGGCAGGCATGGCGGGCGATCCTCGACGCCATTCCCGGGAACGTCGAGGCCGCGGCCCGGCTGGGACGGCTGGCATGGGAAGATGGCGATCATGCCACCGCCGTTCCCTTGCTTGAACGCGCGGCGCAAGATGAGGCTCCGGCATCGGTCTGGTTCGATCTCGGCCTCGCCCGCCAGGATCTGCGCGATCATGACGGCGCCGCACAAGCCTACCGCAAGGCGATCGAGATCAAACCCGATCATGCCGAAGCCGCGCTCAATCTCGGCGTCGTGCTGCAGGAATCAGGCGATCTCGATGGCGCCATGCGCGCCTATCGCGAGGCCTATCGCCTGCGCCCCCAAAGCTTCGGCACTATCGCGATGGCGCTGACCTCGGCGCCGCACGGCCGGCTCTGGCTCGACGAGGCGTCGTTGCGCCAATCACTCGGCGGTGGTTAGAGCGCGATGAGATCGGATCGACCTGCAATCGCAACGGAAGTGGGCTCCCTCTCCCGTTGGGAGAGGGTTGGGGTGAGGGGTTACGGTCTCTCGTAAAGCGGCCTTCCCCTCACCCGATTTGCACTGGACGATGCTACGCATCGCCAGGAGCAAATCGACCTCTCCCCGCCGGGGAGAGGTGAAGCCAAACGCGCCGACTGACCAATTCGATCAGAAGCCATCCCGATCTATCCGTCCCCGCCGCGCGCGAAAATGTTTGCGGTACACATTGGGCGCGGCCAACACCTCGGCGACGGTCCTGGCGTAGGCATCCTTGTGTGCCTCGTCAAAATTCTCGAACACCAGCTGCGGCGCCGCGCGCGGCAACGCGAACACCTGCGCGACCGGCGTGCCCTTCGGCAGCACGCCGGAAAAATCCGGCTGCAGCCAGATCGCGGGGAAATTGATCCCGCCGTCGTGAAAGCGATCGGCGTCGACCAGTCCCGTGACCAGGCGAAACGGCAGGTCGTCGCGATTGACCGGATGGGTGGCGAACAGCGACCAGCCGGGCTCAAGCTCGATGGTCCAGAAGCTGTTGAACTTGATCGCGGCCTGCCCGCCCCTGGCAAAGGGCGCGCCGGCAAACTGCGCCGCGACATGAAAGCTCAAGGGCGCGCGGGGATGCCCCGGGGTCGATGGCTCCGGAATATTCCAGGCCCACGAAAACGACCCGCGATCGACCGTCACGTCGCAGGGCAGCAGGATCGAGAACCCCGTAGGCCATCGCGTCGACGAAGGGCGGACATTGCTTGACGGTGCGAATCTCCCGTCCGTGAATTTCCGAAGCCGCCTTCGCCGGCATCGCCCGCAGCCAGTCGGGCAGCGCGCCGCGCGCCGGCACCGGCCGCGGCAGATGATCCGACAATGCCGGGTCGCAACGAAAGATCATGCGCATGTGAACTCCTGAAACGGGCGGCGCAATGGCATTGATTATATCGTCATTGCGAGCCAACGGGTCGCGCGAATGCGCGCCCGATCACAGGCTCCGCGAAGCAATCCATGGCACAGCAAGCGGAAATGTGGATTGCTTCGCTTCGCTCGCAATGACGATTCAAAAAGGCCGGGATCACTCCCGGCCTTCTGTCTTCGTCGAACTGTCAGTTCAGCGAGGCGCGCTTCGGCGGCGTTGCCGGCCACGACTTGATCAGCGTGTCGTAGTCGATGGTTTCGCCCTTCGGCTTCTCGTTCGCGAGCTTGCGCTGGGGCGCGATGTTGCCGTCCTTGGCCGACTTCGCAAACCAGTGCTCAGCCGTTTCCTTCTTGTTGAGCTTCGGCCCGCAGGCGCCCTGGACGCCGGATTTCTCCAGACGTTCCATCACCGAGTCCTGCGCTGCCGCCAGCGAATCCATCGCGGCCTGCGGCGTCTTCGCACCGGACGACGCATCGCCGATGTTCTGCCACCACAATTGCGCAAGCTTCGGATAATCCGGCACGTTGTTGCCGGTCGGGGTCCACTGCACGCGCGCCGGCGAGCGGTAGAACTCGATCAGCCCGCCGAGCTTCGGCGCACGCTCGGTAAAGGACTTGTCCCAGATGTCGGACTCGCGGATGAAGGTGAGACCGACATGGCTCTTCTTCAGGGACACCGTCTTGGAGACGATGAACTGCAGGTAGAGCCAGGCCGCCTTGCGGCGATCCACCGGCGTCGACTTCAACAGCGTCGCGGAGCCGACGTCCTGATAGCCGAGCTTCATGCCGTCCTTCCAGTAGGAGCCATGCGGCGACGGCGCCATCCGCCACTTCGGCGTGCCGTCCGCATTCATCACCGGCAGGCCGGGCTTCACCATGTCGGCGGTGAAGGCGGTGTACCAGAAGATCTGCTGGGCGATGTTGCCCTGCGAGGGCACCGGTCCGGATTCGGAGAAGGTCATGCCTTGCGCCTGCGGCGGGGCATATTTCTTCATCCAGTCGAGATATTTGACGATCGAATAGACCGCCGCCGGACCGTTGACGTCGCCGCCGCGCTCGACCGAGGAGCCGACCGGACGGCAGCCTTCCATCCGGATGCCCCATTCGTCGACCGGAAGTCCGTTCGGGATGCCCTTGTCGCCGTTGCCGGCCATCGACAGCCACGCGTCGGTGAAACGCCAGCCCAGCGACGGATCCTTCTTGCCGTAGTCCATGTGGCCATAGACCCTGACGCCGTTGATTTCCTTGACGTCGTTGGTGAAGAATTCGGCGATATCCTCATAGGCCGACCAGTTCACGGGGACGCCGAGGTCGTAGCCATACTTGGCCTTGAACTTGGTCTTGTATTCCGGATTGGAGAACCAGTCGTAGCGGAACCAGTAAAGGTTCGCGAACTGCTGGTCCGGCAACTGGTAGAGGTGGCCGTTCGGCGCCGTGGTGAACGACTTGCCGATGAAGTCGTTGACGTCGAGCCCCGGATTGGTCACGTCCTTGCCCTCGCCGGCCATCCAGTCCGTCAGATCGACGGCCTGACCGTAGCGGAAATGCGTTCCGATGAAGTCGGAATCGTTGATCCAGCCGTCATAAACATTCTTGCCCGATTGCATCTGGGTCTGAATTTTCTCCACGACATCGCCTTCCTGGATGATGTCGTGTTTCACCTTGATGCCGGTGATCTCCTCGAACGCCTTGGCCAGCGTCTTCGATTCGTATTCGTGGACCGTCAGAGTTTCGGAGACCGCGTTGATCTCCATCCCCTTGAAGGGGGCAGCGGCCTTGATGAACCACTGCATTTCCTTCATCTGATCGTCCTTCGACAGCGTCGAGGGCTGAAATTCGGCGTCGATCCATTTTTTGGCAGCAGCCTCGTCCGCGAACGCGGGCGCGGTGACCGCCGATGATGCCGCCATCAGCGCGAGCGCGCTGGTCATCATCAGGATGCGTGTCCTTCTCAAAGGACCTTTGCTCATCTCCAAGTGTCGCATGGTGGTTCCTCCGTTGCAGCGACAGACATATTCAGGCCCGGGTTGGCCCCGGATCTGCTGTTTTTCGCTTGCCTCAGACGGTGCGGAATATTGCAACCGCCGAACCAAGCGAAATCACGGTGGCGAGCCACAGGCTCGACAATTCAATCCCTTCCCCGACCGGCAGCGTCGCGACCGTGTCGGTGCCGGCGAAGCCGATCCACAACAGATGGATCACGGCGGCCATGATCAGCGAAATGAACAGGCGGTCGCCGCGCGTGGTCGGAATCCGCAAAATGCCGACGCGCTCGGCTTCCGGATAGGCGATCGCGAGCCACGTCATGACCGCGAGCGTCGCCGCCAGCAGCACGAAAAAGATCGCGGTCGGCAGCGTCCAGGCCATCCATGCGATGCTCTCCATGGTGCCCTCCTAGACCCTGCCGAGCGCGAAGCCGCGCGCGATGTAATTGCGGACGAACCAGATCACCAGCGCGCCGGGGATGATGGTCAAAACGCCGGCCGCCGCCAGCAGGCCCCAGTCCATGCCGGCCGCGGAGACGGTGCGGGTCATCACCGCGGCGATCGGCTTGGCGTTGACCGAGGTCAATGTGCGCGCCAGCAGCAATTCGACCCATGAAAACATGAAGCAGAAGAACGCCGCGACGCCGATCCCGCTGGCGATCAGCGGCACCAGTATCTTGACGAAGAAGCGCGGGAACGAATAGCCGTCCAGGAACGCGGTCTCGTCGATCTCGCGCGGCACGCCGGAGACGAATCCTTCCAGGATCCAGACCGCGAGCGGCACATTGAAGATGCAGTGCGCCAGCGCCACCGCCCATGGCGTATCGAACAGGTCGATCGCCGAATAGAGATTGAAGAACGGCAGCGCATAGACCGCCGCCGGCGCCATCCGGTTCGACAGCAGCCAGAAGAACAGATGCTTGTCGCCGAGGAAGCGATAGCGCGAAAACGCGTAAGCGGCCGGCAGCGCCACGGAGATCGAGATCACCGTATTGAGCACCACATATTTCAGCGAATTGATGTAGCCGGAATACCAGCTCTCATCGGTGAAAATCCGCACGTAATGGGCGATGGTCGGCTGATGCGGCCACAGCGTCATGGTCGAGACGATCTCGCCGTTGGTCTTGAAACTCATATTGACCAGCCAGTAGATCGGCAGCAGCAGGAAGATCAGAAACAGCGAGAGGATGAGGCGGCGGCCGGGAATCGAATGCATCACGCGACTCCCTTGTCGGGGCGCCGCTCGGCGCCGGCATTGGTCATCACGGTATAGAAGATCCAGCACACGATGATGATGATCAGGTTGTAGACCAGCGACAGCGCGGCGGCCTTGCCGAGGTCGAACTGCCCGAGCGCGATCTTGACCAGTTCGATGGAAATGAAGGTGGTGGAGTTGCCCGGCCCGCCGCCGGTCACCACGAACGGCTCGGTGTAGATCATGAAGCTGTCCATGAAGCGCAGCAGCACCGCGATCAAGAGCACGCGGTGCATCTTCGGCAACTGGATCGCGGTGAACACCGCCCAGCGCGAGGCGCCGTCGATCTGGGCGGCCTGATAATAGGCCTCGGGTATCGACTTCAGCCCGGCGTAGCACAACAGCGCCACCAGGCTGGTCCAGTGCCAGACATCCATCACGATGACGGTGGCCCAGGCGTCGAACTCGTTGGAGACGTAGTTGTAGTTGATGCCGATATTGTTCAGCGCATAGCCGAGCAGGCCGATGTCGGGCCGGCCGAAGATCTGCCAGATGGTGCCGACCACGTTCCAGGGAATCAGCAGCGGCAGCGCCAGGATCACGAGGCAGGCCGCCACGCTCCAGCCCTGCCGCGGCATCGACAGCGCCACCACGATGCCCAAGGGCACCTCGATCGCGAGGATCACGGCGGAGAAAAACAGGTTGCGCCACAATGATGCGAAGAAGCGCTCGCCGAGATCGGTCGACGGGTCGAGCAATTCCTTGAACCAGCCGACGCCGTTCCAGAAGAACTGGTTGTTGCCGAAGGTGTCCTGCATCGAGTAGTTCACCACCGTCATCAGCGGCAGGATCGCCGAGAACGCCACCACCAGAAACACCGGCAGCACCAGGAACCAGGCCTTCTGGTTGACGGTCTTGTCCATCAGGCCGTCCCCTCGACCAGGAGGCTGTCGGCGTAGACGTGAACGTGCGACGGATCGAACACCAGGCCGGCGGCGTTGCCGGCCACGGAAAATCCCGGCGGCACTTTCGCGGAAAATTTCGCCTCGCCGATCCGCACCCGCGCGAAACGGACGCGGCCGAGGTCGTCGATGCGCTCGATGTCGGCCGCCAGCAGACCCGGCGCCGGCGGCGCGACATCGACGAATTCCGGCCGCACGCCAATCTCGATTTTCGCGCCCGGCGGCAGGCGGTCATAGCTGCGGTTCAGCGCGATGGTGTGGCCGTCGATGCGCGCCTCGCGCCCCTGCACCTCGGCCGGCACGATGTTCATGCCGGGCGAGCCGATGAAATAGCCGACGAAGGTATGCGCGGGCTTGTCGAACAATTCCGCCGGCGTGCCGCTCTGCACGACGCGGCCGTCATGCATCACGACCACGGTGTCGGCGAAGGTCAGCGCCTCGGTCTGGTCGTGGGTGACATAGATCATGGTCAGATCGAGCGCGCGATGCAGCGCCTTGAGTTTCGAGCGCAATTGCCATTTCAGTTCGGGATCGATCACCGTCAGCGGCTCGTCGAACAGGATGGCCGCGACGTCGGAGCGCACCAGTCCGCGGCCGAGCGAGATCTTCTGCTTGGCGTCGGCGGTGAGCCTGAGCGCCTTGCGCGAAAGAAACGGCGTGAGGTCGAGCAGCTGCGCGATCTCGGCCACTCTCCGGTCGATTTCCGCCTGGGGCACGCCGCGGTTCTTGAGCGGGAACGCCAGATTTTGCCCGACCGTCATGGTGTCGTAGATCACCGGAAACTGGAACACCTGGGCGATATTGCGCTTCTGGGTCGACAGCGGCGTGATGTCGACGCCGTCGAACAGAATCTTGCCGCGCGACGGCGTGACGATGCCCGAGATCAGATTGAGCAGCGTGGTCTTGCCGCAGCCCGACGGCCCGAGCAGCGCATAGGCCCCGCCCTGCCGCCAGGTCATCGTCACCGGCTTCAGCGCGAAGGATTCCGCGGCGGCGGCATTGCCGCTGTAGGAATGCGCGAGATCGACCAGGTCAATGCGGGCCATGCGCCATGTCCCTCACATCGCGCCCGGCGCGGCGACCAGCCGGCCGGCGGCGTCGAACACGAACAAATTGTCCGGATCGAGCACGGCGTCGAGCAGATGGCCGGGCGGATATTCGTGAACCCCCTGCAGCACCGCGACCCAGTTGGAGGCGTCGCGGTTGAGATGCACGAAACTTTCCGAGCCGGTGATTTCGGTCACCGTCACCGTGGCATGAAACGCATGGCGGCCGGCGATTCCGTTGGCCACCTCCAGCTGGTGGGCGCGGAAGCCAACCCGGTAGGCGCCATCGTCGAGCTTGGCATAGAGTCCGGCCGCCGGCGCCTGCACGCCGCCGGCATACTGCACCGAGCCATTTTTCTTTTCGATGCCGACGATGTTGAGCGGCGGGTCGGAAAACACCTGCGCGACGCGCAACGTGTCGGGATGGCGGTAGACGTTGGGCGTTGGACCGGCCTGCAGCACCTCGCCTTCCCACATGCAGATGGTGCGGCCGCCCAGCAGCAGCGCCTCGGAAGGCTCGGTGGTGGCGTAGACGAAGATCGCGCCGGAAGCCTCGAAGATGCGCGGCAGCTCCGTGCGCAACTCCTCGCGCAGCTTGTAGTCCAGATTGGCGAGCGGCTCGTCGAGCAGCACCAGATCGGCGCCCTTCACCAGCGCGCGCGCGATCGCGGTGCGCTGCTGCTGGCCGCCGGACAATTGCAGCGGCGTGCGGTTCAGATACGGCTCGAGCTTCAGCAGCCGCGCCGCCTCCTGGACGCGCTTTTCGATCTCCGCGCGCGGCTTGCCCTGCACCCGCAGCGGCGAAGCGATGTTTTCGTAGACGGTCAGCGAGGGGTAGTTGATGAACTGCTGATAGACCATCGCCACCGAACGCCGCCGCACGTCGGCGCCGGTGACGTCCTTGCCGTCGACCAGCACACGACCTGATGTCGGTTTGTCGAGTCCGGCCAAGAGCCGCATGATCGAGGTCTTGCCCGACAGCGTCGGGCCGAGCAACACGCTCAGGGTGCCGCGCTCGAGCGTCAGCGAAACGTCGCGGATGGCCGCAACGCCCTCGGCCGATCGCGAGATGTGCTCCAGCTCAACGCTCATGTCCGCCCTCCCGCTTCACGCAAGGGGCTTTCGGGAGGGACGCGATGGGCTGATATCCAGTCGTCAATGGCGGCAATTTCCGAAGGCGTCAGTCGCAATCCGAGCTTGGATCGCCGCCATACGACGTCTTCGGCGGTGCAAGCCCATTCGGTTTGCATCAGGTACCTGACTTCGGCCTCCGTCAAGCTGGCGCCGAACGACCGGCCGAGATCGCCAAGCGATTTCGCGGCGCCGAGCAACTTGGCGGCGCGCGTGCCGTAGGCATGCGCCAGCCGGTTGGCATGCGATGCCGTCAGGAATGGATAGCTGCGCACCAGTTCCGCCGAAAGCGCCGGGATCGCCGAGACATCGATGTCGCCGCCGGGCAACGGCGCCTTGCCGGTCCAGCCTTCGCGCGCGTTGTCGCCTTTCAGGTAGGGGGCAAGCTTTTCGAGCGCCTCCTCGGCGAGGCGGCGATGGGTGGTGATCTTGCCGCCGTAGATCGACAGCAGCGGCGCGCCGCCGGGCGTGTCGAGTTCGAAGACGTATTCGCGGGTCGCGGCCTTGGCCTCGCTGGCGCCATCGTCATAGAGCGGGCGAACGCCGGCATAGGTCCAGACCACATCCGCGGGCCTGACCGGGTTTGCCAGGTATTCGCTGACGGAATCGCAGAGATACTGGATCTCCTCGGCCGAGGCTTTCACCTTGGCGGGGTCGCCGTCGTAATCGCGATCGGTGGTGCCGATCAGCGTGAAGTCGTCCTGGTAGGGAATCACGAAGACGATGCGGCCGTCGCTGTTCTGGAACATGTAGGCGCGGTCGTGTTGATACAGTTTGCTCACGACGATGTGGGAGCCCTGCACCAGCCGGACCTTGGCGCGTGCGTTGACGCCGGAGCCCGCCGCCAGCACCTGCTCGACCCAGGGGCCGCCGGCATTGACGAGCACGCGGGCACGGATGGTGGAGTGCTCGCCATCAAAAGCGTTCTCGACCGTGACCTGCCAGACGCCACCCTCCTGCCGGATCTCGACCGCGCGGCTGCGGGTGCGGATTTCCGCGCCGCGGTCGGCGGCATCGCGCGCGGTGAGCACCACCAGCCGCGCGTCGTCGACGAAACAGTCGGAATATTCGAAGCCTTTGGTGAAGCGATGCGGCGCCAGCGGCTTGCCGACCTCGTCGCGGGTCAGATCGACTGAGCGGGTCGGCGGCAGCAAATGCCGGCCGCCAATATGGTCGTAAAGGAACAGCCCGAGCCGCAACAGCCAGGTCGGCCGCAAGCCGTCATGATGCGGCAGCACGAAGCGAAGCGGGCGGATGATGTGCGGCGCGATTCCCCAGAGGATTTCGCGCTCGATCAGCGCCTCGCGGACCAGGCGGAATTCGTAATATTCGAGATAGCGCAGCCCGCCGTGCACCAGCTTGGTCGACCAGGACGACGTCCCGCTCGCCAAATCATTCATTTCACACAGGAAAACAGAATTTCCCCGGCCCGCCGCATCGCGCGCGATGCCGCAGCCGTTGACGCCGCCCCCAATGATTGCGAGGTCGAAAATCCGCTCCAAACGACGCTTCCCCGGCGACTCGCCTTCGTATCGGCGATTTTTCTTTCGTTTTGGATTAAATCACAACCAAATGTGAAAGCAACAGCGAAACCAGAACTATCCCCGGCCCGCCGCGGCCGAAGCGGGTTCTAGCCCCGCCTCGTCCATATCGCCGGCGGATTTCGGCATCGCTTCGATCACCTGGATGCCGCGGGCCTGGCAGACGCCGGCGAGCCCTGCCGGCAGCGCGACGTCGGTGACAAAGGTATTGATCTGGCTGATATCGGCGATGCGGACCGGGGCGCTGCGCCGCAATTTCGTGGAGTCCGCCACCAGCATCACGCTGCGCGCATTGGCGATGATGGCCTGCGCGGCCTGCACCTCGCGATAATCGAAATCCAAAAGCGCGCCGGCTTCGTCGATCGCGGAAGCGCCGATGATGGCGTAGTCGACCTTGAACTGGCCGATCAGGCCGATCGCGGTCGAGCCGATCACCGCGCCGTCGGCGCGGCGCACCGCGCCGCCGGCCACGATCACCTCGATGCGCGGGTGCCGGTACAAGAGCATCGCGACATTGAGGTTGTTGGTGATGACCAGCAGATCCTCATGCGAGGTCAGGGCGCTCGCGACCTCCTCGGTGGTGGTGCCGATGTTGATGAACAGCGAGCAGCCGTTCGGGATCAGCGCCGCGGCCGCGGCCCCGATCGCCTTCTTTTCCTCGGCGGCGACGAAACGGCGCGCCTCATAGGCGAGGTTCTCGACGCCGGAGGCAATGATGGCGCCGCCATGAATCCGCGTCAGCGAGCGGTGATCGCAGAGATCGTTGAGATCCTTGCGGATGGTCTGCGCCGAGACCTCGAAACGCCGGGCCAGATCCTCCACCATCACCCGGCCATGGGCGCGGGCGATATTGAGGATCTCGGTCTGGCGATTGGAAAGCACGGTCACAGCGCACCTTGAGCAGGCGAAGGTGCCCCATGGTGCGGCCGTTCCGCGATCCGGTCAACGCGGCAGATTTGCCCGACCGGCGCCGCTCGGCCGAAAGCCGTTTTACGGTTAAAGCCAAAGCCTCGGCAGCCAAAATCAGCAATAGACCTATTGATGGAAGTCAAAGATCGCGGTTTGCCGGTTGATACAATTAACTATCGAACTATCGAAGGGACAACCGGCATGACTCGCCTGGAGTATTTCAAGGCAAGGCTCGATGCGACGATGACGCCGGTTGATCTGCTGCGAAGGATCAAGGGCGCTCCTTCCAGCATCTGCGTCGTTGACGTTCGAAATGGACCTCCTCAGATCCTGATCGATCGGATACAAGGTGCCCTTCAAATCCCTCAAAGCACCATTCTCGCCCGGATTGAACGACTTCCAAGGGACAGGACACTGGTGCTCTACTGCTGGGACACATGGTGCGGCCTCGCCGCAGAAGCCGCCGTGCCGTTGCTGGAAAGAGGCTTTGACGTCAAGGAAATGTATGGCGGCATCAACGCGTGGAAAACCCTGAAATTCCCCACTGAGCCAGTTACCGCCGCCGACCTCGCCGGTCAGGTAGAGCCGTTACCCGTTTGATGGCGGCGGCGCGCAAGTGACGGGCCTTATGTGACGAGCGTCAATCCGCCATTGGCGAGCCGCATCGCGGCCCGCTCGGCCTCGCGGACGTTGCGAAACAGCTCACCTTCGATCCGGTTGAAGCGGTGCGAGGCGGCGAAGAACCGGTAGCCGCCGGTATCGCGCACCACGATTCCCGCCGCCTGCGAGCCGACTTCGATGATGTAAGTATCCGACATTTCCTGTCCCGCGCATCCTCCCTTTCCGGGAGCGCGCGTACAACGGTGCCGATGAAAAGAAGTTCCGCGGTGTCATCACCGGCACGGCGCTGCACTACGCCCGCTGCCGGCAGCCGGTTCCCCCACCCGCGCCATCAACAAACAATCACAAATCCGCGACTACCCGGGAATGTTCGTGGGGGCGCGGTGTGACACCAGACGGGCATCGCCACAGGATTGCCCTAACCACATCGGGAGAGGCGCATGAGCAAATTTGCGATAGGGCTTTTGACACTGGCCGTCTACGCGACGGCGCAGGTGGCGGTTCCCATCGTCACGCCAGCCAAGGCGGCGACGGAAAGCAGCAAGCAAATCAAGAAGCACAAGAAGATCCACCGGAGCCCCGGGATCGCCAATGCCAGGTCACCCTCGGCCAACCCGTTTCCGCCGATGGACGAAGATCCCGATCGAAAGGCCGGCGGCGGCGGCGGCTATTGAAGCCCGAGCTGCGAATGTTGGGTGGCGCGCCCTGCTGGAGCCCGGTTTCGATTGAATTGAAACGAGGCTCCAGATTCCTGATTTGACGCGTTTTCCTGACGCGAACCGGTCGCCGCCCCCGGATCAAGTCCGAGGGCATGCTTCGCCTGAAGATGCTTTAAGCCACCTCGATCAGGATTTCGACCAACCGGTCGGGCATGTCGACCATGACGTCGTGGCCCGACGATACCTCATAGGTCTTCCAGCCGGGCGCGGTTTTCAATCTTGCCAGGGTCTGATCGAACACCGGACTGTCGAAGCCCGAGGCGCGGATGTAGGTCTTGCGGGCAATCTTCTCGCGGGCTGCGGCGCCGGTGATCTTCTCGACCACCGCGGCAAGCGGGTGGGCCGTGCATTTGGCATCCACCCAGGCCCGATCCTTCTCGTTGACCTTGAACGCCGCGGCCGGAACCGGCTTCGCCACCAGATCGCCGCGGGCCACCGCATCCTCCAGCGCCTTCCTGGGGCCGGGATTGGCGAGCGATATCAGGTTGTCGCCGGGCTGCGGAACGAAGGCGTCGAGATAGACGATGGATGCCACGGACGGGCCGATCTGCTCGGCAGCCTGGGTGATGACGAATCCCGCGGACGAGTGGCCGACCAGGACGACGTCCTTCAAGTCCTCCCATTTCACCAGATTGACGACGTCGCTGACATGGGTGGTCAGATTGACGTCCCTGGTCAGCAGATGTGAGCGGTCGGCCAATCCCGTCAATGACGGCGCATAGACCTTGTGCCCTTTCTTTTCGAGCGCGTCCGCGACCCGGCGCCAACACCAGCCTCCGTGCCAGGTGCCGTGAACCAGGACGAAGGTCCTTTGGGCGCCTTGAGCCTGCGCGGTCTGTGGTGCGCTACCCGCCGCCACGGCGCCCAACCCAGCCATGACGCCGAGCGCCGCCCTGCGCGTCGTCTGCGTGGCTGTTCCAGAATCCTGCTTCGACATCGGGGATCTCCTCGGCTCGGGCCGTTTCCTCAGAGCGGGACAGGCCATGATGGCCGGCCGCGACAAATACCGTCACGCCGAAATCGGCGGCGGGTCCTGCTTGATCGCTTGCGGATGTCCCTGATCGTCGATCGAGACATAGGTAAAATTGCCGTCGGTCACCAGGATCGATTGCATCTCCTTGCGGCGCAAGACCCAGGCCTCGATATGGACGGTGATCGATGTCCTGCCGATCTTGACGAGGGTGGCATGCACGGAAACGAGATCGCCGACATAGACCGGTTTGCGGAAATTCATCGCCTCGATCGCCACCGTCACGGTGCGGGATTTGGCGAGCTTGGAGGCGAAGACGCCGCCGCCGATGTCCATCTGGCTTAAGAGCCAACCGCCGAAGATGTCGCCGTTCTGGTTGGTGTCGGCCGGCATCGCCAGCGTGCGGGTGCAGAGATCTCCGCAAGGTTCGGATTCCACGACCGGCGGGGCGTGAACGGCTTGGCTGTCGGTCATGTCCTGAAAGGTCCCCGGCGAATTGATGCGGTGCTACTTGAAACTATCCCAGCCGGCATCCGGCGTGAACCGGCCGCCGAACTTGGTGGCGAGCGCGCGCAACGTCGCCACGACATCTTCCGCACCCCGGCTTCGCGCGTAGTTCAGCGGACCGCCGCGAAACGGCGCATAGCCGGTGCCGAAGATCATCGCGCCATCGACCATGTCGGGATTGTCGACGATACCCTCGCGCAGGCACGCAACGCAGACGTTCGACATCGGCAGCACCAACCGGTCGATCATTTGCGGCGTCGGCTGCGTTGCCGTTGGCGAACCCGACGCCTTGTCGGCCTTGCCGTCCTTCCAGACATAGAATCCCTTGCCGGTCTTGCGGCCGAGTTCGCCCTTTGCCACCTTCTCGCGCAGCCAAGCCGGCGTCGGCGGGAGAGAATCGCCGAATTTCGAGCGCAGCATGTCGCCGACGGCAAGGCAGATATCGAGGCCGACCTGATCGGCGAGCTCGATCGGGCCCATCGGCATGCCGAATTTTTCCGCCGCCGCATCGATGGTGAGCTTGTCGATGTTCTCGTCCAGCATCACCATCGCTTCCAGCATGTAGGGCGTCAGCGCGCGGTTGACGACAAAGCCCGGCGAACTCTTGACCGGCAGCGGCAGCCGGTCGATGGCGCCGACAAAGGCCAGCGCCTCTTTCAGCAGTTGCGGATCGCTGCCGTCATGGCTGACCACCTCGACCAGTTGCAGCCGCGAGACCGGATTGAAGAAGTGCAGTCCGACCAGCCGCTCCGGCGCCTTCAATGTCGCCCGCAGATCCTGCAGCGGAATGCTCGAGGTGTTGGTGGCGAGGATTGCGCCTGCCTTCATCTTCGGCTCGAGGCCGGCGTAGACCTTCTGCTTCAGCTCGAGCTTTTCCGGCACCGCTTCGATGATCAGATCGGCGGTGCGGACGCCCTCGCCTTCGAGATCGGGCATCAGCCGGTCCAGCGCGTCGCGGATATCGGTGCGCTTGCGCATGATCTTGCCGAACAGATCGGCGGCGCGCTTGATGGCGCCCGCAATCGGCTCGGGCTTCATGTCGGCCAGCGTTACCTTGAGCCCCTGATTGGCGCACCAGGCGGCGATGTCGCCGCCCATCGCGCCGGCGCCGATGACGTGAACATGGCCGATCGTGTTGCCGCTGCCGGCGAGCTTCTTCATCTGCTCGCGCAGGAAGAACACCCGGATCAGGTTTTGCGCGGTCGGCGTCACCATCAGATGGGCGAACGAACTCTTTTCGGCGGCCAGCATCGCGGCCTTGTCGCCGCCGTGCTTCTCCCAGAGATCGATCAGCCCGAACGGTGCGGGATAATGCTCGGGCGACGCCGCCTTGGCGGCTTCCCTGCGCATCCGCGAGGCGAGAAACCCTCTGGCCGGGCCCCAATTCAGGACGGTGTTGAGAAGTCCGGGGCGGGCGCGCTTGAGGTGGCCGAACACCGCGTCCTTGACGGCATTGCGAACATGCCGCTCCTGCGTCACGGCATCGACCAGCCCGAGCGATTTCGCCCGGCGCGCGTCGATGGTCTTGCCGGTCAGCATCAAGGTCATCGCCTGCATCGGATTGACCAGACGCGTGAAGCGCGCGGTGCCGCCGAGCCCGGGGTGCAGGCCAAGCATCACTTCGGGAAAGCCAAAGCGCGCCCCGTCGATCGCAATCCGCGACTGACAGGCCAGCGCCACTTCCAGCCCGCCGCCGAGGCAAAAGCCGTGGATCACGGCCACGCTCGGAACCTTCAAGGCTTCGAGGCGGTCGATCACCGCATGCGCCTGGCCGATGGCGGCCTCAACCGGGCCCGGATCGGCGGCGCCGCGGAATTCGTTGACGTCGGCGCCGGCGATGAAGCCGGAGGCCTTCGCCGAGCGGATGACCAGCCCGGTCGGCCGCTCGCTCTCCAGCGCCGCGAGCACGGTGTCGAGTTCCGCGATCACGTCGGCCGACAGCGTGTTGGCGCTGGTGCCGGCGCGATCGAACAACAGCCAGGCGATGCCGTCGGCATCGCGCGTCAGCTTGAAATTCCGGTAGGGACCGCTCGCATCGGGCTGCGGCCCGAGTTCGAGCACGCGATCCTTGAGGACGTCCATGATTCTGCTGTCCATGGCGTTCCCTATACCGTCTCGATCAACATCGCGCCGCCCTGCCCGCCGCCGATGCATTCGGTGGCGATGCCGCGCTTGGTGCCGAGCCGCTTCATCGCATTGACCAGATGCAGCACGATGCGGTTGCCGCTGCAGCCGACGGGATGGCCAAGGCTGATGGCGCCGCCATCGACATTCAGTTTGGCACGGTCGAGCTGCCCGGCCGCCCCCTCAAGGCCCAAAATCTCGCGGCAGAATTTTTCGTCGTTCCACGCCGCGAGGCATCCCAGCACCTGGGTGGCGAACGCCTCGTTCAATTCCCAGGTCTCGATGTCGCCGAGCGACAATTTGTTGCGCTTCAAAAGTTCGCTCGCCGACAGCACCGGGCCGAGCCCCATGATCGAGGGATCGAGCGCCGACCACTGGCTGTCGACGATGACGGCTTTCGGCGTCAGGCCATGCTTTTTGACCGCGTCTTCCGAAGCCAGGATAGTCCAGCATGCGCCGTCGGTGATCTGCGAGGAATTGCCAGCGGTGACCTGGCCCCACGGCCGCTCGAACACCGGCTTCAATCCCGCCAGTTTCTCCGGCGTGGAATCCGGCCGCACGCCGTCATCGTGATCGTAGAATTTTCCGTCGCGGGCAAACGCGGTCTCAACCTCTCCTTTCAGGAAGCCCTGTGCTTGCGCATTCGCCAGCCGCTTGTGGCTTTCGGCGGCATAGGCGTCGGACTGCGCGCGCGTGATGCCGAAGAGATGGCCGACCACTTCGGCGGTCTGACCCATATTGAGTTCGGTGATCGGATCGGTCAGGCCGCGCTCCAGGCCGATGATCGGCTTGAAATAGGCCGGACGCGCCCTGGCGATCGCGGCCAACTTCCCGAGAATGCCCTTGGCGCCGGCAAGCCCTGCAAACCAGCGCACCCCTTGCTGCGGCCACACCAGGGGCGCATAGCTCAGGGCTTCCGCGCCGCCCGCCAAAATCAGATCGGAATTGCCCTCGCGGATATAGCGGTAGCCGGTGTCGATCGACTGCATGCCGGAGCCGCAATTGATCTGCACCGTGAACGCCACCATCGCTTCGCCCATGCCGAGCCGAAGCGCTGCGACCCGGGCCGGGTTCATCTCGTCGGCAATGACATTGACGCAGCCGAGGATGACCTGGTCGAACGCCGTGGCTGCGAAGGGTTGCCGGGCGAGCAATGGCCGGCCGCACTGGACGGCGAGGTCGACCGGCGTGAAAGGCCCCGGCCCGCTGCGCGCTTTCAGGAACGGCGTGCGGCTGCCGTCGATAATAAAGACCGGTCGCGTCATCAGCTCGCCACCCTGGTTTCACCGATCTCCCCAAAGAACTGGTGCACGTCGGCCGGCTTCTTGTAGATCGGCGACAACGCCTCCGGCGCGAAATCATCGACCTCGATGACTTTTGCGGCGGCTTCGTGGGCCGCGGCGAGCTGGTCGGCCTCGCCTTGCGTGATGACGCCCTTGGCCACCGCCTCCTTCAGATCATGAAGACGCGCGGCATGCATTCGCCTGGCGATATCCTCCGCGGCGGTGACGAGCAGGAACGCCTTCTCCAGCCGCGCGGCGCCACGGTCATCGTCGACATGCGACAGATCCGCGGTCAGCCGGTCACGCGCCGCCGACGGCTCCAGCACCAGTTGCGCGCATTGATGCACCACAAGGTCCGACGGGCCGAGCACGCGGGCGCCGAACGGCTGGATCAGGAACTTGAGGACGACGGCGACAAACCTGTTCGGCAAATTCGCCAGGATTTCCGCGAAGCGGTTTTCGATGGTGCGGAAGCCGCTCTCCATGCACCATTCAAGCGCGGCAAAGTCGGCCGCCTGGCGTCCCTCGTCCTGCCAGCGCTTGAGCACGGCCGAGAGCAAATACAATTCGGAGAGGATGTCGCCGAACCGCGCCGAGAGCATTTCCTTGCGCTTGAGCGCGCCGCCCAGCGTCAACAGCGCCATGTCGGCGCACAGCGCGAAGGCCGACGCGTAACGCGAGAGCTGGCGGTAAAATCCGCTCGCCGCACCGGCGTCCGGCGCGGGCGCGAACATGCCGAAGCTCCAGCAACGGCCCCAGGCGCGGAACATGGTCGTAAAACTATGACCGACATGCTTCCAGAACGCGTTGTCGAAGGCGTCCAGCCCCTTGGCGCGGTCCTGCTCGCCAAGCGCGTTCATTTCCAGCAATAGATAAGGATGCGCGCGGATCGCGCCCTGCCCGAACACGATCAGATTGCGGGTCAGGATATTGGCGCCCTCCACCGTGATGCCGACCGGTACCGATCGATAGAGATTGCCGAGGTAATTCTGCGGACCGTCGATCACGGCCTTGCCGCCGTGGATATCCATCGCGTCGTCAATCGCGATCCGCATCCGCTCGGTGGCCTGCAGCTTCATGATCCCGGAAATCACCGCCGGATGATGGCCCTGGTTGAGCGCGGCACAGGTCAGCCGCCGCGCCGCATCGAGCAGATAGGCGGTGCCGGCGATGCGGGCGAGCGGCTCCTCGATGCCTTCGAATTTGCCGATCGAGATGCCGAACTGCTCGCGAATCCGCGCATAGGCGCCGGTGGTCCGCGCCGCATAGGCCGCCCCCGCCGCCGACAGCGACGGCAGCGAGATGCCGCGTCCGGCGGCGAGCGCCGTCATCAGCATCTTCCAGCCCTGGCCGAGACGTTCCTGGCCGCCGATGATGTAATCCATCGGGATGAAGACGTCCTTGCCCCAGTTCGGACCGTTCTGGAATACCTGCATCGCCGGCAGGTGACGCTGCCCGATCGAAACGCCGGGGAGATGGGTCGGGATCAGCGCCACGGTGATGCCGAGTTCGTCTTCGGTCCCGACCAGATGATCCGGATCATAGGCCTTGAAGGCCAGCCCCAGCAGCGTCGCGACCGGACCGAGCGTAATGTAGCGCTTGTGCCAGTTGAGGCGCAGTCCCAGCACTTCGCGGCCCTCGAAGGTGCCCTTGCAGATCACGCCAGAATTGATCATCGACGCGGCATCGGAGCCGGCCTCCGGGCTGGTCAGTCCGAAGCAGGGAATGTCGCGGCCATCGGCCAGCCGCGGCAGCCATTGCTGCTGCTGCTCCCTGGTGCCAAAGCGCATCAACAGTTCGCCCGGCCCCAGCGAGTTCGGCACCATCACGGTGACGGCGGCGGTCAGCGAACGCGACGAAAGCTTGCGCACCACTTCCGAATGCGCGTAGGGCGAGAAGCCCAGCCCGCCATGTTCCTTCGGGATGATCATGCCGAAGAATTTCTTGCGCTTGATGAAGGCCCAGACCTCGGCCGGCAGGTCGCGCCATTCCCAGTTGATCTTCCAGTCGTCGAGCATCGCGCAGAGCTCGTCGACCGGGCCGTTGAGGAAGGCCTTCTCCTTGGCCGTCAGCGTCGCCGGCGCGGTGGCGAGCAGTTTCGACCAGTCGGGATTGCCGGTGAAGAGGTCGGCATCCCACCAGACGTCACCGGCCTCCAGCGCCTCGCGCTCGGTGTCCGACATCGCCGGCAACACGCCGCGGGCCCAGGAAAAGATCGGCTTGGTGATGAAGTCGCGGCGGAAGGAGCTCATGGGCTGTGTCCTTAAGGGTCGGCGCAACGGGCGCGATGCGGCAACTACACTTATGCCAACGGGCTATTCACTCTAGCGAAATGCGTGAGCTTTGGTTGATACTTCACGTTTAAATAAAATGAAATTGATGCGGGCATGGTTCGTGGATAACGGCGGGCGGCCGCAACAGTTCCGAAACGCGATCAGTCACTTAGCGTCAATCCGGCGTTAATCCGGCCGCGGCATCTCGAACATGGCATCCTGCCTGATTTCAAAATAGTCGCCCTTGCGGCCGGCACGCACGATGGGCCGCGCCAGCGCAGTCTGATAGACGCCGTCCTTGATCAGGGCCTTGTCGATGTGGACGGCGACGACCTCGCCGAGCACGAGCCAGGCCTGCGCCTTCCTGCCGTCGGCGCCCTGCAACTGGACGATCTGCGATAATTTGCATTCAAACGACACCGGGCTTTCCGCAACCCGGGGTACGCCAACGAGCTTGCAGGGGGCCTCGGTCAGCCGGGCGATTTCAAATTCGCTGACGTCCTGGGGGACATGCGCGGCGGTCAGGTTCATCTGCTTCGCCAGATCCCGGGTCGCGAGATTCCAGACGAATTCCCCGGTCTCCTCGATATTGCCGACGCTGTCCTTCCAGGCGGTCGATGAAAATCCGATGATCGGCGGCGTGTAGCAGAAGCCGTTGAAGAAGCTGTAGGGCGCGAGATTGACGTGGCCCCTGGTGTCGCGCGACGAGATCCAGCCGATCGGGCGCGGGGCGATAATGGCATTGAACGGGTCGTGCTTCAGGCCATGGCCATTGCGCGGCTCGTAGTAATGCAGGTCTTTCGGGCTTGATGCGTCCACGGTCGTATCTTTCTTCAGGTTTGGCCGTCATGGCGAGGAGCCAACGGGTCGCGCGAATGCGCCCCCGATGACAGGCTCCGCGACCAAGCAATCCATCCGCGCGTCAGGTGCTCCATGGATTGCTTCGCTCCGCTCGCAATGACGGGATGGATTCTCTCGTCAACGTCTCGCCACATCAGCGTGCGGCGCCAGCCCGGCAATGACAAAATCGATCATCTGGTCGATCGACGGGCCCGGCTTATGGGCAGATTGCGCAATGATCTGGGGATGGAAGAACCGGACCATCGCCGTGCAGGTGCACAACGCCGCGAGCATCACGTCTTTCTTCTCGAATTCACCTGACGCCATCCCCTGCCCGATCACCGCACCGATGCTCTCGGTGACGCGCTGGATGTGGGCCACGCAGACCTCCCAGCTTTCCTCCATCGCGACCGCGACCATCTCATGGAGTTTGGAATCGCCGACATAGCGCTCCGAATTCATGCGATGGACGGTGGTCAGCAGCTCGCGCAGGCGCGGCGCCGCCGGACCCGGCGCGTTGGCGATCCGCTGCGCCTCGATCTCGACCCCACCCATCAGGCTGCGCGCGACGCTTTCGTGGATCGCCTTCTTCGAATCGAAGAAGCGGTAGACGTTGGCCGGGCTCATATGCAGTTCTTTGGCGATGTCGGCGACCGTGGTCTTCTGGTAGCCGATCTGGCGAAACAGACGCTCCGCCACCACGAGAATGCGTTCCTTTGTATCCGGCTCGATATGTTCGGCGATCAGCGTCATTTCGGCACTCGATTCAGTCTATTCGATTCTTGTCTGAGCATGATCTTCAGGAAAAAGGTACCCGGATCATGCTGCAATGTTCAATTATTCCGCCGCCGCAGCAAGCGGAAATGCGGGCTCGGCGATGCCTGGATGTTGCGCCGCAAGCCCAGCATGTTGGCTGCCGCCGCTTTCTTCAAGGCTGTTGCGGAACCAGAGCGCATAGAGGCCCGGCAGGTACAGCAAAGTGAGGAAGGTGGCGACGAACAGGCCCCCCATGATGGTGATTGCCATCGGGCCCCAGAACGCCGAGCGCGACAGCGGTATCATCGCCAGGATGGCCGCCAGCGCCGTCAGCACCACCGGGCGGGCCCGCCGGACGGTGGCTTCCACGATGGCTTCCTTCCGCGTCAGGCCGTGGGCGACGTCGGTCTCGATCTGGTCGACCAGGATCACCGCATTGCGCATGATCATGCCGGCCAGTGCGATCAGCCCGAGCAGCGCCACGAAGCCGAACGGCTGGTTGGCGACGTTCAGCCCGAGCGAGGCGCCGACGATGCCGAGCGGTGCTGTGAGGAACACCAGGATCAGCCGCGAAAAACTCTGCAGCTGGATCATCAGCAAGGTCAGCATCACGATCACCATCAGCGGAAACAGCACGAAGATCGAGGCGTTGCCCTTGGCGGATTCCTCGAACGCCCCGCCCGGCTCGATCCGGTAGGCCGGCGGCAGGCTGTCGCGGATCTCCTGCAGTTTGGGCCAGATCTGGTTGGTCACGTCGGGCGCCTGCACGCCGTCGGCGACGTCGCCGCGCACCGTGATCGCCATGTCGCGGTTACGCCGCCAGATGATCGGCTCCTCATGGGCGTATTCGATTTTGGCGATCTGCTGCAGCGGCACCGCCACGCCGTTGCGCGATGTCACGGTGAGATCGCCGACATGGCCGAGGTCGAGCCGCTCGGACGGCACCGCGCGCGCCACCACATCGACCTTCTCGATACCGTCGCGCATGGTCGTCACCGGCACGCCCGAGATCAGCATGCTCAGCGCCTGCGAGACGTCCTGCGGGGTAAGGCCGAGCGCGCGGGCGCGGTCCTGGTCGACCACGAGCTTCAGGTAGGGCGACTGCTCGTTCCAGTCGAGCTGCGGATCCCTGATGCTTTCGTTCTGCTTGACGACGTCGCGCACCTTGTAGGCGATGTCGCGCACGGTCTGGGCATCCGGGCCGATCACGCGAAACTGCACCGGGAAGCCGACCGGCGGCCCGAAGTTGAAGCGATCGACGCGCACCCGCGCTTCGGTCAAGGTCCCGCCTTCGACCTCCTTCTCGATCCGCGCCTTGATCCGCTCGCGCGCCGCCACGTTCTTCGCCACGATCACGATCTCGGCGAAGGCCTCGTTCGGCAGCTGCGGGTTCAAGCCGAGCCAGAAGCGCGGCGACCCCTGGCCGACATAGGAGGTGTAGGTCGCGATGTCCTGGTCATCCTTCAGCAGCGCTTCCGCCTTCTTGACCGACTTTTCGGTGACGTTGAACGCGGTGCCTTCGGGCAGCCGCAGCTGCAGGAACAATTCAGGCCGCTCCGACAGCGGGAAGAACTGTTGCTGGACGTGGCCGAACGCCACGATCGAGAGCGCGAAGACGCCGACGGTCGCCAGCACCACCTTGACGCGGTGGTTGACGCACCATTGAATCATGCCGCGCAGAATCCGGTAGACGCGGGTTTCGTACACCGCATGCGGGTCGTGATTGTGGCTGACCGCGATATTCGGCAGCAGCTTGACGCCGATATACGGCGTGAAGATCACCGCAACGAACCAGGACGCGACCAGCGCGATCGCCACGATCCAGAAGATGCCGCCGGCATATTCGCCGACGGCCGAATTGGCAAAGCCGATCGGCAGGAAGCCGGCCGCGGTGACCAGCGTTCCCGTCAGCATCGGAAACGCGGTGGATTCCCAGGCAAACGACGCCGCGCGGACGCGGTCCCAGCCCTGCTCCATCTTCACCACCATCATCTCGACCGCGATGATGGCGTCGTCGACCAACAGACCGAGCGCGATGATCAGCGCGCCGAGCGTGATGCGGTGCAGATCGAGCGACATCGCATTCATGACGATGAAGACGATCGCCAGCACCAGCGGCACCGACAGCGCCACCACGATGCCGGTGCGCCAGCCCAGCGCGACAAAGGAGACGAACAGCACGATCGCCAGCGCCTCGATGAAGGAGTGCACGAATTCGCTGACCGCGTGCTCGACCACCTCCGGCTGGTCGGCGATGCGGTCGACATTGATGCCCTGCGGCACCGCCTTCATGAATTCGTCGGTGGCCGCGGCCACGTCCTTGCCGAGCTCCAGAATATTGGCGCCCTTGGCGGTGACCACGCCGATGCCGATCGCGGGCTTGCCTTCCTGGCGCACCACGAAGCTCGGCGGATCGACGAAGCCGTGGGTGACGGTGGCGATGTCGCCCAAACGAAATACCCGGCCATTGCTCTCGACCGGCGTCTCCGCCACGGCCTTGACGCCGTCGAGCGCGCCGGTGACGCGCAGCGGCACACGCTGCGACGAGGTTTCCACCGTGCCGGCCGGCACGACATTGTTCTGCTTGGCGAGCGAATCAAACAGCGCCTGCGGCGTAATGCCGAGCGTCGCCAGCTTGGCATGCGAGAACTCGACGAAGATCTTCTCGTCCTGGGTCCCGTACATGTCGACCTTGGTGACCCCGGGCACCTTCAGGAGCCGCTGGCGCATGCCTTCGGCGGCTTTCTTCAACTGCGCGTAATCGGCGCCGTCGCTGGTCATCATGTAGAGGATGGAATCGACGTCGGAGAATTCGTCGTTGACGACGGGGCCGAGCAGGCCGGCGGGCAGCTGGCCCTGCACGTCGACCAGTTTCTTGCGCAGCATATAAAACAGATAGGGCACTTCCTTCGGCGGTGTCGAATCCCGGAACGTGACCTGCATCGCGGTGAACGAGGGCTTCGAATAGGTCTGCACCTTTTCGAAATAGGGCAGCTCCTGCAGCTTCTTCTCGATGGGGTCGGCGACCTGCGCCTGCATCTCCGCGGCGGTGGCACCCGGCCAGATCGCCGAGACGTTCACCACCTTGACGGTGAAGAAGGGATCCTCGGCGCGGCCAAGTTCCCTGTAAGAAAAGAAGCCGGCGGCGCCGAGCGCAATCACCAGGAACAGAATAAGCGCGGGATGGCTGACCGCCCAGCCCGAAAGATTGAAGCGCTTCATCGTACCCTCCAAAATTCCAAATCCGTGTGCATTACGTCGTCATTGCGAGCGAAGCGACGAAGCAATCCATACTTTCCCTGCGGCACGATGGATTGCTTCGCTTCGCTCGCAATGACGGACCTAGAACGACAATGACGACACGACCCGGACCTTCTGGCTCGGATCGAGTTTCTGCACGCCGAGCACGACGATTTTCGCGCCCTCATCGACGCCGCCCGAGATCACGACGCAGTTGGTCTCGTAGGATTTGACCACCACGGGCTTCAGCGCCACTTCGCCCTTGTCGTCGACGGTATAGAGCGAGGGATCGCCGCCCTGGCTGTACAGCGAGGACAAGGGCAGTCGCGCCACGCGCTCGGTCTGCGGGTCGGCCAGCGTCAGCGTCGCGGTCATGCCGAGCGAGACGTCCTCGCCGGCGTCCGGCAGCGAAAATTTCGCCAGATAGGTTCGCGTCGCGGGATCGGCCGACGGCGCGACCTCACGCAGCTTGGCGGCGTATTTCCGGTTCGGCTCGGACCACAGCGACACCGTCGCCACGCCTTCCTTGGCGCGTCCGACCAGCGTCTCCGGGATGGCGACGACGGCTTCTTTTTCCGCAAAGCGCGCGACACGAATGGCGGTCTGCCCGGAGGCGACGACCTGTCCGGCATCGATCAGGGTCGCGGTAACGACGCCGCGGGTGTCGGCAACGAGGGTCGCGTAAGACAGCGAGTTGTTGGTGAGTTCGACCGAACGCTCGGCGCGATTGAGGCGCGCACGCGCCTCGTCGGCGGCGGCCTTGGCCTGATCGAGCTGCGCATCGGTAGCCCAGCCCTTGGCGCGCAGATCCCTGGCGCGCTGCTCGGCAGCGCCCGCCTGCGCCAGCACGCCGGTAGCGGCGCGGAATTCGGCCTCGGCCTGCTCGGCCTGCAGTTTCAGATCGACTTCGTCGAGCGTGGCCAGCGGCTGGCCGACATCGACGGTCTGGCCGACCTCGACCAGGCGCCGGGCGACCTTGCCGGGCACCCGGAACCCCATATCGGTCTCGATCCGGGGCTTGATAGTGCCGACGAAACTGCGCTCGGGAGACTCGGCCTCGTAATGCACGGTGGCGACCAGAACCGGCCGCGAGGGGACCGCTTTCTCGGCGACCTGGTCGTTGCAGCCGGCCAGGGCGACCGCGATCAGCGCCAGCGAAACACCAGCTAAGAGCCTGGAATAGCCTGCAAAAATGGAACGGCCCAGCATGACAGCTTCCCTCGATTAAGCGTGAGAGGGAATGTCGATTGTTTAGTGACGATTGTCAACATTCATCACTGATCATGATTTCGTGAGCGTTAAGTGATTACGCGGGGTCGATCCTGCGACCCCCGAGGATCCCAGTCACCGCACGCAGCACGCAGTCTGTTTCCCCGGGTGACCGTTGCAGGGCCGTGGCCCTGGACTACTTCACCTCGCCCGCTTCGGCGAATTCCACCCTGGTCTCGTGGCCGCCGAGAAACACCAAAAGTCCGCCGAGCAGCGGCAGCACCGCCAGCACCAGCAGGCCGGTCGAGGTCGAGCCGGTGGCTTCCTTGACCCAGCCGATCAGATACGGCCCGCCGAAGCCGGCGAGATTGCCGATCGAATTGATCAGCGCGATCGCGCCGGCCGCCGCCGTTCCGGAGAGCCAGGCGGTCGGCAAGGTCCAGAACACCGCGAAGGTGCAGAAGATGCCGATCGCGGCCACGATCAAGGCGACCATGGTGACGTAGGGATTATCCATATAACCGCAGACGCCGAGCGCCACCGCGGTCAACAGCAGCGGCAGGCCGACATGCATCACGCGCTCGCGCGTGGCATCCGAATGCCGCGCCCACAGGATCATCGCCACGGTGCCGAACAGATAAGGCACCGCGGTGACGAAACCGGTCTGCGCGTTGGAAAAGCCGAACGCCTTGACGATCTGCGGCAGCCAGAACCCCATGCCATAGAGCGCGCCGACGAAGCCGAAATAGATCAGGCTCAGCGTGATCACCCGGGGTGACGACAAGGCCTGGCCCAGCGTGAGATGTTGCGCGGCCCGCTTGGCGGCGGCCTCGCTTTCCAGCCGGGCGGAGAGCCAGGCCTTCTGCGCCGGCGTCAGCCAATCGGCCTTGGCCGGCCGGTCGGTGAGATAGAACCAGCTGACGATGCCGAGCAGGACCGAGGGAACGCCCTCGATGACGAAAAGCCATTGCCAGCCTTTCAGGCCCATGGCGCCGTCGAGCCCGAGCAGCAGACCCGAGATCGGCGCACCGATCACGGAAGATACCGGAACGGCGATGGCGAAGGCGGCGAGAAAGCGCGCGCGATATTCGGCCGGGTACCAGTAGGTCAGATAGAGAATGATGCCCGGGAAGAATCCGGCTTCGGCGACGCCGAGCAGGAAGCGCAACGTATAAAAGCTCGTAGACTCCCGACACCAGTGCCATCAGCGCCGAGATGATGCCCCAGGTCACCATGATCCGCGCGATCCAGCGGCTGGCGCCGAATTTTTCCAGCGCCAGGTTGCTCGGCACCTCGAAAATGAAATAGCCGATGAAGAAAATGCCGGCGCCCCAGGCGAAGACGATCGGGGAGAATTTCAGCTCGGCATTCATGGTCAGCGCGGCGAAGCCGAGATTGACGCGGTCGAGATAGGAAAAGAAATACGCCAGCACCAGAAATGGAATCAGGCGCCACGAGATCGTGCGGATCGTCGAGGTCTCGAGCTCGCTCTTGGCGACGCCGGGCACGCTGACGGTGGTGGCGGACATACGTATTCTCCCCAAAGCATTTTCTTGTGGTGGCAATCAAACGGGGGTTTTCAGCATCGCCCGCAAGGAGTCAATGGATTTGCGGCTAAAGCGCATTCGCGGGGCGTGGACCTCAATGCGCGGGGCGCGCAGCCGTTCGCCTTGCGGCGGAAATTCACTCCGCGAGCTGAAACCGCTCGAAGCGATGCAACTCCTCCTCGATCCGGCGCTTGAGGTCTTTGCGCGCGCCTTTCGGCCCGGCAGCACCGATCCAGTTCCATTTCTGCAGCAGCAATTTCCGCATCTGGCGATCGGTCTTGAGATCGAGCGCGGCGACGATAGCGTCGCCGACCAGCACCGGCAGCGCGAAATAGCCGAAGCGCCGTTTTTCCTTCGGCACATAGGCTTCGAAGTAATGTTCGTAGTCGAAGAAAAGCTGGGTCCGCTTGCGCTGGATGATCAGCGGATCGAACGGCGACAGGATGTGAACGGGTTCGGCTGACGCGCCGCCTGTGGTCGCAAGCGTCTCCGGCAGCGCCCAATGCTCCTGCTTGCCGGCGCCTTCGAGCGCGACCGGCGCCAGTTCGCTGCGGCGAACCCTGGCCTCGATCAGCCGCCGGACGGCCGGCTTGCTCGGCGCGTCGAGATGACAGATGGAGTCCAGGCTCACGAGTCCTTGCGCGCGAAGCGCGCGGTCGAGCAGATAGCCGGTGATCTCGCGCGCGGAGGCGGGTTTCGGCGGGCGGTCCCAGCCGAAGTGCCGCTCCATCAACTCGTAGGTCTTGAGCATGCCGTTGCGCTCAGAGATCGTGACCCGGCCCTCGTAGAACGCCAGTTGCAGCGCCCGCTTCGACGGCTTGCGGCTGGCCCAGGCATGCACCTTCTCCACCAGCACGTCGTCGTCGATGTCGCGGATGGTCAGCGCGCCGTCCTTCCTGAGAAGCCGCATCACCTTGCGCAAATTCGCCGGCGTGACCTCGCCAAACCATTTGTGGCCCTCGCGCCGGTGAACCTTCATGGCCGGCATGAAGAACCGGAAATCCCGCGCCGGCACATAGGACAGCGCGTGGGTCCAGTATTCGAACACGCTCTTGTCGACGCTCTGGGCCTGACGCAGGTCGGCGCGCCGGTAGCCCGGAATCCGGTTCCAGAGAATATGATGGTGGCAGCGCTCGATCACATGGATGGTGTCGATCTGCACATAGCCGAGGTGTTCGACGGCCGCCGCCGTCGCTTGCGGCCCTTCGCCGAACGGCGCCGCGGAATCCAGCCGCTGGGCGCGCAGCCAGATCTGCCTGGCCGCGGCCTTGGTCAGGGAAAACGATGGGTCGGCGCGGGACATCGTCCGGCAATGTAGCCGGATTCGCCGATTTCAAGCGCCGCAAAATCGCCGGGCGTTCACCGCTTCGGCCGCTCGGCGATGCTTCCGGTCGCGACCTCCGGGTCGCATGCCGCCTTGCCGCGTTCCGGCGCCTTGCACCGATAAACGCTGCCGGTGAGGCGGTCGATCAGCCACACATTGTCCTCGGTGGGACTTTCCAGGCCCACGAACCGCGTGCCCACCGCCGTAATCAGCGTCGACAGCAGGATCGCGGCGGCGATGATGGCCGAGCCGATCAGTACCGATAACGAGGTTCCCACGCTCCCCGATGCCACCGGACGATGCCCCTGATACTCGTTATGTCTTTTCGGTGTTTGAAACAGGGTCAGGTTAGTTCGCCCACTCTATTCACGCCACGGAAGTCATTCTTCACCACGGAAGTTTTTATAGAAACGCATCTGGCCGATTCTTTGTTCGCAGGCCGGCGCTGGCGCGACGGCTTTGCGACCGGGGCCGGGGCCGAACGTTTCGGCAACGCTGTCGCAGAAAGCGCAGCCTGCCGCTCCCGAATAGCGTGGCGGGTGGCTGGACGACGTTCAAGCGAACTCACGGCCAAGGTCGCGCGGATACGGCGCCATCACACCAACTCAATCCGCGCATGATGGCCGGGTGAGGCGGCAAGACGCTTGTCGCGGGTGAGTAACGGAGCGTCGATGGCTTCGGCCAGGGCAACGTACACCGCGTCATAGGCTGTGAGATTGTTCCGCAGGTTCCAGACGCGCGGCAACAGAAAATCGTGCGGGTATCGGTGCAAGGGAAGGTCGGCGAGGTCTGCAAGAGCCGCCCGGCCACGCGCGTCATCGATCTCGCCGTTCGCGGCGTAGCGGCGAACGACCTGGGCGACTTCGACGTCGAGCAAATGAGGTGCGTGCAAGGTCTGCGAGGGCTCGAACAGCCATCGCTCGACCGCGCTCGCGGCCGGCGTGCGCAGCAGCGATTCGAGCACGGCCGAAGCGTCGACGACAATCACTGGCGATCGCGTTCGGCGCGGACGGCCTGTGCCGGCCCCACCGACAGGGTTGTCGCAGGGCGCTGTTCCAGACGGGCTCGCAACTCGTCAAGCGTCGGCCGCTCGGCCACCTGACGAATTTCGCCGAGCAGGTAGTCGGACAGCGACATACCCGCCAGCGCCGCCCGCGATTTGAGCCGGCGATGCAACGCATCCGGCACATTGCGAATTTGAATCATGATTGTCATGCGTAAAAGATATTCACATGTGCATCACATGTCAATGCATCGGTCTTGCACTCCTGATTCTTTCTCTCGCTTCCGCTGGATGTCACGGCCCGGCGGTGGCCCTCAAAGGGCTCAGGCAAAGCCCGCGATCACGGAGCGCCCCGGAACAGAGCGGCCTGGATGGCTCAATGTGACCAAAATCACATCCGCAGCATTGAACCCGTCGTAACGTTCGAGCATCCAAACGCTATCAGGCGTCACAGCGAGGATTGCGACCATGACCAGCCTTCCCAGATTTTCCGGCCTAGCGGCGATTGCGCTTGCTGCCGCGCTGCCGATGACGGCCGGCCTTGCCGTCGCCGCCGACAATAATGTCTCGGCGGATCAAATCCTCGAGGCGTTGCAGCCCAAACCGCTGACGCGCAGCCTGTCGGCCGCGCCGCAGGTTGATCCCTCGGTCAAGGCCAGGGAGATCAGCTTCGTCGACGGCTTGCGCAACCGAAAGACCCGATCGCTCTCGCTCGGCGAGCGCGAACAGATCGCCGAAATCGCGTCGACCAAGCCGAAGATCGATCTCAACATCCAGTTCGACTACAATTCGGCCGAGATCAGCAAGGCCTCGTTGGCCTCGGTGCAGGAACTCGGCAAGGCGCTCTCGAATCCGAGCCTCAAGGGTTCGACCTTTGTGGTCGCCGGCCACACCGACGCGATCGGCGGCGAAGCCTACAACCAGGAGCTCTCCGAGCGCCGCGCCGACACGATCAAGCGGTATCTCTCCGAAAAATACGGCATCAACGGCACCGACCTCATCACCGTCGGCTACGGCAAGACCAAGCCGGTCGATCCGAACGCGCCGATGGACCCGATCAACCGCCGCGTTCAGGTCGTCAACATGGACAGCAGGACCGCGTCGAAGTGAACGCCGCCAGCAGCCCGCCTGCCCGCGTAAGGCAGGCGGTGATGCGGCTCAGATCCAGTTCTGGAAGATCATCAGCCGGTTGAACGTCTGCATCGACGTTCCCACGAACCCGGCCGAGATCGGCAGCCGGCGCGCCACGATCCAGTCGCGCAGGCAGACCGCGAGCGCCGGCAGCGCCGGCCACAGCACCAGGGGATTGCCGAGTTGGACGATCGCCGAAATCCGGTCATCGCCGATCTTGTCGAACAGGAACCAGACCGGCCGAAGCAGAAACGGCCATGACGGCCACGCACTCATATAGGTGTGGCCCGCGATCGCGGTGGTGGTGTTGTCGCCGAAGATCCGGCGTTGCGCCTCCACCAGGTCGGAAAGCGACCATCCGTAGAGCGGGAGGAAGGTCGCGAGATAAACCACCGCCGGAACCAGCACAAAGCAAATGGCGAAATGCCGGAATTTGAAATCCGGCCAGAGATCGGGCTGGTACCAGTCGTCGGTGCTGCCGTCGGCGAACCGCGTGCGCCAGCCCCGCAGCAGGCGGATCGCGGCCACGATGATGATGCAGGTCGCGAGCACGAACATTCCGCTCCATTTGCAGGCGGCCGAGAGGCCCGCGGCCAGTCCGGCGAGGGCGAACCAGAGCTGCGGCCGCGGCTTGCGGAAGCCGTGCATGAACGCGGCGATCGCAAACAGGCCAAACGCCAGGGCGAAAATATCCAGCATCGCGATCCGCGACTGCACGAACACCATCTGGTTGAAAAAGGCGAGCAGCGCGGCAGCGACCGCGGGTCCCCGGGCCGCAAACAATGCAAGGCCGCAGAGATACATGGCAACGATCGCAAGTGATCCGAACAGCACGCCGGGATAGCGCCAGCCCAGCGGGTTATCCCCGAAACCCCGGATCGACAGCGCGATCAGTTGTTTCGCCAGCGGCGGATGCATCGGGTTGAGCATCGGCACCGACGTGGCGGGCGCCAGCATCTGCCGTGCGGCAGGCACGTAATGCACTTCGTCGAAATAGAATTTGTCAGGCGTGCTGACGCCGACCAGAAGCGCGAAATGCGCCGCGAAGAAAATGACGGTCGCAATAAGGGCGTTCCGCGCGGTCGAAAGAGCGGGAACAGAAGATGATTGTGGCACGAGTTTCACGAATTGATGGCGTTGGGGGTTTTGAGTGTGGGCGGACCACATTTTAAAGTCCATCGCATTGAACGCATTTCGATTTCGCGGTGACCAACCATCGGGCCGTAACGGGCCGCTTGTGGTAGATTTGCAACATCGCACGTTGGCGCGATCCGGTACGATGAGCGGGAAAATCGATCGGCAGTCTGATGAATTGGCGTCACGGCGTTCTCCATGTCTCCGCGCTTGGCCTGGCCGCGGGGCTCGCGGCCGGCTCCGCTCACGCGCAAACGCGGGTCGGTGAAGCGGCGGTGATTCAGAATCAGGTGGTCCGGGTCACGGCATCGGTGAGCAGCCAGATCAATGTCGGCGATGGCCTGTTGCGCGATGAGGTCGTGCGCACCGGTCTCGACAGCGCGGCCCGGCTGGTGATGGCGGATAACACCAACCTTTCGCTCGGGCCCAATGCAAGCCTCAAGCTCGACCGCACCGTGTTCGACGACGAGCACAGCTATCGCGACATCGCGATCAGGTTGACGACCGGCGCCTTTCGCTTTGTCACCGGACAATCGGAAAAGGCAGCCTACAAAATCACGACTTCGATCGCGACCATCGGCGTGCGCGGCACCATCCTCGATATCCGGTCGCGACGGAACGACACCACCGTGGTGCTGCAGGAAGGCGCGTCGCGGGTTTGCGCCATCGGCGGTCAATGCACCGAGTTGACGCACCCCGGCGACACCGCCGTCGTTACCTCCACCGGCGGCAAGGTCGGAATCCAGAAGTTCAACACCCCGCCCTGGAGCTTCGCGGCGAACTGCGCGGCGGCAGCGGGGCTGTGCACCGTCACGCAATATGCCGATGCCACGCCCCCGCCCGCGCCCTACGATGACGGCAGCGATCCCACTGGCATGCTGTGCGGGCGCTGACGATGGCCGGATTGTCGCGCAGCCTCGCCGCATCGGCCGCACCGACCGCGGCGCTCGCGCTCGTACTGATCGCGGTGCAGACCGTTCCGGCGTTCGCGCAAAGCCCCTCGCCCTCACCGTCGCCGAGTCCATCGCCGAGCCCGTCGCCTTCGCCGACGCCAATCCCGTCGCCGTCGCCGACCGGCGCGAATTCCAGCGGCGGATCGATCAATGGTCTGGCCAACCAACGCTTCAACCAGATGATCACCAATCGGGTGCTGGGCACGGTGCTGCTGGGCGTCAACGAACAGGTCAATTGCAGCGACTGCGTCAGCGCGTTCGGCTCGGCAGGGTCGTTTTCGGCCGGCATTCACGGCCGCAAGGAAATCACCCCGAATCTGTCGCTGCTGGCGGGCATCGCCTACACCCAGTTCAGCGAAAGCGGATACAGCGTCACCAGCGCGCCGATCGGCGCATTCGCGCTGCGCTACGACTTCACCGACTGGGGATCGTCACGGCCGTTCTTCGACCTCGGCGCGATCCTGTCGCCGTTCGAGAAGGTGCGCTACAGCCGCGGCTACGTGACGAGCCTCGGCGCGGTTTCGCTGGACAGTTCGACCAACAGCAGCGATTACGGGGTCTACGGAAGGGCGGGCTGGATCAGCCGGCTCTCGCCGCGCGACGAGGTCGCCGCATCGGTCGAGGTCTGGCAGTTGTGGCAGCGCGTCAACGGTTACAGCGATCCTGCGGCGGCTTTCGATCCGTTCAATGCGATGATCGCCACCGGCACCGATCGAACCAACCTGGTCAAGGCCGGTGGACAGTGGACCCATCTGTTCGGCAGCAGCGTCGAAGCCAACATCAATGGCGGCTTCGTGCAGTCGTTCGCGAACCATTCCGGCATTGTCGCCACCGTCACCGGCGACGGCCTGGTGGTGCCGACTATCGGAAACCAGAGCTGGTTCGAATATGGCGGCCGCCTCGGATTCCGCATCACCCAGGGCTGGGTCGCCGACCTCTTCGTCAACGGCACGCTGGGACCGCAACCGGTCGGCAACACCGTGCACGGCGGCGTCGGGCTGCGGTTCAACTACTAGAGCGAGATGAGATCAGGTTCGGCGGCGTCGGAAGTGCGGTCCCTCTCCCCCGCTTGCGGGGAGAGGGTTTGAGTGAGGGGGACTCTCGTCAAAGCCGGACTCGCGGATAGTCCCCTCACCCGATCACTTCGTGATCGACCTCTCCCCGCAAGCGGGGCGAGGTGACCGAACTCGCGCATCCGCCGATTCAACTAAAAGCCATCCGGCTCCAGGCGCCCGGATCAGCCGGCATAGGCCTGGTCGAGGTCGGCGATGACGATTTTTCGCATCTTCATCATGGCCTGCATGACGCGATCGGCCTTGGTGCGATCGGGATCGCTCAGGTAACGGCTCAGCGCCGTGGGCACAACCTGCCAGGACAGTCCGAACTTGTCCTTGAGCCAACCGCATCTGGATTCCTCGCCGCCATCGGCGATTAGTTTGTTCCAGAAGTAGTCCACCTCCTGCTGGCTCTCGACGCTGATGAAGAACGAGATCGCCTCGTTGAACCTGAATTTCGGGCCGCCATTGAGGGCATGGAACCGCTGCCCCTCGAGTTCGAAAATGGCCATGAAGTCATTGACGGTTTCGACCCTGGCGTTGGGAAACACCGATTTGTAGAAGGCGACGGCCTCGGGGACGTTGTTATCGAACCAGAGGAACGGCGTGATCGAAGTCATGAGGGATTCCTTGTTGATGGGATTCGGATGAGCCGAATCTCGTCCGGAGGACGAACGGGGCGACGGGAGTCCGACAGGGGTCCAATTATTTTTCGGCCGATTTCTTGATATCCGGTCCGGCGCCGTCGGGCGCCCGCTTCACGGAACGCACGGTTCAATCACGTCGGCAGCGATACATCGGCGCTCATGCAACCAGCGAGCGCGGAAATCCGTAACGATTCACCGGTCTATGATTGCACATCCGGCCTGGTCGTTCGGACCAGGCCGGAATTGCCGAAAAGGCAGGAGGCTCTCAGGTCACCAGCGGCGCCGGCATGGTGAGGAACGCGTTGGCCACGTGCCAGAACAATTGCCGGTTGGTGGCAATGGTCAGCGAATGGGCGGTGCCGGGAAGGATGACGAGTTGCCGGTCACCATTGGGGAGCAGATTGTAGAACTCCTCAAGGTCGGCGACGGTAGCGTTGCCGTCATACTGACCGCTGATCAGCAGCACCGGCGCAAGCACCTTCTGCGGAAACACCACCGGCATATTGGCTGTCATATCGAGGTAGGTCCCGGTGGGAATCTGGTCGCCGAACTGCATCTCCGCATCCGCCAGCGCCTCGACGGCGGCAAGATCGCTGGTGCCGGGTTTATCGCGGGTCGCAATCGATCGAATCATCTCGCGGTCGCGCTTGCGCATGTTGTGGGTGCGGTAATAGTCGACCTGCTCGGCGCGCTTGGCCAGTGTCGGCGATCCATCGCCCTTGTAGGTGAACGCGGCCAGCACCAGACGGTCGACGCGATCGGGCGCCACCATGGCGTAGGCGCCGGCGCGAAGCGCGCCGGAGGACTCGCCGAGGAAATGGTATTTCTGCCGGCCGGTCTCGCGGGCGACGACCTCCATCGCCACCTTCAGATCCTCCACGCCGCTCTTGACGTCGGAGTTGCCGGAGGTGCGCCCCGATTTTCCGTAATTCTCGTGATCCATGGTCCAGACGTCAAACCCATAGCGGGCGAACGCATTCATCACCGAATATTCGCCGTGGCCGGGCACGTTGAGATCGAACGCCCGCGACGTGACCGAGGAGCCGTGAACCAGGAACAGCACCGGCCGCGACGGTTCGCCGGCCTTGGGCGCGCCGACCCGCTTGCGAAACATCCACAACGGCACGTCGCCCTTCTTGGTCCAGTACTCGCTGCTCCAGATCTCGCCGCCTTCCGTTGCCGCGCCGGCGCTTTGCGCAGGCAGCGCAGCGGAGATACCTCCGGCAACGAGGCCCAGTCCCGCGCCCTTGATGACGGCGCGCCGCCCCAACGATTGATTGAGTTCTTTCACGATTCCTCTCCGATCACAGGTTCTTGATTTCTTTGCGGCACTGCAGCGCTGCTTCGGTTCGAAGTCTCACGCTTTATTGGAAGTCCGAAGAGCGGGTCAATGTAGCAGACCGCACCTTCACCCGGAAGCCACCCTGCGTTGCAGGACTGGGCCGCAGGATCGCATGCGCCGGATTTACCTCGTCTCCGCCGGATCGCGGTGCACGGGATCGACCCACAGCACGGTTTCCGGCTTCTCGACCGGCTCGATGTCCAGATTGATCGCGACCGCCTGGCCGTCGCTGCGCACCAGCACGCATTCCAGGACTTCGTCGCGGCTGGCGTTGATTTCCTGATGCGGCACATAGGGCGGAATGAAGATGAAGTCGCCGGGACCCGCCTCCGCGGTGAATTGCAGATGCTCGCCCCAGCGCATCCGCGCCTTGCCCTTGACGACGTAGATGATGCTCTCGAGATGGCCGTGATGATGCGCGCCGGTCTTGGCGTCGGGCTTGATGGTCACGGTGCCGGCCCACAATTTCTGCGCGCCGACGCGGGCGAAATTGATCGCCGCCTTGCGGTCCATGCCCGCGGTCGAGGGCACGTTGGGATCGAGCTGGTCGCCGGGGATCACGCGGACGCCATCGTGCTTCCAGCGCTCGGCGCCGCCGTGATCATGCGAATGATCGGCATGGGAATGATCGGAATGGGTAGATGATCGGAATGGCTGTGATCGTGAGGCTTCGTCATGACGCTGCTTTCCGGTTTATCTTGCCGCCAACGCTACAGAAAAGCGCGGTCACAGACCAGACGACGGGGGAACATTTGATTGACCCGGGACTTATCCCTGCTCAACGACTTGGCAAGGAGAGTTTCATGGGTAGCACCGCAGACAAGATCAAAGGCACCACCAACGAAGCCATCGGCAAGGCCAAGCAAGGCGTCGGTGAAGCCGTTGGTTCCGACAGGTTGCAGGGCGAAGGCGCCGTTCAGGAAATCAAGGGCAAGGGCCAGAAGGCCGTCGGCGACGCCAAGGAAGCCGCCAAGGACGCGGTCAACAAGGCGGCCGCCGCGGCGAACAAGAATCTCTGATCAGCGCGCGTCGAAGTCAAATCGAAAAGACCGGTCCCTTGGACCGGTCTTTTTTCTTGGGCGAAAATCAACCCTTCACGTCGAGCAATTCGACGTCGAACATCAGCGTTGCGTTCGGCGGAATAACGCCGCCGGCGCCGCGGGCGCCGTAGCCCAGCGCGGGCGGAATGATCAAGGTGCGCTTGCCGCCGACCTTCATGGTGGCGACGCCCTCGTCCCAGCCGCCGATCACCTTGCGCTGTCCGATCGGAAATTCGAACGGCTCGTTGCGGTCGACCGAGCTGTCGAATTTCTTGCCCTTCTTGCCGTCCTCGTAAAGCCAGCCGGTGTAATGCATCACGCAGATCTGGCCGGGCTTGGGCGAAGCGCCGGTGCCGACCTGGCTATCGATAATCTGCAAGCCTGAAGCTGTGGTCATGGTTTTTCCTGCGGTCTGGGCCGTTGCTGTGGTTGATGCCGTGAAGAGAAAGACGCCCGCCACGGCGATGGCAAAGGCGATCGAGAGACTTCGAAACTGCAAGCGTCGCATCATTCGGCTCCTTGTAGCAGAGGGAGAGGTGGCAGACGGTTCGCTCAA
>CAWHIO010000015.1:0-11573 GCA_963829315.1 uncultured Alphaproteobacteria bacterium | reverse complement strand
TCATCGCACTGCGGCCGGCCTCGGTCATGCCGCTGGCCGCGGCCATCGTGTCGTCCGGCAAGGCCGGCGCGGTGGAACCGTCGACCCGCGCCAGGGCGGCACGGACCAGCGGACGCCACGGCGCGTTCGGCGGAGCTTTTTCGAGCATCGCGCGCCAGATCGAGGCGGCTTCCGGGCGGCGGCCGTCCTGCTCGGCCGCGAGCCCGAGGAAGTACGTCGCCTTGACCTCCTCCGCATTGAGCGCGACGGCGCGCTCGAATTCGGCCTTGGCCTCCGCGGTGACGACGCCGCCCGCGGCACCGGTGATGGCTTCGCCGAGATCGGCCCGGCGTTCGGCACTGTCACCGCTATAGGTGATCGAATTGCGGTAGGCCCGGACCGCATCGTCGAAACGGCCGAGCCTCGCCAGCACCGGCGCCAGCACGGTCCAGCCACGGCCATCGGCTGGGATTCTTCTCCAGGTGCTGCTGGACCTGCGCCACGAGATTCTCGAGCGGCTGGGTGGCGTCCGGCGTCCGGGCGCGCTCCGCAAGCGGAAAATCGCCAAGCCGCGGCGAGCCGAGCGGAAGATAGAAGGCAACCGCCACGCTCGGAAGTCCAACCAGGGCGATGACCGCGGCCGCGCGGCGCCATCTTGTGTTCGAGGCGACCGGCGGATCGCGCTGATTGTCCGCGGCCGCCAGCAGACGGCGGCTGATCTCGACCCGCGCCGCCTCCGCTTCGGAAGATCCGATCAGCCCTGCGGCGACGTCGCGATCGATTTCGGCGAGCTGATCCTTGTAGACCGCCGTCTCGCTGCTGTCGCTTTTCGGCGCGTCGCCTGCGGCCCAGCGGCCAGAGCACGGCGAAGATCGCCGCGGCCGTCATCAGCGCGAACAAAAACCACAGTGCCATCAAGCTGGTTCCGTGCCTTCGGCGCATTCACCGAAGCGCCGCTGCGCCGCTTTACACCAGCGGCGCCAAGCCCGGCAATTGACATTAGTCAAATTGCTGATGTGGCAGGCGAATCCCAACAAACCGGCAAAAATGTGATTCTAGTTGACGTAAAACTCGACGCTTTGAGCCGCAAGCTCGCCGTGCCCGTTCAGCGCCCTCAGGTAATAGACCCCCGATTTGAGGGCGTCCGGCAGCCTGATCCGCACCGAGCCGTTAGGCGCCGGCGAGCCGATCGTGACGACCGGATCGGGCAACTGTTCGCCGCTGGTCTTGTCGACCAGCACGACCTTCGCGCCCACCATCAGGTTCCGATATGTTGCCGATATGATGCGATTTTCAAATTCAACGAAATTAATCACCGAGTTCATATTTCGAATTCAACAAGTTGACGACGGGAACGGAGCAAAACGTGTAAGTCGCTCCCCGCACCGCGTCAACCGCAAATTGCAACCGGGACTATCACCAACTAGGTCAGCCGGCGCGCGACGGCTTGCGCTCGCCGGTCAGTGCGTTCTCGGCGGCCCGGGTCATCAGCGACGCATAGTCGTGGCCGAACAAGACATCGCAGAAGCGGATTGCCGCATTGACCTGCATCTGCCGGTAGCCGCGCACCTTGGCGTCGCCACCGCGCAGCGATTGCACCAGCGCCTCGGTGGCATGCTCCATGTATTGCTGCAGGTCCGAATAGGTCCGCAGCGTGACCTCGTTGATGGCGAGTTCGCTGGCATAGGTGCGGCACACCGCAACGAAATCGATCAAGGCGGCGGTTTCGTCGACCTCCCCGTCGTCGAGCCTGGCGCCGGCCGGAATGTCCTTGTCGGGGCGCTGACGCAGAAGGCGGCGGACGCGGCCGGGCACGCTGTCGATTTCCGATTGCAGCGTGCTGGAAATGTCGGCCCGGATCGACGTCAATTGCTTGCCCCACACCGAATCGTTGCGCAGATCGAGTTCGGTCCGCAAACCGCGCACGCCGTCATGGAGAGTCTTGAGCTGTTCGGCGACGTTGTCGAAATGGCCGCGCTTGATATCCATCCGCAGGACGCCTGCCAGGCAATGAAGATCGTGCAGCGCGAGCGTGACGGCGATGCCGAAGGGCGTTGCCGCAACGCGGATTTCGTCGTCGGACGCGGCCATCTTGATGGCGAGGCGGATGATTTGCCACGGCGCCGTCAACCGCTGCATGATCAGCGAGAGCGCGAACGGCAACATTTGCGGCGTCTGCAGCGAGGGAACGTTGAGCGCGGCGGTGACGGCTGCGATCTGCGAATCCGAGAACACCCGCAAGTAGCTGGGGAGCTTGCCGTTGAAGCTATCCAGCGCTTCGCGGGCGTGCAGGACCGAGCCGATCGGCGCGAGGTCCTCGATCACATTGGGGGGACCGACGCGGGCCAGCGCACGCTGCTTGTCGCCTCCGGGCGCGGGCGTGGTGATCTTCAAGATCGCTTCGGCCGCGGCAAGCTGGAACTTGCGGACCGCCACTTCGAGATTGGACCCGGTTCCGGCTTCCCGCATCTTGGCCAGCGCCGCTTCGAATTCGCGCGCCTGCTCGGGCGCGCCCTCGCGGCTCAGCCATTGCCACACCGGCGGCAGCGATGCGCGGCGGACCTGACCCGGCCGGACCTGGACATTGCCTTCGACGAGGAACGGCTCGAGCGGGCGGAACAACAACCGGGCCGGATCGTCGGTGCGCGGCCGCGCTTCGTCGTCGGTTCCGCGCACGAGCTTGCGCAACTGCTCGAGCACGAGGGTAGCGACCGTGGTGTCTTCGCCGCGTTCGATGGCGCGCTCGAACTCCCGCATCAGCAGCGCCTGCGACTGCGGCGGAAGCTGCACGAGATAGTCCCTCAGCCGCTCGATCGATGTCTGGCTCATGAGCCCGAAATGCGTGCTTATAGTGGTCGGGACGGCAAAACCGTCCACCGGGCATCATAGAATCTCCGGCGTTAAGAAGTCGTTTAGGAATAAAAAATCGCCAGATATGCGGGACAACCCGGTTGCCGGCCGGGGACCGCCGAGTTCCGCGCCCAGGGAACGACGCTCACACCCCCGGCAGCACAAGTTCCGCGCGCAGGCCTCCGATCGGCGCGCTGCCAAGCGTCAGGCTGCCGCCATAAAGCGCCGCGAGATCGATCACGATCGACAGTCCCAGCCCGGAACCCGGCTTGGACTCGTCCAGCCGCTGGCCGCGGCGCGAGACCTGGGCGCGCTCGGCCGCCGACAGCCCGCGCCCGTCGTCGTCGACGATGATCCTCAAGCTCGGGGCGGCGCCGGCCTCGGCCGGCGGCTCGACCAGGACCTCGATGAACACCTGCGATGCCGCCCATTTGCAGGCATTGTCGACGAGGTTGCCGGCCATCTCCTCGAGATCCTGCCGCTCGCCGCGAAATTTCGCCTGCGGGTCGGCCTTGACCTCGATCGCGATGCCGCGGGCACGATGGATCTTCTCCATGGTCCGGCGCAACGCCTCGATCACAGGCGCGACCTCGGTGACGGTGCCGACAATGGTGAGGCGAGCGGCGATGCGCGCGCGCTCCAGATGGTGCGCGACCTGGTCGCGCATCACATCGGCCTGCTCCAGAACCTTCGCCGCGAACGGATCGGCAAAATGCGTGGACGCCTCGTTGACGATGACGGACAGCGGCGTCTTGATGGCGTGCGCGAGATTGCCGACATGGGTGCGCGCGCGTTCGACGATCTCCCGGTTGGCGTCGATCAGCGCATTGGTCTCGCGCGCCAGCGGCGCGATCTCGACGGGAAATTCGCCCTCCAGCCGCTCGGCGCGGCCGGAGCGGATGTCGGCGATCGATTCCGAAATGCGCTTCAGCGGCGCGAGCCCGAAGCGGACCTGGAAGATCGTGGTCAACAGCAGCACGATGCCGAGCGCGGCGAAGGTGCCGCCGAGGTAATAGTCGAAGCTGCGGGTTTCGTCGAAAATCTCCGACGCGTCGCCGGCCACGCTGACGAGATACTTGCCGTCGGCGCCGAGGTCTACCGGCCGTTCCACCATCCGCAGGCTCTGGCCCTCGGGACCGTCGACATAGCCTAGGCGGATGCCGGCCGCGGTCAGCTCAATGCCGTGGTCCTCGAGCTTCGGCAGCTTCTTGTCCCACAGCGAGCGCGAGGCGCGCACCTCCGGCTTGTCGGTGTCGGTGCGGGTGATCTGCCAATACCAGCCCGACAGCGGCAGTTCGAACAGCGGCTCGCCCAGCGACTGGAACTGGCGGTCGGGCGGCTCGTCGGGCGTTGCGACTTCCGCGATCAGGGTGCGCAAATAGAGATTGAGACGGCGGTCGAAGGCGCGCTCGGTGGCGGTGCGGTAAACCGACGACAGCACGATCCCGGTGATGATCAGGATCACCACCACCCAGGCGGTCGCGGACAGGAACAGCCGGGTGGCGAGCGAGCTGGCGCGCATCAGAGCGTGACCCCGAACGGCATCGCCTCGGGCCACGACCCGACCGAGGGATGATGCCGGTTTTCGGACAACAACATGCTCGAACAAAAGAGCAAGACGGAGTGCCGATCAACCCCTTTGATCAGTTGCCGGCCGACGGCGGCGTCAGCAGATAGCCGAGCCCCCGCACGGTCTGGATGATGTCGACGTCCAGCTTCTTGCGGATGCGGCCGACGAACACCTCGATGGTGTTGGAGTCGCGATCGAAATCCTGGTCGTAGAGATGCTCGACCAGTTCGGTGCGCGACACCACGCGCCCGGTATGGTGCATGAGATAGGCGAGCAGCCGGTACTCATGCGAGGTCATCTTGATCGGATTGCCGGACACGCTGACCCGCCCGGTGCGGGTGTCGAGCGAAACCGGCCCGCAGGTCAGTTCGGACTGGGCGTGGCCGGTGGAGCGGCGCAGCAGCGCGCGGATCCGCGCCAGGATTTCCTCGAGATGAAAGGGTTTGGCGACGTAGTCGTCGGCGCCGGCATCGAAGCCCTGCACCTTGTCGCTCCAGCGGTCGCGCGCGGTCAGGATCAGGACCGGCATCGCGCGGCCGTTGCGGCGCCAGGCCTCCAGCACCGAGATGCCGTCCATCTTCGGCAGGCCGATGTCGAGCACGACCGCGTCGTAGGGTTCGCTGTCGCCGAGATAATGCCCCTCCTCGCCGTCGAACGCGCGGTCGACCACGTAGCCGGCATCCGTCAGCGCCGTGGTCAGCTGGCGATTGAGATCGGGATCGTCTTCAACGACGAGCAGGCGCACCTTGGCCTCCGCAGTGAGTTGCGCATGTGAGCTTGCGCGAAATCCGCCATCAAGATGAGCCTTGCCGGCGTGAACGGCCTATGAACGGAGCACACACCGCAACCTTACATTTTCTTCATAACCGCTTCTTGCCGGCTCTTCGACCGCCTGCCCTGCTCGATGGCGGCTGATTTAACCGCCTAACACGCCGAGTCGGAAGGCCCAAAAACCCGCCATCGCCTCGGCGACCGCTCAGCGTCCGGCCGGCGCTCCCTTGGCCACGATGAAATCGACGGGACCGCCAGGCTTTTCGTCATCGAAGACCCCGACCGTCAGCCGTCCCGTCTTCCAGGCGGCCGTGTCCAGGTTGCTGCGGCCTTCGTGCAATAGCGGACCGTCGGGATCGTTGTCGTGGCCATGGACGACGTGGAGCGTGCCGTAGCCGCCGGAATATCCCTTGGGATAGCGCTTCCACAGCAGCGTCGTTTCGCTCTGCTGGTCCAGCGGAAGCTCGGGATCGACGCCGGCGTGAACGTAGAGGCGGTGCGCGTCGACATGCATCAGTCGAAGCCGGTCGAGCCAGTCGATGTGGCTTTGCGGCACGGCGGCGGGATCGCCGCCGTAGGAAGCGAGCGCCGCGTCGCCGCCCTTCGCGAGCCACGCAGCCATCCTTGCGGGATCGCGCAGCGCCTCCACCATCATGACGTCATGATTGCCCTTCAGCGCGACCAACTTCCAGCCCTCCGCAACGCCCGGCAGCAGCCGGTCGATGACCTCCCTGCTTTGCGGGCCCTTGTCGACATAGTCGCCGATCGTGACGATGACGCCGCCGCCCGGACGCGCGGTGATTTCAGCGAGAGCTTCGCTGAGCAGATCGTAGCGGCCGTGGATGTCCGCAATGACGTAGGTCAGGCTCATCAGGCTTTCGCGGTTCCGGCTGTCCAGCCGAGGGTCCTATTCCAATCGACCCCCGTCATCAACCGGCGCGCGGTTCCGCGCGGGCTTTTTTCGGGCCTCGCTGCGCCTGCCTTGCCGCGATATCGACCTCGCGCCGCGTCAGGTTCGGAAGAACACGTACCAGACCGACCGAGGATCAGGATCGCAAGCCCGGTCGAGACCGCAAGCAGGGCAAGCACCGAGGGACCCGGCTCGGCCTGGCGGGCTTCGGTCGGGGTTTCGATGATCTGGCGATGTTGTCTCGTTGCCATGGTGCCCCTCAAACGTCCTGAGTGGCGCGGGCGCCTTGCGGCGCCGCGTACGCGGGGCAACGCTTGATTGGGGATGATGTTCCGGATTTCTGGACCCTTGCGAAGCCGCGTCGCCAGCAGACCCCCTCGCCGAGGCCCACCTGAACCGTCCGTCCGTCGAGATGGTTAACTCCAATTGGAGATTCCCGCCCCGCTTGCTTTGAAACGGCGGTTCCCCGGTGGTATCCTTGACCTTTCGTCTGTTGCGTCTGTCGGAGTATCCCATGGCCCCCCGCGCCAACTGGAAAGGCTTTTTGCGCCTTTCGCTCGTGACCTGTCCGGTCGCCCTGTATCCGGCGACGTCGGATACCGAAAAGGTCAGCTTCAACCAGATCAACCGCAAGACCGGCCATCGCATCAAATATGCCAAGGTCGATGCCGACACCGGCGAGGAAGTCGCCAACGAAGACATCGTCAAGGGCTACAAGGTCGATACCGACACCTACATCGAGGTGTCGAAGGACGAGCTCGACGACATCGCGCTGGAATCCACCCACACCATCGAGATCGACGAGTTCGTGCCGAAAGACGGAGATCGACAGCCGCTATCTGATCCGCCCCTATTATCTCGTGCCCGACGGCAAGGTCGGCCATGACGCCTTCGCGGTGATCCGCGAAACCATCCGCAGCATGGACAAGGTCGCGATCGGCCGCGTGGTCCTGACCAACCGCGAGCACATCGTCGCGCTCGAGCCGCTCGGCAAGGGCCTGATGGGAACGCTGCTGCGGTACCCCTACGAGGTGCGCAGCGAGAAGGAATATTTCGACGACATCCAGGACGTCAAAATCACCAAGGACATGCTGGATCTCGCCAAGCACATCGTCGAGCAGAAATCCGGCGACTTCGAACCGGACAAGTTCGAGGATCACTATGAATCCGCGCTGATCGACCTGATCAACAAGAAACGCGCCGGCATTCGCCTGCCCGCGAAGGCCGCGCCGAAGACCGGCGGCAACGTCATCAACCTGATGGACGCGCTGAAGAAGAGCCTCGCCAGCGAGAGGCAGTCCGCGCCCTGCCGAAAAGGCCAAAGGCAAGAAGCCGCGCAAGGCCGCCGCCGGCCAGCGCGAGATGCTGCTGCCGATCAGCGGCAAGCGCGCCGCCAAGGCCGCGCAGGAGCCGAAGAAGGCCGAGCGGCCGGTGCGCGCGCCGGCGGCCCGATCGAAGAAGGCCGGATAGTGCGGCAGCCATTGCCGCGGCGCGCGATCATGCGGGCCGGCGTCAATTCCCCGATCAGCGCAACATCGCCGCTGAGATGCCGTGGTCGACGCCGTTCGATGAACCGATCACGCCTGCGCGGCGGCGGCAGGCTGTCAACGCTGCAGCACGCCGCCGACTACATCATGAAGCTGCCGCAAGACGTGCAGCAACAGGAGCGCTGGCAGATCGCGGTCGAGAACCTGATCAACGCCGCCGAGACCGGCGGCGGCTGGCTGATGTTCGCGCGGATCGGGGTGATGCGGGCGCTGAACGGCGACGGGCGCGGATGAGCGCGGGCGTGCCGCTACTTCAGCGACGTATTGATCGAGGTGAATTTGGTGTTGAGCTGGGGCCCGATGCCCTGAACCGTCGCGAGGATCGCGAACGCGATGCCGCTCGCAATCAGGCAATATTCGATGGCGGTGGCACCGGATTGATCGCGCGAGGAATCTTGAAAACAGCTGCCGCATTCAAAACTCCTGTCGACGCTGCCAGGCGATTTCCATGTGCAAAATGCCGAGCGGAATCTAGGTCGCATTGGTTGCCCGCGTGTTGACGAAACACGCTGAACGATCGGTTAAGGCCTGGGTCGATCTTTGCGGAATCTCGGCAGAAGCGCCACCGTCGATCCCCGCGCAAATTGAGGCGACCTGTGCCGGTATTCATACGGAGCGAAAAATTTACTCCCGATTTTGCGCCGGCCGAACATGGTTGCCGGATGGGCGTCCTCTGGAGTGAGCGAAAGTGCCGGCGCAGGAGCGGGAAATGAGCAAGAACTATATCGGCATCCTCAGCGACAGGGGCGAAGAGCAGCGCGCCGCCGATTTGCTGGTGAAATCCGACCGCCACGTGAAGGATTACCTTGCTCGGCTTGATGGCTGCCGTGCTGAACCGCGGCGGCGACGCGAGATAGCGGACGCTTGCTCCCCTGTCCGGCTTGCTCGCGGCGATTGCGCCGAGCTTTAGCGGCAAGCCTAAATCGACGCGCCGGATCGCCTTCACAAAGGCCGTTCAGACAGCAAGATATTCTCCGGCCCGAGCGGCGCCGAAGCCAAAATCATGATTTGGGTCAAAGGGGCGGAGGCAATATCGCTTATTGGGCTTTAATGGTCCTCAACCGGTTTGCCAAATGAACCCTGTCGATACATCCCGTCCGCAACTGGAAATACGAGGCGTCAATCTCGATACCGGACGCGAAAACGTCGTCGTCATCTCGCGGCAGTCGAGGGCGCTGCGTGCGGAAATCTTTTCGGGATTTAGCAGGGTCGAACTCCGCCGGGATTCGAAGGTGCTGCTGGCCACCCTTCTGATCACGGACGACGACGCCCTGGTCGGCCCCCACCAAATCGGGCTTTCCCAACCGGCCTTCCGGCGCTTCAACGAACCTGCCGGCAGGCTGGTGACGGTCACGCCTGCGGCTCCGCCGGAAAGTCTCGAGTCGGTGCGGGCAAAGATCCATGGCCGGACCCTGAGCGCTGCGGAAATAACCTCGATCGTCAACGATCTCACCCACTACAGGTATTCCGACATGGAGATCGCGGCGTTCCTGATCGGCTCCGCCAGCTTCATGACCAGCGATGAGCTGATCGCCCTCACCCAAGCGATGGCGCAGGCGGGAACGCAGTTGAAGTGGCCGGACCCGATCGTGGTCGACAAGCATTGCATCGGCGGAATTCCGGGCAACCGGACCTCCATGATCGTGGTGCCGATCGTGGCGGCCCACGGACTTCCGATTCCGAAGACCTCTTCGCGGGCGATCACGTCTCCCGCCGGCACGGCGGACACGATGGAGGTACTGGCGCGGGTCAATGTCGGCGCCGACGAGATGAAGACCATCGTGGCGGCCTGCAACGGTTGTCTGGTGTGGGGCGGACATGTGAACCTGTCGCCGGCCGACGATATCCTGATCTCGGTGGAGCGGCCGCTCAGCCTCGATACGCGCGAGCAGATGGTCGCCTCGATCATGTCGAAGAAACTCGCCGCAGGTTCGACGCATCTGTTGATCGACCTGCCGGTCGGCCCGACCGCAAAGGTCAGCACCGGCGCCGAGGCGATGCGGCTGCGCAAGCTGTTCGAGTTCGTCGGCGATCGCTTCGGCATCGCGGTCGAGGTGATCACGACCGACGGCCGCCAGCCGATCGGAAACGGGATCGGCCCGGTTCTCGAAGCCCAGGACGTCATGGCCGTCCTGGCGAACGATCCCGCGGCGCCCGTGGACCTGCGCGAAAAGTCGCTGCGGCTCGCCGCCCATCTGCTCGAATACGATCCGAAACTGCGCGGTGGCGCCGGCTATGCCCGGGCCCGCGAACTGCTGGACGGCGGAGCGGCGCTCAAGCAGATGCAAAAGATCATCGATGCGCAGGGGCCGTCGGGCTGCCGCAGTGAATTGGGCAATCTGACCTTCGATGTGATGGCTGCAAGCGACGGCGTCGTCTCCGGCATCGATTGCCTGCAGTTGAACCGGCTGGCGCGGACCGCGGGCGCGCCGCTCGACAAGGGCGCCGGCATCAGACTGTTCAAGAAAATCGGCGACCGCGTCGAAAGCGGCGAGCCGCTCTACCGGATTTACGCCTTCGATCAGTCCGAGCACGATCTTGCGGCGGCCGGTGCGAAGACCGATAGCGGCTACGCGATCGAAGCGCATGGCAAGACCGCGTCGTGACCGAGTTCGCCATTCAGAGCCTGCCATCCTCGACCGCCGATGCCAGACGGCTGGCGACGCTGCTTGGCCTTTCCTGCCATGAAATTGCGATCCACCGCTTCCCCGACGGCGAAATGCTGGTGACGGTCGGCCGGCCCGCATCGACGACGATCATCTTTGCCTCGCTCGACCAGCCGAACGACAAGCTGCTCGCTCTCCTGTTCGCCGCCGAAGCCCTGCGGCGCGCCGGCACAAAGCGGCTCATCCTGCTGGCGCCCTATCTCTGCTACATGCGCCAGGACGCGGCCTTCCACGAAGGCGAAGCGATCAGCCAGAGAGCCGTCGGCCGGCTCCTCGCGGAAACGGTCGATCGCATCATCACGGTGGATGCGCACCTGCACCGCACGGCCGACATACGGACCGTATTTCCCGGCATCGCGGCCGAAAACCTGTCGGCCATGCCGGCGATCGCGAATGCGCTGCGCAAGGATGGCATCGATCCCGCGACCATCGTGGTCGGCCCGGACGCGGAGTCGCAGCCGTGGGTGAGCGATCTCGCCGGCCGGCTCGGGCTTGCGCATGCGGTGGCGCAGAAAATTCGCCACGGCGATCGCTCGGTCGAAATCGGCTTTCCCGACCCGGCGTCGATCGCCGGCCGCCCGGTGCTGCTGGTCGACGACATCGTCTCCTCCGGCGGCACGCTGATCGCCTGCGCCAACGCGCTCACGGCAGCCGGTGCCACGGCGATCGACGCCGTCATCACCCACGCCTTGTTTCCACCTGACATGGCGGTCGAGTTTGCCAAGGCCGGCATTCGTTCGATCCGCTCGACATCAAGCGTACCACACCCGACCAACGCCATCCTGCTCGATGACATCCTTGCGGCCGCGCTTCGCGGCGAAATCGGCGGCAGAACTTCCCCGGAGATCTCGACATGAGCGTGACCGTTCGATTTTGCGGCGCGGCGCACACCGTGACGGGCTCGTGCTACCTCGTCGAAACGCCCTCCGGGCGCTTCCTGATCGACTGCGGCCTGTTCCAGGGTCAAAAGACCCTGAAGGAGCTCAACTACGGCGCCTTCCCGTTCCGGCCCGAACGCGTCGACGCCGTCGTTCTCACGCATGCCCATATCGACCATAGCGGACTATTGCCGAAACTGGTGCGCGAGGGCTTTCGCGGCAGGATCTGGGCGACGCGCGGGACCATCGATCTATGCTCCTACATGCTGCCGGACGCCGGCAGCATTCAGGAATCCGAGGTTGCGACGCTGAACCGGCGCAACGCGGCGCGCGGGCGGTCCGAGGTTACGCCGATCTATACCCAGGCCGATGCCGTGGCCTCGCTGCGTTCGTTCCAGCCGG
>CAWHIO010000014.1:0-41423 GCA_963829315.1 uncultured Alphaproteobacteria bacterium | reverse complement strand
TTACTGGCGCTCGCCCCGCCCGCGCACGCCGAAAAGCGCGTCGCGCTGGTGATCGGCAACAACGACTACAAGAACGTCCCAAAACTGCAAAAGGCCGTCAACGACGCCCGCACCATGGGCGAGACGCTCAAGCAGCTCGGCTTTTCCGTGATGGTCGCCGAAAATCAGACCCGGCAGGGGTTCAGTGAAACCTTGCTGGCCTTCGACAAGGCGGTCGAACCCGGCGATACCGCGTTCTTTTTCTATGCCGGACATGGATTTGAAATTGCCGGCCAGAATTTCCTGCTGCCGACCGATGTGCCCGCGGCGAGCGAAGGCCAGGAAGAACTGGTGCGCGATGCCTCGGTGCTCGCCGACCGCGTCATCGAACGGCTGCAGAACAAGAAAGTTCGTACCGCCATCCTGGTGTTCGATGCCTGCCGCAACAATCCGTTCGAGCGGGCAGGGACCGCGCGGTGGCCGGTAGGGAGGTCTCGCGCCGATGACGCAATTGCCGGAGGGGGTGTTTTCGGTGTTTTCGGCAGGCCCCCGCCAGACCGCGCTTGATCGTCTCTCCAGCACCGACGCCAATCCGAATTCGGTGTTCACGCGGACCTTCGCCAGGGAACTGCTGCAACCCGGCGAGAACCTGGTTCAGGTCGCCCAGCACACCCGCCGCATCGTCAGCGAGATGGCCGAGACCGTCAGCCACAAGCAGATCCCGGTCTATTTCGACCAGATGGTCGACGATGTGTTCCTGAACGGCGTGGCGAAGCCGCAGGCCGAGGCCGCTGCAAAGCCGGCCGAGCCGCCGCAGAAGCTCGCCGCGCTGCCGCCGGTGTCGGTGCCGCGCGCCGCGCCGTCCAACGACAGCGTCAATGCGCCGATCGCGATGTTCTCCCGTCACAATGGCGGCTGGACCGTGGTGTTTTCGATCGCCGATCCGACGCTGGGGATTTCCTGGCGGATGGGGGAAGCCGGCGACTTCCGCGAGACCGGTTTCCTCGACGCGCTCGATCCGCGGACCCGCAAGCGGATGCCCAATCCGTCGATCGAATTGGCCTCCGATGCGCCGGCCGCGACAATTCAAGTCCGCTACGTCGACGTATCCGGCGAATTGCAGGGGCCGTTTCCGATCAAATTCGATCCCGAAGCCGCGCTGATCCATGACCAGCGAAAAATCCTCGACATGACCGCGAACAGCTGGCTGTCGTTTCGCGAGTTCAACGGGCTTCTGGTCTACTACACGCATCTGATGTCGTATCGCTGCGCGATCCGCGAGGTGCGCATCGGGATCGATAGCGCGGTGCCGGACAAGGTATTGAAGATGCCACCCTGCGATCTCAACGATCCCAGCGCGATTCCGTATGGCGCCCAGCTTTACCAGAAGCTGGCGCCGCAGACCCAGTCGGTCTCGGTGGAACTGACCTATCGTGACGGCAGCGTGTCGGAGATCAAGAGCTTTCGCACGGCAAACCGCAGCAACAATTGAGGATGCCTCGGTCATAGGCGAGCGAAAGCGACGCCGTCCTTCGGACGGCTATGGGCGAGCGAAAGCGACGCCGTCCTTCGGACGGCTATGGGCGAGCGAAAGCGACGCCGTCCTTCGCACAGCTATGCTTGGGCTTGACAAGGCAATTGTGACTTCATCAGATTGAGCATGTCCCGGACGCATCCTGACGCTACGATCGATTGCGGCGGGGTGCCGCGAGAGTCGGATCATGGACGCAGGCACTTCTGCGGAGTGACCCAAAGGGCGCAGCATCCGAACCCGATGTTGCATCGTCGGCGGCGGTCCCGCCGGCATGATGCTGGGATATCTGCTGGGACGGGCCGGCGTCGAGACGGTGGTGCTGGAGAAGCACGCCGACTTCTTCCGGGATTTTCGCGGCGACACCGTGCATCCCTCGACGCTGCAGGTGATGGACGAACTGGGCCTGATCGACGGCTTCCTCAAGCTTCCGCATCAGCAACTGCAAAGGATGGACGGCAAATTCGGCGCGACTTCGATCCGCGTGGCGGATCTCAGCCGTCTGAAGGTCAACTACCCCTTCATTGCCTTCATGCCGCAATGGGATTTTCTCAATTTCCTGCGCGCGAGCGGCCAGCGCTTTGCCTCGCTCAAGGTCATGATGAATACCGAGGCGACCGATCTGATCTGGTCGGGCGATACCGTGATCGGGGTCAACGCCGAAACGCCGGAGGGGCCGGTCGACATCCGCGCCGATCTCACCATCGGATGCGACGGCCGGCATTCGATCGTTCGGCAGTGCGCCAATCTCGAGGTGACAGAGATCGGGGCGCCGATGGATGTGCTGTGGTTTCGCGCCGGCAAGCGCGAAGGTGAAAACGAAAGCCTGTTTGCGCGGGTCGAGACCGGCAAGATGCTGATCACCTTCGACCGCGGCGACTATTGGCAATGCGCCTATGTCATCGCCAAGGGAGAATACGACGCCGTCAAGGCGCGCGGCCTCGACGCATTCCGCGACGATGTCATCGGCATGGCGCCGATCCTGACCTCGGGAATTGCTGCCGTGAAGACATGGGATGACGTGAAGCTGCTGACAGTGGCGATCAACCGGCTGAAACGATGGACGCGGCCGGGGCTATTGTGCATCGGAGATGCCGCGCACGCGATGTCGCCGGTTGGCGGCGTCGGCGTCAACCTCGCGGTCCAGGATGCGGTCGCGACCGCAAATCTTCTGGCCGACAAACTGGCGAGCGGCTGCCCGTCCGAACACGAGCTCGATGCCGTGCGCCGGCGGCGCGAGTTTCCGGTGCGGATGACGCAGGCGATGCAGGTGGTGGTGCAGAACAAGCTCATCAGCGCGGCGCTCAAGCCGGGCGATCAGCCGCTTCGCCTTCCGCTGTTTGTGCGGGTCGTCAGCGCGGTACCCTGGCTGCAGGGCATCACCGCGCGGTTCGTAGCGCTCGGCGTGCGCCCGGAGCATGTGCATTCGCCAGTATCCGCCGGCTGATGCCGGAATTGCTATCCCATGACCGAAAAGCCGCCATCGACGGGAATCGCCGTGCCGGTCAGGAAGTCCGAGGCGCGTGAGGAGAGAAACACCGCGATGCCGGCGAAGTCGGTCGGCGCGCCCCAGCGCGCCGCCGGGGTGCGCGCCAGTACCTTGTCATGCAGGCCTGCGATCTGTTCGCGGGCGCCCCGGGTCAGGTCGGTGTCGATCCAGCCCGGCAGCACCGCGTTGACCTGGATGTTGTCGGCGGCCCAGGCGACCGCGCAGGAGCGGGTGAATTGCGCGATGCCGCCCTTGCTGGCGGCGTAGGCCGGCGCAAAGCTGGCGCCGAAGATCGACAGCATCGAGCCGATATTGATGATCTTGCCGCCGCCTGCGTCCTTCATCGCCGGATAGACCGCCCGCGAGCACAGGAACGCGCTGGTGAGGTTGGTCTTGATCACGCTGTCCCATTCATCGAGCGAGAGCGCGTGCGGGGCTTTTCGGATATTGATGCCGGCGTTATTGACGAGAATGTCGATCCGGCCGAACTCGCGTTTGACGTGCTCGGTCATGGCGATGACGGCGGCCTCGTCGGTGACGTCAGCCGTGACGGCGATGGCCCTGGTGCCAGACTGCTTGAGGTCAGCCACCGCCGCATTCGACTTCGCCTCATTGCGCCCGACGATCGCGATATCGGCGCCGGCTTCGGCAAGCCCGCGGACCATGCCAAGGCCGATGCCGCCATTGCCGCCGGTGACGATCGCGAGCTTGCCGCCGAGATCGAACAGTTCTGATTTCATCACGGACGTCCTCTCCTTCGCCATGCCCGCGCAAAGCGCGTCTTCGCGCCAGACGTCGCGGGCATCCACGTCTCCTTGCCATTCATGCTAAAGACATAGATGGCCGGGACAAGCCCGGCCACGACAGCGCAATTATGCGCCTGCTTCGATCAGCGCTTGCTCTGCCAGATCAGGATCAGTCCGACGGCGGCGAGTGCCGCGCCGTATCCGGCCCACTGCAGTTGCCTGATCATGAAACTCGACCGTGGCCAGTTGATCATGCCGGTGCCCTGACCGATCCACAACAGCCCGATGGCGAGTGCGAGCAGGCCCAGGATCAGGAGCAAATTGCGCATCGGGTTTCCTCGGTCGGCAGTTTTTATTTTCGGTCCGCGACAATTCCGGGACGCGTTGCGGTTGGTCCCTGGCCGTTGGGAACCCTCGCTACGCTAAAGCGTAGCTCTCGATCGCACACAATGCCAGCCATGTCGGCAACGAGCGTTCGAGACGCAAGACGCAAAAAAAGCCCCGGACGATGCCGGGGCTTTCGCGCTTATGATTTAGCGGAAGATCAGTATCGCGCCGACACCGGAGCGCCGCTCCAGTTGAAGCGATAGACCAGCGAGGTGCTGATGGTCTGCGTCCAAGGCTTGAAAGTGGCTGCTTCGCCCGTCAGACCCACAGGAGAGCCAAAAAATCCGTTACCCGGAGCAAGTGTCGTGGGAAGTGAAATGCGATCATAGAATGCCGAACGGTACTCGGTCTTCATGAAGAGACCCGGGATATTGATTCCGAAGAGGTCCAGGTTGTTCTCGACGCCGCCGCCGACGAAGAAGCCATTACGATGGAAGGAACCCGTGGTGATCTGCGTACCGAGGGGAAATGCCGTACCCAAAAACGTCTGAGAGGTGCCCGACCACTCGGAACCGGAATAACCGCCGTTGACGTAAGACAGCACATTTGGCGCGACCAGATAGCCCAGTCTCACGCCCGCAGCATAACTGGTGTTAAGCTTTTCGCGACCTTCGGTTTGGAAGGTGGGATCGCTCAAGGATCCATGGATGTCGCCGAACTGGCCGTCCGCGAGGATACCGGCGACCCAGCGGCCGTTGAACTGCCAATCATATCCGGCACCGACCGTCCCGAACCATCCGGAACCACCCAGGCGTTGATCGCGAGTCTGGGAAGCGCCAGCCGGTCCAAAAGTGCCGAAGGGTCCAACAACGCCTGTGCTGACGGAGTTGCTGTCAGCGGCCCACAAGCCAGCACCACCGCCGCCAAAGATGTAGAAGCCGGTCCAGCTCGGGGTCGGCTCCATCACCACCGGGGCCTTGGAATAGGTCCGCGCCGGAAGGTCCGCTGCGAGAGCCGTTCCGCTGAACGCCGCGACCGCGGTCAAAGCCAGCACCAATTTCTTCATTTTCAAATCCTCAGACCTTTGAAGCCAGACGAGTCTCTACGGCCATTTATAGCTGGTTTTGCCCCAAATGCTGTTGCAGGGGGGGCACACCCGCCGGAAAACGGTCCGGCGGCCAAGCTTTCCGAGCAAAAAAATGCTGTAGATTCAAAGGCTGAGGAGCGGGCCGTCCCTTTAAAGCTCCCTACTGGCCGTCCGCCCCTAGACGTCCAGCAGATCGTCGTTGGCGAATTCCGCCTTGTCGGAGATGAAGGCGAATCGCGCCTCCGCTTTGGTGCCCATCAGCCGCTCGACGGAATCGGCGGTGCCCGCGCGGTCTTCGGTCAGCAGCACCACCCGCAGCAGCGTGCGCTTGGCGGGGTCCATGGTGGTCTCTTTCAGTTGCGCCGGCATCATTTCGCCGAGCCCCTTGAATCGGCCGACATCGACCTTGGCATTGGCGTTGAATTCGCTCTTCAGCAGCGCTTCCCTGTGGGCCTCGTCGCGGGCGTAGACGGTCTTGGCGCCGTGGGTCAGGCGGTAGAGCGGCGGCACCGCGAGATAGAGGTGGCCCTGGTCGATCAAGGGCTGCATCGTCCGGTAGAAGAAGGTGATCAACAGCGAAGCGATGTGGGCGCCGTCGACATCGGCATCGGTCATGATGATGATGCGCGAGTAGCGCAAATCCTCTTCGCGATATTGTGCCCCGGTGCCGCAGCCGATCGCCTGCATCAGGTCGGCGAGCTGCGCGTTGGCGGTGAGCTTGTCCTTGGTGGCGGACGCGACATTGAGGATCTTGCCGCGCAAGGGAAGGATCGCCTGGGTCTTGCGATCGCGCGCCTGTTTGGCGCTGCCGCCGGCCGAGTCGCCCTCGACGATGAACAGTTCGCTGCCTTCGGCAGCCGTGTTGCTGCAGTCGGCAAGCTTGCCGGGCAGGCGCAGTTTCTTCACCGCGGTCTTGCGCGAAATCTCCTTTTCGGCGCGTCGGCGCAGCCGCTCGTCGGCGCGCTCGATGACGAAATCCAGCAGCTTGTTGGCCTGCAGCGGATTGCCGGATAGCCAGTGGTCGAACGGGTCCTTGATGGCCTGCTCGACGATGCGCTGGGCTTCGGCGGTGGCGAGGCGGTCCTTGGTCTGGCCCTGAAATTCCGGTTCGCGCACGAACACGCTGAGCATCACGGCCGCGCCCACCATCACGTCCTCGGAGGTGACGGCGGAAGCGCGCTTGCCCTGGCCGACGCGTTCGGCGTGATCTTTCAGGCCGCGCAACATGGCGCTGCGCATGCCGGATTCGTGGGTGCCGCCGTCCTGCGTCGGCACGGTGTTGCAATAGGAGGACAGAAAGCCGTCGGCATCGGCGGTCCAGGCCACCGCCCACTCGCAGGCGCCGTGCGCGCCGACGCGCCCCGATCTGCCGGAGAAGATATCCGGATGCACCAGGGTATCGGCGTGAATCGCGGCCGCCAGATAATCCTTCAGGCCGCCCGGGAAGTGAAAGCTGTCCTCGGCCGGGACGTCCTCCAGGCCCTTCAGCAGCGCCGGATCGCAGCGCCAGCGGATCTCGACGCCGCCGAACAGATAGGCCTTGGAACGGGCCATCTTGAACAGGCGCTGCGGCTTGAAGGTGGCCTTGGCGCCGAAAATGTCGGCATCCGGCTTGAAGCGGATTCGGGTGCCGCGCCGGTTGTTGATCTTGCCGAGGTCTTCGAGCTTGCCCTTGGGATGGCCGCGTTCGAACGCCATCCGGTAGAGCTTCTGGCTGCGGGCGACCTCGACCTCGAGCCGTGAGGACAGCGCATTCACCACCGAGACGCCGACACCGTGCAGGCCGCCCGAGGTCTCGTAGACCTTGGAGTCGAATTTGCCGCCGGAATGCAGCGTACACATGATGACTTCGAGCGCGGATTTTTTCGGGAATTTCGGATGCGGATCGACCGGAATGCCGCGGCCATTGTCGGTGACGGTCAAGAATCCGTCGGCGCCCAGTTCGACCTCGATGAACGTGGCATGGCCCGCCAGCGCCTCGTCCATCGAATTGTCGATGACTTCGGCGAACAGATGATGGAGCGCCTTTTCGTCGGTGCCGCCGATATACATGCCGGGCCGGCGCCGCACCGGCTCGAGGCCCTCCAGGACTTCGATGTCGCGCGCGGTATAGCCGGCTTCCGCGCTGGTCGAGCGCGAAGCGACCTTGAGTGGGGCCCGGCCTTTTGGCTCGGATGCCCCGAAGAGGTCATTGGCGGCTTTTGTTTTAGTGGCTGATTTCAATGGTTTGGGCATGTTTTTTCATGTGTTTCGCGCAGTTCCGGCGCGGCGAATCGATTTGTCTGACTATGCCACGGATGAGCTTAAAAAGTGACGGCACGCGGTATCCGCCATTGTGACTTGATGTCGGCGAACGGCCCGGCTTAATGAGGCCGATTACCGGGGAAGGGCCTGTTGGAATGGAAGACCTCACGCGCGCGCTCGCCGATTTCGTGCGCGATCATCAAGCTTGGGCCCCACCGATCGTGCTGCTGCTGGCCTTCGGTGAATCGCTGGCCTTCATTTCGCTGTTGATCCCGGCCTGGGGGGCGCTGGTGGCGATCGGCGCGCTGATCGGCGTCAGCGGCATCAGCTTCTGGCCGGTCTGGGTCGCGGGCGGGATGGGGGCTGCGCTCGGCGATTGGGTCTCCTACTGGTTCGGCTTCCGATACAAGGAGCACGTCGCGCAGATGTGGCCGCTGTCGCGTTACCCGGAGATACTGCCGCGCGGAGAGGCCTTCGTGAAGAATTGGGGCGTCCCCAGCATTTTCATCGGGCGGTTTTTTGGACCATTGCGGGCCTCGGTGCCGCTCGCGGCCGGAATCTTCGAGATGCCGTACTGGCGTTTTCAATCTGCGAATTTCATATCGGCGCTGGTCTGGTCGGCGGCGCTGCTGCTGTTCGGCGACGTGATCGCACAGATCGCCGAATGGCTCTGGCACGTGGTTTAGCCCGACAGCGGGGGACCTCGCCGGCAATGGCCGCCTTGACGCCAATTGGCCAAGGCCCTATATGCCGCAGCCATGATCAACGCCGCGACCATTGTCGTCATCGCTCGCCGCCGCCGCGCCTTTGCGGTATGGGCGGACGTTTGCATTTAAGATATCGCCCCTGCCGCCGGATACGGTCCGCGGCGTCCCTTTTCCAAAGCAGCGCGATCTGATCCGGCGGCTCCTACTTCAAGCAGGAGTTCGACATGTATACGCCTCCCATGTTCAAGCCCGATCGCGCCGCAAGCCTTGGCTTCGCGCAAGCGCGCGGATTCGGCACGGTTTGCGCATGGAGCGGCAACAAGCCGATCGCTTCTTCGGTGCCGTTCATCCTCACTTCAGCCGACGACGGCACGCCGCTCGCCGCGTTTCACGTCGCGCGCGGCAATCCCCTTGCCGGTCTGGCGGATGGCACTTCCTCCTGGCTGTTGGCGGTAAACGGTGCGGACGCCTATGTCTCGGCCGACTGGTACGCCTCGCCGGACCAGGTGCCGACCTGGCTTTATCAGGCCGTGCATTTGACGGGCCCGGTGCGAAAATTGTCCGACAGCGAGCTTGGTCCGCATCTCGATCTGCTCAGCGCGAAGTTCGAAAACTGGCTGGCGCCGAAACCGCCCTGGAGATCGTCGAAAATGACGGCGGCCCGGCTCGGGGCGCTGAAAAAGGCCGTCGTCGGCATGGTCATGACGGTTGAGGAAATCGAAGGAAGTTTCAAGCTCAACCAGCATAAATCCGATGTCGATTATGCGGCGATCGCCTCGGCATTGTTACAGCGCCACGACGAAGCCGCGCAGACGCTGGGAAAAGAGATGGTCGCGCTGCGGCCACACTTGGACTACAAATCATCCCCGCCCGTCAGTGTATCCGCGGATTGAAGGAACACGTCATGAGCCTCTCCGAAACCAAGCAGCCGAAAGGGCAACCCCTGACCAGCGGCGCGGCCGCGCGGCGCAGCGTGTTCGTCGATGGCGCGGCCGGAACGACGGGCCTCGGCATTCGCGAGCGCCTTGGCATGCAGGACGACGTCGTGCTGAGGAACATCGCCGAGGACAAGCGCAAGGATGCGCAGGCCAAGCGGGCGCTGATGGAGGAGGTCGACGTCGTCATCCTTTGCCTGCCCGATGAGGCCGCGCGAGAGACCGTTGCGCTGATCGATGGCATGGGGGCTTCGGCACCCAAGGTGCTGGACGCGTCGACGGCCTTTCGCGTCGCCGCCGACTGGACTTACGGTTTTGCGGAACTCGCGCCGGACCAGGCCGACAAGATACGGGCGGCGCGGAAAGTCTCGAACCCGGGCTGCTATCCGACAGGCGCGGTGGCGCTGCTGCGGCCGCTGGTCGATGCCGGGCTGGTGCCGGCGGACTATCCCATCACCATCAATGCGGTGAGCGGCTATTCGGGCGGCGGCAAGTCCATGATCGAAAGTTTCGAGAACGGCACGGCGCCGGCCTTCGAACTCTATGGACTCGGCTTCGAGCACAAGCACCTGCCGGAGACCCAGCTCTACTCAAATCTCGTCCGCCGCCCGATCTTTGTTCCGTCGGTCGGCAACTACCGGCAGGGCATGCTGGTGTCGGTGCCAATGCATCTGGATACGCTGCCAGGCAAGCCGGGGGCTGCCGATCTGCACGCCACGCTGGCGAAGCGTTACGCCGGAAGCAGCTATGTCTCGGTCATGCCGCTCGATAACGCGGCGACCAGGAGCGGACGCATCGAACCCGAGGCGCTCAACGAAACCAACAGGCTCGAGCTCTATGTCTTTGCGAGCCCAAAATACCCTCAAGCGGTTCTGGTTGCGCGTCTCGACAATCTGGGTAAGGGCGCCTCCGGTGCCGCGGTCCAGAACATGCGACTGATGCTGGGTTTTGCCGACTGAAGCCAGCGAGGTCGCGCTGTTTCCGTGAGGTGTTCATTTCAGGGGATGAAGTAGAACGGGTTGGGCACCTTGAAGGGGCAGCCGCTATGCCCGCCATCGATGTCGCTCATCTGATCGCCGACATCGGCGATGATGGTGTATCCCTCGTCCTCGACCTTGATGCGCTCCTTCGTCTTGTAGTTCTGCACCGTTCCTTCGTCCCGGTCAGGTCGCGTTCGAAGCTCGGTCCAGCCGTCATATCCGACGTGATCGAGATTGATGATGGTTGCATCTCGTTGGCTGTCAGGGCGGCCGGTGATGAAAATCACGGCGACGCCGTTGTCCTTGGCAACCTTGAACAGCTTTCGCGCCGGTTCAATGGCCTCGGCGCTCGACTTGAGGATCCATCGATTGAATCCGCACGGGCCCGCCGGCAGGACGTCGCAAGTGCCGTCGGCGATGAAACCAAAATCGTCGGCGGCCAGATTCGGCCAATTGGTGAGCGACGTCTCATCGAGGTCCATCACAAGCGCGGGCCGTTTCGAACGGGCGGCGTTCTGCTTGACGAATTCTTTCGCCGATTCGAACACCGCCGCGACGTCATCGTTGTAGTGCATCGCGTGGTAGTCGAGCAAAAGCTTCTTGATCGTGCCGAGATTGAGCGGTGGCGGCGGCGGATCGGGAACGTGGTTCGGCACCGGAGCCGGGCACGCCTCCGTGGCAGCCCGTGCAGGGTTCGGCGCAAACGAAACTGCCGCGAGAGCAGAAGCGGCGATCAACAGGACCCGGAATTGCTTCGTGCGCGTCATGTTGGCCTCCGTCTGTAACGCCGCGCTAGCCGTGCGACCTGAGGTCGGCAACAATCTTGTCCGCCGTTCGCAGCGCCAGCGCCGACAGCGTCAGCGTCGGATTGGCGGTGCCGCCGGTCGGAAACGTGCCGCTGCCGACCAGGTACAGGTTGTTATGGTCATGGGAACGCTGAAACAAATCGACCACCGACGTCTTCGGATTCTCGCCCATCCGGTAGGTCCCCATGATATGGCCGGCGCCGCCATAGGTCAGCGTAACGGGCTGGCCGTCGATGATTTCCTCGAAACGGCCGGGACTGTCGCTTGAAGGATCCGGCGCACGATGGGTGAAATCCGTCGCACCCATCTTGTCGAAGATGAGCTTGCGCATGCGATACGCGGCGACGAAGCCCTGCCTGGTATAGTCGGAGATATTGTAGGTAATCTCCGGACGTGGCAGCCCCAGAGCGTCCTTGAACTCTGACGACAGCGTCACCCGGTTTTTCGGATCCGGGTCCTGCTCGACCAGGAATCCGATCCGGAACTGCCGCGAAATGATGTCGTTCAGTTTGTGGGCCAGGTCGACGCCAAACAGCGCGGCGTTGTCCTTGCCGAGCTGGCTGAAGGCTTGTGCATTTTGGCCGCTCGAGTTCATCCCGTTGACGAAATCGAGGGTTGTCACGTGCGGATCGGCGCCGAACCTGAGGCCCGCGACCACGAAATTCCAACCTTCATTGCCGATGTCGACCCGGAATGCAGCACGCTTGGCGCGGAATGGGCCGTCGCAGAGATCGCCGATGCCCGAGGTGATCAGCGGGCCTCGATAGGGGAACACCGGGTGTGCCGTCTGCGGCAGCAGTGCCCAGGCAACATAGTAGGGATGGTCCATCAAATGACGCCCGAGCATGTCGCTGCTGTTGGCGACGCCCTTGGCCGTCCGCCCCTGGTTCTTCGACATCAAGAGCAGCCGCGGCGTTTCGATGGCGTTGGCGGCGATGACGTAAACTTTGGCTTTGACGCAGCCTTCTCCGGTCCTTGGTCCGGCCTCGTCCTTGTACCTGATGAAATTGATCTGGCTGACGCGGCCATCCTCGACGACGACCTCGTTGGCGACCGCATGGTCGACGAGGATCGCACCCCTGACGGTTGCTTCGTTCAAGGTGATGGTTGGGTCGTATTTGGCCTGAATCGGGCAGATCGGAATGCAATTGGTATTTCCGGCGCAGGCGCGGCGATTGCGGTAGGGCTGGGAATTGCGCGCCGCCGGCAGGTTCCTCACCTTGACCTCGGTGACGGGCTTCTCCATTTCGAGGAACCGGGTCTCCTCGTCAGTCAGTTTTGCGAGCACGTCGCCGATACGCTGATCGAGCAGCGAGGGCGGGATCTTCGGCATCGGGTAGCTGTAACCTTTGGGAAAATCGATGCCGAGGAAGCTTTGCTCCTGCACGTCCGCCGAAACGCCGAGCTCGGCCTCCGCCCTGGCGTAAAACGAGCTCAGGGATTGAGAGCTGATGGCTTTGGGCCAATCCGGGAGCGGGAAATCCGGCTGGTCCTTGCCGAAACTCGATTTCATGGTGAAGTCACGCGGCACCAGCCGCAAGGAAGTGCCGAGCCAATGCGAGGTGCCGCCGGCGACGCGCTCGTAGGTACTGGTGAAGGGGCGCGGGCCCTTTTGGATCAGGTAGCTTTGGTTCGGGTCCTGCCAGTTCGAGGCGTCCAGCATCAGCGATGTCGGCCTGCCGGCAGCCTGCTTTGCGGGGTCAGCGAACAGCTCCGGCGGATAGGCGCTCTCCGGCACCTTGGCGGACGCGGTATAAAAGCGCTTCATGTAACCGTTGATATTCGGCGGCACTCCCGCACCGGCCTCAAGAATGATGACCTTGATGCCTTTCTCGCTCAATTCATTGGCGATCAGCGCTCCGGCAAAGCCGGACCCGACGATCGCAACATCGCATTGCATGCAATTGCTGGCGGCCATGGCCGGACTCCCTCAAGGAATCGTTGCTGTGATGAAACCAAGGGGAGAGTTCTTGTCGTTTGGATCGACCGGCTGCCGCGACCAGTAGCCGAACTGCAGGTTGCTGTAGCCCATCGGGTGGGCCTGTGCGATTTGCCAGACCAGCCCCAGCGTATACGCCTTCGCTGAAACAACCTGGGAGGGCATCGGCACACGAGGAGCACCGGGCGCCAAAGACTTTTTCAGATCCTCCGGCTTGTACCAGGAGCCGAGATACCAGAGCAAAACGATGCTGCGGGCGAGGAATTTGGTATCGTCGCCGGCATTCACCGCATCGATGATGTCGGTTGTCGACTTGGAATGGTCCTTGGCTATCTGCAGCAATCGTTCGAAGGCGGGCGCGGCGCAGGCATTGATCCAATTGAAGTAGTCGTTCTTGATGTTGAACGGGTCGACTCCCGGATCCGATTGCAGCACGTCACCCGTATTCACGGTGATTTCGGGCGCCAGGCTGCTCAACTTAATTCCCGTCAGCGCATGCGAAAGCACCAGGAAGCCCATCATATCCGGACTTGAATTCGGATCGGCGGCGCGGGCGTAGGCGGGGATGTCGCTTGCACCGACGGCCGCGGCCGCGGTCGTGGCTACTGCGCCGGCAAGCATCGCGCGCCGGGAGACCTCGCCGGTCGGTTCGTCGTTCGCCACGACAGCCGCACTTCGACTGTGTCCCTGATGCGGTGACATGCTCATTGTGGCCTCCCGATCGTTCAAATTGTTTGCGCGCGTATTCGTCGCGCCGGCTCGTCTACTGAGCCTTCTCGAGCATGAACGTGAAGTCCGATTGATTGAGGCGGACTTCCCCAGGCTTCTGGTTCGACGCAGACGTCTGAAAGCTCACCGCGTTGCCGTGACAGGCAATGCAACTCGACGACGCCAGCGGAATTTCACCCTGGCTGTAGGTTTCCAGCGTCGAATTCGCGAAGTAGGTCGGCGCCGGCGAACAATTCATATCCGGTTGCTTCTGGAAATCGGTGCCCGGAAGTGGTTCCGCGGGATTCACAGAATGCAGCGACGTGCATCCAGCAAACAGGCTCGGCCATTGCGTGCCGAGCAGTATATAGTTTTCCCAGACCGTGCCCTTCAGCAGGCTGTGAAAGATCCTGTTCATGTTTTTGGCCGCATCCGTCAGCGGTGTTTCACGGACGATCTGGCTCTTGAACGTGGCGCCCTTGAATTCCAGCGGCAGTGCCGGATCGGGCTGCCAAAACTGTCGCGGCGGCGTCGCGTTCACGTCCGGACAGTTGTCCCTGCAATTGGAGTTGAAGAAGTTGTAGGGGCCATCGAATTTCCCGGCGGCGACCTCATCCCTGTCCGGCACGTTTCTGACGTGCTCGAACGAGGTCCAGATCCACTGCGGACGGCTCGCGGTCTTGTGCACCGCATGGAAGCCGATCAATCCCAGAGTTTCCGTCAGACACAGCCGTTTCCTCCTTGGATCGATCGGCGGCGGCATCAAGACGAGTGCCTTAACCTGATGGAAGCTGTCCGGCCTGGGTTCGTCGGGTCCGAGAATCTTCCAGGAGACCTTCAGCATGAAGGCTCCCGTATCGGCGACGATCGCCTTTTGCGTCGGCGTAGCATCCCTGGAATTCTGACCGACCGGAAAGTCGACCGCGAGGGCGGAATTCGCGGCACTCCGTTGTCCATCCTTGCTGTACAGATGATGATCCGAAATGTAGTTGAACATCTGCCGATTCATCAGGATGTCGAAGATGGCGTAACGTCCCTGCTGGTCGATCAACGGGCCGGTCTTGAACGGCTCGTTGAAGCTCTCCTCGATCATTTGGACGATCATCCAGTCGGGGTGCTTCTTATGCTCGTCCTGGCACTCCACCGGCACCAGCCTCTCCCGCTCGGCCTCCATCCCGGCCTTGTCGGTCGGCCACTTCGGCGGCTGCGCCCTGGCAGGCAGCATGACGTCCAGAAGCTGCTTGAAATTGGCCATGTTCTCCCATCGGGTCCGCATCTCCGGCTTGGCATGATCGATGGGGGTCATTCCGTCGTCGGGTGCGTTCAGCGCGATGAACGTGCGCCAGGAATAGAAATCGAAGCCACGCTGTAGATTTTCCAGCCCAACCGCCTCGGGTCCGGTCGCGGACACTTTCTCCTGACACGGCAGATCCGAATTAAGGATCAAGGACCTGTCCTGGTCGCCGACTGGGATGATCCCGGAGGGAGGATTGGGGCCGGCCAGGCTGCCCACAAACGGATCGGAAAATACACCGGGGGTGGGTAGCAACGGATTGGGATTGCATTTCAACTCGAGCGGGAGCGGCTTGACCGGGGGAGCAGCCGCCGCGGTGGTTGTCTGGGCCGACGCTGGCCCTGACAGATCAGTCAGTGCGACGAGAGCAGCAGCAACGAAGCCAACGGAAAGCAGAGGGCGATAGTGCATGATCGGCATCTCCTTAACCGCAAGGGGAGTGGTCGTAGCCAGTCAAGCAAAGCAGTCGAGTTCGAACCAGATTTTGGAAACGGTTGAAGCGAAAGCGAAAATAAAAATTCGGATTTTGGTCAAAATTTCTCGACACCAAATCGGTTAGAATTAAAAACTTGCAACTGGAAATAGTCAACACAAAATCCAACGAGGTGCTTTGGTTTCAACCAAAGCGTGTGTTGTATATTTGTCCGCCGAGGCGTTTTCGGGCCGGGGAGATCTCCCGACCCCGTCGCATTCGATGCGCGCCGGCAACGGCCGTCGCAGGCGTCAGTGCCACGCCGGCCGGTTGCGGCGAGTTCATGATCGGTCGAAACCGGCGAAGTCAGGGGCTTCGATCCCAGGACGGCGCCGATGCGTTTCGCCGTCGCAGCGAAACCTCTGACCTGTCTCTCAGAGGATCTTGAAAATGGCCAGCGCCAGCACGGCCTGCGCGAGAAAGCCGACCGTGAAGGCCAGCGTGCGGAACACCGGCAGGCCCAGCGTGTACACGATCAGATGCGCGACCCGGGCCCAGAAATACACGGCGCAGGCATAGACGGTCCACTTTGTGGAATAATCGATCTGCGCCAGGATCAGCACCAGGGGTGCGAAGATGACGAGGTTCTCGATTGCATTGTCATGCGCGAACATCAGGCGGGTGGCCCATTCCGCATGCGGCTTGTCGTTGCGCGACGGATTGGCCATCGCGCCGCCGAGGCCACGCACCTGGCAGCGATTGAGCACATAGGGGATCCACAGCAGTCCCGTCAAAATGACCGTCAGCGTCAGCCAGAACAGTTCGCGCGTCATTGTTTCCCCCTCATTCCAAGTTTCGAATCTCGCCCGGTCGGGACGATCTATCCTATTCAAACACCGATCGCCGCGCTATGCGCGGACCCGGACGTAGCTGCCCGGTGCATCCTCGATCGGCGGCAGCGCGGCAGCACCGGCGGCGCGGGCGGGGACTTCCTCCGGATCGATGGCTTGAAGCCACTCGCGCCAGTCCGGCCACCACGATCCCTTGTGCTCCTGGGCGCCCTTGAGCCAGTCCGTCAGCGTCACGTCCCTGATATTGTCGTTGGTCCAGTACTGATATTTGCCTGACGATGGCGGGTTGACCACGCCGGCAATATGCCCCGACCCTGAAAGGACATATTTCACCGGGCCGCCGAAAAACTGCGAGCCGTAAAGCACCGAATCCGCCGGCGCGATATGATCCTCGCGCGTCGCCAGATTGTAGATCGGCACCTTGACCTTCGAAAGATCGAGCATGGTGTTGTCAAGCACCATGGTTCCCGCCGACAGCCGGTTCTCCAGATAGCAGTTGCGCAGGTAATAGGAATGGTTGGCCGCCGGCATTCGCGTCGCATCCGAATTCCAGTGCAGCAGATCGAATGATGAGGGTGATTTTCCCTTCAGATAGTTGCTCACGACATAGGACCAGATCAAGTCGTTCGAGCGCAACATGTTGAAGGCCATCGCCATCTTGCTGCCCTCGAGCACGCCGGAAGCCTGCATGTCGCGCTCGAGCGCCGAAATCTGGTCCTCGTCGACGAACACCAGGAGATCGCCGGCGTGGGTGAAATCGACCTGCGCCGCCAGAAAGGTCGCCGAGGTCACGCGCACGCGGCGCTTTTCCGCGAGCCATGCCAGCGTCGAGGCGAGCAGGGTGCCACCGACGCAGTACCCCATGGTGTGGACTTTCATTTCGCCGGTTGCCCGCTCGATCGCGTCCATCGCCGCCAGCGGGCCCTGCCTCATGTAATCCTCGAAGGTCTTTGCTCCGAGCGTTTTGTCCGGATTGACCCAGGAAATCACGAATACCGTGAGGCCCTGATCGACACACCATTTGATGAAGGATTTTTCCGGCTTGAGATCGAGGATGTAGAATTTGTTGATCCACGGCGGCACGACCAGAAGCGGCGTGCGCAGCACGTTTTCCGTGGAAGGCGCGTATTGGATCAGCTGCATCAGTTCGTTCTGGTAGATGACCTTGCCCGGGGTCGTCGCCATGTTGACGCCGACCGCGAGATTGGAGGGGTCGGATTGGCGGATGCGCAAAGAGCCGTGTCCGGCCTCGATATCTTCCGCCAGCATTTTCATGCCGCGAACGAGGTTTTCTCCGTTGGACGTCAAGGTCTCGCGCAGTACTTCCGGATTGGTCAGCACGAAATTGGATGGCGCAAGCGCGTTGGTAATCTGCTGGACGTAAAATTCGGCCTTCTTGCGGGTATGCGGATCGAGGCCTTCGGCGTTGCGCACCAGGTCGTGCGCCCACTGCGTCGTGAGCAGATAGAGTTGCAGCACGAAATCGAAAAACTGGTTCGATTTCCATTCGGGGTCGGCAAATCGCTTGTCGCGCGGCGATGGCGCGATCGCCGGCGGGGCCTGCTCGCCGGCGAGGCGGCGTACCGATGAGCCCCACAGATCGAGATAGGCCTTGGCGATCTTGGTCTGCAGTTCCGTCGATCGGTCGTTGTCCGACAGCCAATATTCCGCCACCGCGCTGAAGGTCTTGATGACCTCGCTGAGTTCGCTCGGCGGCCTGTCCTTCGAATTGCCACCTTCACGCGGCGTGAGATAGGCGGCCAGCGCCTGGCCGCTGCTCTCCATCGCCCGCGCGAGGTTCATCGCGAAAGCCTCGGGGTCGAATTTCTCCGCAGTCTTGGTTTCGATCGTGACGTCAGCCATGACCTGACACTATAGGTTCATTTCCGGTTCGTCACCGCGCAGATCGCGATGACATTTTCCAGGTCAATTCCGGACTCAATCTCGGCAACCCCTGTGCTGCACTGCGACAACCATCTTGGTTCTGTCATATTGAGGCCGCAGGGATGCGATTTGTTGTTTGGGATTTAATGATTTCGGGCGACAATGGTTTGGGCGCCGCAGCAACAGCCGTTCAAATAGGCATTGGCGGCTGAAAAACTACGCGTTTTGGGAACTGGCGACGGATGTTGGTGGATCGAAAAGAACGAGCCTTGGCCTGGGGAGTGCTGCTGCTGTCAGCGCTGACGCTTGGCGGCTGCTCGATATCGATCGCCGATCTTCCGTTGGTTGGAACGCCGGCCGATGCGCCGGCGCGTGCAAAGGAGACCGGGGCCTATCTGCCGGTGAACCAGTTGCCGCCCGATCGCGACGAGGCTGCGATGAATCCGGCCGAGCGGGCCAAGATACAGAGCGAACTGGTGGCTGCGCGAGAACGCCAGGCCTCCGCAGCCGCCGCCAAAGACTCGGCGGCGAAGTGATCTGACCGCTGGCGCGGCCGGGCGTCCGTGGTAAAAGAACCCCAATTCAACCGCAAATCAGGGCAGATTCCAGAATTCGCGCATGAATTCGCATTAAATCTTTGATTTTACGCGATTTCTGGACGAAACCGAACTCGGTTTCGTTGCAAGATGTATCGGCGAATCTGTCCTACCGGTTGCCGGAGCAAGGTCCCATGGAAGAGTTTTACCGCATCCGCCGCCTGCCGCCCTACGTGTTTGAGCAGGTCAACCGGGCCAAGGCGGCTGCACGAAATGCCGGCGCCGATATCATCGATCTCGGCATGGGAAATCCGGACCTGCCGACGCCTCCCCATGTCATCGAAAAGCTCAAGGAAACGCTGGGAAAGCCGCGAACCGATCGCTACTCGGCGTCACGCGGAATTACCGGCCTGCGCAAGGCGCAGGCGGCCTATTACGACCGGCGCTTCGGCGTGAAACTCAACCCCGAGACCCAGATCGTGGCGACGCTGGGCTCGAAAGAAGGTTTTGCCAACGTCGCCCAGGCCATCACCGCGCCCGGCGATGTGGTGCTGTGTCCCAATCCGAGTTATCCGATTTATGCCTTTGGCTTTCTGATGGCCGGCGGCGTGATCCGCTCGGTTCCTTCGGAGCCGACGCCGCAATTCTTCGAGGCGGTCGAGCGGGCGATCATCCATTCGATCCCGAAGCCGCTGGCGCTCGTGGTCTGTTATCCCTCCAATCCGACGGCCTATGTCGCGAGCCTCGATTTCTACAAGGACCTGGTGGCCTTTGCGAAAAAGCACGAAATCTTCATCTTGTCGGATCTGGCCTATGCGGAAGTCTATTTCGACGACCACAATCCGCCGCCTTCGGTGCTGCAGGTTCCCGGCGCGATCGACGTGACCGTGGAATTTACCTCGATGTCGAAGACCTTTTCGATGGCCGGCTGGCGTATGGGATTTGCGGTCGGCAACGAGCGAATCATCGCCGCGCTGGCGCGGGTGAAATCCTATCTCGATTATGGCGCGTTCACGCCGATCCAGGTCGCCGCGACCGCGGCGCTCAACGGTCCGGATGGTTGCATTCGCGAGATGCGCGACACCTATCGCAAGCGCAGGGATGCGCTGGTGGAATCGTTCGGCCGCGCCGGCTGGGAGATTCCGCCGCCGGAAGCCTCGATGTTCGCCTGGGCGCCGCTGCCCGAAGCCTTCCGCGGCGTCGGCAGCATGCAGTTTGCGACCCTGATGGTCGAGAAATCCGGCGTCGTGGTTTCGCCCGGGGTCGCCTTTGGCGAGCATGGCGAGGGATATGTCCGCATCGCCATGGTGGAAAACGAGCAGCGGATTCGCCAGGCCGCCCGCGGCGTGCGCCGCTTCCTTGAAAGCGGCATCGAAACGTTGCACAACGTGGTTCCTCTCGCCAACCGGCGCTAGGCATGATTCCGAAAAGCACGTCCCCGGGCTTGACCCTGGGATGGAGTTCCGGTTTTCGGATCGGGTCATGGCTAGATTGTAGTCTCTCCGGCAGGTTTTTCCCGTCATGGTCGCACCCCTGAAAGTGGGTATTGCGGGGCTCGGCACCGTTGGCGCCGAAGTGGTCCGTCTCATCGAGCAGCAGAGCCGGACGCTGTCGGCGCGCTGCGGACGCGGCGTGCGCGTTGTCGCGGTCACCGCGCGTTCGAAGGTGAAGAAGCGCGCTCTGGATCTGCGCGGCATCGCCTGGGCGCGAAACCCGCTGGCGCTGGCCAGCGATCCCGGCATCGATTGCTTTGTCGAATTGATGGGCGGGGCGGGCGAGCCCGCATTGTCGGCGATCGAGGCGGCGCTGAAATCCGGCAAATCGGTCGTCACCGCCAACAAGGCGCTGATCGCAAGACACGGGCTGCGGCTGGCGAAGGCGGCCGAGAAACATGGCGGCGCCTTGAATTTCGAGGCAGCGGTCGGCGCGGCGATCCCGGTGATCAAAACCCTGCGCGAGGGGCTGGCGGGCACGGCCATCAACCGCGTCTACGGTATCCTCAACGGCACCTGCAACTACATCCTGACCCGGATGGAACAGGAGGGCCTGTCGTTCGCCGAATGCCTGAAGGATGCGCAGCGGCTGGGTTACGCGGAAGCCAACCCTTCCTTCGATGTTGATGGCCACGATACCGCGCAGAAACTTGCGATACTGGCCAGCCTCGCTTTCGGCACCAAGGTGGCGCAGAGCGCGGTTTACGTCGAAGGCATTTCCTCGATCGCGCCGGAAGACCTCCGCGCTGCGGAGGAACTCGGCTACCGCGTCAAACTGCTCGGGGTTGCGGTGCGGACCGCCAAAGGCATCGAGCAGCGGGTGCATCCGACCATGGTGCCGAAATCATCCTCGATCGCCCAGGTCATGGGCGTCACCAACGCGGTGACGATCGACGGCGAGGGCATCCCGCCGATCACGCTGGTGGGTCCAGGCGCCGGCGGGGCAGCAACCGCATCGGCCGTCGTCGCCGACATCGCCGATGTCGCGCGCGGTATCCGCGCCTTGCCGTTTGGCCGGCCGGTGGCGCGGTTGCGCGACACCAAGAAAGCGCCGATGGAGCGCCATGAGGGTGGCTATTATATCCGCCTGATGGCGCGCGATTTGGCAGGCACCGCCGCGACCATCGCCACCCGGCTTGCCGAGCAAAAAATTTCCATTGAATTGATCGTGCAGCGCCATCCCGACGGCGTTGACGTCAGCGGCAAGGCGGGGAAAGCTGCGCCGGTGCCGGTCATCCTGATCACCTATGCCACCAGCGAAGACGCGGTCCACCGCGCGCTGCAGGCCGTGCAGCGCGACAAGGTGATCAGCGGCCGGCCGCAGGTGATACGGATCGAGAAGAACTAGAACATGAAGAGATCATGCCCGCATAAAAAAGCGGACGATGCGAAAAACGATGATGTGCGGACTGCAAGATCCGCGAGTTAAGTCTTAAAGGAGTTCGCCGATGTCGACCCATATTTCCGTCCCCCCGCAGCTCCTGCTGGAGCGCATCCTCACGCTGGAGATCGTGCGGGTGACGGAACGCGCGGCGGTATCGGCCGCGCGGCTGCGCGGCCATGGCAACGAGAAGGCCGCGGACCAGGCCGCGGTCGACGCCATGCGCCGCGAACTCAACAAGCTGCCGATCGAAGGCACCGTGGTGATCGGCGAGGGCGAACGCGACGAGGCCCCGATGCTGTTTATCGGCGAGAAGGTCGGCATCAATGCCGGCCCCAAGGTCGATATCGCGGTCGATCCGCTGGAAGGAACCACGTTGTGCGCCAAGAACATGCCCGGCGCGATCGCGACTATGGCGATGGCGGATGGCGGCACGCTGCTGCATGCCCCCGACGTTTACATGCAGAAGATCGCCGTCGGACCCGGTTACAAGAAAGGCGTCGTCGAACTCGATGCATCGCCGGCCGACAATGTTCGCCGGCTGGCCAAGGCCAAGGGCGTCGCCCCCTCCGCGATCACGGTGCTGGTGCTCGACCGTCCGCGTCATGCCGATATCATCAACGGCGTGCGCTCGACCGGTGCGGCGGTCCGCCTCATCACCGACGGCGACGTCGCCGGGGTGATCCATTGCGCCGATCCCGACAATACCGGGGTCGATATGTATATCGGGACCGGCGGCGCGCCCGAGGGCGTGCTGGCGGCGGCGGCGCTGCGCTGCATCGGTGGCCAGATGCAATGCCGGCTGATCCTCGACAGCGAAGAGAAACGCGAGCGCGCCCGCAAGATGGGCGTCGTCGATCCGCGCATGATCTACGGCATCGAGGACATGGCGAAGGGCGACTGCCTGTTTGCAGCCACCGGCGTCACCGACGGTTCGCTGCTGTCGGGCGTCAAGTTCCGCAAGGACGTCATTCACACCGAAACCGTCGTCATGCGCTCGGTCACCGGCACGGTCCGTTACATCAAGGCCGAGCACCGGCAGCTGGAAAAATTCCACCTCGATTGAGGAGGGACGTCCCCAAAAAAACCGGGAGCGACCATGTCCGATATTTCCGCCGTGAAAGCGCTGGTGTTCGATGTGTTCGGCACCGTGGTCGACTGGCGCAGCAGCCTGATCGCGGATTTCACCCGATGGGGCGAGAAGCGCGGCGTCAAGGCCGACTGGACCGCGCTGGTCGACGGCTGGCGCGCGGTCTATGCCGCCTCGATGGACGAGGTGCGAAAGCACCCCGAACGCGGCTACGTGATCCTGGACACGCTGCACCGGCGGTCGCTGGAAAAGCTGGTCGCGCAATTGTCGATTTCCGGACTGAGCGACGCCGATCTGCACTACCTCACCATGGGCTGGCACCGGCTGCATCCCTGGCCCGACAGCGTCGCCGGACTGACCCGGCTGAAGACGAAATTCATCATCAGTCCGCTCTCCAACGGCAATGTCGCGCTCTTGACCAACATGGCGAAATTCGCCGGCCTGCCATGGGACCTGATCATGTCGGCGGAATTGTTTCAGCACTACAAGCCCGACCCCGAGACCTATCTCGGCGCCGCGCGCCTGCTGTGCCTGGCGCCGGAACAGGTCATGATGGTGGCGGCGCATAACCATGATCTTAAGGCCGCCCAGAAACTGGGACTGAAGACCGCCTTTGTCGCGCGCCCGACCGAATATGGTCCGTTGCAGAAATACGATTTCGATGCGACCGGCGACTGGGACATCGTCGCGATGGATTTTGGCGCGGTGGCCGAGCGGATGGGGTGTTGAGAACTCGTCGCCGAAGGGGCTAGTAGCCCGGATGAGCGAAGCGATATCCGGGGCTGATCTATCGATTTATGGATCCCGCATATCGCTGCGCTCATGCGGGCTACCGCCGGCTTCAATAGAAGATCTAGGATGTGAGCCGCATGGCAGAGAAACCTCGTGCTTGGACCAAGTGGTGGTGGCTTGGATATTTCGGCGTCCAAACTTGGTCCGTCGAGGAGCGTCGGGCAAGGCTAACAATGGGAATGATGTTAGCTGTAGTCGCAGTTGGCGGGCTCTGGGTCGTCGATTTCGTTTTGGAGTGGCTTGGAGTTGAAACTCATGTTGCTGCTGCACTTGGGGCATTCGGCGGGGTCGCGGCAGGCGTGATCTTTGCGCGACCGACAACATCGCACCTTTTTCCAGATTTGGTGAGTAAAGCCGATCGTAACGCAGCCGAACGATTGTCTCGAAAACAGCAAGCGTAGCCCGGATGAGCGAAGCGATATCCGGGTCTTCTTATTTTTGTGGTCCCCGCATGTCGCTTCGCTCACGCGAGCCACATGATATACGTTGTCGGTCGAGCGCCTCACCCCTATCTTGCCGAAAGCAACATGACGCTTCCCGCATCCGCCTTGCCTGTTGAAGCTCCTCCGGCGTTTCTCGGGGTGTCGCATTCGCTGACCGGAAAACTGTGGCGCGACCGGCTCGATGCGCGGGGCGCGGCGCGGGCGCTGGCGATCTCGCAACGCTATCAATTGCCGGAGATGCTGGCCCGCGTGCTGGCGGGGCGCGATGTCGAGATCGACGCGGTGGAAGACTTCCTCGATCCGACCATCCGCAAACTGCTGCCGGATCCCTACACCGTGACCCAGATGGAAGCCGCCGCCAAACGCATCGCGGATGCGGCCACGCGAAACGAAAAGGTCGCGATCTTCGGCGACTACGACGTCGACGGCGCCACCTCGGCGGCGCTGCTCGCCTGGCACCTGCGCCATTGCGGGCTCGATCCCTTGGTTCATATCCCCGACCGGATTTTCGAGGGCTACGGCCCCAATGTCGAAGCGATCGGCATGCTCGCCGGCAAGGGCGCCACGCTGCTGGTGACGGTGGATTGCGGTACCACCAGCCTCGAGCCGCTGGCGCAGGCCCGCCGGCTCGGAATGTCGGTGGTCGTGATCGATCACCATCAATGCGGCGATGTATTGCCCGAGGTCGATGCGCTGGTGAATCCGAACCGGCCCGATGACCTCTCGGGCCTCGGCCACCTCGCGGCGGTCGGCCTCGTGCTGGTGACGCTGGTCGCGGTCAATCGCGAGCTGCGCGCGCGGGGATTCTGGACCGCCGAAAGGCCCGAGCCCGATCTGTTGAGCATGCTGCATCACGTCGCGCTCGGCACTGTTGCCGACGTAGCACCTCTGATCGGACTCAACCGCGCTTTCGTGGCGAAAGGCCTGATCGCGATGCGGCGTCGCGATCATGTCGGTCATACCGCGCTGATGGATGTGTCGCGACTGAACGGTCCGCCCGAGGCTTGGCATCTCGGCTTCATGCTGGGACCGCGCATCAACGCCGGCGGCCGGATCGGACGCGCCGACCTCGGCGTGCGGCTGCTGTTGGAGGGCGACGTCTCGGAAGCCGCCAGGATCGCCGCCGAGCTCGACCGGCTGAACGGCGAACGCCGCGTCATCGAGCAGATGGCCGAAGCCCAGGCCGAAGCCGAGGCGCTGGCCTCGCTCGGGCTGGAGGACAAGGGTTCGGTGATCGTCACCGCGTCGGAAGGCTGGCATCCCGGCGTGGTCGGCCTCGTCGCGGCGCGGCTGAAGGAAAAATTCGCGCGGCCGGCCTTTGCCATCGCGCTCGAGCCTGGCGGCATCGGCACCGGCTCGGGCCGCTCGATCGGCGGCGTCGATCTCGGCAAGGCGGTGCGGCAGGCGGTTCACGACGGTCTGTTGCTGAAGGGTGGCGGCCACGCCATGGCCGCGGGCGTTACCTTGCGAAAAGAAAGACTCGCGGAATTCCGCGCCTATATGGAAAGCGCGCTGGCCCATGACGTGGCGGCCTCGCGCCACCTCAACGAGCTCTTCATCGACGGCGCCGTCAGCGCCCGCGGGGTGACGACTGAGCTGGCCGCGACGCTCAATCGCGCCGGGCCGTTCGGCAGCGGCAATCCGGAGCCTGTCATCGCGCTGCCGTCGCATCAGCTGGTCTATGCCGATGAAGTCGGGCAGGCGCATTTACGCGTGCGCTTCAAATCCGGCGATGGCGCCATCGTCAATGGCATCGCGTTCCGATCGATCGGACAAAAACTCGGCAACGCATTGGCCGCGCATCGCGGCCAGCCGTTGCATGTGGCAGGATCGCTCGCGGTGGATCGCTGGCAGGGCACCGAGCGGGTGCAACTGCGCGTGCTCGATGTGGCCGTGCCGGATCAGGGACCGGCGCTGATCAGGTAGCTTGCCGTCATTGCCAGCGACAAACGCGAAGCGTTTGCGCAAGGGAGCCCACGGGTCGCGCGAATGCGCGCCCGATGACAGGCTCCGCGACGAAGCAATCCACTCTTCGCTTGTGGCTCTGGATTGCTTCGCTTGCGCTCGCAATGACGACGAGGTGCTAGCCACCCTGCCGCAGCCGCGCCAGCACCTTCAGCCCGCCATAACCATCGGCCGGCGATAGCCCCATCCTGGTCTGATAATCCTTCACCGCCTGCATGGTGTCGTTGCCGACGCGGCCGTCGGTGCCGCCGGTGTCAAAACCAGCCTTGGTCAGGCGCACCTGCATTTCCTGCACCTCGGCCAGCGTCAGCGCCCGCTCGGAGCCGGGGAACGGCTGAATGAAGGGCTGCCCGCCCAGGATGCGGTCGCCGAGATGACAGATCGCCAGCGCATAGTTCATCGAGGGATTGTAGCTGCGAACCGAATAGAAGTTGGGTCCGAGCAGGAAACTCGGTCCGTCCGGCACCGGCGTCCAGAGCTGCGCGGACGCATTGGGTTGGGAGAACGGCTCGCCGTCGGCGCGAGACACGCCGGCGCTCGCCCACGCCGCGTAGCTGCGGTTGCCTCGGGAGGAGGCGCCGTTCGCGCGGACCTCGTAGCCCCAATGTTCGCCGCGCTGATATTTGCCGCGATTGACCAGATAGCGCGCGGTGGACCCCAGCGCGTCGTCGGGCTTGCCGAACGGCGACACCCGGCCGTCATGATCGTAATCGATGCCGACATTGAGCCAGACCTCCGGCATCCACTGGGTGTGCCCCATTGCGCCGGCCCACGATCCCCGCATTTCCTCGGGTGTGCTCCAGCCGCGATCGACGATGCGCAGCGCATTGATCAGCTCAGACTCCCAATAGGCGCGGCGGCGCGGCGCGTCCCAGGCGAGCGCCGCCAGCGATGGAAATACCGGCCGCATGTGGTTCTGCTGCACCCGCGGGTCGCCGTACGCGGACTCGACGCCCCACAACGCCAATAGCGTGCCGCGCTCGACGCCGTAATCCTGTTCGATCCGCGCGAACAGCGCTTCGTTTTTCCGCAGCGCCTGCTTGCCGGCGATGATGCGCCAGTCCGAGACGCGGCGATTGATGTATTGCCAGATCTCCTCGCTGAATTCCGGCTGGTTTTGCATTTCCTTGAACACCGACATATCGGGCTCGATGCGGGCCATCACGCGGGTCCATGTCGCATCCGATATGCCCTTGGCGTGAGCGCGCGCGCGAAAGTGCTCGCGCCACTTGTCGAAGCCGGCCGGCGCCGCAGCCAATGCGGCGAAAGGAAGGGCGAGCACGGCTGCTCCGGCGATGCCGGATCGCAGCAGCGCGCGGCGCGTGGTGCTGGGCGAAGAATCACGCTGTGTCATCGGAGCATTCTAGCGGCGCCGGGAGGACGGCGGCAAAACCATTGCGCCTGCCGGAACTATATCATGGTCCCATTCGGTTGAATCGGATCATGAAGCTGCTAGGATCGCCTCCTGGGTTTACCGGAACGGAGTATCGCCATGGACGCCGTGACACCGAAGGGCTCTGGGACATCGGACACGCATTCACATCTCGTTCGTCCGCAGAGTATGGAGTGGCAGAAGACCCGCTTCCCCGGCTGCGAGGCCAAGACGTTGCTGTTCGATCGTACGACGGGGCTGATGACGGCGCTGATGCGGTTCGCGCCAGGTGCGGTGCTGCCCGACCACGAGCACGTCAATATCGAGCAGACCTATGTTCTCGAGGGACATCTGGTCGACAAGGAAGGTCCGGCGAAGGGCATCGAGGCGCGCGCCGGCGAATTCGTCTGGCGCGAGCCGGGCAGCCGCCACGTCGCATGGTGTCCCGAGGGCGGCCTGATGCTTGCGATGTTTCAGGTTCCCAACAAGTTCTTCGAGGCGGACGGGCGCGTCGTCGATGCCGCGGGGCAGGATTGGGACCAGACCTGGGGGCATACCGGCAAGACCGGTTCCTGAGAGTCCGACTCGACATGCAGCCAATGGAATAGGGCGTCACATCGAAGGTCGTGATGCCCGGCCTTGTGCCAGCCGGAACGAAGCCCGGCCATGACGAAAATGAATCTATTTTAGATCGGTATCGCCGCCTTCCTGGGCGTCGGGATGATTGACCTCCGCCGGCAGCGCGTGAGCAACGGCAGCTGACGAGCTGGACTGGGGTCCGATCCCGCGCCCGCGTCCGCGGATCAGACGCTCATAGGCCGAGATCAGCGTGACGTAGGGATTAACCCAGATCCAGCCGTCGCGCGTGAACACCTGCACGTCGAAATGCAGATGGCGGCTGGTGCCGTTGGGATGGTCCAGATAGTTGGAAACGACGCCGATCCTCTCGCCTTCCCCGACATGACGACCGTTCAGAATCCCGTCGGCGTCCATGGCGGCCGGGTTCATATGCATGTAGCGGAAGCGAACATGTTCGGTACGGGAATTGACCTGCAGCGTCGCCGCCTGCTGCTTCAGCGAGCGGATCACGACAGCGTCGCGGGCGGCGACCACCGCCTGCCGCTTGGGGTCGCAGCTGCCGGCGTCGGCTTCGGGCGGGCAGGGCGCCGGGCGGATGTCCTCGCCCTGATGGCCAAAGCCGCTGGAACACTGTCCCACGTTAAAGCTGCGGGCTTCGCAAAAATTGTCCCGCCAGGGATAGCTGGAATTGCTACCCGCCAGTTCATCGATTGGCCTGTCGCCCGACCGGCGGTTTCGGAACGATTGCGAGTGGATGAAAGCCGGAGTTCGTTCCAGCGGAAATCGGATTTGCGAATAGGAGGTGAAGTCGGCGCGGCCGCCCTGTTTGCGCGCGCCCGAGTTGGCGATGATGTCGCCCGGCGGGCGATAGGTGAAATCGGAGGATGCGGCGAGCGGCCGCTCGACGGTCTCGGAGGCGATGTCCGCCCGCGGTCGCGACGGCAGGCCGCCGGCGACGCGCAGCGCCTTCAGGAACCGCTCGGCGACCGGGTAGGCCTCGCGGCAAGCCAGACGCCGCGGGCGAGGGGTGCTGTCGAGACATTGGATCGAAACCACATAGGGGACGCCGAAGCGCGTGAAGGCATAACGCACATAGCCTTCCCGGATGAAGCGACGCAGGTCCGGGAATTGCGCGGCCAAAGACTTGACCGGTTCGCCCTTGCCGCCGAGAGGATCGTCGAGATCATAGGTCAGGATCGAGCCGCTGATCTGCACCTCGACCGGTTTGGCAAAGATTCGCTGCGGCATGCCGTCGCCGGCGCCGGGCTCGAGCGAAAACACCGCGTCGTAGCCAGCCGAACCGGCGTCGAACAGGTCGACGGGGCGGAAGTCAGCCTGATAGTGCGACACCGATCGGCTCGCCGGAGCGCCCTTGAGTTGGGCGTCGAGAAACGCCGCGGCGTCGAATGGCAACAGCACCGGCACCGGGCTGCGTCCGATGCCGGTGAAGATCTGCGATGTCACCGCATTCAGTTGCACCAGCGCCGGCATCGACCGGGGGTCGAATGCCGGCAGCCGGCGCCGGCCGGGAAATGTGAACGCCGGCACGACGGCAGGCTGGGTGCCAATCTCGGACCGCAGCTGATCGAGCGCGGCATTCCATTCGACGCGGACCGCCGAAATCGCGGGCGTCTTGAATTCACCGGCAATGAGAGCTGCGGAGCCGGCGATGAGCAAGGGAAAAACGGCCAGCAGAAGCGCGACGAACCGGAAAGCTTTCGTAGCCAATGCGTCGCCCCCCGGCGCCAAAGCGTGCGTGCCGCGCCAGCTTAATCCTTTGCGCGCTCGACGTAAGACCCGTCCTCGGTCATCACCACGATGCGGGTTCCGGTGCCGATATGCGGTGGCACGTTGGTGCGAACCCCGTTCGACAGAATAGCGGGCTTGTAGGACGACGACGCGGTCTGTCCCTTGGTGACCGGCTCGGTCTCCACGACTTCCAGCGTCGCGCGCTGCGGCATCTGGATCGCCACCGGAATCAGGCCGTGAAGCGAAAGCTTCACCGTCATGTTCTCCTGCAGGTACGGCGCGGCGGAGCCGATGATGTCCTCGGGCACCTGGACCTGATCGTAATTGTCGTTGTTCATGAAATGGAAGCCGTCGGCGTCCTTATAGAGATAATTGAAATTCTGGTCCTCGATCGTCGCTTTTTCCACCTGGTCGGTGGTCTTGTAGCGCTCGGAGATCTTTACCCCGTCGCTGATTCGGCGCATTTCGATCTGGCTGACCGGAGTTCCCTTGCCGGGATGGATGTTCTCGGCGGTCAGAACCACGTAAAGCTTGCCGTCTTGCTCGATGACGTTGCCCTTGCGAATAGAACTGGCGATGACTTTCAAAGCTGTTTTTCCTGATATTCTGGCCCGGGACCAATCCGGACATGGGCGTCCTGCGGCCAGCGAAGCGGTTTCGGGCTGCAACATACTGATTTTGCCGGTCGATGCCAGCGTTTTACGGGCTCGCTGATGGCCAAAGACGACCAGCTTTCGCCATGGTGGTCGGCCGGCCGGTACGCCGACGTCAGGCCCTTTTTGGCGGCACGGACCGCCATCACCCGGGCTACCCGGGCCTGGTTCGACGAGCAGGGCTTTACCGAGGTCGAAACCGCCATTCTGCAGGTTTCGCCGGGCAATGAGACCCATTTGCACGCGCCGCGCACGGAGCTTGTCGGCGCCGATGGCCAGCGCATGACACGGTATTTGCGGACCTCGCCGGAATTCGCCTGCAAGAAGTTGCTGGCTGCCGGTGAAACCAGGATCTTCGAGTTTGCCCGGGTGTTTCGCGATCGCGAGCGTGGCCGTCTGCATCTGCCGGAATTCACCATGCTCGAATGGTACCGGGCGAATGCGAGCTACGACGCCGTGATGGCCGATAGCATCGTGGTCATCGCCCATGCGGCGCAGGCGACCGGGATCGGGCGATTTTCGTTTCGCGGCAGCATCGCCGATCCGTTTGCCGAGCCGGAGCTTTTGACGGTGGCGGCCGCATTCGAGCGCTTTGCCGGCATCGATCTGCTCGCCACCGTCACGGACGGACGGGGCGATCGCGCGGGACTGGCGGCGGCCGCCGGAGCGCGGGTGCGGATCACCGACGACGACACCTGGTCCGACATCTTCAGCAAGGTGCTGGTCGAGCATGTCGAGCCGAATCTGGGGCAGGGGCGCCTCACCGTGCTGTTCGAGTATCCGGTCCCCGAAGCCGCGCTGGCGCGCGCCAATCCGTCCGACCCGCGCGTCGCCGAACGGTTTGAAATCTACGCCTGCGGCGTCGAACTGGCCAACGGATTTGGCGAATTGACCGACGCGGCGGAGCAGCGCCGCCGTTTTACTTCGGCGATGGACGAAAAAGCACGGCGCTATGGCGTGCGTTACCCGCTGGATGAGGATTTCCTCGCGGCGGTCGCCGGCATGCCGGAAGCAAGCGGCGTTGCGCTCGGCTTCGACCGGCTGGTGATGCTGGCGAGCGGCGCGACGACGATCGATCAGGTGGTGTGGACGCCGCCTTCGGGTGACGCATGAGGCCCATCAATTTCAAGCCGATCGCGACTTTGCGCGAGCCCACTGAACTGGTCGCGCACGGCCTGGTGCCGGTCGCCGATCTTGCCGGTCTGGAAAAAGTCGCGGCGCGCTATGCGGTGGCGGTGACGCCGGACGTCGCCGCATTGATCGACCCCGACGATCCCGATGATCCGATCGCGCGGCAGTATATTCCGCGCGCCGAGGAATTGGTGGCGCAGCCGAACGAGAATCCCGATCCGATCGGCGACGACACGCATTCGCCGGTCTCCGGCATCGTGCATCGCTATCCGGACCGGGTACTGTTCAAGCTGGTTCACGTCTGCGCGGTGTATTGCCGGTTCTGCTTTCGCCGGGAAATGGTCGGACCCGGCAAGGCTTCCGCGCTCTCGGAAGGCGCCTACGACAATGCGCTGGCCTATATCCGCGCGCATTCCGAAATATGGGAAGTCATCCTGACCGGCGGCGACCCCTTGATGCTGTCGCCGCGTCGGCTCGCCGAGATCATGGCGGACCTCGCCGGCATCGATCACGTCAGGATCATCCGGATTCATACACGGGTCCCGGTCGCCGAGCCCTCGCGCATCGGCGACGAGATGATCGCCGCGCTGACGGTCAAGGGCGCGACGACGTGGGTCGCGCTGCACGCCAATCATGTCCGGGAGCTGACCGGCAAGGCCCGCGCCGCCTGCGCCGCCATCGTCGACGCCGGCATTCCGATGGTCAGCCAGTCGGTGCTGTTGCGCGGCGTCAATGACGATCCGGCGGCACTGGAGGCGCTGATGCGCGGCTTTGTCGAATGCCGGATCAAGCCCTATTATCTGCATCATGGCGACCTCGCGCCCGGGACTTCGCATCTGCGAACGACGCTGGAACGCGGCCAGGAAATCATGCGGCGGTTGCGGGGACGGGTGTCCGGGCTATGTCAGCCGGATTACGTGGTCGATATTCCCGGCGGCCACGGCAAGTCGCCGGTCGGTCCGAGCTACCTGTCGGCTGAAAATTCTTTTTCCCCAGAGCGTGAACAACCCACCGAAACGCGTTATCGTATTGTCGACTACTGCGGCGACGTTCATCTTTATCCCCCGGAGTCGTAAGCGCCTGCGTATTCTCTGAGATGGGAGGACCAAGATGCGAGTAATATTCGTAACGACGACAGTTTTGCTGCTGATGGCCGGTTCGATGGCGACCGCGCAGACCGGTACGAAAAATCCGTCGTCGGACAAGCAAGGGCCGTGGCCGGCCCCGGTCGGTCACCGTCAGCCGCGCGTCGATCAGGTGCCGTCGGAAAAGGACCTGAACAATCCGAACGATGCCGCCAACCGAGAGGACGCTTTGCTCGATCGCAAGATCAAGAGCATTTGCCGCGGCTGCTAGTGTTCCAAGCGGCGGTCCCGCGACGCCCGGCGGGGTCAGCCCTTGCGCGCGGCGAGCGCCATTCCGATCAGCGAACTGCCGCCGAACAGCAGATTGATACCGACCAAGAGGCCGATGGCCCAGAGTGCCGTTCCCGGCAATCCCGTGATGATGATGGCAGCGATCACGAGATCCATGATGCCGGAGACCAGCAGCCATGACCAGCGCTCCGACAGCTCGCGGCGGTGCTCCAGCGCGTACATGATGGTCGCAACCCCCTCGGCGAGGAAGTAGGCGCCGACCACGATGGTCAGGGTAAGCGTGCCCTGCACGGGCATCGCCAGCAGGATGACACCCGCCCCGACCGCCAGCGCGGCCGAGATCAGGGACCACCAGAAGCCCGGCATCTGCCGCGCCCAGAACGTCAGCGCCAGGCCGACAATGCCGCTGATCAGGAACAGCCAACCGAGAAAGATGGTGACGGCGAGGCTGGCAAGCGGCGGCACGATGATCGCGGCCAGACCGAAAATCACCAGCAGAATGCCCTCGATCAAGAAGGCCTTCCAATGCTCGCGAACCGCGGCGTTCATTTTCGATTGCAGGTTGGTGAGGTCCTGGGGAAGGGTCATCGCAAATCTCCCGTGCTGGCTACGCAGAGTGACGCCTCAATGTGACGGCCCTATATAGCGCGCGTAAACGGCGGGCGGTCAAATTTGTTGGTTCGTGCGTGGGCGGGATCAGGCAGCACCGTGATTTGCCTGACGCCGATCAGCCCTGACCGGGCACCGATGAAAACCCCTGCGACGTCGTGCGCATTCGTTCGCGGCCGACAACATAGACCGCGGTGGTGACCAGCAGCAATGCGATCCCGACCACGATCGAGACAAGGCCGACGGGAACGAGAACGAGCGCCACGTTGCGATCCGGATTGAGCAACCAGTGGTGGATCGACGACAGCATGAAGGTCAAGCCGGCAAAACCGGCGCCGCCGCCCACCACCAGCAACGCCCACATTCGCCGCAGCTGACTCAATCGCTCGCGCGCGACCTCGGTACGCGGAGCGTGATGATGGCCGACCCGCCGCACCAGCCGCGCGGCAAAGGCGATCGAGCTTGCTCCGATCAGCACGCTTGCCGATCCGAGCATGATCCGGGCGCCGTCGGCGATGTCCGGGTTTTTCTGCAGGGTCAGCAGCGGGAAATCGAAAGCCGCGTGCAGCGCCGTCGGTCCGAACAGGACCAGGATTCGACTTGAGATCCGCGCCCAGTCGCGGTGATGGCGGTGCGCGCCGAGCGCCGTGCCGGAGCGCGCGATGGCGAGATAGGCGCCGGCGATAATCCCCAGCGCACCATGGAAGGGCACGGTCAGCACGCTGCGCAACGCGGCCAGCGATTGCCACATCTCGGCATGCTGCGCCAGATAAGCGAGGTTCTCGTAGGCTGCAAAGCCAAGCCCCGCCGCCGCACCATAGACCACGGTGTCCATCGGATCGGCGAATGGCCGGCGCCGCGCCGAAACCGCGACGATGACCAGGATCTTGACGGCCTCTTCAGGCAGCGCGACCGCGAACAGCGAATGCATCGCCTGCGCGACCCAGGGATTTTCGGGAGCCGCGAGGACCGCCATGATTGGCGCGCGTACCACTCCCAGCAGCAAGATGCTGGCGGCGCCCAGCAGAAACGCGGTCCAAACCTTGACCGGCGGTTCCGGCCGCTCGCCGGCCGCGACCACGAGCCACAGGATCAGCAGCGCGGGTGCCACCGCGGCCGATCCGATCACGGTCGGAAGGGATTCAAGGACCAGCATCTAGGATGGCAAATATGCCATTTTTCAGGGTTGTCCACCGTTCAAAATGCGCCCGCGTGCGAACCCAGTGGCTTCAGCCGTTCAACAGCCCCTGCAGATGTTCTTCAGTTGCGCGTTCATCCACGCATCTTCGGCACCGATCGTATCGACATATTGGGCGGCGTCGGCTTTTGCGGCGGGCATTGCCGCCGCGGGTTTCGCCGCAGCCGGTTTGTCAACCGGCGCCGGCAGCGAATTGGCCTTGTCGTAGCAGGCCAGCCTGGCGCCGGCGTTGGGGATCGCCTTGCATTCGGAGGTCAGGGCCTCGGCGGGTAGCGACATCGCGCAAAGCGCGACGAGCAGGGCAAAGAGTCTCATTTCAACCCCTTCTGTGGCCTATCGAATCACACCGCGAAAGATCGGCGATCCCGGCACGCGTCGCGATTACTTAGTCAAATCAAGGAGTTTTACTAAATTCTCCAGGCAAAGTGCACGCAATCGCGCGCCTGAGTCCATGGATGATTTGCTCCTATGCATGACATCGGCAGGCGGACGGCGTGTGTCGCGTGATAGGTTGTGAGCAATAAGCTTGAGGAGGCGCGCCCGGTGGTTCTATTCCGCGGAGCAGAGACACACACAAGATCGGTTCTCAAAGCCGTCAGCTGGCGGACGTTGGGAACCCTCGACACGTTCGCGATCAGCTGGTTCTTCACGGGCAAGATCGAGATCGCCGGCTCGATCGCCGGGCTTGAGATCGTCACCAAGATCGCGTGGTATTACCTCCACGAGCGGGTCTGGGCGGCGATTTCCTGGGGCCGTCGCAGGCTGAATTAAGTCTCGCTGGCGCGCCAACCGGCAGGTGAGATGGGAAGACGGCTCCGCCATGAGTGAACGTGAACCGGGAGAGAACCGGCGACCGGCGATGGCAGGACTGGCGATCGCCGTGGTGCTGCTGGTGGTCGGACTGTGGCTGGCCCGCGAACTGACCGCGGCCAGCAAGATGCAGGATTGCCTGATGTCGGGACGCACCAACTGCAATGTGATTCAGCCGCAGTGACAAGCGGCTTCATTCGCCGTCGGCATGCTGCCATGGACGCTTGTTGCCGAAAGATCCGACAGGTCGGCTGGATCTATTTGACTAAATAAAAGTTTAGTCCGCAACGCGGCGCTCCGGCGCGTGCAAAGCCCTTGCTGGTGGACTTGCCATTGCCGGTTCGAATACCTTGAAACCGAATGGTTGCTGGACGGGGCGGTGAAATGCCTCGGTCCAATGCGCGTGCCAATGCGGTGCAATATCAAAAACAGGGGGAAACGCCATGACTTATGAATTTGTCAACGTCAAACACACCGGCCGCATCACGATCGTGACCCTCAACCGGCCGGCCGTCATGAACGCGCTGCACAAGCCCGCGCATTTCGAATTGCACGAGGTGTTCAACGCCTTTGCCTCCGATCCCGATCAATGGTTGGCGATCGTCACCGGGGCGGGGGATCGCGCGTTCTGCGCCGGCAATGACCTGAAGTGGCAGGCGGCCGGCGGGGAACGCGGCTGGAATTCGAGCGGGTTTGGCGGGCTGACGATGCGCTTCCACTGCGACAAGCCGATCATCGCCGCGGTCAACGGCGTGGCGATGGGTGGCGGGTTCGAGATGGCGCTGGCCTGCGACCTGATCATTGCGTCGGAAAACGCCGTGTTCGCGCTGCCGGAACCAAGCGTCGGCCTTGCGGCCCTCGCCGGCGGTCTGCACCGGCTGCCGCGCCAGATCGGATTGAAGCGCGCGATGGGCATGATCCTGACCGGCCGGCACGTTTCGGCGCGGGAAGGTCTCGACCTCGGCTTCGTCAATGAAGTGGTTCCGGTCGGCGAAGCGCTCAAGGCGGCGGAACGCTGGGCCGCCCAGATTGGCCAGAACAGCCCGATGTCGATCCGCGCCTCAAAACAGGCGGTGATGGATGGATTGAACGTCTCGCTGCCCGAGGCGATCGCCGCGCAGCGAGAGTATCCCGCGGTCAGGGAAATGATGGAGTCCGCCGATTACGTCGAAGGTCCGAGAGCCTTCGCGGAAAAACGGCCGCCGCGCTGGAAGGGCAAATAGTCCGGGCGCGCGGCACGAGTACCTTTTATTCCGACTAATCGGAACGGGGGCTCTAGCTTTTTGTTTTGACGCGTTTTTTTTGCGTTCCGTTCCCATTTCGCTGGAAACGCGCTAGGCGCTCATCCCGCCAGCAGCCGCCGGCAGGCCTCGACATAGACCTGCGCGCCGGTGACGATATCGGCATCGGCGGTGTTCTCGGTCCAGTGGTGGCTGATGCCGCCGATGGAGGGCACGAACATCATCCCCGCAGGCATGATGGTGGCGAGAACCTGGGCGTCATGACCGGCGGCGCTGGGCATGCGGACCGACTTGCCGCCGGCAAACTGCACGCTGGCGTCTTCGATGGCATGCTGGAATCGCGCATCCATCATGGCGGGCGCACCGGTGGAATCCGCTGGATCGCGACACTGCAGCGGCCTTGCGCGTTGACCTCCGCCGCCATGCTCTGCAGCAGGTCCTCCAGGCGCGCGATCACGGCCGCGTCGTCGTCGCGCATCTGAAACAGCGTTTCCGCGCGTCCCGGAATGATGCTCGGCGCGCCGGGATCGAGCGTGATGCGGCCGGTGGTCCATACCGTGCGTGGACTGCAAGCTGCGGGAAGCCGCTCGTCGATGGCGACGCAAAACCGGGCCAGCGCCAGGCCGGCATCCCGGCGATCGGCCATCCGGGTGGTGCCGGCGTAATTTGCTCGCCGCTGAAGGTGATCCGGTATTGCCAGATACCGACGATGGAGGTGACGACGCCGATGCTGAGGCTGCCGCTTTCGAGCGCCCGGCCTTGCTCGATATGCGCCTCGAGATATCCGATGTGCCGCCCGGGTTCGGCCCTGGCGCGCGCCCGGCCGGCCAGACCTACTTCGCGCAAGGCCTGGCGCATCGTCCGGCCGCTGGCGTCACGCGCGGCGTCGATGTCGGCTTCAGTGACGGCGCCGACGTGGGCCGGCTCCGAGGAAGGAACCGAAATGTCCTTCCTCGTCGCTCCATGCCGCGACTTGAAGCGCCGTTGGTGTTCGGGTCGGCGTTGATGATACGGGCGGCCTCCAGCGCATAGACGACGCCAAGCGGCCCATCGAGCCAGCCGGCGTGGTTCTGGCTTTCGAGATGCGAGCCGGCCAGCAGTTTCGGCCCGGGTTTCGTACTGGCGCCGAGCACATTGCCGATGCCGTCGATCGTGGGATCAAGCTTCGCGAGGGGCAATTGCTGAGCCAGCCATTCCACCGAGCGCATATGTGGCTCGGAGAAGGTCGGCTTGTGAACGCCGGTCTTGTAGGCGCCGAAGCCGCGCAGCGTATTAAGATCCGCAAGGACCCTGGCGCCATCGGCGTGCGAGCGATTGTCAGCCATCACATATGACCTCAGGCGTCTCGATTCTTTTGCCAACCGGCTCAGCTATGTTCATCAAAAACAACAAATATCGGGATCGCTGCTGCAGCGCAGGCTCTGGGCCCGGCCGCAGGTTCCGCTAGATTGCTTGGTTGGGGCGGGATTGGCTAGTGTCCCGACCAGACTCGCCCCACCGACGATGAGAACCTCTGAACCACCACCCTAGTCCGGGTAGCCCTTCAGCCCGCCGGACGCGGCGCCATATCGGGAGCAAGTATTGACGTCGCCAACTCCCTCAAAGGTGTCGATGATGTCGCCGGCCATGGTGGCCCGGATTCGGCATTCGTAGGTCGCGTTGCCCCTGATCCAGGTGTAGGTCTTTTGTCCCGCAATCGTTTGCTGTTCCCTCTGGCGAGCCAAGCCTGGCAATGGCGGCGCTGAGCGGTTGACCCTTGAGAGTGGCCGTTCCCAAATTGAGGGCGCCGACCGAGCAACCGGCCAGGGCCGAGGCCGCCAGCATCGTCAAACTGATCGCCAGATTGCGCATTCGTCCGATCTCCCCCGAAAGCCAAATCCAGCAGAGCTTGCGGGTTTGCCACTTTGGCTAAAACCCCATGTCAATTCAGGGGCCATTTGAGCCGATGGCGCTCCCTAGCGGATTTGAACCGCTCTCTCCACCGTGAAAGGGTGGCGTCCTAACCGATAGACGAAGGGAGCAGAACGCGTGCTTCGCCACGGCCGAGCTGGCCGCGGCGGCGCCGCTTCGCATTGGACTCAGACAAATATTGTCGGCAAATCAACGCCTTGGGCCGCGCTGGCGCCGTGCCGCAGCCGACCCCGGTGATCCGGTCTGACTTCGCGGGCGAACCTATAATGACGTTTGGACGGCGGGGCAAGTCGGCGGAGGCCGTTTTGCGGCAAAATCTAGTGCGCCGAAGCCACAGGGGCAGGCTTTTTCCGCAGTTCGCAACGGTTCTTTAAAGCCCCCGGGCTCGGAGTAACTTCGGGAATATTTTCCGCTGAAAGCAAGATGGCCGCAGCCAGCAAGAAACGGGAAGCCCGCAAGTCTGCCTCGGGCCGGGATGGATCACCCTCGACGGCGGCTTTGCGGTGCGTCCATGCTGGTGCAGACCTCTCCGCGGCCGGCGCGAGGATCACGCTCGAGGATGCGATCGCGCTGGCAGGCACTTTGCGGCTGGCCTTCTCGCGCGATGCAAAAACCGGCCGGCGCTGCGAAGTGGTGTGGCGCCGCGGAAAATCGCTCGGCGTCAAATTCGTCAGGTAGCGGCGCGGTTGCAACACTGCGCGCTGCCGTAACCATCGGCCGACCGATATCACGACATCGGCGGCGCGATGAACTGACAAATCCGGGCCGGCTGCCGATCTGGGCGAACCAGCGCTCCAGATGCGCAAGCTTCGGCTTGCTGACGCCCTCGACGCCGAACCAGCGCCGTGCATAGGCGCCCAGCGCGATATCGGCCAGCGTGAATTCCTCGCCTTCGATGAAGCGCCGCGTGGCAAGTTGCGCGTCGATGATGCGCCATTGCGCGGCCTCGGCGTCGGCATCCTTCTGGATCGCGACCATGTCGCGTTGTTCGGCCGGGGTTCGCACCAGCGCCCAGAACACCGGACGGTCGACCGGCTGCAAGGTCGAGAGCGTCCAGTCGAGCCAGCGGTCGACGCCCGCGCGCAGCTTCGGCGCCTGCGGATAAAGCGGCGACTGCGCCCGGTAGGCCAGCACGAGATAACGCATGATCGAATTGGATTCCCAGAGCACGAAATCGCCGTCCACCAGGGTCGGCACCCGCCCGTTGGGATTTATCGCGAGATATTCCGGCTCGTGGTTCTTGCCGAACGCCATGCCGGCATCGATCCGCTCATTGGCAAGATCGAGCTCGCGCAGGCACCAGAGCACTTTCTGGACATTGACCGAATTGGCCCGGCCCCAGATCGTCAGCTGACCTTGATTGTCGTTCGACACGATATTCCGCTCCCGACGATTGACCCCGTGGGGTCATATCGGAATTTTCGAAAAAAAGCGCGTCTCTATCGCCATGGCAGCATCACGCCCGGCGGGGCCGCGAAAATAAATCAGGCTCCGCAGCCAGCGGAGCCTGATTTGCGCAAGTTCAATACGATGTCTCTGATAAGATGTCATGGCCTCAACGGCCGAAGAACAACCACAACAGAATGATCACCGGAATAGGCACGCCCAACAGCCAGAGCAAAATTCCGCGTCATCATCGCCTCCATCAATTCATCAGATGGATTTAAAACGCAAGACGGCAGGTGAGGTTCCGCGCCGGCTGCGAAACGAAAATCCCGGATCTGCGATAATTTCGGAACCTTCCGCCGCGAGCAGAGTTTGGGCGCGCTCGCGCGGCCTGTCAAGCCGCTTACCAGTGACCGGTGTTCGGCATCGAGGTCCATGGCTCCGCCGGCGGCTTGGCATCGCCCTTCTGCAACAGTTCGATCGAATGCAGATCCGGCGAGCGGACGAAGGCCATCTGCCCGTCGCGTGGCGGGCGATTGATGGTGATGCCGAGTTTCATCAGGCGCGCGCAGGTCGCATAGATGTCGTCGACCTCGTAGGCGAGATGACCGAAATAGCGATCCTCGCCATACTTCTCTTCGTCCCAGTTGTAAGTGAGCTCGACCAGCGGCGCGCCGCGCCCTTCGACGCCTTCAGCAGGGCCTCGTCTTCGGGGGCGCACAGAAACACCAGCGTAAATTTCGCCTTGTCGTTGTCGATGCGGCGAACCTCCTTCAATCCGAGGGCGTCGGAATAAACTTCAGCGCGGCATCGAGATTGCGTACGCGCAGCATGGTGTGAAGGTAACGCATGGTTTCTTGCTCCCGGGAGAGATTGAAGAGATTGCGAGTGGTTTTCGGGGAAACTGAATAGCAGCAAAATGCCCGCGAGGGCAGGGGCGTTTCGCGCTCGTCTCGTGGAACCATCAGGCCTGAGACGTTTGCTCAAACCAGAGGTGGAGAGGGGAGATCATCCTGAACACGCCGGTCCGTCGAGCCATCTTCGGGCGGGCCCGGTGGGAACCCTCGTCGTTGCGTTCATTCTGATGATCGAGCGCTACCCGTCTTTACCTGCGACATCTTCACAACTTCAAAAAAGATCGGAACGATCGTCCCGCGCGATGTTTCCCAGCATAACTCTTATGGAGAAAATGCGATGACGAAACTTGGTATTCTGGGAGCAACAGCCCTGTCACTCTCGCTGGCGATTGCAGGCCCGGCCTTTGCGCAACAGGTGCACGGCGGCGGCATGCGTGGCGGCGGGATGCATGTTGGTGGCGGTGGCATGCATGTCGGCGGCGGCGGCGGGGCATTCCGGGGCGCGCAGGCCAGCATCGGCGCCGGTCGGGTCGGCGGCATGAATGGCGCGAGCTTCGCCGGGCGCGGCAACATGCAAAATGGGCAGTTCGCCCAAGGTGGTTTCCGCGGCGATCGCGGGTTCCGAAATCACGATCGCGGCTTCGGCGCCGGCGCGGGTTTCGTGGCCGGGTTAGCGGCCGGCAGCGCGCTGGGCTATGGCTACGATCCCACTTACTACGGCGACGACTACGCATATAACGACAGCTACGACAGTGGCTACGATGTCGCTTACCCGGTCGAACTCCGGGGTCGTGGTCAGCTCCGGCGGCGATGCATCCTACTGCGCGCAGCGCTATCGTTCCTACGATCCCGCCTCCGGAACGTATCTCGGTTTTGACGGCTTGAGACACCCCTGTCTGTAAGCGATTGAGAATAGCGAAAGAGCGGCTCGC
>CAWHIO010000013.1:0-56156 GCA_963829315.1 uncultured Alphaproteobacteria bacterium | reverse complement strand
AGAAATGAAGCTGGTCCCGGTTGACCCATCCTGCCCTCAGCCATTGATTCTTTCGGCGGTATGATCGTCGCGCCACGCGCGTCTGTGCAAATTCGAGCATGTCCGTTCGTGGCACAAACCGGACCAGGCGGGGCCGACCTGATGATGTCCGTTCCTCGGGGTAACGCGGACGTGGCGTTTCGCGGCCATCAGGACCGTTTTTGACCCCGTTCGGACATCAGTATCGACACAGCCGAGGCAGCGAATGATTTTCAATTTAAACCGCGATAAAAATGCTTTTGCTACTAATTTATTTATTCATGGGTCGGCCTGCGGACCGACGGGAACATTCCTTTAAGAGCACCGTTGCTCCGGTCTGAGGCAGTTAGAGGGCGTCACATCTCCAGATATAGAATTTTTGTGATTGGCGATGCGGGGCGTTTTGTCAAATCCGTGGAGCTTGACGGTGCCGATGACGCAAGCGCAATCGGCAAGGCTAGCAAGTTAGCAGAAGATCGCGCCTTCGAGCTTTGGGCAGGTGACCGAAAGGTCGGCTGTTGGCCTCGGGCTAACGCAGGTTGAGCGGCGTCGGTCACCGTCTCTGTGAACTATTTTTGTAATGGAGTTGCGTATGGATACGATTTCCCGCCTTCGTGCGATGGCCGCCTTTTGCACTCAGCGATCTAAAATGGAAGGCGAAGACGCGCAGTTCTGGCTTACCGAGGCAAATGATTGGGCGACCCGTTTATCGAACCAAACGGGGTTGCCAGCCACGCGCGCGATGCGAAGCCCCAATAATGACCGCGTGCCAGGGTTTTTTGAGTCGGATACCGGACAAACTTGAGGATCGCCAAGGAGCTATTTTTTGATTCAGCGCAAGGACCAGCGTGCATTGCTGTGTTCAACTTATTACTAGAAACAATTTAGCAGAGTACCTCTTGTGATTACTGCCAACCAAATTGAAGCCCGGCTCCCGGAAGAGCGCGCAAAGTGGTCAATCAGGGAACGATCCGAACTTCAACGATTGCAAGCGGCCTATGCGCCACCTTACTACGAAATGGAAAGCGGCACGACGGAGGAAGGTGATCCATGGTGTGTCGTGTGCAATAGCGCCTTAGATCGAATTTTCGTTCATATCGCACGCATCGGATGCAAATATGTGATCGTTCATTCGGAAAAGAACATCATTAAGACAGTTGCCGAGATCAAAACAGCTATTGACCTCGTAACCAAATAACGTTGGGCGCGTCGCGTCGGTCATCGTCTGGCACGGGTGTCGAAAATGCTAATCGATTCATCGGACTATTTCCGGAGAGATTGCATCTGGAATCGCCCATAGTCCACGTTGCCTGAGAATGGCCCTGCGTGAGGAAGAACGAACTAAATTGAGCGCCTGTGTCCGTGTTTAGTTGTGAGTAGAATCAGATGAGACACATTCCGGTTGACGCCATCGTTCCAACGTCGGCCCCAAAGAAGTTAGTCACACTCCATTGGGCCGGACGCGTCAGTAGATCGGTGCAATCCTCAGGGAAAAACGTTGCGAGAGCTTTAGAGGCATGGTTTCGCAAACTTGCTGTCATCACGCTGATTTCCGTTATTTGCACAGCCCTGTTGTGTTGGTTCGGATTTTTGTCGTGGGGAGTGTATTCATCGGCCCAATGGCTTTGGCAATTGATTTAGCAAGCTTACTGATCGTTTGGGCCGCTCCGAGTATTTTCGTATCAGACGCAAAACGGGACTTCCGCTTGTGGCACGAAGCTGCCGATCCGGGATGTCCGCAATCCGGTCGCTAACAGGGTGACCGGACATGGCGCGGGCATCCAATTTGGTCGAGATTGCCCCCGAACGGACATGGGCAGACAGCCAGAGTGGGAACTCGACGAGGCCCAGACGGTTTCCGGGTTTCCGGTCAAATGTAATAAAGCCGTTCAGCCAGTTTTGAGGTTTTCGCGGCAAACTCGAATGATGATCGAGCGCCGAACAATGCCGCGACACAACGTAAACCGGAACGCGACTATCGCGTTTGACGGTGTCGAGGTCAGTTGCACGATCCGAAATATTTCTCCGATTGGCGCGGCGTTGGACGTCTCAAGCGCCGTTTCAGTTCCGCACGAGATTACATTGCTGATGGCTGATCGTCATCTCAGCCAACACTGCTACGTTGTTTGGCGCAAGCCAAGGTGTTTGGGCGTAACCTTCGACCGATTGAACGAGCCAAACGTCGCGTAGCCGAACACTCGGCTAAACCGGCCAACCCCAACCGAAACTACCCGCCCGGCTTGCTCCGGTTTGGCGTCCCGAACGGACATCGTGAGTTCGACCTGGCGGCTCACCTCGGGTCGTGGAGTTAGTGCCGTCTGCGCCATGAAGAGAAATTGGGTCGGCGTTATTGTTCTAGATCAAGTGAACGCCGCGTTCGAGGAATACGCTGACAAACTAATCCGGCCTGTAAAGGAGATTCGTCATGTCGCGTCGAACCATCGTTTCACTTGCAGCATCCGTTATCATCGGCATCGCCTGCATTGCCACCGTTTCAACCGACGCCTTCGCATATCGAAGAGGCGTAGGAGTTGGTCGCGTTGGTGTCCATCATGGCGGTGTTTACCGTGGTGGCGTCTATCGTCGGGCACCCGTAGCCCGTGGGGTAGCGATCGGCGTTGGCGCTGCTGCCGTCGGTGCAGCCGCCGCCGGAGCATATTATGCGCCCCGTTGCGGATACTATCCCTACCCACCATGCTACTAAACCGCTGCGCCACAAGCCAGCATTGATGGCCGCCTGATCCGCGCTCATCAAGTTTGAATTGGAAAGCCGCCTTCGGCGGCTTTTCTTCTGGCACTGCCTTCGGGCAATGTCGCAGTGTGGCACAAACCGCACCAACCCGTTGCCCTGATCGACGTCTGCCGTTGAGGGACGAACGGACATCGATCATTCGCTAGTTAAGGTCTCACTTTGACCCACATCGGACGGCGGCATCTGTTTGGACAATTTCGATTGGTGCTCGCTTGCGCCGGATTGGGGCGTCATCGATGAACAAGTTCGTCGACTTGAGCCACCGCATATCGACGGTCCACCCCTCGTTCCCGATCTCCGGCAACAGTGATAACCCTCAGACAGGAGACGACCCGGGCGCCAAGGAATTCTGGTAGGCTTGTTATGCCGAAACGACGCTACCCCTTACTGACGCACCGCACCGATAGCCGCGAGCACCCCTACATAGCAGTTGTCCCAATCGCCGCCGAAGCCACAGCAAGCTGCCAACTCGTCGTCACTGAGCTGTTCTCGGCAAAGGTTCCGGACGGCCATGCCGCCGCCAAAATGGAAGAACGCCGGGTCAGAACTGATGGGAGTTCCGCGGGCGTGCAGCTCGCGAAGCTTTGCTAGTGTATCGGCTGGCAAGTGGGCTGCCACATGCTGCTCAACGTTCTTGCGGATCGGCTCCGGGACCCGCGCCCAACACCTTACAGAGGATAGGTCGGGATCAAACGGTTCGTCGAAATCAGGCAGGTCCATGGCAACTCCCGGTTTGGCACCAAAAGGTAGTGCGTCCGCCAGGTGACGCACCTCGGATTTGGCCCAGGCGACCTTTTTTCTGGGGATTGCGTCCGGCCGTATGGTCGGGCGCCGGACGGTGTGCGACCTTATGCTTGGCTGATCAGTTGGAGCCCCAAATGTCCGAAATCGAGCGCACCCCTGCCGGATTGCAGATCGTAATCCCTGGATGCGAACGGCGCACATTACCAAAGTCTACAACCCGCGTGGACGAGCTCGGTCAAGGCTTGCTTTCCTTCTACAGGCCAACGAGTTTGCGCGAGAAGCTCGCGAGCCGCACGAATGCACCTTTGCGTCCGAGCAAAGGACAAAAGGCGCTGCCGAAAAACGGGCTGTTCGGCCATTAAGAGGTCCGCGGTCGTTACCTGGCCCTCTGTGCTCCTGCACCGGTCTCGGAAGGCTAAGCGCGCCTGGAATAAACCAAACGGCATATGTCAGTTTAAGTCGTTGTTCGGAGTCTCGCCCTGTCCTGCTCCTAGTCCGGTTCTCCCTCGGAAGTAGATCCGGCAAGCCGACGCTGATGAACACCGCTGCCTCCGGTTTCCCCTTGGGGGAACCAGTTCGTTACCGGTGGGGAGCGGGTACCCCCTGAGAGGGAATCCAATGGGATCGATTGTTGCTGCAAGCTGACGTTGCCGATAATCGCTTGCGCTGTTTCGGAAACCTCGACCTTTTCTATGCGAATGACCTGCGTGCCGCCGGAGCGAAGGCGGCGCAGGGTCTCGACTTGCGTGGCAAACGCCTTCAGTAGCTTGGCAACGGCTGATGCCATAAGGGCCACATGCCGGTCGCCACCATAGGCGCCCCCAGCCCTGCTCAAGACAGCCATGGTGACTGCATGTGTGCAGGCCACCTGTATCGCTAGTGCGGCCTCGATCTCAGTTTTTGGCTCGGCCGCCTGGATGAACGCCAGCGCAGCGTTGACGCTGATATCGGAGATGCCACCGCAAGGCAGGCGCGAGGCGTTCTGGATCTGTACAAGCGTTGCGTTCACAAAGTCGCTAGATGTCGTTCCTAGGCCCGCCTTCAGTCGGTTCCACCACAGTTTGTTGTCGCCGTCTGGCGGATAAGGTTTCGAGTAGTCGCTGCTGATACGCCGAAGCTTGACGCGCGTCCGGCGAGCGGAGGGCGTCGAGACGGATGCGATCGGTGCCGGTACGATGTCGGTCATTCGTTGGCGCCCTTGGCATACTGTTGGAGCATTTTTTTCGCCCATCGACGCTCCTGCACCACTTCAGAGGTCCAGAAACCGTCTTTGAAGTTGCCATTCTGCTCGCCGCGGGGTGCGCCGGGGCTCGCTCCGCCATGGATGCGGCACCGCGTCCGGCCGCTCACAGCGGGACATTGGCAAGCCGTGCTGCGTCTTGTCTTTGCCCCGCACCGGGGGGCCCCTCTCATATTCTTCAATTGAAAATCTAGTCGATTGGGGTCCACGACCTCGTTCCTATGTTCCACCGGGATGTCCCACGTTTCATGACGACGATTTGTCTGGTTCATGGGGTTGTTCGACGAAAAAAGAGAGCCCCCTAACCCTCCAAGCACAGTGCGGCCGGATTACCTCCCCGCCGCCTGATCTGATCCCCCACCTCCATGTGAAAGGCTGTGCCTGTCCGGTCTCTGGCGCCTTGCAGAACCTCGAACAGCACTCCCTCACCCACCTGGACGGACCAGTCGCGGAGACGCCTCGTTGCAGTTTCTAAAGATCCCGCCATACGCTGCACCACGAATTTTGGCCCCTCCTCCCTCAACCATTCTGAGATATCGGAGTTGGTCTCCTGCGGCACCGTTTCTTCCCTTGCGAGGCCCACGGTGCTGCCGCTTGCGTTGGGCGATGTAATGAGGCCCACTTCCTTATTTATGTTCTGCTCTTTCTGATCTGGTGTGACGGTCACGGTGTCACGACGTGACGGCCGTGAGTCACGCGTGACATCTTCAACCGCCCTTTCGATGTCCATCTGTAGTCGAACTAATTCATCGTGGCTCAAGCCAGCCATTTTGGAGACAAACTCTGCCCGCTGGTCACGTGTGAGCTTGCCAGTCAGCACCAGGTCATCCAGACGTTGGCGAGTGGTATCTCGAGAACGACGCCTGCGCTGGCGTTCCGTTGCCGTTGGGTCTTCCTGGTCCGGATTACGGTCTTGGAAATCTGAGATCACCCCGTCAGCGATCCAGCCGACTTCTGGGTGTGTCAAGCAAGCATACAGCGCTTTTGCTTCCTCCACTGGAATGTCCAGTGCGGCTGCGAACTCAAGGGCGTTGAACTCTGCGACACTACCTCGAATGTCACCGCGGTTGGCAGCGTCATTTGCACACTCTTCAAGTCAATTCACGAAGGCGATGACGGTAGCAAGGCTGATGCCGGTGTTTTTCGAAACGACCCGCCACCTTGGATTGTCGGAGAACCCGTTCGGACGACGGCTCCACGAAAATGTTTTCTTTCGTGGCTTTTTCGGCGCCTGCCGCAAGTCGAAGACCGCTCCAGAGGCCGCAAGGCGACAGCGGTTTTGGCCGGACATCTTATTTGGCTCCGTTGTTGTAGTGCTCAATCAAGCCGCACAGGTCAGCTACCCGCTCCGCGAACTGCGTTCGGATGCTCAAGCATTTGGTCCAGCGCCCGAACAGGCACGCGCAACAGTTTGCCGATCCTGATGGTCGGAATGTCACCACGCGCGGCGGCTGCATACGAAGCGTTGCGGCTCAGCCCGAAATATTTTTCGCCGGCTTCCGGCACAGAGATCGTGAGGGGCGACTCCGCCATCAAAGAGACTCCGCTTGTTGCGGAAGTCGTTCGCCAACTGAATGACCCCCAGGAAGTTTTGTACAAAATTGTACCTAAATGACCGCTACATTCCTCGATCCTGTTTCTCAAGTGCATTTCTTACATATGCAGTACTTTTTTGTACCTTTACTGGTACTTTTTTGTTCCGTCGCGTCACTCTTCCTGCTAGGTTGTCTCGGCTCAATCAACGGAGACCGTCAATTGGCAAGGTCAACAGAAACGCCGCATCTTAGAGTTCGGATCGAGCCTAAGCTGCTCGCCAGGCTCGAAAAATCACGGGAAAAAAACGGTCGCACCATGACGGGGGAAATTGTTGCGCGCCTCGAAAAATCCTTTCGCACCGACGATGACATCGCGAAGCTCGAGGAATTCAGGAATCAGCGTATGGAGGATTGGAAAGACCGCTACGACGAGAGGCTCGAGACTGTGTGGCAGCAGAGGATAGAGGCGCAGGCCACCGCCGAAAAAGCGCTGAAGGATTTGGAGCTTCAAAAAGCCGAATTCGAACAGTTCCAGCGTAACAGCGAAGCGGCAATCCGCGCCGCCGCTGTTGTTGACGTCCTGCTGGGTGGAAACAAGCTCAAGTGCGATTTCTTGCGGTCTATCGCTCTCAAGCTAGCGGAGGTCCCTGACGATTGGATTGCGGATGAATCAAAAAGCCTACAATTGGATCCACTTTGCCGTTTCCAAAGAACACAAGCAGGGAAGGAAGAGCAATGAAGGGATCCATCCGCGAACGCTCGCCCGGGCATTGGGCAATCATTCTCGATCAGCGCGACCCAGCAACGGGCAACCGTAAGCGCAAATGGCACAGCTTCAAGGGTACCAAGCGTCAGGCCCAGACCGAATGCGCGCGCCTGATAGCCGCGATGAAGGATGAGACCTATATCGAGCCTTCGAAGATCACGGTTGCCCAATTCCTCGATCGCTGGCTTGACCACATCAAATCGCAGGTCACGCCAAAATCGCAGGAGCGCTATTCGGGGCTGGTCAAGAAGAACATTGTCCCAGCTCTTGGCGCTACGCTCCTAGCAAAGCTTCGGCCAGCGAATATTAGCGAAGCCTACTCAGCAGCCCTGAAAGATGGCCGGAAGGACGGCCGTTCGGGCGGCTTGGCGCCCCGCACGGTCGGGCACATGCACCGCGTTCTCAAGCAGGCCCTCTCCCAGGCCGTGAAATGGGAGCTCTTAATGCGCAATCCGGCCGATGCAGTTGACCCGCCCAAGGTCGAATGGAAGCCCGTCGCCACCTACGACCTCTCCGAGACCGCCCGGATCCTCGAGGCTGTCCGCGGCAAGCCGATTTTCATGCCGGCCCTGCTGGCGGTGATGTGTGGCTTGCGCCGGGGTGAAATCTGCGCGCTGCGGTGGCGCAGCGTCGACTTGGAAGGTGCCCAGCTTTCCGTTGTCGAGAGCTTGGAACAAACCAAGTCCGGGCTGCGGTTCAAGTCGCCGAAGAGCGGCAAGGGCCGCAAGGTCGCCCTTCTTCCAATTGTCGTCGACGAGCTTCGCGCGCACCGGGCCCGGCTTGCCCAGGAGCTCCTGAAGCTTGGCAAGCGGATATCGGACGATGATTTTGTGGTTAGCCATCCGGATGCCTCCATGCTGCCGCCCATCCACGTCTCCCAGCAGTGGGCATTTGCAATCTCAAAGACCGGCCTGGCAAAACTCAGGTTCCACGATCTCAGGCATGCTCACGCCACCCACCTGCTCGCGATGGGGGTCCATCCCAAGGTCGCCAGTGAGCGGCTCGGTCACAGCAGGGTCGGGATCACGCTAGACCTCTATAGCCACGTCATCCCGGGGATGCAGGAGGATGCTGCAGCCGACCTAGATCGCGCCTTCAAAGCCGCCGTCCGCGGCAATGAGAAACCGAAAGGGTAGCAAAACCGGTAGCAACTCGCCTCTACGGGTCGACGAGAACAAAAAATTCGCTTTATTTTTCAATTTTTTATAGTGGAGGCCACGACCAGAATTGAACTGGTGTACACGGTTTTGCAGACCGTTGCGTAACCACTCCGCCACGTGGCCTCATCGGGCGAACTCATATACGCCCTGCCTGGCATAGGCAACCACGGCCCAACCCGCCATCCAATTGGCTTGAAAACGCTCTCGTCAGACGCGCTTGCGGCGGCGATAGTCCCGCTTCGGCCGCGGTTTCGGCGCAGGCAGAGAGCTCTGGGCCTCCCGGTATTTCGCCAGCATCCGCTCAAAACTGTCGTGCAGCGTCGCGGCGATATCGGCTCGTTTTTCGAGGCTGGAAAGCAGCATCGCCGCCGCTTCGATGGTCGACAGGCCGTCCCGACGCGGCTCGCGGCGCAATTTCCCGTACCGTGACGGCCTAGCCGGGCCCAGGATCACCCGCTGGCATTTCAGCATCCAGGCATTGCGCCACCATAGTGCCTTGGCCTGGCTCCAAGTGCCGTCGAGCAGCACGATGCCGTCAATGTCTTTCAGGATGGCACGTTGATTGTCCTCGATCTCGCCCTTCCGGTTGATGGCGACGATTTCGCGGTCGGTCTCCAGATCGGCGACTTTGGCCGATCCAAGATACAGCACCGCCCAGCGCGAGGGATCGGCGACCGGCCGCCCCAGCGCCTTGGACAGGCTTGGCCACGACAATCCGATCTTCAGGACCGCGTTTGCAAAGTGCAACGCGGTCAGCCGCGCCGTGCCAAGCTCCCGGTCCTGCTCCTGTGGATGCTGAAGGATCAACAGCGAAATGCGGCTTTGGATCGGCACAATGCCGTCGCAGACGCACAAAGGCATCGGCTTGTGGCAGCGCGGGCAGTCCGGCAGCGCCTCGGTCGCGGCAGCGCCGTTTTCAGCCTCAGTTTGTCCTGACATGCGACCGCTATACGCCGCACGGCTCCAGCCTTCAACCACTTAGGGCCGGGGCCGGCCTAACCCCCCTGATCCCACTGAAACTTCACTGGCAAAGCGCCGTATCTGGTGCAGGAACAGACGGGGGACCGAATGCGCGTGGCGGTTATAGGAACGGGAATTGCCGGCAATGCCGCCGCCTGGACCCTGTCCAAACGCTATCCGGTAACGGTCTATGATCGCGAGATCAGGCCCGGTGGTCACAGCCATACCGTCACCATCGACTATGAAGGAACGCCGCTCGCCGTCGATATCGGCTTTATCGTCTACAACGAACTCAACTATCCGGACCTGACGGCGCTGTTCGCCCATCTCGGCGTGGAGACCGCGGAAAGCTGCATGAGCTTCGCGGTCACGGCGGATGGCGGCCGCTTCGAGTGGAAGGGCGGCGGCAGCAATTGGCGTCAAACCGCCGGAGGCTTGTTTGCGCAGCCCCGAAACCTGCTTTCACCGTCCTATCTGCGGATGCTGCGGGACATTCTGACCTTCAACGCCCGAAGCGTCGAAGACCATGCCGCCGGCCGATTGGCCCGGCTCAGCCTCGGCGAATATTTCAGCCACCGCAAATTCGCGCCACGCCTGCTGACCGATTACCTCGCCCCCATGGGGGCCGCGATCTGGTCCGCGCCGGCCAAGGAGGTGCTCGACTTTCCCGCCGAAAACTTCGTGGCGTTCTTCAATAATCACCGCCTGCTCCAATACGATCGTCCGGTCTGGCGAACCGTGAAAGGCGGCAGCCGAAGCTACGTGGAAAAGCTGACCTCGGCGTTTCGCGATCGGATTCGGCTCGGCTGCGCCGTGACCTCGGTCGAGCGGACCGCCCATGGTGTCGTCGTCAACGACAGTCACGGGAGACGCGAAAGCTACGATCACGTCGTGATTGCCTCGCACAGCGATCAGGCGCTGGCGATGCTGTCCGACGCCGACAATTCCGAGCGCGCTATTCTTGGCGCCATCCGTTATGCCCCCAACAACGTCTACCTGCATCGCGACGCCAGATTGATGCCGAAACGCAGGCGGGTCTGGGCGTCATGGAATTTTCTGCGCTGGCGGCGCGAGGCAACCGCCGAAAACGACGTCGCGGTGACCTACTGGATGAACGAGTTGCAGGGAATCGACAACAACAAGCCGCTGTTCGTCAGCCTCAACCCTCCCTTCGAGCCAGATCCGGCGCTCACATTCGGCAGGTATGTGTGTGAGCATCCGCAATTTAATGCCGCCGCCTTCGCAGCCCAAAAGCGGCTGGACGAGATTCAGGGACGGCGCCACACTTGGTTCTGCGGCGCCTGGACCGGATACGGCTTCCATGAGGACGGATTGCGGTCCGGACTGGCCGTCGCGGAAGCGTTGGGCGCGAGCGTGCCGTGGCGCGAGCGGTCGCTCCAACTGGCGGAAGCCGCGGAGTAGCCATGCCCGACCAGACCGCCCTAGCCACCACGCGTGACATCGGGGCTGATGCGGCCGCGCTTTACTTTGGCGAAGTCATGCATGCCCGCCTGAAGCCGGTCGGGCATCGCTTCAGCTACCGGGTGATGAGCCTGCTGATCGATCTCGACCGGCTCGACGCCGCGGACCGGCAGACGCCCTTGTTCGGCGTCAACAGGGCCGCTCTCTACAGTTTCAACGAGGCCGATCACGGCCATCGCGACGGATCGCCCTTGCGCATCTATGCGCAAGGGCGCGCGACGGCGCACGGCATCGACCTGACCGGCGGCCGCGTGATGCTGCTGTGCTATCCCCGTCTGCTTGGCTACACGTTCAATCCATTGTCTGTCTATTTCTGCTACCGCGCGGACGGGGGGCTTACCCTTGTCATCTACGAGGTCCGCAATACCCTCGGTGATATCCATGCCTACGCGCTACCGGTGAATCCGGACCAGGTCAGCCACGCCGGCATCCGGCAACAGCAGGACAAGCTATTTTACGTCTCGCCCTTCGTCGAGATGGCGATGCGCTATCATTTCCGTATTTCACCGCCGGCAGACAGCGTCAAACTGCGCATTCTCGAGATCGACCACGAGGGCCCCCTGCTCGCTGCAACCTTTAAGGGCCAGCGCCGGGCCCTGAACACGGTGGAGTTGCTGCGTTCGTTTTGCGCGTTGCCGCTTGTCACGTTGAAGGTCGTCGCCGCGATCCACTGGGAGGCGCTGCGGCTCTGGCTCAAGGGAGTACGGCTGGTTCCGCGTCAGAACGCCGCGATCGATAGCGGCTTGGCGATCGGGAAAAGCAGCGATTATACTTCGCCGGTGCTGTCTGCCCGGAGCAAAAGGTGAAGCCAGGTCGATTGACCACGTCTGAGGTGATTTCGGTTACGTCCGAGACCGTTGATCTTGTGCTTCCGGAACTGCCCCGCCTGGTCCGGCTGGCGCTTGGCTTCGGCTCGAAGCTGCGGCATGGCTCGCTCGAGGTGACCCTGCCGGACGGCCGCACGGTGAGGCTGGGCGACAACGGGCCGGGACCGGCCGCCGCCATGAAGGTCTACGATTACGGCTTCGCATCGCGGCTGCTCCGGAGCGGCGACATCGGCATCGCCGAGGCCTATCTGCGTGGCGAATGGGACACGCCCGACCTGACCCAGTTTCTCTATCTCTTCTGCGTCAATCAGGACTGGATGCAGACCATGCTGATCGGCAAGCCGCTGATGCGCACCATCCAGGCCCTCAGGCATTGGTTCAACCGCAATACCAGACGGCAGGCACGGCGCAACATCCATGCGCATTATGACATCGGCAATGCCTTCTATTCGGCCTGGCTTGATCCGAGCATGACCTATTCCTCGGCCTTGTTCGAGGACGACACGGCGGATTTGACCGCTGCACAAAACAACAAATACCGCAGGCTCGCCGAAGCGATCGAGCTGCGGCCCGGCCAGAAACTCCTCGAGATCGGGTGCGGATGGGGCAGCTTTGCCGAATATGCCGCCAAAGCCTATGGCGCGAAGGTGGTCGGGCTTACCATCAGCCGGGAACAGCGCGATTTTGCCCAGGCGCGGATGCAGTCCGCCGGCCTTAACGACCGTGTTGAGATCCGGCTGCAGGACTACCGCGACGAGCGCGACCAGTATGATCGAATCGCCTCGATCGAGATGATCGAAGCGGTCGGCGAGCAGTTCTGGCCGAAATATTTTACGCAAGTTCGCGACCGGCTCCTGCCCGGCGGCCTTGCCGGCATTCAGGCCATTACCATTCAGGACAGTCTGTTCCAGAGCTATCGCCGCGAAGTCGATTTCATCCAGCGTTATGTTTTTCCCGGCGGGATGCTGCCATCGCCGCAGGTCCTCAAGTCACTCGGCGAGCGCTTCGGAGTTCCCGTTATTCGCGAACGCATTTTCGGACAAGATTATGCCAAGACGCTCGCGACCTGGCGAAATAATTTCCGTGCCGCCTGGCCGAACCTGATGCCGCTCGGGTTCGACGACCGGTTCCGGCGGCTGTGGGAGTATTACCTCGCTTATTGCGAAGCCGGGTTTCTGTCCGGAAATATCGACGTCCGCCAGGTTGTGTTCGCAAAGCTGAAATAGCCCGCACCGCACAAATCGGGTGCAAAACCGGCTTTTACTTTTGCCCGCTGCGCTCTAGGGTCGTTGCCGGATTAGGCAGCACACTGGCAAGATTTCTCGCACATGAATATCGATAATGACGTCGTCGAAGCGATCGGCAGTACCCCGCTCATCAGGCTGAAGCGGGCTTCCGAGCAGACTGGCTGCACCATTCTCGGCAAGGCCGAGTTCATGAATCCCGGCCAGTCCGTCAAGGACCGCGCGGCGCTGTTCATCATCCGCGACGCGATCAAGCGCGGCAAGCTGTGGCCTGGCGGCGCGGTTGTGGAAGGCACCGCGGGAAATACCGGCATCGGACTGGCGCTGGTTGCCAATGCACTGGGTTTCCGTACCGTGATCGTGATCCCCAATACGCAGAGTCAGGAAAAGAAAGACATGCTGCGGCTCTGCGGCGCCCAGCTGATCGAGGTGCCCGCGGTCCCCTACGCCAACCCCAACAATTATGTGAAGTTGTCGGGCCGGCTCGCCGAGCAGCTTGCGAAGACCGAATCGAACGGAGCGATATGGGCCAACCAGTTCGACAATACCGCCAACCGTCAGGCCCACATTGAAACCACGGCGCCGGAAATCTGGCAGCAGACCGGCGGCCAGATCGACGGTTTCGTGGCTTCGGTCGGCTCAGGCGGCACGCTCGCCGGGGTCTCGATCGGCTTGAAGAAAATGAACCCGAAAATCCGGATCGTGCTTGCCGATCCGATGGGCTCGGCGCTCTACAATTATTACAAGAACGGCGTTCTCAAATCGGAGGGCTCCTCGATCACCGAAGGCATCGGACAGGGCCGCGTTACCGCCAACCTCGAAGGTGCCACGATCGACGATGCCTACCAAATACACGATGAGGAAGCGGTTCCGATCATCTTCGATCTGCTCGAACATGAGGGGCTATGCCTCGGCGGATCGACCGGCATCAACGTGGCCGGCGCCATTCGGCTGGCCAAGGAGCTTGGGCCGGGCCATACCATCGTGACCGTACTGTGCGATTACGGAACCCGCTACCAGTCAAAGCTGTTCAATCCGGATTTCATGCGCTCCAAAAACCTGCCGGTGCCGGACTGGCTCGAGCAAAAGATCGCGATCAGCGTGCCGTTCGAGAAAGTCTGATCGCTTCACGCGCAATCCCCGTTCTGAGGCGGCGCGACCGCTGAGCTTCTGCGGCCGCGTAGTTCAAGACGCGCGCAACAGCGGGCTCTCGCAAGAGAACGAAAGTCACCGCAATATCTGACTGAGAAACAGCTTGGTCCGGGCGTGCTGCGGATTGGCAAAGAAGCTTGCCGGCGTGTTCGCCTCGATAATCTGCCCGGCATCCATGAAGACGACGCGGTCGGCCACTTCCCTGGCAAATCCCATCTCATGGGTCACGACCAGCATGGTCATGCCTTCGTTGGCGAGGTCGACCATGGTGTCGAGCACCTCCTTGACCATTTCGGGATCCAGCGCCGAGGTGGGCTCGTCGAACAGCATGACCTTGGGGTTCATGGTCAGCGCGCGGGCGATCGCGACGCGCTGCTGCTGGCCTCCGGACATCTGGCCCGGATACTTGTTGGCCTGCTGCGGAATTTTCACCCGCTCCAGATATTTCATCGCCGCGGCTTCCGCATCTTTCTTCGGAATATTGCGTACCCAGATCGGCGCCAGCGTGCAGTTCTCCAGCACGGTCAAATGCGGGAACAAGTTAAAGCTCTGGAACACCATGCCGACTTCGCGCCGGACTTCGTCGACCCGCCGCAAATTCGGTCCGAGCTCAATGCCGTCAACGACGATCCGGCCTTCCTGGAATTCCTCAAGGGCGTTGATGCAGCGGATCAGCGTCGATTTTCCCGAACCCGAGGGGCCGCAGATCACGATCCGCTCGCCCTTCGCGACATCGAGGTCGATGTCGCGAAGCACGTGAAAATCACCGAACCACTTGTTGAGGCCGGCAATGCTGACAATGGGATCTGCGGTCATTTTGATTTACTCAATTGCGCCGGTGTGCGTTCAACCTGTTCTCGACGAACAGGGAGTAGCGGGACATTCCAAAGCAGAAAGTGAAGTAGATCAATCCTGTAAAAGCAAATCCGGTAAACAGCGTGGATGGTGTTGCCCAGGCCGGATCGCTGAAGGAGGCCCGAAGCTGTCCGAGCAAGTCGAACAGTGCGACGATCGAGACCAATGAAGTGTCCTTGAACAACGCGATGAAGCTGTTGACCAGGCCGGGAATGACGTGGCGCAACGCCTGGGGCATCACGATCAGCCCCGTCGTCTGCCACCATGAGAGGCCAAGCGCGCTGGCCGCCTCGTCCTGCCCCCGCGGGATCGCCTGCAGCCCGCCCCGGATGACCTCAGCCTGGTAGGCGCCGGCGAACAGTGCAATTCCGATCAGGGCGCGCATCAGTCCATCGACGCTAAACCCGGCCGGCAGAAACAGCGGCAGCATATAGGTCGCGAAGAACAGCACCGTGATCAGCGGCACGCCGCGCCAGAGCTCGATGAAGGTCGTCGAAAAAACCCGGATCAGCGGGATCGACGAACGCCGGCCCAGTGCGAGCGCGATCCCGACCGGCATCGACGCCACGATGCCGGTGACCGACACTACCAGCGTCACCAGAAGACCGCCCCAAAGCCGCGTATCGACCACCGGCAACCCGCCGCGGTCGAGGCCCATCATCGCAATGATGGTCCCGATGCCGGCAAAGGTCGCAAGGCTTGTGATCAGAGGACGCCAGCCGGCGCGCGTACCGCCGTTCAGCCAAAACAGCAGGATCGAGACAATGGCAGCCGTCACCGCAAGGTCGGTCCAGACCGGACGTCCCGACAGCTGGATCTGTTCGCGCAGCCACGTCAGCGGGGTGATCAGATATTGGAGGGCCACGCCGAGCTGAACGACAAGCCATCCCAGCCATTTCAGCAATGATCCGGCAATCGCGGCGGATTCGCCCAGCGAAGCGCCAGCGCGCGACAAGGCCGACCCCGCCTCGGCGACGCTGCTGGCCAGGCCCGAAAGCAAGCCGGCAGTCCAGCTGACGCCAAACCCCTGAAGTCCGCCGCCATGCAACAGGAAGAAAGCGACGGCCGGAAGTGCCAGGAAAAACAGACCGGCATTGATGCCCTTGGCCGGGAGCCGCGGGATCAGCAGCGGCAGCAGAAGTACCGCCGCGAGCAGGAAGGTCAGATTGACCCGCCACCGCTCCGGTTCCGGATAGAAGCCGTAAATGAACTGGCTGAATTTCGCCTGGATGAACGGCCAGCAGGCGCCGACGGGACGTCCGGCATTTTCGGCAAGGCAGGCGGTACGATCCTTGCCACTCCACACCGCATCGATCAGCAGAAATTTTATCGTGGGGACCAAGACGAACCACAGCAGCAACGCGCTCACGATCGTGATCAGGATATTGGTCGGTGAGTTGAACAGCCGGGTGCGCAGGAAGCCGACAAGGCCGGTTGTCTTTACCGGCGCCGGGCGCTCGGGAACGAGGTCCTGACGGACGAAAGCGGACGCCGTGATATCGCTCATCCGCCAAGGCTCCGTCCGAGCCGCCATCCGTAGAAACTCATGATCGCGCTCGTCACCAGCGAGATCAGGAGATAGACCCCCATGGTGATGCCGATGATCTCGATCGCCTGCCCGGTCTGGCTCAGCGCGGTACCCGCAAACACCGAAACCAGGTCGGGATAGCCGATTGCCACCGCCAGCGACGAGTTCTTGGTCAGGTTGAGATACTGGTTGGTGAGCGGCGGCAGGATGATCCGCAACGCCTGCGGAATCACGATCAGCCGCAGCACGGACCCTCGCTGCAGCCCGAGCGAGGAACCGGCCTCCATCTGCCCCTTATGCACGGCCAGAATGCCGGCGCGCACGATCTCGGCGATAAAGGCCGCGGTATAGGTCGAAAGCGCCAGCGTCAGTGCCACAAACTCAGGACGGATCGGCGAGCCGCCTGAAAAATTGAACCCCTTGAGTTCGGGAATTTCAAATATGACGGGCGCGCCAAAGATCAGCGCCGAGACGAGCGGCAGGCCGATCACAAGACCGAGCGCATAGGGCCAGACCTTGATCACCTTGCCGCTCCGGAACAGTTGCCGGCGCGCGTAACGCCACAACCCGATGGCGGCAACGATCGCGATCAGGGCCGCAACCACAAACGGCTTGAAACCGGGTTCGCCGATGGGCCTTGGGATCACCAATCCGCGATTGTTGAGAAAGAAGGCGCCGAACAGCGAGATGCTTTGTCGCGGATTCGACAACGCGGCGAGCACGGCGAGATACCAGAACAAAATCTGGAATAGCAACGGCAGATTGCGGATCAGTTCGACATAGCCGCCGGAGATGCGCGCCAACAGCCAGTTCGGCGACAGCCGGCCGAGCGCCACGAGGAACCCGATCACGGTCGCAAAGAAAATACCGATGATCGAGACCAACAGCGTGTTGAGCAAACCGACGAAGAACACGCGGGTATAGGTATCGGAACCGGTATAGGGGATCAGGTTCTGGCTGACGTCAAAACCTGCGGTATTCGCCAGAAAGCCAAATCCGGCGGTGATCCGCTGCGCCTTGAGATTTTCGCTGGCGTTGGAAACGATCTCGTAAGAGATCCAGACTGAGCCCGGCCACAAACAAGATCTGCAGAAGGAATCCGCCCCACCCTGCCTGGCCGCCGAGCACGCGTTGCAGCTCGATGGCAAACTGCAGCGGTGGCTTTCGGGGCTCGATGCTCATCGCCGCCGATGCCGCGGTGAATCAGCGAATCGGCGGCGCGTACTGAATTCCACCCTTGTTCCAGAGCTGGTTTAATCCGCGGGCAATCCCGAGTTTCGACCCGGCGCCGACATTGCGATCAAAGGCTTCGCCGTAATTGCCCACGGCCTTGACGATCCTGATCACCCAATCCTTGGTCAGGCCGAGCTGTTCGCCGAGGTTGCCGTCGGTACCGAATGCCCGCTTGAGCTCCGGTTTGTCCGATTTCACCATGTCATCGACGTTCTTTTGGGTGACGCCGAGTTCTTCCGCGTCAACCATCGCAAACAGCACCCATTTGACGAGATCAAACCATTGATCGTCGCCATGGCGCACCATCGGGCCGAGCGGCTCTTTTGAGATCACTTCCGGCAGCACGGCATGATCGGCCGGATTCGCAAGTTTCAGGCGATCGGCATAGAGCCCGGACACATCCGTGGTAAAGACGTCACAACGTCCGGACTCGTAGGCCTTGACGGCTTCGTCATTGGAGCCGAAGGCAATCACCTCGTACTTCATGTTGTTGCCTTTGAAGTAGTCGGCGAGATTCTGCTCGGTGGTCGTGCCGGTTTGCACGCAAACCGAGGCGCTGTTCAATTCCAGGGCGGAATTCACCTTGAGGGATTTTTTCACCAGGAAGCCCTGACCGTCATAGTAGGTCACCCCGGTAAAATTGGCGCCCAGCGTTGTATCGCGGGACAGCGTCCAGGTGGTGTTGCGCGAGAGAACATCGATTTCGCCGGACTGTAGCGCGGTGAAGCGATCCTTGGCTGACAATGGCACAAACTTGATCTTGGTCGGATCGTTGAAGATGGCAGCGGCGATCGCACGGCAAACGTCAACATCGAGCCCGGTCCAGTTACCCTTGTCGTCGGGGGACGAAAAGCCGGGCAGGCCCTGGCTCACGCCGCAAGACAACATTCCCCGGTCCCTGACCGTCTTGAGCGTTTGCGCGGTGGCCGCCTGGGTCGATAGACCTGCAGCGAGAGCCAGGGTGAGGACCAAAGATACACGTTTCATGGCGAGGCCTTTCGAGGGTCGTCCGGGAACCGTTACTTGTCATGGCGCATGCTGATGGGCCAGCCCATCCACCACTGCAAATGCGGGCCTGAATGGGCGGCTTGACCCATGGTCCGGTTCAGCAATAAATCGATGGTCGCGGCGGCCCCTCAACATGCTGCTGCGACGAATAGCTGCCACGCATCACAGAACGACTGGAGGGCCGGGTCAAGGGGTTGACGTCCGTCTTCCCTGTCCTGCTATTAGCAATCCCGCCCGCAGTCCGCTGCTTCGGCGGACTCGCGCACAGCGCGATGGTCGGCAAAACCTTTGGTGGTGGCGGAAAACATGAATTCTCCAGGAGATGACGGACCAACGACACCGCTGAGGGTGGAAACCACGCTGGTGACCGCCGGCCGCGACACCAGGGCGCAGAAGGGATTCGTCAATCCGCCGGTCGTCCATGGTTCCACCGTGCTTTATCCGACGGCGGACGACCTGCATGCGCATCGCGGCGAGTTCCAATATGGCCGCCACGGAACGCCGACCACCAGGGCGCTGCAGGAGGCGTTGATGGCCCTTGAGGGTCCGCAATGCGCGGGCGTCGGTCTTGCGCCCTCGGGCCTGTCGGCGATTACCACGACGTTGCTCGCGGTGCTGAAGTCGGGCGATCATCTGCTGGTCTGCGATAACGTCTATCGACCCTCACGCAATTTCTGCAACGGCCTGCTTGCCCGCTACGGCGTCGAGACCACCTATTTCGATCCCATGGTCGGCGCCGGCATCGCCGAATTGTTCAAGTCCAACACCACGGCGGTGCTCGTCGAGGCACCCGGTTCGCAATCCTTCGAAATGCCTGACATTCCAGCCATCGCTTCGGTGGCGCATGCGCGCGGCGCGCTCGTGATCGACGACAATACATGGGCGACCCCATTGTATCACCGCTCGCTCGATCAGGGCGTCGATATCAGCATCCAGGCCGCCACCAAATATATCGGTGGACATTCCGACATCATGTTCGGAACCATTTCGGCGAATGCGAAAGCCTGGCCGACGATCGCCGAATCGATCCGCTTGCTCGGTGTTTGCGCCGGGCCTGACGACGTCTTCCTTGCGATACGCGGTTTGCGCACGCTCGCGGTGCGGCTTGCCCAGCATCATCGATCGGGGCTGGAAATGGCGCGATGGCTCGCGGCGCGGCCGGAGGTCGCCAGGGTGCTGCACCCGGCTCTGGAAAATGATCCGGGCCATGCGATCTGGAAGCGGGATTTTAGTGGCGCCTCCGGCCTGTTCAGTATTGTCCTGAAGCCGGCACCGCAGAAATCCGTCGATGCAATGCTCGACACCGTCAAATTGTTCGGCATGGGCTATTCATGGGGCGGCTTCGAAAGCCTGATCATCCCCTTCGACTGCGCAACCTATCGCACGGCTTCCAAGTGGGCGCCGGGCGGACCGACCTTGCGGCTCCACATCGGACTGGAGAATGTCGAAGACCTCAAAGCTGATCTTGCCAGAGGATTTGAGGCGTTCAACGCGGCATAGCCGCTTCGTCGATCGCCTCCGCATCGCAGACGCACGGCGAGGTGCCAGGCTTTGCCGGCGAACGGCTCGTCATCCGAGCCGAACGCCGGCCTACGATAAGCGCTAGTTCGCCAGCGGATCTGGACGTATCTGGATATGCACGGCGCGCGGCTTCGAGCCCTTGCCGCCCTCCATCATCCAGGGCACGCGGTCGCCGCTGGTGCTCCAAAGTCCCCGGCCTTTCCATCCGGCCTTCGGATCGTCAATGCGGGCATCGAGACCCTTGGCGAAGAAGCCGATCGGATAAGGGATGCGCAGCATCACCATCTGTCCGTCCTTGAAGGCAACGAAGCCGTCATTGAGGTTGGCGGTAGAGATCGGGATGTTCTCGCCGAGACCCACCGCGTTGTGCTGGTCAACCCAGGTCCAGTAGCTCGCCTCGGCGCTCGAACTCTCGAAGCCTTCAAAGCCTGGCCCCGGATATTTGTGGAAGGCAAAGCCTTCCGGGCAGTGATTGCCGGTCGCATTCGGCCCGTTGAGCGGGTTCTTGCATTTGCGCCGGTCGAAGCTGATCAGGCTGCCGTTCGATCCCGAGCCCCAAAGTACGCCATTCTTGTCGATGTCGCCGCCGCGCAGGCCGATGCCCTCCTTCGGAATGGCATAGAATTCCGACAGCTTGGTCTTGGGGTCGAAGCGCAGGAAGCCTGGCGTGCCTGCAAACACGTTCATGGCGTACCAGATCGAGCCATCGGTCGGATGCGGCATGACGGCGTAGGGTCCGGATCCCGCGATCCGCATGTCCTTGTCCGCCTGCGCCGGCGCGCCCGGCTCGGTGTATTCGTCGACCTTGCCATTGCCGTTGGTATCGAGAACCCATGGCGCCCAACCCTGGGCCTTCGCGGAATCGCCGGTTTCGTCCCACACCTTGGTGTTGACCCAGCCGGCCACCGGGCCGCTCCCGGAAAACCACAGCGTATTGTCCGCATCGTAGCCGAACTGTGGGTGATGGGTGCCGAAGCAGGTATCGATGAAACTGTACTTCATCGTCTTGGGATCGAGCATCGAGGCCTGGCGGCCGGATCGCACCAGCGGAAACGCTTTCGCCGACGGATGGTCGGAGCCCTTCTTGCAGAAGTCCGGGTTCTCGATGCCGCGTACGGCGGCGGCGAACCACACCCGGCCCTTGCCGTCAATCATGCCGTTATGATTGTTGGCGCGCGTGGTCCATATCTTCTCGTCGCCCCAATAGGCCGAGGCGCCAATCGGGTTGAGCGTGGCATTGGGATGCAACGGCGGTCCGAGCATTTCCGGCATGTTCGGATCGGCGACCGGCATCTTGAAGAACGTCACCGTGCTCGTCTTCGGGTCGAGGATCGGCATGTTGTCGGAGGAGTATTCGTTCGAACCGTATAACGGGCCGTAGGCGTTGACGGTCGGGTTGCGCCGGTCCGAGGAAATCAGATCGTGGACAAAGTGCTTCTCGGTCGCCCACTCCCATGAGGAGATGACTACGTTGCGCTCGATGCCGGCCGGCCGCGGCGGCTTGGTCTTGGGCAATTCGCCCTTGGCCACGCGGTCGGTCCAGTCCCCGAAATATTTGAACGGCACGCTCCCAAGTTCCCCGGCCAGCCGGTTCACCATCCATTCGCCGGTCTGCCCCGAGGAGACGCGGCGGATCCAGGCTTCCTCGCCGGTTTTGAATTCGCCGAACGCGGCCGGTATGGTGCGGGTGGCTTCCTGGCCAAGCTGATGGCAGCCGACGCAATCGACATTGTTCATGCGCTGGCGCCAGATTTCCTGCGTAATCCCCTTCGGGATATCCGTGCTGCCGCCGAAATCCTTGGCCGGCGGAATTTTCAGCAACGCGAACCAGTAGATCGCCGGATAATAGTGAGCCGCGGACGCTTCGTTCGGCGCCGGCACTGCCGTGAGGTTGAGCAACTGGCCTGGCTTTGCGCGGAGCCTTGGCGAATCCACCAGGCCATAGCCGCGAACCCACACCTCGTAATTCACGTTCGGCGGAAGGTCGGGGATCACAAAGCGTCCCTGGTCGTCGGTGACGACGATCTTGGCGAATTTTGTCGGCAGTTCGGTGGTCTCCGCAATAACCCAAACGCCCGCTTCGGGTCCCGCCGGACCGCGCACGACGCCGCCGATGTCGTCACCGTCGATAGCGACCGCAGCCTGCTGCGCTCTCGCCGGCGTTGAAATTGAGATCAGGCCTGCCGCCGCGGCGCCTGTTGCGATCAGAGTGAAATACGAAAGGACCAGTTTTTTCAAATTCATGTTGCTCCCCTTAAGACCCGGGCTTGGCACCCTTTGTTGGCGTAAACCTACACGAACTCGTCCCTAACGCCAGAGCTTGCCGGTTGCGCGAGAACCGCGCACACGCCCTCGGGTGCGCGAACAACCTTTCGCATGGCAAATTGCCCGGGCCGCGGTCCGGAACGACGGCCGCTCAATTGTCGGCAGACCCCTGCCGTCCGCTGATGCCGATGAAATAGAGATTGCGAACATAGACCAGGAGACCGAGCGCCTGGCCCGCGATGAACACGGGGTCCCTGCGGTAAAGCGCATAGACCAGCAGCAACGCACCACCGCCGATGGAGAAGAACCAGAACGCCACCGGGATCACGCTTCTGCGCGCACGCTCCGACGCGATCCATTGCACGACGAAGCGCATCGTAAAAAATCCCTGCGCCACGAAGCCAAGCACCACCCAGCCATCGAACTTGATGATGAAGACATCGTTCAGGTAGCTGGCAAGATTGTTGAACAGCTCGGTCATAAGGTCACCTCGGTCGCGACAGGTGTCGGTTTCTTGCGGCGGATCAACCACCATACCCCTGCGAGATCCATGATTCCGATCCATAGCCGATCGAAGAAGCCGTAGTTTGACACGCCGGAATGCCGCGGCCGGTCGATGACGTCGACATAGGCGATCTCATACCCTTCACGGCGTACCAGCGCCGGCAGGAAGCGATGAAGGCCGTCGAAATAAGGCAGCGCCAGGAACACTTCGCGCCGGAATGCCTTCAGGCCACAACCGGTATCGCGGGTACCATCATGCAGGATCGCATTGCGCACCGCGTTGGCGATACGCGACTGGATTTTCTTAAATCCGGTATCCTTGCGTCCAACTCGCTGACCGGCGGCAAGGCCGGCGCGCTCGCCGCCGTTTTCGATCGCCGAAATCAGGTCGGGCAGAAACACCGGATTGTTCTGGCCGTCGCCGTCGAGCGTTGCGACGATGGCGCCGCGCGCGGCGCGGACACCGCTGCGCACCGCGGCCGATTGGCCTGACGATGTCGCGTGACGGATCTGGCGCAGATTTGGGCGCTGCCTCATGGCAGCGACAAGCCGCTCCGCAGTCGCGTCGGTCGAGCCGTCATCGACGTAGATGATCTCATAGACCCACCGACCGTCGAGGGCGGCGGCGATCTCGGCGATGAGGGGAGCCACGTTCTCGGCCTCGTTGCGCACGGGAACAACGATGGAAACGACCGCCCCGGCTGTGTCAGAAGATGGCAAATCCACGCTCATCGTTAGAGTTGGCCCGCAGGCCGGTGCCGCCCGCGTCGGGCGCCCGCTTCTTATGGGGCTGACGCCCCATGGGCAACCCTTTTGAGACGACCCTGACCGAGCGGTGAAATAGCGCCGTCGCGGCCGATCGCGAACCCCAGACCGCGCGCGGCGAACCAGTACCGCACACCCATGGCGCCGACCACACCGATCAGCGCGCCCGCCACCACGTCGCTGGGATGATGGGCCAGAAGAACCAGGCGACTGAAGGCGATCAGGAGCGCGTAGGCGATCATCGCGCCCCGCATCCATGGCCAGACCGCGCTCACCGCGAAAGCCAGGGCAAAACCGGTGATGGCATGTGCCGACGGGAAGCTGGCATAGACTTCGGTCCCGGCGAAGTGGACGAAGTTGAAGGGATTGGCTTTGCCTCCCACGAACGGCCGACCGCGTCCGACGATCCATTTTATCAATTCACCGGCGAGCAGCGGCATCAGCACGGCGAAAAACAGGAACTGCAGGCGCGAGCCGAAGCTCAGCAGCCGGGTTTGCGAGGGGCCCGGCAATGCCGCCGCGGCAAGGCCAACGGCAAGCAGCATCAGGGCCAGCATGCACAGCACATAGGCGTCCTTGCCGAACTCGGTCAGGACGCGTACCGGCCACAGACTCGCCGTGCCGCGCGGCGGCATCAGGCCGATCTCCCACGCATCGACCCCTACCATCAGCACGACGACAAGCACGCCGACGATCGCCGTTATCAGCAGCCCGTGACGTGCCAATCTCCGCGCCGCTTCGGCGCGTCTCGTATGCGACGGCGGACGCACGAGTTGTGCGAACGACGTCAGCACGAGGGCGAAAAAGCGCGCGGGGCAATTTGAAGATTCGCCGACGCCGGCCTGAGCGGACATCCTACTGCGTACCTTCGGACCGGAAGATCGCGATCGAAATCGCTCGCCCTTGCGAGATATTGTAGCCGTCGATGCGGGCGGCCACGTCGTAGCGCAACCCGATGGCTTCGGCGCGCTGCGCAAATCCGCGCTCCGAACGCTGCTCCACCAGCGCGAAACGGCAACTGCCCTGCCCCAGGAAATCGGCGGCGCCCGATCCATCCGTCAGCAGTGTCGAGGTGCCGGTCATGAAGACCAGACTCGGTTCGTGGAAACCGGCGGCGGCGGCTTTCGGTCCGACACAGGCGACGTTGCGCAGCGCGCGTGCAATTTCGGCGCTCGGGAACAGCGGGGTCAGTGCCGGCACGACAACGCCATAGATGGCTACCGCCAGGAATATCGCGGCGACCACCGCATTCAGCAACGAGCGTTCGGCGCGACTGTCATCATAAAGCCACCAGGCGAACAGTCCGAAGATCAGGGCCGCCGCAACGAACGGCCACGCCAGGAAGACCGGCTGGCGCGTCAGGGTAACCGCTCCCACAACGGCAACGACGGAAGCAAGCGCTGGAATGACAAACCACCAGGCCGCCCCTCGCATCAGCCAGGATCGCGACAGCACGCGGCGCTCGAGGGCACCGACGGTCAGAATGGCGATCGCCGGATAGAGCGGCAGCACATAATGCGGCAGCTTGGTCAGCACCAGCTCGAACACGATCCATGAAGGAATCAGCCAGGCCAGCAGGAACTGCGCGCCGGGCTCCCGCCTCGCCCGCCAGACCGCCGGCACCGCCATCGCCGCCAGCGGCGCGCCCGGCCAGAACGTCACCCAGAACAGCAGCAGATACAGTCCGGGCGGCGCGCCGTGAGATTCCTGCGCCGCCAGCTTGCTCAGCATGTCGCCGCCGATTGAATCCGCAAAGAATGCATCGCCGGCACGCCAGAAAATCGCGACGAACCACGGCAGCACCAAAACCAGCAGCCAGGTCAAACCCCAGACCGGACGCAGACGCCAAAGCCAGGTCGCGGACCGATCGAGGATCGCAAGCGTGCCGATCGTCAGCCCGGCAAACATCAGGATCAGCGGCCCCTTGAGCAGGATGCCGCCTGCGACTGCGGTCCAGAAGATCGCCGGCCAGGTCCATGGCGGGTGCGCGGGATCCTCGCCGCGCTGCCAAGACAAGTACACCCGCGCCAGCGCCCCCATCGCGGCAACCACCGTGAACAACAGCATGGCATCGGTCTTGGCGAGCCGGGCCTCGGCGCCAAGCAGGACCGAACTTCCCACGATCAGTCCGGCAAGAACGGCGCCGCGCCGCGTGACAAAGGCCAGCGCCGTCCAGTAAGTCAAAAGCACGGCCCCGAGCGCGCCGACCAGGGAGGGAACGCGGTACAGCCAGATCCGGACCTGCGCCCGCGGCAGGCCGAACGCCGAGGCGGTTTCGACCGCGGTCGCCTGGAGCCAGTAGATCCCGACCGGCTTCTTGTAGCGCACCTCATCCTGGAAGCGGATGTCGACGAAATCGCTGCTCTCGACCATCTGCTTGGTCGCCTGGGCGAAGCGCGCCTCGTCACGATCGATCGGCGGAATGTTGAAAAATCCGGGCAGGAACAGGAGCAACCCGCACAGCGTCAGGAATGCGACCGCCCGGACATGGCTGCCCGCCACAAAATCGAGCACGCCGATCAGCCGGCTACCCGGATCTACCCGGTTCTTGGGTTCGCGCGGTCGTCCAAATCGGGGGCGGGCATAGGTCTCGGCCATCGGTTTCGCATACGCCGAAACCACCATGGGGACAACCGGTTAGCGAGCCTCTATTGAATTCGGACCACAACTGTGTCCGCGGCGCCCCTGGCATCTATCACCGTCAATCTGGCAAAGCCCGGACCGGGTGGATCGATCAGGCGCTGACGGCGGCCGTCGATTGCGCCGACCGATACACCGTTGACGAGCATCGTCATCGGAAGCATGCCACCGGCAACTTTGACCGGCAGGGCCGAGAATTGCATGCCGTTCGCGCCGGCTGCATCGATCCGCGAGCCGTTGAGCGGAAACTGGATGCGCGGCGCCTGCTCTCCATCGGTTCGGACCAGTTCACCCATCGGTCGATATCGTCGTAGCGGCAGCGGAAGGGTGGCATTGCTCGCCACCAGCGTACCCTTCGGCGGCTTCGGCAACGGCGCCGGCAATTTTCCGGTGCGGGCGAAGGCATCGAACAGGATCGGTGCTGCGGCGGTCCGGCCAACAATTCCGGGCGCGGGAGCGCCGTCCGGACGTCCGACCCAAACCCCGATGGTGATGCGGCCGTCGAAGCCGATCGACCAGGCATCGCGGTAGCCGTAGCTGGTACCCGTCTTGAAGGCGATCCGGTTATGCACGCCGTTCTCCGGCGGCGGCATACCCATCAGCACATTTCCGACCTGCCAGGCCGCGACCTGATCCAGCAGCCGCAGGGAATCGCGCGGGTTGCCTCGCAGGTTGACTATCTCGCGCAGCGGCGGCGTGTTGCCCAGCCGCGCCAGCCCGCAATAGAGTTGCACCAGATCCTGCAGCGTAATGCCGACGCCGCCGAGCCCCATCGCAAGCCCCGGCGCCTCGTCTTTCGGCAACACCAGATTGGCTCCCGCCTGCTTCAGTCGCGAGGACAGGCGACTGGCGCCGACGCGATCAAGCAGCGCCACCGCCGGCACGTTCAGCGACATTTGCAGCGCCTTGCGGACCGGCACGGTGCCCTGAAAGGTCATGTCGAAATTCTCCGGCGCGTAAGAGCCGAAGCGGATCGGCCGGTCATCGATCAGACTTTCCGGGTGAACAAAGCCATCCTCGAACGCCAGTCCATATATAAAAGGCTTCAGCGTCGATCCGGGCGAGCGCACCGCACGCGTCATATCCACCTGGCCGGCGCGCCGGTCATCGAAATAATCGGGCGAGCCGACCCGCGCCAGCACGTCGCCGCTCGCATTGTCCACCGCGATGATGGCAATGGAGATACTTGGACCCAACGCGACCGCGCGGTCGCGCGCCAGCGCTTCGAGGGCTTTTTGCAAACCGCCATCCAGCGTCAGCGCGATGACCGGCGTGTCCTTGACGGATGCCATCGCCTGATCGGCGGAATGCGGCGCCAGGATCGGCATCGGCTTGCGCAACCGCGGTACCGGTACCGCCTTCGCACCGATCGCGTCTTCCTCGGAGATTTGACCATCTTCGACCATGCGATCGAGGACGCGGTCGCGCGCCGCGCGGGCGGCCTCGGGATAGCGATCGAGCCTGCGGGTTTCGGGAGACTGCGGCAAAGCCACCAGCAGTGCGGATTCTGCCAACGACAATCGCTTCGGCTCCTTGCCGAAATAGGCGATCGAAGCCGCGCGAATGCCTTCGAGGTTGCCGCCGAACGGCGCCATCGCCAGATACAAATCGAGGATCTGGTCCTTGCTCATCTGCCGCTCGATTTCGAGCGCGCGCACCATCTGCCGCAACTTGGCGTAAACTGACCGCTCCCGCCGCGGTTCGATCAACCGCGCAAGCTGCATGGTGATCGTGGATCCGCCGGAGACGATGTGGCCGCGGGTGACAAGCTGAAGCCCGGCCCGGCCCAGGGCCAGCGGATCGACACCCCCGTGGAAGCGAAAGCGCCGGTCCTCGTAAGCCAGCAGCAGCTTGAGGTAGCCCGGATCGACGCCGGTCTTGGCATCGACCGGTAGCCGCCAGCGGCCGTCGGCCATCGCATAGGCGCGAAGCAGTTTGCCGTTACGGTCGACAATCGTCGTGGAGACTTCCCTCGCCGGTTTCAACGACAGCGGGCCAAGCGAAAGCGCCCAGGCGACAAAGGTCATCGCCAGGATCAGGCAGGCTGCGGCTGACGCTGCCGCCGCCAGCGTGCGCCTTTGCCAACGGCGTCCGCCGTGCGACGCCTTCGCCATATCAGGGGTCGCGCTCATTTCGCCGGCCGCACCTCGACCGAGCCGGTGCCGGTTCGGCCATAGCGCGAGGGGTTGTACATATCCTCGACATAGGCCTGCGGCAGCACATATTTGCCTGGCGAAACCGCGCGCACGACATAGGCCACCGTAAACACCGACTTGTCGTCGCTGGCGCGATCGATGGCGGCGGTGAAGCGATCGTCACGGAATTCGGTGTTCTCCGGCTCCTCGCCATCCTCGATCCAGTCCAGCGTCCCGGTGTCACCGGAGGAGACCAGATGCGGATTGTCGATCTCAAGGCCCGCGGGCAGATAATCCGACACCATGATGTGACCGTATTCCGGCTTGGCTTCGGTGATCTTCAGAACGACCGCGAAGCGGTCATTCTGCCGGGCCTTCGACACATCCGCCGGTTTGCCGTCGAGCGTGAAATAATTGCGCTCGATCTTGAAGCCGTTCGAGGCGGCCGGCTCCGGCGTGATCGGTGAACCGCTGACCGAAACCACCGCCTGCACCGGCGCCTCGCCTGTGTTGGTGATCTTGACCGGCTTGGCCGCCATCTCGGCGGCCTTGTAGCTGCGATAAAGCGCGGTCTTGATCGGCGCGCCGTCGAGGTCAAGCGTCATGGTTTCCTTCGACAGCGCGCGCGATGCCAGCACCAGCCAGGCATTTTCCTGGGTCGAGGTGTAAGGCGTGAGCCCGCGCGCCACTTCAACCCGCGCCACCGCCTGCGTCAGCGTCGCCCGCGGCGCATTGCCTTCGCTCGCGAGGGAAACCAGCGCGGCGGCATCGCGCAAAGCGCTGCCGTAATCGACCCGGCCGAACTCCAGCGCAGGCTTTGGCGCAAGGCTTTCCAGGGCTGCGGCATAAACCCGCTCCGCCCTGCCCTTGTCACCGACCAGCGCCAGCGCGGCCGCCAGTTGCGCTTTCGCAATCGGGGTCGCCAGATTGTTCAGCTTGGTGTCGGCGAGATAACGCAGATCGCCGATCGGCGCGCTGCCGTTACGGGCGAGCACGTAGAGACCATAAGCGAGGTCCCGCCCACCGTCCTTTTCGGGCTCGTTCGCGTTGACGACGGAATTGCGAATCCGGTCGAGTGCGTTCCTGAACAGGACATCGGGCACCGCAAAGCCCTTTTCGCGCGCGCGGCTGAGGAAGTCCGTGACGTAGGCATCGAGCCAGGCGTCGTCGCCGCCGGCCGACCACAGGCCGAACGAACCGTTGGAACCCTGCCGCGCCAGCAGCCGGTCGATCGCGTCCCTGATGCGCTGATCGACTTCGGTGTCCATCGCCAGATGCGCGCCAGCGGCGAGATCATTGACGTAGAGCAGCGGCATGGCTCGGCTGGTGATCTGCTCGGAGCAGCCGTGGGGATAGCGATCGAGCGCCTTCAGGATGGTCGCGGCATCCAGCGCCGTGGACAGGCTGACCGACAGCGAGACGCCGCCGGTGCCCTGCACCAGGTCCGAGAACATATCGGACGTCAGCGTCAGGCTCTCGCCCTTGGCCAGCGTCCGGATCGAGCGGCGCGCCAGGATCTGCGTCGCCGGCTTGACGTCGAGCGCGTAGTGCCGCGCCAGCGTCAGCCCCTGCGGTCCCCTGATATCGACGTCGAGGCTCGCCGTTCCGGCATAGCCGGCATCGAGCGCCATCGACATCGAGCTGCGCTGCTTGGCCGCGAGTTTTACCGTCGTTACCGGGTTGCCGGTGACCTTCACCGGGCCCGAGGTCTTGACGTTAATGGTGTAGTCGCCCGGCGCGCCCTCGACGTTGTCGAGATCGAAGCTCATGGTGCCGTGGTCGCCATTGAGCAGGAAGCGCGGCAACGTCGCGGTCAGCACGACGGGATCGCGCACCGTGACATCGGTCGTGGCGCGCCCGAGTTTCGTTGCCGTCCAGGCGACCGCCATCACCCGCGCGGTGCCGGCGAACTCCGGAATCTCGAAACTGATTTCGGCAGAGCCGTCAGCGGCCACCGTGACGATCCCGGAATACAGCGCCAGGGGCTTCTGCGTCGGCGGGCTGCCCTGCAGCTCCGCGCCAGCGCCGTCGCCGCCGGTCCTGAGTTGGCCCCGTGTGCCCTGCATGCCGTCGATCAATTGCCCATAGAGGTCCCGGATTTCCGAGGTCAGGCGGCGCTGGCCGAGATAGTAATCGTCCGGCGCCGGTGGCTTGTAATTGGTGAGGTTGAGAATCCCGACATCGACCGCGGCAACCACGATCTTGGCGTCCTCGCCGGGATTGAGGCCGCCGAGCTTGACCGGCAGCTTCAAAGTGGTGTTGGGGCGCACCAGCGCCGGCGGTGACAGATTGACCTGAAGGGTGCGGGCCTTCTTGTCGATGCCGAACCATTTCAGCCCGATGGCGCGACCGGGCATCCGCAGCGCCGTCGCATCGAGCGGGCGGCGCAGCGTCGCCACCACATAGGCGCCGGTGCCCCAATCCTTGCCGACGGGGATTTTGACCTGCGCGGTGCCTTCCTTGACGTCGGTGGTTTGCGTCGTCAGCAGCCGGTCGCCCAGCACGTTGATGGTCAGCTTGCCGGCGGAGCGGGCATTGACCGAGACCATCATGGTGTCGCCGGACAGATATTCCGGCTTGTCGATCGAGGTTTCCAGCAGATCGGGCGTATCGGCACTGCCGTCGGAATACCAGCCGACGTCGAACTGCACCGACGTCAGCGGCCCATCGGCTTCGGTCGATTTGACGTCGAGGCGATAGCGGCCGGGCTGCGGTGACAGCGTAATGCGCGACGGCTTGTCGGCGGCGATCGTCAGATCGCCATCGGCGACGCGCTGGGTCGATTTGACCGGCTCATATTCCCAGGAGGAACTCTGGCGATACCATTGATAGCGGGACTCGATCTTCAACAGCTCGTAGCGCAGTCCGTCGCGCGCCAGTGGCTTGCCTTCGGGCGATACGAACACCACGTCGAAGCCGGCCTTGTCGCCCTCGGCGACGCTCTTGTCGCCGAACAGCGGCTTGACGCCGATCATCGCGGCGCTCGGCGCCACCGGCAGCACCAGTTTGCGCTCGACCGCGCGGCCGCCGGCTTCCGCCATGCGAATGAAGATCTGCGCCTCCTGCGGGCGCGTCGATGATGGCGGTTTGGCAAGGCTGACGGGGAAGGTGGCAACGCCGTTGGCGTCCGCCTCGGGGAGATTTTCAATCGGGGTGCGCTCGTTGCTGGTGGTTTCCTCGTCGGCAACGCCGAACTGGTAGCCGGCAAAACCCGGCCGCTCGGCCGCTGGCGCCACCAGCATGTCGCCCTCGAGCTGCAGGCCCGAGGCCGGCGCCCCGTAAAGGAAATGCCCATCCACTTTAAGTTCTACAGGAAGATCAGCTTTGATCTGCTTATCCTTGCTGGACAGGTCAAATTCGATCCGTTCCGGGACGTAATCCTCGACCATGAAGGTGGTTTCCCCGACCGAGGACCCCTTGGGATCGGTAAAGGCCCGTACCCGCCAGGTCCCGGTCGGGACCGCGGAATTGAGCGGCACCGCCAGCGTCCGGCCCCCCGCGCCCTGGTCCGCCAGCACGGCGCGGCGGAATTCAACGCCGTCGGGGCGCTCGATCAGCAGGGTCAGCGGTCCGCCGGTCACCGCATTGCCCTGGCCGTCGCGCAGCAGCGCCGTGAGGTACACCGTCTCGCTGGAGCGGTAGACGCCGCGTTCGGCGTAAACGAACGCATCGGCGCCCGCTGGCACCGCCCTGCCGGACACGCCGCGGTCGGAAAGATCGAACGCGTTGGATTTCAGGCTGAGAAAGGCGTAGTCGGCCTTGTCGCTGGTCACGGTCAGCATGGCCGGCGAAAGACCGCCCTCGCCGCGCGCCAGGCCGGCCTCAAACAGCACGTGACCGGAATCGTCGGTCTTGCGGGTCGCCAGGATCTCGTTGTTGCGCGCCACCAGCCGCACTTCGGCCTTCGCCACCGCGTCCGTCGAGGCCAGCGAATTGACGAAAACATGGATGCCGTCATTGCCGGAGAAGGCCGTCAGGCCGAGGTCGGAAACGATGAACCATTGCGTCGCCAGCGATCCGTCGTCGTCGCTGCCCGGGCCCTTGGCGGCTGCCGTCATGACGTAGATGCCCGGCTGCAAGACGCCGAGCGCCTCATCGACCGGAAACGCCGTCGTGACGTCCTGGTTGAGCGTGGGAGCGGTCGTGAGTTCGCCGGACCAGACCTTGACCCCGCGTTCATCGCCGAGGCTGGAAAGCTCGTACTTGCTCAAGGCCCGCTGGAAATCGCTGTCGATCACGGTGTTGATCAGGTTGCGATCGCCGATCCTGAACACATTGACCGACACCGCGGGGGTGTTGACGCTGACCAGCGGAATGCCGCGCTGGCCGGTGCGCGGCAGCACATAGGCGCGCCCGGTGAAGCGCACGAATGGCTTGCGGTCGCGCACATAGATGTTGAATTCAGCCGATTTGGGCAGGGTTTCCTTGACGGTCGACGGCAGGCCGGCGCGCAGATTGATGTTGTAGCGCTCGCCGTGCTTCAGCCCGTCGACGCAAAGCTGCTTTCCCTCCGACGTCAACGCCGGCTTGTCGGAGCCTGCGAGCGCGAGGTACGGCGCGAAGTCGGTGCGCTTGGCAAGGTCCTCGGAGAACTGGAAACAGGCGCGCGGCGAAGCCGAGTCGGAATCGACGGTATAATCGAGCAGCCGGAAGCCGTGCTCGTCGCGCATCTTTTCATATTGGCCGCGCACGTCGGCGACCTCGCGCAGATCGAGCGAGAGCCGCAAGCTGTCGAGCGCCGGCCGCCACAGCTTGCGGTCCGACATCGCGCGCCCGAGCACCGCCAGCGCGTCGGCTTCGTCGCCGGCATTGGCGGCCCTTTGGTAGGCGATATAGGCCGCGGTGGAGGCACGCTCCAGCAGGAAGGTCTGCTCGCTGGAGTTGGCGGTGCGGATCTGGAAAATGGTGCGGGCGAGCCGCAGCCAGTTGGCGCTGTCAGTCGGCGACGTAGCGGCGATCTGCCCGAGGATTTGCAGACCGGTGCGGAAATCGTTGCGCTTGAATGCGGCGTCGGCGTCGGTCCGCAGCGAAGCCCCGGACTTGGCGACCGGACCGGCTTCGCTCTTGATCTGGGCCTCCAGCTTGATCGCCGAATCGGCGAGATCGTCGCGTTTGAAGGCCTTATCCGCCGCCTGTGCCGTCACGAGGCCAAACGCCAGCATGGCGCAAAGTGCCGCTGCGCGAACCAAACCAATCATGATGGAGCTCCCTGGGCCGCGGACAATGGCCGCGTGTCGAACAAAAGTGCGCTAAAAGGTGACGGACTGATGGCCGCCGAACACAAGTGCAAAAAGGTCGCATACAACATTTGTCGTAGTGAACCGCTCAATGGCGCCAACAGCCGCCGGCCGTCAGCGTTATGTCAGCCGGGGGGCCAAAGCCCACCGCTGCAGCTTTGTCGGTTGGTCCGGCAAAAGGGTTCGGAACGGGGTTGGCGGAGTTGCGGATTTTTCATATTGGCGATGGTATAAAGCCGCCAACGGTCCCATAGCTCAACTGGATAGAGTAACGGATTTCTACTCCGTGGGTTGCAGGTTCGAATCCTGCTGGGATCGCCACCCTGCTTTGGGGCGTCCGGACCGCATCGTCGGGCGCCGATCCACCGGAATGGTGTTTCTTTCCGGAAGGAAATAATCACCAAACCGCGCCATCGACTTCCTATTTTGGTGGCTTCCGGCCGCCTGCGGCTGTACACCGCTCTCGATCGTGGGGGCGTGCCTTTCAGGGGCGGTCGACGCGACCGCACATCCGATCGTCTCCAACCCAGAAGAAAGCGACAAGGCCCGTTCAATGAGTGGATTCAAGGAACCTAGCTTCGCGGACCGGCAGAAGGCGGCGCAGGAAGCCAGGAAGAACATCCTGAACAAGTTTCGCAGCCAGCCGGGCCCGGACGATCCAGCGGTGAAGCAGCGGCAAGCCGAGCGTGAGACCGCGGCTGCCGAACGCGCCAAGGCCAAGCTGGCCCGCGAGACCGCCAAGGCCGAGCAAAAGCGGCGCGACGAAGAGGCGGCTCTGGCCGCCGCGGCCCAGCTTGCCCGCGAAAAGGAAGAAGCGGCAGCCCGCGAGGCCGCGCTCGAGGCCGAACGCAAGGCGGCGCGCGATGCACGCTATGCGGCACGGAAAAAGCGGAAATAGCTGAAGCATCCGGGCCGGGTGCCGGCCTGACGCGTCACAGGCCCGCCCCGTTCGGAGCGAGCCTGTCGGAGAATACTACCAGCGCCTACTTCGACATGCCGTCCTTCTTCATGCCGTCGTCTTTCTTCATGGTGTCCTTGGACATGGTGTCCTTTTTCATGCCGTCGTCCTTCTTCATGGTGTCCTTGGACATGGTGTCCTTCTTCATGCCGTCGTCCTTCTTCATGGCATCCTGAGCGAAGGCAGCGGGGGCGAGCGCCAGGCTGAGCGAAAGAGCGGCAGCCGAGATTCCGAGCGCGAAACGGGTGCTGATGGTCATTGGTAGTATCCCTTTTGAAGCTGGTTAAAGCGACATATGCCGCTGTGATAGGGACGCTCCAGGGATCGCGTTTGTTACCGGGGATCGAAAAAAGTTTGCCGCATGACAGGCATTAACCTTGCGGTTCAGGACCGCTGAACCGTAAAAAAGTGAAGTTGGGGGCTTGTTCCCACGAATTTTGCCACAGTTCGCAGCGCACCAATGTAAGCCCCGCCCGCGCCATCAAACTTTCAGATTTCAGATTGGAGAGAATTGGGGCAAGGAAAGGCTGGGACGCCGTCGGCGTCGGCCAACGACCCGGTATTTATCGCCCAGGGAGGGGTATTCATGTTCACGCGTCGCCACATCCTTGCATCAACGCTTGCCGCGCCGGCCATTCTGCGTTTCGGGACCGGCACGGCCCAGGCCGCCACGACCCTGAAAATATCGCATCAGTTTCCCGGCGGAACGATCGACAAGGGCGATTTCCGCGACCGGCTCTGCCGTGTATTCGCCGCCGAAGTGGCCAAACGCAGCGGCGGCGAGATTGCGGCCGAAGTCTACCCGAACTCCTCACTGATCAAGACCAACGCCCAGTTCTCGGCGATGCGCAAAGGCGCCCTAGATATCAGCCTGTATCCGCTGCCCTATGCCGGCGGCGAATTGCCGGAGACCAATATCGCCCTGATGCCCGGCCTGGTTTCGACCTACGACCAGGGCATGAGCTGGAAAAAAAATCCGGTCGGCAAGTCGCTCACCGACTTCCTCGCCGACAAGGGCATCATCATCCTGAGCTGGGTCTGGCAGGCCGGCGGCGTCGCCAGCCGCTCCCGGCCCATTGTCGCCCCGGAAGATGCCAAGGGACTGAAGGTGCGCGGCGGCTCGCGGGAAATGGACATGGTGCTGCAAACGGCGGGTGCCGCCGTGCTGTCGGTGCCGTCAAACGAACTTTACGCCGCGATGCAGACCGGCGCTTGCGACGCCGGCATCACCTCCTCCACCAGCCTGATTTCATTCCGGCTGGAGGAAGTCTCGAAATCGCTGACGTCGGGTGCGAAAGCCTCCTACTGGTTCATGCTGGAGCCACTCCTGATGTCGAAGTCGATCTTCGACACCTTGCCGAAGAAGCACCAGGACATCATTCTGACGCTCGGCGCTGAATTGGAAGCTTTCGGCCGGAAAGGCGCCCAGGACGACGATGCCGAGGTTTCGAAGGTCTACGCCAAGGCCGGCGCCAAGGTCAGCGAGCTTGACGCGGCAACGGTGGCGAAGTGGCGCGACATCGCCCGCGATACCGCATGGAAGGACTATGGCGCGAAAACCGCGATGTCGGCCAACTTGCTGAAACTCGCGTCCGACGTCTCAGCATGATGCATGGTCCGCTTCCGGATCAAAATAGCCGGCTGGCGACCGCGACGGGCAACGGGCTCGTCGCGGCGTTCGAACGCGCGCTGTGGTGGTGCAACAACATCATTGTCGTTTTTGCAGCGATCGCGCTGATTGCGGCCTGCGCGATCCTCAGTGACAGCGTGCTCGGGCGCGCCTTGTTCCACAGCCCGAATTATTGGCAGGATGAGGCGGCGGTATTTCTTCTGGTGGGCGCGACGTTCATGACGTCGGCCTATGTGCAGCAGCAGCGCGGCCATATCGGCATCGAGGCCTTCGTCGGACTGCTGTCGCCGACCGTCAACCGGATCAGGCTATGGCTGGTCGATGTCGCGAGCCTGCTGTTCTGCGCGTTCTTCGCCTGGAAATCCTGGACGCTGGCGCACGAGGCCTGGGTTGACGGCCAGGTCTCGAATTCGATGTGGTCGCCGCCATTGGCGATCCCCTACGCCCTGATGGCGTCAGGCATGACCCTGCTGTGCTTGCAGATCCTGCTGCAGATCATCATTCCGATCTTTGGGGCGGCGCGTCGATGACCGTATTCGGAATTGGCCTCAGCTACGGGGCCGCGACGCTGTTTGCGATGTTTTCAGGCATGCCGATCGCATTCGCGCTCGGCGCCGTCGCAGTGGTGTTCATGGGCATCTACATGCCCGCGGCATCGCTCGATACCGTGACCCAGAATGTCTATGAGGAAATGGCCTCGATTACGCTTCTGTCGATCCCGCTCTTCATCCTGAAGGGCGCGGCGATCGGCAAGTCACGCGCCGGCCAGGACCTGTATTCGGCGCTGCATGCCTGGCTGCACCGCGTGCCCGGCGGGCTCGGCGTCGCCAACGTGTTTGCCTGCGCCTTGTTCGCCGCGATGGCCGGATCGTCGCCCGCCACCTGCTCGGCGATCGGCTCCGCCGGCATCCCCGAGATGCGCAAACGCGGCTATTCCGGCGGTTTCGCGGCCGGCATCATCGCCGCCGGCGGCACGCTCGGCATCCTGCTGCCGCCCTCCATCACCATGATCCTGTTCGCCGTCGCCGCCGAAAAGTCGCTCGGACGGCTGTTCCTTGCCGGCATCGGACCCGGCCTTTTGCTGGTCACGCTGTTCGGCACCTATGCGGTGATCCGCTTTCGCAAGGAGTATGCGGCCGCGAGCGCGCTTTACGCCAGCACCGGCATGACGGCGGCGATCCTGACCCGCGACGAGTTCACCATGGCAGAGCGCTTCAACGTGCTGCCGCGGGTGCTGCCGTTCGTGCTGCTACTGACGGGGGTGATGATCGCGCTCTACGGCGGCTATGCCACGCCGTCGGAAACCGCAGGGCTCGGCGGGCTGCTCGCGCTGGTGCTGATCGCGCTGATCTACAGCGTGTGGCGGCCTTCCGATCTCGCGCCTATCCTGAAATCGACGATCCGCGAATCCACCATGCTGATGATGATCATCGGCATGTCGCTGCTGTACTCCTACGTCATGAGCTATCTGCACATCTCGCAATCGGCCGCGGAATCCATCGTCGCCATGCAGCTGCCGCGCTGGGAATTGCTGCTGGCCATTCTCGTGCTGGTCGTGATCCTCGGTTTCTTCCTGCCGCCGGTGTCGATCATCCTGATGACCGCGCCGATCATCCTGCCGCCGCTGCGGGCGGCCAACTTCGACATCATCTGGTTCGGCATCGTCATGACCATCGTGATGGAGATGGGGCTGATTCACCCGCCGGTGGGGCTGAACATCTTTGTCATCCGCAACGTCGCCCCCGATATTCCCCTGCGCGACGTCATCTGGGGCACGCTGCCGTTCGTGCTGCTGATGATGCTGGCGGTTCTGGTGCTTTGCTTCGTGCCGGGTATTTCGACGGCGTTGCCTGATCTGGTCATGGGGCCGGACGGGGGACGGTGACGGAAGCGGAGCAGGAAGCTTCTATTCGCTGCGCGCCACTCGCATCTTGGCATTGATCGCCGCCGCCACGCGGCTAACCGGCGGCCGGCCGATCAGCTTGCTGATGTCGTTGGTTGCCGCCACCAGTCCTGCCATATCGACGCCGGTGGCGATGCCCATGCCCTCCAGCATGTAAACCACGTCCTCGGTCGCGACATTGCCGGTAGCCCCTGGCGCGTAGGGGCAGCCGCCGAGGCCGCCCGCCGCGGAATCGATCACCCGGGCGCCCTCCTCCATCCCCGCATAGAGATTGGCGAGCGCCTGGCCGTAGGTGTCGTGGAAATGCATCGCCAGATGGGCGATAGGCACGGTGCCGGCGACGGCACGCAATAACTGTCGGGCCTTTACCGGCGTGCCGACACCGATGGTATCGCCGAGCGAAACTTCGTAGCAGCCGAACTCCCACAGCGTCCTGGCGACATCCACCACCGCCTGCGGCTTCACCTCGCCGTCATAGGGACAGCCCAATACGCAGGAGATGTAGCCGCGCACCTTGATGCCGTCGGCCTTGGCTCGGTTCACAACCGGCTTGAAGCGCTCGATCGATTCGGCGACCGAGCAATTGATGTTGGCGCGCGAAAAGCCCTCGGAAGCCGAGGCAAACACCGCGATCACCCTGGCGCCGGCCGCGCGCGCGGCGTCGTAGCCCTTTTCGTTGGGCACCAGCACGTGGAATTCGCTGTCGGGGTGATGATTGACGCCCCGCAGCACCTGATCCGATCCGACCATTTGCGGGATCGCCTTCGGCGACACAAAGGCCCCGACTTCGACGGTGTGCAGCCCGGCTCCGACCAGCGCCTCGATAAACGCGATGCGCGCGGCGACGCTGACCGGCGTCTTCTCGTTTTGAAGGCCGTCGCGCGGTCCGACTTCGACGATGCGCACCTGGTCACTCATGTCGATCTTATCCGGCTGCCGGCTCGATTTCGGCGAGTTCGACGCCTTCCTGCACGATATCGCCGACCTTGCATTTTATCAGTTTCAGCACGCCCGCAAACGGCGCCCGCAATGTCTGCTCCATCTTCATCACTTCGAGCGTGAGAATCGGCGCGCCCTTTTCCAGATGCGCCCCCACCTCGGCCAGCAACGCCACGACCGTGCCCGGGAGCGGCGCGACGATCTTGTCTTCGCCGACCTGCTCCTCGTCGCCGCCGCCGAAAGGATCGACCCAATGCAGGCCGAAGCGGCCATTGCGCGTTCGCAGATATAATTCATGGCCTTCCACCACGGCCACGACATGGGATTTGATGCCGTGCAGCGTGAGATCAATGCCTCCGGCGAGGTTGGGTGCGGCCGTGAAGGCGATTTCGCGTTCGCCGATGGCCAGTGTCGCCGGACCATTGCCATAGTTCAGGCTCACCTGCCGTTCGCTCCCCTGCCCGTGGCGGAACGTAAACACCCGCTGCCGGCGGCCGACCGGCATCCAGCCGGCGGTACGCCAGGGAGAATGCGCGTCCGCGTGCGACGCCTTCGCCTCTTCGCCGAGAATCGCTGCAACCGCAGCGCCGAGTTCAAGATCGTGCGGCACCGGAGCGGCCGGTGTCAGGTGCTTCAATTCGCGTTCGATGAAGCCGGTATCGATCGCGTTGGCGCGCACGTCCGGGTGGGTCACCAGCGCCGACAGGAACGGAATGTTGGTGACGACGCCCCGCACGTCGGATTCCTCAAGCCCGCGATTGAGCCGATTGATCGCGGCGTCCCGGGTCGGCGCCCAGGCGATCACCTTGGCCAGCATGGCGTCGTAGTGCGGCGAGACCGCATCGCCCTGGCGATAACCGGCATCGACCCGCAGGCCGTTCGACGGGTCCGGCATGTGCCAGGTACGTATCTTGCCGACCGAGGGCATGAAATTCTTGTGCGGATTTTCCGCGTAAACCCGCGCCTCGATGGCATGACCGTTGAGCACGATCTGGTCCTGCGTCAAAGGCAACCGTTCACCAAAGGCCACACGCAACTGCCATTCCACCAGATCAATGCCGGTGATCAGTTCGGTCACGGGATGTTCGACCTGCAGACGGGTGTTCATTTCGATGAAGAATACGTCCCTGCCGTTGGAGACAAATTCGATGGTGCCGGCGCCGACATAGTCGACGGCCGCGGCCGCCTTGCGCGCCGCCGCACAAACCGCCTCGCGCTGGGCCGCATCGAGCGTCGGCGACGGTGCTTCCTCGATCACCTTCTGATGCCGGCGCTGCAACGTGCATTCGCGCTCGAACAGCGACAGCAGATTGCCGTGACTGTCGCCGATGATCTGCACTTCGATATGGCGCGGATTTTCGACGAATTTTTCGATCAGCATGCGATCGTCACCAAACGCGGCCTTGGCCTCGCGCTTGGCGCTGATAACCGCCGGGGCAAGTTCGCCTGACGAGCGCACAATGCGCATGCCGCGTCCGCCGCCGCCGGCGGACGCCTTCACCAGCAGGGGAAAACCGACTTTTTCGGCGGCGGCGGCCAGGGTTGCGTCGTCCTGGGCTTCACCGTGATAGCCCGGCACCAGCGGGACGCCGGCTCGCTCCATCAACAATTTGGAGCCCGATTTCGAACCCATCAGCCTGATCATGGCCGCGGTCGGACCGACGAATACCAGACCGGCATCGAGACAGGCCGCCGCGAATTCGGCGCTCTCGGACAGGAATCCATAGCCGGGATGCACAGCCTCGGCGCCGCTCTTGCGCGCCGCTTCGATCACGCGCTCGATGTTGAGATAGCTGTCGCGCGCCCGTGCCGGCCCGAGCAGCACCGCCTCATCGGCCATCGCCACGTGCATCGCGTCGCGGTCAGCTTCGGAATAAACCGCAACCGTGCGCAGGCCCATCGCCCTGGCGGTGCGGATCACGCGGACGGCGATCTCGCCGCGATTGGCGATCAGCAGGGTACGAAATCGCCGGTACTGTTCGGGACGATGCATCATCACATCCTGAACAGGCCGAATTGCGTCGGTTCGATCGGCGCGTTGGCCGCAGCCGACAGACCCAGGCCCAGCACCAGCCTGGTGTCGGCGGGATCGATGACGCCGTCGTCCCAGAGCCGGGCGGTCGCGTAGTAAGGACTGCCCTGGCTGTCATATTGCGCCCGGATGGGGGCCCGAAACTTGTCCTCCTCCTCGGCCGACCAGGTCTCGCCCTTGGCCTCGATATTGTCGCGACGCACCTGGCTCAGCACCATCGCCGCCTGCTCGCCGCCCATCACCGAGATCCGCGCATTCGGCCACATCCAGAGGAAGCGCGGGCTATAGGCGCGGCCGCACATCCCGTAATTGCCGGCGCCGTAGGAGCCCCCGATCACGACGGTAAATTTTGGCACGCCCGCGGTAGCCACCGCCGTCACCAGCTTGGCGCCGTCGCGTGCGATCCCGCTGGCTTCGTATTTCTTGCCAACCATGAACCCCGTGATGTTCTGCAGGAATACCAGCGGAATATTGCGCTGACAGCACAGCTCGATGAAATGCGCTCCCTTCAGCGAGCTCTCGCTGAACAGAATTCCGTTGTTGGCGATGATACCGACCGGGTATCCCCAGATGTGAGCGAAACCGCAAATCAGCGTTTGGCCGTATAGTTTCTTGAATTCGTCGAACTCCGAGCCGTCCACCAACCGCGCAATGATGTCGCGTACATCGAACGGCTTGCGGCCGTCGGCGGAGACCACGCCATAGATCTCCTCGGGCGCAAACAGCGGCTCGCGCGGTTCACGCATGTTCAACCGGGCGCGCGCCGGCTGCTTCAGGGTGGCGACGATGCGCCGTGCAATTCCGATCGCATGGCTGTCGTTCTGCGCATAATGATCGGTGACGCCGGACTGCCTTGAATGCACGTCGGCACCGCCGAGTTCTTCCGCCGTGACAACCTCACCGGTGGCCGCCTTCACCAGCGGCGGTCCGCCGAGAAAAATCGTGCCCTGATTGCGCACGATGATGCTTTCGTCCGACATCGCCGGGACATAGGCGCCGCCTGCCGTGCAGGAGCCCATCACGATCGCAATCTGGGGAATGCCCAGCGCCGACATCTGCGCCTGGTTGTAGAAGATACGGCCAAAATGCCGCTCGTCGGGAAAGATCTCGTCCTGCTGGGGCAGAAACGCGCCGCCGGAATCGACCAAGTAAACGCAGGGCAGATTATTCTGCCGCGCGATATCCTGCGCCCGAAGATGCTTCTTCACCGTCATCGGATAATAGGTGCCGCCCTTGATCGTCGCGTCGTTGGCGACAACAACGCATTCGCGCCCCGATATCCGGCCCACTCCGGTGATGATGCTCGCCGAATGCACGTCGCCGCCGTAGAGGCCGAAGGCCGCCAGCGGCGACAATTCGAGAAACGCCGTGCCGGGATCGATCAGGAGATCGACGCGCTGGCGCGCCAGCATCTTGCCGCGCGACGTATGCCGGGCGCGCGACGCTTCCCCGCCGGCGCCGGCGACTTGAGTGAGCTTGTCGCGGAGCTCCGCGACCAGCGCGCGCATTGCCTCTGCGTTGCGCGCAAAGTCAGACGAAGCGGGGTCGGTACTGGAGTGAAGCGGCATGGCGTTCAGCAGTTCTCATAGTGCGCCGCAATCTGCGCATCGGGCTTGCCATGGTGTCATTGCGCCGCCGCCTTAGGCAACCCAGAACTTTGAATCAGGCGACCGCCGGGGATAGGCCCGCTTTATTGGGCCTGGCCCAGTGGGTCCAAGCCTGACGGGTCCAAGGCTATGGGTCCAAATTTAATGGATCCAAACTTAATGGGTCCAAGGCTCGCCCCGCCGGAACGCGAAATTGTCGGCGTAGGCGGCTTGCCGCCGCGCCGGCTCCTTCGGTTCAAATACCTGATAGGGAATGCCCTCGCGCTCGCAATACGCCACCGCGTCTTCCTTGGTTTCAAAGCGGATCGTAAGTTGCTGCTTCATATCGCCGGAACTGGTCCAGCCCATCAAAGGCTCGATGGCGCGCGGCTGCTCCGGCTCATAATCGAGCTGCCATTCCTTGGTTTTGGCGACCCCCGATTGCATCGCGTTTTTGGCGGGCTTAAAGATGCGTGCGGTCATGGATGGTCAGACCCCCCTTGGGAAAAAGCGGCACGGAAGCGCGTGGTGGACACAGCCTGGATAGTATAGAGACACCTTTCACAAATTGGATCGGTGATTCCCGGCCTTGGATGCAACAGCTTGCGGAATGGTATAGTCATTATGCGGCGCGGTGACAATGTTGCCGCGGCGTGACTGACGGCCAGTCCTGCTGCTCGATCCCTTTCGGACGCATCACATCGAAACGGCACCCATGAAAATCAACGCAACCCTGCCGGAAAAAGGACGTGATCTCCGGCTCGATCTGTTCCGCGGAATCGCGAACTGGGCGATCTTCCTGGATCACATTCCCGACAACGTCGTGAACTGGATCACCACGAGAAACTACGGCTTCAGCGACGCCGCCGACCTCTTCGTATTTATCTCGGGATACACGGCCTCGTTTGTCTACGCCCGGATGATGCTCGAGCGCGGCTTTATCGTGGGCGCCACCCGTTTGACCAAGCGGGTCTGGCAGCTCTATGTCGCCCACATCATCCTGTTCGTGATTTATATTGCTGCCATCAGCTATCTCGCGCTGCGTTTCGGCGATTCCGAGATTATCAACGAGTTCAATGTCGTAGGCCTGGTCGACAATGCGACCGAAACGCTGCGGCAGGGTTTGCTGCTCAAGTTCAAGCCAGTCAACCTCGACGTGCTTCCGCTCTATATCGTCCTGATGGGATTTTTCCCGCCGGTATTGTGGATCATGCTGCGCCAGCCCAACTGGACCATGCTTGCGTCCATCGTGCTGTGGCTCGCCGCACGGCAGTTCGGTTGGAATTTCCAGGCCTACCCCGCCGGCAGCTGGTATTTCAATCCCTACTGCTGGCAGGTGTTGTTTGTGTTCGGTTCGTGGTGCGCGCTGGGTGGCGCAAAGCGATCCCGTTCGATTATCGATTCCCCGATCACCCTTTATGTTTGCATCGCCTATCTCTTCTTTGCGATGGTGATGACCATGGCGGGCAAATTTCCGGATTTCGGCGCCATGTTTCCGGACTGGCTTTATTCGACCTTCAACCCGAACGACAAGACCGATCTCGCGCCCTACCGTTTCCTGCATTTTGTGACGATCGTGATCATGATCATCAGGTTTGTGCCGAAGGACTGGCAGGGCCTGGAATGGAAGGTGTTCGATCCCGTGATCGTCTGCGGCCAGCAATCGCTCGCGGTGTTCTGCGTTGGCGTCTTCCTGTCCTTTGTCGGACATTTCGAACTGATGATGAGCTCCGGCTCGCTGTTCGCGCAGATCTTCGTCAGCGTGACGGGAATAGCGATCATGACCATCGTCGCCTACTACATCTCCTGGTCGAAGCGACAGGACAAGCCGCTTCCCAAGCGCGGCGGCCAAGGCCGCCTGATTCCGGCTTAGCTGCCGCCTCGCCGTCAGGCGGATCTGCGGGCGTTGGCCATGCGATAGGTCTGGCAACGGTTGGATGGCCGGTCGCCTGGGTTCGAAACATCAAGCTCGCGCCTTAGCCGCGCGGCTAGGTGACCAACCTGCCCTTCGACGAAAACCCGGCCCACTCGGTAGACCAGCCGAAGCCATCCTGGTTGCGCGTTCCCTGCAGCGCAAACGCGGCGCCCTGGGGGTCCCTGCATCGGGCGATCCAGCCGCCTCCCGGCAATTCCACCGGACCCTTGAGGACCTGGCCACCCCCGGCTTTCACCCGCTCCGCGGCTGCGTCGATGTCGCCGATATTGAAGTAAATGAGCCAGAATGGGATCGGATCCTCCGGACGCTTGGTGAACATGCCGCCGATCGCCTGCCCGCCCGCGGAGAACACCTGGTAGGTATCGGTCGGGCCGACCTCTGCGCCCGCCTTTTGCCAGCCAAAAAGCTCGCCATAGAATGCAAACGCCTTCTCCCAGTCCGCGGCCAGCAACTCGTGCCAGCCCACGCGCCCCTGCCTGGCCGAGGTCGTCCGGTCGATGCCGGCCAGGTTTCAATCCCTTGACCAATGCGAATGTTGCCGTCTGGGGATCCGCAACCACGGAAATGCGGCCGATGTTGCTGTCTGTCGGCGGGACGTACACGGCTCCGCCGAGACGCTTGATCCGGTCGGCGGCGACGTCCACGTCCTTGACGCTGACGTACCCCATCCACCGCGGCGTCGCGCCCATTTTCCTTGCCTCCTGCGGCAGATCCATGAGCCCGCATACCGAGGCTTTTCCCGCGGTAAACATAGTGTAGGCCAGATTCGGCGTTGACGCGTCCTGCGCGCCCCAGCCCACCACTTCAGTGTAGAAGGCCTTCGCGGCCGCCATATCTGTCGTGATCAGCTCGTACCAGGCGAAACCTCCGGGATAATCGACCACGCCGGCCTCTCCGTTCACGCCTGCAAAATGTCGCTGCACCGCACTAAGCCAATTCGGCTGCTTTTCCGGCGCATGATCGAGAGGCTGGATCTTTTGGCCTCAATAATGGCGGGTGGGAGCGAATGCAAGTTTGGACACCGCGCTCCTTTTGGTTCCACCAAGAGCGAAGCCACGAAAGCCATAAGCAGCGAAGCGCCCAAAACCACCGGCCACGCTGATTTCGCTCGCCTCCAGGTTGTTGGAGTCGGCAATCGTCCGCTGACGACAGGAATGATGAATAGAGCATGAATGACGGGCATCATCGGCGTCGTTCATCAAGGTGAAATCTTCGCCGTTTATCGACCCTTGGCACGTCTACGGACGGTCGTCACCTTGCGGGGGGTCAGCCGTTGAAGTAGACTCGTCCAACTCGAACCATTTTGCAAGCTGATGGAGGATTCGACTATGCCACAAGTGAAGCAGGCTTCGAAGCGAAAGCGTGTGACGAAAGCTGTGCCGGCGTTGGGAGCGGCCGGGTTGACTTTTTCACTGGTGGGGGGCGCTTCAGCAGCGGTCGCACCGATAACTGACGTGCCGCAGAACGCCAAATTATTCACCGAGTCACGCCGTCACGCTCGGCGAAGAGGAAATCGCCGACGTCAGTCTGGCGACGTTCTATGTCTTCGACAAGGAGAACGCCGCAGCGGCTCAAGGCGGTGTTCAACTGGCGCGCGGCTGCGGCGGCTGCAGAGGTTGCAGAGGCTGCAGAGGCTGCAGAGGCTGCGGTGGCAGAGGCTGCGGCGTAGGCTGTGGATGTGGCGGTTGCGGCGGCGGTTGCTGCTTGTCGTGGGGAGCTTGCCGCATCTGCTAGACCAGAGCGCTTTCCGATTGCGTTGACAAACGCAGGTCACCATGGCCGGGCTCGATACAATCGACCCGGCCAATCCATGTCTTCTTTGCAGTGCAGTGGGCGTCCGCAGGCGCGCATGACGGCCGAGTTGGCCCAATATTGTCGAGAAAATGCCAGCGCGTGAGCTGGACGAGGGATTTCCAGTGATTGGAGAATACGCCCTGTACGGCCGGACCAGGATGCCGGGCAACGCGCCCGTACTGACATCATGACAGGCAATCGCAAGACCAATTCGCCGCAGCGCGCCGGCAAGGACGTTCCGCAGTTCGCTCCGAATTTCACCGTCTATGTCCTGCCGCCCGACGTCGTTTGTCTCTACTCCGAAGACCGCAAGTTCTTTCTTCACGGCGAGCTTTATTGCGCCCTCGCCTCCGCGATCGGAAAAGGCGGAAAGAGCCTTCCGCAGCTCGTCCGCGAGCTCGGGCAGCGCTTTCCTCCCGACAAGGTCGAGGAGGCTCTCAAGCGGCTGATCGAGCGCCGCTATATCGTCCAGGCGTCGCCCTCGTCTGCCGGAGTGGTCGCCGGTTATTGGGCGAGCCTTGGCCTGCCGCCGGGAGTAGCCGAGCAAAATCTCGGGAACTGTCGCGTCCGGGTCGAATCGATCGACGTGCAAGGTGCGGCCGCGTTCGGTGCGGCCCTCGGCAAGCTCGGCGTTCACGTCGTCAAGCGCGCGGCGGACCTGACGGTCACGCTGGTGAACGATTATCTCGAGCGACAGCTTGCTGAATTGAATCGGCAGCGGGTATCGGACCAGACACCCTGGCTGCTGGTACAACCGTCCGGCGCCTTTCCGCTGGTGGGACCGGTGTTCAATCCGGGCAAGGGGGCCTGCTGGACCTGCCTGTTCGATCGCATGATCCGGAATCGGGAGATCAAGGGATTCCTCGACCGCGGGCCGGCGCGCCCCGTCGCCGTTTCACCGCTCGCGCGCAACACGCTCGGACAGGGTGGCATCCAATTTGCCGCGCTCGAAGTTGCCAAGGCCATCGCTACCGGCTTTCGCACCGAGTTGAACGATCACATCATCAGTCATGATCTCCTGGGATCGAGTGTTGTGAAGCACTACGTTGCCGCACGCCCGCAATGCCCGACCTGCGGCAGCAAGAAGCTGCGGAATCCACGCCGGGCGCCGGAGCCGATCGAATTGGGCGAAGGTGCCAAGCTGGTCATGACCAGCGGGGGATACCGGACCGTGTCGTCGCGGGCGACCGTGGCGCGCTTCCGAAAGCATGTGAGCCCGCTCACCGGGGTGGTCACGCGGCTCGAGCGGATCGAAGCCGATTTGCCGATGAACACCAATTTTTATGCGGCGCACAATTTCTCGGCGCCGGCCCAGAACCTCAATGAACTCAGGGCCGGATTGACCGGTGGCAGCTTCGGCAAGGGCTCCAATGCCGAGCAGGCCGAAGCCAGCGCGCTGATGGAGGCGATCGAGCGCTATTCGGGAATTTTTCAAGGCGACGAGATCAGAACAACCCGGCGATTTTCGGATTTCGCGCCCGGCGAGGCGATTCCTCCCAACGACATCCTGCTATTCAGCGATGCGCAGTCCTCGCCGGAGCAGACCGGGGAAGAGGATGTACACGAGACCCAAACCAGCCCGGCGCCATTCGATCCATCGGCGAAGATCGAATGGTCGCCGGTCTGGTCGCTGCGCGATAACCGCTTCAAATATATTCCGACCAGTCTGCTGTATTTTTTCTACAGCGGCCCTGCCGCCTTCCATGCGGATTCCAACGGCTGCGCAGCGGGCAACACGATCGAGGAAGCCATCGTCCAGGGTTTCCTCGAACTGGTAGAACGAGATGCCTACGCGATCTGGTGGTACAACCGATTGCAACGGGCGGAAGTAGACCTCGCCCATTTCAACAATTCCTATGTTCAGGATCTGCAAAGCCAGCTTGCCGAAACCGGACGGCGGCTTTGGGTGCTCGACGTCACCAGCGATCTCGGCATTCCCACCTACGTGGCGATATTGCACTGGATGCAAAACGGACAGGAGAACATCGAGTTCGGTTCTGGCGCGCATTTCGATCCCCGCATTGCCATGCTGCGCACGTTGACGGAGCTGAACCAGTTCCTGTCCATTGGCCTGATGGGAGGCGGAACCGGCGAAAAATCGAGCCTCGACGGCCTCACCCCGTTGCGCCTTGAGAACTATCCCTTCCTGACGCCGGTTGGCGATCCGACGATCCCATCGGACTTCGGCGCGAAATTCGGTCCTCTCGACAATACGCGTACGCAAGTAGACGCCTGCGTCGAAATCGCCAGGCGAGCGGGCCTCGATTTCCTCGTCCTCAATCAGACGCGGCCCGACGTTGGGGTCAACGTCGTCAGGGTGATCGTTCCGGGACTGCGGCATTTCTATCGCCGCTTCGGACCCGGGCCGGCTTTACGATGTTCCGGTAAAGCTCGGATGGCTGGATCGGCCGCTGCCGGAAAGCGAACTTACGCCGTTCCTTCCACACTCTTGAGAGGGTCACCCGGCTTGCGCGCTCCTGCAAAAAAGAAGGCGCGGCGGATCGCACCACCAAGGCATTTCCGCCCGGCTGAGCGCCCACATCGCGCTCCAAGCCGACGCGGACGGGAGTATTGTTGCCTGCTTCGACGACTATTCGGTCGGGCTGGGCACGTTCAGTCCCGGCGTCGTCGATCGTATGCAAGAGTTACGCGCAGGCCTGGCAATCACTTCATTCACGGCTGGCCGCACCGTCGACAAGGAAATCGGTCTGCTGGTCCATCGATTGGCCCAGCGCGGCCTTCTGGAGTTCGGCCTCGGGCGCGCCGACAGCGATCAGGTCGTCATTGAGCCGCAGGTTCCCGATTATTGGCCGCAAATGCCAAAGCTCGGCAATCAGGACGTGATTGCGCTATCGCGCTTTGCCTATTTGCGGCGGCGCGGCAATGAGATGGTGCTGGAATCGCCCCGCGCCGGCGCATTGTTCAGAATTTGCGATCCGAAGATCGCCACGGCCCTTACCTTGTTGTCCACGCCGCAAAAAATCGGTGCGTTCCGGCGGCAGGCCCGGCTTTCCCGGAATCGAGCTTCTCGCATTGCTGGTGGATTGCCAGATCCTTTTCAGGATCGACGCAAACGGCGATGGCCTGCGAGCGTCCGAGGGTGACGACAACCTCGTTCTCTGGGATTTCCACGATCTTCTATTCCATACGCGCAGCACGGAAGGGCGCCAGGCCAACCCGCTTGGCGGATTATATCCCTATGCGGGTCTGATACCTCCGCCACCGGCGGTGCGACCGCGCTGGCCTGGAAAGAAAATCGATCTGCGCAAGGTCTCGGCCACGTCCTTCGGAAGCACCCTCGCCGTTCACGAGGCTCCTGCACGAACGCCATTCGACGCGCGACTTCGACGACGCCCGACCGATCACCCTCGCCGAGCTTGCACGGTTTCTCGATAGCGCCGCGCGGATCCAGGCGAAGTGGAAAGACAAGGCCGACCTCGGCAACGGCGGTCCTGATGTCTCGTACGCCGCCAGGCCGTATCCGTCGGGAGGCGGCGCCTACGAGCTTGAGCTCTATCTGGCGGTTGGCAACTGCGAAGGACTTGCGCGCGGCTTCTATCATTACGACGCCGACCGGCACGCGCTGGTGCCGATCGGCGTAAAGACGCCAGAACTCGAAGCGCAGCTGGCGGCCGCCGAATTTGCGATGGGATCTCCTGCCGCGCCCCAAATTCTGATCACGATCGCGGCGCGCTTTGGCCGGGTTTCATGGAAATACAGCTCGGTCGCCTACTCGCTGATTCTCAAGGATGCCGGTGTATTGCTCCAGACGCTCTACATGATGGCAACCGATATGGGGCTAGGTGGCTGTGCGATCGGCACCAACAATATCGACCTGTTTTCGAAAATGACCGGGCTGGAATTCCACGTCGAGGGCCCGGTCGGTCAGTTTGCCCTCGGCCGCGGCAGCAAACCGGGATCGGCCGATGAGCCACCGCCCGCACAAGGTTCGCTCGATTGACCTGAATCAATCGACCGAAACGCCTGTACGGTAGCTTGTTTCCTCAAGTCCAAAACGCTCATGCCCGCGCATCTGGTGCAAGATTGATCCACGGTCGACAGATCGCAGGCCAGGAGGAACAAAACCATGCCGACCCACTTCCACGCGATCGTCTGGATCGATCATTCACAGGCCAAGGTCTTTCATATTGGTCTGTCGGGCGACGACGAGGTTGTCCTGCATCCGCATATGCCGACGCGGCACCTGCACCATAAAGCCAACTCGATCGGCAGCGGCCATGCCGGATTTGACAAGGAATTTCTTGCGCAGGTGATGAACGCGGTCAGCGATGCCGGCGAAATCCTGATCATTGGTCCTGCCGGCGCCAAGACGGAACTCGCGAAGTTTCTCCGCGAACAACATTCCCACATCGGCGATCGCATCGTTGCGGTCCAAGCCGCCGATCATCCCACCGACCGCGAAATCGTGGCCTTTGCCAAGCAGTATTTCAAGATCGGACCCGCAAGGGTCACCGCTGCGGGCGGATCGCTTTAGCGGATCGTCACTGCGATTTGACCCGTTGCCGCAACCCGCGCGTGGCGTGGTTTCCTCAGGAGACTGGCGGAACGACGCTCATCGTCGGCGCGTGGCGGCGCGGCCAGCCGTCTCGCTGCGAGACGGAGATTTCCGAATTCGCCGCCGCGCCTTTATTTCCGGAGCCGCCTTGCTTTCCCCGCCTTCAGGCACGCCCGCCGCGGTCAGCAGCACCCGGGCCGCCGACTTCGCTGCCCGTGCCATGGCCGGGTCGTCACGCACCAGCGCCGCTGCCATCGCGCCTTCCACCAGGATCGCCAGCTGGGTCGCAAGGCCGTCGGGATCGGCAACGCCAAGCCGCGTCAAAATATCTCGGAATGCAACACGCCGCCGTTCCTTTTGATCGATGGCAATCCGGGTCGCCGGGTGGGCGCGCTCCCCTATTTCGGCGACGGCGTTGACGAAGGGGCAGCCGCGAAACGCCTTGCTCGCGAACCAGCGTTCGAGCCAATCGAAAACTCCCAGTATCTGCTCAAGGGGTGGCCGGTCGGGAATGCTGCGCGGAACGGCGCGGCGCGTCAGATACGCGACGATCAGCGCGTCCTTGGACGGGAAATAGTTATACAGCGTGCGCTTGCTGATGCCGATTTCGGCGGCGATCGTGTCGACCCCGACGGCGCGAATACCCTGCCCGTAGAACAGCCGGTCGGTGGTCTCGAGGATCCTGTCCTTCATGGCTTGTCGGGCGGCATCACGGCTCATCGTTACACAGACCACATTCCGGTTGCCCCAGGCGGACATACCTACACAGATCAGTGTAGTCAAGCGCGGTACGGTAAAAGCATCCGGACCCGCTTTCGTTCATGTCTTCCTTTTCTAGACTTTAAAGTAATCGCGGTACCAGTTGACAAAGCGAGCCACGCCTTCGCGGACCGGAATGCTCGGCTGATACCCTACGGCCTTGACGAGCGAACTCACATCCGCCGATGTATTCGGGACGTCGCCGGGCTGCAAAGGCAGCAATTCGCGGATCGCCTTTCTTCCCAACGCCTCCTCGATCGCTTCAACGTACTCGGTGAGGTGGACCGGGCTGTTATTGCCGATGTTGAGAATGCGAAAGGGCGCGTTGCTCGTCGCCGGATCCGGATTGTCGCTATCCCAATCAGGATCAGGACGCGCGATGTCATCGCTGACGCGGATAACGCCTTCGACGATGTCGTCGACGTAGGTAAAATCGCGAATGTGTTGGCCGTTGTTGAAGAGCTTGATGGGCTCTCCCGCCAGAATGTTCCTGGTAAACAGGAACAGCGCCATATCGGGTCGACCCCACGGCCCGTAGACCGTAAAAAATCGCAACCCGCTTGTCGGCAGCTTGAACAGGTGACTGTAGCTGTGGGCCATCAATTCATTGGCGCGTTTGGTGGCGGCATAGAACTGCAGCGGATGGTCGGCGCCCCGATGTTCGCTGAACGGCATATGGGTATTCGCGCCATAGACGCTGCTTGTGCTTGCATAGGTCAAGTGATCGACCTTTGCATGCCGGCACGCCTCCAGAATGTTGGTGAAGGCTACGATGTTGCTTTCGACATAGGCGTGAGGGTTCTCCAGGCTATAGCGAACGCCGGCCTGGGCCGCGAGATGAATGACCCTGTCGAAGGGGCCATCGGAGAAGCAACGCTTGACGGCCGCGGGATCCGCCAAGTTCGAGCGGTGGAAGCGATAGTCTCCAGGGCTTTGTAACGCTATTTGCTCCAGAACCTCGAGCCGGGAACTCCTTGATCTCGGGGGAGTAGTAGTCGTTGACGACGTCGACCCCGACGACGGAATCTCCTCGCTGCAGCAAACGCGCAGCGGTGTGAAAGCCGATAAATCCGGCGTTGCCGGTGACCAGAACTCGCATGTCGCAACCTGCCGCCGTTACCGAATTGATGGGTTTTCGTTTGTGAAGCCATTGCGCATAGGCCGGCTTTGGCGCGGACCGCGGGCTTCTCTTTTGGAAGTCGGGAGACATCTGAAGTCAGGAGACATCTAAAGAACCAAGGAGCCTGCAAGAAAGTCGCCCGTGGCGGCCGGATTCTCCTAACATGGAATCTCCATGGTGGCAGAGCACGGCATCAGACGGTGCCCGTTCCGCGTAAGCCAAACTCGAATAGTGACTATTCGGTGCCGATTTCAGTTGATTACAATTGTAGAGATCGCCAGCCAAATATCTGATTTCAGGATTGTCTTTGGTCGGGGCAGCTGGATTCGAACCAACGACCTGCAGTACCCAAAACTGCCGCGCTACCAGGCTGCGCTATACCCCGATCTCTGGGAAAGGTCGTCGATACACGCTTCAAGCGCGGCCAGCAAGACAGAAGCGTTTTCGGGCGAAACAAGCCTCCGAGCGGTGAACAGCGGTTGGCGTGAAGAAAACGCGCCGAAACAAAAGATTAGAGCCCCAAATTCCCACTCAATCAGAACCGGTCCGGCTCGCGCTTCCTTGCCCGGTTACCGGCCATTGAAGAGCGGATGGGCGACGCGATCGCCGGCCGCGATTCCGTATTTCTGCGCCGTGCCGGCGATCACCTCCAGCACCCCCTTGGCCAAGCCCCTCGACGGGATGATCCTGGTGGACATCGGCTCGGTATTCTCGGCAATCCGCAGGATCCGGCCATCGGCGCGGATGAAGATCATGTCGAGCGAGATGTAGGTATTTTTCATCCACATCGACACCTCCTGTTCCGGCGAGAAATCGAACAGCATCCCTTTCCCGTCGGCCAGTTCCTTGCGGTACATCAGGCCGGTGGTTTTTTCCTCTTCGGTCGTCGCCATCTCGACCGAGAACACGTGCACGCCGGATTTGGTCACGATCTCGAGCGGCTGGATGCTTGCCGCGCGGGCGTCAAGACCGGTGAAAGCGCAAAGCGCGCCTGCGACCGCGATGCACATCCACAACCACGCGCGCCGGCCGACAACTCGATCAATAGTCCCAGGCAACGCTCACCTCACCCACAGAAGATTTCGACAGCGCCGCAACGGCACATATCCCGGCGGAACCGGCCGTTCGACCGTAACCCGATGATCGGGGCAAATACCAGACCTCGGTAAGCCAGACCACGCCCGTTTCGGCGCGCAACCCATGAGTTCTGGTGAGGTCGGGTAACGTGGAAAGCGGGCCAGCGCGCCTTAGTGCGATGACAGCCCCGGCGAGCCGGTTTCGGGCTGGATTTCGGCCGCCATCATGCCCTTGGAACCGGGCCCAAACCGCACCAGGACGTACTGGCCGGGGCGCAGTTCCGTCATTCCGTAGCGGCGCAAGGTTTCCATGTGGACGAAAATATCCGGGGTGCCCTCGCCGCAGGTCAGGAAGCCGAAGCCGCGCAGGCGATTGAACCACTTGACCTGGGCTCGTTCCAGACCGCTGGTCGGGGTGACGCTGACATGGGTCCGCGGCGGCAACATCTGCGCCGGATGGATCGCCGTCAACTCGTCCATCGAAAGGATGCGGAATGCCTGATAGCCCTTCGCCCGCTGCACGCATTCGCAAACCAGCCGCGCGCCCTCGTAGGCGGTTTGGTAGCCGTCGCGCCTGAGCACTGTGACGTGCAGAAGCACATCCGGCCAGCCATTATCGGGAACGATGAAGCCGTAGCCCTTTGATGCGTCGAACCATTTGATGACGCCGCTGATTTCCACCAGATTGGCGGCGGCATCGCCAAGGCCCGTCAGGGCATCGATTGCGGGATCACGCTCGACGCCGGCTGAAAATCCGCCCGGCCCAAGCCTGTTGGGTCCCGCCGCGCCAGACGGCGGGCCTCCGAGCTTCTTGGACTCAAATCCGTCCGACACCATGACCGCGGACCCCACACATGATCTACCGCCCGCCATTGAGTGCGGCGGCGCCTGCACGCGCCCATCCATGACACTTCATGATGACGCAACGCGAATCTCTCGAATCAAAAGATAACACTCCCGCTTGCGGCGCATAGATAAAAAACGAATCTCCGGGAACCTATGAACAGCCTTGCGCGGGCGGCGAATCACGCGGGCGCAAATCAATTAGGCATCAGTTGCCCACGAACGGCCCCAGCGTTTCCCCGATATCGTGGCGGATCACCAGATCGGCAAGATCGTCCTGCTCGGTGGGCTCGTTGTTGATGATCACCAGGCGGGCTCCGGAATTCCTAGCCAGCAGCGGGAAGCCCGCGGCCGGCCAGACCACCAGCGACGATCCGATCGCCACGAACAGGTCGCATTGCTGGGCGAGTTCCGTGGCGCGGAGCATCGCCTGTTCCGGCATCGCCTGCCCGAACGAGATGGTCGCGGTCTTGACCGGCTCGTCGCAGACGGCGCAGTCGGGCGCACTGCCCGACACATCGAAACGCTGTTTGACCCACGCCAGATCGTAAGCCTGCCCACAGCCGATGCAGCGTGCGTAAGTGGTATTGCCATGCAGTTCCACCACGTGGTCCCCGGCGAAACCCGAGACCTGATGCAGATTGTCGATATTCTGGGTGACGATGGCGGGAATTTTGCCGGCCTTGTAGAGCGCGGCGAGCGCACGGTGACCGCGCCCCGGCTTTGCCGCGGCGAAGGTCGGCTCCATGGCAAAGCGCCGCCGCCATGACTTGTCGCGCGCGTCCGCGCTGGCGACAAATTCATCAAACGGGATCGGCCGGTTGCGGGTCCACAAGCCGCCGGGCGAGCGGAAATCAGGAATGCCACACTCGGTCGAAATACCGGCGCCGGTGAAGGGAACGATGACGGACGCCTCGGCGATCATGTCGCCGAGCTGCTCCACCCCGCTACGAAGGTCCGACGCGATCACCTTGGGATCATCCGAAAGTTCAGCCGAGACGATGATAGCACGGCCGGCCGGATTGCCATTTCGACGCCGGCCCGGTCAACCGGTGGCGCCGGGACCTGCCGCCGCCCTTACGCCGCCTTGGCGACCGGTTCCTTGGCGATCGGTTCCTTGGCCTCGTCGCCTTTCCTGGCGGCCTCGTCGCTCTTCTTGGCTTTGGCGACGGCCGGCGCAGCGAGCGATTTTTTCGCCGGCTTGCCGTAGAGCGACAGTCTTTCCAGTTCGGCTTCGAGCTCGGCCTGCCGCGCCGCGACCTTTTCAGCCAGTTTGTCGGTTGCGTTGTCACGCAACGCGGCGAGTTCTTCGATGCTTAGCGAGTCCAGATCGATTTTTGCCATGCAGGCCTCCTGTTCCCCTTTCGCTACCGGGAAGGCGCACGGGCGACAAGGCGCCACGACTGTTATCCACCGCGATCTGGCTCGCATCCGGGAAATCACAATCCGGCAACGCCAAATCCTAATTCGCGCCCCAATCTCCCACGCAAATG
>CAWHIO010000012.1:0-63064 GCA_963829315.1 uncultured Alphaproteobacteria bacterium | reverse complement strand
CGCATCCTCCACAGGTTCCAGATGCGGTCGAGCACGATGAAATTGATCTTGTCGCCTTTCTCGCCTTCACCCGCCGACAGATAGGTGACCTCGCCTCCGAGCGCGATAGCCTGCGACTGCAGCTTGGCGTTGACGTCGGTATAATAGGCGCGAAACACCGCCATCTTGACCGATGGACCGACGGCCACGTCGCCGTGACCGCGCATCAAGACCACCGGCTTGTCGCCGAGCGTCTGCGCCAGCGATTTGCCCAGTGCGGGATTGCTGACCAGCATGTCGGTATCGCCAAAATCCTTTCGAATATCCCAGACCGGCACGCCCACCCCCAGGAAGGACGGGTTGTGAAACATCGCCCGCAACGGCACCTTGGTCACGGAGAAGGGAATGACGCCGGGTGAATGGGTGTGAACCACCGACATCACGTCCGGCCGCGCCTTGTAGATTTCGCCGTGAATGAAGCGTTCGAGAAAAACCGTCCGGCCGCGGGCGTCCACGGCATTGCCATCGAGATCGAACTCCATGATGTCGTCGGCGGTGACCAGCGCCGGCGCGAGCGAGCGTGCCATCAGAAAGTGGTTGGGGTTGGTGGGGTGGCGCGCGCTGACGTGACCGAAACCGTCGAGCACGCCGAAATCAGCGAGCACGCGGCTGCCAATCACCATGTCCTCAAGCAAGGCGGCGTCGACGCCTGAAACCCGGGTGGACGGAGTTTGCGCCGATGTCTGCGCCAAGCCGGCCAGTAACGCGGCCGCCAGGACCGCAGCGAGGCGCGCGAGCCGATGGCTCGGGCCAAAGCTCATCATTCCAATCGCTCTGAATGTCGCCGTCATCGTCACCTCCCGTGAATTGCTGATTTTAAAGTGTCGGCAGCACCGAAAACCGTTCGCCTTGCCGCCGCAAGCCCAAGGCGTCGACGTCGGCGGGTTCTTCCGTGACATCGTCGACCCGCGCCGAGGACGGCCCGTGCCGGCACGACGCCACCGTATCAGCCACGATTGCCGGTGGCCCCGCCAACAGCGCCTCGACGCTGCCATCTCTTCTGTTGCGCACCCAGCCCTCCAGCCCCCGCACCCGCGCCTGGTGTTCGACCCAGGCCCGGTAGCCAACGCCTTGTACCCTGCCCCGGATGGTCACCCGACGGATCGTGCCGCTCATCTATTTCGTGAGCCCCAGAAATTCACTACTGCGGGCCTTCACCTCCGCCGCACGCGTGAGCCGCCCCGTCAATTCGGCCGACGCAAGGCCCTTCAAGGCCTTTGGCGGCAATCCCTCGCGCAACGCTTTAAGTGTCTCGTAGACCGCGTGCGTCGCCGCGGCGAAGGGGGCGTGGCCCAGCAGCGCGATCCGCACCCTTTGGTCCCTGAGATAGGCCGGATCGGACATGGCGTCGGGCGCGCCGCCGAGAATGATCGGCAGCGTTGTCGCCTTAACGATCGCCTCCAGTTCCGCTCGCGTTTTAAGGCCGGTGAAGAACAAGGCGTCGACGCCGGTGGCCTCATAGGCCCTGGCGCGCCCGATCGCGTCATCGAGCGAGGTGATCGATGCCGCACCGGTGCGCCCGACAATCACGAGCGAGGCATCGCCGCGCGCATCCAGCGCAGCCTTCATCTTGCCGACCCCTTCCTCCAGCGAGATCAGTTCGGTGTTCGCCTTGCCATAGGCCTGCGGCAACAGGGTGTCCTCGATGGTCAGGCCGGCGGCGCCCGCCGTCTCCAGTTCCTCGACCGTGCGCCGGACATTCAGCGCGTTGCCATAGCCGTGATCGGCATCGACCAGCACCGGCAACCCCGACGCGCGCGACATCCGGCGCATCTGTTCGGCGAGTTCGGAGAGCGTGATCAGCGCGATATCGGGATCTCCGAGCACCGCAAGTGAAGCCACCGATCCCCCGAACATGCCGAGTTCGAAGCCGAGATCCTCGGCAATGCGGATCGAAATCGCGTCATAGACCGAACCCGGACGCACGCATGAGGGTCCCGACAGGATCGAACGCAAGGCATCGCGGCGCTTTCGGAACGTCATTGCAAAATCCTTTGGTAACCTGCGCGGAACCACAGACTGGCCTGCGGCATTATCGCGTAACCCCGTTTGCGAAGCAAAGGCGGCATCCACCCTCGGATCGAGTGCGCTGGCCTGCCTGCGCGGAATGCCCGCCAAAGCGCGTCCTCATCAATCGCCTTTGTCTGAAAAGGCGCAATCAGAGCAACGCGACGAGGCGTCGGAGCCATCCAATACTCCCCTGGCCTGCACTGGTAACAAAACCTGCTCGACCCCGGACCGGTTGCGATGAAGCGAGGTCGAGGTGCATAGTGACGCTCGCCCTTCAATTGACTTGGGAGAACGCAAGATGAGCGTGGTCGAGGTTACATATTTCTCTGATGTCTTGTGCGTCTGGGCATATGTTTCGCAGGCTCGCGTGGGCGCAGTCAGAGAAAAGTTCGGCGATACCGTTCGGATAAAGCATCAGTTCTGCTCGGTGTTCGGCGATACCGCCCGCAAGATCTCCACGACATGGAAAGGCAAAGGCGAATATGACGGGTTCAATGCGCATTTGCGGCAGGTGGCGGCACGGTTTCCGCATATCCAACTTCATCCGGAGGTTTGGTTGAAAACGCGCCCCGCGACATCGACTAGCCCGCATTTGTTCATGAAAGCGCTTCAGCAGGGGGAACACGATTCCGGGACGGCACGAAATCAACCTTCAGAGAGCATTTTCGATCAGGTGCTCTGGGCTTTCCGCTGTGCATTTTTTCGAGACTGCCGGGACATTGCGAACTGGGACGTTCAATGCGAGATAGCCGAATCTTTCGGTGTCGATATTGGTGCGATCGAAAAATGCATCCACAATGGTAAAGCATTCGCCCGCCTGGATGCCGACTATCAAGATGCCGACAAAATGCGGATAGAAGGCAGTCCAAGTTTCGTGCTGAACGAGGGGCGCCAGAAGCTCTACGGTAATATCGGATTCCGCTTGATCGAAGCGAATATTCAAGAGCTCTTGCGGGCGCCTCAGATTGCGGAAGCCAGCTGGTGCTGACCCCCTTAAAGCAAGTCGGAGACCGCAACGGACCTCCCCCTAAGCGAATTCGAGGATCAGCGCGTCGACCGCCAGCGTGGCGCCAGCGGTCGCGTGAATCTTCTTCACCGTGCCGTCGCGTTCGGCGCGCAGTACGTTCTGCATCTTCATCGCTTCCACCACGGCCAGTGTCTCGCCGGCCTTGACCTCCTGGCCCTCGGCGACCGCAATCGACACCACGAGCCCGGGCATCGGGCACAGTAATTTCTTGCCGGTGTCGGCCGCTGTGGTCACCGGCATCAGCCGGGCGGCCGTCGCCTCGGACTCGGTAAAGACCTTGACCGAGACTTCATATCCCTGATGCGCGAGCCGGAAGCCGTTGGGAACAGGCCGCACCTGCATCGCGACCAATTGGCCGCCGACCGTGCCCTGCCAAACGGGAGTGCCCGGCGTCCAGGGCGAAACCAGATGGTGCGGTTGGCCGAGCGCCCCACCGGGGTCGACAAAGCGCACCGCCAGACCTTCGGCCTCGCGCGCGATATCGAGCGCGATTTCGTCGCGATCGAGCCAAACCGCGCGGCGGCGTTCGCGCTGCACGGGCCGGCTGATCATCTGGCCCGAGATCTGCCGCTTGCGTTCCCCGAGCACATGGTCGACCGCGGCGGCGACCGCCGCCAACCGGCGCGCAACTTCGCCCTCCGGCACACGAACCGCAAATCCCCTCGGAAACTCCTCCGCAATGAAGCCGGTGGAGAGCTTGCCCTCGCGCCAGCGCGGGTGATTCATCAGTGCCGACAGGAACGGAATGTTGTGACGAATGCCGTCGATGTAGAAGGAATTCGAGCGCGATTGACTGCGCCTCGATGGCCGCGGCGCGCGATGGCGCGTGGGTGACGAGCTTGGCGATCATCGGATCGTAATAGATCGAGATCTCGCCGCCTTCCTGCACGCCGGTGTCGTTGCGCACCGTAATCCCGTCGACGCGGCTCTCGGCCGGTGGACGATATTTGACCAGCCGCCCGATCGAGGGCAGGAAATTGCGGAACGGATCCTCGGCATAGACCCGCAACTCGACCGCCCATCCGGTCAGCCGCACATCCTTTTGCGAAAGCGCGAGCTTCTCGCCGGCCGCGACCCGGATCATCTGCTCGACCAGATCGATGCCGGTGATCAATTCAGTCACGGGATGCTCGACCTGCAGCCGCGTGTTCATCTCCAGGAAGTAGAAGCTCTTGTCCTGGCCGGCGACGAATTCGACGGTGCCGGCGGAATCGTAGTTCACCGCCTTCGCCAGCGCCACCGCCTGCTCGCCCATCCTGCGGCGGGTGGTCTCGTCGAGCAGCGGCGACGGCGCTTCCTCGATCACCTTCTGATTGCGGCGCTGGATGGAGCATTCGCGCTCGCCGAGATAAATCACGTTACCGTGCTTGTCGCCGAGCACCTGAATCTCGATGTGGCGGGGATCGACGATGAATTTTTCGATGAAGATCCGGTCGTCGCCGAACGATGCTTTGGCTTCGGCCCTGGCGAGACCAAATCCTTCGGCGACTTCGGAAGTCGAATACGCGATCCGCATTCCCTTGCCGCCGCCGCCGGCGGAAGCCTTGATCATGACGGGATAGCCGATCGCGTCCGCGATCTTCACGGCGTGCCTCTCGTCCTCGATCACGCCGAGATGCCCCGGCACGGTCGACACATCGGCCTTCGCCGCGGCTTTCTTCGACTCGATCTTGTCGCCCATCGCGGCGATCGCGCCGGGGTTGGGGCCGATGAAGACGATGCCGGCCTTGGCAAGCTCGCGCGGAAAGGCCTCACGTTCGGAAAGGAATCCGTAACCGGGATGCACGGCTTCTGCGTCGGTCTTGCGGCAGGCCTCGACGATTTTGTCGATCAAAAGATAGCTTTCGGCGGCGGCCGGCGGTCCGATCAGGACCGCCTGATCGGCCATTTCGACGTGAAGAGCGTCGCGGTCGGCTTCGGAATAGACCGCGACAGTCTCAATCCCCATGCGGCGGGCAGTTTTGATGACCCGGCAGGCGATCTCGCCGCGATTTGCGATCAGAATTCGTTTGAACATATGCTGACTTACTTGCAACCTCTGGGGCGGGACCGCCCCCCGCAATCTGGCACGCGGGGACGGACGTAACAATTCCGTCGTACAGCAAAACCAGAGCGAGGCAACGACAGATATGCCTGAAAACCGATTCTCCAGCAGCTGCCACGCGCTGGGCCCCCAACCGGGGCTTGCCCGGCAAGCCCCGCCAGATGCGGTTCGGTCCGGCCTTCACCCGTACCATAGAATGCAGTTATCGTGTTCCCTCACCGCAAGAGCCTGACGATTGATGCGTTGGTTTATCCTGATACTGTTGATTTTCGCAGCCAGCCAAAGCTTCGCCGCCAGCCCGATTGTCAGGGACGGCGGCACCATCGAGCTCACCGATGCAACCTACCGGCTTGACGGCATCGATGCCCCGGCATTTGACCAGCTGTGCATCGATGATCACGCCGACAGCTGGACTTGCGGCGTTGAAGCGCGCGATCAACTTGGCCGAGCCTGATCGGCGGGCGCGAGGTGCACTGTGACGATCTGGGCGCTGACGCCGCCACCAAGAACCGGCATGTCGGTGTTTGCACCGTCGAAGGCGAAACCCTAAGCCTGAACCAGCTCCTTGTCCGCCAGGGCTTTGCCCTGAATTTCGAGCCCTCCGCAAAAGGGCGATTCAGGGAAGACGAAGCCGGCGCAAAAGACAACCGCCGAGGGCTTTGGAAGGGCTGCTTTGCCGCGCCGCAGGAATTCCGCGCTGGGAAAAAGGACGGCGCCTTGCTGGGCGGGTCATGCCGGGCCGACAAGGATCGCGAAATCCGCGAGGTGCTGTTTCCCGAATATCCCGCGATGCCGCCAGGTTGCAGCATCAAGGGCAAATTCGCCCTGCGCGCGCGCGTCACCGGCAATGTGGGCATTTATCACCTGCAGGCATGCCGCAGTTATCCGGCGCTCACGAAGCCCGATCGCTGGTTCTGTTCCGAGGACGATGCGAAGGCCGCCGGATTTCGCAAAGCCTATAATTGTCGGCCCATGGTCCGGCAACGCACGTAGCAATTCCATCACACCGCAGAACTAGACAGAGGCGACGGCAATATGCCGCAAATCCGCGTCCTGGAGGAGACTTTCATGCGCCGCTTCGTCGTCATGCTGTCTCTCGGCCTGATATTGGCCTTCGCCGGCACGGCATTTGCGCAAAACGGCACGCCGCATAACGTCATCCTGTTCGTCCCGGATGGATTGCGCGGGCGAATCGTGACGACCGAGACGGCGCCTGCGATGGCCGCGGTCCGCGACACCGGCGTCAATTTCAGGAACTCGCATTCGCTGTTTCCGACCTTTACCACCGCCAACGCATCGGCGATGGCCACCGGTCACTACCTCGGCGATACCGGCGACTTCTCGAACACGATCTATACCGGTTATCCCGTCGCGCCTGCGGACGGGACCGTGACGCCGTTTCTCGAGGTCGATCCGGTGATCCTCGACGCCGACGAGCATTTCGGCGGCGACTATCTGAACGCGGAAACCATCCTGAAGATGGCGCGCGCCAAAGGTTTCAGCACGGCCGCACTCGGCAAGCTCGGCCCCACCCTGATTTTCGATCACACCGACAAGACCGGCGCCGATGGCTTGCATTCAATCGTGATCGACGACGCCACCGGCGGCAAGAACGGCGTTCCGCTTTCCGACGAAATGAAAGCGGCGTTGGCCAAAGCCGGCCTTCCGCTCGCAACGCCCCCGCGCGGCGACAACGGCAAGGCCGGCGACGCCAGGACGCCCGGCACCGCTGTGGCGAACACTGCGCAGCAGGCTTATTTCGCCGATGTCGCCGCCAGGGTCGTGCTGCCGATGTTCAAGGCGCGCAACAAGCCATTCGTGCTGGTGTTCTGGTCGCGCGATCCCGACGGCAGCCAGCACAACAATGGCGACAGCCTCAACACCGTGACACCCGGCATCAACGGCCCCACCTCGCTCGCCGGCATCAAAAATGCCGACAACAATCTGGCGCAGCTGCGCAAGGCGCTCGACGATCTCGGTCTCGCCGCCAGTACCAACATCATCATTGCTTCCGATCACGGTTTCTCGACGATCTCAAAGCAGAGCAAGACCAGTCCCGCGGCGAAAATCAGTTATGACGATACGCCGGCGGATTTCCTGCCGATGGGCTTTCTAGCCATCGATCTGGCCAGGGCGCTCGATCTGCCGCTGTTCGATCCCAACGACAAGAACGCACGGGTGGCCGGGACCGCCCATCCCAAGGCCGGAAACGGCCTTTTGGGACAAGACCCAGCCAAACCCGACCTGGTGGTGGCCACCAATGGCGGATCGGACCTGCTCTATCTGCCGAACCGGGACAAAAAGCTGGCGCAGCGTACCATCCAGGCGTTGCTGGAGCAGGATTACGTCAGCGGACTGTTCGTGGACGACAGGTTCGGACGCTTTCCCGGCACGCTGCCGATGTCGCAGGTCGGCCTCAAGGGCTCGGCGGTGACCCCCAGCCCGTCGATCGTGGTCAATTTCCGTTCCTATGTGGGGGGATGCGACGTGCCGACCAATTGTTCGGTCGAGGTCGCCGATACCGTGCTGCGTCAGGGCCAGGGCATGCACGGCAGTTTCGGCCGCGGCGACACCTTGAATTTCATGGCGGCGATCGGACCGGATTTCAAAGCCGGCTATACCGATCCGTTGCCGGTCAGCAATGCGGATGTCGGCATGACCATCGCCCGACTGCTGGGGTTGCGCCCGGCTGGCGCCGGCGGATTGACGGGCCGGGTGATGTCGGAGGCCTTACCGAACGGGGTCATCCCCAGGGCCGCCGACGGAACCATCGTTTCCCAGCCTGCGGCGAACGGCCTGCGGACGGTGCTGAAATTCCAGCGCGTGTTATCGCAGCGCTATTTCGACGTGGCCGGCTTTCCGGGCCGGACCGTCGGGCTTGATGCTGACGCCGGCAAACAAAAAACGGCGGGGAAGTAACCCGCCGTTCAAAGCTAGCCAGCCGTTGTGCGCTGAATTCACATACCGATGTCGAAGACGTGGGGCAGCTGGGTAAACGGCAGCGTCGCGCCGACGATGGTGGCGACCAGCCTCATCAGGGTGCGGTTGCCGCGTCGCTTGCCGCGCATCTGGCTCGCGATCCACTCCAGCACTTCGATATCGACATTGACCGCCTTCGTGGGCGCCCAGCTTTCGATTGAAGTTTCCGGCGACAGCGCCACGGTGCGCGGCGGTACCGGCAGGCCGGACTCGGATGCCGCGTGATGCACCACCGCCTTGGCCAGCAGGTCGTCGAAACGTCCATTGTCGCTGCGCTCGGCGGCGGCATCGTCGATCTCAAACAGCGCCTCGGCCTCGGCCCGGCTGACCGGCTGATGCTCGACCGCAGCCGCTGTCAGGATGCGGGCACACCAGGCGGCGTCATCGGCGTCCAGCGCGCGGGAGAAATGAACACGGCCCCTGGTGGTGGGCCCTTCACCGGTAATCACGCCGTCGCGCACGATGGTCAGTGCAAGGGCAGCGGTGTTCCGGCAGGAAATGTCAGACGGTTCGAGGGTAGCGGCGGGTTCGGCGGCGGACGCTAAGGGGGCGGACATTGACTAGTTTCTCTTCTCAGTTTTCTTGTTCTGGGCGAACCTTTGCCTGCAGGCGTAAACGAGTGGTTAACGATTCGAAACTTGGTTCGCGAGACTTTTACAGGGTTGCGGATTTGTCGCTGTGACATCGGTCACGGTTCAAGAGATCGCAAGCAAGTCGGGCGTGATGGGCGCGATAAAAGGCAATATCGCGGCGGCCGGGCGGCCGGATTTGTTTCGCCGCACAGGCGCTGATCAAAAAAAGGTGCTAGGAGTTCCCTCGACTAGAGAAATATCTACCCTTTTTGCGGCGGTCATTCCGTCCGGCAATCCCCGCCTTTATATTAAAATACCCGAATTCAACTGTAACTTGAACGACATGAGGTCGCGATATGGCACTCCAGATTGGCGCTGTGGCCCCGGATTTCGAGGCTGAAACCACCGAGGGCAAGATCAAATTCCATGACTGGATCGGCAACAGCTGGGCGCTTCTGTTCTCGCATCCCAAGGATTTTACCCCGGTCTGCACCACCGAACTCGGCGCGCTGGCCCGGCTGAAGCCGGAATTCGACAAGCGGGGCGTCAAGCTGATGGGGCTTTCCGTCGATCCCGTCGACAAGCACGCCAAATGGTCGGAGGACATCCGGGAAACGCAAGGCGCGGCGCCGAATTATCCGATGATCGGCGACACCGACTACAACGTGTCGAAGCTCTACGACATGCTGCCGGCCGCCATCTCCGGCGACCCGTCCAAGCGGACCGCGGCCGACAACCAGACCGTCCGCAACGTCTTCATCATCGGGCCGGACAAGAAGATAAAACTGGTGCTGGTCTATCCGATGACGACGGGACGCAATTTCCAGGAAATATCTGCGCGTGATCGATTCACTGCAGATGACCGCCAAGCATCGCGTGGCGACACCGGCCGACTGGAAGCAGGGCGACGACGTGATCATCGCGGGCTCGGTCTCCGACGAGGAGGCCAAGACCATCTATCCGGCGGGCTGGAAGGCGCCGAAGCCGTATCTGCGGATCGTGCCGCAGCCGAAGTGACGGCGGAGCGTGATAAGGCAAAAAGGGACGCTATCGGCGTCCCTTTTTTCGTTGTCGCTCGTGCACGGCAGCTAGATCCTCGGCGCGATCCGGTTGGCGATCAAGAGGCCCGCGGTCGACGATAACGCGGTCACGATCATGCCCCAGGAAATATCGACCACGGCTACCGGCCAGGTCCAGTGCCTGAGCAGCGACAACGAGGTGAGTTCGAAGGTCGCATAGCAAAATAATCCGAACAGTGCGCCGTAAAGCAGCGCCGATTGCCAGGTCGCACCGACCGGCCCGCTCACAAAAATCAGGATGCCGACGCCATAAATCAGATAGAACAGGATCGCCGGCGCGGGCCTGATCTCGCCCAGCATTTCGCCGACCTGCGCGGTGAAGAAGCCCTTGGCGACCAGCCCCAAAAACAGAAAATCGATCGGGATGAGGACGATCAGCGTCGCGAGATAAAGAACAACGTATCGATTCAAAATACCCTCCAGCGCTCTCCGTGCGGACGTCCATGATGTAGTACGCATCACTCGGGGCCCAGTTTCAATATTCCTTCCGGCGCCGATATCACGCGTCGCCTTTTGAGTTGAGCGTCTGATGGCCAGCCAGTCCGCCCCGCCCTGCATCGTCTGGTTTCGCGACGATCTCCGCCTTTCCGACCACCCGGCCTTGCACGCCGCCGCCGCCACGGGCCGGCCGGTGATCTGCCTTTACGTGTTTGATGAGCCCAGGCCGCATGGCGCAGGCGCGCCCGCTTGGCGGCGCGGCGCGCTGGTGGTTGGCGCAATCGCTGCGGGCCTTACAGAAGCGCCTCAAGGCTGTCGGCGCGCCGCTGGTGCTGCGCAGGGGTTGCGCGGCAGGGATCATCGCCGAGACGGCGCGTGCGACCGGTTCCGGCGCGGTGTTCTGGAACGAGATTGCGCAGGCGCCGCATCAAGCCGCGGCCAGCGAGGTCGCCGCGGCGCTGAAGCAGATTGGCGTCACCTCGCAAAGCTTCCCCGGCGACCTTCTGGCAGCTCCCGCCGATATCCGTAACAAGGAAGGCCGGGGCCTGCGGGTATTTACGCCATTCTGGCGACGGCTGCAGGCTCTGGGCGATCCGCCGAGGCCTCTGCCTGCGCCGGACACGCTGCGTCCCGGGCCGAACCTTGCGAGCGATACGGTCGAAAGCTGGCAGCTTGAGCCGACGCGGCCGGATTGGGCCGGCGGGCTGCGCGACAGCTGGACACCGGGCGAGCTGGCCGGGAGGCAGCGGCTGGAGGGATTTCTACGGGATGGTTTGGCCGGCTATGCCGGCAGGCGGGACCGGCCCGATCGCGACGGCACCTCCAGGCTCTCGCCGCACCTGCGCTTTGGCGAGACCAGCCCGCGTCAGGTCTGGCACGCCGCGCGTTTTGCGATGGCCGAGCGCCCTACCCTGTCGGGCGACACCGAAAAGTTCCTCAGCGAATTGGGCTGGCGCGAATTCTGCCGTCATCTGCTGTTTGACGTGCCGGACCTGGCGACGCGCAATCTGCAGCCTTCGTTCGACGCTTTCCCGTGGAAGCATGACGATGTGGCGCTTGCCGCCTGGCAGCGCGGCCGAACCGGGTACCCCATCGTCGATGCCGGGATGCGCGAGTTGTGGCACACCGGCGTCATGCATAACCGGGTGCGGATGGTAGCCGCGTCGTTCCTGGTCAAGCATCTGCTGATCGACTGGCGCGAGGGCGAAAAGTGGTTTTGGGATACACTGATCGACGCCGATGCCGGCAGCAATCCCGCCAACTGGCAGTGGGTCGCAGGCTCCGGCGCCGATGCCGCACCCTATTTCCGCGTCTTCAATCCTGTCCTGCAGGGTGAGAAGTTCGATCCCGACGGCGCTTACGTTAGGCGCTGGGTTCCGGAACTCGCGCAATTGCCGGCAAGCCTGATCCACCGGCCATGGAGTGCCGCACCGATCGAGCTTCAAGGCGCCGGCGTGGATCTCGGCAAGACCTATCCGGAGCCGATCATCGATCACCGCGAGGGGCGCGAGCGCGCACTCAAGGCCTACGCGAAGTTCCGCGCGACGTTGAGCGCACATCGTCATCTCTTTGACAGCTCTCAGAATCCCGCTATCGTTATCGCTTCGATAAACCCTGGGGGACGATATGGACGACGAGAAACCTGTTCTTGAACCAACGACCGAGCCAATGACGAGCCCCGCCGAACCGCCGAAACCGGCCGCCAAGCCGGCGGTCAGGAAGGCGAAGAAGAAAACCGCAAAGAAGGCAGCGCCGAAAAAGAAAGCGGCAAAAAAATCCAAGAAGGCAAAGAAAGCAAAGAAAGCCAAGAAGGCTGCCAAGAAATCTTCGGCAAAGAAATCAGCCAAAAAGGCCGGCAAAAAAGCCGCCAAAAAGAAAAAGAAGGCCAAGAAGTCGAAGCGCTGAGCGCCTCCGCAAAGCCTCCGGACCAGAGCCGGAGGCTTTTTTGCGGGATTTAGCCGTCCCGTCCTCGCGCGCGCCGGTTGACCAGAAATACCGCGGCGGCGCAGGCGATCATGCCCAGTATCGCAACCGCGTCGAGCCGCTCGCCGAACAGCACATAGGCCATCACGGCGGTCACCGCTGGCACCAGGTAAAACAGACTCGCCACCGAGGTCGCCGCCGAACGGCGGATCAGCCAGTACAACAGCCCGATCGATCCGATCGAGAGCACGACCGCGAGCCAGGCCACCGACAGCACGAACTCGCCGGTCCAGTGCACCACATTGGTCTCGAACATCGCTGCCGCGGCGGCGAAAAAAATCGTCACCGCGACGTATTGAACGAGGTTGCCGGTGCGCCAGTCGATCTTGCCGCAATAGCGCCGCTGATAGAGCGTGCCCAGGGTGATGCTGACCAGCGAAACGCCGGAGGCCAGCCAGCCCCAGCCGGCCTCCCCGCTCATCGGACGGTCATGCAGGATCAGCACCACCCCGGCCAGCCCCAGCAACAGCCCGGTCCATTGCAGGGGTGTGACGCGTTCGCCGAGCCAGCGATTGGCCAGCGTCGAGGTCAGGATCGGCTGCAGACCCGGAATCAGTGCCGAGAGCCCTGCGGGAATCGAATGCGCGATCGCGACGGCGGTCCCGCCAAGATAAAATCCGTGCACCAGGATTCCCGAAACCACGCTATGGGCGATGCCAACGCGATCGGGCCATGGCGGCCGCGCGACCCCCACGATGACCGCCATCATCGCCACCACCACCGCCATGCGGATGGCGAGGTAGGTCAGCGGCTCGGCGTTATTCAACGCATATTTCGTAACGACGAAGCCGGTACTCCAGAGCGCGACAAAAATCGCCGGCGCCGCGCGCGCGGCCAAATTTTCGAAGTCTTTGCTCATTTGCGGCCTTGATTGCCTGAACATATGCTATCGGGCAATCGAGAAACGCACTGGGCCGCCCGCCGCCTATCGCATAACAAGAGCCGAGAACGAGGATATGAAGCTCAACTTCGTCACCGTCGATGTCTTCACCGGCACGCAGTTTGCCGGCAACCCGCTTGGCGTTGTCCTCAACGCGCAGGGCTTGTCGGACGGGCAGATGCAGACCATTGCCGCCGAGTTCAACCTGGCGGAGACCACATTCGTGCTGCCCCCGAAAAACCCGGCGCATACCGCCGAGGTAAGAATCTTCACCCCGCGCCATGAAATGCCGTTTGCCGGCCATCCGAATGTCGGCACCGCCTTCGCGCTCGCCCGGGCCGGGACGAGCTACGGCCGCAGCGTCGGCGGCGACCGCGTCCTGTTCGAGGAAAAGGCCGGCATTGTCCCGATCTCACTGCTCAGGGATGGTGCGGCGGTTGCGGGGGCGCGTCTCGCCGCTCCCCAATTGCTGACCGTCGGCGTGGAAATTCCGGTCGAGTTGATTGCCTCGGCCTGCTCCCTGTCGGTCGACGACGTCGAAACCGGAAATCACCCTCCCCTGATCGCCTCCTGCGGCGCGCCGTTCATCCTGGCCGAGCTGAAAGACCGCGCGAGGCTCGCGGCGGCGGCGGCGCGTTCCGATATCTTCATGCGCGAGATTTCAAAGCTGCCCGCGACGAGCCTTTTTATCTACACGCAAGTGGCGGAAAGCGGCATCGACATACGGGCGCGGATGTTCGCTCCCCATCACGGCATTCCCGAAGACCCTGCGACCGGCAGCGCTAACGTTGCCCTGATCGGACTGTTGGCAAAACTGCGGCCGGAGCCGGATTTGCGGCTTTCAAAAACCATCGCGCAAGGTGTCGAGATGGGACGGCCGAGCCTTCTGGAGGCGGAGGCCGAAAAGCAGAACGGTACGGTGACCGCGACCTATATTGGTGGCCGCTGCATGCCGGTGATGTCAGGAACCATCGAGCTGGTGTGAGCGCATCACCACTCTTCCGGACAGGGGTCGACGATCTTCCAGAGTTCCTCGCCGTTCTTGATCTTCTTCATTTCGGTGGTGAGCCCGCCGTTGCGGCGGATCCAGTCTTTCACCGTATCCGGGTAATAGGACATCAGGTCCGAAGTCCCCTCGGAAGAGGTGACTCTGATGCCGAAGGTGAAGGCCTTGTCGTAATAAGCCTGGTGAAAACCGAGGCTGGCGCGGGGCGTCACGCAGATCTTGTTCAAGGGCACAATGCCGAACACCAGCGTGCAGGCCGAATTGCAAATGCCGTCGATGATGACCCGCTCCCTGTGGTCGCGGATGCGCGCGTACTTGGCCTTGTATTCCTCGACATACCCGCCGTGGTCCCGGGTGATATGCAGGTCGGCGCGGGCCGGCCCTGCGGCCAGACACGAGAACAAGAACAGGGACAACAACGTGATGCGCATGGGGGGCGATCGGTAGCCGGAAGCCTGTCAGGACGAAAAATCGGTCAATATGCGGACCAGACGGCGCAACTCTGGCCAGACTGTGTTGGAATTTCGTTAAGCATGCAGACGGAACCAAAAATCCGCTCCCTGTGGCAAATTTTCCGCAGTTTTCGGGCGATTTTCCCTCTGGATGGGAGCCCCGATTGGCCTAAAATGTTCCTGTTTTCCCCAAGGAGGCCTTTGATGACCAGACTGAAGCTCGCCAGCGCCGCCGCCGTTCTGGCCGCGTTGGCCATGATCCCGAACCAGGCGCAGGCGCGTCGTCACCTGCACGCCCATGCCTACGGGCTCCCCTACGCGATCAGCTACAGCCATAACTACGGGCCCGGCGCTGTGCCCGGCACCTTCGCGTATTACGACGGTCCTTCGACCAACTATTGCGCGCAGGGGGCCGCAGCCTATCGCGCACAGGGCGGCCGATACCCGTGCTTCTAAGCTGCTCGGTGCAATAATTCGGCACGGTCCTCCGCCGTCGTGGCGTGCCTCGATCTCCGCCGGAAAGTCGCAGGTTCGGGGCTGCTGGCCCTGCCCGGCCAAGTCTGGTAATCGAACCCTCATGCGCTCGTAGCTCAGCTGGATAGAGCATCGGACTTCGAATCCGAGGGTCGGGAGTTCGAATCTCTCCGAGCGCGCCACTTGATCTTGTGGATGGCACCCATCGAGGCAAAGATTGAAGCTGATGCTTCTTTATTTTGCACGTGGTACCGGATTTCTTCAACGCTATTTTGTGATCAGCTTCAAGGCTGGAATTGATGCTAGTGGTGAACGGAGGCGGCTCCGCTCCCCATTCGCGGTCTGCCGCCATCGCACTCAGATCCCACGGCTGCGCGCGTCTGAGGTCGAGGCAAATAGCGATCACGAATGCGGCCTGAACCAACGTGACAGCTTCGCGGCGCCGATTGCAATGTTGAGGGACCTCGTGCGTTCGGGACTTCTCGCCACAGCGGCCGGCCTGACGATCGGTCTCCTGGCACTGTCGCCTTCGGCGCGCGCAGACGATCCAGCGTCCTCCGATCCGGGCGTTTCGGACAAGAGCGGCTACACGCTGTTCAACCCGACGCCGGACGACCAAATGCGAAAATTCACGCCCGATCGACCGGCAAAAGGATTTTCCGTTCGAACCATCGACGCCGGCCATTTCGAACTCGAAACGGACACCTTCAACTATACTTATTCAAAATATCTGGGGATCACCACGCACAGCTTTCAAACCCTCGACCCCACCTTCAAGATCGGCGTCACCAACAGGGCGGACGTGGAAGTCCAGTCCAACGGGTTGCAGGCTTCGCGATCTTTCGACGCCTTATCCGGGGCCGGCACGGAGAGCGGCGCCGGGTTTGGCGATATCCTGCTGCGGACGAAAATCAACCTGATTGGCAATGATGACGGCCCAGTGGGTTTTGCCATCATCCCCTATGTCAAATTGCCTTCGTCGGCTCCCGTCATCAGCAATGGGGCGGTTGAGGGTGGCTTGATCGCGCCGCTCGCGCTGCGTCTGCCCCAGGACTACCTCGTCACCTTGATGACCGAGGTGGATGCCCTGAAAGATTCCGCAAACCACAGGGAAGCCAATTTCGTCAATCTGATCGGGGTGAGCCACCGGCTTCCCGGTATCGAAGGCGCCAACGCTACCGTTGAACTCTTTTCGGCGGTTGGCAGCGACCGGGCGGCGCCGCCGATCTATACCTTCGACCTTGGCATGAACTTTCGGATCGACAAGCATACGATCCTTGACGTCGGTCTCAACCTCGGCCTCAACAACGCCGCGCCGAAAGTTCAGATTTACACCGGAATATCGGCCCGCTTTTAACGCGCCGGCGGGCGGCTCGCCCCCGGTGACGCCGGCTTTGGCAACCGCGGCACGTTCATCGTCCGGGGCGCCACGCCAGATCGTCAGACAGCACATCGATCATGATCGCCGACAGGCACAGCACCACCCCGATCCAGAACATCGGAGAATGGTGGATGCGTCGCCAGTCGCGCGGAGGCGCTGCAGGTTTCATTTGATCACCTCGTCGGCCCGCAGAATGTCTAGCATGAATGGCAGCGGGTTGATCAAGAGACCCCACCGATCCCGCCATCGCCGCGCTGCAGGCGGCTCCGCCGATCTGGCGGCGGCTTCGCGGAAAACTCGCATCAGGGGATTTTGATCGGCGCAGGAGCGAGCCAGCTCACCAAATGGTGTTGCCGAAAAGGCCAATGCGCGGCTGCTGCGCGACCAGCATCATGGGCGGGTTGACGTGGCTTCTCGCCACGGTCTTGCGCTTCGATTGGAGCTTCGGCTCCCGCTTCCTGGAATCGGCCGGCTGCAGTTGGTAGGAGAGCGGCAATTGCGCAAAGACGTCCCGCACCCTTACCTTAGCGGAGACGTCGGCTGCCTTTGCGGAGACATCGGCAACGTTCGCCGGCGCCGAAGCTTTCGCCTCCACCGTCGCGGTTGCCGCGGGCGTGATCATCGGGACAGTGGTGTCGAAAACGACGCGCTCGGGCCATTTCCGGTCGGAGTGAATCCGTATCACCGAAACGTCCGCAACGGCAGCTCTCCGCTCCGCGCCCGGTAACTTTGGCAGATATTCATCGGCAATAAACAGCAGCGCCAGCAGCGCGGCGCCGACGAAGAAGAAATAGCGTACCAGGGGCATTTGCGGCGTCGCTCCATCCGCGCGACCGTGCGGATCGTTTTCCCAACTTGGGATAGCGCGATTTGTTCCCGGCCCTGGCCGTCGGCACGCAGCGAAGTTACCGCTTCGTTACCGGCTTTTTCGCAGATTGCCGTGAGCTAGATGTGGCTGGCCGCGAGCAGCGAGCACTTGGCCTTGCCAGCATTGACGTTGACGAAGCCGACATGCATGCGGGCAAAGGTCTTCCGGCTCTTCATATTCACAGCGTCGTGAATCAACCGCGTGCGGTCGGTCAAATGACTGCCGTCCGGGCGGGCGAACGCACAGGAGATTTCAATATTCTTGACCGCGTAATCATTGATATTGCGCAGCGTCATGGTGACGAAGGCGTTGGACCCCAACCCGCCCCTGCGCCACGATTGCGACGAAATCTTCAGCCCGTCGACCGGCGCCGGTTGTTCGGGCGTGATCGCCTCGGCGGTCGCTGGATCGAAGGAAAGGCGGTCTTTCGCCAGACCAACCGTGACAGGCGGCGCCAGGGTCGCGGCGGCGGTCGCCAGCTGCAGCGGCTTGCCGCCTACGGGTTTGCTGGTGTAGCTGAACAGCAGCCACGTCCCAATTCCGACGATCACCACAATCGGCAGCCAGCCAATGGCTACCCTGAAACGGCTTGCGGTCATTCTCTCGGGCTGGCGCGAAAAACGGCCGCTGACGAGGCTCACGAGGCCTGTCGATTTGACGTGGTAAAATCCTTCCCGCATGGTCGTGCCATCACCTGCTGCGGCGAACGAACGGGGCGTATTGCACCGCACAGCAAAAGAGCCGCGCGGGCGTTACACCGCACGGCTCCAATTACGACTGCCGATTGCGCGGTTCCGCCGACGCAGGTTCAATCCGTGAAACCCGGAATAGTTGCATTAAAACGTCACAAAAATCGGACGCAAAGCCAGGATTCGCGGCCGGTCGGTAGCCCCAAGGGGATAGCCATGCCCGAACCGGGCCGCTAAAACCGACGATGCAACACGTCGCAATCATGCCATCGCGGCGACATCCAACGCCAAATCAGCCAATGGGAGACCCTTGATGCCGGCAGTGACCTGGGACCACGTCCATCTGCGCAGTCCCGATCCGGAGGCAACGGCGGCTTGGCTTGAGAACATTCTTGGCGGCGAGGTCGTCCGCGGCCCCGGGCGTATCGACGTCAAGCTCGGCGGAGCCATGGTATTCATCGCGCCGGTTGCGGCAGGCGATGGCGTCAACACGCCGCCGGTGACCCCCTATCAGGGGCTCGATCATTTTGGGCTGACGGTGAAAGACATCGACGCGGTGGCCGCCGAGATCAGGGCCAAGGGCGTTGAGTTCACCAAAGAGCCGGTCACCATTCGGCCCGGCGTGCGTATCTGCTTCATTCGCGGGCCGCAGGGCATCTCGATCGAACTCCTGGAGCGCGACAAGAAGTATACGTAAGCTGGCGGTGGTCAACCTGACGCGTTGACGCTGTACGCTCCGCTTTGGCATAACAAGTGACGCCGCGCTAGCCGGCGTCCTGATCGGCCACATCATGAAAAACGGTTTGTACTCGATCCATGTCAGCCTGCAGGACGGGCGGTCCGGCAAGGGCAGCGGCGTGGTCCTGTTCCGGGACGGCAAGATCCTCGGCGGCGATGCCTTTCTGTTCTATACGGGCAGCTATACCGTGAAGGGAGACACCTTCAAGGGCGAGGTACTGGTCCAGCGCCACACCTCCAGCCCCGATGCCAATCCACTGTTCGGCGGACCCAGCCCGGTCGGCATCGGCGTTTCCGGCACCTTCACCGACACCGCGGCGGTGATGAATGGCACGGCGCTTGTCGGCAAGGCCAGCCAGATCTTCAAGGCCACCTTGCGCAAGCTCGCCGAGAGCGATTAAGGCGCCTTCGGCGAAGGCGGACGGCGTGCCGGACCTGCTACTCCGCCGCCTGCTCCAGCGGCGCAACGCGCGGCAGGATGATCTGGATTCGCGTGCCGCGGCCCGGCTCGGAATCGAGCTCGAGCCGGCCGCCCAGACGATCGGTCACGATGCTGTAGACGATGTGCAGGCCGAGCCCGGTGCCGCCCTGATCGCGGCGCGTCGTGAAGAACGGATCGAACGCACGGCGGCGGACGTCGAGACTCATGCCGCAACCATCATCGGAAAAAAGGATTTCGACATTGTCCTTGCCGGACTCCCGCACCTTGATATCGACCGAACCCGCTCTGCCATCCGGAAAAGCATGCGCCACCGCATTGAGGAACAGGTTGGTGAGAACCTGTCCGTACGGCCCAGGATAGGAATTCATCGCGAGGTTGGGCTGGCAGTCGACGGTCAGTGTCAAATGGTGCTTTCGCAAGCCAGGTCGCAGGCTCATCACCACCTGCTCCGTCAAATCGCCGAGGTCGAAGGTCCGCTGATCCGAGTAGTTGCGGTCGGCGGCGACCTGCTTGAACGAGGCGATCAGTTCGGCCGCTCGATTGAGATTGGCCACCAGTTGCGATGACGCGTCGCGGCTGGTTTCGAGAAAATCATTGAGGCTCGATCGCCTGAGATCGCCGCGCGCGACTTCGGCGGCGAACAACGCGGTCTTGCGCTCCAGCGACGACGCAACCGTCAGGCTGATGCCGACCGGATTGTTGACCTCGTGGGCGACACCCGCCACCAGCCGCCCGAGAGCAGCGAGCTTCTCCGCCTCGATCAGCGAGTTCTGGGTTTCCCGCAAATTGCGCAACGCGGCTTCGGCGGCATCCTTCGCCTTGCGCATCTCCTGTTCGCCACGCTTGCGCTCGCCGATGTCGAGCGCAACGGTGACGATGCTCTCGACCTCGCCGTCGGCGTCGAGCAGCGGAAGCTTGTTCACCAGCCAATGCCGCAGGTTGCCGGAAGAATCGAGATACTCTTCCTCATAGAATCCGAGCTCCTTGCCCCCCGCCAGCACCCGCCGGTCGTTTTCGTCGGTCTTCCGCGCGCCATAGCGCGACATCAGGTCGGTCGTGGTGTGGCCGATCGCATCAATGGGATCGACACCGAAAATGCCGGCCATGTATCGATTCATCAGGACATAGCGAAGCTGTTTATCCTTGACGTTGATGACGGCGGGAACGGTGTCGATCACCAGTTGCAGCAGCCGCCGGCCCTCGGCAAGCGCCTCCTCGGCGCGCCTCTGGTCCGTGATGTCGCGCACCGTCCCTTCGTAGCGAATGACCTCGCCGCTTTCGTCGCGCACCGCCGTGGCGCTGTCTGACAGCCAGAGGATCGTACCCCCGCGCTGGCGCACCTGGTACTCGAACTCGCGCACCATGCCATCGCGCTGCATCAGCAACCGGTATTGCTCGCGCGCCTCGGGGTGAACGTAGACCGTGTGCGCGATATCGGCGACGCCCTCGATAAGGTGTTCCGGCGATTCGTATCCCATCATCCGCGCCAGCGCCGGATTGGCGTTGAGAAGCGCGCCGGCCGGCGTTGTCACGTAGATTCCGTCGACGGAGCCTTCGAACAGCTTGCGATAGCTTTCCTCGGCCAGCCGCTGCTCGGCCAGGGCGTGGATCGCCGCCTCGCGCGCCGCATCGGCGTCGACCAGCGAGCGACGAAACACCTCGGCGGCGCGTGCGATGTCACCGATCTCGTTTTTCACGCCGGTCGCGGGAATCGAAGCATTTTTCTCGCCGGCCGCCAAGCGCGCGAATGGCCCCGGCGATCGCCCTGAGCGGACGGACGGTCCGGCGCACCACGAACAGCGCGGCGGCAAGCCCGATCAGCACGCCGGCGATCCCGAGGACGATGCTTTGCCATTTATCGTGGGCAAGCGTTTTGGCGAAATCGCCGGCCAGCACGCGTCCCCTGCTGGCGCCGAGGTCGCGCAACAAATCGGTGACGCGGCTGATCATCTGCCCCTCGGTGCCCAGCACCTCCTTGTCGAGCTGGGCAATCTGGCCTTCGGTTCCAGAGATCGAAATGATCGCATCGGCATAGGCGTCGGTCGCCGCTCGAAGCGCGGGGTCGTCGATCGAAAGCGCCCGCATGTTGTGCGCGGACTGCTCGGCGGAGGCCGGGTCGTGCGCCAGCAAGGCTTCGGCGATCTTGTTTTGCGCCCGGAACAGGCTTCTCGCGGTGGCCCGGTCGGGCACTTCGGAGATGGCCTGTTCGAACCGGCCGCGGATCGGCGGCAATGCCGCGATCAGGTCCGCGCGACGCGCGATCAATGCGGTGACGCGCTCCATTCCATTGCGATAGTTGGCGAGCCTCTGGGTGACGCCGTCGATCATCTCCTGTTGTTCGGGGGCAAGCTGCAGCCGCGTTTTCTTCAGCAATGCGCTCAACGACGAAGCCGCCTCCCAGGCCTGACTGGAAGGCGCCGCCGGATCGGTCACGAAATCGCGCGCCGCCAGCCGAAGCTCGTTGGTGCGCCGGTCGATTTCCTCCGCCACATCACCCAGACTTTGAAGGTGTTGCAACTCGGCAAAGGTCGCATCGATGTGACGGATCGAGACGACACTGGCGACGCTTGTCATCACGATCATCGCCAGCAGCAGCATGAAGCTGCCAAAGGTCAGCTGGCCGATCGAAAGCGAGAACGACCGTATCCGTTGGACGAGTGCAGCGAAGACCATAGGTGTCGGGACCAGCTCGGGGCAGTAGAGGCAATTATAGAACGGAATTCACCCCAGGGGGAACTTGCCGCTGCGCCGGCGGGGCGGGCTGACCTTGCCGCGTGCGCGACCGGGTGCTGGCGGAAGTCGCAAACAAGTCGTCTGGAACTCAATCCGCCGGGATACCCGCGTCCTTGACGACCTTCGCCCAGAGCGTGATGTCGGACTTGATGATATCGGCGAACTGACCCAGGGGTGCGCTTTTCACCGCACATCCGGCAAGATCGAGCTTGTCGCGCACCTCCGGCGTGGCAAGCGCGGCTTCCAGCGCCTGGCTGATGCGATCGACAATCGGCCGCGGCGTTCCGGCCGGCACCACGATCCCGAACCACGGCGTCACTTGGGCCTCGGCATAGCCCTGCTCTGCCATGGTCGGTACGCTGGGGAAATATTTCGAGCGGCCGTCGTTGATCGTGGCGATGATCCTGATGGCGCCGGTTTGCACCTGCGCCATCGCCTGGTTGGCGGAAAGGAAGGTCGAATTGACCAGACCGCTGGCGATATCCGCCACCATTTGCGGATAGCCGCGATAGCCGACAGGGGTAACCTCGATCCCGGCCAGCCGCTTGAACAGTTCGAAGCCGAGATGCCCTGTCGACCCCTTGCCGGGATGGCTGTAGTTCAGCACGCCGGGCTTTGCCCGGGCCAGGGCGACATAGTCCGCTACGTCCTTCACCGGCAGCGACGTGGGAACGATAAAAAAATTCGGAGCCTGGCAGATCTGCCCGATCGGGATGAAGTCGCGCACCGGGTCCCAGCGCAAGGTGATGTTGAGCGATGGGCTGGTGGTGAAGAATGTCGTTACCAACAGCCACGTATATCCGTCGGGCGCCGCGCGCGCGACATCCTCGGCCGCAATCGAGCCGTTGGCGCCGGACCTGGATTCCAGAATGATCGACCCGTTCCATTGCGCCGCCATGTTCTGGGTGACGATGCGCCCGAACACGTCGGCCACGCTTCCGGCGGAATAGGGAATGACGACGCGCACCGGATGGGTGGGGAAACTGTTCTGCGCCCGTCCCGCAGCTGTGAGCGCGAGCGCGATCAGCCACGCCCCCATCATCGCGCCAAGGCGTCGAATCTTCACGGTGCGTACCCTGCCCTGATCGTCGTTGCGGCGCCTTGGAAGCGGCGCCTTCAGGCAGGATGCCGAGATTTGCTTTGGCCGGCAAGGGCACGCTCAGCCCCGCGGCGAAGCCTTGATCGCAAACGATGTCCGAGCCGGTATTGTCATCGCGGCCACACCGACAACGACGCAGGCGAGACCCATCCAGGCGGTCGGAGAAAGGCTCTCGCCGAGCAGCAACACACCGAGCGCGACGCCGATCGGCACCCGCAAGTAAGCCTGGGCCGTGGTGCCCACCGAACCCAGCGTCTGAATCAGCCGGAAGTAGATCACGAACGCAAACGCCGTCGAGAATACCGCAAGCCCGAGCATCGCCAGCATCGAAGTGGCGGACGGCACCAGTGTCCAGGGTCGCTCCACGGCGATAGCTATGGGAATAAGAATTACCGCCCCGCAGAGGAGCGAGCCCGCCGCCGGCTGCATCGGATCGAGATCCTTGAACCCGCGGCTGAAGATGGCCCCTCCGGCGTAGCAGATCGTCGCCACAACGATGGCCATTTGGGCGGCAAGCTGCGCGCCGAGCCCCTGGAACGCCTGAACGCCGACGATCAGGCAAATCCCGGCCATCCCGGCGGCAACGCCGAACAATTTTCGAAAGCCTGGGGCCTCCTGGTGGGCGATTGCCACGGTCAGGAAAAACGTGAAGATCGGCGAGGTCGAGTTGAGGATAGTCGCAAGACCGGCATCCACGGAGCGCTCCCCCCAGGCGATCAGTGTCCAGGGGACGACACTGTTGAGACAAGCCTGAAACAGGAAGCGGCGCCAGCTGGCGGCGTCTGCCGGAAGCCACACCCCCCGCCAATACATGATGAGAAGCAACAACGCACCCGCGATCGACGTTCGTCCGGCGATCAGCGTGATCGGCGGGATCGTTGCAACGCCGAGCTTGATGAAGGTGTAGGAGCCGCCCCAAAGCGTCGCCAGCAGAAACAGCAGCAGCAATTCGGCGCCGATTGCGGGATTTCGTGATGATATTGATTCCATGATGCCAATATCTCGATTGCGATCGAGACAAAAGCACTACGCGGCGGACGCACTCCAATGCTTCGCTATACATCGAACTGTCAAATTCAGCCAAGGCAACGCTACGTCCCGCCAACTTCGAACACTTCGCCGTCGTAGCCGGCCTCCGCCGGGATGCGAAGCTGCCGGCCGCCGTTCAGCCTCGTCATGACCGGCATCACCGTGACGATCGGCTTGCCCCTGGCATCGTCGAGCGCCGACTTCACATCGGGCTGCTTGCCGAGCCTGATCAGGTTGCGCGTGGTCGGAAACGGTAGCTTGAACCGCCCGCTGTCGCCGCCCGCCAGCGCCTCGCGCGGCGACAACCAGATCGAATTGGTGGATTCCCGGCCGTCATGCGCGCCGACCTGGGCGGGCGGGGCCGCGGCCAGGAAGAACCAGGTGTCGAACCGCTTCGGCATGCCCTCCGGCGTTATCCAGTGCGCATAGGCCACCAGTTCGTCGAGCCCCAGCAGCAGCCCGTTGTCGACAAGAATCCCGGCAAACGTCGTCCTGCCCTCGCACAGCGCAGTACGGTGCGCCGCCTCGATCTCACCGGCCTGCCTCGCATCAACAGGGATATTCGATCCGTGCGACCGGGCCAGCAGGATACCGCTCTCCTCGAACGTTTCGCGGATCGCGGCGATCCGGAAACTTAACGCCGCGACGTCGAGCCCCGCTCCACCGGAGTAAAGTTCGGGCTGACCTGCGATCTCCTCATCGCCCTTGTCCACGCTGCCGCCGGGAAACACCAGCGCGCCGGAGCTGAAGTCGATCTCATAGTGGCGCACCATCATGAAGACTTCGATTTCGCACCGGCTCTTGCCGTCGACGGCCTTCGCGCCGTCGCGCAGCAGCAAGATCGTGGACGCAGGACGCGGCGCGACGGCTTCGGCCATACGGTCAGCCGGCGGCGCTGGATTGCGGCTGCAGGTTCGCGCGCTTGTCGACCCGCGCCACGCGCGACAGCAGGTAATCGACTTCGGCCTTCGCGGTGGCGGTGATGCTGGAGCCCGGCTTGCGCTGGGCGCTGGAGGCGATCACGCCGCGCTTTTGCAGCACGTATTTTCGCACCGCCAGTCCTGCGCCGAGCTGCTGCTCGTAGCGGATCAGCGGCAGATGCGCGTCGAACAGATCGTGCGCGGCATCGCGGCGGCCCTCCTTGGACAATCGCACCACGTCGATCAGCAATTCCGGAAAGGCGTAGCCGGTCATCGCGCCATCGGCGCCGCGCTCCATCTCGAAGTCGAGAAACAGCCCGCCATTGCCGGTCAGGATCGACAGCGGCCGCAGCGAGCCATCCTTCTGGAAGCCGCGAAGCGTCGAGATCTTCTCGAGCCCCGGCCAGTCCTCGTGCTTGAGCATCACGCAGGACGGATTGTCCATCACGATCCTGCGGATCACCGCCGGCGTGAACACCACCGACAAGGTCAGCGGATAGTCCTGCAGCACCCACGGGACATCGCTGCCGATCGCTTCCACCGCCTGCTTGAAATAGCCGACGATCTGATCGTCGGTGCGCAGGCTCGGCGGCGGCGCGATCATCACGCCGGCGGCGCCCGCGTCCATCGAGGCGCGCGCCAGCGAGCGCATGGCGGCAAACCCCGGCGCCGAAACGCCGACGATGACCTGCAAATTTTTGGCGCGCTTCACGAAGCGCCTGGCGACTTCCTCCGACTCGGACCCCTCAAGCTTCGGCGCCTCGCCGAGAATGCCGAGCACGGTGACGCCGTCGCAGCCGACCTCGGTGTAGAAGTCGGCCAGCCGGTCGATCGATTTCTCGTCGATGCGGCCATCATCATGGAATGGCGTCGGCGCGATCGCGAAGGTGCCTGCGGCCTTGTCGGTGAGTTTTGTCATCTGTGCCTCTGTTTATCTAAGTTACCCCGTCATTCCGGGATGCGCCACTTGGCGCAGGCCCGGAATCCATACTCACGATCGTGGTTATGGATTCCGGGCTCGCTCGTTTCACTCGCGCCCCGGAATGACAAGAGTGTCAAAATCTTCGCGCGCCCATCTTAATCTCTTCCTCCGAGAAGAAAATCTCGTCGGCATGCTCCACCACGTCGCTGGCCTTCCATCCCGTATGCGGCGGTTTCCAGCCCGGCTTTTCCATCATTCGCATCTCGCGCACGCCGCGGGGGCCGGAAACGCCGAGCACCTTGCCGGTCTGGTCGCCCGACAATTCGCTGACCATGTATAGCACGGCCGGCGCGATGCCATCAGGTCCAAGCGCCATGCCCGGATTTTCGATATAGCGCGGCAGGTCCGCGGTCATCCGGGTCAGCGCGCCCGGCGCCAGGGTCCAGACCCGGATGTTGTACTTGCGGCCCTCGATCGCCAGTACGTTGGACAGGCCCCAAATCCCGCCCTTGGCGGCGCCGTAATTGCTTTGTCCGAAATTGCCGATCAGGCCGGATGTCGATGCGGTGTTGACGATGACGCCGCCGCCGTTCTCGCGCATCCACCTGAATACGGGTTGCGTGCAGCAGAAGGTGCCCTTCAGATGCACCTTCAACACCTTGTCCCAGGCAGCTTCGGTCGCCTTGGCAAAGGTCTGGTCGAGCAGGATGCCGGCGTTGTTGACCAGAATATCGGCGCGGCCGAAATGTTTGATGGCGTCGTCGAACACCGACTGGCCGCCGGCCATGGTCGAAATGTCGGCGCCGTTGGCGACCGCGCGGCCGCCCTCCGCCAGAATCGCATCGACCACCTTCTGCGCCATCGAGACGTCGGCGCCTGAGCCGTCGCGGGGCCCGCCGAGATCGTTGACTACGACCGCCGCACCCTCGCGCGCGAACAATCTGGCATAGGCCTCGCCGAGCCCGCCGCCCGCGCCGGTGATCAGCGCCACCTTGCCGTCGAGTAGACCCATCGTGTCGTCTCCCATTTAGTCACCGTCATTCCGGGATGGTCCGAAGGACCAGACCCGGAATGACCGTAAGTCACCCCAGCACCGTCTTGCCGCTCTTGATCACCGCGACGTTGCGCGCCTTCACCCGGGCCTCGAATGAAATCACGTTGCCGTCCTTCCACAGATCCAGCGTCACGGTCTCGCCGGGATAGACCGGCGAAGAGAACCGCGCGGCGTGCTGTTTGAAGGCGCTGGCGTCGTAATCCGCATAGGTCTGCAGAATGCCGCGGCAGGTGATGCCGAAGGTACACATGCCGTGCAGGATCGGCCGCGGGAAGCCGGCGCGCTTGGCGAATTCGGGATCCGAGTGCAGCGGGTTGCGGTCGCCGCAGAGCCGATAAATCAGGGCCTGGTCCCGCCGCGTCGAAATATCGATGGATTTGTCGGGACTGCGGGTCGGCACCTTGTGCGGTTCGGGCTGGCCTTCGGAGGGGCCGCCGAAACCGCCATCGCCGCGCGCAAAGCGCGACGCCACCAGCGTCGCCAGCTCCTCGCCTTTTTCGTTCTTGAGCACGGTCTGATGCCGGATCACCGCGCCCTTGTCCTTGCCCTTGTCGAACACGGCGAGCACGCGTGAATCGACGATAAGCTTTTCCGCCACCGGCAGCGGCCGGTGGAACGTGATATCGCGTTCGCCGTCGACCACCATCACACGGTTGAGATTCATCTCGCCGGGCCCGGCGCCCCAGGCCGCGACCGACGCAAATGTCGGGACCACTTTCAACGCGCGCGGCGTGGCGGTGGCCTCATTGACGAACGCCAGTTCCTTTTCATCCATCGGATCCGCGCCGATGCCGATGCCATAGGCGTACAGCATCACCTCGCGATCGCTGTAGGCATATTTCTGGCCGAGATTCTTCAGCGCCATCAGCTCATCGTAGTTGATTGGCATTTTGCGATCTTCTCCCGCATGTCTTTTCTTCACCGGCGCCCGTTGCTGCGCCCTCTCCCCTTGTGGGAGAGGGCTGCACCGACACCGACAACAAGCTCTACAGGGTGAGGGGTTGGCGCCGCCGATAGTTAGCCATCGCGGATAGAGACCCCTCACCCGGCGCGGACTTCGTCCGCACCACCCTCTCCCGCAGGGGGAGAGGGTACTTCACACCGGCGTAAAGAACGGCAATGGCGCGCCATCGGTGGTCTTGAACACCACCTTGACCTTCTGGCCGATCTTGAGCTTGTTCATGTCGCAGTCGACGAAATTGGTCAGCAGCGACAGGCCCTCCTTCAGCGTGACATAACCGATCGCGTAAGGCCCGCTGGCGGACTTGCGCATCAAGCTGAAGGTATAGATCTCGCCCTCACCCGAGCTTTCTTCCCACACCGTCTTGTCGGAAAAGCAGAACGGGCAGATCGAGCGCGGAAAATAATGCGGCTCGCCGCAGGCGAGGCAGCGCTTGATCAGGAGCTTGCCGTCGACGGTCTTTTGCCAGAAATGGGTCGTCTCCGGGTTGCCTTGCGGCGTCGGGTATTTCACGGCGCTGTCCATCACACACGCTCCAGAATGCAGGTTGAGGCGGCGTGACGAACGCCGAGAAGTCCGCCGGTGCCGTGGGCGATGGCAAGGTCGCAGTTCGGAACCTGCACTTTCGGATGCGCCTGCCCGCGCAACTGCCGCACCGCTTCGATGATCTTTGTCATGCCGCCGCGGTTGACCGGATGATTGCTGCACAGCCCGCCGCCGTCGGTGTTAAACGGCAACTTGCCGACGCCGGAAATCAAATTACCGTCGGCGACGAACTTGCCACCCTCACCTTTCTTGCAGAAGCCGAGGTCCTCGAGCTGCATCAACACGGTGATGGTGAAGCTGTCGTAGATCGAGGCATATTTGATGTCTTTCGGCGTCACGCCGGCTTCCTCGAACGCGCGCGGACCGGACCAGACCCCGGCGGAATAGGTCAGATTGAGATCCTTGCCGCCGCGCGGTCCCTTGAGCGCCTCGCCATGCCCGATCATCCGCACCAGCGGCTTCTTCAGGCTGCGCGCGATCGCCTCCGTCGTCACGATCAGCGCGCCGCCGCCATCGGTGACGACGCAGCAATCCATCCGGTGCAGCGGATCGGAAATCATCGGCGAGTTGAGCACGTCCTCGACCGTGACGACGTCCTTGAGCATCGCGTGCGGATTGTATTGCGCGTGATGGGACGCCGCGACCTTGATCCAGGCCAGCTGCTCGCTGGTGGTGCCGAACTCATGCATGTGGCGCATGGCGCACATGCCGTAAACGTTGTGCGTGGTGGCGCTGTAAGCGGCCTCGAAATCGACTTCGGCGCCGCTCGCCCGCGGCGGCATGGCGCCGGTGCGCGGCTTGCCCGCCAGCGTGATCAGCGCGATCGAGCATTTACCGGCCGCGATTGCCTCGGCGGCGTGGCCGAGATGAACCAGATAGGAGCAGCCGCCGGTATCGGTCGAGTCGAAATGACGGACCCGGAGGCCGAGATAATCGGCCATCGCCATCACCCCGCCCGGCGCGTCGCCGGCGCAGAAATAGCCGTCGATATCGGCTTTCGTCAGCCCTGCGTCTTCCAGCGCACCTTTGGCGATTTCGGCGTGAAGCTGGGCAGTGGACTTATCCGGGGCGTGCCGGGTTGGATGCTCAAAGATCCCGGCGATATAGGCCTTGCCCTTGATGCTCAAATCGCTCTCCGATGGCGTTTCTTGTTCCCGGGCGGTTTTCTCGCCTTTCGGCGTTGCCTTGGCAAGCGGTGAAATATTCCGCCGGGCGAGACGGGCAGCGTTGTCGTCCCGGCGCACGCCGGGACCCATTGCCACCGCTGTTAGTGGTTGTGCCCAGCTGTTGCCGCAGCGCTCGCGAAATCGACGCCGGCGGTTATGGGTCCCTGCTCAAGGCCGGGACGACGATCGTCGTGAGAGCGCCCTACTCCGCCGCGACCTGCCGTGGCGCGGGCGTGCGCCTGCGGCCCCGCGGCGCATTTGCGCCCGAGCTTTGCTATAAATTTCCTTACCCTCTTGATCAGAGGGCGCAGGGAATACCGGGTGCGCGCTGCACCCGCGGTCTCGTGCGCAATAAGCAAAAGAAGACGCACACGAGCATACAGGTTCAGCGGAAGCAATCCGGCATTCCCTGCGCAATGGTTTTACGGCTTATGTCGCGCTCTCCCCGGCGATCGGGCTTGTTTGACACCGTCGCCTCGCGAATATGGTTTTGTCCGCCCGGTAGGGCTCGCAAAACCTCCGCGAGACTTGACACCAACCACTGAGGCGTCAGGACCACACGATTTTGCCGTCCGCTTCAGTGCCGTTCGTCTGCGCGCGGTTTGACCGCTCACGGATCGATTAAGACCCGCCCTGCGATCACACCTTGCGGGCGAGCACTGCCGCGTCCACCGCATCCCGCCCCAACGTTCGTGACGATGGCCAACGCCCCTCTTTCGGGACAGGACGGACGGGATTCTGCTGTTGATTTGCGGTCAGATCAACGATGGCGGCTGCGGCACAATAGCACGACGGGCAAAACAAACGCTGTCGCCAGCCAGCGAACTCCCGAAACAAGCAACAAGCCTATGCACGTCGGTGGAATGTTGCATCACGGCCGGGCCGGCGCGACCGACGCGACCGGCTCGAAGCCATGGCTGGCCAGAATGGCCTGACCTTGCTCCGACATCACGAATGCAACGAAGCGCAACGCGACCGGCTTTGCATCGAGGATCACCAGTCCGTCCGCCGGTTCAACCGTGAGCGCCGCGGGCAATTTGATCGACGTCAGGGACGGCATCTCGCTTTGCAGCGCCGGGACCGCGCTACAATAGATCAGCATGACGTCCGCCTGGTCGGAGAGAAAAATTCCTTCGACGGCGCCCTTGCCCGGCACCAGCGGCGGCGTTTTCTCGCCGCCCCCGACCAGTTTTTTTGCCTTCGCTTCCAGCGTCGCGCGTGCACCGGCCTTGAGCGCGTCCGCCCGCGCGAACACTTCCCAACTGTATGTTCCCAAGGGATCGGAACCCGGGGTCGATGTCGCAATGCGCACCATGGGGTCGAGCAGCCGGTCGAGAAAGTTGACCGGAGTGAGACCCACGTTCGCGCGGGCGAGCGCGCACATGCTGTTGCGCGCGAAATGGATCACCATGCGTTCAGGATGACCGGCGGCGAGCCGGCGCGGCTGCTCCATGTCGGCCGAGGTAAAAATATCCGCAGTCGCGCCGTTTTCGATCTTTTCACGCATCAACCCCGATGAGCCGAACTCCGGTGGATCGACCGTGTCGGATTGCAGCGGAAAGCGGTGCAACAGATCGGTAACCGCGGCGCGCAGACTGCCCGCGCTCATCACCTTCAAGGTGTCCGCGCGTGCCGACGCCGAAAGGGTCGCGAACGCGACCACGAGACAAAAGACGCTACGCAGCATGAAAGTCTCCCGAACTTTGTTTCGATTTTTCAATCGCCCGATACGAATTACCAATCGTCGTGTGCTTGCGATACCCGCCCATTCAACGTGACGGCTTCTGTTGTGCAAGGTGCAGTTTATGAATAAACCTTCACACAGCGATATATCGATCGATGCCGCTATCAATCCTGCGTTTTTGAGAGAGTTTAGCGGGGGCTACAGTGATGAAGTATGTTGCGGCGACCGGCGTCCTGCTGGCGGCCTTGGCGTTTGAGAACGTCGACGTTGCCTGCGCTCAGCAGGGGCCTCTCCCCCCGGTCACGATTTACGGTCCAAAACCGGTGACCGGTCAGCAAGACCCGTCGGTCGCTCCGAAAACCACTGCAGCCAAGAAAAAGAAGCGCACGGCCCGCCGACCGGTCGCAGCCCCGCCAGCACCTGGCACCGCCGGCGCGACCTCCACTTCGGGCGTCCACAATGCCGCGACGAACCCTCAATACAACACCGGAACCGTCAGCCTCGGCCCGTTGGGAGACCGCAAACTGCTCGACACGCCATTCTCGATGACGGTGATCCCGCAGGATCTGATGGAAAACCTGCAATTGAAGACCGTCACCGATGCGCTGCGCTACCTTCCTTCGGTCGAGATCCGGAACCAGCAAGGTTTTGAAGTTGCCCGTCCGCAGGCGCGGGGTTTCCAGGGCAGCGTCGTGCAGGCGACACGGCTCGACGGCCTCAATATTATCGGTACCACTGCAATTCCAGCCGAGAATCTGTCCGGCATCCAGGTATTGAACGGGCTGGCCGGCTCGCTCTACGGACCCGCCACCCCGGCCGGCGTGTTCAACTACACCCTGAAACGGCCGACGGACACCCCGTTTGCCGCCTACACGCAGTATCTCGATTCGAATTCGGTATTCACCGAGCAGATCGATGCTGGTGGACGCACGCCCGACGGCAAGGTCGGCTATCGCTTCAATGTCGTCCATGGCCAGGGTGAGAGCTATGTGCCGGAAAGTTCGACCAATCGCACATTGGGGAGCGGGGCTCTCGATTTCTATGTCGGCGATCGGACGGTTATCGAAACCAACTTCAGCCACTACGAAACCAACATCACCGGCCTGCCGGGCAGCATCGTTTATTTCGGCTCTCCAAAATTTCCTGTGCTGCCTGCCGCCGTCGATCCGACCAGACTTGGCTACGGCCAACCCGGCGCGGGCACGGACCTCATCACCAACACCGGACTGGTCAAGCTCAAGCACGAGATCAACAACGACTGGAATTTCGAGATCGGCGGCCTGTATCAGGATGCCGTGCGCAACCTGTTCGGCATCACCGATACCATGACCAACAATCTCGGGAATTATACCGTCACTAAAAACTTCAACGCCGTCCCGCACTTCACCATCGCCAGCAACACCGCTTCGCTGAACGGGCGTTTCGACCTGTTCGGTTTCAGAAACGAGGTGACGATCGGGACCAATGGATTTTTCAACGGCCAGTATTCCTATGTGAACTCCATCGCGCAGAATCTCGGCAGCTCGAACCTCGCCGATCCCGCAGTATTTCCGATACCACCCCTTCCAAACAACGGTGGCCAGTTCAAATCCGCGATCCTGTCCAACCAGACAATTATCACTGCCGATACGTTCCATTTCAACGATCAGTGGGCGGTGCAAAATGTCGTCAGCACGTCCTTCCTGCACTCGGAAAGCTGGTCAAACACCGGCGTTCTTACGAGCCAGAACAGCACCGATGGCGTCGTCAGTCCGACCGTCAGCCTGATTTACAAGCCCTTCGCGAAAATTACGGCTTATGCCACATGGGCCAACAGCGTTGAACAGGGCGAACAGGCGCCGACCGGGACAACCAATGTCAATCAGTTTCTGGCGCCATATAAGGACCAGGAGTACGAGGTCGGCGTCAAATACGCGGTCACGCCCGAACTTCTCGCCACCTTCGCTTTATTTAACATGACGCGCCCGTTAGCTTCCAACGTGGTTTTACCTACAAACCCGACCAAGCAAACTTTCGAGGTGGTCGGCACGCAACGAAACAATGGCGCCGAATTGTTCCTTCAGGGCCAGGTTTACGAGGATCTATCGGTCTTCGGCGGTGTGAGTTACATCGACGCCAGGTTGGTAAATACCGGAGTCGCTGCGACCAACGGCCGATTGGTCGTCGGGGTCCCGCTGTTCAAAACCGATGTTGCGCTCGACTATCATCCAGCGGCCTGGCAGGGCTTCGCGCTGACCGGCGGCGTACATGCGGAGGGCGAACGCGCGGCAACCAATTTGAATAATTCGTACGCGCCCTCCTATGCGACCTTCGATCTCGGCGTCCGCGCGACAAGGACGGTCGACAAGCACATCGTGACGATGCGCTTTCAGGTGCTCAATGTCGGCAACGTGTTTTATTATTCGTCGATTGCCGACGGCAATATTGTGGGAAGCCCCGGCGCCAACACCGCTTACCTCGGGACGCCACGAACCTACATGGTCGGTCTGCAGATGACCCTGTGAGATGATCTGTCCATCCTGACCGTTGTGATCCTTTCGGACTCCCACGAACCGAACGCGCCGGCCCGTGGCCGGCGATGGCGGTTTTGGCTTTTTCGCCGGCGCGGAAGCCTACTCCGCCGCGATCTGGCGCGGCGCCGGCGGCGGGTTGGCGAGATCGGCGGCGAGCTGCGCGTAACGCGCCTTGGCATCCTGCACCGCTTTCTCCTTCACCGGCCCGTAGCCGCGGATACGATCCGGCAGCGACAGAATTTCGATTCCGGTGTCCAGCGTCAGCGGCGACAGCACCGACAGGATGTGGGCGACATCCTTCTCATAGCCAGCGATCAGGTCGCGTTCGAACCTGCGATGGGCGCTGGAGCCGAATATGTCGAACGCGGTGCCGCGCAAGCCGCGCAGTTTCGCCAGCAACCGAAACACCGGCAGCATCCAGGCGCCGAACGCGCGCTTCTTCGGCCGCCCCAGCGCGTCGGTGCCGCCGCCCATGATCGGCGGCGCGAGATGGATGCTGATCTTGAAGTCGCCCTCGAACTGATCGCGAAGCTGTTTCTCGAACCCGCCGTCGGTATAGAGCCGGGCCACCTCGTATTCGTCCTTGTAGGCCAATAGCTTGGCGTAGTTGATGGCGACGGCACGCGGCAGTTCGTCACCGAAACCGCCGTTGCGCGCGGCGTCGCGCACCTGCGTCACCAGATCGCGGTAGCGCGCGGCGAGCTTTTCGTTCTGATAGTCCGTCAGCAGCGCGCTGCGGTGGGCGATGATCTCGTCGAGCGACATCGCCTCCAGCGCCTTCGGCGCGACGGTTTCGTCCTGGCCCTTCATCATGGTCAGAAGGCGTGCCGGATCGGCCGCCGCCAGACGCCCGAGCCGGAACGCCTGGGTGTTCATCTTGACCGCGACGGCGTTGACCCCGATCGCCTGCTCGATCGAACCCGCCGACAGCGGCAGCAATCCCTTCTGATAGGCATAGCCCATCATCATCATGTTGGTGGCGATGGAATTGCCAAGCAGGGTTTCGGCGGGCTTGGTGAAATCCAGAAACGACGAATCCTTGCGCAAGGCCGTTTCCAGCACGTGGTTGACCTTGCGGCTCTGGAAATTGAAATCGCGGTTGAGAATGAAATCGGCGGTCGGAATCACGTGACTGTTGATGACGCCGTGGGTACGGCTGGATTCGCACAGCGTCATGGTTTCCTTGGCGGCGGCGACGACCTCGTCGGCGGCGATCACGAGGTCGGCGGTGCCGGTCACGATCCGCGAACAGGTGACGTCGGCGGTGTGTTTGGACAGCCGGACGTGGCTGAGCACCGCACCGCCCTTTTGCGCCAGACCCGACATATCGAGGATCATGCTGGCCTTGCCCTCGATATGGGCGGCCATGCCGAGCAGCGCGCCGATGGTCAAAACGCCGGTGCCGCCGACGCCGCCAATGGCGACGTTATAGGGCCGCTCCAGCGATGGCCGCGAGGCCGGTTCGGGCAGATCGCCGATATCGCCGAGGTCGGCCGGCGCGCGGCTGCGCAGCTTGCCGCCGTCGACGGTGACGAAGGACGGGCAGAAGCCCTTCACGCAGGAATAGTCCTTGTTGCAGGTCGATTGATTGATGGTGCGCTTGCGCCCCAGCGCGGTCTCCAGCGGCTCGACCGAGATGCAGTTCGATTGCACCGAGCAATCGCCGCAGCCTTCGCAGACCGCGGAATTGATCAGCACGCGGCGCGGCGGATCCTCCAGCGTGCCGCGCTTGCGGCGGCGGCGTTTTTCCGCCGCACAGGTCTGCACGAAAACGATCGCGGAAGCACCCTTCACCTGCCGCAGCGTCTTCATCACCGTGTCGAGATCGTCGCGATGGGCGGTTTTGGTGCCCGGCGCGATGTCGGATGCCGGATAGGCGGCGGGGTTCTCCGACACCAGATAAATGTCGCGGATGCCTTCGGAGTGCAGCTGGAAGGTGATCTGCTGCGGCGACAGGTCGCCGTCGACATGCTGGCCGCCGGTCATCGCGGTCGCGTCGTTGTAGAGGATCTTGTAGGTGATATTGGCCTTGGAGGCGATCGCCTGGCGGATCGCAAGGCTGCCGGAGTGGAAATAGGTGCCGTCGCCGAGGTTGACGAAGACGTGCTCCTCGTTGGTGAAGGGCGCGACCCCCACCCACGGCACGCCCTCCCCGCCCATATGGGTGAAGGTTTCGGTATTGCGATCCATCCACAGCGCCATGAAGTGGCAACCGATGCCGGCGAAGGCGCGGCTGCCCTCGGGCACCTTGGTCGAGGTGTTGTGCGGACAGCCCGAGCAGAAATACGGCGTGCGGGTGATCGGCGACACCGCCTGCATCTGGCTGGCCTGCCGGCCGTTGAACCAGTCGGCCTTGGCGCGCAACATCGCGGCGATCTCGGGATTGAGGTTCAGCCGCAGCAACCGCTCGGTCAGCGAGCTTGCCAGCGAGGCGACGCTCAATTCCTCGGCGAAGGGGAGGAAGCGCTTGTCGTGCTCGTCCATCTTGCCGACGATGCGCGGGCGGACATCGTCGCGCCAGTTGAACAGTTCCTGCTTGACCTGGTTTTCGACGATCTCGCGGCGCTCCTCGATGATGAGGATTTCCTCGAGGCCGACGGCGAATTCGCGCACGCCCTGCGGCTCCAGCGGCCAGGGCATGCCGATCTTGTAGAGCCTAAGCCCGATCTTGGCGGCGACTTCGGGCGTGACGCCGAGTTCGCGCAGCGCCTGGCGGATGTCCTCGTAGCTCTTGCCCGAGGCCATGATGCCGAAGCGGGCGTTCGGCGAATCCATGGTGATGCGGTTGACCTTGTTGGCGCGCGCAAAGGCGATCGCGGCAAACCCCTTGTAGTCCTGCAAGCGCCGGTCCTGGTCGTAGCGGTCGTCGGGCCAGCGCAGATTGAGGCCGCCCGGCGGCATCTCGAAATCGGCCGGAATGACAAAGGGCTTCATCTCGTCGGTGAGATCGATCTCGGCGGTGGTCTCCACCGTCTCGGTGATCACCTTCATGCCGACCCAGCAGCCGGAATAGCGCGACATCGCGATCCCGAGCAGCCCCATCTCGATCATTTCATGGATGCTGGAGGGATAGAGATAGGGCATCAGCGCCGAGATGAAGGCGTGGTCCGATTGATGCGGCACGGTGGAGGATTTCGCGCCATGATCGTCGCCGGCAAGGCACAGCACGCCGCCGTTTTTCGCCGAGCCGGCGGCGTTGCCGTGGCGGAACACGTCGCCGCAGCGATCGACGCCGGGGCCCTTGCCGTACCAGATCCCGACCACGCCATCATGCCGGGCGCCGGGCGAAAGGTTGAGTTGCTGCGAGCCCCAGATCGCGGTGGCGGCGAGGTCTTCATTCACGCCGGGCTGGAATTTGATGTTGTACTGCTCGAGGTGTTTTCGCGCCGCGACCAGTTGCTGGTCATAGCCGCCGAGCGGCGAACCCCGGTAGCCCGTCACAAAACCCGCGGTGTTGAGACCGTTGGCGCGGTCGCGCCTGATCTGCGCCATCGGCAGGCGAACCAGCGCCTGAATCCCGGTCAGGAAGACGTGGCCGGACCCCTGGGTGTACTTCTGATCGAGACTGATCGGACCTTGGTTGATTCCCATTCCACCCTCTTCGGCCTTATCTTAAGCCTTATCTTAAACCTTGGCTCTGCCGGCTGTTTTTAGCTAATGACGCCAATCGCCAAAACCAGTCTATGTCGGTTTTCGCGCCCCCCGCATCACAAATCTGGGGTGCGGAGACCCGGGGAAGCAGAACGCAATTTCGTGCCGGCGAGGCCGCCTGCGGAATTCGGGTTGTGTCGCGGCGGAACGCTGTCGCGAAACGACGTGAGGCTCTTGGCGAAGTTTCCGGCTATACTACCGCCAAGGGGAGATGGATTGATGCAGGGACGGCATGATGGAACACGGGCGATTCTCGCGATCCTGGTTTTGTGCACTGCGTTCTTGGGCGCGGCCCGGGCCGAGCCGTCCGCGGAGACGATCGCGCGCGGCCGGGCACTGACAGACGCCGCCGATTGCGCGACATGCCATACCGCCGATCCGGCAAAACCCTTTGCCGGCGGCAAGCGGATCGGCACCCCGTTCGGCGGGGTCTATTCGGCAAACCTCACCCCGGATCGCGATACCGGTCTGGGCGCCTGGAGCGATGAGGACTTCGTTCGCGCGTTCCGCTACGGCATAGCGCCTGACGGCTCTCGCTACTATCCGGCGTTCCCCTACCCCCATTTCACCAAGCTCATCCGACCCGACATCCTGGCGATCCGGGCCTATCTCGATACGCTGCCGCCGGTCAAAAACACGCCACCGCCGCCGCAATTGCACTGGCCGCTGAACTACCGCGTGCTGATGCGCCTCTGGAATTATGCCTTTTTCCGCCCCGGCATCTTCGAGCCTGACCAGAACAAGAGCGTGGAATGGAATCGCGGCGGCTATCTGGTCGAGGGCGCGGCGCATTGCGGCGCATGCCACACGCCCAGGAATTTCTTCGGCGCCGAGAAGCGCGGCCGGATGTTTGGCGGCGGCCCGGTCGACGGCTGGTTTGCGCCGCGGCTCGACGGCGCCGAGCGCAGCGGGCTCAAATCGTGGAGCGCCGAGGACATCGCCGAATATCTGCAGAGCGGCCGCAACGGACGCAGCCATGCCAGCGGGCCGATGGCCGATGTCGTGCTCAATTCGACCTCGCGAATGAGCGATGCCGACGTCCGGGCGATCGCGATCTATCTGAAGGATCTCCCCTCAGGCACGCCCGAAGCCGCCGTGGCGCTGCCGCCGGCGCAATTGGCGGAGGGCGAAAAGCTGTACAAGGCCGCCTGCGTCGCCTGCCACGAGGCCGACGGCAGCGGCGCGCCGCGCATCTATCCGCCGCTGCCGGGCAACGCGAATTTGCAGTCCGCCAATCCATCCAGCACGCTTCGTATCATCCTCGACGGCGCCCAAACGATCACGACGCCGCGCGCGCCCAACAAGGGATCGATGCCGGGTTACGCCAAGCAATGGTCGGACCAGCAGATTGCCGATGTGACGAATTACATCCGCAATTCCTGGGGCAACGCCGCAAGCCTGGTGACGCCGGCGCAGGTGGCAAAGGCGCGGCGGTAGACGCCGTCGCGAGGGCCCGGCGCGAAAGCAGCCCACATCCTCGTAGAAGGATTGTTCGGACTTGCGTCGCGGGTTCCATCCTGAACGGATTGAACCATTCGGAAAATAGGGAGTTTTCGGGGAACCTCCGCGGCCAGCGGCCGTTGTCGCGGCATAACGGAGGAGCACGTCATGGCCCAGCAACCGCATCCGGACGATCCCTATCGTTCCAACGACCTCTATCGTCCCAGCAATCCCTCGCGCGCCAATTTGCGCGACGACGATCTTCGTCCCCCGACCCAGCTCGACAGCGAACTGCAGGTCGATCCCGAACTGGCGGAAGGTCCCGCCGGTGGCGGCAGGATCGCGCTTTTCGCGGTCGGTATCGCCCTGGTGCTGGGTGCGGTGTTCTACGGGCTGAACAACTCGTCGATGCATCAGCCCGGCACCTCGTCGACCGCCCAGAACGCCGCGCCGGCGATGACACAGAATACCACGCCGCCCACGGCGCCTCCGGGGATGCGGGATGTCACCCCGCGCGCCAATACCGCTCCGGGAACGACCACGGGCGCGGCGCCGGCGCAGTCACCGCCGCCGCCGGCACCCGCCGGCCCGGCCAACAACGCACCGGCCAGCAAGTAAGCGACTTTTTCGCGTGGATGAACTGAGCCCATGACGGACATCTGATGTCCGTTATGGGCGCAGCGCCATCGCGTCAGCCGAACATCTTGTTCAGTTCGCCGCCCGGAAAACCCTTGGCCAGTTCGGTGAAGGTTCCCTGCTCCGCCATCTCGCGCGCCGCGCGCATGAACCCGGCCCAGGCGGTGCGCGCCAGCGAACCGCCGACGCTGATCCGCCGGACGCCGAGATCGGCGGCTTCCGCCACCGACAGGCCGGACGCTCCGATCAGGAGATTGACCGGCCTGGGGCTGACCGCCTTCACCACCGCCGATATCTGCTCCCTGGTCTTGATACCGGGCGCATAGAGACAATCGGCGCCGGCGTCCGCATAGGCGCACAACCGGTCGATCACCATGTTCAGGTCGGTCTGCCCGACCAGAAAACCCTCGCAGCGGCCGGTCAGCAAAACCCCGCTGTGGTCGGCATCGATGGCCGAACGCGCCGCCTTGATGCGCTCGATCGCAAACGCGCGTTCGTAGAGCGGCTTGGCCGCATCGCCGGTGGAATCCTCGATCGACAAGCCCGCCACGCCGGTCTGGACGGCGCGGGCGACATGGGCCGCCACCTTCTCCGGCTTGTGCGCGAAGCCGCCCTCGAAATCGGCGTTGACCGGCAGGTCGACCGCGGCGCACAGCGCGGTGAGATGCGCGCAGACCTCGTCGAGGGTCACCCGGTTGTCGGCCTTGCCGATGGTCCAGGCAAAACCCGCGCTGGTCGAAGCCAATGCCTTGAAGCCCAGTTGCTGCAGCGCCTTGGCGCTGCCGACATCGAACGGATTGGGCAGCACGAAGCACCCGGTCTGGTGCAGCTTGCGGAACGTCGCGCGCTTGTCGGCTGTCCTGATCGGCATGATCTCTCTCCCTTCCCTGACGGCTTGTTGGGCCGCGACCATAGCCACGCCTCCCATCCCGCGCCAGTGCGTGCTTACGCAACCACCTTGCGCAAAAACGTGCGTTCCTCGCTTAGGATGAATTTGTGCTCTTCGGCGAATTGGAAGGTCGCAATGCCGTCCGCATCGGCGCGCAGCCGCGCCCGGTAGGCTTCATAGGCCGCGAGACTTTCGAACGAGATCAGCGCGAACGCGATGTTGTTGGTGCCCTCATGCGGCATCCAGTAGCCGACCAGATCGCCGCCGCATTTCGGGATGACGGCAATCCAGCGCCTGGCATATTCCTCGAACGTCGCGCGCTTGTACGGATCGAGCTGGTAACGGATGAAGACGGTGATGGCCATGGGAACCTCCGGGTGTTTGTATCGTCTCAGCGCCAGCCGTCATTGCGAGGAGCCAACGGGTCGCGCGAATGCGCGCCCGATGACAGGCTCCGCGACGAAGCAATCCATTCTTTCTTTCCGCGGCAAGATGGATTGCTTCGCTTCGCTCGCAAAGACGAGGCATGAGTTCAGGCACACAATACCCGCTTGATCGACGTGAATGCTTCGTCTACCATCGAAGGATGAAAGCAGGCCCCGACATCGCCATGGTCGCTTCGCTGGTCGGCGACCCCGCCCGCGCCAACATGCTGACGGCGCTGATGAGCGGCCGTGCGCTGACCGCGAGCGAACTTGCGCAGGAGGCCGGCATCACGCCGCAGACCGCCAGTTCGCATCTGGGAAAACTCGAGGCCGGCGGCCTGATCGAACAGGAAAAGCAGGGCCGCCACCGCTATTACCGCCTCAGCGATCCCGACGTCGCCGGCGTGCTCGAGGGACTGGCGGGACTGGCCGCCCGCGCCGGCCACATGCGTGTCCGCACCGGGCCGAAGGATCCGGCGCTGCGCCGGGCGCGAATTTGCTACGACCACCTCGCCGGCGATCTCGGCGTGCAGATGCTCGACAGCATGAAGCGGCAGAAGCTGGTGCGCCAGAACAAGCACGACATCGAATTGACCGCCGAAGGCCAGCGTTTCCTGACAAGGGCCTTGCAGATCGGCGCCGAAGCCCTCGCCCATCCGCGCCGCCCGGTGTGCAAGGCCTGCCTCGACTGGAGCGAGCGGCGCCATCATCTCGCCGGCACGCTCGGCGCGGCCTTGATGACGCGCTTCACCGAACTGAAATGGGCCGTGCGCGATACCGCGCCGGGCAGCCGGGTGGTCAATTTCAGCCGCAACGGCGAGAAACGCTTCGAGGCCTTGTTCGGCGGACCGGCAAAGGTTTAGACTTGACGTGTCTGCTATGGGCGGGAGTTCAAATGGGCCGGGGCGTAGTGTCGCTACTTGCGTTTGTTGCAATTCTTGTGGCGAGTGATCGAGCAAACTCTGCGGGAGCCATCGCCGAGGGCATCGCACCCGGCGGGGTGGTTAAAGGCTACGCTTTCGCTTTTAGCGCCAACCAGCCAAATGGGGACGCGGCCGGGGCCTCGGCATTGGGGGCATGTAAAAAAGGTCCGGAGCAGCTTGCCTCAGGCAGTATGCCCGATAACGCCTTTGCCAAGGCGCGGGCGCGATGCAAGGTTATTTCCACATTTAGTAACAAATGCGCGGCGATGGCGCTTGACCCCAAGGATGGGACACCAGGAGCCGGATGGGCGCTTGGAGATACGCAGAATCAGGCGGACGATGAAGCTCTCGCGCGTTGTCGCAGCACCGCTGGCGCCAATCGCAGCGATTTCTGCAAAGTTACTAATCGAAAATGTGATGGCACCGCGAAGTAGTCCGCGGACCAAGCCGGTTGGTGGAGCGGATTTGATGCGGAAATTCGCGGCTGCGCTTTACGCCGTCCTACTCGCCACCATCCCGGCGCAAGGCGCGGACCAGCGCGAGCCCTATGGCATCGACCTCGAAGGCTATGCCTATCCCTACCCGGTCAGCCTGTTGCCGCTGGTCAATGACGGCGAGCCGGTCCGGATGGCCTATATGGACGTGGCTCCCGCGGCGCCGAATGGCCGCGTCGTGGTGCTGCTGCACGGCCGCAATTTTCCGGCGAGCTACTGGGCGCCGGTCATCAAGACGCTGAACGATGCCGGTTTCCGCGTGGTGGTGCCGGACCAGATCGGGTTCGGCAAATCCTCCAAGCCGGCAGGCGAGCTGCATTTCGACAATCTGGCGCGCAACACCGTCGCGCTGCTCGATCATCTGCAGATCGCCAGGGCCGATATCGTCGCCCATTCGCTCGGCGGAATGCTGGGTGTTCGAATTGCGCGCGCTTTTCCTGACCGGGTCAATCATCTCCTGCTCGCAGCACCGATCGGCCTGGAGGACTACCGGATGTATGTGCCGCCGACGCCGACCGAAAAAATCCTGGAGAACGAGGACAAGCTCACCGCCGAAGGCTACCGCAAGCAGCTCGAGACCAATTATTCGCCGAAAATTCCGCCGGACCAGATCACGCCGTTCATCGACGCGCGTTTCAACATCAAGGGCTCCGCGGAATATCCGCGCTGGCTGCGCGCCTTTGTCAGCTCGGGGCAGATGATCTACCGCGAGCCGGTGGTGCACGAAATTCCGCTTGTATCCGAACCGACGCTGTTCATCATGGGCGCCGACGACCACAACGCGCCGGGCCGGCCGAATGCGCCGGAGGCGTTACGGCCGAGGATGGGCCAGAACGCCGACCTCGCCAAAGCGCTCGCAGCCAAAATGCCCAATGCCCATGCCGAGGTGATCCCAAACGCCGGGCATCTGGTGTTCCTCGACGCGCCTGCCAAATTCAACGAACTGATGCTGGCGTTTCTCGCGAAGTAGTCCGTATGGCCCGCCCGCGCGGCCGGTCGCAAACGACCTGTTGACGAAGTCTAGTTCATATGTAAGATATATCTTACATGTGAAATAGGAGCGCATCAGGTGAGGACGGGCGACAACATGCTGGCCGCACTGGCTGCGCTGGCCAATCCGCACCGGCTGCGGATCGTCGCCACGCTGAAGGCCGGCGGCCGCAATTATGTCAGCCGGCTCGCGCGCGAGATCGGCATCAGCCGTCCCCTGCTGCATCTGCATTTGCAGAAGCTGGAGGACGCCGGGCTGGTGACCAGCCAGCTCGAACTCGGCGCCGACGGAAAGGCGCTCAACTATTTCGCCGCCACCGATTTCGTCATCGACCTGCGGCCTTCGACGATCGTCGAAGCCGTCAAGACGCTGACGCCGCCAAACGCCAAACCCGACTGAAAGGGAGACCAGCCATGACCGACCACTCCAGCGTCTTTTCGATTCTGACCGCGCTCGTGCTGCTCACGATCGTGTTCGTCTTCGGCATGAAATACTTCTCAGCCGCGCGGCAAACCAGGGCGCTGGGGGACAATCAGGATGCCTACCGGAAGCTCGCCGAGCTCGCCGCCACCGCCCAATCGGCGAGTGCCGCGTCTTTGTCGGCGCTGCAGTCGGATTTTGCCGAGATGAAATCGCGGCTGGCGTCGATCGAGAAGATCCTGAGCGAGGTCTGATCCCCGCGCCGTCGAACGGCCGTGCCGGAAGCATGAAGGTGTGCCGATGTCGCCTCAGTCGCAACTCGATCTTACCGCAACGATGCTGTTCTCTCCGCTCTTGGTGTCGACCGCTCTCGTCGCATTGTGCTCATTGATTGCCGTGCCGGCGCGGCAGCGCTTTAGCGCGATATTTCTGGCGGGCGCCGGCGCCGCCTACCTCAGCGGCGGTTTCGTGCTCTGGGAGTTCGGCTTCTGCGCCGTGATGACCCTGCTGGCCTATCGCGGACTCGACAACTACCGGGCGATCGCCATCGGCTGGGTGCTCCACACAGGCTGGGACATCGCGCACCATCTCTATGGAAACCCGATCATTCCGTTCGAGGCGAGCTCGTCGATCGGATGCGCCGTCTGCGACCTCGGTCTTGCAGCCTGGTATTTCGCCGGTGCCCCGACGATCTGGAACATCCGCTCTCGCACGGCGGCCTGAGACTTTCCACGCGCTGATCTCTCGCGCGATCAATGGAAACATAACGCAGCGACGCGCATGATCCGCAATGCGCGTCGGTTGCGGTCCCTGCCCTCGAAAACCCTACCAGTTGCGGAAGCAACGGCGGCCGAACGGTCCGGAATGCCAGCCGGGCGGGCAATTGAACATCGGACGGCAGCCGCCATAGGGCCCGCGATGCCAGCCCGGTCCGCAGCCGCCGGCGACGCGGATGGTGTCGGCCGCGGCGGCCTGGTCGAGCGGCGCCACGGGCATCGCCTGCGATGCGGTCATCCCCGCCAGGCTGAGACCGACGGCGAAGGCGGAGGCAGCAAGAAACTTCATGGACTTTTCCTTTCCTGTTGGTACGCGATGAAAATACGATTTCAGATTACGCCAAGATGACAATCGGACCCGGCGACTCACCAGCGATGACGATGCCAGTGGCGACGGTGCCAATGGCGGCGATGCCAACCCCAGTGACGGCGGTGCCAGTGATGGCCCCATCGGACTTGCTCGGGCTTGAGGTGATCGACTTCGTCCTGGGAAATCACGGCAGGTTCGACGGCCTCGTCCCGCGAAGGCACGAGGGGCTGCCCCGCCGCGATCGGCGGCAACGGCGCAGCCTGTGCGCTCGCCGCGAGCGTGGCCGCGCCTGCGACAAATCCGACGGTGAGTTTTAGAAAATCCCGGCGCTCCATGACTTCCCTCCCTTGCATCCCGTTTGCGATGGGGGAAGTCTTTCCAATTCGAGATGAATGTTCGCTGAACTCCGCGTTCAGGTGTCTCACGCTCTCGGTCGTCCCCGCGAACGCAGGGACCCATACGCCGTGAAGGACGAAGGGAAAAAGATCGGTGTCCAAGCCTCGCCTAACGCAGGGGCTGGTGGTTATGGGTCCCTGCGCCCGTGCGCAATTGCGCACTAGGCAGGGACGACGATTAACGCACCTACACCCAGCCGCCGCGCGCCATGATGGCGGCGCACAGCAGGATGATGACGACGGCCGCGAGTTCGGCGTGGATCACCGCGGTGACGCGCTTGCGTTTGGCAACCTCCATCACCGGCACCTGCCCGGCCTTGATCGCGCCGCGCCAGGACAGGAATTCCATGGTCGGAATGATCGACAGCAATCCGACGATGATGAACAGCGACAGCTTGGTCAGGAACGCATGGCTGTGAAAATAGTAGCTCGCGCTCTTCTCGAACAGGAATACCCGCAACAGCCCGACGATCAACAGCGCGCCGGCCGCGATGCCGAGCACGAGGTCGGTGACCTGCAGCCGGCGCGCCGACGACACCGTCAATTCGCTGCGGATCAGCGCGAACTCGATCGCCAGCGCCGACACCAGCGTGAAGGCGCAGAGATGGTGCAGGAAGGCGAACAACGTGGTCATGGCGCGGGGCTCCCGTCGGATTATCCTGGCAGCTTGCCACCGACAGATTGGTAAAACCGGGTAAGCTGATTCGCGAGCAGGGAGCCTAAGAGCTCTTCCATTTTCGAAATGTCGACATTGCCGTCGCGATATGCCAAATCTGCCGCATCAAGGGCGTCGAAATACGGCTTCCGGTTGTCAACGATTTGGTCCGAAATTGTGGGGGTGCCTGGTAGAAGCGAGCCCGCGCGAACGGAAAGCACGACGTAAGAAACAATGCGCGATGTCCGACCGTTACCATCGGCGAACGGATGAATCCAGTTCAACCGCCACATTACGTAAGCCGCGAGGTGAATCGGTGTGCTGACTTCCCAATGATCGTTGACGTAGTCGCACATATCCTCGACGAGTTCGGGAACCATATGTGCTCCAACGGGTTCGTGTTTACTGCCCTCGATGGCGACTCCGCCCGGACGATAGTTACCCGCGTAAGAACTAATTCCCGCAAGAGCTTCCCGCTGCAAGCCTAGGATAAGCGAAGGGCGGAGCTTGAATGATCCCCGCTCCAGAGCACTTTGGATTGCGCTGATCGCGGCGTCGTATTGCCGGAAGCCGTTCCTTGCTTCGGCAGCGGCTTTCGCCTGAGGATCCGTGATCAATTCGGGTTCGAGCGCACGGCTATCCCGCCGGTCGCGCTCTTCACCCGTCATTTCTCATCCTTGGCCAGTTTCTCCGCCTCGCGGTCAATCATTTCCCGCGTAATCAGCTCGTTCTCGAAATGCGTATTTCCGTAGACGAAGCTGCGCCGTTGCTGCTCCCTGTGCTCCGGAGTCGGCTTGGCGGTCTTGGCTACTTCAAGGAGCTTTTTCAGGGCGTCGGTCATAGGTTCAATATAATCGAATCGGGCTAAGAATGCTATTATGCACTCTGATGAATATTGCCTACAACGGCAAATTATCGTGCTTCTTCACGGGCATCTCGACATGCTTGTCCTTCAGCATCGCCAGCGCCCTTGCAAGGCGCCGCCGCGTCGAATGCGGCATGATGACGTCGTCGATATAGCCGCGCTCGGCGGCGATGAAGGGCGATAGAAACCGGTCCTCATATTCCTTGGTGCGGGTGGCGATCTTGTCGGTGTCGCCGATGTCGGAGCGGAAGATGATTTCCACCGCGCCCTTGGCGCCCATCACCGCGATCTGCGCGGTCGGCCAGGCGTAGTTCACATCGGCGCCGATTTCCTTGGACGCCATCACGTCGAACGCGCCGCCATAGGCCTTGCGGGTGATCACGGTCACCAGCGGCACCGTGCATTGCGAATAAGAGAACAGCAGTTTGGCGCCGTGCTTGATCAGGCCGCCATATTCCTGCGCGGTGCCCGGCAAAAATCCGGGCACGTCGACAAAGGTGACGATCGGAATGTTGAAGGCATCGCAAAAACGCACAAACCGCGCGGCCTTGCGCGAGGCGTCGGAATCCAGCACGCCCGCCAGCACCATCGGCTGGTTGGCGACGAAGCCGACGGTGCGACCGGCGATGCGGCCGAATCCCGTGACGATGTTCTTGGCAAAGGCTTCCGAAATCTCGAAGAAATCGCCCTCGTCCACCACCTTCAGGATCAATTCCTTCATGTCGTAGGGCTTGTTCGGATGATCGGGAATCAACGTGTCCAGCGACATGTCGACCCGGCCGATGTCATCGAAGCTCGGCCATTCCGGCACGCCGTCGGTGTTGTTGGCGGGCAAAAAATCGATCAGCCGGCGCATCTGCAACAGCGCCTCGACGTCGTTCTCGAACGCGCCGTCGGCGATCGAGGAGCGCGTGGCGTGCACGCTGGCGCCGCCGAGTTCTTCCGCGGTGACGACCTCGTTGGTGACGGTTTTCACCACGTCGGGCCCGGTGACGAACATGTAGCTGGTGTTCTTCACCATGAAGATGAAGTCGGTCATGGCCGGCGAATAGACGTCGCCGCCGGCGCACGGCCCCATGATGACGGAGATCTGCGGGATCACGCCCGACGCAATGACGTTGCGGCGGAACACGTAGGAATAGCCGGCAAGGGCTGCGACGCCTTCCTGGATGCGCGCGCCGCCGGCGTCGTAGAGCCCGATGATCGGCGCCCGCGCCTTCATCGCCATGTCCTGGATCTTGACGATCTTCTGGGCGTGGGTTTCCGACAGCGAGCCGCCGAAAACGGTAAAATCCTTGGCGAAGACAAAGGTCTTGCGGCCGTTGACGGTGCCCCATCCGGTGACGACGCCGTCGCCCGGCACCTTGGTCTTTTCCATGCCGAATTCGGTCGAGCGGTGTTCGACGAACATGTCGAACTCCTCAAAACTGCCCTTGTCGAGCAGAAGCTCGATGCGCTCGCGCGCGGTCAGCTTGCCGCGGGCGTGCTGCGCCTCGATGCGCTTCTCGCCGCCGCCCAATCTCGCGCCGGCGCGCCGTTCCTCAAGGGTATCCAGGATGTCTTTCATGGCTTCAATTCCCGCCCGATCTGGCTGGGTTCTAACACGGCATTTTGTCAGCGGGAAACGCCCTTCCCGGCCGCCAGTGGTCCGATTTTAACATTCGCATCCCGCCTCGGCAGACACCTTTGCGAATGTTAGAATCAAAGGACCACTGGCAAATATAGGTTTGTAGTGGAGTTTTGGATTTGACATTCGCTTTGCAAACTCGGGCTAGGTTGAGCGAATGTCAAATCCACTCCACTACCGGCCCTGCCGGGCGCGCGATATATCCGGGCATTCAACTGGGAGCAGAGCCGATGGCCGATACCGCAAGCCAACCCATCACAGGCACCGTGTCGGGGGGACCGCTCACGCTGCTCCGCCTCGAAGGGCTGACACTGTTTGCCGGGATGACGCTGTTATACGCGGTCTGGGGCGGGTACTGGTGGATCTACGCCGTGCTGTTCCTGGCGCCCGATCTCAGCTTCCTGGGCTATCTGGCGGGCCCGAAGGTCGGTGCGGTCGTCTACAACGCCGCGCACAGCTACATGGCGCCGATGGCGCTGATGACATCGGGATTTGCGCTGGCCTCGCCGCTGACGTTGTCGATCGCGATGATCTGGCTGGCGCATATCGGGTTCGACCGCGCGCTCGGCTACGGCCTGAAATATTTCACCGGATTCGGCTTCACCCATCTCGGCCGCATCGGCAAGGACGCCAAGGCGGGCGCGGTTTGACACCCGCCCGACCGCTTGTTCTATTCCCGCGCAGCCTGTCGGCGAAAAGCAAGAATTGGGGGAAACGATGCAAGTTGGCATGCGCGGGGCGATCGCTGCCTGGATGATCTGTAGCGGCCTTCTGCTGGTCGCCATCGAAACCAATGCGCAGTCGGTACCGAAGGAGATCGCCTCCCGCGTCGAACTCCATGCGATCCCGACGCTCACCCTGTCGGACCGGCAGTTTCTGAGCGGCGATTCCAACGGCAAGCCGGTTACCGTCGCCGGGGAATTTCGCATCGCCCAAGGCACCGGGCGGCTGCCGGTCGTGGTGCTGATGCACGGCTCGAGCGGCGTCGGCGCCAATATCGAGCCATGGGTACGTCAATTCAATTCGATGGGGATTTCAACCTTCGTGATCGACGGCTTTTCCGGCCGCGGGCTGACGGTGGTCGGCCCCAACCAGGCGCTGCTGGGCCGGCTCAATCTGATCATTGATATCTATCGCTCGCTCGAAATTCTCGCACATCATCCACGCGTCGACCCTGATCGCATCGTGCTGATGGGATTTTCGCGCGGCGGACAGGCCGCGCTCTATGCGAGCCTCGATCGCTTCAACGAGCTCTGGAACAAATCCGGTGTCCGGTTCGCGGGCTACATTCCGTTCTATCCGGACTGCTCGACCACCTATCTCGGCGATACCGAGGTGGCGGCGCGGCCGATCCGGATCTTTCACGGCACGCCCGACGATTACAATCCGGTGGCAAGCTGCAAGACCTATGTGGCGCGGCTCAAGGACGCCGGGCGCGACGTGGTGCTGACCGAATATCCGGATTCGCAGCATGCCTTCGATAGCGGACTGCTCGGGGTTTCAAGCATGGTGGTATCCGCCAACGCGCAGACCGCGCGCAACTGCCATATCCGGGAAGGCGAAGGCGGCGTCTTGATAAACGCCGACACGCAAGCGCCCTTCACCTACCAGGATGCCTGCATCGAACTCAACCCGCATGTCGGCGGCAATCCCGCCACCGCCGAAGCCGCCCGCAAGGCGGTGAGCGAATTTTTGCAGGCGTTGTTCAAGCTGGGGTAGAGACGCATTTCGTCTACCCGTCGTTGCGAGGAGCAAAGCGACGAAGCAATCCATCTCGCCAGCGCCGCTATGGATTGCTTCGCGGAGCCTGTCATCGGGCAGCGCTTCGCGCTGACCCGTTGGCTCGCAATGACGGTTGCGGCCCCCTACTTCTCCCCGACCTTGAACGGTGGTTCCTTGCCGGGCGGCACGGTCTCTTCCGCCATCGCCAGCAGCATCGCTACCATGACGTAATTGCCCGCCACCGCGGTGAGGTCGACGATCTGCTGGTCGTTGAACACCTTCTTGGCCCGCGCATAGGTTTCGTCGGAAACCTTTTGTGTGGTGGTGAGCTCGGTGACGAAATCGTACACGACGGCCTCATCCTCGGCCATGTTCGACGGCCGCTTGCCGGCCTTCAGCTCGGCGATGATTTCGGTGTTGAGGCCGGCTTTGGCCGCCAGCGGCGCGTGCGCGAACCATTCGACCTGTGACTTCCATTGCCGCCCGATGATCAGGATCGCGAACTCGTTGAGCTTGGTCGGCACCGAGGTCTGCCAGCGCAGATAATAAAACAGGTCGTACAGCCGCTGCCCCAGCACCGGGCTGCGTATCATCGGATTATACGGTCCGCCGAGGCCGACGCTGGAAACCTTCATGATCTGCTCGCCGAGCGGCTTCTGCGCGTCGCTGAGCTGTTCCATGGTGAGTTGCGGAAAGCGCGGCTCCTTGCCGGTCGCAGGCGCGGCGAACATCGTGGCGGCGAACCAGCCGCCGGCCGCGGCGATCGCGAGCGACGATAAGAAGATTTCGGATTTCATGACTTCCTCCGGACGTTTCTTGGGCAATCCCGGATGCTAATCCAGCCTGGTCGCCCGCGCCAGCGGGAGCAAACGGATAACGGCCATTCAGATCGCGCCGATCTCGGCCAGGCAGGCTCGCGTCAGATTCATGCGGTCGGCGAAGGCACCCCTTCCGTCATGGCCGGGCTCGTCTTTTCTGGTTCTAGTGAAACCAACACGTGGATGCCCGGCACAAGGCCGGGCATGACGAATCCCCGGAGGGCGACTTCGCCGCCTTGCGACCGGAGCTAGGGAATTCGCCGCGACAGCCGCAGCACGAAGATCAGCACTTCCGCCACCGCCTTGTAGAGCTCCGCCGGAATCTCGTCGCCGATCTCGACGTTGGAGAGCGCGCCCGCCAGCACCTCGTTCTCCTCGATCGGAATGTTGTTGGCCTTGGCGACCTCGATGATCTTTTTGCCGAGGCTTCCCTTGCCCTTGGCGACGACACGGGGCGCGCCCGTCCTGTCGTAATGCAGCGCCACCGCGAGCTGGTTTTTGGTTTTCACGCTCATAGCGCGCGGTCCAGGAAATGTCCCGCGGGCGCCGAGGCAGGCTGCAGCGGCGCGCCGTCGCGGACCACGATATCGCCGGGCTGCAGCTCGGCGCGGCTGAGGGCCTGGCTGAGCTGCGACACACCGGCGCGCAATTGCGCCGCGGTCGCCGGCCGCTCCGCCCACATCCGCACCGACGTCCGCTCGCCGCTCAGCGAGACCTGCGCGTGGACCGGACCGGCGGGTTCGACGTCGAGCGAGAACCGCGCCCGCCATACCGGCTTGGCGGCGCCGGCCTCGCGACCGCCGCCGTCGCGCGATATCTCGAACTGCGCCATCGCAGTGCCCTGCGGCGTCGCGAACGGAATTTCGAAATTCCACCGCGGCACCGCGGGATCGAGCCTCCCCGCGGTGGTGTCGGTCTGGCCGGGCAACGAGGCGACCTGCAGCAGCGTCTGCCGCGCGATCGCGCCGTCGGTGTCGGTGAGCAGATGCTGCAGCGTCGCTTCAACCGGCGCGTGCGCTACCAGGGTCGCGGGCATCACCGGCTGGGCCGAGGGCAATGCGCCATTGATCGGCGGCGGCGGCAGGTTGGTGCGTGCAAATTCGGGATCATCGATCGCAGCAGCGCGCGCGCCGGTCACCGCCGGCAGCAGCGACAGCATCTGACCGTTTTCAAAGACAAACCTGGATGGACTGCCTGCCGCCAGCGGGCCGGCCTGGACCGCCTCCTGCAGCAGATTGAGCGCGGCGCTGCTTACAGCGGCCCGCGCCGCGGCGTCGGCCGGCGTCGATGCGGGCGAGAGAATCTGGTTTGCCGCGCCGAGGTCGAGAATTTCCTGGGCGACCGCGAGCGGCGCGGCCTGGGCCGAGGCCGCGGGTGCGGTCGTTGCCGAGGCGAGCGGCGGCGCGATCGGGGGCGACACGATCGCCGGCGTTTCCGGCCCGGCAACAATGGTGACGGTCTGTTCGGACAATTGAATGGATGGCTGTGCGGCCTGCGCCAGCGCCACGGTGCCTGGTGTCGTCCCCGGCTGGACCAGCGTTGCCGCTACTGCCGCCAATGCTGTCGCAGCTTGCTGCGCCACCACTTCCGCCGCCGTCGCGCCTTGCGCCACCGTCGCCGGCGTCGTCGTCGCCGGCGTCGTGGACGGTTGCGCTGTGAGCACCGTTACCGCGGCAGCCGGCGTGCCCGGGATCCCCGCCGTCACGTTGGCAAGCGATGTCGTCAGCACCTGGCGTAGCACAATCAGGGCGGCCTTCAGATCCGGCGTGGCCGTCGGTGAAACCGATCCGGACGCCAATGAGGCTTCCAGAAACAGCCCGGAATTCTGGAAGGCATGCTGGACGTCGCCGCCGCTGAGGTTTTGATCGAGACTGGTCTGTTGCGCCAGCACCTGGGCCACGGCCTGCTGGACCTGCGGCGGCAGGCCCGCCAACCCGGCGGCGGCGCCGAGATTGGCAAACAGCGGCGCCAGCGAAGTCTGCTGCGTCGCCGCGGTCTGGGCTGCGAGCGCGACCGCCAGCGTCTCCAGCGCGGTGAGCGGATTGCTCGCCACCGGCGCCCCTGGCGGCGCGAGTGCCGCGATGGCTGCCGCGTTGGGCGCCAATGTCACGGAATCGAGTGTCGCGGTCGCGCCGGCGGCCCCTTGGCTGGCGGCAGCGCCGCTTTGCTGGCTGACGATCGCAAGGCCTATGCCACTGGCGGTCTGCGAAACCTGAAGCTGCAGCGTCTGGCCGGGCTGCAGCGGGACCTGCGACGTGACCTCGATCGGCTGGCCGCCGATCGAAATCTGGACCTGGTCGTTGCCGAGGATCTGCAGCACCCGGGCGCTGATCACGCTGCCGGGCTGCAGCACAATATCCGCCGTCGTCACCGCTTGCGCGGCAACCGGCGGAACATTCGGCGTGATCACGATCGACATAGGCTTCACCGGGTCAGGCCCGGCCGAAGCTACCCCCGTGTCGTAAACCTGTCGTTAACCGACCCCGGAATTCAAGGCTTTCAGGATGCTGGCCGCGGCCCTGAAATCGACCAGCCGCGCGGCGCGCCGTGCCGCCACCTCCTCGTCGACGCCCCATTTTTCGATGTTCCAGTCCTCCTCGACATGGGCCGCGGCCCAGACCTGGTCCTGATCGAGGACGCCACGCAACAGCGCCAATGCCAGCAGCGCCGAACCGGTCAGCGTCGTGACCATGTGCAGGGCCGCGATCGACCACGCATCCGGCGGCATCGCCGCCCGCGCCGCGGCGATAGCTGAATCGGGCTGGCGGACGTGCACCAGCCCTTCGGCGAGGATGAAATGGGCGCCCAGCGTGTCCGCGGCCCAGAACAGGATCGGATCCCAATGCGCGGCCTCGCGCGCGACCAGCGCCTCGGGATGGCCGGCGCGGTAGAACAACAGATCGGACCCCAGATATTTCGCGATGTCGTCGGCCACCGCATCGACCTTGCCGGCTACCCCTTCGACGACGCTGTTGGCAAAGCGCGTCAGCGGCATGGTCAGGGGATTGATGGTGTCGGCTTGCGCGTTCCATTCCGCCGCGATGGCGTCCGCGATCGAACGCGCCGGCGCCATCACCTGGTGGCCGGAGGGCGTCTTGATCGGCTTGCCGTCGAGCGTAACCAAAAATCCGCTTTTGCCCTCGGCAACGCCGGCGCTGGCATAGAAGCGCTTGCGCTGCGGCCCGCGCGTCGTGCGCCGCACCGCCTCCTGCGGGTCAAGCGGGGATTTTCCGGCCACTTCGTCGAACAGCTCACGCATTTTGTGGTTTTCGGCTTTCACGCGTCGGTGATATCTGTGCGCAGGGTACGACAAGGATGGCTGCAAATAAAGCGAGCTCGCGGGCGACAGCGAGGGTCCGGACAGCGATCCTGGTTCCGCTGGCCTGTCTTGTTCTGCTGACCGGCCTCGGTGTCCCGACTGTGCAAGCCGGATTCCGTTCGCCGGAATCGCTGGTGCGCAATGTCTACGCCTATTATGGCGACCGGTCGTCCGCGCTCTCCGGCGGACTGCCGCGCGATGTCGCCACGGCGGACCAGTTCTTCGATCCAAGCCTGCGCGAGGCCTGGCGTGCGTCAAGCAAGCCGCCATACGATTTTCTGGTGCAAAGCCCGACATGGAAGCTCGGCGCGATCTCGATCTCCATGCTGCGCAAGCAATTCGACAGGACCTATGTCGCGGTGGCCTTCGACAACCGCGGCCGCGCCATCACCATGAATTTCATTCTGGTGAACGGTCCCGACGGCTGGGTGATCTACGACGTCGAGAGCCCGCATGATTCGCTGCGCGCGTTTCTGGCGCAGTATCGGGACTAGGACGCGGACTTAAAATCGCTCCTGCGGTTTCCGCTGGCAGGAAAGACGCGACACGCATTTTGACGCAATGCAGCACGTGGAGCTGACCCGACGTGGATGCGGGTGGTGAAATTCCGCGCGGCCTGTAAAAGGGATTCGTCGGCCGGGTCCCCCCTCATGTTGCAATCCCCAGTTTCCGTCGAGACCAAGGCCTCCTGGGCCGTCGCCTCCGTAGCACTCTTCATCCTTGGGATGTCGTTCGGCGGCGCCTGGCTTACCGTGGTGGCGCTCAAGGACATCGCCAGCGAGGTGGGCGGGGCGCGCTCGGTTCCAGCGCTCGCCAGCGCGCTGGCGTGGCTCGGTTCCGGCGCGGGCGGAATCATCATGTCCCGAGTTGCCGATCGGATCGGTACGCGCTGGACGGTCATCTTCGGCTCGTTGATGATCGGCCTTGGCCTTACAATTTCGACCCTCGGGCCGCCCTGGCCGCTGTGGATCGGCCACGGGCTGTTCATCGGTCTGATCGGGATCGGCGGCATCAATGCCCCCCTGTACATTTATGTCAGCCGCTGGTTCGACCGCCGGCGTGGCTCGGCGCTGGCGCTGATCTCGAGCGGAACCTATCTCGCCGGCGCGATCTGGCCGCCGGTATTCGAGCAAGCGATCGTCCATTTCGGCTGGCGGCAGGCGATGCTGTGGTATGCGCTCGCCGAGATCGTTTGTGTCGTGCCGTTGGCGGCGATTTATTTTCGTGCGCCACCCGAAGTGATTCATCCGACGGCGCCGTCGGGAGCGAGCTCGAGTAAAGTGCGTGTGCTCGGCTGGCCACCGAATGCCGTGTTCGCGGCAATGTGCGCCGCCGCCGTGCTGTGTTGCATTCCGATGGCGATGCCGCAGGGCCACCTGGTCGCATTTTGCAGCGATCTCGGGATCCGCCGGTCGATGGGCGCCCTGATGCTGTCGGTGCTGCTCGGCACCGCGTTCCTGAGCCGGCAAATCTGGGGTGCGATCTCCGACCGGATCGGCGGTCTTGCGACCGTACTGATCGGATCGGCCTGGCAGGCCGCGTCGATGACGGCCTTCCTGTTGACGCAGAATGAAGCCGGACTGTTTATGGTGGCCGCCGCTTTCGGGCTCGGCTTTTCCGGCATCATTCCGGCCTATGTCCTGACGGTGCGTGAATTGTTTCCGGCATCGGAAGCCTACTGGAGAATCCCGACACTGTTGCTGTTCAGCGGCGGAGGCATGGCCGCCGGCAGCTGGCTTGCCGGTCTGCTCTACGACCATCTCGGATTTTATGCGCCCGCATTCGCCGTCGGCATCGGCGCCAACATTCTCAACCTGCTTCTGGTGAGTGTGCTGGTCGGACGGCAACGGCACCGCGCGGCCTATGGCTGAACAGCCGAAGCCAGCTACTTGGCTTACCCCGGATCGGGACTATCTGTTGGCGCAGTTGCGGGAATATTCCGCGCGATCGTTTGGGCCAAGCCCGGCCCCGGCGGCGTCGCTCAGGCACGTCGTGATGCGCTCGCCGAAGGACGGAGCGGGAGCCGCCGGCACATAGCTCTGGCGCGGCGGCGCATCCATCTTCGGCACCACCGGAACCTCGATTTTCGGCGGCGGCGGAGGTGGCGGCAGCGGCGGACTGAACGGGGACGTGCCCGGCGGAATAAGAACCTGCGCCGGCGCGGTATCGGCCGCGACCAGCGCCGCGGTGACCACACAGGCCATGATCAAAAGCCGTTTCATAATGGCTATGTCGTGATCGCCCCGACCAACCGCAAGTTAAATTATTCTTCAGGCAGTTCCGGTCCCCTCGAACCGTCGAGGGCGAGCCGGCGGCAGCCCTTCACGGTCTCTGATAGATGATCTGGCCCGCACGGATGGTATAGGCGACTTTGGCGAGGTTCCCGACGTCGGCGATGGGATCGCCGTCAAGAACGACGAAATCGGCGTCAAATCCTTTTTCGATCCTGCCTTTGTTCGCGGCCTTGAAGTACATGGCCGGGTTCGTCGTCAGCGAGGCGAGCACTTGTCGTTCCGAGAGAGCGCGGTGCATCAGCTGATATTCGAGCGAGGTGTCGTAGATCGTGGTGAAGCCGACGTCGGTGCCAAACAGAACGACACCGCCATTGTCCGCAAATTGCCTGAGTTGATTGACGGTTGCGGCGGTTATTCGGGCCGTCACGCCGGGATCGAGGACGACGGTTGTGAAAAGCGAGAGCGTCGGAATCAAAGCGGTGCCCTGCGATTTGAACCGCGCGAGTTGCTCGGGGGTATATTGAGGATATCCCGGCGCCGGGACGGTGTGTGCCATCACATCCACGCCGGCAGCGATCACCGTGTCCACACCCGTCTTGTTTTGCGGATGGGCGAATACCGGCTTGCCCTGCGCATGCGCCACATCGACCGCAGCCTTGGCGACCGCAACGTCCATGTTCACCACCGGCTTGTCTTCGCCCTTGAAGGAACCGGTGAAGAGTTTGATGCCATCCAACCCCATGGCCAGATAAGACCGCGCCAATTGCGCGGCTGCATCCGGATCGGCAATCTCGGGCAGCTTCATTTCGGCGGGGAGATAGGCGGGATGACCCTCCTTGGGAAAAATGCTGCCGAGAAGGAAAATGTTGGGACCGAGCACGTCGCCCGCATTGACGCGGCGGCGCAACGCCAGCGAGTTGGCCGGGTCGGAGCCCAGGTCCCACACCGTGGTGAACCCCCATTGCGTCAGCATCGCCTGCATGTGTGCCGTGAGTGGCGCGGCCGGCCCACCGGCGGCGGTTTTCCAAACTGGCTGCGTGAAATGGACGTGACTGTTCCAGAAACCGGCAACGACGGTCTTTCCGCTGCAATCGATGACGCGGGCGTCCCTGGGGATTTCGACTTCGCCGCGGCGGCCGACCGCGCTGATGACGCCACCGGAGGTTACAACGACCGCATCGGGGAGCGTGGCGGCGTCAGGCGAAGCATAGACGCTGCCGCCGGTCAGAACGAGTGTCTGCGCATTTGCGGTAGCGTTGCAAAACGCAGCCCCGCAGAGAACGAAAACGCAGAGCGCGGCGCGGAGCCAATTCCCGATCATGGGCGGAGCCTCGAATGTTGCATGTCCACCGCGCCATGTGATGAGGAGCGGCGCGTCGAGGCGAACGATATCCGATCGATACAACCTCGCTTTGACAGTTCTTGCTGCGCTCCGGCGATATCGGGCGGCGGCGTATCGATCCGGCGACGCGCCGTCATTCCTCCGGCGCGTTCTCGATCGGGTCGAACCGGTCGGCCTCGAGGCCGAGCAGGTTCCAGGATTGCAGCATGTGCGGCGGCAGCGGCGCGGTCACGTCGATCACGCCGCCGCGCGGATGCGGGATCACGATCCGCCGCGCCAGCAGATGAAGCCGTTTCTGCAAACCGCCCGGCAACTGCCAGTTTTCCTTGTTGAAATATTTGGGGTCGCCGACGATGGCATGATCGATATGGGCCATATGCGCGCGCAACTGGTGGGTCCGCCCGGTGACCGGTTTCAGCGATACCCAGGCGAGCTTCTGCGCCGATGTCTCCACCACGGCATAGTAAGTCACGGCATGGCTGGCGCCCTCATCGCCATGCGTGGCGATCCGCATGATGGTGTCTTCCTCGCCCTCTTCCTTGGCGAGATAGGTCGAGATGCGGCCCTGCTTCGGTTTCGGCACGCCGGCCACCAGCGCCCAGTAGATCTTGCGCGCGGAGCGATGGCGGAACGATCCGGTCAGGGCGGTCGCGGCGAAACGCGTTTTCGCGACCACAAGACAGCCCGCAGTGTCCTTGTCGAGCCGATGCACCAAACGGGGCTTTTGCCCCTTCGTGTCCCGCATCGCTTCCAGCATCTGGTCGACGTGCCGCGTGGTGCCGGAACCGCCCTGCACCGCGAGGCCCGCCGGCTTGTTCAGCACCATGACGTCGGCATCCTCAAACAGGATCATGTCCTTGAGCGCGGACAACGTCTTGGTCGCGGCTTCCGAGAGCGGACCTGTGCCCTTGGGCGCATCGAGCTTGAGCGGCGGAATGCGGACGCTCTGGCCCTCCTCCAGCCGGTCCTTGCTGTCGGCGCGCTTGCCGTTGACGCGCAGCTCGCCTTTGCGAACGATACGCTGGATGTGGGAGAACGACAGTCCGGGAAAGCGCGCCTCCAGAAAACGATCGACGCGCATGTTGTTCTCGTCCGCCGTCACCACCACGGTCTGAACTTTGGTCGGCAACGGCGGCGGCTCGGTGACGACTTTTTCGGGCTCCGGGATGAAGGGCGCCGGCTTGGCGACGCGCGGCGCGGCAAAGCGCGCCGCCGGCTTGCCGCCGGGACGATACGCCTGCGGCCGTTCGGCCTGCGAGCCCCGATAAGGGCGCGCGCCCTTCGGGCGATCGCCCCTGGCCTTCAGGGGTTTTTTGACGCGACGGCTCATGAATGCTGTGGCTCCGGATCAGGCAGTTGGGTAGCGCAAAAGCACGGAAGCGTCACGGCAAATCGGTACAAATCGGCCGCGGGATCGGCCAAGCCAGGCGAAACCGCAGAAGACGTCGGGAGCATCGGAGGGTGGATCAGGTTATTTTCCCGATTTTTCCCGCCGCAGCTTCGCCCAATAGTCCAGCCGCTTGCGGATCTCGCGCTCGAAGCCGCGATCGGGCGGGTCGTAGAAGGTCTGGCGGCCCAGCGCTTCCGGAAAATAGTCCTGCCCCGAAAAACCTTCCGGCGCGTCGTGGTCGTATTGGTAGCCGTCGCCGTAACCTTCCGACTTCATCAATTTGGTCGGCGAATTCAAAATATGCTTGGGCGGCAGCAGCGAGCCGCCCTCCTTGGCCGCGCGCATCGCAGCCCCGAACGCCTTGTAGGCGGCGTTCGATTTCGGCGCGGTGGCAAGATAGATGACGGCCTGCGCGATCGCGAGTTCGCCCTCGGGAGAGCCGAGGAAATCGAAGGCGTCCTTGGCGGCGTTGGCGATCACCAGCGCCTGCGGATCGGCCAGACCGATGTCCTCGACCGCCATGCGGACCACGCGCCGGGCCAGAAACAGCGGGTCTTCGCCGGCGTCCATCATGCGGGCGAGATAATACAGCGCAGCGTCCGGATCGGAGCCGCGCACCGCCTTATGCAGCGCCGAGATCAGGTTGTAGTGTCCGTCGGCAGATTTGTCGTAGATCGGCGCGCGGCGCTGCAAAATCTCCTGGAGCTGTGCGGCGTTGAATATTTCGTCCTGACGCGCGGCGCGCCAGACTTCTTCGGCAAGCGTCAGCGCGGCGCGGCCATCGCCGTCGGCCATCCGCACCAGCACGGCGCGGGCTTCCGCGTCGAGCGGCAGCGCCCTGCCCTCGATCCTCTCGGCATGAACGAACAGCTTTTCGATCGCGGTCGCGTCGAGCGAATGAAACACCAGAACGCGTGCCCGCGACAATAAAGCGGCGTTGAGCTCGAACGAAGGATTTTCGGTGGTGGCGCCGACCAGCACCACGGTGCCGTCCTCCATCACGGGCAGAAACGAATCCTGCTGCGCGCGATTGAACCGATGCACCTCGTCGACGAACAAGAGCGTTCCCTTGCCCATCTCTCGCCGGGCGCGCGCCGCGTCAAACGCTTTCTTCAGATCCGCAACCCCGGAAAATACCGCCGAAAGCTGTTCGAAATGCAGGTCGGTGGCATCCGCCAGCAGTCGCGCCACCGTGGTCTTGCCGGTGCCCGGCGGTCCCCAGAAGATCAGCGAGCCCAGCGTGCGCGTCGCCAGCATGCGCGTCAACGCGCCGTCCGGCCCCAGGATGTGATCCTGCCCGACGACCTCCGACAGCGCTCGCGGACGCAATCTGTCGGGCAGCGGATGCGGCGCATCCTGCTCCATCCCCGCGGCGGCGAACAGGTTGGCACCTCCGCGTGGTTGCTTCGGGCTCATCCGCCCAGCGTGACGTTGATCTGCTGGCCGCCGCGCACCAGGGTGATCCGCCAGACCCGGGCGGATTCGCGCGTGGCTTTTTCGATGTCGCTGGTCTTGAGTATCTTCTGATTGTTGACAGCCAGGATGATGTCGCCCTTCTGGAAACCAACCTTGGCGGCGGTTCCGCCATCGGCCAGATCGGTCACCACGACCCCTTCTGAGTCCGCATCCAGATGCAGCTCATCGGCGACCGCCGGCGAGATGTTGGCGACTTTCGCCCCCTGGAACGGCGAGCGCGCCGTCAGGACGATTTCGTTGCGACCGGTATCGGGCGCGGTTTCCAGCGGCACCGTCAGCTTCACGGCCTTGCCGGCGCGCTGCACGTCGATCTGCGCGGTACCGCCGAGCGGATGCGTCGCAAAATGGTAATCGAAGGCATTGGGATCCTCGACCGCGTGCCCGTCAATCGTGACAATCAGATCCGACGATTTCAATCCTCCCCGCGCCGCCGGACTGTCGGCGACCACGCTGGCGACCAGCGCGCCGGTCGGCAGCTTGAGCCCGAGCGTTTCGGCGATCTCCGGCGTCACCGCCTGCAAGCGCGCGCCAAGCCACGGCCGCTTGACGGCCTTGCCGCCGCCCTTCGCCGAAGCCACCACGACCCGCACCATATTGGCCGGGATCGCAAAACCGATGCCCTGCGATCCACCGGAGCGCGAGAAGATCGCGGTGTTGATGCCGGCGAGCTTGCCGGTCATGTCGACCAGGGCGCCGCCTGAATTGCCCGGGTTGATCGCGGCGTCGGTCTGAATGAAGAATTGATAGTCGGTGATGCCTACTTGCGTGCGCGCCAGCGCCGAGATGATGCCGTGGGTCACGGTCTGCCCGACCCCGAAGGGATTGCCGATCGCGAGCACGACGTCGCCGACCAAAAGTTCATCGGAGTTGGCAAAATCGAGCGTCGGGAACTTCTCGTGCACGCCCTTGAGCCGCAATACCGCCAGATCGGTGCGGGGGTCCTTGAGAACGATCTCGGCCTCGAATTCCCGCTTGTCGGCGAGCGATACCTTGACCTCGTCGGCGCCGTCGATGACGTGAACGTTGGTCACCACCAGACCGGACGGGTCCACCATCACCCCCGATCCGAGCGATCGCTGCATCTGTTCGGGCTGCTGGCCGGGCACGCCGAAGAAGCGGCGGAAGATCGGGTCGTCGAGCAGCGGATTGCGGTTCTGCACCACCTTGGCGGCGTAGACGTTGACGACGGCCGGCTGCACGCGCTGCACGATCGGTGCGTAAGACAGCTTTAATTCCGCCGCCGAGGCCGGCACGCGCCGGTCCTGTGACATGGCCGGGGCCGCGGCCAACAGGACGAACAATGCCGTGAGAAAGCGAACAGCGGTCATGAGGGGATTCCCGAGGATTGAGATCGCAACTATATAGGCTCCCGGGCCGGCGATTAGAAGTGATTGGCGTGCTCCGCCCGGCCATTGTAAGTCGATTCGGCGCGACATTGCCCGGCAAGCCGGCCGGGCGGCCGCCTGCAATTCCGCGGGCGGAATAGCCGACAGCGGCCCCGTTGCCGCGACTGACCAGGGAGCACCGCCAGATGAAGGCCGTCGGATACACGAAGTCCCTTCCCATTGAGGCCGCGGATGCCCTGATCGATTTCGAGACCGCAAAGCCGGAACCGAAGGGCCGCGACATCCGCGTCGCCGTCAGGGCGATCTCCGCCAATCCAGTCGATTACAAGGTGCGCAAGCGCGCCAGCCCGCCCGAGGGCGAGACCAAGATCCTGGGCTACGATGCCGCCGGGATCGTCGATGCGGTCGGCCCCGACGTGACGCTGTTCAAGGCGGGCGATGAGGTGTTCTACGCCGGCTCGATCCTGCGGCAAGGCACCAATTCGGAGTTCCATCTGGTCGATGAGCGTATCGTCGGACGCAAGCCGAAGACGCTGTCGTTCGCGCAGGCCGCCGCGCTTCCCCTCACCTCGATCACCGCCTGGGAATTGCTGTTCGACCGCCTCGGTGCCGTTCCCGGAAAAAGCGTCGATCCGCGCACGCTGCTGATCGTCGGCGGCGCCGGCGGCGTCGGCTCGATCCTGATCCAGCTGGCGCGCCGCCTTACCGGCCTCACGGTCGTCGCAACGGCGTCGCGAGCGGAATCGCAGCAATGGTGCCTCGATCTCGGTGCCCATGCCGTCGTCGATCACGCCAAGCCGATGAAGGAGCAGATCGAAAAACTGAAAGTCCCGCCGGTCGCCCTGGTCGCAAGCCTCACCTATACCGACCAGCACTACAAGGCGATTGCCGAGCTGATGGCGCCGCAGGGAAAATATGGACTGATCGACGATCCCCCGGAATTCAACGTCAGCGCCTTCAAGGGCAAGGCGATCTCGATTCACTGGGAATCGATGTTCACCCGCTCATCGTTCCAGACCGCAGACATGATCGGCCAGCACCATCTGCTCAACGACGTCGCCGACCTCATCGACAAGGGCGTGCTGCGCACCACGCTCGACCAGAGCTTTGGCGGGATCAACGCCGCCAACCTCAAGCGGGCGCACGCGCTGCTCGAATCCGGAAAGTCGCGCGGCAAGATCGTGCTGGAGGG
>CAWHIO010000011.1:0-84938 GCA_963829315.1 uncultured Alphaproteobacteria bacterium | reverse complement strand
GACTAATGCGCGATCCGGTGGAAACCTACATGCAGCTCGTGCCGATGGTGGTCGAGCAGACCAACCGTGGCGAGCGGGCCTACGACATCTTCTCGCGCCTGCTGAAGGAGCGCATCATCTTCGTGACCGGACCGGTCGAGGACGGCATGTCGACGCTGGTCGTAGCCCAGCTTCTGTTTCTGGAAGCCGAGAATCCGAAGAAGGAAATCTCGATGTACATCAATTCGCCGGGCGGGGTGGTGACCTCGGGCCTTGCGATCTACGACACCATGCAGTTCATCCGTCCGCCGGTATCGACGCTTTGCACCGGGCAGGCGGCCTCGATGGGTTCGCTGCTGCTGGCCGCGGGCCACAAGGACATGCGCTTCTCGCTGCCGAACTCGCGCATCATGGTCCACCAGCCCTCCGGCGGCTTCCAGGGCCAGGCCACCGACATCATGCTGCACGCCCAGGAAATCCTGAACCTGAAGAAGCGGCTCAACGAGATCTACGTCAAGCACACCGGACAGACCTTCAAGGCGATCGAGGACGCGCTGGAACGCGACAAGTTCCTGACCGCCGAGATGGCCCGCGACTTCGGCATTGTCGACAAGGTGATCGACAAGCGCTCGGAAGACCCTACGGCCAAGACCCCGTAAGAAGACCCCGCAACGCGGGCGGGCGGCCGGGCGTTGAACCCTGGTTGCGATCGCGGTTCTCCGGCCTCCGGACTGGAAAGCGCCCTTGTGCCCTGGCAAGGTCAAAAGTTCCGCTTTCGTGCTGATGCGGCGGCGTGGCAATCGCGCAACGCCGGGCCGATTTCGACAAGTTTTCCCGGTGCGGAAGCCGCAAATCACGGTATTGTCACGGATATCGGATGGCCGGCCGATTAGCGAATTCTTGATAGTCGGGTGCGACCATGGTTGGCTAGGTCGAATAGGTTATGATCGCGGGGGATTCGAGTTGGCCGCGATTCGCGCGGTATCGAGAGCATAGGGTCTTTTTTGGTACGGATTTTGCTCTATCTAGATCTCTGTGCCGGTAATTCCCGGAATGGGGCGATCGAGCGTACGGGATCGAACGGCGGACGGAGATAAGAATGAGTAAGGTCGGCACCAGCGACTCCAAGAACACGCTGTATTGCTCGTTCTGCGGCAAGAGCCAGCACGAAGTCCGCAAACTGATCGCGGGCCCAACGGTATTCATCTGCGACGAATGCGTCGAACTCTGCATGGATATCATCCGCGAGGAGAACAAATCCTCGCTGGTGAAGTCGCGCGACGGCATTCCGACCCCGAAGGAAATCTGCAAGGTCCTCGATGATTATGTGATCGGCCAGAGCCACGCCAAGAAGGTGCTCTCGGTCGCCGTCCACAATCACTACAAGCGGCTCAATCACCAGACCAAGCACAACGACGTCGAACTGGCGAAGTCCAACATCCTGCTGATCGGACCGACCGGCTCGGGCAAGACGCTGCTGGCGCAAACGCTGGCGCGGATTCTCGACGTGCCGTTCACGATGGCGGATGCGACGACGCTGACCGAAGCCGGCTATGTCGGCGAGGACGTCGAGAACATCATCCTGAAGCTGTTGCAGTCGGCCGACTACAATGTCGAGCGCGCGCAGCGCGGCATCGTCTATATCGACGAGATCGACAAGATCAGCCGCAAATCCGACAACCCGTCGATCACCCGCGACGTCTCGGGCGAGGGCGTGCAGCAGGCCCTGCTGAAGATCATGGAAGGCACCGTGGCCTCGGTTCCTCCGCAGGGCGGCCGCAAGCATCCGCAGCAGGAGTTCCTGCAGGTCGACACCACCAACATCCTGTTCATCTGCGGCGGCGCGTTCTCGGGGCTCGAGAAGATCATTTCCGCGCGCGGCCGTTCGACCTCGATCGGCTTTGCCGCCCAGGTTCTGGCGCCGGAAGATCGCCGCACCGGCGAAATCTTCCGCCATGTCGAGCCTGAGGATCTCTTGAAGTACGGCCTGATCCCGGAATTCGTCGGCCGCCTGCCGGTGGTCGCGACGCTGGAAGATCTGGACGAGGTTTCGCTGAAGAAGATCCTGACCGATCCGAAGAACGCGCTGGTCAAGCAATATCAGCGGCTGTTCGAGATGGAGAATATCGAGCTGACCTTCGCCGACGAGGCGCTTGGCGCGGTCGCCCGCAAGGCGATCGAGCGCAAGACCGGCGCGCGCGGCCTGCGTTCGATTCTCGAAAGCATCCTGCTTGAGACCATGTTCGATCTTCCGGGTCTGGAAGGCGTCGAAGAGGTCGTGATCTCGCGCGAAGTGGTGGAGGGCACGGCTCGCCCGCTCTACATCTACGCCGACCGTTCCGACCGCGCCGTCGAAAGCAGCGCCAGCGCCTGATCGTCGCGGTCGCCGGCGAATTTGCGCGCATTTGTTCGGCTGCCGGGCCTTCCGGCGGCCATGCTGGCGTAGCTTGTGCTTTAGCGTTTAGCCCCGACTGGCGGCCCTTTCTCAACGACTTGACACCTACATGGTCGATAGCCACCTAATGCTATCGGCGGCGAAAAATCCAAGCTGAGATTCGCTGCCGACACGATCCGCGAAAGTACGGCAGACGCGCCATACGATCCCGGAGCATTCGGCACCTTGTGGTGGTTGCGCATAAAGCGGACTGCGTGCAAGGGGGCACAACAAAAGGAAAAGGCCATGACGACCCCCAAACCCCGGCCATCTATCGTTCACGGCGAAAGCCATTCTTATCCGGTGCTGCCGCTGCGCGACATCGTGGTCTTCCCGCACATGATCGTGCCGCTGTTCGTCGGCCGCGAGAAGTCGATCCGCGCGCTCGAAGAGGTGATGAAGAATGACGCCCTGATCATGCTGGCGACGCAGAAGAATGCGTCGGACGACGATCCGACCCCGGATTCGATCTACGAAACCGGCACGCTCGCCAGCGTCCTGCAGCTGCTCAAATTGCCCGACGGCACCGTCAAGGTGCTGGTGGAGGGGCTCGAGCGCGCCCGCGTGCAAAAATACACGCCCCGGGCCGAATATTACGAAGCCACCGCGATTGCGCTGGCCGACACCGATGCGACCTCCGTCGAGGCCGAGGCGCTGTCGCGCTCGGTGGTGTCCGACTTCGAAAGCTATGTGAAGCTCAACAAGAAGATCTCGGCCGAAGTGGTCGGCGTGGTGCAGGCGATCACCGACTTCGCCAAGCTCGGCGACACCGTGGCCTCGCATCTGGCCGTCAAGATCGCGGACCGCCAGGCGATCCTGGAGACGCTGTCGGTGACCGCGCGCCTCGAGAAGGTGCTCGGGCTGATGGAGAGCGAGATTTCGGTGCTGCAGGTCGAAAAGCGCATCCGCTCGCGCGTCAAGCGCCAGATGGAGAAGACCCAGCGCGAATATTATCTCAACGAGCAGATGAAGGCGATCCAGAAGGAGCTCGGCGACGACGAAGGCCGCGACGAGCTGGCCGATCTGGAAGAGAAGATTGCCAAGACCAAGCTTTCCAAGGAAGCGCGCGAGAAGGCCCAGCACGAGCTGAAGAAGCTGCGCCAGATGTCGCCGATGTCCGCGGAAGCCACCGTCGTGCGCAATTATCTCGACTGGCTGCTCTCGATCCCGTGGAACAAGAAATCCAAGGTCAAGAAGGATCTGGTCGCGGCGCAAGCCGTGCTCGACAACGATCACTACGGGCTGGAGAAGGTCAAGGACCGCATCGTCGAGTATCTCGCGGTGCAGTCGCGCGCCAACAAGCTGACCGGACCGATCCTGTGCCTGGTCGGGCCTCCCGGCGTCGGCAAGACCTCGCTCGGCAAGTCGATCGCGCGGGCGACGGGACGCGAATTCGTTCGCGTGTCGCTCGGCGGCGTGCGCGACGAAGCCGAGATCCGCGGTCATCGCCGCACCTATATCGGCTCGATGCCCGGCAAGATCATCCAGTCGATGCGCAAGGCGAAGACCTCCAATCCGCTGTTCCTGCTGGACGAGATCGACAAGATGGGCGCCGACTTCCGCGGCGATCCGTCATCGGCGCTGCTTGAGGTTCTCGACCCCGAGCAGAATTCGACCTTCAACGACCACTATCTCGAGGTCGACTACGATCTGTCCAACGTGATGTTCATCACCACCGCGAATACGCTGAATATTCCCGGGCCGCTGATGGACCGCATGGAGATCATCCGGATCGCCGGCTACACCGAGAACGAGAAGGTCGAGATCGCGCGCAAGCATCTGATCCCGAACGCGATCTCCAAGCACGGCCTGGATTCCAAGGAATGGTCGATCGACGACGACGCGCTGCTCCTGATGATCCGGCGCTACACCCGCGAAGCGGGCGTGCGCAACCTCGAGCGTGAGCTTTCGACACTGGCCCGCAAGGCGGTGAAGGAGCTGATGATCTCGAAGAAGAAGTCGGTCAAGGTCACCGAGAAGTCGCTCGAGGATTTCCTCGGCGTGCCGAAGTATCGTTACGGCGAGATCGAGAGCGAGCCTCAGATCGGCATTGTCACGGGCCTGGCCTGGACCGATGTCGGCGGCGAGCTGCTCACGATCGAAGGCGTCATGATGCCCGGCAAGGGCAAGATGACCGTCACCGGCAATCTGCGCGACGTGATGAAGGAGTTGATTTCGGCGGCGGCGTCCTACGTCCGCTCCCGCGCCGTCGGCTTCGGCATCGAGCCGCCTTTGTTCGACCGGCGCGATATCCACGTCCACGTGCCCGAGGGGGCGACCCCGAAGGACGGACCTTCGGCGGGTGTCGCGATGGCCACTGCGATCGTCTCGGTGATGACCGGCATTCCGGTCCGCCACGACGTCGCCATGACCGGCGAGATCACCTTGCGGGGCAGGGTGCTTCCGATCGGCGGCTTGAAGGAGAAGCTGCTGGCGGCCGCGCGCGGCGGCATCAAGACGGTGCTGATCCCCGAGGACAACGCCAAGGATCTCACGGAGATTTCCGATGCGATCAAGGGCGGGATGAACATCATCCCGGTGGCCCGGCTCGACGACGTCGTCTCCAAGGCGCTGGTGCGCCCGCCGGTGCCGATCGTCTGGGAAGAGGACACCAAGGTGCCGGTCAAGCCGGAGGCCGGCGACGAAGCCGCCGGTGGCCTGACGGCGCACTGAACGAACCCATGACAAGATGATAGAACGGCGCCTTCGGGCGCCGTTTTTTTTGGGTATCGGGTGGGTGCGGCCGCGGGAGGGTGCGATGCAGATCGACGGGCGATGCCATTGTGGGCGCGTGACCTATCGGGCCGACATCGATCCGGAGCGGGTGTCGATCTGTCACTGTACCGATTGTCAGATGCTGACCGGCTCGCCCTACCGGGTGACGGCGATCTGCTCGGCGGAGCACATCCGGATCACCGGCGAGGCCGCTAAAATCTACGCCAGGACCGGCGACAACGGCCGGACAAGGTATCAGCACTTCTGCGGCGAGTGCGGTTCCCCGCTTTTTACCAGCGGTGAGGGCGGTCCCGACGATTGGGGAATTCGCTGGGGCAGTATCAGTCAGCGCGACCGGCTCAAGCCGACGCGGCAAATCTGGTGCCGCTCCGCCGCATCATGGGCCGATGACCTCAAGGGATTGCCGGGCCGGCCCGGCGATTGAGCGACTGCCATCTTGCACCGGAGGGGTGCCTGAGGCTAAACACGCAAGCGAGGGCGGCTAGCTCAGCTGGTTAGAGCATCTCGTTTACACCGAGAGGGTCGGGAGTTCGAATCTCTCGCCGCCTACCAGCCTTCGCCCGACGGCGTCTTCCGCTGTGAATTTGGCCGATGAGGGGCTGCGATGAGCAATCGAATCCTCGTCTTTTACGGCTCCTATCGATCCGACCGGATGGGCATCCGCCTCGCCGAATTCCTGGTCGAGCGTTTGCAGCGCCGCGGCAATGCCGTCGAACTGATCGACGCCAGGGCGGTCAACCTTCCGATGCTCGACCGAATGTACAAGGAATATCCGCCCGGAGAAGCCCCCGAGCCGCTTGAGCGGCTGGCCGGCAAGATCCGAGATGCGGATGGCTTCGTATTCGTCACCGGGGAATATAATTGGGGTATCCAGCCCGGGCTGAAAAACCTGACCGATCATTTTCTGGAGGAATGGTTCTGGCGTCCCGCTGCGATCGCGAGCTATTCGGCGGGACGTTTCTCCGGCGCACGGGCCGCGACCGCCTGGCACGGCACCCTGTCCGAGATGGGGATGGTGGTGATTTCAAGCACGATTGCGGTCGGTCCGATTGGTCAGACCCTCGCGGCCGATGGTGCGCCGACGGGTGCGAGCGGCGAAGCGCTCGAACGGGCGTTTCCGCGCTTTGCCGACGACCTGACGTGGTGGATAGAGGCGGCAAGGATGCAGCGACAACGCAAGGCGCCGCCGTTTTGATCGGCTAACCTCCCTGATTCCGGTGGTCCGGCACGGCCCCCCATCCACAGGCGGGCCGTGTCCAAACCGATCATGATGGCCGCGCCATTAGCGCGCCATTCCCGTGGTCGTCCCCACTCCTGTGGTTGTCGCTGAGGGACCCTCGGCGGGCGGCGGGGTTCCGTCTCGCACCGTCGATCCCGGTGTTCCGCTCGGTCCGGGATTAGGTGCGACATGGGTCGTGTTCCATGGCCCCCATGTGACGACAGCCATCGCCAGAACCAACGCCACGGCGATAGCGATGAACCGTCGAAAGCTGCCTTCCCAGTCCTGACTATCCTGCATGCGGCGCTCCGCGCTGGTTCCGGTAATCCTGACTTCAAGCCGTCCTGGTGAACATCGTCAGGACGCCGTCGGCGACGTTGATGGCAACGACGTGCGACGAATTCAGGCCCTTGGCCTTGAGGGCGGCTGCCACCTGCAGGTTCGCGTCAATAGACTTGCGCAGTGACTGCATGTCTTCGTCGCTTGTCTGGGAGATGATGTCATTGACCTTCGAGCGCACCGCCGGTTTGAGGTCCTTGACGTCGACGATCTGGATGCTGCGAATGACCGCGCTGGACTGATCAGGCGGCGTCTGTGCCTCCGGTTGCGAGGGGGCTGCGCCTTGCGCCAGCACGAAACCCGGCGTCCCGAGGGAGAGCGCCGCAATGATGACGGATGCCGTAAAGATGCGCATGGTCAGTCCTTTCCAGTTTGAAAAACCGAAAAAACTCCTATCCGGGAAATTTGGTCAGGGTCTGATTCTGATGTGGCCATTCGGTGAAACCAATGCGACCGAACAGCGGAGGCGCCGGAACCATGTGAAATTCGCGTGCGCCGATCCCTGCCATTTGCCTTTCACGTGGCGCCACGCCCGCCCTGAATATGTTTCGTGAATATGCGGACGACGTAGCCTTTGAAGCGGGGGGCTTGATCGTACAGATCGGAGGCTATTCGTTCGATCGTGTCGCGATGGGTCACAAACTGCGCTTGCCGCGCGATGCTTGGCGTACCCTTTGTCTCCGCCAGCTCATCCATCGCGGCATCGCTGATCTGGCATTGGATCGTTTCACCGTCGTTCAGTATCGAAAATGCGAACGCCAACCGCTCGTTGTCGTGTCCCAAGATTTGGCCACGCGTCAGCGGCATGGAAATCCCCCTCCGTTTGAAGCTATAATTCGTCCTGTCGTTTCTGTCGAACAAACCGGGACGCTCGATGGGCGGTTACACCAAAAAAGAGCGAGCGAGAATAACTGCCGGGGCAGTCGCCGCCGTCGTCATTGTGGGTTGGCTCGCCGTGCTCGGCATCGTTCTCTTGTCGGTGCGCTGACGTGTAATCTCCACTCGGTCACCGCCGACCAGGCCGCTATGGCCTTGTTCCGCCCCTACGTCGGTAACCTGCCGCCGATACCGGCCGTATTCGCAGAGTTTCCGCTGCGCGACGGTGCCGAGCGCGAATTGACGATGATGCGCCGGCGGCATGCCGCCGACACCGGGATTCGGTTGGCTGCCATCGCTCGATGCGCTGGCACGGAAGCGCGCGACGGCGAGGCCGCATGTCCGAGACGAGTCAAACTGAGAAGAACTTGCTGCGAGCGTAAGTTTTCCGCCGTTCCGCCGATGGCGGACCAGGCTGGGATGTGTTAGGCAAGGCTGCCTGACTAAATTGCAAAACATCTGCAATAAGCGGCACAGGGAGGGATATGCGATGCGTTATACGGCTCTTGCGGCGATGGCGGTGTTCGGCATTTCAACGACTGCAGCTCTCGCGTTGGATTCAAGCGTTACCATGACCTCGTCCATGTCAACGGACGCGCTATGGAAAAAAGTAGGCGACTTTTGCGGGATCGCTTCATGGCATCCGGCGATTGAAAAATGTGTCCTCAGTGCGGACGGCAAGCAGCGCACGCTCTCGTTAAAGGGCGGCGGTACGATCGTTGAGGCGTTGGAAAACTGGGACAATGCCAATCACAGCTATAAGTATACAATCCTGTCTGGCCCGTTGCCGGTCGCAAACTATCACTCGACCATCGCCGTGATGGGAGACGCCAAGGGTTCCGCCTTGAAATGGACCGGCACTTATGACGCGAAAGGCGCGCCGGACGCCGACGCCAAGAAAGCCATCGATGGCGTTTATGAGGCCGGCGCCAAGGCGCTAACCGGTAGCTGATCGCCCCAAACGGTCGGCAGATGACGCCCTCAAAACTTCCTTGAACCCAGACAAGAGACCGCCTCGCGGCGGTCTTTTTGTGCAGCTACAATCCGACGGTCAGATCTTGGGGGCGGGCATGAAGCGGCGCGAGTTCTTTACGCTCATTGGCGGTGCCGTGGCATCCCGACCGCTTGCAGCTCGCGCGCAGCAAGCGGCGATGCCGATTGTCGGATTTCTGAGCAGCCGATCGCCGGAAGAAGCCGCGGTTCATACCGCGGCATTTCGACAGGGCTTGCGCGAAGCCGGTTATGTCGAAGGCCAAAACATCGCCATCGCGTTCCGTTGGGCTGAAGGCAACTACGACCGCTTGCCAACCCTGGCAAAGGAACTCGTCGGCCTCGGTGTGTCAGCCATCCTGGCCGGCGGCGGCTCGCCGGCGGCGCTGGCGGCCAAAACGGCCACTGCAGTCCTGCCGATTGTGTTTGTCATCGGTGATGACCCGGTAAAAGTAGGCCTCACCGCGAGCTTTAATCGGCCAGGCGGCAATCTCACCGGCGTTGCTTTCCTCACGGGCGAATTAGGCGCAAAACGGCTGGGGTTGATCTGCGAGTTGGTACCCAATTCCAGCGCGATCGGGCTTCTTCTTAATCCGAATGATCCCGGAGCGGACCTCCAGCGACAGGAAGTGCAATCGGCCGCCCAGGCGCTGGGACGCCGTCTGATCTTTGTATACGCGCGAGCCGAGGCAGATTTCGAGGCAAACTTCGCAACGCTGAAGCAGGAAGGGGTCGGCGGGCTGGTCGTCGAGAACGATCCATTTTTCGACTCTCGAAGGGAGCTCATTATGTCGCTTGCGGCCCGCAACGCCGTTCCCGCAATCTACCATATCCGGGAGTTTCCCGCCGCTGGCGGTCTGATGAGCTACGGCGCGAGCCTCGCAGACACGTATCGCCAGGCGGGAAACTACACCGGTCGGATTCTGAAAGGCGAGAAGGCCGCCGATTTGCCCGTTATGCAGCCAACCAAATTCGAACTGGTGATCAACTTAAAGACAGCCAAGGCACTCGGAATCACGGTTCCGCCGTCACTTCTTGCTCGCGCCGACGAGGTGGTCGAGTAAGCCGGCTCCCTTAGGCCCGTGGCAGACCCGGAGGAGATATCGCAAGTCACCTCAGTCATCGCGACCGGCCATAGGGGAAAATTTTTGTCGGGCGAGCAGGTGGAACGACGATTAGCGGCTGTGCTGGCGGCGGATATCGTGTGAAGGTGCTGCAGGACTACGCCATCGAGGCGGTGGAAATCCCGCTGTCGGGATCGGTGGCAGGCTTCGCCGGCGACATCGGCGCGGTGCTGACAAGGCAAGATATTTCGACTAACCTTCAATGCGGGCCATCAAGGCTGGGCAGGACAGCGCCCACGAGAGGAGATCGATGAGCACAGTAAAAAGCGCTCTGGCCCAGAAGAGTGGCGCCCTGATCCATGTTCGTTCCGGCGACATGGTCGTCGAAGCCCTGCGCCAGATGCGCGAAAACCGGGTCCGGTCGGTGCTGGTCATCGACGACGACGTGCTGGTCGGTATCGTGACCCAGGGTGACTGCGCCATCAAAGTGCTGCTGCCCGGGCTCGATGCGAAGCAGACGCCGGTGGGCCAGGTGATGACAGGCAACCCGGTGACGATTAAGCCGGACGATCGGCTGGAAGGCTGCATGGCAATGATGGCTGCGCGCGGTTTTCGCCATCTGCCAGTGCTGGACGCGGGCAAGGTCGTGGGCGTGATCTCGATCGGAGACGTCGTCAAGGACATCATCCGGGATTTGGAGCACAACGTGGGCGACCTGATGGGCTACATCATGAGGGACGGCCCCGGGGGCTGACAGACGAACCGCGGTGCCGGCACCCCCGTCCGCGATCCTGCGGCGGGCCAAGTTCTTGTGCGATTGAAAACCGCTCGCCGAGGTGGTCTAGCCGCCGCCACGCTTCGGACATCGCGCCGTTCAGATTGTTCGCAGCGCAAATTGAGCGCCGCTCCCTATTTTGCTCGTCGCTATTTGCTGTTTTGATGGACCTAATTTGATTGCGAAGATTGGCGTGGCCCCGAGCCATGGAGGCAAGTTTCATGAGCGATGCAATTTCACAGACAGTCTATTTCTATAATCGTCATCCCATCTCATGCGAAATCATCGTTACGAAACTACGCGCAAGCCGTGGCCATCTCGACGGCTTACGTCCTGAAGAACTATTTCCCCATGACCAAGATCATTATGGCGGCCTCGCCGCTACAGATGAATTGGCGCGAGGAGCGGAGGTTAGCAATGGATCGCGCGTAGCTGATTTCTGTGCGGGACTTGGCGGCACGGTGCGTTATCTGGCTCACAAATATGGGGCCGACGTCACTGGTATCGAATTCACTCCGGCGCGCGTCGCAGGCGCGCAGGAGTTGACAAAGCGCGTCGGACTTCAGGAAACTGCTCGCGTCATTGAAGGCAATGTATTGGAAGTTCCGCTTGCTGACGCGAGTATGGACGCTGTCGTCAGTCAAGAGGCGTTTTGCCATGTACCTAACGTGAAGAAGGCGCTGACCGAGGCTTTCCGAATTTTAAGGAAGGACGGCAGATTGGCCTTCACAGATTGGACGGCTAATGAACCGCTCACCGCTGATGATGCTCAATTGATGTGGGACGACATGGCCATTCAGCCTCTTCGCTCGGTTTCGGATTACTGCCATCTGGTCGAGAGCAGCGGTCTTAGGGTGCTTTCAGCAACTGATTTAACAGATGAATGGGGACCAATCCTCCAGGAACGACTGGCAATGTATCAACGACTGCGTGAGGAAGCTCGACAAGCTGGGACCCCAACGGGGCACGATGCATTTCACAGGTCCTATGTTCGATTTGTTGAACTCATTCAACAACGCAAGCTAGGTGGCATCCGAATTGTCGCTCTGAAATAGCTTACGATCTGATCAAATGCTGTAGTGATTTGCTGCGGTGCACGAGTCTCTTCCTGGCACTCAACGGACCAACCGGGCCGGTCGGATGATTTCCGTTGTTTGGGTTAGACCAGAAGTGACCGGCACAGGGTCAGAACGACGCGATTGACGCAAAGCCGACAAATGGCGGGAGCGATGTCCCCGTTCGTACAATTCAATCAGCACCACTGACCCATTGATCTGCATCATTGCTCTTAAGAGTGCGATGCTGCGTTCGTGGTAACATTGGGGTTTTGGTCGCCTGAGAACTGCCAACAAACGGCGATGGTCGGAAGTCTCCGCTCCCTAACCGGCAATTGCCGCCGTCGGTAGGCAAGCAAGCTTCACGAAGCAGCGTTCGCATTGAACGAATGTGTCCAGAGCTACACCAACCGCGGGGCGTTTCGTTGGTGTGCATCCTCTAACCAGGAGAAATGCCAAACGCGACGCAGCCGATGTATTCAAGACGATTTCTTGGGAGGGAAAACATGACAAGAACGGCAGGGATCGTTTTAGCTCTGGTGTTAACCTCACCCGCTGTAGCCGTCGCTGGCCCAGCAGAAGACGCAAACGCAGCGGTCGATCGCTGGTCAGCCGCATTTAACAGCAATGATCCAGAGACCATTGCCAGGAGCTATTGTCCGGATGCGATCCTTCTCGGGACTGTCAGTCCGGTTATGTCCGAAGGCACCCAGGCGATAATAAAGTATTTTACGCCCACAAAAGGAACCGGCAACAAGAACGTGATTGACGAACGGCGCACAATCACAATCGACGATAGCGCCGTCGAAGTCACTGGCTTTTACACGTTTACCCGGATGGTGGAGGGCAAAGCGGTACCGGGTCCATCGCGCTTCACAATGCTTGTCACTAAGCGCGGAAGTGAATGGTGCATAGCGCATCATCATTCCTCGCCACACGTTCTGCCGAAGAACTGAGGTCGTTACGGATGTGAGGCCGCATACACCTCGGAAAGCCGGCGCCACCCGCCGGCGGCGCCCTCGAAGTGCCGCGCAATCATCGGGGCAAGAAGCCGGCCCGCGGTGGCGAAAATGACGAAGACAGCTACACCGCAAGAATAAAACGAATTATGTGTTCACCATCGTGGGGCTTTCGTGCGAGCAGGTACACGGCGCATTCGAACAAGCTTCGCCGGGAGTTGACGAGGCTTGGCTCATGGTCGCCTGCGGTGCCGCCTAGTCCAGCAACGGCAAATTGGCACACAATATCTTGCCGGTTCGGGCATCCAATGCGAGAAACCCGTTAATAATCCCGTTATTAAATCGGTCTTTGTCTGCCGTCACGACAACAACGTGGAACTCCCATGCCGGAATTTTCCTGGCGCCGCACGCCTTGGTGTTTCCATCTTGCGCAAATTGAATTTGCTTGATGTTCTTTGAGACCTCATCAGGCGTTCTTCCATACGGATCGCCTTTCAGGATATTGATGGCTTTAGCGCGTGCCTGCTGTTCCGAAAGAAAAGAGGCAGCGTGAACGCAGCCTGGCATAAATACGAAAACAGCGGCGGCCGCGACCATGCGCTTCATTACAAACCTCCAGGTACACGTCTGTCGGAACCGTCGGCAACCATGCCAGAAACGCGTTCTGATTCCTTGTTCTCGATCAATTCGCCCCGTCCGGATCGGCATTTTCGCTGCGGGCGACGAGGTGCCATGGAGCGAGAGCGGTGCCGCTAAAAGGCATTTTTGGACGGTCGACCGAATTACACTTGCCGCTGCAATGTTAGCGCGCGGTGCCATGGTTGATCGCGGCTGGAAACGCGCGTTCGACGCCCCGGACATGGGCGAGCGCGATCACGTTTAGTTTTATCCGGGCCCGATGGATTTTGAGAACTTCGCGTGAAATAATAAATGGGCGTCACGGCTGGCGGTGATGTCCGGCCTCCAAGTACGAGCCAACTTTAACTTAAACTGTATCGCACACGGATCGAACCGGCACCGGTTGAACGGACCCGACCGATAAACACTATGCGCGGGAGAGAGTCATGAAGAGGACTGCATTCTCAGCGATTTCGATCATTGCGGCGGTGGTCGCCGTCTTCCTGGGCGGCAGGGCCATTTCCGCGCAGGACAAGTACACTGTGCAAGTCCCGGGCGGGCTCGCCTTCGCTGACTTCAGAGGATACGAAGGCTGGCAAGTCATTGCCATCAGCGAGAACGGCGGCAAGATCGCTGCGATACTTGGGAACCCCGCAATGATCGACGCCTTCAAGGAGGGCGTGCCCGACAACGGCAAGCCTTTCCCGGACGGCGCCAGGATGGCGAAAATCCATTGGACCCCGAAAAAGCAAGAGGCCTACCCCGGTCAGCCAATGGTGCCAGGGGCCCAGCATGACGTTGATTTCATGGTGAAGGACAGCAAGAGGTTCGCCGACGGCGGCGGTTGGGGATACGCCGAGTTCGAGTACGACGCCGCATCCGATACGTTCAGGCCCGGCACTTCGGACGACAAGCCGCCACAGGCGAACGATGCCAAGTGCGGGGTGGCCTGCCACACGATAGCGCAGAAAAGAGATTACGTTTTCACGGAGTACGCGCACCGTTGAACCGCGAACAGGGTGGTCATCGTCCGCCCGCTGCCTTCACCGGCATCGGCCCGGGCGAAGTGAAAGCCTGATGGGAGAAGGTCATGAATAATGGCGGCAACGATTGCCCACGCATCTCACGCCGTGCGGCGCTGTCCGGCGCCGCGCTTGCACTCGGCACGGCGGCAATCGGTGCGGCGATCCCGCAAGCGGCAGCGCAGCAGAAGATCAGCCAGGCGGACGCCAAATATCAGGGCACGCCGAAGGGCGATCAGCGCTGCGACGGCTGCCTCAACTTCCAAGCGCCGAGCGCGTGCAAATTCGTTCAAGGCGACGTCAGCCCGAGCGGCTGGTGCCAGCTGTTTACCCCGAAGAGCTAGTCCGGGCCGTCCCCGGGCATTTTCGCGCGGGGCGCTTGCCGCGCGCTTGCGGCAGCATTAGCGGGGCTGCCGTGATCTGGACGTTCAAGCAGCGGATGTCTGCTGTTGGGCAAAGCGGACATGACGACGCGCTGCCGCTTACACTATTCCGCTGATGATATGTTCTTCCCATGGTAATTTCGGCATGACACGCGGGCATATCACTTAAAATTCTGGCGAAAATGGCCGGCATTTCTTTGCGGTTGGAGGGGGACAGCAATGCGCTGGTACCATTATTTGGCGTACTTCTTCGGGGGCGCATTCCTTGCGAACGCCTTGCCCCATCTTGGCAATGGGATTTCGGGAAACGCCTTCCAGAGCCCCTTCGCCTCACCGCCGGGAGTCGGCTTGTCCTCCGCATTGGTCAATGTCCTGTGGGGCTTCTTCAATCTTGTCGCAGCCTACCTGCTGGTCTGTCGAGTCGGCAGCTTCAATCTGCGCACGACCCAGCATGTGCTGGTCCTCGGGGCGGGCATCCTGATCATGTCGTTAATGCTCGCCCACACTTTTGGGCCGTTGCATGGGGGACAGTGAAGGCTCTGGTTGGGTGCTAGCTATTTCGCAGGAACCGTCATCGGCTTGCCCTTGTCGACGATGTGCACCGTCAGCAGCTTCAGCGGCTTGTCGCCGACCAACTTGTAACCGGCATGGGGTACATCGCGGACGTTGATCCCGGCCTGTCCGGACGGACGCGCGAGCTCCTTGCCGTCAGGAAATTGCAAGGTCGCGCCGTCCGATACGTAAACCGCTTCCTCGCCGGGGTGGGTATGTTGCTCGATGCTGCTGCCCGGCGGCACTTCAAGAACGGCGATGATGATCTCCATGTTGGTGCCGGTCAGATCGCCCCGCTTCAACTCGGTTCGGTTGGTCTGGGCGAGCGCGGTGGATATCATCGACAGCAAGATAACGGTTGCCAGGCGAAACATCGAAAGCCTCCCATTGTCTTCGGTTCCGAGCTTCATGCCCATGGCAGCTCGGTTGCATCGCATAGTTTCGCGCGCCGGACCTCGTCCTTGCAATGGAAATTCGAAACGCCCATCCGCGCCCGGCGCGGCTTGTCGCGCGATCTGTGCCTCCCACCATCACGCAAATGACACTTTATGTTCTCGGGGCGTTGTCGGTATAGTTTGATGCGCTTGCCAGCCTTCGCTCTCCCGGGCTTCGGCTCGGCAAGCCAAGCAACCGCGAAGGCAGTCGCGCCGAGGTTGCCAAGGCCATGAAGGCGGAATGCCAGAAAGTTTCCATCAATGGACGCACCCACAGGCCACGATCAAAACGCCGACCAGATCGCGTACTGGAACGGACCGGGCGGTCAGCGCTGGGCGGATCGGCAGCAGTCGCAGGACATCCTGCTCCAGCCGGTCGCTGACCTTCTGGTCGACCGCGCGCGGGCCAAAGCCGGCGAGCGCATCATCGACGTCGGCTGCGGCAGCGGTGCCGTCTCCATCGCGCTCGCGCGACAGGTCGGCCCAGGCGGACATGTGATGGGGATCGATATTTCGGGACCGATGCTGGCTCGCGCCCGCCAAACCGCGCCGGCGGGCCTGCCGGTCGATTTCGTGCTGGCGGATGCCACCGTCTATCCGTTCGAGCCTGCGAGTCTTGATCTCCTGGTCTCGCGCTTCGGCGTGATGTTCTTTGCCGATCCCGCGCTGTCGTTTGCGAACCTGCGCAAAGCGCTGAAGCCGTCGGGCCGGCTGGCCTTCATCTGCTGGCGCGAGCCGCGCCAAAATCCGTTCTTCATGGTGGCGCTGCAGGCGGTGTACAAACACGTGCCGAAACTGCCGCCGCAGGGGCCGGAAGATCCCGGCCCCTTCTCGTTCGCCTCGCAGGCGCGCGTGCAACGCATCCTCGGCGAGGCGGGATTCAAGGGAATCGCGATGGAGCCCTGCGATCTTTCGCTCGATGTCGCGATCGGGCAGGGCCTCGAGGCAGCGGTCGAAAGCGCGCTGTCGATCGGACCGGCCGCCCGCGCGCTGGCCGAGCAGCCGCGCGAGGTGGTCGCCGCCGCCACCCAGTCGATCCGCGAGGCGCTGACCCCTCTGGTCAGGGGACAGTCGGTGCCGCTGGACGCCGCGATCTGGATCGTGACCGCGTCGGCGTCATGAGGCGTTGCGCGTAAAAAGCGAATTGCTGAACGAATTCAATTTGATTCCACCAGTCCAGTCCCTCGCGCAAAAATATTCCGCTTTTGCCGTCGGGCAAATCACTGGTTTAAATCCGCGCGTCTCACGGCGGATGAGGGGCGTCGCGATCGTCACGAACGTTGCGGTGGGATGCGGTGGACGCGGGGTGCAGCGAGCGACGAGCGCGGCTCCAGCGGACGGCGAAGTCGTGTGGTCCTGACGCCCCGACGCTGGCGTCAAGTTGGTGAAGGCAACTTCACCGGCGATGGTGGCAAGAAAGCCCGGTCACCAGGGAGAGCGCGCTATAAGCCGTAAACCACTGCGCGGGGAAAGCCGGTTGATTCCGGTTGAACCTGTGGTCCTACCCCCGTGCTTTTTGTTGCACGGGACCCATGGGTGCAATCGGCACCCGGCTTTCCCCGCGCCCTCTGTTTTTGGGCGGATGGTTGATGGCAACAACTCGGGCGCTATCCGCGCCGCGAGAAGGCGGAGTTGTATCCTGACGTCATTGCGAGGAGCGAAGCGACGAAGCAATCCATTGTCTGATTTTGCGCGGTCGGATGGACTGCTTCGCTTCGCTCGCAATGACGACTTGGCGCCTCAGGCCCGTTCTTCCCAGATCGCGGCGAGGTGGACGATGGTCTGCACGGCTTTCTCCATGTCCTGCACGCTCACCCATTCCAGCCGCGAATGGAACGCGTGCTCGCCGGCGAAAATGTTGGGGCAGGGCAGTCCCATGAACGACAGCCGCGAGCCGTCGGTGCCGCCGCGGATCGACGTCTTCACCGGGGTAAGGCCGGCGCGGCGGATCGCCTCGAACGCGTTGTCGATGATCTCGGGATGACGATCGATCACCTGCTTCATGTTGCGGTATTGCTGCTTGATCTCGAGGCGATAGCTCGAGCGCGGAAAGTCCTGCATCACCTCCTTGACGATGGTCTCCAGCAGCGCCTCCTTTTCCTGCAATCCCGCATCGGTGAAATCGCGCACGATGAAACCGATGGTGGCGCTTTCCAGCGTCCCGGAGATGCCGACCGGATGCAGAAAGCCTTGCCGGCCTTCGGTGGTCTCGGGCGAGCAGGTCGTCTTGGGCAGGCGCTCGACGATGGCGGCGGCGATCTTGATGGCGTGCTCCATCTTGCCCTTGGCAAAGCCGGGATGGGTGCTGACGCCTTCGATGGTGATGGTGACGCCATCGGCGGCGAAGGTTTCGTCCTCGATATTCCCGGCGGTTTCGCCGTCGATCGTGTAGGCGAAATCGGCACCGAGCTTCTTCAGGTCCGCTCTGTCGACGCCGCGGCCGATCTCCTCGTCGGGGGTGAACAGGATCTTGATCACGCCGTGCTTGATCTGCGGGTTCGCAACCAGGAACTGGGCGGCGTCCATGATTTCGGCGACGCCCGCCTTGTTGTCGGCGCCGAGCAGCGTGGTGCCGTCGGTGGTGATGATGTCGTTGCCGATCTGATTGGCGAGCGCGGGATGGTCCGCGGCACGGATGATCTGCGAGGGGTCGGCCGGCAGCACGATGTCGCCGCCGCGGTAGTTCCTCACGATCTGCGGCTTGACGTGCCTGCCGGTGCAGTCGGGCGAGGTGTCCATATGCGAGCAGAAGCAGATCACCGGAACCCGTTTGGCGGTATTGGCCGGGATCGTCGCGTAGACGTAGCCATGTTGGTCGAGATCGGCGTCGGCAAGCCCGATCGCCTGCAACTCCCGCGCGAGCAGGCGGCCCAGATCCTTCTGCTTTTCGGTGGAGGGGCAGGTCGGCGAGGCCGGGTCCGACTGGGTATCGATCGCCACGTAGCGCAAAAAGCGCTCGGTCACGGTATGCGTGAACCTGAGGGGTGAACTCACGGTGAAACCACGAATGGGCCAGGGAAAAACGACGGCGGAAGCGTCATTCCGGGGGGCCGCGTATGCCGCGCCGGAATGACGCCAGATATTGAGGGTCTTGAGTGGAAGTCTTGAACCTAAGTCGCGGAAAACGCGCTCTGTCAGACGGCTTCCTTCAGTTCCTTGGCGGCGCGGAAGGCGACCTTCTTGCTGGCCTTGATGTGGATCGCTTCACCGGTGGCGGGGTTGCGGCCCATGCGGGCGGCGCGCTTGCGCACCTGCAGGATGCCGAGGCCGACGATGCGGATGCGTTCGCCCTTCTTGAGGTGCTTGGTGATCCGGCCGACCAGGTCGTTCAGAATCTCTTCTGCCTTCTTCTTGGACAATTCCTGGTCCTCGGCGATTGCCGCCGCGAGATGCTTGAGCGTGACGGTGGTCGGGGTCGCTGCCTTCTTCGCCATATTTGGCCCTCCTCGTTGTTGATGGCTTAGGAACCTAAGACGTATCAGGCCTTAAACGATTCGGTAGCAACATGCCTACGCTGTTTTGCCCGTAAATAGCCTATTTTTTGCATCGACATCGCAAAAAGGCCTGACTGGCAGCAGGATTCGCAACAACCTTGACTTGGTTAGGGCGCCCCTTTAAGTCCTCACTCCTGTGCGGATCAGTGTCTGATTTCGACATCCGCGGGAGTAGCTCAGTTGGTTAGAGCGCCGCCCTGTCACGGCGGAGGCCGCGGGTTCGAGTCCCGTCTCTCGCGCCATCATTTCAATGGCTTAACGGCCCAAAATGACAAAGACCGCCCCATCGGGCGGCCTTAATTCCGCAACTTCAACGCCTTGGGACCTAGCGAACCATCGAGGTATTCGAGCTGGTCACCGTCATCGGCTTGCCCGCCTTGATCACATGGGCGGTCTGGGCGTAGTCCGAGCCGGTCCGGGCCGAGATGGCCAGGCCAGCTACCGTGATGCCGGCCACAAGGGCGACTACCACGATCTTCAGGTGGGTTGCACGGTCCGCCGAGTGAATTGAATGGTTCATGGGGGCCTCCTGGCGTCTTTGCCGCCGCGTTATTGGTGAGCGGTTTACCCCCCATTTGTTTCCGGCCGGTTTCGCGGGTTCCCCAAAATGGTTTCGTCGCCACCCACCGGAGGACTATCCCGCGGTTGGCGGGCGTCGGCGTCACTCGCCATCGAATTCGGGCAAAGCAAGTTACAAGGCTGCGGGCGCCCGTCCCGGATGAGGGCCCGCACGGCAATGCGGTCCGCGCCTCTCGGGACATAAGATGGCTCACATTTGCCCAGCGTCTGGGCGCTTCGTTGCCCGCCTCGCCGGGTTGTCCCGTCTCGCTTGGGGTTGGGCCGAACCGTAAAGATAGCTTGTCTTGCGCCCCCTGTTGCGCTGCGCTAAGCCACGCAACAACTCCAGTTGACGAATCTGCCGTCTCACCGACCGCAGGAAAAGGCCCCGCCGATGACCGGCATCTTGCAAAATTATCTTCCACTCGTGGTGTTTATCGGGGTCGCCGGCCTGATCGGTCTGGCGCTGCTGGTTGCGCCCTTCCTCGTGGCCTTCCAGCAGCCCGATCCGGAAAAGCTGTCGGCGTATGAGTGCGGATTCAACGCATTTGACGACGCCCGCATGAAGTTCGACGTGCGGTTCTATCTGGTGGCGATCCTTTTTATCATCTTCGATCTTGAAGTGGCGTTCCTGTTTCCCTGGGCGGTAGCGTTCGGCAAGCTAGGGGCGACCGGCTTCTGGTCCATGCTGGTGTTCCTTGCCGTCCTCACCGTCGGCTTTGCCTATGAATGGAAGAAAGGCGCGCTCGAATGGGATTGAGCCCCGCTCTCGCAACGCCAGGCTTCGGACCGGCGGTCGCTCCCGCTGCAACCGGAATCATTGATCCCTCCACCGGCAAGCCGGTCGGGGCCAACGACCCCTATTTTCTCGAGGTCAACCACGAGCTGTCCGACAAGGGCTTCTTCGTCGCCACCGCCGACGACCTGATCGTCTGGGCGCGTACGGGATCGCTGATGTGGATGACGTTCGGCCTGGCATGTTGCGCGGTCGAGATGATGCAGATGTCGATGCCGCGCTATGATTGCGAGCGGTTTGGCTTTGCCCCACGCGGCTCGCCGCGGCAGTCCGACGTCATGATCGTCGCGGGCACGCTGACCAACAAGATGGCGCCGGCGCTGCGCAAGGTCTACGACCAGATGCCGGAGCCGCGCTACGTGATCTCGATGGGATCATGCGCTAATGGCGGCGGCTACTATCACTATTCCTATTCGGTGGTGCGCGGCTGCGACCGCATCGTGCCCGTCGACATCTACGTGCCCGGCTGCCCGCCGACGGCGGAAGCGCTGCTTTACGGCGTCATGCTGCTGCAAAAGAAGATCCGGCGCACCGGTACCATCGAACGCTAAGGTTTTTGGAATGGACGACGGCAGGCTCGACGCCCTGGGGCAGACGATTGTTAGCGCGCTTCCGGGTGCTGCGACCGGGCACTCGATCGCGTTCGGGCAGCTTACGGTCACCGTGCAGGCCGACAAGATCGTTGATGTGGTAAAATTCCTGCGCGACGATCCCGGCTGCCGCTTCGTCAACTTCACCGATATCACCGCAGTCGACTATCCCGGCCGCGAGAACCGCTTCGACGTAATCTATCATTTCCTGTCGCCAACGCTGAACGCGCGCGTTCGACTGCGCGCCGAAGCCAGCGAGACGACCCAGGTGCCTTCGATCATCGAGGTATTTCCGGGTGCCGACTGGTTCGAGCGGGAATGCTACGACCTTTACGGCGTGATCTTCACCGGCCACCCGGACATGCGGCGCCTGCTGACCGATTACGGCTTCGATGGCCATCCGCTGCGCAAGGATTTTCCGCTCACCGGTTTCGTCGAGGTGCGCTACGACGACCAGGAGAAGAGGGTGCTTTACGAGCCCGTCCGCCTCAACCAGGAATTCCGCAAGTTCGATTTTCTCTCGCCATGGGAGGGAGCCGATTATCCGGTTCTGCCGGGGGATGAGAAGGCGGCGCCGAAAGGCTGATCATGACCGAAGCAGCAGCACTGCGTAACTTCACCATCAATTTCGGACCGCAGCATCCAGCCGCGCATGGCGTGCTGCGACTGGTGCTGGAGCTCGACGGCGAAGTCGTCGCCCGCGTCGATCCGCATATCGGCCTGCTTCATCGCGGCACCGAAAAGCTGATCGAGCAGAAGACCTATTTGCAGGCGATCCCGTATTTTGACCGGCTCGACTATGTCGCGCCGATGAATCAGGAGCATGCATTCTGCCTGGCGGCGGAAAAATTGCTCGGAATTGAAGTGCCGCGCCGCGGCCAGCTGATTCGGGTCTTGTACTGCGAGATCGGCCGTATCCTGTCGCATCTTCTCAACGTCACCACGCAGGCGTTGGACGTCGGCGCGCTGACACCGCCGTTGTGGGGCTTTGAAGAGCGCGAAAAGCTGATGGTGTTTTACGAGCGCGCCTCCGGCTCACGCATGCATGCGGCCTATTTCCGGATCGGCGGCGTGCACCAGGATCTGCCGCCGAAGCTGATCGACGATATCGAGGCGTGGTGCGACCCGTTCCTTGGCGTGGTCGATGATCTCGAAACCCTTCTCACCGGTAACCGCATCTTCAAGCAGCGCAACGTCGATATCGGCGTGGTCTCGCTGCAGCAGGCCTGGGAATGGGGCTTTTCGGGCGTGATGGTGCGTGGCTCCGGCGCCGCCTGGGACCTGCGCAAGGCGCAGCCTTATGAATGCTACGCCGAGATGGATTTCGACGTTCCGATCGGCAAGAACGGCGATTGCTACGACCGCTACTGCATCCGCATGGAAGAAATGCGCCAGTCCGTCCGTATCATGAGGCAGTGCATCACCAAGCTGCGCGCCGCCGACGGGCAGGGACCCGTCGTGGTGGAGGATCACAAGGTTGTCCCGCCGCGCCGCGGCGAGATGAAGCGCTCGATGGAAGCGCTGATCCATCACTTCAAGCTTTATACCGAGGGCTTTCACGTGCCGGACGGCGAAGTCTACGTCGCGGTCGAGGCGCCGAAGGGTGAGTTCGGCGTCTATCTGGTCGCCGACGGCAGCAACAAGCCCTACAAGTGCAAGATCCGGGCGCCCGGATTCGCGCATTTGCAGGCGATGGATTTCATCTGCAGGGGCCATCTGTTGGCCGACGTCTCGGCGATTTTGGGCTCGCTCGACATCGTGTTCGGAGAGGTCGATCGGTGATCGCGCAGTCGCCCATCCATTTTGACCGGGCTTCGGGGTCTCTGGAGGGAGCCAACCTTTGGGAGCGGACGGCCGCGCTGGCACTGGCGACAGGCTCGAAAATATCGTCGCATTTTTCGCATCGCGGCTACATCGGTTGCGCCAATCTGTTGCGCAAGACGCTGCCCGAGCGCAACATCGCGATCAAGCTCAACGCGGATGCGATCTTTGAATTTCCCTATGGCGATGGCTACTGGAGCAAACTGCTCGACCGTTCGTACAGTTACGAAGACGAGCTGGAATTGCTGTTCCGCCATTCCGTCGATGTCGACTACACGTTGCTCGATTGCGGCGCCAATTATGGCTACTGGTCGGTGCTGGTGACGAGCCGGCCATTCGGCTCGCACAAGGCGATCGCGATCGAGCCGTCGTCACAGAATTTTCCCAAGCTTGCCAACAACGCCAGGGTCAACGGAAACCGCTTCGAACTGATGAAATGCGCGATCGGCGCCGCAAAGGGAATGGCGCGGCTGTCTGGAACCAAGCACGAGGCATTCAGCATTGCCGGCAATGCGGGTGGCGGCGAGGAAGTGCCGGTCATTGCGCTCGACAATCTCATCGACGACGGCAAGATTTCTGCTGACGGAAAATACCTCATCAAGCTCGACGTCGAGGGCGTCGAAATCGAAGCCATCAAGGGCGGCACGCGGCTGTTGCAGGGCGACAGCGTGATCATCTGCGAAGAGCATGGCAACGATCCCGATCACACTGTATCGCGCTATATCCTCGAGCAGACGCCGCTCAATCTTATTGTCTACGATCCCCGCTCCAATCGGCTGGAAACCGTGACCGAGCTCTCGATCCTCGACCGCATCAAGGTTTCATCCCACGTCGGCTATAACGTGTTCGGCACCGCAAGTGCGTTCTGGCAAAATCGAATTGATGCCTTGAACGCCAGCGCCGCGCGCCGCATGCAATGAGAGTCTGAACATAATGTCCGTCCGCCGCCTCGCGCCCAAGGAACTGCAGCCCGCGACCTTCACGTTTTCGCCGGAAAATCTCGCTTGGGCGAAGGAGCAGATCGCCAAATATCCCGAAGGCCGCCAGGCCTCCGCCGTCATCCCGATCCTGTGGCGGGTCCAGGAACAGCACGACGGGTGGGTTTCGGAAGCGGCGATCCGCGCGGTCGCGGATTTGCTCGGCATGCCCTACATTCGTGCGCTGGAGATCGCGACCTTCTACACCATGTTCCAGCTGCAGCCGGTCGGCAAGAAGGCCCACGTTCAGGTCTGCGGCACGACGCCGTGCCGCCTGCGCGGGGCGGCGGATCTGATCGAGGTGTGCCAGAGCCGCATCCACCATGACCCCTTCCATTTGTCCAAGGATGGCGATTTCAGCTGGGAAGAAGTCGAGTGTCTCGGCGCCTGCGTGAATGCTCCGATGGTGCTGATCTGGAAGGATACCTATGAGGATCTGACCAAGGAAAGCTTCGGCAAGGTGCTCGACGGCTTTGCCTCCGGCAAGCCGCCGAAGCCGGGACCGCAGATCAACCGTCAGTTCTCTGCTCCGGTTGGCGGTCCGACCACGTTGAAGGAAGCCACATGAAGCGCGACCATGGCTTGCAGGCGGCCGGGCCAGGGAGTGTCCGAGCGATGAAAATCTGGCGCTATATGGCTTTGCACGCCGCGGCCGCGGCCGCGTTTATTTTCCTGCTGCAGCGCTACGCGCTGAGCGCGACGCTTGAATCAAGCCTGTTGTGGGCGCTGACTTTTGGCGGATGCGCCGCCGGCCTCGCCTACATGCAGTCCAATCGCTGACCTCTTAGGAAGCTTCAAGTCATGCTCGACGACAAGGACCGCATCTTCAAGAACCTCTACGGCCTCCAGGATTGGGGCCTCGAAGGTGCGCGCCGCCGCGGCGCCTGGGACGGCACCAAGGCGATCATCGACAAGGGCCGCGACTGGATCATCAACGAGATGAAGGCGTCGGGCCTGCGCGGCCGCGGCGGGGCCGGTTTTCCGACCGGCCTGAAATGGTCGTTCATGCCGAAGGAATCGACCGACGGCCGGCCGAGCTATCTCGTGGTCAATGCCGACGAGTCCGAGCCTGGCACCTGCAAGGACCGCGAGATCATGCGGCATGATCCGCATCTTCTGGTCGAGGGTTGCCTGATCGCAAGCTTCGCGATGGGCGCGCACGCCTGCTACATCTATGTGCGCGGCGAATTCATCCGCGAGCGCGAGCACCTGCAGGCCGCGGTCGATCAGGCCTATGCCGCCAAGCTGATCGGCAAGGACAACAGCAATGGCTGGCCGTTCGACCTCTATGTCACGCATGGCGCCGGCGCCTATATTTGCGGCGAAGAGACCGCGCTGCTGGAAAGCCTCGAAGGCAAGAAGGGCATGCCGCGGCTGAAGCCGCCGTTCCCGGCCAACGTCGGTCTCTATGGCTGCCCGACGACCGTCAACAACGTCGAGTCGATCGCGGTCGCGCCGGATATCTTGCGGCGGGGTGCGGCGTGGTTCGCCGGCATCGGCCGGCCCAATAATGTCGGCACCAAGCTGTTTTGCATCTCCGGCCATGTCGAGCGTCCCTGCAATGTCGAAGAGGCGATGGGGATTCCGTTCCGCGAACTGATCGAGCGCCATTGCGGCGGCATCCGCGGCGGCTGGGATAATCTCAAGGCGGTGATCCCCGGCGGCTCCTCGGTGCGGATGGTGCCGGCCGACCAGATCATCGATACGCCGATGGATTTCGACAGCCTCGGCAAATTGCGCTCCGGTCTTGGCACCGCCGCCGTCATCGTCATGGACAAGTCGACCGACCTGATCCGGGCGATCGCGCGCATTTCCTATTTCTACAAGCACGAGAGCTGCGGCCAGTGCACGCCGTGCCGCGAGGGCACGGGGTGGATGTGGCGGGTGCTGACCCGGATGGCCGAAGGCCGCGCCCACAAGCGCGAAATCGACATGCTGCTGGAGGTGACCAAGCAGGTCGAGGGCCATACCATCTGCGCGCTGGGTGACGCCGCCGCCTGGCCGATCCAGGGCCTGATCGCGCATTTCCGCCACGAGATCGAAGAACGCATCGATGAATATTCGCGCAAGGCCGATATCGACGATGCCGGCATCCTCGATCCCGCGCACATGGTCGCGGCGGAGTGATGTTGATGTCGCAACCGAGCGTTTTCTGGTGGCAGAGATACGGCACGCTGGCGCAGATGGCGCAGGCGACCGTGGCGCTGCTCGGCTTCGTTGCGATCCTGTTCCAGATCAACGAAATCCGCAGCAGCAATCGCGCAGCCAGCGCGCGGCAGGCGTTTTTGGGCTACACCGATCTGGCGTTCAAGAATCCGAAATTCTCGGCGCCGGATTACGACACGATCAAGGCCGCCGGCGGCGACGCGCTGACGCAGTACGAAAGCTTTGTTTCCTATTTCCTCTATGCCTGCGAGGAAGCGACCGCCGCATTTGCCGACCGGCGCGAGTGGCTGGCGTCGTGCGATTACGATCTGAAGCCGCATCTGCCGTTTCTGTGCGAGAAGAACAAGGCGGAGCCCGCCTATCTCGCGACCTACAGCAGCGTGACCCAGGAATGGGTGAAGACGTCCATGAAGACCGCCAGCGTGACGCCGCCTGACTGCAAGCTCGGAAAGACCTGAGACCGCTATGACCAAACTCATCGTCGATGGCAAAGAGATCGATGTTCCCGCCGAATTCACGCTGCTGCAGGCCTGTGAGGCCGCGGGCGCGGAAATTCCGCGGTTCTGCTACCACGAGCGGCTGTCGATCGCCGGCAATTGCCGGATGTGCCTCGTTGAGGTCAAGGGCGGCCCGAAGCCGGTGGCGAGCTGCGCCTGGGGCGTTCGCGATTGCCGTCCCGGTCCCAAGGGCGAGCCGCCGGAAATCTCGACCCGTTCGCCGATGGTGAAGAAGGCCCGCGAAGGCGTGATGGAATTCCTGCTGATCAACCATCCCCTGGATTGCCCGATCTGCGACCAGGGCGGGGAGTGCGACCTGCAGGATCAGGCGATGGGCTATGGCGTCGACACCTCGCGCTTCGCCGAGAACAAGCGCGCGGTCGAGGACAAATATCTGGGCGTGTTGGTCAAGACCTCGATGAACCGCTGCATCCAGTGCACGCGTTGCGTCCGTTTCGCCGCCGAAGTCTGCGGTGTCCCCGAGATGGGCGCGACCGGGCGCGGCGAAGACATGGAAATCACCACCTATCTGGAAACTGCGCTGACCTCGGAATTGCAGGGCAACCTCGTCGACATTTGCCCGGTGGGCGCGCTGACCTCGAAACCCTATGCCTTTGCGGCGCGGCCCTGGGAGCTCGGCAAGACCCAGTCGATCGACGTGATGGACGGCGTCGGCTCGGCGATCCGCGTCGATACCCGCGGCCGCGAGGTGATGCGGATTCTGCCGCGCGTCAACGAGGCGGTGAACGAGGAATGGATTTCCGACAAGACCCGCCACATCGTCGACGGCCTGCGCACGCAGCGGCTCGACCGTCCCTACATCAGGGAGAACGGCCAGCTCCGCGCGGCGTCGTGGCCGGAGGCTTTCGCGGCCATCGCGGCCAAGGCGGGTCGCATCGACGGCAAGCGGATCGGAGCGATCGCGGGCGATCTTGCCGCGGTCGAGGAGATGTTTGCGCTGAAGGAGCTACTGGCGAAATGCGGCTCCGTCAATCTCGCGGTGCAGGGCGGCGACGCCTTTGATCCCAAGGCCGGACGCGCCTCCTACATTTTCAATCCGGCCATTGCCGGGATCGACCAGGCCGACGCGCTTCTGATCGTGGGTTCGAACCCGCGCAAGGAAGCCGCGGTTCTCAACGCGCGCATCCGCAAGCGCTGGCGCTCGGGCCAGCTCAAGATCGGCGTGATCGGCGCCAAGGCCGATCTCACCTACACGTATGACTATCTCGGCGCCGGCACGGATTCGCTCGGCGATCTCGCCGCCGGCAAGCATTCCTTTGCCGATGTGCTGAAGAACGCGAAAAACCCGATCGTGCTGGTCGGCGCCGGTGTGGCCGCGCGGCACGATGGGCGTGCGGTTTTGGCGCTGGCGGCCAAGCTGGCGCTGGATGTCGGTGCAGTCAAGGACGGCTGGAACGGCTTTGCGGTTCTGCAGGATACGGCCTCGCGTGTCGGCGCGCTCGATATCGGCTTTGCCGCAGGCGCAGGTGGCCTGAGTTCCCTGGAGATGACAACGTTCGGCACGCTTGACGTTTTGTTCCTGCTCGGCGCCGATGAGGTCAAGGTGCCGGACGGCACCTTCGTGGTCTATATCGGCACCCACGGCGATCGTGGCGCGCACCGCGCCGATGTCATCCTGCCGGGTGCGGCCTATACCGAAAAATCCGGCATTTTCGTCAACACCGAGGGCCGGGTGCAGATGGCCAACCGCGCCGGATTTCCTCCGGGCGAGGCGCGTGAGGACTGGGCGATTATCCGGGCGCTGTCGGATGTGCTCGGCAAGAAGCTGCCCTACGATTCGCTTCCTGCACTGCGGCAGGCGATCTTCAAGGCCACGCCGCATCTGATGCGGCTCGACCAGATCGAGGCTGGCAGCGCTGCCGACATCAAGGCGCTCGGGGGCAAGGGTGGCAAGGTGGAGAAGGCGCCGTTCAAGGCTTCCGTTGACGATTTCTACTTGACCAACCCGATCGCGCGGGCGTCTGCGGTCATGGCGGAATGCTCCCGCCTGGCCTCCGGCAAGATGCTGACGGCAGCGGAGTGAACTGATGGCCGAATTCTGGACCAGTACATTGTGGCCGCTGATCATCATGATCGCCGAGAGTCTGTTATTGCTCGTGGTGCTGCTGATCGCGATCGCCTACATCCTGCTCGCCGACCGCAAGATCTGGGCCGCGGTGCATATCAGGCGCGGACCCAACGTCGTTGGTCCCTGGGGCCTGTTCCAATCCTTCGCGGACTTTCTGAAATTCCTGCTGAAGGAGCCGATCATTCCCTCCGGCGCCAACAAAGGCGTGTTCCTGCTGGCGCCGCTGGTGAGTTGCGTGCTGCCGTTGGCAGCCTGGGCCGTGATCCCGACCAATCTGGGCTGGGTGATCGCCGACATCAATGTCGGCATTCTCTACATCCTGGCGATCTCGTCGCTGTCGATCTACGGCATCATCATGGCCGGCTGGTCGTCGAATTCGAAATATCCCTTCCTCGCCGCGCTTCGCTCGGCAGCGCAAATGGTGAGTTACGAAGTCTCGATCGGTTTTGTCATTATCACCGTGTTGCTGTGCGCCGGATCGCTCAACCTGTCGGCGGTGGTCGAGGCGCAAGGCAGCCGAGGGCTCGCGAACCTGATCGGCTTGCCCTGGCTGACGGTGTTGAACTGGTATTTCCTGCCGCTATTCCCGATGTTCGTGATTTTCTATGTCTCGGCGCTGGCGGAAACCAACCGCCCGCCGTTCGATCTGGTGGAGGCCGAATCGGAACTGGTCGCGGGCTTCATGGTCGAATACGGATCGACCCCGTATCTGTTGTTCATGCTCGGCGAATATGTCGCGATCTGCACGATGTGTGCTATGGCGACGATCCTGTTTCTGGGCGGCTGGCTGCCGCCGGTCGCGCTGCCGCCGTTCACCTGGGTGCCCGGCGTGATCTGGTTCTCGCTCAAGCTGTTTTTCATGTTCTTCCTGTTTGCGATGGCGAAGGTAATCGTGCCGCGCTACCGCTACGATCAATTGATGCGGCTCGGCTGGAAAGTGTTCCTGCCGTTGTCGCTGGCGATGGTGGTTGTCGTTGCCGGCGTGCTGCATTTCGCGGGGATCGCTCCGCAATGAGGTCGCTATGAGTGTCAATATCAACACTGCAGCCCGCTCTCTGCTGCTGTCGGAATTCGTGTCGGCGTTCTTTCTCGCGATGCGCTATTTCTTCAAGCCGAAGCCGACGCTGAACTATCCGTTCGAGAAGGGTCCGATCTCGCCACGCTTCCGCGGCGAGCACGCGCTGCGCCGTTATCCCAATGGCGAGGAGCGCTGCATTGCCTGCAAGCTGTGCGAGGCGATCTGCCCGGCCCAGGCGATCACCATCGAGGCCGGACCGCGCCGCAACGACGGCACCCGGCGCACCGTGCGCTACGACATCGACATGGTGAAGTGCATCTATTGCGGCCTGTGCCAGGAGGCATGCCCGGTCGATGCCATCGTCGAGGGCCCGAATTTCGAATTCGCGACCGAGACGCGCGAGGAACTCTATTATGACAAGGCGAAACTTCTCGCCAATGGCGACCGCTGGGAGCGCGAGATTGCGAAATCGATCGAACTCGACGCGCCGTACCGGTGAGGTGAGGGCATGATCCTTCCAGCGCTGTTCTTCTATTTGTTCGCCGGCACCTGCGTGGCCTCGGCAGTGATGGTGATTGTGTCGCGCAATCCCGTGCACTCGGTGCTGTTCCTGATCCTGGCGTTCGTCAACGCCTCGGGCCTGTTCGTGCTGATGGGGGCCGAATTCCTGGCGATGATCCTGGTCGTGGTCTATGTCGGCGCGGTCGCGGTGCTGTTTCTGTTCGTGATCATGATGCTCGATGTCGATTTCACCGAACTGCGCGAGGGGTTTCTGGAGTATTTGCCGATCGGCCTGGTGATCGGCGCGATATTCCTTGCCGAATTGTTGCTGGTCGGGGGCGGCTGGATCATCAATCCCAATGTCGCCAAATCGATCACATCCGCGATCCCGACCAATGTCAGCAATACCGAGGCGCTCGGGCTCGTGCTCTATACCAAGTACATCCACTACTTCCAGATCGCCGGCATGGTGCTGCTGGTTGCGATGATCGGCGCCATCGTGCTGACGCTGCGCCACAAGGCCAGCGTCAAGCGGCAGGACATCAATGTGCAGAACGCGCGGACGCCTGAACTGGCAATGGCCGTGCGCAAGGTGGCGTCGGGACAGGGCCTGCTGGATGCGGACGCGGCGGAGTGGGTGCAATGACGATCGGTCTCGGGCACTACCTCTCGGTCGGCGCCATCCTGTTCACGCTGGGGATTCTCGGCATCTTCCTCAACCGCAAGAACATCATCGTCATCCTGATGTCGATCGAGCTGATCCTGCTCGCCGTCAATATCAACCTGGTGGCGTTTTCGACATTCCTCGGCGACATCGTCGGTCAGGTCTTCGCGCTGCTCGTTCTCACGGTTGCGGCCGCCGAGGCGGCGATCGGTCTGGCGGTGCTGGTGGTGTACTACCGCAACCGCGGCTCGATCGCGGTTGAAGACGTCAATCTGATGAAGGGTTAACGCGCCAAATGATTCAGGCAATCGTCTTTCTGCCGCTGATCGGCGCGGTCCTCGCGGGGCTGATTTCCATCTTTGGCGCCCACGCACGCAATCCAAGCGGCGACACCGTCGAGCACCATGACGATGCGCATGGCGCGGCTGCCCATGCCTCGGATGCCCATATCTCGGACGGCCATGCCGACGATCACGGCCACGACGACCATCACGCGGTCGAGCCGGCGGCGGCGGGTTCGCGCGCGGCCGAATGGATTACGACGTTGCCGTTGCTGGTCGCAGCAGCATTGTCCTGGTTCGTCCTTGTCGATGTCGGATTCATGCATCACGACATCCGAATCGCGCTGTTCCCGTGGATCAATTCGGGCGACCTGCAGGTCGCGTGGGCGCTTCGGGTCGACACGCTGACGGCCGTGATGCTGGTCGTGGTCAATACCGTTTCGTCGCTCGTCCACCTCTATTCGATCGGCTACATGGACGAGGATCCGAACCGGCCGCGCTTCTTCAGCTATCTGTCGTTGTTCACCTTCGCGATGCTGATGCTGGTGACATCAGACAATCTGGTGCAGCTGTTCTTCGGCTGGGAGGGCGTTGGTCTGGCCAGCTACCTGCTGATCGGATTCTGGTACCAGAAGCCGTCGGCGAACGCCGCGGCGATCAAGGCCTTTGTCGTCAATCGCGTCGGCGATTTCGGTTTCGCGCTGGGCATCTTTGCGATCTTCATGCTGATCGGGTCCACCGACTTCGAGACGATCTTCGCCGGCGCGCCGGGCCTGACCGGCAAGACCATCGATTTCTTCGGCTGGCACGCCGATGCGCTGACGCTGACATGCCTGCTGCTGTTCATGGGCGCGATGGGCAAATCGGCGCAGTTCCTGCTGCATACCTGGCTGCCGGACGCCATGGAAGGGCCGACGCCGGTCTCGGCGCTGATCCACGCCGCGACCATGGTCACGGCCGGTGTGTTCATGGTGGCACGGCTGTCGCCGCTGTTCGAGCTCGCGCCCAATGCGCAGGCCGTCGTGATGTTCTTCGGCGCGACCACGGCGTTCTTTGCGGCGACCGTGGGTCTGGTCCAGAACGACATCAAGCGCATCGTCGCCTATTCGACCTGCTCGCAGCTCGGCTACATGTTCGTGGCAATGGGGGCGGGGGCTTACTCCGTCGGCATGTTCCATCTGTTCACGCATGCCTTTTTCAAGGCGCTATTGTTCCTGGGCTCGGGCTCGGTGATCTACGCGATGCATCACGAGCAGGACATCCGCAACATGGGCGGCCTGAAGGATCGGATCCCCTTCACCTACATCGTGATGGTGATCGGCACGCTGGCGCTGACTGGATTTCCGCTCACCGCGGGCTATTTCTCCAAGGACGCCATCATCGAATCCGCGTTCGCCTCGCACAATCCGTTCGCGCTCTATGGCTTCCTGATGACGGTGGTCGCTGCCGGCCTGACCTCGTTCTACTCATGGCGCCTGATCTTCAAGACCTTCCATGGCGAGCCGCATGATCAGGAGCACTATGAGGCCGCGCACGAAGCGCCGCTGTCGATGCTGATTCCGATCGGCATCCTTGCGGTCGGATCGATTTTCGCGGGCTTCCCGTTCAAGGAGTTGTTCGCAGGCCATGCCGTGGAAGAGTTCTTCCGCGAGTCCGTGAAAATGAACCCGCACATCATCGAGGACATGCACCACATCCCCGAGACCATCGCGTTCCTGCCGACGGTGATGATGGCGCTGGGTTTTGTGGTGTCGTGGCTGTTCTATATTCGCCGGCCGTACCTGCCGGTCGAGCTCGCCAACCAGCAGCCGCTGCTCTACAAGTTCCTGCTCAACAAGTGGTATTTCGACGAGCTCTACGATCTGATCTTCGTTCGTCCGGCCAAGTGGATCGGACGTTTCCTGTGGAAGGTCGGCGACGGCTACATCATCGACGGCTTCGGCCCGGACGGTGTGTCGGCGCGGGTGCTCGACGTCACCCGCAACGTGGTGAAGTTGCAGACCGGCTATCTCTACCACTACGCGTTTGCGATGCTGATCGGGGTTGCCGGATTGATTACCTGGTTCATGTTCGGCTTGGGAGGCCAGTGATGACTACCTGGCCCATTCTTTCCGTCGTTACTTTCCTGCCGGTGGTCGGCACGTTCCTGATCTATATCAGCCGGGGCGACGACGAAGCCGCCCGGCGCAATGCGCGCTGGATCGCGCTCTGGACCACGCTGATCACCTTCGGCGTGTCGCTGATCCTGGTTTGGCGCTTCGATGCGGGGCAGCCGGACTTCCAGTTCGTCGAGAAGGCATCGTGGCTCGCCAGCGGCATCACCTACCACATGGGTGTCGACGGCATCTCGCTGCCGTTCGTGATCCTGACCACCGCCTTGATGCCGTTCTGCATCGTAGCGAGCTGGAAATCGGTGACGATGCGGGTGCGCGAATACATGATGGCGTTCCTGCTGCTGGAAACGCTGATGGTCGGCACATTCTGCGCGCTCGACCTCGTGCTGTTCTACCTGTTCTTCGAGGGCGGCCTGATCCCGATGTTCCTGATCATCGGCGTCTGGGGCGGACCGCGCCGGGTCTATGCATCCTTCAAGTTCTTCCTCTACACGCTGCTCGGCTCGGTCTTGATGCTGCTCGCCATCATGGCGCTGTACTGGAACGCCGGCACCACCGACATCCCGGCCCTGATGCATACGGCCGTGCCGCGGTCCTTGCAGACCTGGGCGTGGCTGGCGTTCTTCGCCTCCTTTGCGGTGAAGATGCCGATGTGGCCGGTGCACACCTGGCTGCCGGATGCGCATGTCGAGGCGCCCACGGCCGGCTCGGTGATCCTGGCCTCGATCCTGCTGAAGATGGGCGGCTACGGTTTCCTGCGTTTCTCGCTGCCGATGTTTCCGCTGGCGTCGCACGATTTCGCGCCGCTGATCTTCTCGCTCTCGACCATTGCCATCATCTACACCTCGCTGGTCGCGCTGATGCAGGAAGACATCAAGAAGCTGATTGCCTATTCGTCCGTTGCCCATATGGGCTTCGTCACCATGGGGATCTTCGCCGGAACCACGCAAGGCGTCGCTGGCGGCGTGTTCCAGATGATCTCGCACGGCATCGTGGCGGGCGCGCTGTTCCTCTGCGTCGGTATCGTCTATGACCGCCTGCATACCCGCGAGATCGCCGCCTATGGCGGCCTGGTCAACCGCATGCCGCTCTACGCGCTGGTGTTCATGGTCTTCACCATGGCCAATGTCGGTCTGCCCGGCACCTCCGGCTTCGTCGGCGAATTCATGACGCTGATCGGCACCTTCAAGGTATCGATCCCGACCGCGACGGTGGCCACGCTGGGGGTCATCTTGTCGGCATGCTACGCCCTCTGGCTCTATCGCAAGGTGGTATTCGGCGCGCTGGTCAAGCCGTCGCTGGCAAGCATCAAGGATCTCACTTTCCGCGAGAGCCTGACGCTGATGCCGCTGGTGGCTCTCACTATCCTGTTCGGATTTTACCCGAAGCCGGTACTCGACATGTCGGCGGCGTCGGTGCAGCAACTCGTTACCAATTACAGCCAAGCGGTGACTGCCATGAAGGCAGCCGCGCTGCTGCAGTGAACGCAGCAGGTCAGGACAATACGCCATGAGCTTTGAGAGTGCAGGATATCAGTTGCTGCCCGTGCTGCCGGAGCTCGTGCTGGCCGCCGGCGCCATGGTGCTGCTGATGCTGGGTGCCTATCGCGGGACCCAGACGACCGGCCTCGTCACGGGCCTTGCGGTCTGCCTGCTGGTCGCGACCGGCGTGCTGGAATTATTGCTGCCGGCCGGCAAGCTGACGACCTTCGGCGGCAGTTTCATTGTCGACGACTTTGCCCGGTTCCTGAAAATCCTGGCCCTGGTCGGCTCGGCCGCGACGCTGATACTTTCGGTGGAATTTCTCGCCGATCCATCCCGGCGCATCTTCGAATACGCGATTCTGGTGCTGCTTTCGACGCTCGGCATGATGGTGCTGATCTCGGCCGGCGACCTGATCATGCTCTATCTTGGGCTGGAGCTGATGAGCCTTGCGCTCTACGTGGTCGCGGCGAGCAATCGCGACAACGCGAAATCGACCGAGGCCGGCCTGAAGTATTTTGTGCTCGGGGCGTTGTCCTCGGGCATGCTGCTGTACGGCGCTTCGCTGATCTACGGCTTCACCGGCACCGTCGGCTTCGCCGGTATCGCCGCGGCGGTGAAAACCGGCAGCATCGGCATCGTATTCGGCCTGGTGTTCCTGCTTGCCGGGCTTTGCTTCAAGATTTCGGCGGTGCCGTTCCATATGTGGACGCCCGATGTCTATGAGGGCGCACCGACGCCGGTCACCGCGTTCTTTGCCTCGGCGCCCAAGGTCGCGGCTCTGGCGGTGTTCACCCGGGTGGCATTGACCGCATTCCCCGGCATCGTGCCGCAGTGGCAGCAGATCGTGGTGTTCGTTTCGATCGCCTCGATGGCGCTCGGAGCGTTCGCCGCCATTGGGCAAAAGAACATCAAGCGGCTGATGGCCTATTCGTCGATCGGCCATATGGGCTTCGCACTGGTTGGGCTCGCCGCCGGGACCGCCGAGGGTGCCCAGGGCGTGCTGATCTACATCTCGATCTATGTGGCGATGACGCTCGGCAGCTTTGCGGTAATCATCACCATGAAGCGCAACGGCCAGCATTTCGAGAATATCAGCGATTTCGCGGGGCTTTCGCGCACCAATCCGTTGCTGGCATTCTTCTTCGCGATGCTGCTGTTTTCGCTGGCGGGCGTTCCGCCGCTGGCGGGCTTCTTCGCCAAATGGTACGTGTTCGTCGCGGCGATCAAGGCCGGCCTGTTTACGCTGGCCGTTGTCGGCGTGCTCGCCAGCGTGGTCGGCGCGTTCTACTATCTCACCATCGTCAAGGTGATGTATTTCGACGAGCCGCTGGCCAAGCTGGATCCGATGCGCCTGGAGCTGCGCACGGTGCTGGCGGTCGCGGGCCTCTTCAACATCTTTTTCTTCGTCTATCCGGGGCCGCTGGTCAGCGTGGCGACAGCGGCGGCAAAGTCGCTGTTTTAGACCATCGTTGCGAGCGCATCGGGGCAATCCATAAGCCTTACGCAGAACTAACTGGATTGCTTCGTCGCTACGCTCCGCGTAATGACGCTGAGCACGAGCCATTTCGCTGACTGCATATCGAACTTCCCGAACCTTACGGATCGCACTCTAGATGGCATTCACGCTCGGTCCTCGAGCCATATCGGCGGGCTACCAGCTCGCTGCCTTCGACCATGTCGGGTCGACCAACGCGGAGGCCTTGTCGCGCGCCCGCGATGGCGAGCGCGGGCCGATGTGGTTTGTGACCTCCGAGCAAACCGCCGGACGCGGACGAAGGCATCGCCCCTGGATCGCGCCGCGCGGTAACCTTGCCAGCAGCATCCTCGAGACGGTCGACGCGTCGCCCGCGGTCGCGGCGACGCTCGGCTTCGCTGCGGGGCTTGCACTGGAAGCCGCACTGCAGAAAATCAGCATCGAAGCGTCGCAAAGATCGGCGGGATCGGACGATATGAAGTTTTCGCTGAAATGGCCCAACGACGTGCTGGCGGGGCAACACAAGCTCGCTGGTATCCTGCTGGAAGCGGAATCCGTGCCTGGCGAGGGCCTGGCCGTCGTGGTCGGCATCGGCACCAACGTCGTCGCCGCTCCGGAGGGCACGCCGACGCCCGCGACCTCGCTGGCAGCACTCGGTGTCCATATCGGCGCGGAAGAGTTGTTCGCGGCCCTGTCGGATAGCTGGACGGAATTTCGCGCCATCTGGGACCAGGGACACGGCTTTGGCGAGATCCGGCGGCGCTGGCTGGAGCGTGCGGCCGGGCTGGGCCAGCGGGTCGCCGTCCAGACCGGCGGTGCGACGGTGGAGGGCACTTTCGACACCATCGATGACACCGGTTGCATGATGGTCAGGACGTCCAGCGGCGAGCGGGTTCCGATCTCGGCGGGCGATGTCTATTTCGGCTCGACCGCCTCGGTGGGAGCGGCCTGATGGCACGACCGGATGAACTGACCTTTGCGCCGCTCGGCGGCGTCGGCGAGATCGGCATGAACCTGTCGATCTACGGCCTCGGCAACCGTCACCAGCGTTCCTGGCTCGCGGTCGATCTCGGCGTGTCCTTTGGCAACGAGGAGCATCTGCCTGGCATCGACACCATCATGCCGGACATCCGCTTTCTCGAAAAAGAACGGAAGAACCTGATTGGTCTGGTGCTGACGCACGCGCATGAAGACCATTTCGGCGCCATCATCGACCTCTGGCCCAAGCTGAAATGCCCGATTTATGCGACCAAGTTCAGCGCCGCGCTGTTCGAGGCCAAATGCGCTTCCGAGCGCAATCCGCCGAAGATCCCGGTCACCGTGGTGCCGTCGGGCGGCCGGATCGATCTCGGGCCGTTCAATGTCGAGTTCATTCCGGTGGCGCATTCGATTCCTGAATCGCATGCGCTAGCGATCCACACATCGGCGGGCACCGTTCTGCATACCGGCGATTGGAAGATCGATCCGACCCCGATCATCGGCCCGCCGACCGACGAGCGGCGCTTGCGCGAGCTCGGCGACGCCGGGGTGCTGGCGCTGATCGGCGATTCCACCAACGCCGTGCGGGAAGGGCGTTCTCCCTCGGAAACCGAGGTCGCAAGGACCATCACTGAACTGGTGAAGGCGGCGAAGGGGCGGGTCGCCGTGACCACATTTGCTTCCAACGTCGCGCGGCTGCGCGCGGTCGCGGATGCTGCGCGCGCCTGCGGGCGCGAGGTGGTGGTGGTCGGCCGCGCCATGGAACGGGTGGTGCAGGTGGCGCGCGAAACCGGCCATCTCGATGGCGTGCAGAACTTTCGCGGCGCCGATCTGTACGGTCATTTCCCCCCGGACAAAGTGCTGGCGCTGTGCACGGGAAGCCAGGGCGAGCCGCGCGCGGCGCTGTCGCGGATCGCCAATGACGATCACCCGCAGGTAACGCTGAACAAGGGCGACTGCGTGATCTTCTCCTCGCGCACCATTCCCGGCAACGAGAAGGCGGTCGGCGCCATCATCAACGGTCTGGTCACCCAGGGCGTCGAGGTCATTACCGACCGCACCGATCTGGTCCATGTCTCCGGCCATCCGCGCCGCGACGAATTGCGTGACATGATCGCCTGGGTGCGCCCGCAATTGTTGATCCCCGTCCATGGCGAAGCGCTGCATCTGTTCGAGCATGCCAAGCTGGCGCGGGCCGCCGGCGTGCCGAAGGTTCTGATCTGCCGCAACGGCGACCTGGTCAGGTTGGGGCCGGGCGATCCCGGAATTGTCGAGCAACTGCCGTCGGGGCGGCTCTACAAGGATGGCTCGATTTTGGAGGATTCCAAATCGCGCGCCGTCGTCGAGCGGCGCAAATTGGCCTTCGCCGGCTGCGCCTTCGTCGCGGTCGCGGTGACCGACAAGGGCGAACTGGCCGACGATCCCGAAGTCGATCTGGTTGGAATCCCCGAGAAAAATACCGCAGGTGAAGTCATCGACGAGATCGTGTTCGATGTCGTGGTGTCGACCGTGGAGGGGCTGCCGAGGGCACGGCGCCGCGATCCGGACGCAATAGCGGAATCGGTGCGCCGGGCAGTACGCGGCACGATCAACGAGCACTGGGGCAAGAAACCATTGTGCTACGTTCACGTGTTGACGGTCTAGCGGCTGTTTTGATCCGCCGAGACGGTGGATTTTGCGATCGGAACACGCGCAAGCTATAAGAAAGGCGGAGGACTGACATGCTGGGCCGGCTCAATCACGTGGCGATCGCGGTCAGGGATGCCGAGAAGGCCGCAAGGATCTATGGCGCGGCGTTTGGCGCCGATATTTCCGCAGCGCTGCCGTTGCCCGAGCATGGCGTCACGACCGTGTTCGTGACGTTGCCCAATACCAAGATCGAGTTCATCCAGCCACTCGGCGCGACCTCGCCGATCGCCAAATTCCTCGAACGCAATGCCGACGGCGGCATCCATCACATCTGTTACGATGTGCCTGACATCATCGCGGCGCGTGATACCCTGATCAAGGAGGGCGCGCGGGTGCTCGGCGACGGCGTTCCCAGGATCGGCGCCCACGGCAAGCCGGTGCTGTTTCTGCACCCCAAGGACTTTTCCGGCGCCCTGGTCGAAATCGAGCAGGCCTGAATCGCGATGGCCTACACCATATCAACCGGGTTTGCGATCTACTTTGTGCTGTGGTGGGTCGTGCTGTTCGTGACGCTTCCGTTCGGCGTGCGCAGTCAGCACGAGGATGGCGTCGGTGCGCCTGGCACCGACCCCGGCGCGCCGATCGCGAGCCGGATGGGCCGAAAGCTGATCTGGACGACCGTGCTATCGGCGATCATTTTTGCCGCAGGCTTGATCGCCTATCACGCGGGCTTCCTCAATATCGAGCGGCTGTCGAGGCTGATGGGAATGCCGTTCTGACGATTTGACCGGTGCGTGTCCCGCAGAGGCATGCCTTGGAGGTTGGGGAGAGGGAAATGACGTTTCAACGGACCATTGTCGGGCTGCTGATTCTAGCCATCGCAGGCCTTGCGGGGTCTTTTTACGTGCATTGGAAAACCCACATCCAATTGCAGACAATGAAGGCGTTCATCGAAGGCTATGTTTTTGCGGATGCGGTCGCGGCTTGCGAAAAGGCGCCGAGTACGACGCCGTTCAAATGGAACGGCGGGACGAAAACCGCGGTGATCGGCTTGAACTCCGTCAAGCTCGACAAGTACAGGATCGTTTCGAGCTATACGCTGCTCGCCGACGGCGTCTATTGCGATTTCGATCCCATCAAGAAGAAAGCCGATATCGGGTCGAATTTCCTCGAGCGGGAATGATCATCAGTTCCGGATCTCGAAATCCCCGGGGCGGAAATCCGCGAGCCTGAATCTGCAAAACTTCGATGCATCCCGAACGAGACGCAGCTCGAAAAAAAGAGCAGGGCTTCTGGCCCTGCTCTAAAAATTGTGTCGACCCTATTTTCCCGCAAATTTGGATTTGATCTTGATTGGCGGGGCGACGCTGCTTGTGCGCGTCAGGGCTCCTCCCGAGACTTGGACCACCAGACTTCGACCTTGCGGTCAGCCTGAGATCGAATTCGTAGACCAAAATTTTCGTCTTGTCATCAATTTCAGCAACGATTGTTCAAAATTCGAGCAACTTCTGAAATGAATGGAATTTCCTCATAACCGGAGCGCGCCGAAAGAGTCGCCGGGTATGGGAGTAGGGTCTGAAGGGGCGGGAGAAGGGTGGGAGTGGCTTCCCCCCGGGGGCTCTCCTGCGACGCGGGCAACGCGTCATTTTGGAGGGCCGTGACGCGGTTAAGGTCAATGAACATGCGCAGCCACGCCGGCTGCCGGGGCCATGATACCGATCATCCCGACGATGACAATGACTCCGAGCCCGAGGGCAATTTCGACCAGCGCGCTGCGAACGAGCCGTTGAACGGTCCGAGCGCCCCGGTCAATTCCAACGTCGCCGCAAAGTCGCGGCAGCAGATATTGGCGGTTGATCGCGGCCAGACCGACCATCGCTGCGAACAGCGTCATTTTGAGGAGCAGCCATCGGCCGTAGCGTGTGTCGATCAGGTTTTCTATCCCGCCAACCAACAGCGATGCATTGAGTATTCCACTCATGAGCAAGATGCCGACCGCTGGGATGCCGAGATTAGAAAAGCGTCCGGTAACGGTACACGCCGCCGTAACCCAGTTCTCCTCGCGGAAGTGGCGCAGATAGGCGAACAGCAACGCAAGCGGAATAAGGCCCCCAAGCCAGAGACCGGCCGCGATCAAATGCAGGAAGTCCGCGGCAAGATGGATGTTTCTTTCGAACCCCAGACCTTCCTGGCCGTGCCCGGCAAAGGCCAGGGAGCCGAGATAGGCGCTTGCCAGCAACGCAGCCAGAACTCCCTGCCAGATCGGTGCGGCGTTGTCTGTTGACCGTCGCGTCAGCAGGAACACGGCCAGCGCGAGGCCGAGCAACAGTCGCAACTGCCAGGCGAAGCCAAACTGGGTTCGCGACAGCACGACCCAGATCGTGCCATCGGCAACGACCTCCTCGAACGGTTTGCCGGTGATCCGGGCGGACAACAAACCTAACCACGCAAGGGCCGATACGATCGACAAGGCCAGGCCGATCCACAAGAGTTTGCCGGTGCGGTCGCTGAAGCAAGACCTCGTCGCCGGCAGCCGCAAATCCCCCATCCGCAAGACCGGCGAGGCGATCAATAGATCGAAGAATACGATGCCAGCGACCATCAACGACGAAATGAAGTGAATATCCCGCGCGGCGGCCAGCGGATTGATCAAAACGTCCTCCACGCCGGGCAAAATTCGGTGCTGCGGCATGACCGATCCCAAACGCAGCGGGTCGGCCGTCGCAATTCATCGCGCCCGTTCGGCCACATCGGCTTCACTGTCCGACATGAAAGCTGAAGCTGCCCTCGGTCGTGTGGGTATCGACCGACAGAATCTGCCAGTGAACCCGGTACGTCCCCGGCGGCAGTTGCTTCAGCCCGACACGCATAACGCCCGCGCTGATCCTCGGCTTGCCCAGATCCACCCGCGCGCCGCTGGCAGCGCTTACCTCGACGGAGCTGAATGCCGGCTCCAGATTCTGGTTGTAGGAAAGCACGAGCTCCCGCGGCGCGGTGGGCACCGTGCTTCCGACCCGCGGTTCAGCGTGCTCGAGAAAGGCATGAGCCCTGGCGGCGGTGCCCGCCATGATGGTGAGCAGTGCCGATATCGCAAAGGTTAGGGTTCGCATGGTTGCTGCCTCAAAAGGTCAATTTGCGGGAAGCGGTCGAGGTGGCGCCGAATAGGGGCTGTCCAATGGTGGTCGGGAACATGTCGTCGAGATACAGATGCAATTGGCCGAGAACGCCGACCCCGGTGCCGCTTGCGCGGTTGATCGGTATCATCGCCTCAAGGCCGACCTGGAAAGAGCTTCCGATAAAGATCACGCCGGGGCTGATCGTTCCAGTCGTGGTGTAGGGATTGCCGAAATTATTCGCGACCGGTGTCGTGAAACTGGCTTCGATGATCGGGATCAGGTGATTGAAGAAATCCGGAAGCTGAAGATCAATCACCTCGGATTTCAGGTAGGGCAGGCTGTATTGCAACGACGCCCCGTAGACCAGTTGCTGCGGAATAAAAACACTCTGGGTGAAGTCGAACGAGTTCGTCGGAATTTGATAGCCGACCTGTCCGGTCACGGCGAATGGGCGTATCCACGAAACGCTGTCAGGCAAATCGCCGAAACCTTTGCCGAAATAGACCGTCGGGGTCACCTGGCTATAGGTGGTGGCCAACCCGGAACCGGTTGAACCGGTGTGGCCCCAATCGACGGTGATCCCGGCCAGCAACGCCAATTCGTGCGACCGGTCCTTCAGTACCTGGTACTGGAACGCGGTCTCGAGATTTTGAAATCCCGTCGTCAGCGTGCCGTCGGCTTGGCGAATTTGCGTCCAGTTTTGACCGATCGAAACGCCGAAGTTTTCGGTGATCCGCTTTGAAATCTCGCCCGAAATATCCCACTCGGTGGCCGGCGGCATGTCCGCGGTCCTGGACCACGCAACGGTCGGCAGTGACATTTCGTCGGCAACGCAGGGATCGTCGGTGGCTAGCGTCGCTGGAAAAAAACGGGCGCCAACGTAGCAGTGCGCGCGCGCGCCAGAAGTGAACGCCAATGCGATGAAACTCGCCAACGCAAGGGAAAGCAGCGTGTGTCGCGACATCAGGATTGCTCCGGTCAGAAAGCGTGAGAAATTGCGGGCAGCCCTTCAGGCTGCGTTGCATCACGCGCTGAGCGGGGGACCCCTGGGGCGAGCGACCGAGTATCGCGCGAACGAAGACAGGCGCAGCGGGCTGGCTGATGGCCGGACCTTGCTGACTTCCGGGTGAACGCGCGCGACGGCTACCGGACGCGGAGCATCCAGAAGGTGGAATGCTCCGGCAAAACAGAGTGAACAATGATCTTCGGCAGGGTGTTTGGACTGGTCGGCCGGCGCGATCGGGTTGCCGTCGGTCGCATGCAGACAGAGTTGCGACAAGGAAAGCTGGTCAAGCGTGGAGGCATTGGCGGGCTGTGCACCCGCCACCGCCAGCAACAAGGGCTGCATCGCCAGCGCATAGATCAGGGCCGCGCCGACCAGCCTTCGCCAGAATCGCCGCAGTCCCAGGCCAGCGTGACTTTGCCCTGTTTCCATCTTCACGAGCTGATGTTGACACCCAAATCGAGATTCAATTCACGTTCCCGGCATGCCACGCGGCAACAACAGACCCGCCAACTCGCTTGGTGGATAGACCGGTAGAGATCCAACGTTTCGCCTTTTGACGGCATCTCACCCGCCGGCCAGTATAGTTGGTCGGGTGCGGGTGGCAACCCTGATCGCCGGCGCGCCATTGTCGGGTCACTGAGGGTCGGCCCGCGGCCGCAGCGCCGGCTCGACAATTTCCTGGCAGAGAACTAAACGCTGTGAGCGGCGTATCATCACGTCGGCTAGAATGAAGGTCTCGATGGGATTACGAGCGAGACCGGCTGGATAGGAAGATCATCCATGAAACAAAGCATCCGCGGACTTGTTGGGTTAGGTCTGCTCGCCGTCCTGTTCGCCGCTCCCGCGCGCGCCGAGGAGATCAAGGCCGGCGATCTCGTGATCACCCAGGCCTGGAGCCGCGCGACGCCGGGTGGCGCCAAGATCGGCGGCGGCTATCTGACCATCGAGAACAAGGGCTCAGCGCCGGACCGGCTGCTCGGCGGCTCGGCGGACGTCGCCAGCAAGATTGAGGTCCACGAAATGTCGATGAACAACGGCGTGATGACCATGCGCCCACTCGACAAGGGTCTCGCGATCGAGCCTGGCAAGATGGTCAAGCTCGCGCCCGGCGGCTACCATCTGATGCTGTTCGACCTCAAGAGCCCGCTGAAGCAGGGCGACAAGCTGCCGGTCACGCTCGAGTTCGAAAAGGCCGGCAAGGTGACACTCTCCCTCGACGTGCAAGGCGTCGGTGCGCAAGGACCTGCAGGTGCGGATGGCTCCGGCGGCAAAATGGAGATGAAGAAGATGCCCGATCACTCCGGCATGAAGATGTAGGATCGAAGGTTGCGACGCTGAGAATCTCGAAACCCCCGCAACTGACCCGATGCCCGACCGGCTTCCGGAAACCAGTGCAGGAAGACGCTTTTGACGCCCTGGCCCGTCCATTCGGTCCGTAACGTCGCTTGGGCTCTGGCTGCGACCGCTTTTGCGCCTTATTCGCGCGGTCAAACCGGTCGGCAAATCGGCCGGGAAATCCGCTTGGCTAGCGGCCTATTGCCGATCCCCGCCCTTGTGTTTTCGTACCCGATCCGGTTTCACTGCTGGCTTCCCGTGCCTGACCGATTCTTCTGGTGTGCCCCATGCGATTGTCGCGGTTCTTTCTGCCCATCCTCAAAGAGAATCCGAAAGAGGCCGAAATCGTCTCGCATCGGCTGATGCTGCGCGCGGGCATGATGCGGCAGGAGGCGGCGGGCATCTATGCCTGGTTGCCGCTGGGCTTGCGGGTGTTGAAGAAGATCGAGCAAATCGTCCGCGAGGAGCAAAACCGCGCCGGCGCACTGGAGCTTCTGATGCCGACGCTGCAGCTCGCCGATCTCTGGCGCGAGAGCGGCCGTTACGACGCCTACGGCCCCGAGATGTTGCGCATCACCGACCGCCACAAGCGCGAACTGCTTTACGGGCCGACCAATGAGGAAATGATCACCGAAATTTTCCGCGCCTATGTCAAATCCTACAAGAGCCTGCCGCTCAATCTCTACCACATCCAGTGGAAGTTCCGCGACGAGCAGCGGCCGCGTTTCGGTGTGATGCGCGGGCGCGAATTCCTGATGAAGGATGCCTATTCCTTCGATATCGACGAGGCTGCGGCGCGGCGCGCCTATAACAGGATGTTCGTCGCCTATTTGCGCACCTTCGCGCGGATGGGATTGAAGGCGATCCCGATGCGCGCGGAAACCGGTCCGATCGGCGGCGATCTCAGCCACGAATTCATCGTGCTGGCGGAGACCGGCGAGTCCGCGGTCTATTGCGACAGCGACGTGCTCAACCTGCCGGTGCCGGGCGAGGAGATCGACTACGAGGGCGATCTGACCCCGATCATCAAGCAGTGGACCTCGGTCTATGCCGCCACCGAGGACGTTCACGACGCCGCGCGCTTCGACCGCGAGGTGCCGGCCGAGAAGAGGGTGCACACCCGGGGTATCGAAGTCGGCCAGATCTTCTATTTCGGCACCAAATATTCCGACACCATGAAGGCCCTGGTCGCCGGCGCCGATGGCGCCGAGGTTGCCATCCATGGCGGCTCCTACGGCGTCGGCGTCTCGCGTCTGGTCGGCGCCATCATCGAGGCCTGTCATGACGACGCCGGCATCAAATGGCCGGAAGCGGTGGCCCCGTTCAAGGCCGTCATCCTGAACTTGAAGCAGGGCTCGCAAGACACCGACGCGGCATGCGAACAGCTCTATCGCGATCTGGCGGCCAGGGGCGTCGAGGTGCTTTACGACGACACCGACCAGCGCGCCGGCGCCAAATTCGCCGCCGCCGATCTGATCGGCATTCCCTGGCAAATTCTGGTCGGCCCCAAGGGTCTTGCCGAGGGCAAGCTCGAGCTGAAGCGGCGCAGCGACGGATCGCGCGAGAATCTGAGCCCGGCGGACGCGCTGGCACGGCTGACCGAGTGAACGAATTATCCACCGCAGGCATCCGGATATCGGTCACCGCGGCAACAATTAGCCCGAATCGTGTGAAAATCGGACTATGGATGAAGCCATGAGCGAGCCAATTCGGACCCCACCTTTCGCGCCCTTCGAGTGGCTGCTGTCGGGACGCTATTTGCGGGCACGTCGCAAGGAGGGCTTCATTTCCGTCATTGCCGGATTCTCGTTTCTGGGGATCATGCTCGGCGTCGCCACGCTGATCATCGTGATGGCCGTCATGAACGGCTTCCGCAAGGAATTGCTGGACAAGATTCTCGGCCTCAACGGCCATCTGTTGGTGCAACCGCTGAAATCGCCGCTGACCGACTGGAAGGACGTCGCCGACCGCATCAACCAGGTCGCCGGCATCAGGCTCGCGGCGCCCGTGGTGGACGGGCAGGCGCTGGCGTCCTCGCCATTCAATGCCTCCGGCGTCCTGGTGCGCGGCATCCGTGCCGACGATCTGAATAACCTCACCTCGATCGCCAAAAACATCAAGCAGGGCACGCTCGAGGGCTTCGACGACGGGGAGGGCGTCGCCATCGGCCGCCGGCTCGCCGATACGCTGTCGCTGCATGCCGGCGACAACATCACGCTGGTGCAGCCGCGAGGTCCGGCGACCCCGATGGGCACGATGCCGCGCATCAAACCCTACAAGGTGTCGGCGGTGTTCGAGATCGGCATGTCGGAATATGACGCCAGCTTCGTGTTCATGCCGCTTGCCCAAGCGCAAGGTTTTTTCAGCCGCAACAATGACGTGTCCTCGATCGAGGTGTTCACCAACAATCCCGACAAGATCGACGCCTTCCGCAAGAGCGTGACCGAGGCGGCGGGCCGGCCGGTGTTCCTGGTCGACTGGCGACAGCGCAATTCGACCTTCTTCAACGCGCTTCAGGTCGAGCGCAACGTGATGTTCTTGATCCTCACCATGATCGTGCTGGTCGCGGCGCTCAATATCGTCTCCGGCCTGATCATGCTGGTGAAGGACAAGGGCAGCGATATCGCGATCCTGCGCACCATGGGGGCCTCGCAAGGATCGATCATGCGGGTGTTCCTGATCACGGGGGCGGCGATTGGCGTGGTCGGCACGCTCACCGGATTTCTGGTCGGCATGCTGATCTGCCTGAATATCGAATCGATCCGGCAATTCTTGTCCTGGCTCACCAACACCGAGCTGTTTTCGCCGGAGCTTTACTTTCTCTCCAAGCTGCCGGCCGAGATCGATTTCGGCGAAACCAGCGCGGTCGTGATCATGGCGCTGACATTGTCCTTCCTCGCTACGCTCTATCCCTCGTGGCGTGCTGCCCGCCTCGACCCTGTCGAAGCGCTGCGGTACGAGTGAGGGGCAGATGGAGCAGGAGGCGGAAGATGTACCGGTCGTCTATCTCCACGAGATAAAGCGCCAGTACACGCAAGGGGAGACGACGCTGACCATCCTCAACGGCGCCAAGCTCGCGCTGTGGGCGGGACAGTCGGTGGCGCTGGTGGCGCCATCGGGCGCCGGCAAATCGACGCTGCTGCATATCGCGGGCCTGCTCGAAAGCCCCGACGACGGCGAAGTCTACGTCGGGGGAGCGCCGACCTCAGGCCTGTCGGATGTCGAGCGAACCCAGATCCGCCGTACCGATATCGGCTTCGTCTATCAATCACACCGGCTGCTGCCGGAGTTCACGGCACTCGAAAACGTCATGCTGCCGCAGATGATCCGTGGCCTCAAGCGGTCCGAGACCGTCAAACGCGCCACCGAAATCCTAGCCTATCTCGGGCTCGGCGACCGGATCAAGCACCGGCCGGCGGAACTGTCGGGCGGGGAGCAGCAGCGGGTCGCGATCGCGCGCGCGGTCGCCAACGCGCCACGGGTGTTGTTCGCCGATGAGCCGACCGGCAATCTCGATCCGAATACCGCCGATCACGTATTCAATGCGCTGATGCAACTGGTGAGGGCGACGCGGGTGGCGATGCTGATTGCAACCCACAACATGGAACTGGCGGGCCGGATGGACCGGCGGGTGTCGCTGGTGGACGGCGAGGTCATCGAACTGGATTAGCGCGACCAGCGAGGCAGGCGGGGGGACCCGGGTTCCGCACCGGCTCAGCAAGATCGGCTGGTTTTGATCCGCCTCAAGGCCTTCTTCTGAAGCGGCGATACCCTGCCGCCATGTTCGAAGTGATGATCAGAAATCACAGCCCGATCAAGTGGGAGTGGCAGCTTTGCGACCATGACGGCAACGTGCTGTTGCGCGGGATGGAAAAGACGCGCGCGGCCGCCAAGTACAAAGGCGAGCGCGCCCTGTTCCAGATCCTGTTGATCCGGCCGACCTCCGACCAGCCAGGCCGTCCTGGCTAACCGGTTATCTCGGCGATGGCGTGCGGATCATTTGGATGTGACGACGCCTAGGCTGGCCAACCGGCGACCGCTGACGCATATTCGCAACATGAAAAAGTCCGACGTCACCTGTCCGAAATGCCACGCCGGCTACCGCCGGATCGAGCTTGCCTCACGGCCCGGAGCCAAGGGTGAATTCCGCTGCCTGCTCTGCGATCAGGTACTCGAGGTTTTCGACGGCTCAACCGAGGTGGCCATCCGCCTCACGGTTCAGCCCGAAAAGACGTTCGAATGATTTCCAAATAACGCGCGCGCCCCGCGCGCGCATGTTCTTCACCAGTTAATTTTATGATCGTGGAAAATGCGTCAGCAAATCTGACAAGTCGGTTCCCTGCGGGAACCAGCCTGGAACTTTTTTGACATCACGAGTTCCAAAGAAATGGCCGGTACATAAGGATAATTTAAATTTTAACCTGCATCATTCTTGGGCCGATGTTGCAACCTGGTGACAGCATTACGAGCGGACTCTGATTAGGAATTGTGGTGGGGCTCAGGGCTTACGGATCAGAGAGCAGGAATTCAGACATGAAGAGATTGTTATTCGCTACGACGGCTGCGATGGCGCTTGGCGCTGCGGCGCCCGCAGCGGCCGCGGATCTCCCGGCGCGGACATATACCAAGGCGCCTGCGGTTGTCGCCGCGGCGTATGACTGGAGTGGTTTCTATCTCGGCATCAACGGCGGCGGTGGCTTCAGCCACAAGTGCTGGGACCTCACCAATAACGGTGTCGCGGCGGTCGTCCCCTCGTCTCCGGAAGGCTGCCACGATGCGAGCGGGGCCACCGTCGGCGGACAAATCGGCTATCGATGGCAGAACGCCGCCTGGGTGTTCGGTCTGGAAGCGCAGGGCAACTGGGCGGATTTCCGGGGCGACAATGTCAGCTCGGTCTTCTTATCGGACCGCAATCAGTCGCGCATCGATGCCTTCGGCCTGTTCACGGGTCAGGTTGGCTACGCCTGGAACAACGCGCTTGTCTATCTGAAGGGCGGCGCCGCGGTCACCAGTGACAAGTACCGGATATTCGATGTTCCGAGCGGCGCTCTGACCGACACGGCAAATGAGACCCGTTGGGGCGGAGTGGTCGGTGTCGGGTTCGAATATGGCATCACCCCGAACTGGTCGGTCGGCTTCGAATACGATCATATGTTCATGGGCAGCCGCGATGTCAGCTTTACGACACCGACAGGGGCGTTCGACGGCACCGACCACATCCGACAGGATGTCGATCTGTTTACCGCCCGCCTCAACTACAAATTCGGCGGGCCGGTGGTCGCGCGCTACTGATCCTGCTTGCGATCCCCAGAAGTCAAAGCCCCGGCCTCGGCCGGGGCTTTTTTTGACCTCCGTGCCTTCTCGGCAATGGCACAGCCGCCAAGCGGGGCCTAAACCCCGTGGGTCCCAACCGGCCAGCCAGCCAAGGCGATCCCGGTAGGTTTTTTCACGGGTTATTTTCCAAACTCACGCATTCCCGCCTCGGGTCGTTGGTCAGTTCGATTGCGGCATCCGGACGGGCTGGAAAATGAACGACTCGCGGGGCATATTGCCGGGATGGCCAGTGGCATTTGGACGACCGAACATTTCGACTGCCCGAATTGCGGGATGCCCTACACCGTGACCAGGGAGGAGCATCCGGACAAGCATTCCGGCAGCTTCAACTGCCAGATTTGCGGGGTCGAGGTCCACGCATGGTCCGGCGACTATGATTTCTTCAATTGGAAGACCGACAAGGCGAGTGCGCCCGTCTTTGGGAAGAAGAAGTAACCGACAGCCTCCAGACCCCGCTGGGGAGCCCAACCCGCTCGTCAGGTTGATCATCGATTGAGCCGCAAGAGGGACCGCAGTCTGCGCCCGCCGTCCGCGAAATTAACCACGAGGCTTTTTCGCCGGTCATTTTCCAAACCGCCCCCCTACCCACCCTTGACCTGATGGAACAAAAACGGAACAATGTTCTTCTTATGTTCACGGGTCAGGAGGCGGACATGTTGAAGGTTTTCGTGGAAGAAGCGGCGGCGCTGGCGTCGATTGCGCTGTTTGTCGGGATGATCGCGGTCTGGGCGCAATTGATCCCCCAGCTCTGAAGGCGCGCCCCGATCGGGGGCAACCCCTGGGGATAAGCAGGACGGCGGCCGGCGATGGCGCCTTCCGCGTGGACACATCCCGGCCGAGGCTTCACCATTGCCGGGCGCGAGTCGGCCCTCGAGGGCGGCCTGGCGCTCCCTCAAGCCCCAGTGATTGCTCGCCTCGATGACGCCAAAGCCCGCGGTACCTCCGTCCAATGCCGGATTTATCCATCTCCACGTCCATTCGGCCTATTCGCTGCTGAAGGGGTCGATCAAGATCGCCAAGCTCGCTGAGCTGGCGAAAGCCGACCGCCAGCCGGCGCTGGCGCTGACCGACACCGACAACATGTTCGGGGCGCTGGAATTCTCCGACAAGATGGCCGGCTACGGTATCCAGCCGATCATTGGCTGCGAACTCGCGGTTGATTTCGGCGATCAGGACCCCAGCGCGCGCAATGCATTGGCGGCGGCGCCGTCGCGCATCGTGCTGCTGGCGGCGCGCGAGCGCGGCTACCGCAGCCTGATGCGGCTCAACTCCCGCGCCTTCCTGGAAACACCGGTCCATCAGAGCCCGCACATCAAGTTCGAGTGGCTGGCCGGCGACGCCGAGGATCTGATCGCGCTGACCGGCGGCCCGGACGGGCCGATCTCGCTGGCGATCGGCGCCGATCAGGCGGCACTGGCGGCAACCCGGTGTGACCGGCTGGCGGAGCTGTTCGGTGATCGGCTTTATATCGAGTTGCAGCGCCACGGCATCGAGAAGGAGCGCCGTGTCGAGGCCGCGCTGATCGATCTGGCCTACGCCAAGGGATTTCCCGTCGTCGCGACCAATGAGCCTTACTTCGCGACGTCAGACGATTACGAAGCCCACGACGCGCTGCTCTGTATCGCCGGCGGACGACTGATCGCCGAGACCGATCGCAATCAGCTTACGCCTGATCACCGCTTCAAGACCCGCGCGGAGATGGCGGTGCTGTTCGCCGATATTCCGGAGGCGCTGGCGTCCACCGTCGAGATTGCCGAGCGCTGCGCGTTCCGCCCGGTCACGCGCAAGCCGATCCTGCCGCGCTTCACGGTCGGCGCGGGCAGCAACGCTGCCGACGCGGAAAGTGACGAGGCGGCGGAATTGCGCCGGCAGGCCGGGGAGGGCCTGGGCTACCGGCTCGGCGTTCACGGGCTTTCGCAAGGCACCTCCGAGGAGGACTATCGCGCCCGGCTCGCCTTCGAGCTCGATGTCATCACCCGCATGAATTATGCGGGTTATTTCCTGATCGTGGCGGACTTCATCAAATGGGCCAAGGCCGAAGGCATTCCGGTCGGTCCGGGCCGCGGCTCCGGCGCGGGCTCGCTGGTCGCCTACGCGCTGACCATCACCGATCTCGATCCGATCCGGTTCGGCCTGTTGTTCGAGCGCTTTCTCAATCCGGAACGCGTGTCGATGCCCGACTTCGACATCGATTTCTGCCAGGATCGGCGCGGCGAGGTGATCGACTACGTGCAGCAGCGCTACGGCCGCGATCAGGTCGCGCAGATCATCACCTTCGGCACGCTGCAGGCGAGGGGCGTGCTGCGCGATGTCGGGCGCGTGCTGCAGATGCCCTATGGGCAGGTCGACAAGCTGACCAAGCTCGTGCCGCAAAATCCCGCCGCCCCCGTGACGCTGGCGGCCGCGATCGCCAGCGAGCCGAAGCTGCAGGCGTTTCGCGACGAGGACCCGGTGGTGGCGCGCGCCTTCGACATCGCCCAGCGCCTGGAGGGCCTGACCCGCCACGCCTCGACCCATGCCGCGGGGATCGTGATCGGCGACCGGCCGCTCAGCGAGCTGGTGCCGCTCTACCGCGATCCGAAATCCGACATGCCGGTCACCCAGTTCAACATGAAATGGGTCGAGCCCGCGGGCCTCGTCAAATTCGACTTCCTCGGCCTCAAGACGCTGACGGTGCTCGATGTCGCCGTGAAACTGCTCAAGCAGCGCGGCGTCGATGTCGATCTCGCGACCCTGCCGCTCGACGATGCCGCCAGTTACCAGATGCTCGCGCGCGGCGATGTGGTCGGCGTGTTCCAGGTTGAAAGTCAGGGCATGCGGCGCGCGCTGGTCGACATGCGGCCCGACCGCTTCGAGGACATTATTGCGCTGGTGGCGCTGTATCGTCCCGGCCCGATGGCGAACATTCCGACCTATTGCGCCCGCAAGCACGGTGACGAGGAGCCGGAATATCTGCATCCGATGCTCGAGCCGATCCTGAAGGAAACCTTCGGGGTCATCATCTACCAGGAACAGGTGATGCAGATCGCGCAGGTGATGGCCGGTTATTCGCTCGGCGAAGCCGATCTGTTGCGGCGCGCGATGGGCAAGAAGATCCGCTCGGAGATGGAAAAGCAGCGCGCAGGCTTCATTGAAGGTGCGGTCAAGAACGGCGTGCCGAAAGGCCAGGCCGACACGATTTTCGAGCTGCTGGCAAAATTCGCCGATTACGGTTTCAACAAGAGTCACGCCGCGGCCTATGCGCTGGTGTCGTATCAGACCGCCTATATGAAGGCGCACTACCCGGTCGAATTCCTGGCGGCGTCGATGACGCTCGACCTCAACAATACCGACAAGCTCAGCGAGTTTCGCGCCGAGGCGCAACGGCTCGGGATCAAGGTCGAGGCGCCGTCGGTCAATCGTTCCGGCGCCACCTTCGAGGTAGCCGACGGCATCATCTACTACGCGCTGGCCGCCCTGAAGGGCGTCGGCCAGCAAGCCGTGGAGCTGATCGTGGAGGCGCGCCGCGACGGGCTGTTCACGTCACTGGCTGATTTCGCTGCCCGCGTTAATCCGCGCGCGATCAACAAGCGCGTCATCGAGAGCCTGGCTGCGGCCGGCGCGTTCGACACGCTCGATTCCAATCGGGCGCGGGTCTTTGCGGGCTCTGAGGCGATCCTGGCGGCCTGCCAGCGCAGCCACGAGGCCGCGACCGTCGGGCAAAACGACATGTTCGGCGGGGCTGCTGACGCGCCGACGATCATGCTGCCGCAGGTCGAGCCCTGGTTGCCGGCCGAGCGGCTGCGGCGGGAATATGACGCCATCGGATTCTTCCTGTCCGGCCATCCGCTCGACGATTATGCGACCGTACTGAAGCGCCTGCGGGTGCAGTCCTGGGCGGAATTCTCCCGCGCGGTCAAAACCGGCGCCACCGCCGGCAAGGTTGCCGCCACCGTGGTGTCGCGCATGGAGCGGCGGACCAAGACCGGCAACAAGATGGGGATCATCGGGCTGTCGGACCCGACCGGCCATTTCGAGGCCGTGCTGTTTTCAGAAGGGCTCGCCCAGTATCGCGACGTGCTGGAACCGGGGGCCGCCGTGCTGTTGCAGCTCGGCGCCGAGTTGCAGGGCGAGGATGTCCGCGCCAGGGTCTTGCACGCCGAGCCGCTCGATGACGCCGCCGCCAAAACCCAGAAGGGGCTGCGCATCTTTGTCCGCGATACAAAACCGCTTGAATCCATCGCCAAGCGGCTGCAGATTCCCGAGGCGGCGCCGCAAAGCGCCGCGGTCCGTGGTCCCCAGGCCAAGCCGGCCGCGGTGGCGGGAGGCGACGGCGATGTCTCGCTGGTGCTGATGCTCGATCTCGAAACCGAGGTCGAAATGAAGCTGCCGGGCCGCTTCAGGGTGTCGCCGCAGATTGCGGGCGCGATCAAGGCGGTGTCCGGCGTGGTGGACGTGCAGACGCTGTAACGGCTGGAAGGAGTCTCCGATGTGCGAGATGTGCCACCGAAATTCGCTTCAAAGCTTCGAGCCTTCAAGGCGCAGCCTGCTTGCTGCCGCGGCCTCGACAATGGGGCTGTTGTTGGCGAATGCGGCCGGCGCCAAGGAGTTGAAGCCGCCGCCGAAGCCTCAGAACGTGCTGACGCCCGCGGCGTCCCTCGAACGCCTGCTGAAGGGCAATGCGCGCTATGTTGAGGGCGTGTCGCTGCGTCACGATTTTAGGCATGAGCGGGAGGCGCTGGCCGGAGGCCAGAATCCCTATGCCGCCGTACTTGAGCTGCGCCGATTCGCGCATCGCACCCGAATACGCCTTCGATAGCGGCCGCGGCGATCTTTTTGTTTGCCGCGTGGCAGGCAACTTCGCCAATACGGAGACAGTCGCCAGCATGGAATATGCCGTCGCCGTGCTGGGGACGCCGCTGATTGTGGTCCTGGGGCACGATAGTTGCGGCGCGGTCGGTGCGGCGATCAAATCGCTCAAGGACGGCAACACTTTGCCCGGACACATGCCTTCGCTGGTCACCGGCGTCGCGCCCGCGGTCAATGCGGTATCGCAGCAGGGCGGTGACACGCTCGGCAACGCCATCCGGCAGAATGTGATCGATAACGTCGCCAAGCTCGGTTCGGCGACGCCGATTCTGAGCGCGGCGGTGGAGCAGGGCAAGCTCAAGGTGGCCGGTGGCATCTATCGGCTGAGGGATGGCCGGGTGGAAATGATTGGCTGATTCCGCCAGCTCCAGGCGGAAATGCCTTATTGCCAGCGCTTTTCATTCAAACCATGTTCAGACAGGCCGGCGTCCAATGCACGGACGTCCTGGGTCAGTCGCAAGCGGGAAACCATGTACAAGACCAAAGCCTTTTCGATTTTTTCGCTCTGCATGATCCTGTGTTGCGGACTTTCGGGGACCCTCGGTTTGGCCGCGGCGCAGCAGCAGGAAAAGCGGATTGCGCTGGTCGTTGGCGACGGCGCCTATGCCAAGTCGCCGCTCGCGACGGCGGCCAACGACGCCGGCCTGATCGCGCAGACCTTGCAGGCGGCGGGCTTCGACGTCGTGGGCGCGCGCGATCTGGACGGCGACACGCTGCGCGGAAGCTTGCGCGACTTCATCCAGAAAGCCCAGGCATCGGGCCCCGGTACGGTCGCGATGGTGTATCTTTCGGGCTACGGAATGCAGCTCGCCGGCGAGAATTATTTCATACCCGTCGACACCCCGCTCAGCCGCGACGTCGACATTCCGACCGAAGGATTGCGGATCAGCGACTACCTCCGCCAGCTTGCATCCCTGCCGTTAAAGGCCAGCATCGTCGTGCTGGACGCCGCGCGGCAGCAGCCGTTTATCGAGGGCGGCCAGCCGATCGCAAGCGGCCTCGCGCTGGTCGAGCCGGATCCGCATATGCTGGTCGCGTTCAATGCCGCGCCGGGTACGGTCGCCCCCATCGAGCAGGGGCCATATGGCGCGTATGCCCAGTCGCTCGCGGAAATGATCCGCACCGGCGGGCTGCCGCTGCCGGAGGTTTTCCACCGCGTGCGACTGCGCGTCAACGACGCGAGCAAAGGAGCGCAAGTACCCTGGGACGCCGAGAAGATCGACGCGCCATTTGCGTTTTTCGAGCGCGCTCCGGATGCGCCTGCGCAAGTACCGCCGGATCAGGCCGCCGCGGTCAGGAGCAAGCCGATCCGCGATCTCGGCGTGCAGGATGCCTATGCCGCAGCACTCGAGCGCGACACCCTGCCTGCCTATGAGGATTTCCTGGGCGCCTATCCCGGCGATCCGCTTGCCCGACGGGTGCGGGCGATCGTCGCCGCGCGGCGCGAAGCGATCACCTGGCTTCGCACCTATCGCGCCGACACGCCGCCGGCCTACTGGTCGTATCTGCGGCGCTATCCGAATGGACCCCATGCCTTTGATGCTCGCCGCCGCCTCGCCATTCTTGCCGCTGCGCTCGAGCCGCCGCCGTCATTCACGATGTATGACTACGATGTCCCGCCGCCGCCGCCCGACGAGATCGTCTATGTCGATCGCCCGGTGCTGATCTTCAGCGACCCGGAGTTCGATTTCGCGCCGCCGCCGCCGCCGCCGATATTTTTCCTGCCGCCGCCGCCGCCGGATTTCGTCGTACTGGCGCCGCCGATCGTTGCGGTCGGACTGTTCATCCTGCCGCAGCCCTACTTCGTGCCGATGCCGGTCTACGTTCAGGCACCGGTCTATGTTGCGCCGCCGCCGAACAACATCATCTTTGCCAATATCCACAATACGACCGTCATCAATAACGTCATCAACCAGCCGCCTCCGGTGGCGCCTGCGGCACCGGGCGCTCCGGCTGGCGCCCCGGGTGCTCCCGCTGCTCCGGGGGCTCCCGCCACTCAACCCGGCGTGTCGGCAGCCGCCAAGGGCGGACCGGCGCAGGGCGGTGTGACGCCGGCCGGCGCGGGTCCGCAGCTGCCGCACTCGGCGATGCAAAAGGCCTCGCTGATCCAGCAGGGGAAGGCACCGATGCCGCAGAGCGCCTTGATCAATCCCGCGGCCAAGCCGGGCGCTCCAGGCGCACCCACCGGTCCGACTGTCGCGCCGAACAAGCCGTTGCCTGCAAACGTAGCTCCTGGCGCCTTGCCCGGAGCCTTGCCGAAAGCCAATGCCCTGCCAGTCCCGGGGACAAAAGGTGCGCCTCCCGTGCCGCCAGGCGCAGCGGGGCCGGTGCCGGGCGCGATCAATCCCAGCGCAAAGCTCGCTCCGGGAGCAACGCCTCCAGCAACTTTGGCACCGAATGCACCGGGCGCCGCGGGCGGTCCGAAAACGCCGGGGGCTGTAATGCCTCCGGCGAGCGAGCCCAAGGCCGGCATCTCGGCGCAAACCCCCGAAGCAAAGCCGCTCGTTCCGGAATCGGCACGGAGGCCGACTGCGGTGCCGCCGCCACCCCCGCCGCCCAAACCCGCTGTGGTTACTCCCAAGCCAGTTCTGCCAACACCGCCGAGGCCGGAAATGCGGCGGGCCGCGCCGCCGCCACCGCCTCCGCAGGCGGCGAGGCCAGCGCCTCCACCGCCGCCTCGGCCGGCTCCGCAGGTGGCGAGACCAGCGCCTCCACCGCCGCCGCGGCCGGCTCCGCAGATGGTGAGACCAGCACCGCCACCGCCTCCGCCGCGACCAGCCCCTCAGATCGCCCGTCCGGCGCCTCCGCCGCCCCCACCGCGGCCAGCTCCGCCGCCGCCGCGACCTGCTGCGCCGGCTGCAGCCAAGAAATGTCCGCCCAACGTTGCGAAATGCTGAAACGCCCGGTTAGATCTCAACTTTTGGGGTCTTGTCGGGGAGGTAGCGGGAAAGCCCGGGATTTCCTTGCTTCTCGCGAAAATCCCGCTATATACCGCGCCATCTCACACGGAAACATGGCTCAAAAGGCCGTCCGGTGGCAGCCGGGCCATAAGGCTCGTCTGCTCACACGTTTCCGGAGGAACCAACCGGAGAACTGAACTATGGCGCTACCCGATTTCTCTATGCGTCAGCTGCTTGAAGCTGGCGTCCACTTTGGCCACCAATCGCACCGCTGGAATCCGAAGATGGCGGATTACATTTTCGGTGCCCGCAACAACATCCACATCATCGACCTTGCCCAGACCGTGCCGCTGCTGCATCGCGCGCTCGAGGCGGTCAGCGATACCGTCGCCAAGGGCGGCCGTATCCTGTTTGTCGGCACCAAGCGGCAGGCGCAGGACGGCGTCGCCGAAGCCGCCAAGCGCTCGGCGCAGTATTTCGTCAATTCGCGCTGGCTCGGCGGAACCCTGACCAACTGGAAGACGATTTCCGGCTCGATCAAGCGGTTGCGGCATCTCGATGAGGTGCTCAATTCCGGCGATGCCAATGCCTACACCAAGAAGGAGCGGCTGACGCTGCAGCGCGAGCGCGACAAGCTCGACCGTTCGCTCGGCGGCATCAAGGACATGGGCGGTCTGCCCGACATGATCTTTGTGATCGACACCAACAAGGAAGACATCGCGATCCAGGAAGCCCAGCGGCTCAATATTCCGGTCGCCGCGATCGTCGACACCAACTCGGACCCGAAGGGCATTACCTATGTCGTGCCCGGCAATGACGACGCCGGCCGCGCCATCACGCTGTATTGCGATCTGATCGCCCGCGCGGTGATCGATGGCATTTCGCGTGCGCAGGGCGATTCCGGCATCGATGTCGGCGCATCCGCCCATCCGGTTCGCGAGGAAATTCCGGCGGCGCCGCAGCCGACCGGTTTCCAGGGGCTTGCCGGGCCGCGCGGCGCGGCCGACGATCTCAAGAAGCTCACCGGCGTGTCCGGTGCGATCGAGAAGAAGTTCAACGATCTCGGTATTTTCCACTATTGGCAGCTGGCCGAACTCGATCACGACACCGCGCACAAGATCGGCGAAGAGGTCGGGCTTCCGAGCCGGGCCGATGGCTGGGTCGCCCAGGCCAAGGCGATGACCGCGGAAGCGGAATAGCGAAGTGTTGGCCGGAGCAACCCGGCCAACAAATTCCAATTTACGACATGACTGATGGTGGATCGGCGGCGAGGCGGCAAAGCCGCGCCGCTACCGCCCTGACAGGCAGAGGACGTGCAACAATGGCGACAATCACAGCGGCGATGGTCAAGGACCTGCGCGAGACCACCGGCGTCGGCATGATGGACTGCAAGCAGGCGCTGTCCGAAACCAACGGCGACATGCAGGCGGCGATCGACTGGCTGCGCAAGAAGGGCCTGTCGAAGGCGGCGAAGAAGGCCGGCCGGGTCGCGGCGGAGGGCCTGATCGGCGCGCTGACGGCCGGCGGCAAGGGCGTCGTCGTGGAGGTCAATTCCGAAACCGACTTCGTCGCGCGCAATGGCCAGTTCCAGGGACTGGTCAAGATGATCGCGCAGGTCGCGCTCGACGTCGGCACCGACGTCGAAAAGATCAAGGCCGCCAAAATCGGCAACGTGACCGTGGAAACGGCGATTGCGGACGCCATCGCCACCATCGGTGAAAACATGACGCTGCGCCGCGCGGCTTCGCTCGAGGTCGGCAAGGGCGTGGTGTCGAGCTACGTGCATAATGCGGTGGTCGAAGGCGCCGGCAAGATGGGCGTGATCGTGGCGCTGGAATCGGCCGGCAAGACCGATGAACTGGCCGCGCTCGGCAAGCAGATCGCGATGCATGTCGCGGCCACCAATCCGCAGGCGCTGGATCCGGCCGGGCTGGATCCCGCCGCCGTCAAGCGCGAGAAGGACGTGCTCGCCGACAAATACCGTCAGCAGGGCAAGCCCGAGAACGTGATCGAAAAGATCGTCGAGTCCGGCCTGAAGACCTACTACAAGGAAGTCTGCCTGCTCGAGCAGGCCTCGGTCCATGGCGAACACAACGGCAAGTCGATTGCCCAGGTGCTCAAGGAAGTTGAGGGTAAGGTTGGCGCGCCGATCAAGGTGACCGGATTTTTGCGCTATGCTCTGGGCGAGGGAATCGAGCGGCAGGAAACCGATTTCGCAGCCGAAGTTGCGGCGGTTAGCGGTCAGAAATAACCGCCCGAACAGTGCTTGCGGCCTGTTTGCGCCGCAAGCTGCCGGGCGGGCTAGGGAAAGCGATGCGCAATGGCTGAGCCGGTCTATCGTCGCGTGGTGATCAAGCTTTCCGGCGAATATTTTGCCGGCCCGCACGCATCCGGCATGGACCAGCCAACCATCGACCGGGTCGCCGGCGACCTGATCGCGGCGCGGCAATTGGGCGTCGAAATCGCCGTCGTCGTCGGCGGCGGCAATCTGGTTCGTGGCGTCGAAGTATCCTCGCGCGGCGTCTCTCGCCCGACCGGCGACACCATGGGCATGCTCGCCACCGTGATGAACTGCCTTGCGCTCGAGGCGGCCATCGAGCGCCGCGGGGCGCCTGCGCGCACGCTGTCGGCGTTCGTGATGCCTCAAATCTCGGAACTGTTCACCCGAAGTGCGACGCACAAATATCTCGCCGAGGGCCGAATCGTGCTGCTCGGCGGCGGAACCGGCAATCCGTTCTTCACCACCGATACCACGGCGGTGTTGCGGGCAGCCGAAATCGGCGCGCAGGCGGTGCTGAAGGCCACCAACGTCGACGGCATCTACAGCGCCGATCCCAAGAAGGACCCGTCCGCCAAGCGATTTGACCGCCTGAGCCATTCCGAGGCGATCGCAGGCAGCTACAAGGTCATGGATGCCACCGCATTCGCGCTTGCCCGCGAGACGTCGCTGCCTATCATCGTGTTTTCGATCGCCGAGCCGGGCTCGATCGGCGCAATTCTGCGCGGCACCGGCCACGGCACCGTCGTCGCGGGCTGACGGGCCCGCGAAGCGCCGAGCGTGCGGAGGGCTGGCGGCCTCGACGAGCGGTTTTCAAGAGGAGAGAGCGTTATGCCCACGGGTAGTTTCGACATCAACGAATTGAAGCGCCGCATGCAGGGCGCCACGCAGTCTCTCAAGCACGAACTGGGCGGTTTGCGGACCGGCCGCGCCTCCGCTTCGATGCTGGAGCCGGTGCAGGTCGATGCCTATGGCACGCATATGCCGCTCAATCAGCTTGCGACCATCAGCGTGCCCGAGCCGCGGCTTATTTCGGTGCAGGTATGGGACAAGTCGATGGTCAAGGCCGTGGAGAAGGCGATCGTCGATTCCAACCTCGGCTTGAGCCCCGCCACCGAAGGGCAGGTGCTCCGCTTGAGAATCCCCGAGCTCAATGAGGATCGCCGCAAGGAATTGGTCAAAGTCGCGCACAAATACGCCGAAGCCGCTCGCATCGCGGTCAGGCATGTCCGGCGCGATGGCCTCGATACGATCAAGAAGCTTGAAAAGAATCACGAGATTTCCGAGGACGATCAGGAGCGCCTGGCCAATGACGTGCAGAAGGCGACCGACGGGACGATTTCGGAGATCGATCATTTGCTTGCGGCCAAGGAAAAGGAAATCCTCACCGTTTAGGCCATGTTTTTGTTTGAGCATGATCTGTCCGGAAAACCGGTTCGCGCTGTGCCCCAAAGCGGCCCTCCGGGTCATGCTCTGAAGGATTGACCGATGTCGAACGTCGCTGCCCCTGCAACGGAAGGACCGGATCGAGCGGACCATCCGTTGCATGTGGCGATTATCATGGACGGGAACGGACGCTGGGCGGCGGCCCGCGGTTTGCCGCGCGCGGAAGGTCATCGCCGCGGCGTCGAGGCGTTGCGCAAGGTGGTTCGCGCCGCGAGCGAGCTCGGCATTCTTTACCTGACGATTTTCTCCTTCAGCGCGGAAAACTGGTCGCGTCCGGCGACCGAAATCGGCGACCTGTTCGGCCTGCTGCGGCGTTTCATCCGCAACGACCTGGCGACGCTGCATCGCGACGGTGTCCGGGTCCGGGTGATCGGCGAACGTGAGGGATTGGAGCCGGATATCTGCGCGCTTCTGAAAGAGGCCGAAGACCTGACGCGGGACAACAATCGCCTCAACCTCGTGGTCGCCTTCAACTACGGATCCCGCCAGGAAATCGCGCATGCGGCGCAGCGGCTTGCGCGCGAGGTCGCCGATGGAAAACGTGATCCGTCGTCGATCGACGCCGATGTGCTCGGTCAATACCTGGACGCACCCGACATTCCCGATCCTGATCTGATCATTCGCACCAGCGGCGAGCAGCGGCTGTCGAACTTCCTGATGTGGCAGGCGGCCTACAGCGAACTCGTATTTGTGCCGGTCCACTGGCCGGATTTCGACAAGGCCGCGCTCGAAGGCGCAATCGCGGAATACGCCAGACGGGAACGCCGTTTCGGCGGTCTGGCCGCGAAAACCGGATCGTGACAGAAGGCGAAGCCGCGCCTGCGGCTACCGCCGAGCAGGGCGCGCGCAATCTTTTGCTGCGCTTCGCCGCCGCGCTGGTGCTGGCCCCGCTTGCGATCGCCGCCGCCTATGCCGGCGGATGGCTTTGGGGTGTTCTCGTCATGTTGGCCGCGGTCGGTCTGTATGTCGAATGGCTGACGATCGTGGACGCCCGCACGCCGCGCGCGATGGCCGTCGGCATCGTGACGCTTTTCGGCGCCGCCATGTCGCTTGAAATCGGGCAGATCGGGGCGACTTGTGTCATGGTCGCGATTGGCATCGTGGGTGCCGCGTTGCTGTCACCTCATCGCCGCGGCTGGGCTGCGCTTGGCGGTGGCTATGCGTTCGTGGCGCTCATCGCCTCGATCGCGGTGCGGTTCGATCCAGGATGGGGATTTGCCGCGCTGATGTTCGTCCTGCTGATTGTCTGGGTGACCGACATCGGCGGCTATTTCGCGGGTCGCGGCATCGGCGGCCCAAAACTGTGGCCCCGGGTCAGTCCCAAGAAGACCTGGGCCGGCGCTATCGGCGGTTTTGCTGCGAGTGTCGCGGTCGCCGCCGGATTTGCTGCTTTCGGCCTTGGCAAAACCGGTCCCATTCTGCTGCTGGGAGCCCTTCTCTCGATTGCGTCCCAGTTCGGCGATCTGTTCGAATCGGCCGTCAAACGCCGATTTCGGCGTCAAGGACTCCAGCCACATCATTCCCGGGCATGGCGGGTTGCTCGATCGTCTCGACGGTTTCGTCGCCGCCATCGTGCTGGCGGCGATTTTCGGATTTTTGCGGGGCGGCGTGGATGGCGTCGGTCGCGGTCTTATGGTTTGGTGAGGTCATGAGCGCAGTTCCCTTGCGTAACAACAAAGCCGCGGCGCCTGCCGTCCGCTCCGTGACCGTGCTGGGCGCCACCGGATCGATCGGCGACAGCACGATGGATTTGCTGCGGGCTTCGCGCGACCGCTACCAAGTCGAAGCATTGACGGCCAATACCAATGTGCAGGGGCTGGCCAAGCTGGCGAAGGAGTTCGGCGCGCGCTTTGCGGCGGTGGCAGATCCGGATCGTCTGGCCGAGCTGAAGGATGCGCTGGCCGGCACGCGCACCGAATGCGGCGCGGGCGAAAGTGCGGTCATTGAGGCAGCGGCCCGTCCGGCGGACTGGGTCATGGCGGCGGTCAGCGGTGCTGCCGGGCTGAAGCCCGCGCTTGCGGCGGTTGATCGCGGCGCCACCGTCGCGCTTGCCAACAAGGAGTGCCTGGTCTGCGCCGGCGACTTGTTCATGCAGCGCGCCGCCAAGGCCGGGGCATGCATTCTGCCGGCCGACTCCGAACATAACGCGCTGTTCCAGGCGCTGGGCTCGGGAAACCGGGAAGAACTGGTCCGTGTCATCATCACCGCATCGGGCGGACCGTTCCGGACCTGGGCCAGCGCCGATATCGAGCAGGCGACGCTGGCGCAGGCCCTGAAACACCCGAACTGGAGCATGGGACAAAAGATCACCATCGACTCCGCATCGATGATGAACAAGGGACTCGAGGTGATCGAGGCGGCCTGCCTGTTTGCGCTGGCGCCGGAGGAGATCGACGTTTTGGTCCACCCGCAATCGATCATTCACGGGATGGTCGAGTTCTCGGATCGATCCGTGGTGGCGCAACTGGGCGCGCCGGACATGCGCACGCCGATCGCGCATTGCCTTGGCTGGCCCGACCGTATCATCGGGCCGGCGGCGAAGCTCGATCTCGCCAAGATCGGGCAGCTGACCTTCGAGGCGCCGGATTTTGATCGCTTCCCGGCGCTTCGGCTCGCTTACGATGCGCTGCGGACCGGCCGCGGCGCGACCACGGTCTATAACGCGGCCAACGAGGTGGCGGTGGCGGCGTTTATTGCCGGGAAAATCAGATTTGGCGCCATTGCGCGGCTTGTCGAAGCCACGATGGAGGCCTGGATACGTTCCGGCAATCTGGCGCCGTTGACCTCAGCGGACGATGCCATCGCCGTTGACCATAATGCGCGAAATAAAGCGGTCACCCTATTGCCTCAAATTGCCTTAAAGGCATCCTAGAGGGTTGGGGGCAGAGCCATTGGCTCTGGTTAAGGGGAATCGGATGTCCGAGTTTTTTCTGCATAGTTTCAACGTGTTAAGCCATGGTTTGATCGGTTACATCGTTCCCTTCTTGTTCGTGCTCACCATCGTCGTCTTCTTCCACGAACTTGGTCACTTCCTGGTTGCCCGCTGGGCGGGCGTCAAAGTGTTAACTTTTTCGCTGGGCTTCGGGCCGGAACTTGCCGGTTTCAACGACCGGCACGGTACGCGATGGAAGATTTCGGCGGTCCCGCTCGGGGGCTATGTCAAGTTCTTCGGTGACGACAGCGAAGCTTCGACGCCGTCATCCGAAACCCTCCACAACATGACCGAAGAAGAACGCGCGGGCAGTTTCCATCACAAGAAAGTTGGGCCGCGCGCTGCGATCGTGGCGGCCGGTCCGATTGCCAATTTCCTTCTGGCTATCGTGATCTTTACCTGCCTCTTCACATTTTTCGGCAAGCCGAGCACGACGGCGCGCGTCGACAAGGTAGAGGCTGGCAGTGCGGCGGCGGCGGCCGGTTTTGAGGTCGGCGACATCGTCACGGCCATCGACGGTCAAGCGATCGGAACCTTCTCCGACATGCAGCGCATCGTCAGCGTTCGGGCCGGTGAGCAACTTGCGTTCACCATCAAACGCAGCGGCGCGATTCTGCAGTTGCTTGGCACGCCGGAACGCAAGGAAGTGAAAGACGCGTTCGGGAATGCCCATCGGCTTGGCGTACTGGGCATTACCCGCCAGACCGCGGCCGGTGACGTGACCACCGAGCGGGTCGACCCCGCGACCGCGCTCTGGCTCGGCGTCAAGGAAACCTGGTTCGTTGTTGACCGCACGCTGGCGTATATCGGGGGTGTCTTTACAGGGCGGGAAGCGGCCGATCAGGTCGGAGGTCCGCTCCGGATCGCCCAAATTTCAGGTCAAGTCGCCACCATCGGTCTTGCCGCGCTGGTGCAGCTGGCCGCGGTTCTCTCGATCTCGATAGGATTGCTAAACCTGTTTCCGGTACCACTGCTCGATGGCGGTCATCTTTTGTTCTATACGGTCGAAGCCGTGCGCGGACGCCCCTTGTCGGAAAGGGCGCAGGAGATGGGGTTCCGGATCGGATTGGGGTTGGTGCTGATGCTGATGGTGTTTGCCACCTACAACGACATTCTGCACCTAGCCGCATCCTGAGGCGGCTTTTTTATGACGTGGCCGATCGGCAACGTCTTGGAATGAAAATGAAATCGGGCTGCGACATAAGGTTTGCCGGCTTGGCAAAAATGGCTACAAGCTGGTCAACCGTGGGGATTCTGCCGGTTCGCGGGGTTGCGGGCCGGCATTGGAATGATAAGGGCGCTTGGCGCATGAATGTTGGAATGCGGGTACGGGGAGGTCTGTTGGCCGCTCTGGTCATGTTCGCGATGCCAGTTGCCGCCACCCTGGTGGCCGGGCTCGTGTCCTCGTCGGCTCTCGCCCAGACCCTTGATTCGATTCAGGTCGAGGGCAACCGGCGGGTCGAAGTCGCGACCATCCGCTCCTACTTCAAGGCGGGTCCCGGGGGGCGCCTGGACCAGGGCCACATCGATGACGGCCTCAAGGCTCTGATCGAGACCGGGCTGTTCCAGGATGTGAGGATCAATCAGGCGGGCGGCCGTCTGGTGGTGACGGTGGTCGAAAACCCGGTGATCGGCCGCGTTGCCTTCGAGGGCAACAAGAAGGTCAAGGACGAGCAACTGACATCGGAAGTTCAATCCAAGCCGCGCGGCACGCTGTCACGTCCCGTGGTGCAGTCCGACGCCCAGCGTATCGCCGAAATCTATCGCCACGCAGGCCGTTATGACGTCACCGTGGTTCCGGAAATCATCGAGCAGCCGAACAATCGCGTCGACCTGGTTTTCACGATTACCGAGGGCGTGAAAACCGGCATCAATTCGATCGAGTTCGTCGGCAACACCACCTATTCGTCGTATCGCCTGAAGGATGTCATCAAGACGCGCGAATTGAATCTGCTGAGCTTCCTGGGCGGCAGCGACGTCTATGATCCGGACCGAATTGAGGCTGATCGCGATCTGATTCGCCGCTATTATTTGAAACACGGTTTTGCCGATGTGCAGGTGGTGGCCGCGCTGACGGAATACGATCCGCAGCGCAAGGGCTTCCTGGTGACCTTCAAGATCGAGGAGGGCCAGCAGTACCGGGTCGCCTCGGTCAATTTCCAGTCCAGCATCGGCGCGCTCGACGGCAATGCACTCAGCCGCTTCTCTCGCGTCTCCGTCGGGTCGCTCTACAACGCCGAGGCGCTGGAGAAGTCGGTCGAGGAAATGCAGATCGAAGCCTCGCGGCGGGGGTTCGCCTTTGCGGTCGTGCGCCCGCGCGGTGATCGCAATTTCGAAGCGCATACCGTCTCGATCGTCTACGCCATCGATGAGGGGCCGCGGACCTACATCGAGCGCATCAATGTGCGCGGCAATACCCGTACGCGAGACTACGTGATCCGCCGCGAATTCGATCTTGCCGAGGGCGATGCGTACAACCGTGCGCTGGTGGACCGCGCCGAACGCCGCCTCAAGAATTTGGATTTCTTCAAGAGCGTAAAAATCACTACCGAACCTGGATCGGCGAGCGATCGTATCGTTCTCAATGTCGAACTCGAGGAGAAATCCACCGGCGACTTCTCGGTATCCGGCGGTTATTCGACCACGGACGGCCCGCTGGCCGAGGTCAGCATTTCCGAGCGTAATTTGCTTGGCCGCGGCCTCTATGGCAAGGCGTCGGTGACCTACGGTGAGTTCGCACGCGGCCTCTCGCTGTCGTTTGTCGAGCCCTATTTGCTCGATTACCGGGTGGCGCTCGGCCTTGACGCGTATTATCGCGAGCAGCTTCCGAATATGTTCATTTCGTATGGCACCAAGACCATCGGCTTCAGTCCGCGAATTGGGCTGACGCTGCGTGAAGATCTCAGCTTGCAGCTGCGCTATTCGATCTACGAGCAGGAAATCTCGCTCCCCAGTTATTTGGCCAACTGTAACAACACCACGTCGAACGGCTTGCTCGCCTTCAATCCGTCCCCGGCCTGGGTGGCGGCAAATGGCGCCGCAGCCGCGACCGCACTCGGCGCGGTCGACCTCACCGGCATGGGTCTTTGGTGCTACGCCGATGGCGAAGCATCGCTGCCCGTCCGCAAGGAACTGGCCAGCGGCCGGACGTTGACATCGTCGGTCGGCTATTCGCTGGATTACAATACGCTGGACAACAACAAGAACGCGACCGATGGCCTGCTGATTGATTTCAGGCAGGACTTCGCCGGCGTTGGCGGCGACGTGACCTATCTGAAATCCGCGATGGACGCGAAATACTACACCCCGCTGGTTGCCGATATCGTCGGGCTGATCCACGTTCAGGGCGGCATTCTCACCCCGGTCGGCAGCAACGGGATTCGCATGCTCGATCAGTTCCAGATGGGACCGAATCTTGTCCGTGGCTTCGCTCCGAACGGCATCGGCCCTCGTGACAACAATCCTTACGGTACGCAGGATGCGCTCGGCGGTACCAAATACTGGGGCGCGTCTTTCGAAATGCAGATGCCGTTCTGGTTCCTGCCGAAGGAAATTGGTTTGAAGGGCGCCCTCTATGCCGACGCGGGCGGGCTGTATGATTACCAGGGGCCGACGTCCTGGGCCGCGACCGGCGAGGTAAATACGCCCGGCTGTATCCCGCCGACGAACAATCCGAAGCTGGCTCCTGCGCCCGGAACATGCTTGGGACTGCAAATGGACAACTCCAATATTGTTCGCACTTCCGTGGGTGTCGGACTGATATGGCAGTCGCCATTTGGTCCGCTGCGCTTCGATTATGCGGTGCCGATCACCAAGGGTCCGCATGACTGGGTGCAGCAATTCATGTTTGGCGGCGGGACACATTTCTGAGTTCGATCGCCGGCCGGACCGCGACGGGTGGAATGGCGCAGCCGACTTTTTTTGAACAACCTCCTTCGTCGACGCTGGCAGAGATCGCCGCGCTGACGAAGGCGCATCTGGCCGACGCGTCGCGCAGCGGCCTGCAGATCAGGGGGCTGGCCTCGCTCGACGAAGCCGGCCCGATGCACCTGACGTTTTTCGACAACCTGAGATATGCCGATCAGCTGGCTTCGACGAAGGCCGGCGCGTGTCTGGTCAGTAAACGCTTCGAAGCCAGGGTCCCGCCTGATGTCGCCGTCTTGCGCGTGGATCAACCGTTCCGCGAGTTCGTCAAGGTGGCGCGCAAGTTCCATGGCGAGGCGCTGCGTCCCCAATCCTGGGTCGGCAATACCCGCATCGCGCCCTCCGCGGTCATCGATCCGACGGCGCACCTGGAAGACGGCGTGATTGTCGATCCACTCGCCGTCATCGGCCCGAACGTGGCCATCGGTGCCGGGACGATCGTCGGCGCGGGTGCGCTGATCGCCGCCAATGTCCGGATCGGGAGGGACTGCAACGTCGGGCCTCGATCCGCCATTCAATGTGCCCTGATCGGCAACAATGTCCTCATCCACCCCGGCTGCAGCATCGGGCAGGATGGCTATGGGTTCGTTTTCTTTGGCCCGGAGGGCCATTTGAAGGTCCCGCAAACCGGCCGCGTCCTGATCCAGAACGACGTCGAGATCGGGGCAGGAACGACCATCGACCGCGGCAGTCTGCGCGACACCGTGATCGGCGAGGGTACGAAAATCGACAACCAGGTTCAGATCGGCCACAATGTGACGATTGGAAGGCACTGTCTGCTGGCGGCCCAAATCGGTTTGGCCGGCAGTCTGACGATTGGCGACTATGTGGCGCTGGGGGCCAAGGTGGGGATCAACAATCATCTTCACATCGGCGACGGAGCCCAGGTCACGGCGATGAGCGCGGTCAAGGATGATATTCCGGCCGGCGGCCGCTGGGGTGGCCACTTCGCCAAGCCGACGAAGCAGTGGTTCCGGGAGATCGTTGCGGTGGAGCGCCTGGTGCGCGATAGCGCAGCCGATCCGAACGGTGAAGGGCGGAAGTAATGGAGGAGGCATCGGTCAGGTTTGAGCTCGTCGATATCAACGAGATCCTCAAGACGCTTCCGCATCGTTATCCGATGCTGCTGATTGATCGGGTGATCAAGATCCGAAGCGATTACAGCGGCATTGGCATCAAGAACGTCACCTTCAACGAGCCGCCGTTTCTCGGACATTTTCCCGACCGTCCGGTTTATCCGGGCGTGATGATGATCGAAGCCATGGCGCAGACCGCCGGGGTCATCGGAATCAAATCGGTCGAGGGCACCCAGAAGCCGCGCGCGGTTTACTTTCTGACCATCGACAAGTGCAAGTTCCGCAAGCCGGTGATGCCAGGCGATACCATCGAATACCACATGCGCAGCATCGGCCGCCGCAAGGCGATGTGGTGGTTTCACGGCGACGCCAGGGTCAACGGCGTGACCGTCGCCGAAGCCGACGTTGGTGCGATGCTGACTGACTGACGGTTGCGCGTAACCGCCCCGATAGTGCCGGCAGCGGCGCGGCTATCGGCTGCAATCGACACGACGGAAATTCTATGTTCTAATTTCCGCATCGGGCTTGGAAGCATCAAATGCGTACCGCGATGACAGTGGCCGTTTGGGCGGCGCTCATGGTTCCCCTGACTGTCCGCGCGGAAGCCGGCAAGACCTGCATATCCACGGCGACAGAGGCGCTGCCGCGCATCACCGGGCTCGTCGTCAAGAAGTCGCGGACCCGTCCGGTACCGCCAGCGATTTTGGCGTCCTGGAAGGGCCAGTCGCGGCCAGTCATCGTCGACGTCGATACCGAGGCGTTGGGCGAGGCGCAAACCTATTCCTATATGTGCGTGGTCACGCAGGGGTCTGCGTTCGTGCAGCGCACGATGAACTAGGGGGGTTGCAGCGAAGCATGCCCTCGGACTTGATCCGGGGGTGGGTGCCGGTTCGCGTAAAGATAACGCGTCAAGACAGAAAACCAGTCTGACGGCCTGCGGCTGGGACGATCAGCAGCCCGGGATTAATCCTTCAGTCTTCGCCTTTGAGCGGCTCGCCCACCGTCTTGCGAATTTCGCCGATGGCAATGAACGTGAGCACGGCAAGGATGGTAAGTCCTATCATCATCGCGCTACCCCATAAAATCTCGTGGGCATGATTGTAGGGACGCTGCCGGCGATTTTCGCGCTCAATTGGTGCTCAAGCGTCTCGAAGTTTGAGCATGGCCAGGCCCAAGCAATGGGCATCGGCCGCGCCTTCTCGAACCCGACCGGCCCGCTTGGCCGTGACAAGGCCCGAACCATTTCCCGCACCAGGCTCGCCCGGTGCGTTGGGTCCGGGACCGCAACACGCGGATGGAAGGTAACCAGACGTCACTGGACAGTACCGGCAGCCCGCGCTAACCACTGAAAAATCAAACGATTTACCCCTGACCCCAGCAGCGATACGAGACCCTTCGATGAGTACGATCGATCCCACCGCGCGGATTGAGGATGGCGCTGTGATCGGCGAGGGCGCGTCGATTGGTCCCTATTGCATCATCGGCCGCCACGCCGTGATCGGCGCAAACTGCAAGCTGATCGGGCACGTCCATGTCACGGCGCAAACCACCATCGGCGCCGGCTGTACGATCTACCCCTTCGTCTCGCTGGGGACGCCGCCGCAATCCCTGAGCTACCGCGGCGAACTTACCAGGCTTGAGATCGGCGAGGGCTGCACCATCAGGGAATCGGTCACCATGAACGCCGGGACCGTCGCCGGTGGCGGCATCACCCGCGTCGGCGACCGCGGCTATTTCATGAACTGCAGCCATGTCGGCCACGATTGCCAGGTCGGCAACGATGTGATCTTCGCGACCTCGGCCACGCTCGGCGGTCACTGCGAGATCGGCGATTTTGTTTTCATCGGCGGGTTGTCCGCGGTGCACCAGTTCACGCGGATCGGGCCGCAGGTGATGGTTGGCGGCGTCTGCGGGGTTCGCGGCGACGTGATTCCGTTCGGCCTCGTCAACGGTCAGTACGCACGTCTCGAAGGCCTCAATATCGTCGGCATGAAACGCCGCAAATTCACCCGCGAGCGGCTCGCCGCACTGCGGTCGTTCTATCAAAAGCTGTTTCACGGCCCCGGCATGTTTGCCGAGAGGCTGAGCGAGGTGCAGGCTCTGGCCTGCACGGATCCAGCGATCGCAGAAATCCTGACCTTCATCGTCGACGGCAAGCATCGTGCGTTGTGCCTGCCCGATGGCCAGCGCGACAAACATTGATCACGGGGCCGCCGGAGCCATGACATCAACGGCTTCAGGGATTTCGTCGCCGGTTGGATTGATCGCGGGAGGTGGCGTCATGCCATTCGCGGTCGCTGATTCCCTGACGGCCCGCGGCATCGATTCCGTTGTATTCGCCCTGAAAGGCGCTTGCGATCCCCTGGCGGCGGAGCGTTTTCGCCATCACTGGATATCGGTCGGTCAGCTCGGCAGGGCGGAAAGGCTGTTTCGCGCGGAGAACTGCCGCGATCTGGTTTTCATCGGCACACTCGTGCGGCCCGCGCTGTCGGAAATTCGGCTCGACTGGGGAACGCTTCGCGCTCTCTGGCGTGTGTGGGCGGCTTTCCGCGGCGGCGACGACCATCTGCTGTCCGGGATAGGCCGCATTCTCGAGCAGGACGGCTTCCGGATGGTGGGAATTAAGGATCTCGCGCCGGAGCTGCTGATGCCGGAGGGGTGCGTCACCCGGAAGGCGCCGGACGAAAATGCTGCGGCCGACATCGCCAAGGGGCGCGAGGTGCTGCGCGCGCTCAGCCCTTTCGACATCGGTCAGGCCGTCATCGTGATCGACGGCCATGTGGTCGGGGTAGAGGACATCGAAGGAACCGACGGATTGCTGGCGCGCGTTGCGCGCTTGCGCGCAGAAGGTCGCATTCGCGCCAAGACCGCGCGCGGCGTTTTGGTGAAGGCCCCCAAGAGCGGACAGGACCTGCGTTTCGACTTGCCGACGATGGGACCGCGAACGGTCGAGGGCGCGGCGGCGGCCTCGCTTGCCGGAATTGCGATCGTCGCCGGCAATACCATTGTCGTCGAGCCACAGACCATGATCGAGGTTGCGGACGCCGCGGGGGTTTTCGTCACCGGTTTGTCCGGGTGATGGCGGTGCGGGCGAGCCATGTCGCGCGGAAATTCTTCCTGATCGCGACGGAGGAATCGGGCGACCGGCTTGGCGCCCATCTGATGAAGGTGTTGCGTCAGCGCCTTGGCGACGCCGTGCGTTTCGAGGGCGTCGGCGGCCAATCGATGGCGCGCGAGGGACTGGTATCGCTGTTTCCGATCGAAGATCTGTCGATCATAGGCCTGGCAGCGGTCGTCAAGCAGTTGCCGAAGGTGCTGCGCCTCATTCGGGAAACCGCCGCCGCGGCGATCCGCGCGCAGCCCGACATTCTCGTGATCATCGACAGTCCCGATTTTACCCATCGGGTGGCGAGGCGCGTTCGGGCCCGCGACCCCTCGATCCCGATTATCGACTACGTCTCGCCCTCGGTCTGGGCCTGGCGGCCGGGCAGGGCACGCGCGATGTGCGCCTATGTCGATCATGTCCTTGCCTTGCTGCCATTCGAGCCGGAGGAATATCGCAAGCTACAGGGCCCCCCCTGCAGCTATGTCGGCCATCCCCTGACCGAGCAGCTTTCAACGCTCCGGCCCGGTGCCGAAGAGCAAAAGCGCCGGAATGCAGCGCCGCCAGTCCTCCTGGTGCTGCCGGGAAGTCGCCGCAGCGAGATCAGGCACCACATGGCGGTGTTCGGCGAGACCTTGGACCGGCTGCGGGCCGAAGGCGTGGCGTTTGAACCGATCCTGCCCACCATGCCGCATTTGCAGGAGGCAGTGACCGAAGCCTTGAAGGGCTGGAAAGTTGTGCCGCGGGTCGTGATCGGCGAGCAGGAAAAGCGCGCGGCGTTCCGGATTGCCCACGCCGCCCTTGCCAAATCCGGCACCGTGACGCTCGAGCTTGCGCTCGCGGGCGTGCCGATGGTGACGGCCTACAAGGCCGGCGCGCTCGAAGCGCGGATCGTCCGCAGCCTGCTCCAGGTGAACTCGGTCATTCTGGCCAATCTCGTGATCGGCGAAAATGTCGTGCCTGAGTTCATCCAGCAGGACTGCACGCCGGAAAAGCTGGTGCCTGCGCTGAGCGAAACTCTCACCGACTCAAACCAGCGGCGGCGCCAACTGGCGGCCTTTGCAAAGCTCGACGACATCATGTCGACAGGGAACGTGTCGCCGAGCGTGCGCGCGGCCGACATCGTTCTGGCGACGCTGCGAAAAGTGCGAAGCCTGAATTAGTCAGGCCATGAACTGTCGCATCGTGCGCGGCGGGACCGGCGTCAGCTACGCAAACGTGCCGCGCCGCAGTCGAGTGGCCGCCACAGGAAGCACAAGTGTAATCAGATAATACAGGTAAACGTCGAATTTGTAGTACCCATCGGGGGGACTGAGAAGTTTCACGATGAGAAGATAGTCGCATACGATCGCGATGGCGCTCCATGCGATGCCAAGCAGTATCGATTTGCTTATCGAATCAACCCGACACCACTTCCACAGGACGACGCAGGTCAGTCCGAGGGCGATTGGCATGACGAACCAGCCAATGAGAGCCGGGGGTACGAGGGCATAAAAGACGAAGCCCAGCAGGTAGCCCGCAAGCCACAGCAAGAAGCCCCAGCCGAGCACCTCACGTTTGATAAAGCTGCTCATGCCGATAAGCCCTCAGGCTGTCATCTGACACAAGGATTAGTTCGCGTTCGAACCAGTCTATTGCGTTAGATCGTGAACCCATAAATCGATGTCTTCGATGGGCTTGTTTGCACCCATTGGGAATGTCGACATGAAGTTGCCACCGGGACCTGTCAGGGTTTCACGAACCGATAGGCAAAGCGATCGGTCTCGCCCTTGATCGAGGGATCGAACACCTTGATCGAGTGCGGATCGTCCTTGTTCGCGAGCATGCTGCTTTCCGCCTCCAGAACGAAGCCGGCCGCCTCGACCTCCTCGCGAACGGATGCAGGCTCAATCCGATGCAGCGACTGGGCGTCGCTCGTGCCGGCTCCGACGGCGGCGGCGTGGTCTACGATGACGTAGGACCCACCCGGCTTCAGCCGCTCGTAGACGGCTCGATTGAAGTTGGCGGCTGTTGCGCCCCTGGTAAGCATCAGCGCGGTGTGGAGATCGTGGTAGAACAGGTGCAGCCACAGGACATCGGCTGGCTGGGTGACCTCCGGCATTGCCACGAGGTCCGCCGAGACGGCTTCGACGTTCTCTCGACCCGGCTCCTTCGCAAGCGTTCGCATCAGGCCGACCGGATCGTTCTTGAAGTGAGCGACTTCGGCCGGCACGAAGCTGGTGACCCGTCCTTCGGGGCCCACGATGTCGGAGAAGCGACATGTCCAGTCGCCGTCGCCGGGGTAAACGTCGATGACAGTGGAGCCCGCATCTACGCGTGCGAACCGGATCAACTCGGATAGCTTGGATTGGTCGTACATAGGGATCTCCTTTACGGTTAGGCATTCGACGTGCGGGCGGCGTGCGAGGGGACGATCCACGGCTGATCCACCGTCCACCCGAGCCAATGGCTGCAGATGGCCAGCGCTTTCACTGTTCGCTCCGAAGCCTGGACTTAGGCCCAGCGGCCGGCCTCCTCAAAACTAAGGCGAGGATTGCGCGGAAACACGGAATCTGGATCGCCATGCCCAATGCTGCAGATGAAGTTCGACCGAACCCGAGTGCCTGAGAAGAACGCCTTATCCACGCCAGCGTTGTCGAAGCCGGACATGGGCCCGCAGTCCAGTCCCAACGCCCGCGCAGCGACGATGAAGTAAGCGCCCTGCAGCGTTCCGTTTCGCATTGCCGTCACCTCGGCCACGTCTGGTGCCGCGAAGTATTTCTGCATGACCTCGGCAGCGTGAGGCAAAAGCTTTGGCAACTCGCCGGCGAAATCCAAATCGTGGCCGATAATGACCGTGGCAGGAGCCTTCAGAATCTTCGGCTTATTCGGTTCCGCAGCAAGCCCGGCGAGCCGTGCCTTTCCATCGGGGCTACGCACCCAGACAAACCGCGCGGGGCTGCTGTTCGCAGATGTCGGGCCCCATTTCAGGAGGTCATAGATCTCGCGTACCAGATCGTCCCCTACAGGACGATCTGCCCATCCGTTGGGGGTGCGAGCGGAGCGAAAGATCTGATCAAGCGACTGATCGTTTAAAGCGGAAGTCATAGGTGGGAGCCCTTTCAGGAAATGGATGTTGGTCGGCACAACATCGTGTGATGCCATCACGATTCACACGTCGAACTTGACTGGGTCCTTGCGTCGATCTGCGAGGCCCGCGCCAATGCTTGCGTGTCGATGTACTCCTGGATGTGGGCGACTTTGCCGTTTCGAACGGTAATGTCGAAGACCCACTCGTCCTTGAACGGCCTATTCGTGGCTTTGATTTTTCCCGTGGCGACGCCGACGACCATAACCCGGTCTCCCTGCGCCACGAATTCGGGGGGCTTCGGGTATTGCGTTTCCACCTCTTCGGACGCCTTCTTGAGTACAGCCGCCAACTCCGCGTGCCCGCGGTGCGTGCCTGCCAGCGGCCAGCCTTCGCCCGGAATGATCCACTCGATATCTTCGGCAGCCAACGCCAGCAGATCGCGCGCGTTGCAGCTGCCCATTGCTGCAAGGAAATTCTTCACAAGCTGGACGTTCTCTTCGGTGCTCATCGCATCTCTCCGTTTTCGCTCGGCGCGAATTCAGATGGCCGAGAAGCCGCCGTCGACGGACAACTCCACGCCATTCACAAAGCTGGAATCGTCTGAAGCGAGAAACAACGCGGCCGCCGCAATTTCCTCAGGACGCCCCATCGTTCCCCGCGGGATCAGAGCTTCGAACATCTGCTTCGCCTCCGGTGTGAGAACCTGGTCCTGCATCGGTGTGGCGATCGGTCCCGGATGCAGCACGTTCACCCGGATATTCCGGCCCTTCAGTTCGTTGAGCCACCCGCGTGCGAATGCGTGCAGCGTCGCTTTGCTCGCCGCATACACGCTGTAACCGGGAAAGCCTTTCACCGAAGCAACTGACCCGGTCATGAAGATTGATCCGCCATCGTTGAACAACGGCAGCGCCTTCTGAACCGTGAACAGCGTGCCGCGCGCATTCAGGCCGAAGGTCGCGTCGAAATGCTGCTCGGTAATCTCGCCCAGTGGGACGGCTTGGCCCGTGCCAGCGCTCGCGTACAGGATGTCGATCTTGCCCTTTGTCCGCTTGACCGTGTCGAACAGGCGGTCGAGGTCGTCGAGATTGGCCGCGTCGCCGCGCACGCCGGTCACGTTCCGGCCGATCAGCGTGACCGCCTCATCGAGCGCTTCCTGTCGACGGCCGGTAATGAAAACATAGGCGCCTTCTTCAACGAACCGCTTGGCGCTCGCCAGCGCCATGCCGCTCGATCCGCCCGTGATGACTGCAGCTTTACCCTCAAGCTTTCCCATGACTTCTCCTTCCAGGCTCGCCGCCTTTGGCCGTCCGGGGACGCCCCCGAGAAGCTGGAGTTAGGCTTGCCGGAGGCAGGCGGTGAGTGCGGAACCGCGCACATCGGTGGTGCGCAATTCATCCAGTTGGACGAAGTCCGCCAGTAATCCTGCACAACGTGCTAAATACCTGGCCTCGGAGGCGCACCGCGCGGTGCGGGATTGCACCATGATCGACTGGGACGACGTTCGCTATTTTCTTGCCGTTGCGCGCGGCGGCTCGGTACGGGCTGCCGCCGAGCGCCTCGGGGTGAATCACTCGACGGTGCTGCGACGCATCGCTCAGCTCGAGGAACACCTCGGAGCGCAGATGTTCGAAAAGCTGCCTTCGGGCTACCGCCTGACGGCGGCGGGCGAGGAGGTCCTCGAACTGGCGAACCAGATGGAAGCGTCGTCCATCCGGCTCGAGACGAGCGTCTTCGGTCGCGACCAGAGCGTGCGCGGGCTTCTACGGGTAACGTTGGCGCCGCCCCTTGCGACGCACCTGCTCATGCCGGACTTCGCCGATTTTGCGCGTTCGTATCCGGACATCGAGATGGAAATCTTGTCGTCCGGCGAGCTGGCAAATCTGACCAACCGCGAGGCCGACGTCGCGATCCGCGTCGTCTACGACCGCAAAACCCTGCCGCTCAATCTCCACGGCCTGAAGGGACCGGATCTGTTCGGCGGCGTCTACATGTCCCGCGATCGACTAGCCGCATGGCGTGCGGGCGCGCGTGATCCCATCCGGTGGATCGTCATAAGCATGCATGGCATTCCGGAGTGGGCCAGCGAGGGTGAGGTCCGCACCGCGGGGGTTCCATTCAGGGTCACGGACGCCGCAGCGGAGATCGCTGCTGTACGGCAAGGGCTCGGGCTCACGACGCTGCCGTGCTTCGTCGGAGATGCCGACCCCCTGTTGGTGCGGGTGCCGGGTACCGACCTGCATTTGTACGGAACGCTTTGGGTTCTTACGCAGGGGGAGACACGCAAGACGAAGCGCGTGCGGCTGTTCACGGAATTCGTATCCCGCAGGCTCGCCGCGCACACTCCGCTTCTCGCGGGGCTGTCCATATCGCGCGACTGACGCGCGGCAGGTCGCCGGCGACGCTTGCAGTGGACAAGTGCCTGCAAGCGGACATCCCCAACGTCCGACATGCGTCATTCGCGACGGGGCGGGCCACCAGGAATCCGGCGATGTCCCTTATGGCGCCATGAAGCGGAAGTAAATTCAAAGCATTAGCACGACCGCGACCGGCCACCGGGGGGTGGTGGCGCTGCTCTAAACGTGATTCAATCTCCGAAATCCGGAGCCTCGAATTATGCGCTACGAACTCAGCGACTACGAATGGACCGCAATCAAACCGATGCGCCGAACAAACCGCGTGGGGTTCGGCGCGTAGACGACCGTCGCGTGCTCAGTGGCATTTTCTGGGTCCTCCGCTCAGGTACTCCGTGGCGCGACCTGCCCGAGACCTATGGTCCCCGCACCACTTGTTACAATCGCTTCGTGCGGTGGCGACGGGCTGGCGTCTGGGACCGGATCATGGATGCGCTGGCCGCCGGTCATGATGCGGCAGTGCAGATGATCGATGCCTCCGTCGTGCGTGTGCACCAGCACGGAGCATGTATCTCGGACAACAATCACCAAGCTATGGGTCGCTCGCGAGGAGGCCTCACGAGCAAGATTCACGCGGTGGTCGACACCAATGGTCTGCCAATCCATCTCGCGCTCACGCCCGGTGAAGCGCATGATATTCGGCTATGTTCGGTTCTCCTCAGCGCCTTGATCCCACAAACGATGTTACTCGCGGATCGTGGATACGACGCGGACTGGATCAGGGAGCTTGCCCGCCAGGAAGGAGCATGGGCGAACATTCCGCCGAAACGAAATCGCAAAGACCCGATCTGCTTCAGCCCGTATCTGTATCGCGCGCGGAAACTGATCGAACGGTTCTTCAACAAAATCAAGCAATGTCGGCGTGTCGCAACCCGATATGACAAACTCGCAGCCAACTATCTGGCGTTCGTCAAGCTCGCATCAATCCGAATTTGGTTGCGTGCTAACGAGTTCATGCCCTAGATCAAGGCTTTCGGCTGCAGCCTGGGCTTCCTACCGCGAGGATGCGACGGATCGCATCCTCGTTTCGAGAACTTATTTGCGGTTGTCGATCGGAACATAGTCGCGACGCGTGACCCCGGTATAGAGCTGGCGCGGACGGCCGATCTTCTGCTGCGGATCCTCGATCATTTCGCTCCATTGGCTGATCCAGCCGACGGTGCGGGCGACCGCGAACAGCACGGTGAACATCGAGGTCGGAAAGCCCATCGCCTTCAGCGTGATACCCGAATAGAAGTCGACGTTCGGATAAAGCTTGCGGTCGATAAAATATTGATCGCTCAGCGCGATCTTTTCCAATTCCATCGCGACTTTCAGCATCGGGTCGTCGCCATGGCCGGTCTCCGCCAGCACGGCGTGACACATCTTCTGCATGATCTTGGCGCGCGGATCGTAGTTCTTGTAGACGCGGTGACCGAAGCCCATCAGGCGGACTTCGCTGTTCTTGTCTTTCACGCGCTTGATGAAATCGGGGATCTTGTCGACGGTGCCGATGTCGGCGAGCATCGCCAGCGCGGCTTCGTTGGCGCCGCCATGCGCCGGACCCCACAGGCAGGCGATGCCGGCAGCGATACAGGCAAACGGGTTGGCGCCGGAAGAACCGGCGATGCGCACCGTCGACGTCGATGCGTTCTGTTCGTGGTCGGCGTGCAGGATGAAGATCTTGTCCAGTGCATCGGCAAGCACCGGATTGATCTTGTATTCCTCGCAGGGCACCGCGAAGCACATGTTCAGGAAGTTTTCGGCGAAGGAGAGCGAGTTCTTCGGATAGATGAAGGGCTGGCCGATGGTGTATTTGAACGCCATCGCAGCCAGGGTCGGGATCTTCGCGATCATGCGCATCGACGCGATCATGCGCTGCTGGGGATCGGTGATGTCGGTGGAGTCGTGGTAGAACGCGGCCAGCGCGCCGACCGACGCCACCATCACCGCCATCGGATGGGCGTCACGCCGGAAGCCCTGGAAGAACCGCGCCATCTGCTCGTGAATCATGGTGTGGTGGATCACGCGCTGGTCAAAATCGTACTTTTGCGCCTTGGTCGGCAGTTCGCCGTAAAGCAGCAGGTAGCAGGTTTCGAGGAAGTCGCCGTTTTCGGCAAGCTGTTCGATCGGATAGCCGCGGTATTCCAGGATGCCGGCGTCGCCATCGATGTAAGTGATCTTTGACTGGCAGCTGCCAGTGGAGGTAAATCCGGGGTCATAGGTGAACATCCCGGACTGCGCGTAAAGCTTGGCGATGTCGATGACATCTGGCCCGACGGTGCCGCTCAAGATCGGGAAATCGTAGGTCTTGTTGCCTACCGTCAGTGTGGCGGTCTTGCTGTGGGATGTTGCGTCCATCGTGAAGTCCCCGATGAGATCGTTGCGAAAGCCGGCCATCGCGTGCGCCATGCCGACGGGTTGGCGAGGGAAGCCGGGTCTAGAGACACCGGCTAGATGGGTAGCTTATTGCAGTGTGCGCTGCAAGATGGCGGCGGCGATGCCTCATGCAGGGCTCTGATCGCCGAGCCGGGCGAGGCATTCCTGCCGCCCGAGCACCGCCAGGACGTCGAATATCCCCGGCGAAGTGGTCCGTCCGGTCAGGGCGGCACGAAGCGGCTGGGCGACCGCGCCAAGCTTGAGGCCGTTTTGATCGGCGAACGCGCGCATTGCTGCTTCGGTGGTCTCCGCCGTCCAGACCGTGACCGCCTCGAGGGCGGTACGAAGCCGGCCGATCAGCTCGCGGTTTTCCGCCGTCAACAAGGCGGCGGCCTTGGGGTCGATCTCGAGTGGCCGGTCGGCAAAAATGAAGTAGGCGCTGTCGATCAGCTCGATCAGCGTTTTGGCGCGCTCCTTCAGGCTCGGCATGGCCTGCAGCAATTGCGAACGCGTGGTGTCGTTGAGCCTGGTCTTGAGATCGGCGCCGTTGGGGACGTAGGCAAGCACCCCCTCGAACATGTTCACAAGGGATTGATCGTCGGAGTGACGGATGTAGTGGCCGTTGAGGTTTTCCAGCTTGGCGAAATCGAAGCGCGCCGCCGAGCGGCCGATGCCTGACAGGTCGAACGCGGCGATCATTTCTTGGGTGGAAAATACCTCCTGGTCGCCGTGGCTCCATCCGAGCCTGACCAGGTAATTACGCAGCGCAGCCGGCAAATAGCCCATCGCCCGATAGGCATCCACGCCCAGCGCGCCATGGCGCTTGCTGAGTTTCGATCCGTCAGGGCCGTGGATCAGGGGAATATGGGACATGCTGGGGATGCCCCAGCCGAGCGCATCGTAGATCTGCTTCTGGCGCGCGGCGTTGATCAGGTGATCGTCGCCGCGAATGACATGCGTGACGCCCATGTCGTGGTCGTCGACCACCACCGCGAGCATGTAGGTCGGATTGCCGTCACCGCGCAGCAGCACGAGATCGTCGAGGTTTTCGTTCTGCCAGACCACGCGGCCCTGAACCTGGTCCTCGATCACGGTCTCGCCGGTCTGGGGCGCCCGGAGCCGGATCGTGGGCTTCATGCCCACTGGGGCTTCGGAAGGGTCGCGGTCGCGCCACAGGCCGTCGTAGAGGCGTGTACGGCCCTCGGCGCGGGCCTTCTCGCGCATCGCCGTGAGTTCCTCCGGCGTGGCGTAGCAGCGATAGGCCTTGCCGCTGGCCAGCAACGTTTCCGCAACCTCGCGGTGGCGCGCGGCGCGGCTGAATTGGTAAATGACATCGCCGTCCCAATCGAGTTCGAGCCATTTCAGGCCGTCCAGGATGGCGGCGATCGCCGGTTCGGTCGACCGCTCCCGATCGGTATCCTCGATACGCAGCAGCATCTTGCCGCCGCGCTTTTTGGCGTAGAGCCAGTTGAACAGCGCGGTGCGGGCTCCCCCGATATGGAGAAAGCCGGTCGGCGAGGGGGCAAAGCGGGTGACGACGGAATCGGTCATTACAGCAGTGGTTGCGAACAAAGGGGGCATGCGGGAAGCGCGCTGGTGTATAGCAGGAACCGTTAATAACTAAAGCCTTCCGTGGAGCCGGCGGATTTGGCAGAACGTCGGCAGATTCCCGAGCAGGAACCCATAATGACAGTAGAAACGGTGGCGGCAGAGGCGGGGCGCGATTTCATTCGCGACATCGTCCAGGCCGACCTGGACGCCAATCGACACAGCACGATCGTGACCCGGTTCCCGCCGGAGCCGAACGGTTACCTGCATATCGGACACGCCAAGTCGATCGCGCTCAATTTCGGCATCGCGCAGGAATTCGGCGGCCGCTGCCACCTGCGGTTCGACGACACCAATCCGACCAGGGAAGAGCAGGAATATATCGATTCCATCCAGGCCGACGTGCACTGGCTCGGCTACGACTGGGGCAAATATCTGTTCTACGCGTCGGATTATTTCGAGCGGCTCTACGACTGGGCGGAGGGCCTGATCCGCGCAGGGCTCGCCTATGTCGACGACCAGACCCAGGAAGAGATCAGGCTTGCGCGGGGCACGCTGACCGAGCCCGGGAAGAACAGCCCGTTCCGCGACCGCCCGGTGGAGGAAAACCTCGATCTGTTTCGCCGCATGAAGGCGGGCGAGTTTCCGAACGGCGCGCGCGTGCTGCGCGCCAGGATCGACATGGCCTCCGGCAATATCAATCTGCGCGACCCCGTGCTGTACCGTATCCTGCACGCCACCCATCCGCGCACCGGCGACAAATGGTCGATCTATCCGAGCTATGACTACGCCCATGGCCAGTCGGATGCGATCGAGGGCATTACGCATTCGATCTGCACGCTGGAATTCGAGGACCACCGGCCGCTCTACGACTGGTTCCTCAGCAAGCTGCCGGTGCCGTCAAAGCCCCATCAGTACGAATTCGCGCGCCTCAATCTCACCTATACGCTGCTGTCGAAGCGGGTGTTGACCGAACTGGTGCGCGGCGGCCATGTCGCCGGCTGGGACGACCCGCGGATGCCGACGATCGCCGGATTGAAGCGGCGCGGGGTGCCTCCGGCGGCAGTCCGGGAGTTTGTCAAGCGCATCGGCGTCGCCAAGGCCAACAGCGTCGTCGATGTCGGCATGCTGGAATTCTGCATTCGCGAGGAGCTCAACCGGACGTCACAGCGCCGCATGGCGGTGCTGCGGCCGCTCAAGGTGGTGATCGAGAATTACCCGGAAGGCCAGGTCGAGGAGCTCGACGCCATCAACCATCCGGACGATCCCGCCGCCGGCACCCGCCGCATCGCGTTCGGCCGCGAGCTCTTCATCGAGCGCGATGATTTCATGGAAAATCCGCCGAAGAAGTTTTTCCGGCTCTCGCCGGGCACCGAAGTGCGGCTGCGATACGCCTATTTTGTCACCTGCCGCGAGGCGGTGAAGAATGCCGCCGGCGAGGTGATCGAGCTGCGCTGCACCTACGATCCCGCAACCCGCGGCGGTAACGCGCCTGACGGCCGCAAGGTCAAGGCGACCATGCATTGGCTGCCGGCGGCACAGTCGAAGCCGGCGCAGATCCGCATTTACAATCCGCTGTTTGCCAAACCCAATCCGGACGCCGCCAATTTTGTCGCCGATCTTAATCCGCAGTCGTTGGAAATTCTCAAGGACGCGCGGATCGAACCTGCCCTCGCCGAAGCCGGTTCAAGCGACGTGGTGCAGTTCGAGCGGCAAGGCTATTTTGTCCGCGACAGCGATTTCGACGGCCGATGCGCCGGTGTTCAACCGGACCATCGGCCTGCGCGATACCTTTGCGAAGGAAGTCGCCAAGAGCTGACGCCGGGCGGCCGAGACAGCCGCCAATGTCGCTAGCGATTTGGCTCGCCGGCCTCGGGGCTGGGTTTGAGCCCGAGCCCTGAAAGCCGGGCGCGGAGCGATTGTTCCGCAAGCCTGTCCCTGGCCTTCTCTTCAACGAGCAAGTTGATGAATGCCAGTCGCTTTGGCTCATCGTCCGCTTCCGCCAGCAATCGGCGATAGCGATCGAAATCATATCCCGCGTCCGAATGACTCATGGCCGCCCCTCGACGCTCGATCCAGCGGCGGCGAGTGTCGCGCACCAGGCGTCGGCATGCAAGGCTGCGGCGTCTACCAATGCACCGCGCCGCGTTCTGCGCGGTGGATAAGCCATTCGCGCCGCCGCGAGTTCCGGATCATTCCAGGCGCTCGCGAATTTCGTTGCGCATCTTTTCGCGAAAAGCTTCCCGGCGGGCCGGCCGTTCCTTCTCGTCGACATCCCAGCGGTCGAAAATGTTGAAATACTCCAGGATCGGATGGCGGTCGCTCGCCATCGCCAGAATGTGAAGCAGTTTGTCCGCCGGTCCGCTGGGGCCGGTCACTTCCCATCTGCGGATGGTGTCGGCGCCATCGCCCGGCGCAAGGCCGCAGAGCTTTGCCATGTCGGCGGCCGACAACGGTCGGCCGATTGCGTCACCGAGATCCTGACGAAGTTGTTTGAGTTCCGGGCCTGTCACGGGGGGGCTGTTCCTGGTTTTTGGGGCCGTCGAAGCTGCGGCACGAAGAAGGATTCGACGCCGCAGGATGCGGCTTTTAGCAGAATAGTGCGTTGGCGCGATGCGTTTCGCCCAACAGCGCCGTGGCAAACCTGGGTTGGTTTTCACGGGAATGATGGTGTTTGGTTTTCCCGAGGATTCTGCATCCGTTCGGCTTTTGCCGGCGGGACACGTCAGGGTAACATGGCGCGCCGGCAAGTAGGCGCAGGGTGAACCGGATGGCAGAACGGGGCAGGGCTCCGGGCCGGACGCAAGGTATTGCGGGAACCTGGCCGCCGCGGAGCGCGGCGCAGGCCGGTGGGTTTGCGCCGTCCGGCTTTGGCGCGTGGTCGCGCCTGCTCGACAGGCTGCGCGAATGGGTTGGCGCCGAAGCGGGCGCCGGTCGCCTCCTGCCCTGGGTGCCGATCGCCTTCGGTACCGGCATTGCGTTCTATTTCGCCGCCGATCACGAGCCGGTCCTGCCGGTTGCCGCCGTCACCGCGGCCGGGCTGTGCGCGGTGGCGTACTTGCTGCGGCGGCACAGCATTTTTCCGATCGCGGTGATGGTCGCGGCCATGGCTGCGGGTTTCGCAACGGCGACATGGAAGACGGCCAGGATCGCGCATGGTGTGTTGGCGAGGCCGGCCTATTCGGTGTCGCTTTCGGGCTTCGTCGAGACCCGCGACATTCGCGAACGCACTGACCGGTTCGTGTTGCGCGTCACGCGGATGGATGGTCCGCGCCTGAAAACAGAGCTGGAGCGCGTCCGGCTGTCGGTGCGCAAGGGTACGGCGCCCGCGGTCGGCAGCTTTGTTGAATTGAAGGCGCGGCTGCAGCCGCCACTCGCCCCGCTGCGGCCGGGCAGCTACGATTTTGGCCGGGACATGTTCTTTCAGGGCATCGGCGCCTCCGGCTTTGTCATGGGCGTCATCAAGACCGTCGAGCCGCCGGTCAAGGGCGGCCTGTCCCTGCGTTACGCCGCCTTCATGCAGGACCTGCGCGACGCGATCGACGCGCGGATACGGACGACCCTGGACGGCGACAAGCGCGCCATCGCGACCGCTCTTCTGACCGGCCGGCGCGATGCGATCACGACGCCGGTCAACGATGCGATGTTCATCTCCGGCCTCGGCCACGTGCTGTCGATTTCGGGGTA
>CAWHIO010000010.1:0-21425 GCA_963829315.1 uncultured Alphaproteobacteria bacterium | reverse complement strand
CCACATGGCGGTTGTCGCCGGCGTCGTGTTCTTTGCCGTCCGCGCGCTGCTTGCACTATTCCCCGCGCTGACCGTCGCGTTCCCGATCAAGAAATGGGCCGCCGCCGCAGCGCTGACCGCGGCCGCCTTTTATCTGTTGCTGTCGGGCGCCGAAGTCGCCACGCAACGCTCGTTCTACATGACGGCCGTGGTGCTGATCGCCGTCATGGTCGACCGCCGCGCCGTGACGTTCCGGACGCTGGCGTTGGCGGCGATGATCGTGCTGGCGCTGGCGCCGGAGGCGTTGGTGCATCCGAGCTTCCAGATGTCGTTCGCGGCCACGCTCGGGCTGGTGGCTCTGGTGCAGATCGGGATGCCCCGCCTGTTTGCCGCGCCGGACAATTCGGCCGCCGCAAAGGTGGCGCTGTGGGGCGGACGGGAGATCGTAATGCTGGCGCTGGCCTCCTTGGTGGCGGGGCTGGCGACGATGCCCTATGCCGCCTTCCACTTTCACCGGGTGACGCCGTATGGCGTGCTCGCCAATCTGGCGGCGATGCCGGTCGTGTCTGCGGTGGTGATGCCGGCGGGCATGCTCGGCCTGGCGGCGATGCCGTTCGGCTTCGACGGCTTCTTCTGGTGGCTGATGGGCATTGGCATCGACTGGATGATCGTGGTGACCGAGTGGGTCGCCGCCCTTCCGGGCGCCATCGGCCGCATGGCGGCATTCGGGACCGGTCCGCTGATCGCGGCGAGTGCGGGGATCATCCTGCTTGGGTTGTTGCGGACGCCGCTGCGCTGGTGTGGCGCCGCCGTGCTGCTGCTTTCCGTGATCTGGGCGCTGGCGGTGCCGCAGCCGGATGTCCTGATTTCCGGCGACGGCCATCAATGTCGGCGTTCGCGGCCGGGACGGACGGCTGCATCTGATGAAAACCGCCAAGGATGCCTTCCTCCTCAAGGAGTGGCTGGCCGCCGACGCCGACGCGAGGCCAGCCGGCGACGGCTCGCTCACCGACGGCGTTTCCTGCGATGATGCGGGCTGTGTGGCGCAGATGGCCGACGGCCGGTTTGTCGCGCTGACGCTGCGGCCCGACGCGCTGGACGACGATTGCGATCGCGCCGCGCTCGTGGTGACCGCGAGGCAGACGTCGCCGGGATGTGGATCCACGGTCATCGACCGCGAACGTTTGCGAAGGCAGGGCGCGATGGCGCTTCGGCGGACCAGGGGCGGATTTGTCGTGGACGCGGTCAGGCCCAACGGCGTCAACCGGCCATGGTCGCCCGTGGCCGCAGGCGACGCCGAAACGGAGCCAACCGCCCTCGCGCCACGCTCCGCCGCCCCGCGGGCCGTGGACGCGACGCCGGCGGAAATTGACCTGCAGGCGGAGGACTGAAATCGGCGACTGCCCGGTGCTGCTGTATCATCCATTTTTCCATGGGAGACCGGAATGGCGACTTTTATTGTGCTGAAACGGCCCGGACCGCCGACGCGAGAGGTCCTGGTCAATCTCGATGAAATCCTGATGGTGCAACCCGGGCAGGGTACCGGATCGGCAATCCTGTTTGGCCGGGAGCACCTCATCAGCTTCGAAGAGGATTTCGCGACCGTAATTCGTCGAATACAGACCGGCCCCTATGTGCAGGCCAATCCGGCATCGACGACGCCGAAGTAGCCGCGGCGCCGATCACCGGCGAAACCGTTCGGCAGGGTCTGGCGCCGGGTCTCGGCTCTCGCGACCATTCGAACTTTCGCGCAGTTCGAATGCGCCGAGGTGGAATTCTTCCGCCTCGTCGGTCGCCGTCGCGGCCGCCGTTTTGACCAGCGCAAACACCGCATCGGGGAATTGCCCCCAGACCGCGAGATCTTCCGCGGCGATCATCAGCCACCCGAATCTGAACATGTAGCGGCCGGGTTCGGTGACGTGCCCCACTTGCTGCCATGTGACTTTATTGATCGCCAATCAGGTCGTCCTTCCGAGGTCCACGGCCGCGGCCGGGCGCTGGGACGGGATTCCCGGCTTGCCGGCCGCCAGCAGCAATCCATGCGTCCGCATTTCGAAGGCATCGAGCTGCACTGCGAATGTCGCCAGCGCCAGTTTCAGATGCTCGAGTTCCTCGGCGCGCGCATCGTCGCCGTGATTGCTGGCAAGGCTGGATTCTGGCAACTTGGTTTCATGGCAAGGCTTGGTTTCATGGCAAGGCTTGGTTTCATGGTAAGTCTTGCATGCGGCTCGTGGGAGCAATGTCGATGGAGCGCGCCGCACCCGTCGGCCGGAACCGGCGGGGTGTGCACTGGCCAGGCGCTTAACCGGGGGAGACCGGCGCCGTCGCCGACGCCCCGGCAACGACTGCGGCGCGGTCCGCAGTTCGCTGGACCGCGGGCAGTTGCAGCACGGTCGCGCGCTGGCCCTCGCAGAGCAGGGTCACCAGCACCCGGCTGCCGTCGGGAAATTCAATCGTGTCATGATGCCGATCTGGAATGTCGTGATCCGTCGCGCCGAACTTGCCCACCCGGAAATTGATTTGCCGGGTCCAGATCCACCTCTTGTCATATTTGACGTTCTCGGCGAACGCCAGTTCGGTCCCGGGCAGCATGCAGACCGCGACCTCAGGCTCACATTCGGATGCGAAACCACGTGTCGAAGTGCCGCGGAACGTTGTGGTGATCAGCGTCTCACCCACTTGCGCGGGGCGCGTGTCTACGGCGTGCAGACTATAGTCACACATCGGGTTGCTCCTCGTTCGAGATAGCCAACCAGCGCCGCTGCGAGCACGATCCGGAAAAGTGGAACCGGCGTTCCCAATCATGCTCAATCGAAAGAGGCGCGGGCCTCTATCAGAGTGGACATCAGGTGTCAGGTTGTTCCGCGTTGGCGGCAATTGTGCGGCTCCAGTCCGCGGGCCAAATCACAAATGCGTTTGCAGGTATTTGGCTTGGGAGCATTCCGCGGGGTGTCCGACGGTCGACGTCGAGCGCCGGCTCGACGACGGGCACCGATGCGAGCCCAAAAAAATCCATCGCCACGATCGCGACCATGGATTTGCCTCCAGGTCGGCCGTTACCTACCTGGGCAATGATAACATCATGCCGGGATAACCCCGGCCAGGCTCCCATCCCGGACGGGCAACAAGGCGCTTCGAGCCAATCCAATCAATACTTCCGGTACAGACCGATCAGCTTGCCCTGAATTTTCACCCGGTTGGGCGGCAGGATGCGGACTTCATAGGAGGTATTGGCCGGCTCCAGCGCAATCGACGCGCCGCGGCGGCGGAAGCGCTTCAAGGTGGCTTCCTCTTCGTCGATCAGTGCCACCACGATGTCGCCGGTCTCGGCGGTCTCGTTGCGCTGGATCAGCGCCATATCGCCGTCGAGGATTCCGGCATCGACCATGGAATCGCCGCGCACCTCGAGCGCGTAGTGCTCACCTGAGCCGAGCATGTCCGGCGGCACGCTGATGGTATGGCTGCGGGTCTGCAAGGCCTCGATCGGTGTGCCGGCGGCGATCCGGCCCATGACCGGCACGGCCACCGAACGGCTGCCATCATCGTCCGCGCCTATGCTGCCGCCGCTGCGGACCCTGCCGAGCGTGCCTTCGATGACACTTGGCGTAAAGCCGCGCCGGCCATTGCCGTTGCCGCCTCCCGAAATCTCGGGCAGTTTGATCACCTCGATCGCGCGAGCGCGGTTCGGCAACCGCCGAATGAAGCCGCGCTCTTCCAGCGCGGTGATGAGACGGTGGATACCGGACTTCGAGCGCAGATCCAGTGCGTCCTTCATCTCGTCGAAGGAGGGCGGTACGCCTGACTCCTTCAGGCGCTCGCTGATGAAACGCAGGAGTTCGTATTGTTTGCGCGTGAGCATCTCGACCAGTCCCCAGGTTGCTGTCGTTCGATTCCGAGACGTCTAGATTTGAGATTGCGGAGCTCGAGTGACTCCGGTTTGTAGCCGTCAAAGTCGAAACAAATCATGAACGAACACTATATGTTCCATATGTGTTCCGCAACCACTTAATTTCTCGTTAACAAAACGGCTTTCCGGGAACGAGGGGTTTGGAGGCTCACTGCGGCAACCGCAGGATGTCGCATGCGGAGCCGGCGGCAGCCGCGGGCGCAAAGGGAGAACGGATCACAAGCGCCCGCGCCGCAGCGAGATTCCCCAATAAGGAGCTGTCTTGATGGTTGACCGGCGTGGCGATCAGGGCGCCATCGCCGCGCGCTTCAAGGCGGGCCCGCAGATAGTCCTCGCGCAGGTCGTTGGCGGCGACATGGCGCCCCAGCAGCGCGGCTTCAATCGGGTGGTGGACCACCGATCGCCCCGACAATTTGCGAATCAGCGGCACCAGAAACAGGAAGCCGCAGACATAGGACGACACGGGATTGCCGGGCAGGCCGATCACCCGCATGGCGCCGAGCCGCCCGTGCATCATCGGTTTGCCCGGCCGCATCGCGATCCGCCAGAACGCCATCGCGACGCCTTCAGCCTCGAGCGACCGTTTGACGAGATCGTGGTCGCCGACCGAGGCGCCACCGGTGGTGACGAGGATATCGGCGCCAAGGTCGCGGGCGCGGCGGATGCCGTCGGTGGTGGCCTCGATGGTATCGGTGGCGATGCCGAGATCGATGGTCTCCGCCCCCTCGTCACGGGCCAGTGCCCGCAGCGCGTAGCCGTTGGAATAGACGATCTGTCCGGGGCCGGGGGTCTCGCCCGGCATCACCAGCTCGTCGCCGGTGGCGAGGATTGCGACCCTGGGCCGGCGGCGCACGGGAAGGTGCGGATAATTCATGCCGGCGGCGAGCGAGAGATCGCGGTCCGTAAGGCGGTGGCCGGCGGCCAGCAGCACGTCACCCCTGTGAAAGTCGACCCCGGCAGGGCGGATATGGCGTCCCCGGATCGCGGCTTCGGTGATGGTGATGCCGCCGCCTTCGATCACGGTATCTTCCTGAATGACGACGGCGTCGGCGCCTTCGGGAATCACGCCGCCGGTAAAGATGCGGATCGCTTCGCCGGCGCCAACCGCCCGCTCGAACGGCCGGCCGGCGGCTACCTCGCCGATCACCTTGAGCCACGCCGCGGCGCGCGTGGCGTCGACCGAACGCACCGCATAGCCGTCCATCGCCGACATCGCCTGCGGCGGCTGGGTGCGCAACGCCGCGAGGTCGCCTGCAAGCACCCGGTGGTGGGCGGCATCGAGCGCGACCATCTCCTCAGGCAGCGGTTCGGCGCCGGCGAGAACGGCGGCCAGGGCATCGGCGACCGGCATTAGTGCCAAGATAGAACTCCCAACGCCAAAACTCCTCGCGCACGATCTCGCCCCGGTTGGCGGCGCGATCGTGCTTGCCTTCATAACGGAGAGTGCGAGCGACGCAAGCGACGCATCTGCACTGGCTGTCCTTTTGACGGCATGGTCGATCCCGATCCCGGCCGCTATCCTGTCGGAGGATTATGCGTCTGCCGGCGCTGGCGCGACATCGGCGGCAAGATCTCGGGCGACCTGCAGTGTGCAAGCTGCGGCATTTCGGCCAGCACAATTCTTGCGGCGACCTCGCCCAGAGCCCTGCGTCCGGAAGGCCGCTGCGTGATTTGCGGACGGCCCTTCGATCATGCTGTGACCAGCCCGCTGCATTGCCCGACAGGCAACGCAGTTGATCGTTTTTTCGCGTGGCGTCGCGCATGCAAGGCGTGGAAGCGCCGCAAATCGGATGCGCCTGAAACTCGATTTTGCTGCAGCTGATTCAATCTGATTTGACCTGTCCAGTCCCATGTCGCAAAAAATAATCCGCTTTTTTTCATCAGCGATCGCGTGTCTTCTTTTGTGTCATCCCGTCCCGATCAGAGGGGCGTACGCGATCGTCACGAACGTTGGTGCGGGATGCGGTGGACGCGGGCGGCGCTCCTGACGAGTGGCGCGAGCCGCGGACGGCGAAGTCGTGTGGTCCTGACGCCCCGACGCTGGCGTCAAGCTTCGCGGAAGCATGCTTCGCGAGGCGACAGTGGCAAGAAAGCCCGGTCACTGGGGAGAGCACGAAGTAAGCCGTAAAACCATTGCGCGGGGAATGCCGGGTGTTTCCGGCTGTCACCGTGGTGACTAACGCGTGTGCTTTACTACCACTACACGCGCGGCTGCGGGCGCATCGGGCGCCCGGCATTCCCCGCGCCCTCTGTTTTGCGAGGGCGGAACGATTGCAGGCAAAACTCGGGCGAAATGCGCCGCGGCGAGATCGGGAAGACAGTGTATTGTCGTCATTGCCTGCGTCAAACGCGCAGCGTTCGCGCAAGGGAGCGCAAGCGACGAAGCAATCCACTCTTACCTTGCTTGCGGCGCGATGGATTGCTTCGCTGCTCGCGCTCGCGATGACGGGGCCGGCGGAGCCGATTTCGCTAGCGCTAAATCCCGAGTGCGGACAGCGCGTTTGCCACGTCGTCAGGCGACGTCACGTGAACCGCGGTGAGGCCCCGGCGCCGCGCGCCCTCGATGTTCTCGGCGAGATCGTCGAAGAACACGATGCGCTCGGCCGGGACCCCGATCGCTTTCACCACGTGATCATAGGCCTCCGGGTCGGGTTTCCGAAGCCCGATTGCGGAGGACAGAAATATTTCGCGGAAATGGCCGAGCACGCCGGTATATTCTCCCGAGAAATATTCGACATGGGCGTTGTTGGTATTGGAGAAGGCGTAAAGCGGCAGGCGCTGCGCGGCGCGCGCCAACAGTTGCGCCATGCCCGGCATTTCACCCGCGAAGATCTTGTTCCATCCCTCGAGGAATTGGGCGTCGGAAAGGTCGACGCCCAGCGCGGCGCGGAGTGCGGCAAAAAAGTCGGCGTCGCTGATCTCGCCCTTCTCGTGCCGCTGGTAAAATTCGTCCCGCCACGAGAAGCGTCCCGCCAGCTGCGCTACCTCGCAGCCGGCATGACCGGCCCAGCAGGCGACCACCTTGCTGAAGTCGATGTCGAGCACCACGCGGCCGAGATCGAACAGCAGCGCATCGGCCGCGCCGGGAGCGAGCAGGAGAGGGGTCATCTGCCTTCAATACCGATACGGCTCGATGTCGACGAGCGGGAAGGCGCTGAGAACGTGGGGCAGGTTGGTCGGCGTAGCCTGATGAAAATAGGTTTTGTCGAGTTCGGAAAATTTCGTGACCCCGAGCAGGCCGAGGCAACGGATCACCTCGTCTTCCAGCAACTCCAGCATCCGCACGATTCCGGTTTCGCCGGCGGCGGCCAGCGCCCAGCATTGCAGGCGGCCGATGCCGACGAGATCGGCGCCCAGCGCGATCGCCTTGACGATGTCGCTGCCGCGGCAGAACGAGCCGTCGACCATGATTTTCGCGCGGCCGGCAACCGCGCTGACGATTTCCGGCAGCACATGCATGGACCCGCGGCCATGGTCGAGCTGGCGTCCGCCATGGTTCGACACGTAGATCCACTCGACGCCGTGATCGAGCGCGACGCCCGCGTCCTCGGCGGTCGCAATGCCCTTGAGGATCAGCGGGATCTTGTACTTGTCCTTGATCAGCTTGACGGTGCGCCACTCCAGGCCCTTCTGGAAGTCGCCGCCGGTGGCGCGCAGGCGGCTTTCGCGGACGTAGCGCTTGGCGATATCGCGCTCGCGCCGGCTGTAATGGGCGGTGTCGACCGTCAGGCAGAAGGCGGTATAGCCGCTGGCGATCGCGCGGCTGACACGATCCTCGACAAAGGCATCGTCGCCGCGCACGTAGAGCTGATAGATGCGCAGCGCGTCGGGCGCTGCGTCGGCGACCTTCTCCAGGCCCGGCTCCGATACCGAACTGAGCATATGGGCGGCGCCGAACCTGCCGGCGCCGCGCGCGACGCTGGCCGCGGCGCCCGCGGGATCGAAGATCTCCAGCGCGCCGACCGGAGCCATCATCACTGGCAGGCGCAATTTGCGGCCGAACAGCTCGGCGGAGGCATCGACGCGAGCGACATTGCGCAGCACCCGCGGCCGGAAGGCAATTTCGTCAAGCGCCATGCGGTTGCGGCGCATGGTGGTCTCGGTCTCGGCGGCGCCGACGATATAATCCCAGGCGTTCTGGTTGAGGTTGGCACGCGCCTTGTGCACGAACTCATGAAGATTCTGGAATTCTTCCGTGCTGGCGCCAAGTTCGGTCGCTGCCGGGATTCGGGTCGCCTCGTTCATCATGTACTCCTGGGAATTTCCGACGGCTCTTGCCGCAAAAGCTGTCCCGCAAATGCCGGCGAACCGCTAGGCAAGCCCGCGCGGCGCTCGTATGCGGGAAATGCACAGCCGGCGGCCCATGAACCGGCTGATGCATCGTTTTAGCGGAAGGTGGGTCAGCTGGCTCCGTTATTTGGCTCCGTTACTTGCCCTGGGCGTTTGACGCAACCACCGACATCGGCCTGGAAACGCGCTTGGCGACCATATTGGCCGTGGCAGCGGCATATTTCTTGAAATGCTCGGTCTCGCGGTGCGCCTTGAATGCCGCCTCGTTGTCATAGACCTCGTAAAGGAAGAAATGGTTCGGATCGCTCGCAAGGCTAAGGATGTCAAACCGTCGGCAACCCGGCTCCTTGGCCGCTGCGGCGCCGTTCTCCGTGATCGCCGCCAGATACTTTTCGCGCTCGGCCGGCACGATGTCGAGATCGACGGCGTTGACGAACATTCCAGCCGATTGCGCGGCCGCGTGCTGGCCCGGCATTGGCAGCACGAACGCCGATACCGCAAGCAACACAACGGCTGCAGCGGCGCCGCAAACTGATTTGAGCATGTGATGATCCTCCCGATGGCTGCCCCGGAATTATTTCCGGTGGCAAGCGCCGGCCAGGTCTCGGCGACTTGGCCTTGCGCCTTGAGCATATCCATAACCGATTGCTTCGGGTCAGGTAAGCCTGTCGCCCGCCGCTTCCGGACCTTCCGCGCCGTGCCGAAAATTGCTAAGCTTGGCGCAAGTTCGGAACTGTTTTTCGCGACTATCCAAACACGCCTGGCTCAGCGAGGAGGAATTGTCATGAAAACACTGGCGGTCTGGATCGCCGCGCTCGGTGTGAGCGCGTTAGGCGCGAACGCGGCTGGGGCGCAGAGCATGACCTTGACCAGCCCGGAAATCAGCGAGGGCGCCATGATCGCCAACGAGCAGGTGCTGGCCGGTTTCGGGTGCAGCGGCGGCAACATCTCGCCGGCCCTGAGCTGGAGCGGCGCGCCAACCGGCACCAAGAGCTTCGCCGTCAGCATGTTTGATCCGGATGCGCCGACCGGCAGCGGGTTTTGGCACTGGGTCGTATTCAACATTCCAGCCGCGACGACTTCGTTTCCAAAGGGCGCAGGCGATGTGAAGAAGAAGCTGATGCCCAAAGGCGCGATTCAGAGCCGAACCGATTTGAGCACCGACGGATATGGCGGCCCGTGTCCGCCGGCGGGCGACAAGCCGCATCGTTACCAGATCACGGTTTTTGCGGTGGATGTCGACAAGCTGCCATTTGCCAAGAACCATAACGCATCCGCCGCGCTGGTCGGTTTCGATTTGCATTTCCATACCCTTGCGAAGGCGACCCTGACGGGTATCTACGGCCGCTGAAGCTCGGTCGAGCGACATTGACCGGCCGGCGCAGCTCCTGCCATGTTCGCTCCCTCGGCACGCGCTGACGTCAAGATCAGCCTTCATCGCCGACAGGGAGCTAGATCATGATCCGCCAGACCATCTGCGCGCTCGCCGCTCTGCTCGCAGGCTCAACCGCTGACGCCTCGGATATTCGCCGCGTCGTCACGGGATTGGACGCCAACAACAAGTCGGTGGTGATGTTCGACAGCCGCATGGCGCTGCAGACGGGGCCGTACGGCTTGAATGCCACCAACCTCTGGGTCACCAATACCTATCCGCTCGGCTTCTCCTTCAAGGACGATACTTCGGCGACCCCGGTCGGCGTGTCGCCGCTCGATAACGGCACCAAGTTCCGCGTGGTGGAGTTCCCGCCGCTCGATGCGGCGAGCGAGGCCAAGATGGAGCCCGGCTTTCTGATGAAGGCGGTCGGACCCGTGGCGCCGGCGCGAGGGTTACCCGTAACGCACCCGCTGATGCATCGCACCCGTAGCGTCGACTATGCCGTGGTATTGTCGGGCGAGGTCGACATGATGCTCGATGACACCGTGGTCCATCTCAAGCCCGGTGACACCATCGTACAACAGGCGACCAATCACGCCTGGGTCAACCACGGGACAGAGACCTGCCGGATCCTGTTCGTGCTGATGGATTCCAGGCAGCCGTAGAACGGCGGGTCCCCTGCGGCGTTCCGACGGTCCTCGTCATGCCCGTTACAAATTGGACATGAAGCGGAATTGCGGTTTTGCCGCAGCGGCAGAGCGGGTATATTTGACGTAGACCGAAGCGGTGCCCACAATCTTGCGTGGCGGCTTGGACGTTGGCTCGGCATCCGGGCGCGGCTTCTGCTCCGGGCCTCTGATTTGGCCCAGCGGCCTCAATGATACCAGAAAGGTATCCTCAGCTATGGGCCGGACCGAGCAACAAAGCCTGTTACCTGGCCCACGGGGCCGCCACCGACTCGAGAAGGTTCGCCATCCATGCGCAAGAATTCCGTGTTTTTCCTCGGCGCGGCCGCAGGTGTCTGCCTGACCCTTCTCTTTACCGGGCCGCAGGGCGCCCAACTGGTCGCGGCGGCCAAGGCCATGGCCGGTGCCGACACCTATTCGCACCTCAATCTTTTTGGCGAGGTGTTCGAGCGCGTCAGGACCGACTACGTCGAGAAGCCCGACGACGCCAAGCTGGTCGAGGGCGCGATCGACGGCATGATCACCTCGCTTGATCCACATTCGCGATACATGAACGACAGCGCCTGGCGCGAAATGCAGGAGACGACCCACGGCGAGTTCGGCGGGCTTGGTATCGAGGTCACGATGGAGGACGGTCTTGTCAAGGTGGTCGCGCCGATGGACGACACGCCCGCGGCGAAGGCCGGCATGATGTCGGGTGACCTGATCACCCAGATCGATGACGAAGCGGTCCAGGGGCTCACCCTGGAGCAGGCCGTGAACAGGATGAAAGGGCCGATCGACACGAAGACCCGGCTAACCGTCCTGCGCAAGGGCGCGGAGTCTCCAATCAACGTGACGATCGTGCGCGAAATCATCCACGTGCGGCCGGTCAGCTATCACATCGACGGCGGCAATATCGGATATATCCGGATCAGCTCGTTCAACGAACAGACCGCCGACGAGTTGAAGAAGGCGATCGGCGACATATCGAAACAGATCGCGCCGGGGAGTATGGCGGGCTATGTCGTCGACCTGCGCAACAACCCGGGCGGATTGCTCGATCAGGCGGTCTCCGTGTCAAGCGCATTCATGGCCCGGGGCGAGGTCGTCTCGACGCGGGGCCGCAGGCCGGAGGAAACCCAGCGCTTTACGGCGCGGGGTGGAGATCTCATCAAGGGCAAACCGCTCGTCGTTTTGATCAACGGCGGATCGGCGTCGGCGTCCGAGATCGTCGCCGGCGCATTGCGCGACCACAAGCGTGCGACCCTGATCGGCACCCGTTCGTTCGGCAAGGGTTCGGTGCAGACGATCATCCCGCTCGGCTCCGGCAACGGCGCATTGGCGCTCACCACCGCGCGCTATTTTACGCCGTCCGGACGATCGATCCAGGCGAAGGGCGTCTCGCCCGACATCGAGGTACTTCAGGACGTGCCTGACGAGCTTAAGGCCCGTTCGGAAACCAAGGGTGAGGCTTCGATGCGCGGACATCTGTCCGCCGAAGGCACCGAACAAACGGGCTCGCAAGCCTATGTTCCTCCCGTGGAGAAAGACGACAAGGCGCTTGCCGCCGCCTACAATCTGTTGCGCGGCGTCACCGTCAATGCCGGGGTGCCGTCGACATCGCCGAAAGCAACGGTTCCGAACTGAGTTGTAACGCGGCTGCGAGGGCCGAACTCGAGGCGCCGGAACCTTCAGGCCACGGCCGTTGGCCTCGAGCGGTGCGCGGACAACATTTGTCTGGCCTCTGCGGCGGGCCTCGGTGGGCTGAACAGATATCCCTGCATTTCGGTGCAGCCCAGCGCGCGCAGCAATTCCAGTTGTCGCTGAGTTTCGACGCCTTCAGCCGTCGTCGTCATGTGTCGCGCCGCGGCGATGTTCACCACAGCCTGCACAATGGAGGACCCGCCCGGTTCGGCGATATCGTTGACGAAGCAGCGATCGATCTTGATCTTGTCGAAGGGAAAGCGCTGCAAATAGCTCAGCGAGGAATAGCCGGTACCGAAATCATCCAGCGCGATCCGCACCCCGATGGCACGAAGCTGGTGCAGGATTTCGAGCGCTGCGTCGTCATCGCGAATCAGAACCGCCTCGGTGATCTCCAGTTCCAGCCGGTTGGCCTGAAGTCCCGAAGCCGCCAGCGCCGCAACGATCTTCAATGCCAGTGTTCCGCTCCTGAACTGAACCGGCGATACGTTGACGGCGAGCTTGATGTCGTCGGGCCATGTCGCGGCCTCGGCGCAGGCCGCAGCCAGGACCCATTCGCCGAGTTCATTGATCAGGCCGGTCTCCTCCGCGATAGGGATGAATTCGGCAGGTGAGATCATGCCGCGTTCGGCGTGCCGCCAGCGCACCAGCGCTTCGCAGCCGGTGATCGTGTTGCTCTGGAGACTGACGCAAGGCTGGTAGTAGACCTCCAGCGCCCGGTCCGCGACCGCCTTGCGCAGATCTGTCTCCAGCATTCGGCGTGCTTTTACCTGCGCGTCCATTGTCGGCTCGAAGAAACGCCAGGTCCGGCGTCCCGCCGATTTGGCCGCGTACATTGCCAGATCCGCGTTCTTCAGGATTTGATCGAGGTCGGCGCCATGCTGCGGCGCGAGGGCAATGCCGATACTGGCGTCCGAGGCCACCTGATGACCCAGGCACTCGTAAGGAGCGCGGATCGCATCCAACACCCGCGTTGCGAGGTCGGCGACCTCGGCAGGGTTCTTGACCGCGGTCTGAACGATGGCGAATTCGTCGCCTCCGAGCCGAGCGACGAAGTCGGTGCCGGCGACGCACCGGCCGAGGCGTCTGGCCACCGATTTCAACAGTTCGTCGCCAATCATATGGCCGAGTGAATTGTTGACACTCTTGAACTCGTCAATGTCGATATACAGCACCGCCATTTGCTCGCCGGGAACAATTTGGACCAGTTCCTGTCGCAGCCGCTCGTGAAACAATGCGCGATTGGGCAGATCGGTCAGCGCATCATAATGGGCGAGATGTCTGATCTGTTCCTCGGCGCGGGTGCGCTCGGTGATGTCTTCGTGGGTCGCTACCCATCCGCCATCCGCCAACGGTTCATTGATGATTTGAATTGAACGCCCGTCCGGGGGTTCGATGACCATGGAATTTCTATGTCCGATGTCGCGCATGACATGCGAACAGTATTCGTCGATGTCGCCCTCAAAGGATCCTGTGGCCTTGCGATGGGCAACGACATCGCGGAACGTGCAGCCGGGTCTCAATGCCTCCGCCGACAATCCGTACATCTCAAGGTAACGCTGGTTGCAAACGACAAGCCGCTGCGAAGAATCGAACAGTAGCAGGCCTTGCGTCATGTTGTTGATCGCAGTGTCCAGACGCTGCTTTTCCACCTGATGCTGCTGCAGCAATTTGCGAACGAAGAGAAACAACATCGCCGCAATGACCAGGACGGAGAGGGTGGACACGACAATCAGAAACCTGGTTTGCTCCCGCCAATCGGCCAGCGCCGCCGCCACAGTCTTGCTCGCGACGATCGCAATCGGCAGGTTCTTCAACGCGTGGGTCGATGCGATCCGTTCCTGGCCGTCGATCGGGCTGGTCGAGCGTATCGTTCCGTGGCTCGATTGCGATAAAACTTTCCGATAGATCGTGCTGGTCCTGATATGTGATCCGATCATTCGTTCAACATGCGGATAGCGCGCCAGCAGGGTTCCATCGCTGTGATACATTGAAATCGCCGCGCCTTCGCCAAGCGCCACGGACGCGAAGTATTTCTCGAAGGAGGCGGGCGAGACGGGCCGCGTGATGACACCGAGAAACTCGCCCTTCGGCCCGATCACATGGTGAGCGACGACCGTGGCCCAGTCACCGCTGAAACGACTTCGCACCAGTTCGACCAAAATCGGCGTGGGTGCTGTGCCTGATTTGAAAGTCTTGAAGAAGGCTCGATCGGCGATTTGGACATCCGGCACCGGCCAGGCGTCGGACGAATTGATCAACGTTCCATTGGCGTCAAACACCTTGACGCCGGCGAGATCAGAAAAAGCACCGACCTTCGTCCTCAGCGCCTCGTGCCATTCGAGCGTGGCCAACTGTCCTCTGAATTTGTCGGGCGTGATTCCCTCTGAGTGAACTTGTGCGGCAAGGTCTTTCAGAATAATGGTGAAATCTTCGAGCTGCTGATCGAAGTGACGGGCCAGCAGCAGTACGGTGTTTTCCAGTTCGCGTTCGTTGCTGCTCAGAGCTCGATCGCGAAAGCTGCCGACCGTGATCGTCGTGCCGACCGCGATAGCCGCAATCAGGAATGCGCCGCCGGCGACGAGCCAACGGATGGTACCGCTGCGAAAAAACGCCTTGAGCTTGAAGGAGGCGGTACCGTCTGCCGTCATGGGTTGCGATCACTGCCATGGCTGAACGCCGGAGCAATTTCTCCTTGCACCGGCCGATACATAGATACGTCAACGGTATGGAGGTGAGGTTAGCAATCTCGGTTAATCGCCGGTTAACGTCGGGTCCGTTCCGGAATGAATGTCTCGCCGACGTCGCGGTGTTGGTCAGACGTTGTGCGGCAGCTCGGCTCTCGCCATCACGGCCACGATGACGGCCGCGACGATGTTGGTGCCGGCGCTGACCATGATCGGGAGGGCGTAGCTGTGGGTGAGGTCGAAGGCAAAGCCCGCGGTGCTCGGACCGATCAGCGTGCCGAACGCCACACTGGTGTAGAGCACGCCGATAATGCTGCTGACGTTGCGGCCACCGAAATAGTCCATCACCACGGCCGGAAGGACCGCGACCCACCCGCCGTAGAACACGCCATAGACGAAGGCGAAGGCGGCCAGCGACCAGACGCCCGCCGAAATTACCCACGTCGCCAATGCGAGCGCCATGCCCGCGAACATCAGCAGCAGCGACAACTCGCGGCCCATCCGGTCGGCGAGACTGCCAAGGATGAAGCGCCCCGCCGTGCTGCCGACGCCGATCACGCCCAGCAGCAGCGCAGCCGATGAGGGCGCAACACCGTGGTCCCGTGCATAGGGCACGAGGTGAACGAACGGCACAAAAACTCCGAACGAGCAGATCAAACAGCTGAGGTAAAGGCCCAGGAAACGACGCGATCGGACTGCGTCGCGCACGGACATCCCCTCCTGCTGTACCGATGAAGCGCCCGGTTGCCCGAGGTCGCCGTCGGGCCAGAGGCCGCGATCGCGAGGATCGTTTTCAATCAGCATAGCCAGGCCTGCACCGACCGCTGCGGCGAGACCTCCAAGGGCAAGATAGGCGCCGCGCCATCCCAGCATCTGGATCAAGAGCGACGCAAGCGGCGGCATCAGCAACGTGCCGACGCCGATGCCGCTCACGGCCAGGCCGGAAGCAAAGCCGCGACGGCGCACGAACCAGCGCTGTACCGCGCCGATGGCGGGCACATAGGCGCAGCCGACGCCGAGCCCGACACCAAGCCCATAGGCGGCATAGACCTCCAGCAGGCTGCGCGCCGCGCCAGCCGCCGCCAGCCCGAGGCCGGTCAGCATCATGCCGGCGATGGCGAGACGACGCGAACCAAAACGATCGGCGAGGGGGCCGCTGACAATTCCGAGGCCGAAGTAGAGAAATCCTGCCAGCGAGAACACCAGCGACACCGACCCGCGGGAGGCGCCGAAGTCCTGCTGCAGCGGTTCGACAAAGGCGCTGAAAGTATAAGCGCTGCCGAAGCCGAAGAAAGTTACCGCGAACGCGGCCAGAACGACGAACCAGCCGTAAAAAAACCGGGGATTGGACAATGTGGCTTGATGGTTCATGGCTCGCCTCGGCCGGAGCGGTCAGAATTATTAAACACCAGTATAAATAGTATACAGGTGTCTATTGCTGTCAACCGGTAAACGTGATTTAGTGGTGTCTAAATGTCGAGGGAATCTAGAAAGTTCAAGGTTCCGGACGAACTGGCAAATCTCTACGATTTCGCCAATTCGCTCGACGTCAGGCATTTCACGCATCACGGCGTGCAGCACGTGCAAAGCGACGCGCTGACGGATCCGCGGGAACTCGCGGCCTGGATGTCGCAGCGCGGGCTGCTGGCCATGGGCGCCAGGATCACGCCGGCGATGTTCGACGCTGCGCGGCAGCTGCGAACAAGTGTTCGGACCTATCTGGAATGCGATCCGATCCAGCGGCGCAAAAATAAGGATGCTATTCGACCATTGAACAATGCCTTGCGGGCATTTCCGCTTGTCGTGGAAGCGTCGAACGATCGCGACATGGCGCTCGGTCCGGCGCGAAGCGATCCGCTGGCCGGGTTGTCGGCGATAGCAGCGGAGCTCTACGTTGGTTCCGTCAAGGGAACCCTGGATCGCCTCAAGATGTGCGCGGCCGAGGAGTGCCGCCGCGTGTTCTTCGACAGGTCGAAGCCGGCGACGCGGCGGTGGTGCATGGCAACCTTGTGCGGAAACCGGATGAAGACCCGTACCTATCGCGAGCGCCATCGTAACATCGACTGAGCCCGAGGCGGCATCATTTGCCGTGGCGCGGGCATCCGGTCGGTATTGGATTCCCCGTGCGTGGTCGGTCATCGACACTTAACCATCTAAGGCTCTGACGAATCTCGCTGCGGATCTGGCACGCGATTTGCGAGTTCTCTTGGCACCGCGCAAAGGACGCGGAGGAGGCATGCACGATGATCAGGAAGTTTTTAGCCGACGAATCCGGCGCAACCGCAATCGAATATGGATTGATCGCCGCCGGCATCGCGCTTGCGATCATCGCCGTCGTGAACGGGCTCGGCGCCAAGCTCAACACCAAGTTCACGGCGATCAACAGCTCGCTGAAATAGCTTGCCTTCGTTTTCTCCGCACCAGGACAACGGAGAATCGCGCAAAGCGGCAGCCCCAGGTTTTTTCCGGTGACTTAATCCTCGGCGCGATAGTGCCCGGACTTGCCGCCGATTTTCTCGACCAGATGAATACCTTCGATGTGGACGCCGCGTTCCACAGCCTTGATCATGTCGTAGATCGTGAGGCATGCGACTGAAACCGCAGTCAGCGCCTCCATCTCGACCCCGGTCGGACCGGTAACCTTCACGGTGGCACGAACGATACAGCCGGGCAGCTTCTTGTCGGGCGTAATGTCCAGCGTGACCTTGGACAAAGCCAGCGGATGACACAGGGGGATGAGGTCAGGGGTGCGCTTTGCCGCCATGATGCCGGCGACACGCGCCGTGCCGAGCACGTCGCCCTTTTTTGCATTGCCTGAAACGATCAGTGCGAGCGTCGCCTTGCTCATGACGACGCGGCCTTCGGCGACCGCCGTGCGCTCGGTCGCGGCCTTTGCCGATACGTCCACCATCCGCGCGTCACCCTTGGCGTCGATATGGGTGAGGGCAGGTTCGTCCCGGGATGAACGGCGCGCCATGTCTCAGCGCGCCCCGGTCGCGCTCGCGGCGTCGCCGCGCGCCAGCAAAGCGCGCGTCGCCGCCGTCACGTCGGCCTGCCGCATCAGGCTTTCGCCGACCAGGAATGTCGACATGCCGAGGCGCGCCAGCCGCGCGAGATCGGCAGGCGCGAAGATGCCGCTCTCGCCGACCATCAGGCGGTCTCGCGGAATCAGGGGCGCCAGCGCCTCGCTGGTCGCGAGCGTGGTCTCGAAGGTGCGCAGGTTCCGGTTGTTGACGCCGATCATCGGCGAACGAAGCTTCAGGGCGCGATCGAGCTCGGCCCGGTCATGGACCTCGATCAGGACGTCCATGCCCTGCGCGACCGCCGCTTCCTCGATGTCCCGCGCCGCGGCGTCGTCAAGCGCGGCCATGATGATCAGGATGCAGTCGGCCCCATGGGCACGGGACTCGACCACCTGATAGGTGTCGTAGATGAAATCCTTGCGCAGCACCGGCAGCGTGGTGGCTGCGCGGGCCGCCACCATGAAATCGAGGTGGCCCTGGAACGATGGCGTGTCGGTCAGGACCGAAAGGCAGGTGGCGCCGCCGGCTTGATAGGCTTTCGCCAGCGCGGGCGGGTCGAAATCGGCGCGGATCAAGCCTCGCGACGGCGAGGCCTTCTTCACTTCGGCGATCAGCGCATACTCGCCGCGCGCAAGCCTTTGGCGGATCGCGGCGACAAAGCCGCGCGGCGCCGGCGCCGCCTTCGCCCGGGCCTCGAGGTTGGCCAGCGGATGGGCGCGCTTGGCGGCGGCGATCTCCTCGCGCTTGTAAGCCTCGATCCTGGTCAGGATATCGGACATTGGAGGACCCGCGCTCAGCTGTTGGAGACGGCGATGAGATGCTTCAGCCGCGCCGCCGCCGCGCCGCTGTCGATCGATTGGGTGCCGAGCGCGACGCCTTCCCGCAAGCTTTTGGCGCGGCCAGCAACGATCAGGGCCGCCGCGGCGTTCAGCAGTGCGACATCGCGATACGGGCTCGGCATGCCGTCCAGTACGCTTTGCAACGCGACCGCGTTGAAATTTGCATCGCCGCCCTTCAGCGTCTCGCCGGCGACCCGTGTCAGGCCGGCTTCCTCGGGCGTCACATCGAAGGTGCGGATCGCACCGTTCTCCAGCGCCGCGACGAAGGTCGGGCCGGTGAGGGTGATTTCATCGAGGCCATCGGAGCCATGCACCACCCAGACCGATTCGGCGCCGAGGTTTTTCAGCACCTGCGCCAGCGGCTGCACCCACTGCTTTGAAAACACGCCGACCATTTGCCGCTTGACGCCGGCCGGATTGGCAAGCGGTCCCAGCAAATTGAAAATGGTGCGTGTCGCCAGTTCGACGCGGGTCGGGCCGACGTTCTTCCACGCGGGATGGTGCGACGGCGCGAACATGAAGCCGATACCAGCCTCTGCGACGCAGCGACCGACATGCTCGGGCGTGATGTCGATCCTGACCCCAAGCGAAGACAGCACATCGGCGGCGCCCGAGCGCGACGACAGCGCGCGGTTGCCGTGTTTGGCGACGGGCACGCCGACACCCGCGACGATGAAGGAGGCGCAGGTTGAGACGTTGACCGACCCGGAGCCGTCGCCGCCGGTGCCGACCACGTCGACGGCACCGGCCGGAGCCTTGACGCGCAGCATCTTGGCGCGCACGGCGGACACCGCGCCGGTGATCTCCTCGACGGTCTCGCCGCGTACGCGAAGCGCCATCAGCAAGCCGCCCATCTGCGAGGGCGTTGCCTCGCCGGACATCATACTGTCGAAGGCGGCCGCGGCCTCGTCGCTCGACAGCGTCGCGCCGGTCGCGACCTTTCCAATGATAGATTTGAGGTTGTCCATCGCGTGCTTTCAGGGAAACGCAAACATAGGGCCCTCGGGGTGAGGGAAATTACATTCCAGGCGAGCCGCCTTCATTTTCACCCGTCGTCAGTTGTTCGCGCCGGTCACCTGCGCGAACGCAGCCTGGTTCACGCTGGTGCCGATTTCCAATTCAAGCTTGGTGATGTATTCCGCGAGCTGTTCGTCGGTCAGTCCGCGCTGGACGCTTTCCTTCAGTTTCTTCATCTCGTCCGAGGCAAGATCGACCGGCGGCACGCTGACGTCGGTGACGCGGAAGACGATCCACGCATTGGCGCCGGCAACGGGGGTTTGTCCGACCCCGTCCTTGGTGGTGCGAAACGCCGCCGCGACCGCGCTGGCGGGCAGGCCGGGCACGGAGGCGTCGCGCTTGAATCCGCCCGCGGTCTCGACATTCAATCCGGCCTGAGCAGCCCCGTCGGCAAGCTTGCCGCCCTGTTCCAGTTTCTGAACCATGTCAGTCGCCTTGGCGCGCAACCGGCTCGTGATCTGGTCGTCGCGCCATTTCGCCTCGACCTGGTCCTTGACTTCATCAAGGTTGCGTTCCCGCGATGGCGTGATGGCCAGAACATCGTACCAGACATAGCCGCCGTTGAATTGGATGGGATCGTTGTCGACGCCGACGTCGCTATTAAAGGCTTGCGAAACGACGTCGAGGCCGCGGGGGATATTCGGGGCCGGCTGGCCGCTGGAAAGGCGGCCCGAGCGGTCCACGGCGTCGATGGTGACGGCGGTGAGTCCCAGTTTCTGAGCTGCCTCGATAACGCTCGCGCCACCACCGCGCTCATCCTCCATCTTGTCGCGTAGCTCCGCGACCTTGGCGCGCGCGCGCTCGCTCGCAATCTCCTTTTTGAGGTTGGCGGCGGAACTTTCGTACGATGGCTCGACCCCCGGCTCGATCTTGCCGATCTTGACCAGGGCTGTGCCGAACCTGCCCTGTTCCGGCTGACTTACCTCGCCGGACTGCAGCGAAAAGGCGGCGTTGGCAATCGCCGGATCGACGATCGCGGATTTCGCGATCAGGCCGAGATCGACGTCGGATGGATTGAGGCCGCGCTCCTTGGCGAGGTCCTCGAATGACAATCCGGATGCGGTACGGCTGCGTGCCGCCATGGCTTCTTCGGCGTTCGGGAAGACGATCTGCGAAACTTGACGCCGTTCCGGCGTTCCCAGCCTGTCGCGGCGCTGCTCGAAAACCTTTTTGGCATCCTCGTCGGAGACCTCGGACCACTTGCCGATCTCTTCCGGCGTGACCGCGACGAAGGACAGCTTGCGATATTCGGGCGCGCGGAACTGGGTCTTGTGGTCGTCGAAATAGGCCGCCAGCGTTTCAGGCGATGGCGGATCGATCGCTCCGGCCTGGGCGGCGTCGAGCTTGACGTATTCTATCGAGCGCTGCTCGTTCTGAAACCGTGCCAGCGCATCAAGCAGGACTTTCGGCGGCACGAGGCCGGCTCCAATCGTCCCGGCAATTTGACGCCGCAGCGAAACCCGCCGCTGATCGGCGACATAACGCTGTTCGCTGAAGCCGAATTGCCGGATCACGGTCTGGAAGCGTGCCGGGTCGAACGCGCCATTGACCCCCTTGAAATTCGGGTCGTTGAAGATCATGCGCATGGTTTCGTCGTTGGACTGCCCGAGACCGAGCCGCCGCGCCTCTTCATCAAGCGCTGCTTCCGCAATGGTTTGCTGGAGCACCTGGCGATCGAGTCCGAAGGCGCGGGCCTGGTCCATGGTCAAGGGACGGCCGAACTGGCGGCCGATCTGCTGCAGCCTCTCGGTGTAGATCTGGCGGAATTGCTCGGCCGAGATCTCGGTGTGACCGACCTTGGCCAGCGTCGACTGTCCGAAACCCCGGAAGATGTCGGCAATGCCCCAGACGCCGAAACTGATGATCAAGACGCCCATCACCGTGGCCATTATGATTTTGCCGAGCCAGTTTGATGAGGCTTTGCGCATTCCTCGAA
>CAWHIO010000009.1:0-13126 GCA_963829315.1 uncultured Alphaproteobacteria bacterium | reverse complement strand
TCCGCGCGCGCTGCCGTCATCCTGAGGGCGGCCCAAAGGGCCGCGTCTCGAAGGATGGGGCGCTTGCACCGTCAGGTCATCCGTCAAGGCTCGCCCACGGATCGCACCTCCCGCGACAACGGCGTAGCCGTTACGCAGGGATGACGGCTCCGGATCGCCTTGGGTGTTCCAAAACCCGCTTATTCGGGTTACTGGATGCGCGCCTTCGCCGGCACGAATTGGGGACCGAACCACCATGCACGACATCAAATCGATCCGCGACAATCCCGACGCTTTCGACGCCGCGCTGAAGCGGCGGGACTGGCGCCGTTGTCGAAGTCGCTGCTGGCGATCGACGAGAAGCGCCGCACGGCGATGATGGCGTCGGAGCAGGCGCAGGCGCGTCGCAATTCCGCATCCAAAGAAATCGGCGACGCCAAGAAGGCCAAGGACGACGCGCGTGCCGCAAAACTGATGGCCGAGGTCGCCGAGCTCAAGACCACCATGCCGCAGCTGGAAGCCGCGACCAAGGCTGCGGACGAGGAACTGGCGAAAGAACTGGCGGCGATTCCGAACCTGCCGCACGACGACGTGCCGCCGGGACTGGACGAGCACGGCAACGTGCGCCGCCATGTATTCGGCAAGGCGCGCCATTATGCGTTCACGCCAAAGCCGCATGACGATCTCGGCGGCGCGCTTGGCTTCATGGATTTCGAGGCGGCGGCGAAATTATCCGGTGCACGCTTTGTCGTTTTAAAGAAGGGCCTGGCGCGGCTGGAGCGCGCGATCGGGCAATTCATGCTCGATCTGCATACCAACGAGCATGGCTACACCGAGATCAATCCGCCGCTAATGGTACGTGACGAGGTGATGTTTGGCACTGGGCAATTGCCGAAATTTGAAGAGGATCAGTTCGTCGCCACGAATGTTGAATACATTAGACAAGCCGCCAATGACCATTTGCGAAACTTGGAACCGTCGATCAAGCAGGCCCTGATAGATGCGGCTTCTGACGCCGACAAGAACCCGGCTAAGGAGTTTTCAGATAGGGCATACATTACGATCATGTCTCATTTTGCTGAAGTGGCCGGCGCTCAAAAAACCAGGCGCTGGCTCATCCCCACCGCCGAAGTCCCGCTGACCAACCTCGTTCGCGAATCCATCCTCGATGAAAAAGAATTGCCGATGCGGCTGACGGCGCTGACGCCGTGCTTTCGCGCCGAAGCAGGCGCGGCCGGGCGCGACACCCGCGGCATGATCCGCCAGCATCAGTTCACAAAAGTCGAACTGGTCTCGATCACCACGCCGGAGAACAGCCGCGACGAGCACGAGCGCATGCTGGCCTGCGCCGAGGAAGTGCTGCGACAGCTCGATCTGCATTACCGGGTGATGACGCTGTGCGCCGGCGACATGGGTTTTGCCGCGCAGAAGACCTACGACATCGAGGTCTGGATGCCGGGGCAGGGCGATGGCGGCGCCTACAGGGAAATCTCCAGCTGCTCGGTATGCGGTGAGTTCCAGGCCCGCCGGATGGACGCGCGCTATCGCGGGCCCGACGGTAAGCCGCGCTTTGTCCATACCCTCAACGGCTCCGGCACCGCCGTTGGCCGCGCGCTGATCGCGGTGATGGAAACCTACCAGCAGGCGGACGGCTCGATCGCCGTGCCCGATGTCCTGCAGCCCTATATGGGTGGGGTGAAGGTCATCGCCCGCGAAGCCTGATTTTGCGGCAAATTGTCTGGAGCGTTTTCGGTTTCGATTGAATTGAAACGGGGCTCTAGATTGTTGATTTCACGCGTTTTCTTGACGCGAACCGTCTCCACTTCGCTTGAAAGCGCTTTTGCCCTACCTCGCCTTCGATGTTGCGAAGGCGCCGTGTCTCGGTATCTTCGTTTCCGCCGCGGCGAGAGCCACATTTTTTCGGAAACGATGACACGCAATGGCCCTGCATCGCGACATCTACTGGGTGGGCAGACAATGGGCCGTCACCGGCTACGGCAGCCAGGCCTGCGATCAGAAGCAGAAGGGCCAGTTCGATATCGAGGCCGCGAGACTATGGGATGACGGCGTGCAGGAAAGCGTGCGCGCGCTGAAGTGGTTCAACGGTCAGGATTTTGACAAGGCGGTTTCCGTCGCCCGCAAATATTATCCGGAGCCGCCGCGAAAGGCGCCACTGTCCGCGCCGCCGGTTCCATCGGTTCCGCCTGTGAAGGACGACGTTCCTCCGCCAAACCCGCCCCGAACGGCCACGCCGCACGACAATCCGGTTTCGCAGACCAAGGACAAGGTTCCCCCTCCGCAGCCACCGAAGCCGGCTGCTCGAAAATTCGAGATGCGGAGTAACCGCGTGCGCGCGAAATTCCTCCGCGTCTGGCGCATCCGTTCGCACGCCAGCGGTCGCTGAGAAGAAACGGCATTTGAATTGCAGTGACGGGGATCGCGATCGGGGCCATTCACCCTCGCCGACAAAGTTTTTCAAGGTGAGCAATTTTGACCACGCCGTGAGACGCCGGAAGCGTCATTCTGATGTATATCGGCCCCTGGGATTCGTGACGGGTTCTGTAACGGGTCCATGGCAAATCAGGATGTGTCATGCCCGAATATCAGCCGGTATCATCAGCCCATATCGCCGCCATCGAGCGGCCGCGCTGTCCGGACTGCCGGCAAAATCGCATGCTGCTGTCGAAACTCGAGGCGGGACCGTCCGGCTTCGATTACCGTACATTCGAGTGCCAGAAGTGCGGTCGCGTCGAAACGACGGTGGTATCGAGCGACCCCATGAACTCGGAAGTGCGCGGTTGGCTTGCCGGTGAGCTTAAACGGCCGGTTTGAGCTCGGACGCAGGGCGTCAGCTTGCCGCATTTTGGGCCAGGGCGCGCGGGTATTTCTACCCAGAATTGAGTTGCCTGCCCGACATATTCGGAATATAGTGGTTCTATAACCGAGCGGCCTGCGGCTTTTGACGGTTACGAGAGTGTTGTGCTCCCGCCTGGAAACGGACCAACACATGCCCAACACCCAGTCAATTGAAGTCAAGAACGGGTTTGATGCCCAGGTCTTTCTGGGCGAGGCCGGCGTGGGCAAGACCATCGAGAGATACGCCAAAAACCAGAAGATATTCAGCCAGGGCGACGTCGCCGACACAGTCTTTTTCATCCTGAAGGGCAAGGTCAAGATCACTGTGCTGTCCGAGCATGGCAAGGAAGCCGTGGTCGGGATTTTCGCGGAAGGTCAGTTTTTCGGCGAGGGATGTCTCGAGGGGGCGAAACTGCGCGCCGCCACCAGCCATGCCATGGAAGACTGCCTGATCACGTCGATCAAGAAAAACGCCATGCTCGCGCTCCTGGGCGCGGAGCCGAAATTCGCCCAATTTTTCATTTCCTATCTGTTGTCGCGGAACAGCCGGATCGAAGACGACCTGATCGACCAGCTATTCAATTCCAGCGAACGACGCTTGGCGCGCCTGCTCCTGCTGCTGGCGAATTTCGGCGAAGAGGGCGACGCGCCGCCGATCCCGGTGACCCTCAGCCAGGAAACCCTGGCGGAAATGATCGGCACCACGCGATCCCGCGTCAGTTTTTTCATGAACGGCTTTCGGAAAAAGGGATTTATCGACTACAATGGCAAGATCGAGGTTCACCGCTCGTTGCTCGACGCGGTGTTGCGCGAGAAGCCTCAGATCGATGAAGACAACTAGCGGCTGCGGCTGCGGTGCGGCACGCCGATCCGGCATCGCCGGCGCCGTTTGATGCGTGGAAGATTGCGCAACTCCAGCCCTTGTCGATAGGCAAATAGCCAGCAGGCACGACAGGTTTGCCTCGTAGGCGATAGCCGGATAAGACGGCCCTTCGACCGCGGTGGAATCGATCGAAGAGGGCCTGTCTGCCAGATGCGAATTCTCTGCACCAATGATGACGGCATCCATGCTCCCGGCCTGAAAATTGTCGAGGAGATTGCGCGCGCGTTGTCTGACGATGTCTGGATCGTCGCGCCGGAGCTCGACCAATCCGGCGTCTCGCATTCGTTGTCGCTGAATGACCCGCTTCGGCTGCGTGAAGTCGGGCCGCGTCATTTCGCGGTGCGGGGCACGCCGACCGATTGCGTCATTATGGGCGCCCGCCACATCCTCGGTGAAAAGCTGCCCGACCTCGTGCTGTCGGGTGTCAACAAGGGCCGCAACGTCGCCGAGGACGTCGTCTATTCCGGCACGATCGCGGGCGCGCTTGAAGGCACGATTCTGGGCCTGCCATCCTTCGCGCTGTCGCAGGAATTCAGCATCGAGTTGCGGGAAAAGCCGTTATGGGACACCGCGCTGAAATTCGGTCCGCCCATCCTGCGCAAGGTGATCGCGGCCGGCGTACCCAGGAACACTGTTATCAACGTCAACTTTCCGGCCTGCACTGCCGACGAGGTTGCCGGTGTACGCGTGACGCGGCAGGGCAAGCGCAACCTCGGGTTTTTGAAAGTCGACCAGCGACGCGATGGCCGGGGCAACCCGTATTTCTGGATTGGGTTCGAGCGTTTGGCACAGATTGACGTGCCGGCCGAAGGTACGGATCTCTGGGCGCTGGCGGCGCGCTACGTCTCGGTGACGCCGCTGCGGCTCGACCGTACCGATGAGGCATTTTCCGAGGCGCTGACGGCGACGCTGAAATGACCCGCAGCGTGCAAGCTTGTATCCACCACGCCGCGGCCTCGCGATTCGATCGCTAACTGCTCTGGAATACTGGGTCACCCGCTTTGGCGGGTAGCGACGGGTGGCTGCCTAAACCGCTGCGCTCTTCAGGGTATTGTCGATCACCCGCGCCAGGGTTTCGATCTGGAACGGTTTCTGCAGCGCCGGGCGGTCGCGGTATTCCTCCGGAAGGCCCGATGAACCGTAGCCGGTCGCGAAGATGAAAGGACGGTTGCGTGCCTTGATCAGGTCGGCGACCGGCGAAATCACCTTGCCGTTGACGTTGACGTCGAGAATGGCGAAGTCGAATTCCGCCGACTGTGCCAGCCTGATGGCTTCGTTGATTTCACCGGCTTCGGCCGCGACGCTGTAGCCGAGCTCCTCCAGCATGTCGGCAACCATCATTCGGATCATGACCTCGTCCTCGACGAGGAACACAGAACCGCCCGGCGGCCGCGTCGCAATCATGAATTCAGTCCTTGCCCCATGCCAGTCCCAAAGGTTCGCAAATTACGACACCCCGTGCAACGTCGAGATGCGCAAACGCGCTCCAACGGGCCGTTTTTGCTCCGGATTTGCGAACAGGCCTGATCGAGCCGTCCGCTAACGCCGGGAGTGTATATGGGTTCCCCGGCGGGAACACTGATTTAGACTGAAATATTTCGTTAGGCCGGCAGGGCTTATGGCATCAACTTGCCTGATCTGGCGGGCCGCCTGGCCGGCCGGCGACCTCATGGGACCGAAATGTCCACTACTCAAAATCCGCCAAGACAGATGATGTTTCAGCTTAGCCTGCGGCGGCGCGGGATCAGCGACCAGGCGGTGCTCCGCGCCGTGGAAGAGATTCCGCGCGACCTGTTCGTCGAGGCGGCGGATCGAGCCCACGCCTACCGCGACAGCGCGCTCGGCATCGCCTGCGGACAGACCATCAGCCAGCCCTTCGTGGTGGCTTACATGACCGAACAGCTGCAATTGCAGCAGAATGCAACGGGTGCTCGAGATCGGCACCGGCTCCGGATACCAGGCCGCCATCCTGTCCCGGCTTTGCGGCCGCGTCCTGACCATCGAGCGTTACCGGACGCTGGCCGACCGTGCGCGGGCGCGGCTTGCCGAGCTCGGTTGCGACAATGTCGAGGTAATGCTGGGGGACGGCTTTGACGTCCCCGCCGATGCCGGCAATTTCGACCGCATCATCGTCACCGCGGCGATGGAGCAGATCCCCGATGCGCTGGCGCAGCGGCTCGAGCCCGGCGGCATCCTGATCGCGCCAGTCGGACCACAGCAGGGGACCCAGACCCTGGTTCGCCTGGTCAGGACCGACGCCGGCTTTGAGCGCAAGCAGCTCGTGGACGTGCGCTTCGTGCCGGCGCTGCCCGGCATTGCCCGCGAGCTGTAAAAACCCGGATCGGCTGTTCCGCCAACCTCTTATTCGCAAGCTTAAGTGGTTGTTTACTCAGCGCGTGTTTACTCAAAACAGGTATTTGTTGCGTACGAGTGAGTAACCATGTCCGGTGTCATCGAGTTGTTCTGCTCGCGTCGCATACCGCAAGTCGCGGTGCTGGCGCTGATGTCGATTGGTTTTGCCGGCTGCAGCGCCGACATGTCTTCACGCCTTTCTCAAGATCCCTTCGTCCAATCTGATGCCACGGGCACGGTGCCGCCCGCCGCGATCGAGCGCCGCGCCCTTCCGCAATCTGCCCGTTCGCAATCTGCCCGTTCGCAATACCAATCGCAGGCCCTGCCGGCGATTGCCGCCCCGCAGTCCTATCCAGCCGCCAATACCGGGGTGTCCGGAGGGGGGCGTGGATTGGGCTCTTATGCTCCACCCGCCCATCCGATCGAGACCACTGGCAGCGTCCCGCGCTCGGTCGCAGCCCGGACCCCGGGCCAGGGTACCACCATCATCGTCGGTACCAGCGACACGCTCGATTTGTTGGCGCGCCGCTACAACGTTTCGACCGCCGCGATCCTGCAGGCCAACGGATACAAGGGGCCGCGCGTCCTTTCTCCGGGTCAGCAGCTGATCATTCCGCATCCAACCGCGGCTGCCGCAACGCCTTCCACGACCGTTCCTGCGAGCAGGCCGGTCGCCGCCGCGAGCGCGCCGGCTTCGGTTCATGTCGTCAACCACGGCGATACCTTGCTCAGTATTGCCCGTCGCAACCATGTTCCGGCCGCTGAACTCGCCAGAGCCAACGGCATCGAACCATCGGCGAAACTCAAGCTTGGCATGAAGCTCAACGTCCCCGGCGCCAAGACCGCCGCGGTGGCTCCGGCTGCCCAGCCGGCAGTTGCTGCTGGCGCACAGCCTGTCGCGACGTCCATGGCGCCGGCGACCAAGCTGGCCACGGTGACCTCCGATCCGCAGCAAAAGGCCCGATTGGCGCAGGCCACGACGGTCGAAGACACGCCGGAAACGCCGGTCAAGGCCGCCGATGCGACCGGTGCGTTGCCGACCTTCCGCTGGCCGGTCCGCGGCAAGGTCATCACCAGCTACGGTGCCAAGACCAATGGCAAGTCCAATGACGGCATCAATCTGGCGGTGCCCGAAGGCACGCCGGTGAAGGCCGCCGAAGACGGGGTCGTGGCCTATTCCGGAAACGAGCTCAAGGGTTACGGAAATCTGGTTCTGATCCGGCACACCAACGGCTATGTCACCGCCTATGCCCATGCGAGCGAACTGCTGGTGAAGCGCGGCGACACCATCAAGCGGGGCCAGATCATTGCCAAATCCGGTCAATCCGGCGAGGTGGCCTCACCACAACTCCACTTCGAGATCCGCAAGGGATCTTCCCCGGTCGACCCGCTTCAATTCCTCAACGGCGCGTAAGGGGCACGTGTCCCGGATGCGGTGCAGCGTCCTTACGCTGCCTCGCAGAGCCGGGACCATCGCAACTTTGATTTCAGTGTGGACCCCGGCTCAGCTGCGCATCGTCCGGACGATGCTTCGCATCGCCGGGAGCGCGCCGCCCAGCGTCCGGGGACGCAAGCTCTTACTTGCCGGCCAACTTGACCCCGAGCCGTCCCGCCAGTTCCTGGGTGAACTGCCAGGCGACCCGTCCCGAACGCGAACCGCGCGTGGTCGACCATTCCAGCGCTTCGCGCTCAAGCTCTTCGTCGGCGAGCGTGATGCCGAAATGGCTGCAATAGCCCTTCACCATCGCGAGGTATTCGTCCTGACTGCAGCGGTGAAAGCCGAGCCACAGGCCGAACCGGTCCGAGAGCGACACTTTTTCCTCGACCGCCTCGCCGGGATTGATCGCCGTCGAGCGTTCGTTCTCGATCATCTCGCGCGCCAGCAGATGGCGGCGGTTCGAGGTCGCATACAGGATGACGTTGTCGGGACGGCCCTCGATGCCGCCCTCCAGCACCGCCTTCAGCGATTTGTAGGAGGCGTCATTGCCGTCGAACGACAGGTCGTCGCAGAACACGATGAAATGGAAATGCGAGCCGCGCAGCAAATCCATCAGGGCCGGCAGGCTTTCGATGTCCTCGCGATGAATTTCGATCAGCTTCAGGCGATCAGCCGGCTTGCGGTCGTTGTTGATGCGGGCATGCGCGGCCTTCACCAGCGACGATTTTCCCATGCCGCGCGCGCCCCACAGCAGCGCATTGTTTGCGGGAAGCCCATTGGCAAAACGTTCGGTATTCTCGATCAGGATGTCGCGCATCCGGTCGATACCCTTGAGCAGGCCGATATCGACGCGGCTGACGCGCGGTACCGGTGCCAGCCGTCCTTCGGGATGCCAGATGAAGGCGTCGGCGTGACCGAGTGCATCGGCGGCGGAGGATGCGGGCGAAGCGGCGGAAAGGCGCGCGGCGATGGTTTCGAGCGCGCGCGCAATCCGCTCGGCGGCATCACGCTCGGAGGACGCTGCCTGGCGTTTTGTCGCCGATATCGGCGATTTCCGCCGGCCCGTCCGGGAGGCGGGTCGAGGCGCCGTTTTGCTGGGTTTTCTTGTCATCCTTGGCCTTCCTTGCGACGCACCCTTAACGGGCCTTACGGGGGGCCGCAAGCGGCGCAAATCAGGGTTTGGCAGCGTTGCAATTGGGACCGCGGCCGCTATAGTCCGCGCGAATTTGCCCCGACCGGCCTGGCGCTCAGGCGCCGCCGGTCCATACCCGTTCCACGAGGATTGTCCGAATGCTGATTACCCCTGCGTTTGCCCAGGCCGCGGCCGGCGGCGATACCAACAGCATGTTGATGTCGCTGCTGCCGTTCGCGCTGATCTTCGTGATCATGTACTTCCTGATTCTGCGGCCGCAGCAAAAGAAGGTGAAGGACCACGCGGAACTCGTGAAGAACATCCGCCGCGGCGATACCGTGGTAACGACCGGCGGGTTGGTCGGCAAAGTGACCAAAGTGGTGGACGACGACCAGATCGAGTTCGAGATTTCGGACGGCGTCCGGGTGCGGCAGATGCGGCAAATGATTTCGGGCGTTCGCGCCAAAGGCGAGCCGGCCAAGGAAAAAAGTGAGCCCGCCAAGGACGAAACCTCCGCGAGCTGATTTTCGGCGCCGCATTCTCCTGGATCTGACGGGTCAACTCAATGTTGTATTTCACGCGGTGGAAGGCGCTGGCGATCATTTTCGGGGCGCTGGTGGTGTGCCTGTGCGCCGTTCCGAATTTCTTTCCCGAGGCGAAAGTGAAGACCTGGCCGCTCTGGGCACAGCGTCACCTTGTGCTCGGGCTCGATCTGCAGGGCGGCTCCTATCTGCTGCTGGAGGTCGACTCCAACTACGTCAGGAAAGAGAAGCTCGATCAGGTGCGCGACGACACCCGTCGCGTGCTGCGTGAAAACAAGATCGGCTACACCGGCCTTGCATCCCGCGCCGATTATGTCGAGGTGCGGGTCAAGGATAGCGACGCGCAGACGGCGCTGGCAAAGCTGCGGGAGCTGTCGCAGCCGCTCGGCGGTCTGCTCGGCTCCAGCGGCCAGCGCAGCCTCGAAGTCAGCGACGCCGGCGGCGGGTTGATCCGCCTGACCGTGCCGCAGGCGGCCATCACCGAGCGCATCCGCCAGACCATCGAGCAATCGATCCAGATCGTCGAGCGCCGCGTCAACCAACTCGGCACGGTCGAGCCCTTGATCCAGCGGCAAGGCACCGACCGCATTCTGGTGCAGGTGCCGGGCCTGCAGGACCCGACCGAGCTCAAGCGGATCCTCGGCAAGACCGCCAAGATGGAATTCCGCATGGTCGATACGACCGTGCCGCCGGATCAGGCCGCGCAGGGCCGGGTGCCGCCGGATTCCGAAATTCTGATGAGCGCGCAGGCCCCCAAGATACCTTATGTCATCAAGAAACAGATACTTGTGTCGGGCGGCGAACTCACCGATGCGCAGCCGGGCTTCGACCAGCGCTCGGGCGAGCCGATTGTCAGTTTCCGATTCAATTCCTCGGGCTCGCGCAAATTCGCGCAAGCGACATCGGAGAATGTCGGGCAGCCGTTCGCGATCGTGCTCGACAATGAGGTGATTTCCGCGCCCGTGATCCGTGAACCGATCACCGGCGGTTCGGGCCAGATTTCCGGCAGTTTCACCGTGCAGGCCGCCAACGAACTGGCGATTCTGCTGCGCGCCGGCGCCTTGCCGGCCCCGCTCACCGTCATCGAGGAGCGCACCGTCGGCCCCGGCCTCGGCCAGGATTCGATCGAAAAGGGCGAGCTGGCGGCCTATGTCGGATCGATCATGGTGATCGTGTTCATGCTGCTGACCTACCGGCTGTTCGGGGTATTCGCCAACATCGCGGTCGCCATCAACGTCGCCATGATCTTCGGCGTGTTGTCGCTGCTGAACGCCACGCTGACGCTGCCGGGCATCGCCGGCATCGTGCTGACCGTCGGTATCGCCGTTGATTCCAACGTGCTGATCTATGAACGCATCCGCGAGGAAATTCGCGGCGGGCGCAACGCCATTTCCGCAATCGACGCCGGCTTCAAGCGCGCGCTGTCGACGATTCTCGATTCCAACATCACCACTTTCATCGCCGCCGCGGTGCTGTTCTATATCGGCACCGGACCGGTGCGCGGCTTTGCGGTAACGCTCGGTATCGGCATCCTCACCACGGTTTTCACCGCGTTTACGCTCACCCGGCTGATCGTTGCGGGCTGGGTGCGGTGGAAGCGGCCGCAAAGCGTGCCGATCTAGGGGAATGCGGCTTTGACTCATTTCGTTCTTATCGCGCTGGGCATCCTGATTGCCGTGCTGACCGTGGTCAGTGCGCTCGGCATTCTGCCGTCGTTGCGGATCGTGCCCGACAACACGCATTTCGATTTCACCCGCTTTCGCCGCATCAGCTTTCCGATCTCGGCGCTGCTCTCGATTGTCGCGATCACACTGTTCTTCACCCACGGGCTGAATTTCGGGATCGACTTCAAGGGCGGCACGCTTCTGGAGGTGCAGGCCAAAACCGGCACGGCCGACATCGCCAGCATGCGTGCGACGCTGGGCGGGCTTGGCCTTGGCGACGTCCAGTTGCAGCAGTTCGGCGGCCCCGCCGACGTCCTGATCAGGGTTGCCGAACAGCCCGGTGGCGACGCCGCGCAGCAGGAGGCAGTGCAGAAGGTGCGCGGCGCGCTCGGCGACGCTGTCGAATACCGGCGTGTCGAGGTGGTGGGACCGCGCGTCTCCGGTGAGTTGCTCGCCTACGGCATGCTCGGGCTGATGCTGGCGATCTTCGCGATCCTGATCTATCTCTGGTTCCGGTTCGAATGGCAATTCGCGCTCGGCGCCATGATTGCCAACGTCCACGATATCGTGCTGACGATCGGTTTCATGTCGATCAGCCAGGTCGATTTCGACCTCACGAGCATCGCGGCGCTGTTGACGATCCTAGGCTATTCGCTGAACGACACGGTCGTCATCTACGACCGTATTCGTGAAATGCTGCGGCGCTACAAGAAAATGCCGATGCCACAATTGCTCAACGAGTCGATCAATTCGACGCTGTCGCGCTCGATTATCACCCACGTCACGGTGACGCTGGCGCTGCTGGCACTGCTGTTGTTCGGCGGCCACGCGATCAACAGCTTCACCGCCGTGATGATGTTCGGCGTGGTGCTGGTCGGTACCTACACCTCGATTTTCATCGCGGCACCGATTCTGATCTATCTCGGTGTCGGCACCCATCGGGCCGACGCGCCGGACACGCCTCAGAAGAAGTGACACCGGCACGATCCCGAAAAGTGGCAACCGGTTTTCGGACGAGATCATGCCCAGACCAACGACCAGCCGCCCAGACGCTCCACATCTTCCGAGGTCGGCCCCGATCGAGGCTTACGGCAATGGCGGGTTTGCCTTTGCCGAGATGTCGCATCGCGGTTCGTTGCTGTGCCTGCCGGATGCCATCTGGGCCTGGCCGGTGACGACGGCGAGCGATATCGACGAGGCCTCGCTGGCCCGCGTCTTCGCAGCCGCCAATGCCATCGACACCCTGATTATCGGCACCGGAGCGGATGTCTGGGTGCCTCGCCGTGGGTTGCGCGAGGCGTTGCGCGCCGTCCACATCGTGCTCGACCCGATGCAGACGGGACCTGCGATCCGCACCTACAACATCATGATCGGCGAGAGGCGGCGGGTTGCGGCGGCGCTGATCGCGGTCCCATGAGCGATCCCGCCGAAGCAAAGGAGGCCGCGAGCTTCTGCGCCGATTTGGTGCGCGCGCACGATTTTGCCCGCTATGCCTCCACGTTGTTCGTGCCCGCGGCCCCGCGCCGCGCATTGTTGGCGCTGTATGCCTTCAACGTCGAGATCACGCGCGTGCACGAGCAGGTGAGCCAGCCGCTGCCGGGCGAGATGCGCCTGCAATGGTGGACCGACATGCTGGCGGGCATGGACCATGGCGGGGTCGAGGGCAACCCGGTGGCTGCCGAATTGCTGCTGGCGATCCGGAACTGGCGGTTGCCGGTCGAGCGGCTGTCGCGATTGATCGAGGAGCATCAGTTCGATCTGTACAACGATCCGATGCCGACCATGGCGGCGCTGGAAGGCTATATCAACGATACCTCGTCGGTATTGTTTTCACTGGCGGCGGCGATCGCCGGACAGTCGTCGGAGGAGATCGAGCATCTCGGGCGCCATGCCGGGCTAGCCCAGGGCATGGCGCAGGTGATGGCCTCGCTGCCGCTGGATGCGTCGCGGCGCCAGTTGTTTGTGCCGCTGCAGGTGCTGGAGCGGCACGGCTGCGGAACCGAGGAGGTATTCGCGGGCAAACAAACGCCGAAATTGCGCGCCGCGCTGGATCAGTTGCTCGGGGAGGCGCGGGGGCATCTGAGGACGGCCCTTGCGCTGCTTGCGAACGCGCCGCCGGAAGCACGGCCGACGTTCCTGCCGCTGGCACTCGTTCGACACGACCTCGCGCGGATGTCGCGTGCCGACAACGACCCCTTCATACCGCGATCAACCTCAAGGTTTCGGACGCTGTGGACCTTGTGGCGGGCCTCGCGGTCGCGGGAATTCTCAGCCTGAAGG
>CAWHIO010000008.1:0-34585 GCA_963829315.1 uncultured Alphaproteobacteria bacterium | reverse complement strand
TCTCGCGTGTGGCTGCGCCGGCATGCTGTTTGGCCAGCGTCTGACTTCCAACACGACTTCCGGCGACGGCGACGTACGCGAAAGCCTGCGCAGCTTCACCGACGTTTATGACGTGGTGCAGCAGAACTATGCGGAGCCGGTCAGCCCCGACAAGGCCATCTATAACGGCGCCATCCCCGGCATGTTGCGGGTGCTCGATCCGCACTCGAACTTCTTCGATCCCAAGTCCTACGCGGCCCTGCGCGAAGAACAGCGCGGCAAGTATTACGGTGTGGGCATGCAGGTAGGTCCGCGCAATAACAAGGTCATCGTGATCGCGCCGTTTGCCGGCGCGCCCGCCTATCGCGCGGGTATCCGTCCGGGTGACGTCATCATCGCGGTGGACGGCAAGCCCACCGACAACATGAGCACCAGCGATGTGGCGGAATTGCTGAAGGGCCCCAAAGGCACCACCGTCAAGATCACGATGTTGCGTGAAGGCTCCGACAAACCGCTGGATTTCACCGTGGTGCGTGACGAGATTCCCCGCTATAGCGTAGATGTCCATTTCCTGATTCGGCCGGGCATTGGCTATGTTCACATCTCCGGTTTCCAGGAAACCACCGAGCACGAACTGCGGCAGGCGCTCGATGAGCTGGGCGACATTCACGGGCTGATACTGGACCTCCGGCAGAATCCGGGCGGACTGCTGAGTGAAGGCGTCGGCGTGGCCGACCAGTTCCTGAAGAAGGGGCAGGTCATCGTTTCGCACCACGGACGGGCTTCGGCAGAGAAGGTTTACAAAGCTGCCCACGGCAACGGCGGCAAGGATTATCCGCTGGTGGTGCTGGTCAATCGCGGCACCGCTTCGGCGGCGGAGATTGTTGCAGGCGCGATTCAGGACCATGATCGCGGCCTGATCGCCGGCGAGACCACGTTCGGCAAGGGCCTGGTGCAGACGGTGTATCCGCTGTCGGAAAACACCGGCCTGGCTCTGACCACTGCCAAGTACTACACCCCGAGCGGCCGCCTCATCCAGCGCGATTACAGCAACATCTCGCTCTACGACTACTACTACAACGACCGCGAGAACGGCGACGCCAGCACCACCAATCATGAAGTCAAGATGACCGACAGCGGCCGCACGGTGTATGGCGGCGGCGGCATCTCTCCCGACGTGAAGATTGCGTCCCCCAAGACCAACAAGTTTCAGGACACGCTGCTGGAGAAATACGCGTTCTTCAACTTTGCCAAGCACTATGTCATCAACCACAAGGTGAGCAAGCAGTTCGAAGTGGACGATGCCGTAATGCAGGAGTTCCGCAAGTATCTTGACGACCAGAAAATCACCTTCACCGAAGCTGACCTGGCGGACAACAACGACTGGATCCGCACCAGCATCAAGGCCGAGCTATTTATCAACGAATTCGGCCAGCAGGAAGGCATGAGGGTACACGCTGACGGCGATCCTGAAGTACAGAAGGCCCTCGACCTTCTGCCCCAGGCTAAGCAATTGGCCGACAATGCCAAGAAGATCATTGCCCAGCGCAACAATGCGCGCTTGACGGCGCAGCAGGGCGACGTACCCGAACCGCAGTCGGTAAAACGCTAACCTGATACCTGAGTACTCAACAACAAAGCCCGCGCAAGCGGGCTTTTGTTCATTACGACCGATGGCCTTGCCGCTCGGTCATCGGTGGGTCAGCACATTACTGCGCGCTTATGACTGGGTCGGAAAGTAGTCGAACAGCCGTGTCCCAATCACAACTCTCAATCATTGCGCCGCCTGCACGAACCGCGCCCGCAGATCGTCAATGTCGGAGCGGCCGGCATCGGTGATGATGAGGTAGCGCAATCCGCCGTCCGTCCAGGATTCGATGTTGAACGACAGCCTGCGGATGAGCTCGCCCGAGCCGAGAGCGCGATCCAGTTCCGGAGAATCCTTAAAGATGAAGACCGAGAGCACGTGCTTCCTGACGGTGAACAGCAACTCCGCTCCGGGATTCTGGTCGAGGTAGGTCACCTTCCCGCCGATCAGTTCAAAAGGCGAGCCTTGCAGTTCGGGCACATTGAAGGTGAAGGGCACCTTGCCCTGAAACCACGGCTTCACCGTGTGCCGGTCGGACGAGACGACATCAACGCGATTGGCGCTGGCGAGCGTCGCCACGTGCAAGTCCGTCAGCTCTCCGACGAGCTGCTGGCGCTGCGACTGCCGCATCCAGACCATCGAACCGAAGATCACCAGCAGCACGGCGGCGCAGGCAGTGCCGACCTCCACGATCCATCCCCATCGCCGGCCTGACGCTTTGGGGCTGATGCTGGCTCTGGATCCGCTTGCGAAATTCGGGATCGGGCGCAAACTTTTTTCCGGCAAGATGGATGGAGCGCTTCAGTTCCGAGCGCGTCAGCGCTTGCGAGGAGCACGACGCGCAGGCACGCAGATGAGCGTCGAGCTCGCGAGCTTCGGCTTCCGGCAACTCGGCGTCGAGATACGCGTCAATCTTCTGCTGCCAGCTCTCGCAGCTCATCGGTATGCTCCCTGCACTCTCCCCGCCAGCAATTGCCGCATGGCTTTGCGCGCCCGCGCCAGGCGCGACATCACCGTGCCCATCGGGATGGTCAGCGCTTCGGCGATTTCGCGGTAACTCATCTCCTCCACATCGCACAGCAGGATGATCTCGCGATAAGCCACCGGCAACTCCTGCAACGCGGCCTGGATAGCATCATGATCGGCGCGCGCCAGCAGGATCGACTCCGGCGTCTCAGTCGTCGACGGCGAAACCGATTGCGGATCGTCCTCGTCATCGAGTGGCACGGTCCTGGCCGCCTTCAATCCGGTCCGCGAAGTCAGAAACGTGTTGCGCAGGATGCGATACATCCAGGCGCGAAAGTTGGTGCCGGGCTGGAAGGAGTCGAATCCCTTCAGCGCCTTGGTGTAAGTTTCCTGCACCAGGTCCTCGGCCTCGCTGCGGTCCTGCGTGAGCCACTGCGCCAGGTTGTACAGCGAGGCGAACAGAGGCATGGCGAGTTGTTCGAACTCGTTCGCCTTGTCGCGGTCCAGCGCCACGCTAACAAGAGTAAACCGGAAAGGCGAGAGTTTTATTCCCTATTTTATCCATCCCGGCCCGTTGACCCCGCTCAGAAAGCCGCCGAGATGGGCGGTCAGAGCGACCACAGCGGCGGCGGCGAGCTCGATGGGCAGGCGATACAGCGGCAGCTTGCTTTCCGGGATTGCGGTGCGCGCGCAAATGCAAGCACCAGACCAGCCAGATCATTCCGCTGGCGGCCAGGCCCAGCATCAGTGGAGCAGCAGCGTGCCTTTCAGCCGCTGGCCTTCCAGTTGCCAGTCGCCAGGCGAGAAGTCCCGTGGCCACGACCGGCACAGTGAAGATCGCCGCCACCAGCAGGTTGTAGTACGCCACGGCGGCCAGCGCGCGGTCCTTCGTCCACTGCGCGATGAAGTCGAAGACAATGCCGACGAGACACAGCGCAATCGGGAAGTGGATCAGCACCACGTGTTGCGCATGCCTGGCGAACAAGACCGACTTGGGATCGAAGGGGTTCATTGTCGCCGCCTCACTGCACCACGACTTCGCCGTCATCTTGGGATGAATGGAACAGAAGTAGCTGTAGGTTCCTGGCTTGGTGAAGGTGTAGGTGAATTGCTCGTCCGTATCCAGCACCTTCGACTTGAAAGCCTTGTCATCGCTGACCACGGTGTGCGGGATATCGTCGCGGTTGGTCCATCGCATGGTGGTTCCGGCCGGAACCGTTATGGTGGCCGGCGAGAAGCTGAAGTTGTCGATCTTGACCGCCACTTCCGATGCGGATTTGTCATCCGGAGTAGCGCCGAAAGTGCTTGCGGGGCGGGCGCAAAGCCAGCGCCGCCAGCAGAATTGCAATGCCTAATATCCAGGTTTTGTTTCATAACAGTGCTCCTTGTAGTAATTTGCGTTGGTGTGTCTTGACGTGTTGTTCTCCAGCTCAGCCCAGGTTTGAGTCGATCACGGCCAAAGCGTGCTTGCCGCGAACGTAGTTGACATCGGTGACGCCCAGCAGCGTTCGCAGTTGGTCGGCCGGGACCTTCATCGGCCCGGGAGACGGCGCCTGGCCCGGCTTAGGCTGAGGGAACGCGGTGGACGCAGCGGTGTGGAAAGTGATGTTGCCTTCCACTTTCTGCATGGTCTGGTGAATGTGTCCGTTCAACACCGTGACCGAACCGAAGCGCTTCAGGTACGAAAGCGCCTGCGCGCTGTCGTCGGTGCCCCAGCCCCACTCCGGGTAAACGCTCCACAGCGGAATGTGGGCGAAGACCACGATGGGCGTGCTCTTCGAAAGATGCTTCACGTCTTTCTCCAGCCACTCCAGTTGCTCCGCCGCCGAGGCTGCCCAGACCTCCGGCCTTCAGGTTCATGACGTTCACCAGTCCGACGAAGTGCACGCCATTCTTGTCGAAGCTGTACCAGCCCGCGCCCTGCGTGCCTTTGCCATAGCGCTCCAGATACTGCTTGCCTTCGTCGTTGAGGACGTCGTGCTCGCCGGGCACGAAGAAGATGTCCTTGGTGCTGGCGGCCTTCAGCAGTTGATCCACGGTGTCAAACTCACCCGGCTTGGAGAGATGGCTGATGTCGCCGGTGTGCAGGATGAAGGCGGGCGCGACCGGCAGCGCATTGATTTTGTCTATGGCGGCCTTCAAGGTGCCGACAACGTCAGGATTCGCCGCTTTGTCGAACCCCATGTGGCTGTCGCTGATCTGGACGAAGCTGAGGTCGCCCTTGTGTTCATGGCCGCCGAACGGAAAGCCGCTCAAGCTGTAGGAGTTGAGCACGCCGCCTTTGATTACGCAAAAGGCGCCAGTTCCCGCCCATGCCATGCACTTCAGGAAACCTCTGCGATCGATTCCGTCATGGTTGTGGTCATGCAAAAGTTCGTCGCTGACTTCGGACTTCGCGCTTTCGGGACGATTCTTTTCCTCATCGTGTCGCTCCTCAGATACAGGTCGGATGTCTGTCAGCGTTGTTAACTGACGAAGTGACAGATTTATTCCCGCCAGCAGCTGAGAACTTATGAATTGAAGTGGAAATTCTCGAAGGAGCTCAAGTGAGAGGAAGTAAAACGGACGATCTCAACACTGGCCCTGCTCTGCGGCTGGACAAGATGAAAAAGGAGGGCCCGTAGGCCCTCCTCGGTTAGTTTCACTTGGTTATGGCTTACCACTGCTTGAGGACTTTACCTGCGTCTTGCCAGAGCTGCACCAGGGCCGCTCAGGGCAATGATCGATCCGAATATGCCGTGAGCTTCGCCGAAGGTTCCCGCAGTGAAGTACAGGGTTGTCTTGGGACCAGAGCTCATGCCGTTGCCGAATCCCAGCCCCCACAGGCCATCAATCTGCAACTGCAGGTTGGCGGGATTAAACAGCAGTCCGACGAAACTGACCGCCGGGAGTGTATGCCGCGATGGCCCCGCTGCCGAACTGCCCAACCAGAATATCTCCGCCGAATCCGCCAAAACCCGATGCGGAGCAACCACGACCGCCCAGGGAGAGTTCAGGTAGGGAGTGTGATGGCAGACGGGAGAGGATGTTGCCTGACGTATCGTAGACGGTCCATGTAGCCCATTTCCCGGGCCGGGCACTTCATCATGCTTGGCGGCATCCTGTTTGGCATAGGTCACGGCCAGTATGCCGTTGCCGAGGTTGGCCACGTTGAAACGGCGCGTATCCGCCGGGAGATGCTGTCGGATCCACGAACGCACCTGAGCCGAACGAATGGGGGCAAAGTTCGCGTCGAAGACATCCACCGTTCGCGTTTCGGAAGTTCGCCACGTAAAGATAGTTGGCGCCGCCCGCTGACCCCAGGGCCAGTCCCTTGTAAACGGCGTTGCCGCTGCCACTGTTATTGACCGTGCGATCACCGCACTCGTGCCGGAGCTCCATCCGGAGATGGTTCCGTCTTCGGTTGCAAAGAGGAAGTGCGTGGCGTTGCCGCCTATCTTGAAATCAGACGTGCTGTTGAAAACAATTCCTGTTGGATTGCCGTCCCGGCTACCCGCCCACCGGGGGAATGGTGACGACCAGGGCTTGGGGCTTGCCGGTTCCGTCGTACAGAGTGGAAAGTCCGGTCCCGTTGTCGGAAACCCACCACGGGCCCGCCGGGCTGGCGATCATGCCCCAGGGATTGACCAGGTTCGTGTCGGTGAAAGCGCCGACATCGGGGATGTCGGAGGTGAGGTTGGTGGGTGTGGCCTTCTGGGCAGCGGCCGGCAGGCTGACCAGCGCAACCGTCATCAACACGAGCGCTGCACTCAAGACCAGCCGGCGTGTGTTTGCAAACTAAACTTCTGTGACCTAAACATCGTTCCTCCATCCATTTCGGATTCGTGAGTTACTCCCGGCACTTCGACTCGACTCTCGGCTGCCAGAAGCTTTCTGCAATCTAATCGGGGCCGCTGAGGGAGTTGTCTTGGCGGGGTTACGAAGTTGTCAAAAGTTGTTGACAACTCCGAAGCCAGGAGAATTTGCTCTGCTGTGTTTGTCACAGAATTGTTAAAATGCCGTTGACTGGCAATTTGAATGTGGTATTAGCTGTATCTCAGCAGCAGTCGCAGATGGGATGTGAGCACGGTTATGGAAAAAATTCTGGTCATCGAAGATGATTTGGCAGTACAGCGGGCCTTGCGCCGGACCTTTGAGTCGGCGGGGTTCGACGTGACGATTGCTCGCCGATGGCGCGGTCGCCATGGAAACGTTTCGCGCCACCGTGCCGCGCATCGTCGTTCTCGACTTGCGCCTGCCCGGGAAATCGGGACAGGACATTTGCCGCGAAATCAAGCGCGAAGCCTCCAACGTTCCCATCCTCGTGCTCAGCGCCGCCAGCGATGTGCTCGACAAGGTGCTGTTGCTGGAGCTGGGGCCGACGACTATGTGACCAAACCGTTCAGCCCGCGCGAACTGCTGGCGCGCGTGCGGGCTGCGTTCCGGCGCCTGAACCAGTCCATCGGACAAGGTCGAAATCTTCAGCTTCGATGACGTGGAAGTGAACTTCTCCAAGATGGAGTTGCATCGCGAAGGGCAACTGGTGCCGCTTACGCCGCAGGAGTTCAAGATGCTGCGCTTCTTCCTGAACAATCAGGACCGCGTGGTCTCCCGCACCGAACTGCTCAACGAGGTGTGGGGCTACAACAACTATCCTACGACCCGCACGGTCGATACGCACATGCTTCGCCTGCGGCAGAAGCTGGAGAAAGATCCCGCCGATCCGGTGCACTTCCGGACAGTCCACGGCACAGGCTATAAGTTTGTCAGATAAGAGCAAGACGGGGAAGGGAGGTCGGCGATGGGTCGGTTGCGGCTGCGGACCAAGTTCCTCATTGCCATGCTGCTGACCTCGGCCGGCCTGACGGCGGTCTCCCTTCTGATTGTTCAGCGCACCGTGGAAAACCAGGTCCGGCGCGAACTGGGCAGCGACCTCGCCAACTCGGTGGAAACCTTCCGCAATGTGCAAAGGGAACGGGAGGCCGCGCTGGCACGCTCGGCCAAACTGATGGCCGACCTTCCCAGCCTGAAGGCGCTGATGACTTCCCGTCATGCGCCCACCATCCAAGACGCCTCGGGCGAGATGTTCCGCCTGTCCGGCGGCGATCTGTTCGCGCTGATCGATTCGGCAAACCAATTTGTTGGATTTCATACCAAGGAACCGGGCATCACGCGCGAGCAAGCCCAGCATCTGCTCCAGCATCGCAACGCTCTGGACGAACCGCTGCAGTGGTGGTTTGGTGACGGACATCTTTATGAGGTCGTTCTGAAGCCCATCTATTTCGGCCGTCGCCGCCGGACAATGCCCTGCTGGGAGTCGTGGCGGTGGGGTATGAAATGAACGCCGCCGTGGCGCGCGAGGTGAGCCAGATCGCGGCCAGCCAGGTAGCCATCGTTTGCGGACAGGATGTCGTGGTGAGCACGCTCAACTCCGAGCAAACCAGTGAGCTGCGCACCAGGTCGCGGCTCAGGCCATTCCGCAAGGCCCGACCGATTGGAAGCTGGGCAAGGAAAGCTTCATCGCTTCCTCTCTTGCGCTCGATCCGGGCGCGTCACCGGCAGTCAATATTGTCGTGATGAAGTCCTACGACGAAGCCACTGCCTTTCTGAACCATCTCAGCCGGTTGTTGCTGGCAGTCGGCTTTGGCGCGGTTTTTGTCGGCAGCGTGCTGGTGTATCTGACCGCCAGGACCTTTACTCGCCCGCTGGAAAAACTGGTGGATGGCGTGCGAGCCCTGGGCAGGCGGAGATTTCCGCTATCCCTTGCATGCGCGCGGAGCAGGCGAGGTCGCGGAGCTCACCAACGCGTTTGGCAGCATGCGGGAAAGCCTGCACCAACCCAGCAGCGGCTGCTGGACGCCGAACGGCTGGCCACCATCGGCACCATGGCAAGCTCCATTTCCCACGACCTGCGGCATCCGCTCACCGCCGTGCTGGCCAACGCCGAGTTTCTGGCCGATGCCGATCTTAATCCCCAGCAACGCGAAGAGCTTTACCTGGAAATTCGGATTGGCGGTCAACCGCCTGACCGACCTCATCGACTCCTTGCTGGAGTTGTCGCGGCCCGCTGAATCGTTGAATGTCACCGAAGCGCCGATCGAGCGGACCATCAGCCGTGCCATCGAACTGGTGCAGGCGCATCCGCAATTTCAGAAGATCAACGTCGCCATTGAATCGGCCGGCGTACACAACGCCCAGTTTGACCCGCGGAAGATGGAGCGCGTGTTCTACAACCTGCTGCTCAATGCCTGCCAGGCAACGCAAGGCTATGGTGGCCATGTCGCGGTCACCGTAGCCAATCACGCAGGACAACCTGGAAATTCGCATCATTGACGACGGACCCGGCGTCGAATCCTCCATCTGTGACAAACTGTTCCAGCCATTTGTCAGCTTCGGCAAGGAAAATGGGACCGGACTGGGACTTACGATTGCGCAGAAGATCGTGCAGGACCACAGCGGCACTTTGCAACTGGAAAGCTCGGCGCCCGGCCGCACCGTGATGCGGATCATGCTTCCCCGGGTGCTCAAGCAGGCCGCTGTCGGAAACGGCCAGGCGGCGGATGCCTCCCGCCACTTCAGCATGTAACGACGTAGCCACAAAGCGCAAGGTTTGAAGGGCCCTTCAAATCGTTGCCCGAGGTGCGACATGAAATTCAGATACTCCCAGGTATTCGGCATGGCGCTGGTGGTATGTCTTGCGTTACGCGCGGGAATTTCGTGCGCCGCACAAGCCCAGCAAGCGCGCAGACGACCGCCGCCAACCCCAGCGTGAATGCCTCTCTGGGCGAGCTGCAATCCCAGGTGCAGGAATTGAAGCAGATGGTGCTGCAACTCCAGCAGGAGACAAGCGCCAGCCGCGCCGAGATCTCCAAACTTCGCCAGGAGCTGCAGGCACAACGCACCGAAAGCTATGCCGCATCGCGCCGGCTCGACTGACCAGGTACGGCCGACTCGGCTTCGACCGGCGCCCAGTTGGAACAGCAATTGCAGCATCTTGCGGAAGATGAGCAATTGCTTTCCGAGAAGGTAAATCGAGCAATACCAGACGAAGCTGGAAAGCGCTTCGAAGTATCGAGTGCGCTTCTCGGGCATCGTGCTCTTCAACCTGTTCGGTAACAGTGGCTATCCCGACAACCAGGACGTGCCCACCTGGGTGCTCAGACCCGATCCTATGGACTCGCCGGGCTCGGTAGGCGGCACGCTTCGGCAGTCGATTCTGGGGTTCGAGGTCTTTGGGCCGGACGTCTTCGGGGCGCACTCCAGCGGCAACCTCAACCTTGATTTTGGTGGCGGATTTCCCGCCACCTACAACGGCGTGAACTTCGGACTGGCGCGGTTGCGCACCGCGACCGTTCGTCTGGATTGGAAGGACACCTCCGTGATTGCCGGACAGGACGGCTTGTTCATTTCGCCTCAGGCTCCAACTTCGTTCGCGTCGCTGATCGTTCCTGCGCTCACCTACTCCGGTAATCTCTGGTCGTGGACCCCGCAGTTGCGGGTCGAACACCGCTTCGAGTTCTCGAACCATTCCAGGTGAGCCTGCAAGGAGGCGTTCTTGATCCGCTGACGGGCGAACCTCCCGATGGCTCCAACTATGTCTGGTACCGTGCTCCCGATGCCGGCGAAGAATCGCGCGCAGCCGGCTTTCGCGGCGCGGGTCGCCTACTCCCATCCGATGTTGGGCCGCACCTTCACTGCTGGCGCTGGAGGGCTATTACAGCCGCGAGTACTGGGGCTTTAACCGTAACGTGAACGGCTATGCCGCCACCGCAGACTGGAACCTGCCGCTCAACCGGGTGTTCACCCTGAGTGGCTTCTTCTATCGTGGACAAGCCATCGGCGGACTCGGCGCCGCCCTGAGCCGCAGTGTCGTCTATAACGGGCCGCTCACCGATCCCGCCACGGCCGTGCTTCCGCTGAATTCCGTTGGTGGCTGGGCGCAGCTGAAGTACCAGCCGCTTGCCGAAACTCGAGTTCAATGTCGCGTTTGGACAGGACAATCCGTTTGCGGCGGACATTCGCTATTTCGGCATCCAGTCAGAGAGCTACGACAATCCCATTATTGACCCGCAATCAGGGCGCATTTGGCAACGTGATCTACCGGCCGCGGTCTGACTTGCTTCTGTCGCTGGAATACCGCCGGCTAAGAACCTTCAACATCTTCAATCGACACTAGGAGGCGGGCAGTTGAACATGGCGATGGGGATACTCTTCTGACGCGGTCCATGATTGCCGCAAGAAAACTCGCGCTTGCTGGCTGCGGTCGCGTTGTGTTGCAGGCAGCACTGAACCTGTGGGCGCAGGATGTCAATGTCACCGGTCATGTGGTTCTGGAGGGAGCAGGCGCACATCTCTCCCGCAAATTCGACGGTGGTGTGGCTCACTCCAATTGGCGCAGACGCGAATGGCGCTGCGAGCCGTCCCTCCGATGCATGCCGTGCTGCAGCAGAAGAACAAGACTTTCGAGCCTCACCTGCTGGTCGTCACCAAAGGGTCCACTGTGGATTTCCCCAACCGCGATCCCTGGTTCCACAACGTGTTCTCGCTGTTTAACGGCAAGCGCTTCGACCTTGGACTCTACGAAGCCGGCACCTCGCGCACCGTCCACTTCGACCGCGAAGGAATTTCGTTACATCTTCTGCAACATTCATCCCGAGATGAGCGCCGTGGTCGTCGTACTCGCCAGCCAGTACTTCGCAGTTCCCGATAAGCAGGGAGAATTCTCCATTTCGGCGGTAAGGCTTCGAGAAAAGTCGGCGCGAGATCGATCGCTTCGACGAGCGCGTCGCAGACGCTGCCGCGCGCCGCGTCGGCATCCGGCGATGGATCATAAATGATGAGCGGCACCTTGACCGAGGCGTCGTGAAAGAAATCCTTGTCGCCAAGCCAGTGATCGCCGAGATAATCGCCGTGATCGGACGTGAAGACGATCATCGTACTGTCGAGCAGTCCGCGCTCTTCCATGGTGCGAAACAGCACGCCCATCTGGTCGTCGATCTGTTTGATCAGCCCCATATAGACCGGGATGACTTCGGCGCGCACGTCGTCGCGCGAGAACACGCGGCTGACCCGGTGCTCCATGAAGGCGCGGAAGACCGGATGCGGCGCGGCCTGCTCGTTCGGCGAACGCACGGCGGGACTCACGTCGCCGGGTCCGTACATGTCGTTGTAGGGCGCCGGCGCGATATAGGGCCAATGCGGCTTGATGTAGGAGAGATGCAGGCACCACGGCGTGTCGCCGGCTTCGTGCATGAAGTCGATGGCGCGGCGCGTCATGTAGGGTGTTTCGGAATCCTCTTCGCGCACGCGCGCGGGCTTGCGCGCATGCCGCATCGCCCAGCCTGACGCCAGGTGGTTGCCGTCGCCGTCCGCGGCATTGGCCCAGTCGTGCCACGGATTGTCGCCCGCATAGCCCTTGTCATTGAGGTAGCGATTGTAGCGCGGGGGGCGCGGATCGAAGCGGCCGTCCGGTCCATAGCCGTGCAGGCCGTCGTCGCGCTCGTAGGGCTCGAAGCCGCATTCGGCGACCCGCACGCCGATGATCGACTTCGGATCGATGCCGAGCCGCTGCATGCCCTCGACGTCGGCCTCCATGCGAGTCTTGCCGACCAGCGCCGTGCGCACGCCGAGCGGACGCAGGTAATCGCCGAGCGTCATCTCGCCGACCTTGAGCGGAAAGCCGTTCCACGACGCGCCGTGCGACTGCACGTAGCGGCCCGTATAGGTGCTCATGCGCGACGCGCCGCAGACCGGGGATTGCACATAGGCGCGGGTGAAGCGCACGCCGCGCGAGGCGAGCGCATCGATATGCGGTGTCGCAAGGCGCGGGTGTCCGTAGCAGGACAGATAGTCCCAGCGCAGCTGGTCGCACATGATGAAAAGGATGTTCTTCGGCTTGCTCGTCACGGCGCAACAATGTCCCGAGATGGCGTTGCGGCGGGGCGGTCCCCGCCGTATGATTTTCTTCGGTGTTTGATACGAAGGGGAAGGCCCCCCCCCCCTGGGGGGGGGGGGGGGGGGGGGGGGGGGGGGGGGAGGGGGAAGTTGGACCCCCCCCCCCCCCATCCCCCCCCCAAAGGGGGAGGGGAACATTATGAACGTACCGGGCGCTTTCGTCAACCTGATCACGTTCTGCTCCAGCAGGCAGGCCACAATGGCTCAGAATTGATCCTTGCCAAATCGGCTCTTCTCGGGTGCATTGAGCGGCCCTGCGCCGGCCACAAAGATCATGCTTGACCGCCTCGACCCCGAACCCGCTTTCTTCGCGCCCTTCGTCTCCTCGGTGATGCGGGTCGAGCCGGGCTGGATCGACTATAACGGCCATCTCAACATGGCCTATTACAACGTGCTGTTCGACCGCGCCGTCGATGAGGTCTACGAACTCCTCGGTCTCGGTCTCAGCTATGTCGAGACGACCAAACACTCCACCTTCACGGCCGAAGTGCACGTTCGCTATCTGCGCGAGCTTCTGGTCGATACGCCGGTCCGCGTGACGTTTCAGCTCCTCGGGTTCGACTCAAAGCGCATGCACTATTTCGAGCAGCTGTTTCACGCCGAGGAAGGCTGGCTGTCGGCCACGTCCGAGAACATGGCGCTCAATGTCAATATGGCGGTGAAGAAAACAGGCCCGTTTCCTGACAGCGTTATGGAGCGGCTCGCGCTGATGAAGGCGGCGCATGACAAGCTCCCCGCGCCCGACGGCGTCGGCCGCCGCATCGCGATGCCGCAAAGACCTTGAATTTTGGCCGGAGAGGGCTCTATGGTAGAAATTATCAAAGGATTTCTACCATGGGCACTCCACAGCTAAATATCAAGGACGCTGAGGCCACCCGGCTGGTCCGAGAACTTATTGAATTAACTGGAGAAACTCAGACCGAGGCGGTTCGCAAGGCGTTGCGTGAGCGCCTGGACCGCGAGAAGGCTGAGCGCGACGCCCGCGGCGCCCGCACCGCCGAGGAGAACCGCCGCGAGTTCGAACGAGTGTGGCCGGCAATTCGCAAAATCCAGGACAATGTGCGGCGGCGCGGCTTGTCGGACAAAATGCTCACCGATGAAGACCTCTATGACGAGCACGGGCTGCCGAAGTGAACGGCGACACGGTCGTCATCGATTCATCGGCCATCGTTGCAATCTATAAGTATGAAACGGACAGCGCTCGTCTCGTCGAACGAGTCACGTCCTTTAAGCGAAGGGTCATGTCGACAGCGACGTGGCTGGAATCGGCCATGGTTTGTGAAAGCGCATCTCCCGGCGGCGAGACGGACTTTGTCGGCATCGTTAGTGACCTCGGAATAGAAATCATTCCATTGAGCTTGGAACAAGCGAGCCTCGCATTTGAGGCTTTCAAACGCTTCGGCAAGGGACGCGGCGCGAAGGCGTCTTTGAATTTTGGTGACTGTTTCGCTTATGCGCTGGCTAAAGAGCTTGAAGCGCCGCTGCTATTCAAGGGCAACGATTTTGCCCACACCGACATCGTATCCGCCTGACGCATATCTTTGCCTGCACGCGAATTGACACGCCCGTCGTTTTCTCCGAAGCGTAGCGGCCATACGAGATCGGAATGGGGCGGGAAAACAAAATGTCATCGCTCTCAGGCGCACAAAACATGCCGCTATCGCGCGTCACCATTCGCGAGCATCGGATTCCGAGCGCGGATGCCAAGCCCTACATTGCCGTGCAGGGCCCGGACGGTCATCTTTGGTTCTGCGAGAGTGGCGCCTCGAAGATCGGCCGTTTTGATCCGGACCGCGCTACATTCACGGAGTTCGACCTCCCCACCAAAAGCGCCACTCCGATCGGCATTACGCCCGGCGCCGATTGCAATCTGTGGTTCGCCGAAAAATCCGCCAACAAGATCGGCCGCATCACGCCGCGCGGCGAGATCACCGAATTCGCGCTGCCGACGTCGAATGCGGGCCCCGACGGCATCATCCTCGGACCGGACGGTAATGTGTGGTTCTCCGAAACCGAGATAAGCCGCATCGGCCGCATCACGCCCGACGGCTGCATCAGCGAATTTGCCGACGGCATCACGCCGGGCTCGAAACCGCTCTCGATCGCGGTGCGCGACGGCGCGTTGTGGTTCAGCGAGGCCGCCGGCAACCGCGTCGGCCGCATCACCGTGGACGGCAAGGTCACGGAGTTTCCAATCCCGAGCCATGACAGCCAGCCGCGCGCCATGGTCACGCATCATGACGGCAGCATCTGGTTCGTGGAAACCAGCACCAATGCGCTCGGCCGCATCGATCGTGACGGCAGGATCACCGAGCATGCAGTGCCGACGCCGAATGCGTCGCTGCGCGGCGTGACGGTCGGCCGCGGCGGCGACCTCTGGTACACCGCGAACTTCGCCAACAAGATCGGCTGCATGGCGCCGGACGGCACGGTACGCGGCGAATACGATATCCCGACGCCGGGAAGCGGCGCGCGCTGCATTGCGGCGCTCGCCGACGGCAGACTGTTCTTTACGCAATACGATTCCGGGTCGATCGGAGAAGTCGTCATGCGCTGATCCGCACGCGGTCCGCCAAACAAAAGTCGCCCTCGAGGGCGCCAAATTCAGGAAGGAAACACGATGAATTTCCGCATCAAGACACTCGTCCCCGTGCTCGCTGCCGGCCTTGCGGCGGCATGGTCCGCGCCCGGCAACGCGCAAAACTATCCGAATAAACCGATCAAGATGATCGTGCCGATCTCGGTCGGTTCGATCACCGACGTCGCGGCGCGTATGACGGCGCACGAGCTGGAGGCGCGGCTCGGCCAGCCGGTCGTGGTGATCAACAAACCGGGCGCCTCTATGGTTCTCGGCGGCAACGAATGCGCCAAGTCGGACCCGGACGGTTACACGCTTTGCGTGGTCAGTCCCGACACGATGTCGTTCAACCCGCTGACCATTCCCAATCTGCCCTACAATCCGGACAAGGACTTCGTGCCCGTCATCGACATGTATCACGTGATCGAGGGGCTGATGGTGCCGGCGGGCTCGCACATCAACTCGATCGACGAGCTGCACGCCAAGGCGGTGGCGGAGCCGGGCAAGCTCAACTACGGCACGCTCGGCGAGCGCACCACCACCGACGCGTTTCGCCAATGGCTCGGCGACCATTGGAAAACCAGCTTCGTGGCGATCCCCTATAAGGGCGGCGCCGAGATCATTGCGGCGCTGCTCGGCGATACCATCGACGTCACCAAGATCGGCGTCGGCAACATGACAAGCCAGTTGAAGGCGGGCAAGATCAAGGTGCTCGCGCTGCGCGCATCGCACCGCTCGCCGGAGCTCCCCGATGTCCCGACCTTCGACGAGGCGGGCTTCGGCGCTTTCCCCGGCGGTCCGATCTTCTGGGGCCTGGTGGTTCCAACGGGCACGCCGGCTCCGATCGTCAAGCGCTTGCACGACGAATTGCTGGCGATTTTCCGCGGCCCCAAGTTCACCGACTTCGCCAACCAGAACTTCCTCGATCAGGTCGCCGGCTCGACCGAGGAATTCGCCACCTTCCTCAAGAAGGATCGCAAGGACGCCGCCGTGCTGGTCGACAAGTACATGAAGTAGGGGAATCGCGGCTTCGTCAATGCCTCGCGGCCTCGTAAATGCCGCTCTCTAATGCCATGTTCTCCCCATGAGAATCAGTGGCATCGGGCGCAACGGCTGACACGCTTTGGCTGACCCTCTGAAGCGCATCGTCGAGCCTGCCGAACCGCCGGGGCCCACCCCCGGCGGCATTGCCGCGCGCGCCCGCGCCGCGGCCGGAGGCGGCGCGCCCTATCTCGCCGGCCTCAATCCGGAACAGCGGCTCGCGGTCGAAACGCTGGACGGGCCGGTGCTGGTGCTGGCCGGCGCCGGAACCGGCAAGACGCGTGTGCTCACCATGCGCATCGCGCACATTCTCAGCCTCGGCCGTGCCCGGCCGGGCGAAATTCTCGCCGTCACCTTCACCAACAAGGCGGCGCGCGAGATGAAGCATCGCGTCGGCGAGATCGTCGGCGGCGTGGTCGAGGGCATGCCGTGGCTCGGCACGTTCCATTCGATCGGCGTGAAGATCCTGCGCCGGCACGCCGAGCTGGTCGGGCTGAAGCCCGACTTCACCATCCTCGATGTCGACGACCAGATCCGGCTGCTCAAGCAGCTCCTGGAAGCGGAGAACATCGACGAGAAGCGCTGGCCGGCGCGCGTGCTGGCGATGCTGATCGACGGCTGGAAGAACCGCGGGCTCACGCCCGAGCAGGTGCCGCCCGGCGAAGCCGCCGTGTTCGCCAATGGCAAGGGCCTCAAACTCTACAAGGCCTTTCAGGAACGCCTGAAGATTTCTCAACGCCGCCGATTTCGGCGATCTGCTGCTCGAATGCATCCGGCTGTTCCGCGACCATCCCGAGGTCCTGCGGCAATATCAGGCGCGCTTCAAATTCATCCTGGTCGACGAATACCAGGACACCAACGTGGCGCAGTATCTGTGGCTACGGCTGTTGGCGCAGCGGGCAAGCACGCAAATCACTTCTCCCCGCGTGCGGGGAGAAGTCGACGCGCGGAGCGCGGCGGCAAAGAGTGCACCCTTTCCCTCTCCCCTTGCGGGAGAGGGTGGTTCTGAGCGCAGCGAGGAACCGGGTGAGGGGTCCGGCATCACCGCACGCGCCAACCCCTCACCCGGCTCGGCCATTCCGGCCTCGCCACCCTCTCCCGCAAGGGGAGAGGGGAGAGATGCGCCACCGGCAAACCAAGCCAAAAACATCTGCTGCGTCGGCGACGACGACCAGTCGATCTACGGCTGGCGCGGCGCCGAGGTCGACAACATCCTGCGCTTCGAGCACGACTTCCCCGGCGCGACGGTGATCCGGCTGGAGCGCAACTACCGCTCGACCGGCCATATCCTCGCCGCCGCCTCCCACATCATCGCCCATAACGAAGGCCGGCTCGGCAAGACGCTGCGCACCGACGACGTGCTCGGCGAAAAAGTCACCGTGACCGGCTCCTGGGATTCCGAAGAGGAAGCCCGCGCCATTGGCGAGGAGATCGAGCAGTTGCAGCGCGGCGGCCATCCGCTCAATCAGATCGCCATCCTGGTGCGCGCCTCGTTCCAGATGCGCGAATTCGAAGACCGCTTCGTCACGCTGGGCTTGCCCTATCGCGTCATCGGCGGTCCGCGCTTTTACGAGCGCGCCGAAATCCGCGACGCCCTCGCCTATCTGCGCGTGGTCAATTCGCCGGCCGACGATCTCGCCTTCGAGCGCATCGTCAATGTGCCGAAGCGCGGGCTGGGCGACGCCACCGTACAGCTTTTGCACGACCATGCCCGCAAGCGCCGCGTGCCGCTCACCGAAGCCGCCCGCGCCATGGTCGAGACCGACGAGTTCAAGCCGAAGCCGCGCGGCTCGCTGCGCGGCGTACTGGAAGCGTTCGACCGCTGGCGCAAGCAGCGCGATAGCCTGCCGCACAACGAGCTCGCCGAAATCATTCTCGACGAGTCCGGCTATACCGAGATGTGGCAGAAGGATCGCTCCGCCGATGCCGCCGGCCGCCTCGAAAACCTCAAAGAGCTCGTCCGCTCCATGGAGGAGTTCGAGAACCTGCAAGGTTTTCTCGAGCACATCTCGCTGGTGATGGACAACGAGAAGGGCGCCGATGCCGACGCGGTCAGCATCATGACCCTGCACTCGGCCAAGGGGCTCGAATTCGACACGGTGTTTCTGCCCGGCTGGGAGGAAGGCCTGTTTCCGCACCAGCGCACGCTGGACGACCAGGGCCGCGCCGGGCTCGAAGAAGAACGCCGCCTCGCCCATGTCGGCCTGACGCGCGCGCGCAAGCGGGCGAAAATCTATTTCGCCACCAACCGGCGCATGCACGGCCTGTGGCAGACCAACATTCCGTCGCGCTTTCTGGACGAGTTGCCGGAAGCGCACGTGGAAGTCACCGAGGCGCAAGGGGGCTATGGCGGCTTCGGCGGATATGGCGGCTACGGCGCCTCGCGCTTCGACGCCACGACCGCGTTCGGCTCCAACTACACGACGCCCGGCTGGCAGCGCGCGCAATCGAAGAAAGCCGGCGGCGGCTTTTCCGAAAGCGGGACGAATTACGAAGCCGACACGAGCGGCGACGACACCTCGTCCCCGTCGCCGTGGCGGGCCAGGGAGGGGGGCAGCGGCGCCCGGCAGCGCATCCCGCTCACCATCGAGGGCGAGCTGGTGGCGAAGTCGACCGGCACCGTCTCCGCCTTCACGCTCGGCGACCGCGTCTTTCACCAGAAATTCGGCAACGGCAACGTCACCGCCATCGACGGCAATAAGCTCACCATCGCGTTCGACCGTGCCGGCGAAAAGCGCGTGGTGGATAGTTTTGTCGAGAGGGTGTGAGGATCGACAATTCCTGTCACCGCAGACGTAAGCCAGTCAGGCGCCATGGTTCGGCATACTTAATCGAACGAGAATGCAATATCGCTTGCCCTTTCAGTTAGTGCTCCAAGATAATCTTTCTTTTTCAGGTCATTTGCGAAGCGTTCACCGACAAACTGCGCCTTGCAAAAATTGATTTCCGCTTCGTTGCCCGAGTCAAATGCAGATAGAATATAGGACCTTGCGGACTGGCCACGAGACTTTTTTGGAGGAAGATAAAAGACATTTGAAATTGTGCGAGCGGAAGGGACGTCCCGCCAAGCTTCACTCAGCTCATGTCGATCAAATATTGGCACGAACTCATCGTAGGGAATCCGAACGAGTGGCAGCTTTTTAAACCAAGCCGCGCCGTACAAAGCATTTCAACGAAAGAAACACTGGTTGCCTTGCCTTTGAGAAATCTCTTAACGAAGAGCGAATTTGGTTCAACCTCCAACATTACGCTAGGTAACTCGATTTTCTCTTCTGATTTTATTCGCTCAGCCATTTCATTGATTAATCGCGCCACCGCATGATCAGGGCGACCTTGTAGTTGCTCGGTAAAGCTGCTCAGCACAATCCAGCTAACTAGATCGTCACTGACATTAGAAAGTGCAATCTTGTCGTGAATGAGTTTAACCAGCAATAACCACTGAGCTTCGTAAGGAAGCGCCTCTACACTAACGATGCCTAGTGACGATCTTACATAATTGATCGCTTTTCCTAGGTTCGACTATAGCGCACCGATCCCTTTATGTAACTGTTGTGCGCTTCTTTCGCGCAATTGCAAAAGAACGTTAGGAAGCGGCTGTAGATCGAAAATTATTCCCAGTGGCTTAAGTAGGGTCTCGTCGTCGAAAACAAACCCTAACCCCTCAAAATGGTCGCCCAGCTCCAATAATTCTCTCGTCAAATCAAAATCGTCAGACCAAGTGAGCGCCCTCATAAAATCGACAACACCAAGACGAACACCGGTCGAATTGATTCGCTCAAAGATCTTGACGACTTCACTGGCATTTCGCTCGGCGATGCTCACTACAGGCACCATGTATTCTTGAAAGACTGAAAGCAGATTAACGGCTCGCTCCAGCAACATGTCGCCGTTCGTGTCGGTAGCAAGTTGCCTTTGCTGGTCTATAAAGTCCTTTGGATGAAAAATTGCTTTTAAGGGAACCGGATTTCGTGCGTTCTTCTTATCACGAACATGCAGAAACCGCTCCGTATGCAAATCAAAAAACAAATCAAATTTTAGATCATCGCAAACATCACCTCGATTGAATACTCCATTTAAAGTACTAAGCCGTTGGACGCCGTCCAAAACAAAGCTGGTAGGATATTTCTCGTCGAGCACAGGAAACCCTACTGCTTCCTCCTTTACGCTTCTGAACACGGGATTGTCCACGCGCCAAAGCAATATGCTGCCAATGGGATATCCCTGATATACGCTTTCAAAAAGTTCAATGATTTGTTTTTCTTCCCAAACAAAGTCTCGCTGAAATGGAGGAACTCTATACTCACCGTTACGAATTCGTCGAAAGATAGTTGGTAAGTGTTCAACGGCGGGAATTGGCGGCGCGGGATTCGAGCGCTTCATTTGAGTACCTCAAGTCCAGAATCCTGTTTTCCTTCAAACTCAGCAGCAGTCGCTTGGGTCAGCACTGAAGGTGAGGCGTCAGCGTCCGACGCAACGTCAACATCGGCGCCGACAAATTCGGTAGCCCGCCCTTCGACTTCCTCGTATAGCCGTAGTATTAGACCCTCGATCAAATGTAGGGTGTGGCTAAGATATGATGCTGAAAAGCGCGCGGACTTATAGTCCCATTTCCAGGCGTTTTTTTTCCTTGATGGGCGAATTTCGTTCTCGATCATAGAAGGTGTGAGTTAGCTCATAAAGCATTTGCTGCATTTCTGTTGTGATTTGAATCTCGAACGGAACTGCCACGCTAAATGCTTGCCATGCTTGGTCCACTAGGCTCATCGGCAGTCTAATATAGAGGTGATAAGCGTAATAGCCGTCGTCCCTTGTTTGAGCGGCTCCGTTGGCTCTTAGGTTTTCTTCGGCGCACAATACTAAAATCTGTTTGGCTATTCTCTCTGGCTCATCAATGTGGCGGCAAACTATTTTTGATCGAACCAAGTCATTCACCCGACCATACATATTTCGAGGCGTAATCCAGCCTCGCTTGGGCGAATCGGGAAATCGATTGTTTTGTATGACGTTCTGTCGATAAAGTTTGGAGAGAATAGACGAGTAGCTTTTTATGTGCAGCTGGAGCTCATTGCCTACAATGTTTATTGGCTTGCGTTTATCCGCAGCCTGATTTGTCTCAATAAAATTCTGGATTCGGCTCGCGATCACATGTTGCTGGAGTTGGGATCGGGCGCTGATTACGTTTGCGTCTACCCAGTTTTGGATTGCGCGATCAGATGGGTCGAATCCTAGGTTGCCCTTCGCCCAATCCGTAAATTGTTCAAATGTTGGCTTTTCTGCCATGGCGCCCCCATTATTTTGGCTATTATTTTACTGTTTATTCTCTCACAAAACAATCGAGGGTTGTCGAAGCTATAGACGTGGCACCAGTCGGATTTGCTATCTACATCGCCGCCGACGCCTGCCCGGTGAAGCAGGAGGTCTACCGCGTTGCCGAGCCGCACGCGCTCACTAATAGCTCCGCCAGCGCTGCGCCGGGTAATAGGACGTGCCGCGGGGCGGCTGTCTGCTGGGCGCCGGCTGACTGTAGCCGGGTGAGCCAAACCAGCCGCCGCCCCAGGGGCGACCGAAAAACCCGCCGTCATCCTGATCGCGCGCGATGTGCGTGCTCGGCGAGGGCAAGCGATTGGCGAAGCCCCCCTGCGGCTGGTTGTTCAGCACCACGACGAACTCGGTGCGATAGTTGGTTTCGCTGCTCAGCGGCTCATCCGAGATGGTGATGGAGGACAGCGGCCGTGCGGTGGGCGCGATCCGGTCGAGCACCTCCTGCGGGAAGGTGATGCGGTCGAGCGCGTTCCTGGCTGTGTCGCCGTTGTCGATCGAGACTTCGGTCCAGCGCAGACCGCCCTCGGCGCGCGCCACTGCGGTGAAGATGTGCGTGCCGAGCGGCTTGTCGGGATTTTTGATCGTGACCGGGAACTCCTCGCTGAAGTCGTACAGCTCGCCGCCGTCCGGCCACTTCTTGTGGGTGTCGCGCCGCACGTAAAGCTTCTGCGTCGCGCGGCTGATGAAGATCGAGACCGGCTCGTTTGCGAGCTTCGCGTCCGTCGCGGCCTTCGCGGTCTCGACCCGCTTGGCCTCGGCCGCCTTGGCGGCGGCTTGCGCGGCCGCGAGGGCGTCCTGTTTCGCTTTCAAGTCGGCTCTGGCGGCATCGAGCTGCGGACCCAGCGCTTCGGCTTTGGCGGCGGCCTTCTGTTTTGCGTCCTCGGCTGCCGCTTTGGCTTGGTCCGTCTTCCTCGGGTCGGCGTTGACGGCGGCGAACATCTTCTCGGCGTGGGCGAGTTCGGCATCGGCGCGGGCCTTGAGCGACGCGAGATTGCGCACCATCGCAGGCGCCGCGGCAGCCGCACGCTTTGCCGGCGCGACAGCGGCCGTCGCGGCAGCGGCCGCCTTGGCGGCCTCGTCTGCATCGCCGGCCAGCGCTGCGGCGCGCGCCGGTATGGCATCGATCGTATCCTGCTTGGGCACGAACAGCGCCGGATCGGAAAACGCGACCGGCTCGGTGTCGGTTGGCGAGATGATCACCCGCATCCCCATCGGCGCCTTGTCGAACACCTTGGCGGCGAAATCGTAAGGCATGCGCACGCAGCCGTGCGAGGCCGCGTGGCCGGGCAACGGACCGCCGTGCAGCGCGATGCCGTTCCAGGTGATGCGCAGCATGTTCGGCATCCAGGCATCGTCGTAGAGGCTCGAATGGTGATCCTTGTTCTTCTCGATGACGGCGAACACCCCCGCTGGCGTCTCGCGTCCGGTCGTGCCGGTCGAGACCGGCGCGCGCAGGATCCAGCCGTCGGCGTCGTAGAAGGTCACCTGCTGGCTCTTGATCGACACGATGGCCATGATCGGCTCTGCCGCCGGTCGCGGGGCCGTCGCCTCGGTGGGGCGCGCTGGGCGGGCCTGCTTGGCGGCGGCGGGCGGCAACATCGTCAGCGCGGCCGCGGCCGCGAGCGTCACGGCGGCAGATGCGCGGAGGCCCGCAGCGCGAACGCGGGTGGATCGCGCCGGCGTCAATCTATTCGTCATTCCAGTCCTCGATTGAAGCGGGATTCCCCCGAACGAGGTCCACAGATTGACCCCGAAGTCTTGACATAGGGTAGCGATTCTTGCGGCTTGCCGAAAGCGAGCCGGCAATCACATGTGGTCGTCGAGTGGGATGATCTCCCTCTTCATCGACGCCGACGCCTGCCTGGTAAAGCAGGAAGTCTATCGCGTCGCCGAGCGGCACGCGCTCAAAGGCGCGGCGCTCAAAGTCATTGTCATCAGCAAAAGCCCCATCGCCGCCGCACGCCGTCACGACCGGCTGCCGGCCAGAGGCCATCGGGAAATATGACCGGGGGACCATCGCCATCTCCATCGGCACCGACGCCTGTCCGATGAGGCAGGGGGTGTATGTCCGCTATGCGTCCATTCGACGGTCAATCAATTTACGTTTTCGGAATTGAACTGACCCACGGACATCAATGCTTGCTGATAGGCTGCGTTAAGCCTTTTGGTTTCGGATTCGGCAAGCGCCTTGAATGCCGACGACATGCCTTGCACCCGGTCCGGATGATTCTGCTTGATCAGCGCTTTGTATGCCGCTTTGACGTCTTCAATCGTAGCCGTCTTTGCAACACCGAGGACTGCAAACCAGCTGTCGTCTCCGCCAATTTTGTCCGAATCTCCTTCCGGCGACGCCTCGAAATCATCCGCATCCGGCTGATCGATTGGCTGATCAAAATCAGAATCTGCAAACTCCTTGAACTTGTAAAATTCCAGTTCGTATTCCTGCTGCAGACAAGCCCTTCGCACCAGATAGAGGACGGGCATCGCCATAGCGGTGAACAAGGCAGCGATGGCGTTGGCGTAAAACAGCTGCGCACTGAGAGGGTACCAGGCGGTCAGGTCCTTCACCTGCGCCGTCAGTTCGTCGCCCCACGCCGTCTGCCCGGAACCGTGGAACGCGGCGACCACAAGTGCAAAACCTGCGACCTGCGTCGCGATCGCGCCGCCCAGGGAAAACCGTGAGCTGATGAGGTGCACCCACGATTTCAGGCGCCGCAGAGGCCGGCGCTTGAGCCGGCTGATCGTCGTCCGCAAATGGAGCGCGTGCGCTTCGAGATCTTCGATCTCGTCGATGTGTTGCTGACGAAGACTTGCTCGTCCGCCAAAGACAGCGGGCCAGAATCCATCCTGTCTGTCGCTCTGATTGCGCATCTCGCTGAGGCGGCAGCGGACTTTGTTGTAGACCTCCGTCGCTCTATCCAATTCGAACGCTTCGGATTTGCGGAGGCTGAATTCAGGTCGAACGCGCCGTGCAGCCAGCAATTGTTTGACGTAGTACAGGAGCAATAAGGGAAGGACGGCCCACAACCCAAGCACAAGCGCGTTAAAGAGCGCAATCCAAAGCTCTCTGCCGGATGCTAGCTCGAGCATGATACGCAACGCTTACTGAACAGGCTTCTACGCAAGCGGGGCGTACACAAGGCGCCCAGCCCCCGGTCAATTGGGAACGTTTCCTGTGTCAGAATGCGGGCCGCAGAGCGCCAAAAGACGGGCGAAGTCGTTGCGGTTGCCCGGTTGTTGCCGTCATTCAACGGCGCGCGCCGGACTGTCGTGCGGCTGCCTCTTTGTTGTCCACGGACGGCATGATGGCAGCGGCGAATTCGGCCGTCACAATTCCGTTGACAAGCGTCTCTATTTCGGTTACAAACGCAGCGAATCTCGCTCACCGAAGGGACGTCACCGGTGACGGCCGACTGACGGAGCGAGTGCGGTTCCCGCAGGCGGGGCTCGTAACCCCGCTTCCGGGCGGTTCCAGGCATCAGCCGGCCGGCACTACGACCGGTCCGCGAGGTGCTCGCTGCACTGGCCCGGGGAGGGGTGACACCCGTTCGCACCCGGTGATTCCAGGAAGCATGGCCCGGAGCTGAGGGGTGGCGTTCGGTCGCCTAACCAAGTGCCGCGGCGGAGCGCCGAGAGGCGAGCGCGCCCGATGCAGGCGAGTTGCGCAGACTGCGCACGCTTGTCTGCGGCGCGCTTCCGCGCGAAAGCAGATAGGTTTGCGCAGACTGCGTAGACTTGTCTGCGATGCACTGTCGGATGGCAACATCCGGCGGCGTGGCGCGGACATGGTTGGATGCGCCTGTCGGCGCTCCGCCTCCCTTCTTTGTCGGGAGGCAAAAACATTCGCGTTCGTATCGTGCGCTGTCGTATCGTGCGCTGTCGTCTCGGCAAACCTCGGACGCATCCGCGCCGCGAGAATGATTTTCCATTTCGTCATTGCCGGACTTGATCTGGTGGTGACGAGGTTGGAAACAGCGCGAGAATGAATAAACAAGGCACGTCTCATTGATGAACTCCGCACCCCAGACTTACCGAGCGATCGCCATCTACATCGACGCCGATGCCTGCCCGGTGAAGCAGGAGGTCTATCGCGTCGCCGAGCGCCACCTGCTCAAGGGCACGGCGCTGAAAGTCTTTGTCATCAGCAATGACCAACCGAAATTGACATTGACCGAAATTGACATTGATACCCCAATGGGGTACCATTTCGGATGCGACGCAAGCCGGTTCGGTGATCGAACTCCCCGGATACCGGCGGCGCGCGAACGAACTGCTCAGCGCCGACGAGCAGGAGGCCATCGTCGATCTGATCGCTTATGAGCCGACCAGCGGCGATCTGATACCCGGCACCGGCGGATTGCGGAAAGTCCGCGTCGGGCGCGGCGGCAGCGGCAAGCGAGGCGGCGCAAGGGTTATCTACTATTTTTACAAAGCGGATTTTCCTGCGCTGATGGTGGCGCTCTACGCCAAGAACGAGAAAGCTGATGTGAGCCCGCGGGACAAGAAGAGGTTTGCGGCACTCGTGAAGGAGATCACGGATCAATGGCGAAGAAAGTGAAGAGCCGGCTGGCCGATGATATTTTCGTCAGCCTCAATGAGGCGCTGAAATATGCGCGTGGCGAGAAGGCCGACGTGATCGTGCATCGCGTCACGCCGCGCAAGTCCGACGCCCGCGAAGCGCGCATCAAGCTCGGCCTGTCGCAGCGCGAATTTGCTTCGTTCATCGGCACCGCCGTGGGTACCGTCCGAAAGTGGGAGCTCGGCACGCGCCGGCCGTCCGGCGCGGCGCGCACCTTGATCGAAGTCATTAGGATCGAACCGAAAGCGGTGCGCCGCGCGATTGCGAAGAGCAAGCCCGCGGCGTGAGGTCTATCGCCATCTACATCGACGCCGATGCCTGCCCGGTGAAGCAGGAGGTCTATCGCGTCGCCGAGCGCCACGCGCTCAAGGGCACGGCGCTGAAAGTTCTTGTCGTCAGCAACAGCCCGATCGCGGTGCCGCGCGATGAATTAGTCGAGAGAGTCGTCGTCGGCGCCGGCATGGATGAAGCCGACAACTGGATCGCCGAGCGCGCCGGACGCGGCGACATCGTCGTCACCGCCGACGTGCCGCTGGCGAGCCGCTGCGTGAAATCGGACGCCGACGTCATCGCACCAAACGGCCGGCCCTTCACCAAGGATTCGATCGGCATGACCTTGGCGACGCGCAACCTGATGGATTCGCTGCGCAGCTCAGGCGAGATCACCGGCGGCCCCAAGCCGTTCGCGCCGCGCGACCGCTCCGCGTTCCTCTCGGCGCTCGATCAGGCCATCGTGCGGCTGACGCGCGCGGGGTTCGGCAAACCGCAAGACCTTCGCACCTCATCCTGAGGCGCTCGGCGCGAAGCGCCGAGCCTCGAAGGACGAGGCCCGCGCGCTTCGGCTTGCATCCTTCGAGGCTCGCTTCGCTCGCTCCTCAGGATGAGGCCCGCGGTAGCGCCGCTCAGCACGAGCGCATCGGCTTCCCGGATCGCCGCCGCGCGAGACGTTTGATCTCGGTCCAATCACCCTTGATCAGCGCCTCTTTCTTGGCGCGGCTCCATCCTTTGATTTTCCGCTCCACTGCAATCGCGTCGGTGATCCGGTCAAAATAATCGGACCAGACCAAGTAAACCGGGCGACGCGTGGAGGTGTAGCCCGGATAGGCGCCTGATTGATGCTCCGCGATGCGGGGACCCAAGTCTTCATTGCGAGCGCTGCCAACATAATACAAGCCGTCCGCGCAACGCAGCATGTAAACGAATGCGCCCATTTCTCTACATTAGCCGGAAACCGGCCCTCGTCCTGAGGCGCTCGGTGCGAAGCGCCGAGCCTCGAAGGATGCAGCCTGAACGCCGGGGCCTCGCCCTTCGAGGCTCGGCGCAGCGCAGAGATGCACCCAAGCTGTGCCGGCCCATGCGCCGAGCGCCTCAGGGTGAGGGTAAAGATGTTGTCACATTTTCATTGACAATAATCACTGTTTCGGTTACACGTACCAATAGCGAATCTCGCTCCTGTGAAGGACGCTGGCCGGTGACGCCGGTTTGGCGGAGCGAGTGCGGTGCCTGCGGGCGTTGGGCTCGTCACCCGCGCACCCGGGCGGCTCAGGCATCATGCCTGCCGGCACTATGACCGGCGCGCGAGGTGCATCGCTGGAACTGGACGCGGTGCTGGCGGGGGCAACCCGCCGCGTTTCGGCGCCGCCGCCCACGAAGCCTGGCCTGAGCTGAGCCTTCGGGATGAATAGTCCCTTGGGCAAGAACCGCGGTGGAACGCCGAGAGGCGTGCGCGTCCCGCCGGAGGCGCCGCACCGCAAGGCGCGGAGGTTGGGTGTCTGCGCCTTTCGGCGTTCCGCTTCCTTTTTCTGTTTTCGTCCGTGCGCCGCGATGATCGTGACCAACCCGGCCCCACCGCCGGGAAAGTCTGACGAAGATCCCGCGCGGCGAAGTTTGCAAAACTCGGATGCGACCGCATCGCGAGAACGATTTTTCTTTTCCTCCCCCGCAACGCGGGGGAGGGGACCGCGCGAATGCGCGGTGGAAGGGGCGGCGTCGCTATCGCTCCTCGATCTGAAAGGCCTCGCCGTGATGAACGGCGTGGCATGAGATACGGCAATCGCGCCTGAAAGAAACTCTTGCGCTAGATCAATGTCGGGCCCGCGCAAGCGGGTTTTGCTGACACAACGAGCACTGACCGTCGCGCCCCCCCCCCCCCCCCCCCCCCCCCCCCCGCAGCGCCCGGGAAGCGCCGCTGTTTAGCACGCAAACGTGAATAGCGCCGGCGTATCCCGCCGCATTTCATTCACCATTCCGCCCCCCAGGCGCTGCTAAGGTATAGTTGAATTGAACCAATCGTTCGCCTGAGACTTCCAATACACGGGCCGCTCCCGGCCCATTCCCATCAGGTGTTCAGCCATGCGTTCCGTTACCCTTCTCCCCGCCTCGCTTCTCGCCGCGGCGCTGGCGCTGCCGCTTTCATCGCCTTCGTGGGCCAATATTGTCGTGAGCATCGACAAGAACGCCCAGCGCATGTCGGTTTCGGTCGACGGCACGCCGCGTTACGACTGGCCGGTGTCAACAGGCCGGCCGGGCTACGACACCCCGAACGGCAGCTTCAAGCCGAACCGCATGGACGCCGACCACCTGTCCCAGGAATGGGACAACGCGCCGATGCCGCATGCGATCTTCTTCGATCTGCACGGCCACGCCATCCACGGCTTTTTCGATGTGAAGCACCTCGGCCTTGCGGTATCGCATGGCTGCGTGCGGCTGTCGCCGGACCATGCCGCGACGCTGTTCGACCTGGTGAAGGCCGAAGGCATGGCGAACACGAGCGTGACCGTATCGGGGCAGACCCCGGCGGGCGGACCGGCGATGGCGCGGCGGCGCGCGCCGACGAACGAAGCCGCTGTGACCCAGCCGATGCAGATCGCGCCGGCTTACGGCCAACCGGCGTACGGTCAACCTGCCTATGGCCAGCCGACCTACGCGCAACCCGGTTATGCGCAGTCCGGCTATGGTCAACCGGCATACGGTCAGGCTTATGCGGGCCAGACCTATTACCGGCAGCCCTATTACGGTCAGCCTTACGCCCAGCCCGGCTTTCCGCCCCAGCCGCCGCCGGCCTATTACGGCCGACCCTACTGAGCGCGCCGTCTCATTGCGGCAAGCCATCATGGAATAGACGTCGGGCGTCCGCTGTTCACACAGCGGACGCAAGTTTTACCGGGAGGACAATTTATGTCGATCGTTCATCGCTTCGGCTTCGCCACGCTCGCCTGTGCGCTTGCAGCGCCGTTACCGGCTACGGCGGCGCTCATCATGCACAAGGACTTGTCTTTGGACGTCGCCAAGACGATTGCGGAAGGCACGATTGCGGCCTGCGCGGCCAAAGGCTATCCGGAATTGGCCGTGGTCGTCGACCGCGACGGCGAGACCGTCATCGCCATGCGCGGCGACGATGCTTCGCCGCACACGGTGGAGAACGCGCGGCGCAAGGCCTATACGGCGATGACGTTCAAGCAGCCAACGGCGGAATACGTCAAGAAGCTGCAGGACCCCAAGTCGGTTGCCCACCAGCAAGTGACCTTGCCGAACGTGATTGCGATTCCGGGCGGCGTCCCGATCAAAGCCGGCAACCAAGTCATCGGCGGCATCGGCGCCTCGGGTTCGCCCGGCTTCGACGACGATTGCGTCAATGCCGGACTCGACAAGGTCAAGGACCAGCTTCAGTAGCCGTCCTTCACATCGGCTTCTGAAACTTCAGCACGAAATTATCGACCGGTCCGGTCGGCTTGTAGGTGACGAAGTCGCGCGTGTCACTGGGAGCGCGCCAGAAGTTGCCCTCGGCAACGAGCTTGAAGCCGGCCGCCTCGATTTCCTTGCGCAGCGTGCTTTCCTCGATCCGATGCAGCGTCTTGACCACGGAAACGCCGTCGCCGGCCTTGGCGGAATGATCGGCGATCACCAGATAGCCGCCAGGCTTGAGCGCCGCGAACATCTTGCGGTCCATCGCGGCGCGATCGACGTTCATGTATCCCGTGTCGTGGTAGTAAAAGAGAAACGTGATCAGATCGAGATCGTGCACATCCGGCGGGACCGGATCGTCGAACGGCCGCCACAGCGCGACGGCGTCCTTCATCGCCGGAGTCTTCATGCGCGCTTCGAGGGCCGCCTTCGCCTTCTCGTTGGCATCTTCCGGATATTGTCCATAGACGACGCCGTTCGGCGCCACCGCGCGCGCCATCAACTCGGTGCTGTAGCCGCCGCCGGCGCCCATATCGAGCACCTTCATGCCGGGGCGCACGCCCGTGAAGGCGAGAAGGGGCGACGGATCCCGGCGCTTGTCGGCCTGCCGATCCGCATCGCTGCGGTCCGGCGCGGCGAGAATGGCGGCGTAATCAGGCGCGGCTTGCGCCCGGGCGTGGCCGGCTGTGAAACCGGCCATGAAACAGGCGGCAAGACCCAGCGCCGCGGCCGTGAAATATCTGCGCTCGCATGTCCCGATCATCGTTCTCTCCCGGCAATGGCATAAAGCTGAAGCGTGACGGTTGTAGCACCGAGTGGCGGCTGCCGTCCTCACGCCGCGCTCACATCATCGTCACCGCGTTTGTCGTTCTTCATTCAGGCTTGATCCCGATCTTTGCAACCAGCTCCTTGACGGCAGGGACCTCCGCGGCAACTCGCGCCGCAAGCTCCGCCGACGTGCCGCCGACAACCTCGAAACCGGCGCGGCGCGCCAGCTCGCGCACGGTCGGATCCGTCATCGCCTTGTGACTTTCGTGTTCGAGCAGAGTGACGATCTCTTGCGGCGTTCCAGCCGGCGCGAACAGCGCGTTGAAGGTGTCCGACACGAAGCCCGGATAACCCTGCTCGATCATCGTCGGCACATCGGGCAGCGAGAACCAGCGATGCGCTCCAGTGACGGCGAGCGCCGTCAGTTTGCCGTCCTTGATGAACGGCTCCGCCGCCGACAGCGCAACCGATCCGACCTGCACGGTGCCGTCGAGCACGGCGAGCGTCGCCGGACCGGCCCCGCGATAAGGCACATGCACCATCTGGATGCCGGCCCGCAGCTTGAGTTGCTCGCCGGTGAGATGCGATTTGGTGCCGGCCCCGGGGCTCGCATAATTGAACGCGCTGGGTGCCGCCTTGGCGCGCGCGACCAGATCGGCGATCGTCTTGATCCCGGAATCGACGCGCACGACGATGACATTGGGCGCATTGACGAGTTCCGAGATCGGCACGAAGTCCTTGAATGGATCGTACGGAAGATGCGCGAACAGCGCCGGATTGACGGCGATGGCGGTTGAGGTGAGAAGGAGCGTGTAACCGTCGGGCGTCGCCCGCGCCGCCACGCCCATGCCGATATTGCCGGCGGCGCCGCCGCGATTGTCGACGATGACCGATTGACCGAGCGACTTCTGGAACGCGGCCGAGATAATTCGGGCGATGATGTCGGTCGGACCGCCGGGCGCAAATGGCACGATCAGGGTGATGTTACGATCGGGATAAGCCGCCTGCGCGGTCGTCGCGGCAAGGCACACCAACATGACGCCGCAGAGCGCCCTTAATCGGAGCATCGCAACCCTCCCCTTTTCACGGTCGCCGTTTTCGTATGACATCGGGCTTTCGCATGACATGCCGGTCGAGGCAAGCCGGTCGGGGAGGAGCGAGCGTTGACGACTTTGCGTGAACTGATTTCCGGAAACGAGCTGATCGTCGCACCCGTGGCGCTCAATCCCATCATGGCGCGGCTTGCGGAAGCGTCGGGCTTCAAGGCGATCTATCTCAGCGGCGGCTCGCTCGGCTGGTACAAGTGCGTCACCGAAGCCAACATCAGCATGACGGAGCTGGCGCAGGTCGCCGTCGATATGCGCGCTGCGTGCAAGCTGCCGATCGTGCTCGACGCCGGCGGCGGTTTTGGCGATCCGGTGCATTTGCATCGTACGATTGCGCTGACCGAAGCCGCCGGCTTTGCCGCCATCGAGATCGAAGATCAGCTCCTGCCGCGCCGCTTCGAGCATCACGCCGGCATCGATCATCTCGTGCCGATGGAATTCATGCTGAAAAAACTCAGCGAAGCATTGGCGGCGCGCACCGACCCGAACCTCGTTATCGTGGCGCGGACCAACGCGCGCCGCGTCGGCGGTCTCGATGACGCGCTTCGTCGCGGCGAAGCGTTTCACAAGGCGGGCGCCGACATGCTGTTCATCTACACGCGAAACGCCGAAGAGCTGCGCATCGTCGGCGAACGCCTGCCGCCGCCGCTGATGACATTTGCGCCGCCGGACGGCTTTGCCGAATTTCCAATGTCGCCCCGCGACCTCGCTGCCCTTGGCTTTCGCCTCGCGGCGTCGTCCGGAACGGCATTTGCCGCCATGCACAAGGCGGTAAAGCAATCCTACGAGTGCCTGGCGCAGGGTAAGCTCGACCCATTCTTAGGGCGCGGCGGCGCCGAGAAGGAAATGAAAGCGGCGCAGGAGACGTGCGACTTCCCGCGCTTCCTCGACATCGAACGGCGCACCATGAAAGGCTAGGGCGAGGGTGCACGAAATGAGCTTACCAGCTCAGCGGCAAAGTCCCTCCCCCCTTGTGGGGGAGGGTGGGGAAGGGGTCCTGAGGCGAAGCGCGGTGGACGACGCACGCGCGCCACCTCCCGACCCCCACCCCTAACCCCTCCCCACAAGGGGCAGGGGAACTTGCAGCCGGCAGTCCTCTGCTCTTGCGTCATCGTGTTGCTAGCGTGCCTCGCACCCGCCTCGGCCCAGTCGCAGGATTTCTACGCCGGCAAGCAAATCACCCTGCTGTGCGGCGCCGCCGTCGGCGGCGGCTACGATCAACTGGCGCGGCTGATGGCGCGGCATCTCGGCCGTCTCACGCCGGGCAACCCGACCGTGATCGTGCAAAACATGCCGGCGGCCGGAAGCCTGGCGGCGGCAAATTACATCTACAATTCCGCGCCGCGTGACGGCACCGTCATCGCGCTCATCCAGCGCTCGCTGCTGTTCACCAAGCTGACCAACCCGGACGGCGTCCGCTTTGAGCTCGACAAGCTGAACTGGCTCGGCAGTCTCTCGAGCGAAGTCGGCCTGTCGCTCGCCTGGTCGACGGCCCCCGTTCACTCGATCCAGGACCTGTTCCACAAGGAACTCATCGTCGGCGCGCATACCGGCGTCGATCCGGACACGACGCCGCGGCTCTATAACGCGTTCCTGGGCACGAAATTCAAGATCATCACCGGCTACAGCGGCACGGCGGACATCGCCCTGGCCATGGAGCGCGGCGAGGTTCAGGGCATCGGCGACTGGTCATGGTCGAGCCTCAAGAAGCAGAAGCCGGACTGGATACGCGACCACAAAGTCACGCTGCTGGTGCAAGGCGCGTTGCAGAAGGATCCGGAATTGCCGGACGTGCCTTTGGCGCTCGACTTCGCCAAGACCGACATGGCCCGCAAGGTCCTCAGTCTCTACTTCACACAGAAGCAAATGGCCCGGCCGGTGATCGCGCCGCCGGACATTCCAGCGAAAACCATCGCGACACTGCGGACCGCCTTTGCCGCGCTGGCCACGGACAAGGATTTTCTGGCCGACGCGGAGCGTTCAAACCTCGAAGTTTCGCCGAGCTCCGGCGCCATTGTCGATCAGATCATCGCGCAGATCGCCACCACCGCGCCGGACGTGATGCAGCAATACGCCCACGCGATCGCGCAGTCCGCGCCATCGCGGTGACCTCAATTACAACGGTCCGATGAATTTCCGCACCGCAGTCACGAGGCCATCAGGGTCCTGGTAAGGGACATCGTGCTGGGAATTGACCGTCGCCCATTGGATCTTCGGATAGTCGCGCTGCATCGGCTCGAGAATCTCCGGCGGCCAACGATCCGAACGCAAGCCGCGTATGACCAGAATCGGGCATTTGACATCCGCCAGGAGCTGCCATGCCGCGCGCACCGGTTTCCCGGCGTCCGCACCCTGCGGCACCATATTTTCGAAATCCGGATCGCGGCGGAGCATGAAACCACCGTCGACGCTTGCGAGCGCCCGCTCGGCGCGCTCGCGGTCACGCGCAATACGCGGCGGGTTCTTGAGCTTGGCGAAATGCGCCATCGCCGCATCGACCGAGGGAAATATCATCGGCTTGTTTCCGGTCGACACACGCGGACCGCCTTCATCTCGGGTCATGGCGCTGTCGACGACCACGAGGGCCGAGATTTTGTCCGGGTAATTGGCGGCAAAGGCGATTGACAGCCTGCCGGACGATGAATGGCCGACGATGACGGGTTTGTCCCAGCCCTGTTTGCCGATCACCGCGAGCATGTCGCGCATCTGCACCTCGGCCGAATAGTTCTTGCTCGGGCTCCAGGTCGTTTCGCCGAAGCCGCGCTTGTCGTAGCTGGCGGTCTCGCGGTCGCTGGCCAGCTTTCGGCAAATGCCGAGCCAGTCATAGGAATTGAAGTAGTTCGATCCGTGCATGCACAGGATCGGCGTGCGGCCGGGCGCGCCGAAGACCCGATAAAAGATGTTGACGTCGCCGGATGCCAGCCATCCGGTCTGTTCGTTTTCAGTCATGGGCTGCACTCACTTTGCCGGGCGATTTCACCCCCACCATACCAGATGTGACTGCATGGTACTGCGTGGCCTCTGCCGGCTACAAGGATGGC
>CAWHIO010000007.1:0-308442 GCA_963829315.1 uncultured Alphaproteobacteria bacterium | reverse complement strand
CGCCGCAGCACATGGACGAGGTCAAGCCGCTGGCTCAGAAACCCGCGCCCGAACCGGCGCAGCAGTCGGCTGCGGTACAGACAAAACCGGCCGACACGCCGGCAACGCCGCAGGTTGCACCTGCCGTGATCGAGGCAAAGCCTGTTGTACCGCCGGTGCAGCCGAAGCAGCAATCGGCCGCCGTGCAGACAAAACCGGCCGATGCGCCGGCAACGCCGCAGGCCGCAGCCCCGGTCGTCGAGGCCAAGCCGGCTGCGCCAATTCAGCCGACGCAGCCGATGCCCCAGGTGCAGGGGCTGGAGTAGCTCTTCTCTGGTTTTGGTCGCCCCGGCCTTGAGCCGGGGCCCATAACCACCGGCGAGTGTTATCGAGTATGCTGGAGAACCATCCAGGGCAACAACAAAGGCCGGTGGTTATGGGTCCCTGCTTTCGCAGGGACGACAGTTCCAACAAAAAAACGCCCCGGTTTCCCGGGGCGTTTTCATATTCGGAATTTGGCGCGAAGGCGGCGCGTTACGCGGCGGCCTTTTCGGCGGAGCCTTCGATCGCCGGCGCCGACTGGACGTTGGTGGCGATCGGAATGCTGCGGGGCTTCTTGGCCTCGGGAATCTCGCGCACGAGATCGACGTGGAGCAGTCCGTTCTCCAGCGAGGCGTTTTTCACCACCACGAAATCGGCAAGCTGGAAGGCGCGTTCGAAGGCGCGCGCCGCGATGCCGCGATAGAGCACCTCGGACTTGTCCTTGCCGTTCTCATTGGCGGATTTCTCGCCCTTGATCGTCAGCGTGTTTTCCTTGGCGACGATCGAAAGCTCGCCCTGCGAAAAGCCGGAGACCGCGACACTGATGCGGTAGGTGTTCTCACCGGTGCGCTCGATATTGTAGGGCGGATAGCCGGGGCTGCCGTCCGCTGTCGCCTGATTGAGCAGGGAAAAGAACCGGTCGAAGCCGACGGTGGAACGATAAAACGGGGTGAGATCGTAGGTACGCATAGGGTAGTCCTCCATTGAGCGACTGTTATGAATGTGTGAACCCGCCCGCCATCGGGCCGGGCTTTCGTCGGTATGCAGCCTTGATGCTTCGGGTTTCCCGAAACACTGGTAGCGGCCTGCACGAAGGTGATATGGGAGGGGCCCAAACGCGTTCAAGAGTAGGGCGACGTCGCCCTTTTTGATGCGCCCGCCCCTTGATTTTCAGGCCTTTTCACCTAGCCGGTCCGCCGCCCATGACGCTCGTCTCGATCCCCGCCAATCCCGTGCCGGAGAACGTCGTCTCCGGCACCATCAAGACGCCGGATGGCGCGGAATTGCGGTATGCGCGCTGGGCGCCGCCGGCCGGCCGCAAGGGTACGGTCTGCGTCTTCACCGGCCGCAGCGAGCAGATCGAAAAGTACTTTGAGACGGTGCGCGATTTGCGCGATCGCGGCTTCGCGGTGGCGATGATCGACTGGCGCGGGCAGGGCCATTCGTCGCGGCGCCTGCGCGATCCGCGCAAAGGCTATGTCCGCGATTTCTCCGATTTCGAAGTGGATGTCGAAACCTTCGTGCAGCAGGTGGTGCTGCCGGATTGCCCGCCGCCGTACTTTGCGCTGGCGCACTCGATGGGGGGCGCGGTGATGCTGCGGGTCGCCCATGCCGGCAAGCGCTGGTTCGACCGCATGGTGCTGTCGGCGCCGATGATCGATCTTCCCGGATACCAGACGTCGCTGCCGGCGCGCGCGCTGTTGCGCGTCCTGCGGCTCGCGGGGCTGGGCGGCCGCTACATTCCCGGCGGCGGTGACGCGCTGACCGGCACCGAGTCGTTCGTCAACAATCCCCTGACCAGCGATCCCGTGCGCTACGCCCGCAACGCCGCCATTCTCGAGGAGGATCCGACGCTGGGCCTCGCGCTCGCCGACGGTGGCCTGGGCCGATGCCGCGCTCACGGCGATGCACGGCTTTCGTGCCGCGAACTATCCGCTCGGAGATTCGTCAGCCGATCCTGATGCTGGCCGCCTCCAACGACACCGTGGTCTCGACGCCGGCGATCGAGGAGTTCGCCTATCATCTGCGTGCCGGCTCGCATCTGGTGATCGCCGGGGCCAAACACGAAATCCTGCAGGAGCAGGACCGCTACCGCGCCCAGTTCTGGGCGGCGTTCGACGCCTTCGTGCCGGGCACGCCGCTGTTCGGGTGAAGGCCGGTCAGGACCGCGCGAGTTCGTAGGTCGCGCTGCCGGCGAGATAGATCCCGAGGAAAAACATCCCGATCAGGAACCAGCGGCGGAAGGCCTCGGGCTGCATCCGCGAGCGCACCGCCTGCCCGATCGCCATGCCGGTGAACGAGCACGCCAATGCGATGACGCCGGGCCATGTGGTCGATTCGTCGAGCAGTCCGGCGCTTGAGAGGTTGAAAGCCAGCGCCACGGTCGCGACGGTGAAGAACACCCCGAGCGCCTGCACCAGCTCGTCCCGCTCCATGCCGATCGCCTGAAAGTACGGCATCGACGGAATCGACCTGCACGCCGGTTGCGGCGGAGATGACGCCGGTGATCAGGCCGATGATGGCGCCGATCCATTTTTCATCGCGTCGCGCGACGCTGAAGACGAATTTGCGCAGGCCGATGACCGCATAGATCACCAGCAGGACGCCGAGAACGATCGTGCTGTAGCGCGCATAGGGACCGGTCATCGATCCCGCGTTCAACCGGATGCCGACGGCCAAACCCAGCAGCAGCGGCCACAGCCGCCGCATGATGTCGCGCAGATAGGGGCCGACGAAGGTCTGCCAGATGTTGGTCAGTATCGCGGGCACGATGACGAGGGCGAGCGCGTGCGCCGGCGGCATCGTGACCGCGAGCAGGCCCACCGACACCGTCGGCAGGCCAAGCCCGAGCGCGCCCTTGACGAAACCCGCCAGCAGGAATGCCGCGATAATGAAAAGCAGGAGAGATTCGGACATGGCGCCAGATTGACCGATCGGGCGGATCGGCACAATCTGGAGCTTATTGAATAAGCCTTCGGCCATGACGAAGGCAGATAGAATGAATACGGACCCTCATCCTCAGGAGCGGCCCTTTGGCCGCGTCTCGAAGGATGAAACGCCGGCCTCATGGTTCGAGACAGCCAAGTCTACGCAGGCTGCGTAAATTTGCCTGCGATGCGCCTCCTCACCATGAGGGCTTTGAGAGATCCGCCATGCGTTTCGATCTGGTTGACCTGCAGCTCTTTATCGCGGTGGCGGACTCCGGCAGCATCACCCATGGCGCGCTGCGCGCCCATCTGGCGCTGGCCTCCGCAAGCGCCCGGATCAAGGGCCTGGAAGCCGCGCTCGGCGTCGCGCTCGTGAAGCGCCGCCGCCGCGGCATCGAGCTGACCGCGGCCGGCGAAAGCCTGCGCGATCACGCCCGGCTGATCATGCACAATGTCGACATGATGCGTGGCGATCTTGCCGCTTACGCCAGCGGCGTCAGGGCCAGCGTGCATCTGCTCGCCAACACCTCCGGGCTCTCGGAGCATTTGCCGAAGGCGCTCGCGGGATTCCTGCGCGAACATCCCGACATCAGCCTCGACGTCGAGGAACGCGAAAGCACCGATATCGTCGCGGCGATCGCCAGCGGTGCGGCCGATCTCGGCTTTGCCGCCGAGCACGCCTTGCCTGAGAATTTCGAGCGATTCCTGTTCAGCGAGGACCGCTTGATGCTGGTGGCGCCGCGGCGCGGCGATTTTGCCAATCGCCGCGGCATCGATTTTACGGAGGTGACGGATCGCGATTTCGTCGGACTGACCAATTCGACCGCGCTCCAGGTCCATATCGCCAAGCATGCGGCGCGGCTGGGGGTGCGGTTGCGGGTCCGGGCGCGCTTGAGGGATTTCGACGCGATCTGCCAGATGGTGGGCGCGGGTGTCGGCATTGCCGTGGTGCCGGAGGCCGCCGCCAGACGTTGCGCGCGATCGATGCCGATCACGCACCTCACGATCCGCGACGCCTGGGCGAACCGGAAGCTCGTGATCTGCGCCCGCAGCTTCAAGACGCTGCCAAGACCGGCGAAGCAACTGGTGGAGCATCTGCGCAGGGCGGCGCAGTACGGAAGATTTGCATCGACGGCGATGCGTCGAGAGGCCGATATGCGTCATTGCTGGAGGCTGCACAGCGGCGAAGGGATCGGCAGTGGCTGCTCCGCGGACACCCATTTCGCTATACGCTGGAGCATCGCCCAGCCCTGCCCTCGGGCGCGCTTCGCTGCTGACCCGCCCGGCTGCGCACGCGGGAGGAGGGCAGGCAACGATCCGCGATAGCAGGCTGCTCACTTCTCCGTTGCGACGCCGGCGTCCTTGATCACTTTCGCCCATCTCTCGATCTCGGTTGCGATGAAGGCGTGAAACTGCTCCGGGCTGTCGCCGATCAGCGTGGCGCCCTGAATGGCGAGCTTTTCCTTGACGACGGGATCGCGCATCGCCTCGGTCGCGATCCGGTTCAGCGCGGCGACGATCGGCGCCGGCGTGCCGGCGGGAGCCACCATGCCGTACCAGTTTTCCGCTTGCAGATCCGGCATTCCGACTTCGGCCGTGGTCGGCACATCCATCGCCGTCGGCGCGCGCTCCGGCGCGCCGATCGCAATCGCCCGCAACCCGCCGGCCTTGATCTGCGGCAGGATGATCGGCAGATCGAGAAACACCATCTGCACCTGCTGTCCGAGCAGATCGTTGACGGCGGGAGCCGCCCCTCGATAGGGCACGTGCACGATGTCGATTTTCGCCGTCAGCTTGAGCAGCTCGCCCGCCAGATGCGGCAGGCTGCCGGGTCCGGACGATGCGAAATTGAGTTTTCCGGGCTGCGCCTTGGCCAGCGCGACCAGTTCGCTCATGTTCTTGGCGGGAACATTGGTCGCGACCACCAGCATTTCCGGCACCTTCGCGACCAGGGTGATGGCCTGCAGGTCCTTCAGCGGATCGTAGGCGACCTTTTCCATGGTCGGGCTGATGGCGAGCGCACCGGCGCTCGAAATCGCGATGGTGTAGCCGTCCGGTTTCGCCTTCGCCACCGCGTCGGTTCCAAGCACGCCGCCCTGTCCGCCGCGGTTGTCGATCAACACCGGCTGCCCGGTCAGTTCCGACATGCGCTGGCCGATCACCCGCGCGATGATGTCGTTGGGGCCTCCGGCCGGAAACGGCACGATCAGCCGGATGGCTCGGTCGGGAAACTCCGCCGCCGCAACCGATGCCGACAGCCACAGCAGGGACAATCCGGTTGCAAGCGCGCCTGGAACTCTCATGCAAACTCCGACCTAGCCATTGAGCAGCTTGATCGCGGCTTCATGCACGCGCGGATCGCCCGCCGCGATGATGCGGCCGCCGCTTTGGGCCGGCTTGCCGTCCCAGGTGCTGACGACGCCGCCGGCGCCGGTGATGATCGGAATCAATGCCGCGATGTCATAGGGCTTCAGTTCGGTCTCGATCACGAGATCGAGATGTCCGGCGGCGAGCATGCAATAGGAGTAGCAGTCGCCGCCGTAGCGCGTCAGCCGCACCGCTTGTTCGACGCGGCCGAAGGCGGCGCGGTCGGCGGCGTTCATCAATAGCGGGCTGGTCGTGAACATCGTCGCATCCTGCAGCGAAGCGCAGCGCCGCACCGCCAGTTTCCGCATCCCGGCCGACCCGGAATAATGCGCCGAGCCGCTGTCGCCGGAAAAGCGTTCGCCGATAAAGGGCTGGTGCATCATGCCGAACACTGGCGTGCCCTTGTGCAACAGCGCGATCAGCGTGCCCCAGATCGGAAAGCCGGAAATGAAGGATTTGGTGCCGTCGATCGGGTCCAGCACCCAGACATATTCGGCATCTTCGCGCTCACTGCCGAATTCCTCGCCGACGATGCCGTGCTGGGGAAAGTTGGCCTTGATCAGCCGGCGCATCACCGCCTCCGCCGCGCGGTCGGCCTCCGTCACCGGATCGAAATCGTGGGCCGCGCCCTTGTTGTCGATGCTGAGCGACGTCCTGAAGAACGGCAGAATGGTCTCACCGGAGGCGGTCGCAAGGCGGCCGATGAAGGCGGTAAAATCGATGACCGTCACGGCGGTTCCTTGGGGTATGGCGCGGGAGCGAAACATCTCGCGGCTCCTGCCTAGCGCAATCCTGCAAATTGCGCACGGTTAACGCACGCGCGTGCCGGGCCTTGGCCGTGATTATTTCGTTTTCGAATCAGCCGGCGCGGAGGTGTATTTTATGATGACACACCCGATCACGAATTCGAGAGCGCCGGGATAACCCTCGATCAAGGCGAGGTGCGGTTCGCCGTCTTGGGCACCTAACTCATTGAAATAATGATAGAAAACGGCTTGGCCGGGTTTCCTTGAGCCTGCGCGTAATGCTTACCAATTATGCACCGGAAATGAGTCGAAAGCCCTTGCACTTTGTGCAGCGCGGTCGCATATTGTTGCGGTGCGGTAGCGCTTTGGCGTTATCGCTGCCCTCCTTGGGCGTTTCCTCCCTAGACTTGGGCCGCTTGTTTACTCAAGCGGCCCTTTTTTCTTGAAGCCGTCATTTATCTCTCGGGTGAAGCGGAGATCTACTCCGCCGCCGCCTGGAACGGCCCGAGATCGTCGAGCGGAACGGCGGCCAGGACCTCGGCGAGGATCACGAAATCGCTCGCCACCTGCGCGAACCGCGCGCTGCGTTCGCGCCGCCGCTCGTCCATGTAGATCGCACGGTTGAGTTCGAGCTGGATGGTATGCAGCCCTGATGCCGGATTGCCGTAATGCTCGGTGATGAAACCGCCGGCATAGGGCTTGTTGCGTCCGACCGAATAGCCGAGCCGGCTCATGGTCTCCTCGATCACGTCGGCGAGCAGCGGTGCGCAGCTGGTGCCGTAGCGGTCGCCGATGACCACGTCCGGCCGCCGCGGCTCATCCCGCGACACGCCGATCGAGGGCATCGAATGGCAATCCACCACGACCGCCGTTCCGAACGCCTGATGCGCCTTGTTGATCAGCCGCCGCAGCGCGCGGTGATAGGGCTTGTAGAGCGCCTCGATCCTCGCAAGGGCGTCGTCGACCGAGAGGCGCTCGCGATAGATTTCCTGGCCGTCGCCGACCACCCGCGGGATGGTGCCGAGCCCCCCGGCGACCCGCATCGACCGCGTATTGGCGAAGCTCGGCAAGCGCCCCGAGAACATCCGCGGATCGAGTTCATAGGGCTCGCGGTTAACGTCGACATAGGAGCGGGGAAAGTTGACGCTGACGGTCGGAAAGCCGCGACCGCTCAAGCCGGCGATCAGCTCGTCCATGAACGAATCTTCGGAGCGGCGCAGCGCCGCAAGGTCGATCCGCGACGCGCTCAGGAATTCGTCCGGATAGACCGATCCGGAATGCGGAGAGTTGAAAATGATCGGGGCCCGCCAGGCGGCCGGCTCCACGATCTCGAACGGCGGCGACAGTTCTCCGTCAAACAGGGTCATTGTCGGGCGCCGTCCCTCGAATCCGCCGTTCTGGAAACGTCATTCCTGCCAGAAAACCGGAGTTTTTATGAGAACTCATTGTCGGTAATCGCGGTCGATCTGCCAAGCGAAAAAAACAGCGATCCGGTCTGGAACGTCTCTTGCCAGCGGAAAATGCCCGGCTTCATTGATTCGAGGCGCGTTCCGGTCCAGAAAGAACGCTGTCAACCGCCGGCCGCACGCCGTTCCCTTTCACCCGAAATTTACCCTCTATCGGGCTTAGTGAGCGGATTGATCCTCCAAACGGGATTACGACCAACCGCCATGCATAAAATCCTCCTCGCCGAAGACGACAACGACATGCGCCGCTTCCTGGTCAAGGCACTGGAAAACGCCGGTTTTCAGGTTTCCCCGCATGATAACGGCATGTCGGCCTATCAAAGGCTGCGCGAGGAGCCGTTTGAGATGCTGCTGACCGATATCGTGATGCCCGAGATGGATGGCATCGAGCTGGCGCGCCGCGCCTCGGAACTCGATCCCGACATCAAGATCATGTTCATCACCGGCTTTGCCGCGGTGGCGCTGAACTCCGATTCCGATGCGCCCAAAAATGCAAAAGTGCTGTCGAAGCCGGTCCATCTTCGCGAATTGGTCAGCGAAGTGAACAAGATGCTGGCGGCATAGCGTTTTCGAAAGAAAACGCGTCAGAACAAAAGACCGGGCCGCCAAATTCCTCGAAAACGTCCGTCCCGGCATCCTTGCCTGCCCGCTTTGGAGCCGATATACGGACCCCACCCGTCACGTCAGGTTAAGGGCGCGTAGCTCAGCGGGAGAGCACCTCGTTGACATCGAGGGGGTCACAGGTTCGATCCCTGTCGCGCCCACCATCCCTTCCTGCCAATCCGCAGCTTCCCAGGCCCAAGTGGCGGTTGCTGCCTTGATGGCCGGCGCCTTGTTTGGCCGGCGGCTCACGGCGTGGCCGGTAAAGCGGCAATATTGCGCAGACCGGCGAGCCGGCATGGATTGAGCGGCAAGTTACTGGGCGAGCTCGATGCCGCTTTGGTCGTGAGCCCGCAATCGTCCAGACAGATATTTGACAATAGCTCGGCGCCCTTCGCGGCAGCGCTGCCAAAAGCACAGTTCGTCCTTGCTCTCGTCGTCATCCATGATAAGATATATACATGATACATCTTATAGGAGCGCTCGATGCAGGAGACTTCGGAAGGCCTTGAGAGAGTGATCAATGTCGGGGATATCGATCCCAGGCATCGCCACGGCATCATCAGCCAGTTGTTCGATCACCTTGATCCGGAAAGCAGCCTGCAATTGGTGGTGGACCACGATCCGCGGCCGTTGCGTTACCAACTCGAGGCCAGGCATGGCTCGCGTTGCGACTGGTCCTACCTCGAGCAAGGTCCCGACGTCTGGCGCGTGCGCTTGAGGCATCTGCGGGACTGAAGGCGGCGAGAAATCCGCCCGCATGATGCGCCGAACGCCGCGCGGTCCGAGCTGCCTGCCTTGTCAGGGCTGCTCGGGAGCCGCGCGCTTCGCACGGTTGGCCCCCTGGCTGTGCAGAGCTCTCGGCAAGGGCCTGTCGCCAAAGTCGATGATCGAACGCCTCAGGACCTGGCCCGATCCATCGACGCTCAATCGCGCGCGGCGGTTTCGATAGAAGAAGCTCAAGCGAAATTCGCCTTCATGGGCATCGATACCACGTTCGCAGACGCTGGTGATCGCATGCTCGCGCATCAGCGCGGGCACGTCGCCTGGAAGCACCTCCAGGAGTTCGCCCAGAACGGCGGCATCGACCGAGATTGTCTTGTCGTCGATTTCGACTTGCATGATCATGCACTCCGGAAAGATCGGCAATAAAGATGTATTTACAATACATCTTATAGTCGTTGCTCGGCGGACGGCAAGGCCCGGCGACCGGCATTCGTCATCCACCAAGGCAAAACTTTCCGCTTGCACGAATCTCGCAGCTTATAAGATGTATTTCGAATATATCTTACCAGGTACGGCGATGCTCCAGGAAATCGAAAGCGAAGGACAAATCCACGCCGGTTCGATCATGGACCCCGAATGCAGAAGATATGTATCCGGGTTCGCCATGGGGGCGTCCCACGGTGACCGGGAGATCTCCGTCGGCGATCTCGCTTTCCTCGTCGTCGCCGCTTTTCGGCGCCATCCGCATATTAACAACGTCCTGACGCATATCTCCGGCGCGAACTGGCAGCGGGTGGAGCAAGCTCAGCGCGCAATTCTCGATCCCTTGACCGCCAGTCGCGACCTGACGCCGCTGGCACGCAATATCCTCGATCTGATGTGCGCCGATCGCGGCGTCACGGGCCGAATTCTGAAGCCATATTTTCGCGGTCTCCTCGCCAGGATACTGAGTCCTCACCTGGCCGGGCTTCTGACCGACCATGTCAGCTTTCTTTTCCTGGAATTGGAGCTCGAAAGCCGGCTGGCGGAGGGAATTGCCTCGCAGGGCTCGCCGGAGTGACGCTCCAGCGAAAGCCAGGCCGGAAGCAGCGGCATATCCGGCCGGATGATCCGCATCAGGGACATCGAGTCTCGGTAGAACGAGCGGGAAAGAGCCGGCGCGCGCAGCAGACTGAAGCACCGGGTTTTCAGGCGTCGCCGTGTTCCGTCGCCGCGAAGCATCCCAGAGCGCGACAGGCGGACAGGGCAATCGCGACCCATACCATGCTGCGAAGCGTCATGGCCCCGACTGTTCTCGCCTCGAAGGCGCCTCCCAAAGCAACATGAGCGCCGAAAGCGGCAAACACCGCGAGGGTCGTGACGGCGATGCCGGCTGACAGTTGTGCGGCCCAGCGTTTCCACAGGAGCAGTCCAAGGCCAGCCATCAAATATCCGAATGCTGCAATGAAGTTGAACCAGAGAACAAACGGAACGATGTTCCCTGCGGATGCTCTGATTTCCGGTCGACCGAACAACATTCTTCCGCCCTCAAAGACGGTTATGATGCCGAACGCGACTGCGAAAATCCCTGCCGCGATGGCCCACCTTGGGCGGCCGGATAGCCTGTCTGTCATTGTTGAACTCCCTGCCGATCGAGTGTTTGCGGATATTTCCTTGCAGCAGACTGCGTCATCAGGATGATTTTCAGCAGATCAGCTCACGGCGCATTGCAGCGCCACGGTGAATGGTATCCACTGCGCGAAGCCTCCTGGCTCGACGAGGCCAATTGAGCGACTTGTCGAGTACTGTACAATTCCATGCCTCTGGCCGATCGAGTTCTTTTCCGGTATCCGAGGGAATGTCGCTTTCAAAACATAAAGCGGATTGGGATTTGCATTTGCGGATGCGGAATTTAGCGTGCGTGGTCCGATGTTCAGATCGCGACGCTCTATCCCGGTTGCTTCGCCCTGGTAATGGCCACCGGGATCATCTCCAATGCCTTGTTCTTCGAAGGCCACCGGGAATGGTCCGATGCGCTCTTTGCGGTCAACCTTATCGCCTATCCCTGGTTGGCATTCATTACGATTTTGCGGTCCCTCAGGTTCAGGCAAGCCATGCGCTCAGACCTGTTCAATCCCCGCCTTGTCTTCTCGTTCTTCACCATCGTCGCCGGCACCGACGTTTTCGGCATCGGCCTCTATCTGCGCGGGTTCACGACGACCGCATTGTTCCTGTGGCTGTTCGCGCTGCTCGTCTGGTTCATTTTGATCTATTTCAGCTTCGCGGTTCTGACTTTTCTCAACACCGCCCACGGAGCCAACGTCGTCCATGGTGGATGGCTGATCGCCATTGTCGGCACCGAATTGCTGGTTATCCTGGGCACCCTGATTGCCCCGGCAGTGGGCGATCTCGGTCGCACGGTGTTCGTGCTCATTCACATGTTGTGGGGCGTGGGGCTTGGACTTTATGGCATCTTCATCGTGCTATTCGCGCATCGTATCTTCTTTTTTGACGTCGGACCCGATGATGTCACGCCTCTGCTGTGGGTGGTCATGGGCGCCGCGGCGATCAGCACCAACGCCGGGTCGATGCTGATCCTGACCGAAAGTGGCATGCCGTTCCTGAATTCCATGCGACCGTTCATCGACGGCGTGACGCTCATCATGTGGGCATGGGCAACCTGGTGGATTCCGCTGTTGCTGCTGTTTGGAATCTGGAAGCACGGCGTGTGCCGTGTACCCCTGACATACACCCCGATGTTCTGGAGTCTGGTGTTCCCGCTCGGTATGTACGCCTTGGCCAGCCTGCGTCTTTCGCTTGCGGCCGACTTTCTGCCGTTGCGTGCGATATCCTCTTCCATGGTCTGGGTTGCGCTTGCAGCGTGGGCCGCGACATCAGCGGGTCTCGTTGCAGCGTCTTGGCAGAGCTTTCGCGATTTCGAGCGGCCAGGTTCCCGGTAGACGATTGGATATGGGGTGAAGGATCCAGTCCGTGCTGCCTGCCCCCCAACCCGCTGCGGATCGTGGCCTGTTTCGCCGGCGACCCCGGTTGATCAGTCGCCTTGACCGGGATTGGGTGAAAAATACTGTTTCAGCTTGTCGGCGACGCCGTCGAACGTTTTTGCGTCGGCAGGTTGCTCGCGCTTGACCGTGATGTTGGGCCAGGCCGACGCATATTCGGCATTGAGCTTGAGCCAGCTTTCGAGGCCAGGCTCGGTGTCCGCGGAGATCGCGTCGGCCGGGCACTCCGGTTCGCACACGCCGCAATCGATGCACTCGTCCGGATGGATCACGAGCATGTTTTCGCCCTCGTAGAAACAATCGACCGGGCAGACTTCGACGCAATCCATGTACTTGCACTTGATGCAATTGTCGGTGACGACGAAGGTCATGATGTCGGCTCCGGCGGCCACGGCCGGTCCGGGCGGTAAAACAAGGCGAGCTTCAAACTTTCGGCGATACGCTCGGCCTTGATACGAAAGGCTTCGCGGGTCGCGTCGTCGAACAGCTCGGCACAGGTGGCGTTAAAAAGCGCCAGCCAGCGTTCGAACAGTTCCGGCTTGACGTCCGGGATCACCAGGTGCTTGGCGACCGGATTGCCCTTGTAGCGCCCGGTGGTGAGCATCACCGACGACCAGAAGGCATACATCTTGGTCAAATGCGGTTGCCAATCGCCGGGAATGGCGCGTGCGAAAATCGGCGCAAGCTCGGGGTCGACGCGAACCTTGACGTAGAACGCATCGACCAGTTGGCGAATGCCGTCCTCGGAAACGTGATCGAGCTTCTCGGCCGCGACGATCATACCGCGAACGCCACCACGATGACGCCGAGCACGGTCCAGATCAGCGAGTTGACCAGCATGCGGACCAGATTTTTGTGCTCGCCGAGCCCAAGCGCGTCGCAGGCGATATTTCCCGGCAGCAGGAACGGCCATGCCAACACGTTACCAATTGAAGTGGCTTTGCCCATCGGGATCTCCCTTGAAAGACCTTGACTTTATATATCCGCGCTTGTGTAAAAGCAATATTCAATATATATCTTTTTGGGGTTGATTGCGGAGCAAGTCATGCGTCTGACCGTCTATACGGACTATTCGCTGCGTGTGCTGATGTATCTTGCGGTCAAGGAAGGCGGACTGGCGACCATCGACGAGATCGCGAAAAGCTACAGCATTTCCAGGAATCATTTGATGAAGGTGGTGCATCAACTGGGGGTAGCCGGTTACATCGAAACCGTCCGTGGCAGAGGCGGCGGGCTGCGCCTCGCAAGGCCGGTCGAAACGATCGGGCTTGGCGAGGTGGTGCGCTACACCGAGCCGGATATGGCCATCGCCTCCTGCTTCAAGCCGGTCGATGCTCCCTGCGCCATTCGTCGTTGCTGTGTGCTGAAGCGAGCCCTGGAGAAGGCGCGCGATGCTTTTCTTGACGTCCTTGAGGGCTATACCCTGGGTGACCTGGTCCAGCCGCGCGGGCGGCTGCTTGGGATGTTGGGTATTTCGGCGGTGCAGGCTCAACGCTAACGCCTCGGCCTGCCGGACCCAAACCCGGACGCCGGCGCGCCGGGGCCGGGCGCATCACCGTCAATCCGGATTTGGAAGCGAGACGACGCAGGCCCGCGAGTCGCATGATGGATTGCGCTGCGAGTTTCTGCGCCAATTCCATACCGCTCTGGTCGGCGGCATGATCGGCTTCATTGAGATAGATGACAGACAACTGCTCTGCGCGGCGCAGCGCACGGCGCTTGACCGGTTCGATTTCCGCGTCTCCCGGCGCGGCGCCGTCGCGGTCGTTCGGCGTCGGGAAAGGCGGGGGCAGGGGAGCCCCACCGAGGGTCATGAGTTGTTCGCGCTGGGCCGGGTCCACCCCTTGCGACCAGGTCACCATGTCCTTGAGCAGAAGGCTCTCCAGCAAGTGCCGCCGACGCAGGCTCGGCGATTCCATCATGAGTTGTTGCGGCGTCCTCCTTGCCAATCTTCCGCTCAGCCCGCCAGGCCAGCCGCCGCTCGCGGCGCAACAGATTTCCGTCGGATAGCGCCTCGCGCGCCAGGCGTTCCGCCGTCAGCCGGACCGATGGATCTTCGGCCAGAGCGATGACGTAAGTCCAGAACACGAAGGCACGCTGGCGATGGCGAACCGCCAGCGCCCAGGCCGTGTAAGGCGTCGACAGGCTGGAATCCCTGATGTCGGCGATTTCCGCCGCAGGAACGAGATCGATCGGTGTCCAGCGCAGGTCGGACGTATCGGGGCGCTTGCCGCAGGCGGTGAGGCAGGCTGCGGACAGGCTGTCGACGCGTTCGCGTTCGCGAGTCGCAAGGACATCGAAGACGCAACGCACCGGCCAGGAAGCTCTCGTCGATTCGTTCCGCCAGGGCGCCATAGCGTTGGGCCGCTCTTTGCGCCAGATCAAACGCAATTGCATAAAGCTCGCTAAGGCTTCGCACGGGAACTGGCGGCACTGCGGTCAGAAGCGGCTCATGGTGCATTTCGGGTTCCCTCCAACACCAAGTTTGACTTGATCAGAGTGCCGTCAGTTTGATCCAGCGCAATAACAATCTTGCTTCTGTGCTATAAGCGGAGCCTCGCGATCCAGAACAACGGCGTTCTGCTGCTGAAATCTGGAATCTCGCCTTGCGAAAATCCGTCAACATCTGTGTCGTTCTTGGAACTCTGGCCGTTTTCGGCTGGATCGCTCTGTTCGGCGAGGCGCGCGCCGCAGGCCGGCTCAACGATTACCTCGGCAAGGCCGAGCCGGCCGAACTGGTGCCAGGCGCGAATCGCCTTGGGCCGCTGCAGGGTGATCCCGCGATTGCACCCGCCTACAAGGATGATCAGCTCCTCGGCTACGTCTACCTGAACTCCGACTTTGCCAACGCCACCGGCTATTCCGGAAAGCCGATCCAGATCCTGGTCGGGATCGATCCGAAGGGCGTGATAACCGGTCTCAAGCTCGTCGAGCACAAGGAACCGATTGTGCTCGTGGGCATTCCGGTCGCGCGTATTCTGGAAGCGGTCAACAAGCTGATCGGCGCCGACATCGGAAGCGTGGTGCGCGGAACCGCGCCCGCGCCGCAGGTCGATATCGTCAGTGGCGCGACAGTGACCGTGCTGGTGATAGGCGACAGCATCGTCCGTTCCGCGACCAAGCTCATCAAGAGCGGTCGGCTCGGCAACCAGGGCAGCGCGATCGCCAGCGCGGCACCGCAGGCCACCAAGGCGATTGATCCCGGCAAGAGCGAGATCCGCGACTGGCAGAGTCTCGTCGGGGACGGTTCCGTCCGCCGGCTGATCCTTACCGTTGACGACGTGAACAAGGCCTTCGAAAAATCCGGCAATGCCGCTGCGGCCGCGCATCCGGAAGAGGGCGATCCGGCCGATACGTTCATCGACCTGTATGTCGCCGATGTCGCGGTGCCGACCATTGGCCGCAGCCTGCTCGGCGATGACGGCTACAATCGGCTGGTCGGCAGGCTGAAGCCAGGTCAGCAGGCGCTGATCGTCGCGGGATCGGGCCGGTATTCGTTCAAGGGGGCGGCCTACGTTCGCGGCGGCATCTTCGACCGCATCGAACTGATCCAGGATACCAACAGCGTCCGCTTCCGCGACGTCAACCACACGCGGTTGGGAAACCTTGAAGCCGAAGGCGCGCCTGACTTTCCCGAAATTGCGCTGTTCACGGTGCCGCCGGAATTCACGCTTGATCCGACCGAACCGTGGATGCTGCAACTCCTGGTGCAGCGCGTGGTCTCGACACGGGAAAAGGCGTGGCTCACTTTTACTCTCGGCTACACGCTTCCGGATGCCTATATGAAGATTGTGCCGGCGCCGGCGGCCCAGCCGCAGCCAGCCAAGTCTCCTGCGGCGCCGCCGGCAGCACAAGCGACGCCAAAACACGACGGCGCGGCATACTTCGCCGCCGAAGACGAACCGCTATGGATGAAAATCTGGCGTGGCAACGTCGTCAAGATCGGCACGACGGTCGTGGCGCTCGGCGCTCTCACCCTGATCTTCTTCTTCCAGAATGTCCTGGTCCGCCGGCCCGTGGTCTACACGTGGGTCCGCCGCTGCTATCTGCTCTACATTCTCGTCTGGCTCGGCTGGTACGCGAATGCCCAGCTTTCGGTGGTCAATGTCCTGACCTTCGCCAATTCGCTGCTGACCGGCTTCAACTGGGAATACTTCCTGTCGGCCCCGCTGATCTTCCTGCTCTGGGCCGCGATCGCCGCAGGACTGCTGTTCTGGGGCCGCGGGCCGTTCTGCGGCTGGCTATGTCCGTTCGGCGCGCTGCAGGAACTGCTGAGCAACATCGCCAAGGCGGTGAAGATCCCGCAATACAGGGTACCGTGGGGTCTGCATGAACGGCTGTGGCCGATCAAGTACATCATCTTCCTCGGCCTGTTCGGCTTGTCGCTTTACTCGACCGCGTTTGCCGAGCAACTGGCCGAGGTTGAACCGTTCAAGACCGCGATCGTCCTGAAGTTCGCGCGCGAATGGCCGTACGTGGTTTACGCGCTGACGATGCTGTCTGCAGGATTGTTCGTCGAGCGGTTCTATTGCCGCTACGTGTGTCCGCTCGGCGCCGCGCTCGCGATTCCGGGCCGGATCCGGATGTTCGAGTGGTTGCGGCGCTGGCCGGAATGCGGTTCCCCCTGTCAGCGCTGCGCCAATGAATGCCCGGTGCAGGCGATTCATCCGGAAGGTCACATCAACGTCAATGAGTGCATCTACTGCATGCATTGCCAGGAGCTCTATTTCGACGACCATCGCTGCCCGCACATGATTCAGGTGCGGCTGAAGCGCGAGAAGCGCGAGGCGCTGTCGTCGCCTTCGATGCGCAGCGGCAAGGGTCCGAACACCATCATCACCGCCGGAGGCAAGCCGATTGGCCTGCCGCCCGCCGACGCCACCACTCCACCTGCAACACCTGCAACCTGAAAGCCTGGGAGGCTTATGATGAGCGACAACGAAAACGGAAAAGGCGTCAGTCGGCGTACCCTGCTCGGAACGACAGCGGCGGCCGCGGGTGTCGGTCTTGCCGGCGGCGCGGCGCTGACGACGGACGGCAACCCTCTCGTCACGGCGGCCGACGCCCAGACCAAGACCGCCGCGCCGAAAGCGCCTGCCGCGCGATCGGCGGTCCAGAAGATTGAAGTCGGTCCCGGCGAACTCGACGAATATTACACCTTCTTCTCCAGCGGCCAGACCGGTGAAATGCGCATTGTCGGCCTTCCGTCGATGCGCGAATTTATGCGCGTCCCGGTGTTCAACCGCTGCAGCGCCACCGGCTGGGGACTGACCAACGAAAGCCGGAAGGTGCTGACCGAGGGGCTGCTCCCGGAGACCCGCGAATTCCTCAAGACCCGCGGCGGCATCTACACGAATGGCGACCTGCATCATCCTCATCTCTCCTTCACCGATGGCACCTATGACGGCCGCTACGTCTTCATGAACGACAAGGCCAATACGCGGGTCGCACGCGTACGTCTCGACGTGATGAAATGTGACAAGATCATCGAACTGCCGAACCAGCACTCGGTGCACGGTCTGCGCGTGCAGAAATACCCGCGCACCGGCTATGTGTTCTGCAACGGCGAGGACGGCGTGCCGCTCCCGAACGACGGCAAAATTCTCGACAAGCCGAAGGAGTATCACGCGATCTTCACCGCGGTCGATGGCGATACCATGAAAGTCGCCTGGCAGGTGATTGTCGACGGCAACCTCGACAACGTCGACGCCGACTACCAGGGCAAGTACGCTTTCTCGACCTGTTACAATTCCGAAGAAGGCGTCAATCTGGCCGAGATGACGGCCGCCGAGCAGGACTGGGCCGTCATTTTCAATATCAAGCGGATTGAAGAGGCGGTGAAGAAGGGCGACTTCAAGGAAATGAACGGCGTGCCTGTGATCGATGGCCGCAAGGGTTCGCGCTATACGCGCTATATCCCGATTTCCAACAATCCGCACGGCATCAACACCGCGCCCGACGGCATTCACGTCGTCGTCGCCGGAAAGCTCTCGCCGACCGTGACGGTGATGGACGTCCGTCTGTTCGATCAATTGTTCGACGACAAGATCAAGCCGCGCGACGTCGTGGTCGCAGAGCCCGAAGTTGGTCTTGGACCCTTGCATACGGCCTATGACGGCAGAGGCAACGCCTACACGACCCTGTTCCTCGACAGCCAGATCTGCAAGTGGAACATCGATCTGGCGAGGCGTGCCTTCAAGGGCGAGAAGGTCGACCCGATCATCCAGAAGCTCGACGTTCATTATCAGCCCGGCCACAACCACTCCTCGATGGGCCAGACCAAGGAGGCCGATGGAAAGTGGCTGATCTCGCTGAACAAGTTCTCGAAGGATCGCTTTCTCAATGTCGGCCCGCTGAAGCCGGAGAACGATCAGCTGATCGATATCTCCGGCGACAAGATGGTTCTGGTTCGTGACGATCCGAGCTTTGCCGAACCGCACGACGCCACCATCGTTCACCGTTCCAAGATCAATCCGATCTCGATCTGGGATCGCGCCGATCCGATGTTTGCCGACGCGGTCAAGCAGGCCAAAGCCGACGGCATCAAGCTCGAGGCCAACTCCAAGGTTATCAGGGACGGAAGCCAGGTGCGCGTCTACATGACGTCGACGGCGCCCCAGTTCGGGCTCGAGCAATTCCAGGTCAAACAAGGGGACCACGTCACGGTCTACATCACCAATATCGACGCGGTGGAGGATCTGACCCACGGCTTCGCGATTACAAATTACGGCGTCAACATGGAAGTCGCGCCCATGGCGACGGCCTCGGTGTCGTTCACGGCCGACAAGGCCGGCGTCTACTGGTACTACTGCTCATGGTTCTGTCATGCCATGCACATGGAAATGAAGGGCCGCATGCTGGTCGAGCCCAGAGCGGTCTGAAAGACGGGACGGGTACGTGTCTTACCTTCTACGCATTGTTCCGGCGGCGGTCTTCGCCGCCGGAGTTCGCAGGCTTCGCCAGCGCGGAGACGCTGAAGGCTGCTCCGGAGCAGCCGCTTCAGGCGGTGCTGGACCGCGCGCAGGCTGGCGACGTCATCGAGCTTGCCCCCGGCGAATACAACGGGGCGATCAGGATCGATCGTCGCGTCGATTTGATCGGACGACCCGGTGCCGTGCTCGTCGGCGGTGGCGCCGGCAATGTCGTCACGGTGAATTCTCCCGATGTCACGATCCGTGGCGTGACCATCCGGGGTTCGGGCCACGATCTGCAAACGATGGATTTGGGAATTTTTCTCGAGAAGACCGCGGAACGGGCGGTGGTCGAAAACAATCGCCTCGAAGGAAACCTGTTCGGAATCTATGTCCATGGTGCTGCGGGTTCGCGGGTTGAGCGCAACATCGTCGAAGGCGTGCGCGGCGGGCGCCTCAACGAGGCCGGCAACGGCGTGTCGCTGTGGAATGCCCCCGATGTCACCATTGCCGGGAATACCTTCCGCTACGGCCGCGACGGCATTTTCACGATTTCCAGCCGCAAGGATCGCTTCATCGACAATCGCTTCGAGCAGGTGCGGTTTGCGGTGCATTACATGTACACCAACGACAGCGAAGTGAGCGGCAACATCTCCATCGGCAACCATGTCGGTTATGCCATCATGTATTCGAACCGGCTCGTGATCCGCGACAACATCTCGGATCGCGATCGCGATTATGGCCTGCTGTTCAACTATGCCAATTATTCCGAGCTGGAAGGCAATAGAGTTACCGGCGGCCCGCTCGACAATATTGCAAGCAGCCGGGACGAAGGTCCGGACGAAGAGCGAGGCATGGTGCCGGAGCCGACGCCGGCGCAGGGTCTCCGCTCCGGACCGGAAAAATGCGTCTTCATCTACAATACCAACCACAACCGGATCCGGAACAACTGGTTCGAAGGTTGCGGGATCGGGGTGCACTTCACCGCCGGTTCCGAGGGCAACGAGATCACCGGCAATGCCTTTGTCGGCAACCGCAATCAGGTGAAATATGTCGGGACCCGCGACCTCGACTGGTCGAAGAACGGTCGCGGCAATTACTGGAGCGACAATCCGGCATTCGATCTCAATGGCGACGGCATCGCCGACACCGCCTACCGCCCCAACGATCTGGTCGATCGGGTCTTGTGGACCGCGCCGGCGGCGAAAGTCCTGATCAACAGTCCCGCGGTGCAGGTACTGCGCTGGGCCCAGGCCCAGTTTCCGGCGCTTTACCCAGGTGGCGTCGTCGATACCCATCCCCTGATCGCGCCGCCGCCGAAGCCCTCGTCGAGCCGGAGCCAGCGATGACCGTTACCGTCTCCGTGAACGGCGTGGAGAAGAGCTACGGCTCGGTGCGGGCGTTGCGAAACGTCTCGTTCGACCTCGGTCCGGGACGGCTCAGCGCCCTGGTCGGCCATAACGGCGCCGGCAAGACCACGTTGATCAAATTGATGCTGGGATTGATCCGCGCCGATCGCGGCGCGATCCGCGTGCTGAACGAGGACCCGGCGGCCGGCGAATTCTCGGCGCGCCGGCAGCTTGGATATCTGCCGGAAAACGTCGCCTTCAATGCCGCGCTCACGGGGCGCGAAACGCTGGCCTTCTACGCACGGCTGAAGCAGATCAAGCCCGCCTCGGCCTGGGCGCTGCTCGATCGCGTCGGCCTGATGGATGCCGCCGATCGCAGGGTCGGAACCTATTCCAAAGGCATGCGGCAACGTTTGGGCCTGGCCCAGGCGCTGCTGGGACGGCCGCGGGTGCTGTTGCTTGACGAGCCGACCACGGGGTTGGACCCGGCGCTGCGCCAGACCTTCTACGAGATCCTGAACGAACTGCGGGACGACGGCGCCACCGTCCTGATTTCGTCGCATGCGCTCAACGAATTGGAGGATCGCGCCGAACACGTCCTGATCATGAACCGTGGCGTGCTGGTGGCGCAGGGGACCTTGGCGGAATTGCGCTCGATCTCGCAACTGCCGACCCGGGTCTCGATCGATCTCGTGCCCGGTGCGGATGGGGTGCCTGCATGGATGAACGGCGAGACGCTCGCAACGGCGCATGGTCGTATCGTGCTGGTGCCCGATGAGGCCCGCAAGATGGATTTGTTGCGGGTCGCGGCCAGCGACCCGCGCGTCAGGAACATCGAAATCGCGGCACCCACCCTCGACGATCTCTATGCTCATTTTCTTGCGGAGAATGCCGCGTGAGAACCATCGTCATCATCGCGGCCAAGGAAATCCAGGAAGGGTTGCGAAACCGCTGGGTTCTGGCAACCACGTTGCTGCTGGCCGCGCTCGCGCTGTCGCTGACATTTCTGGGCAGCGCGCCAACCGGCCATGTCGGTACCGGCGCGCTTGACGTGGTTGTCGTCAGCCTGTCCAGCCTCACGATCTTTCTGCTGCCGCTGATCGCGCTGTTGATTTCCCACGACGCCGTGGTCGGCGAGATGGAGCGTGGCACGATGATCCTGCTGCTCAGCTATCCGGTCGGCCGCCACCAGGTCATCCTCGGAAAATTCTGCGGACATGTGCTGATCCTCGCCTTCGCCACCGTGATCGGCTATGGCGCGGCGGCGGCGGCGCTCGCCGTCACCGGGACCTCGGCGCTGGCGGCAAGCTGGTACGCGTTTGCCTCCATGGTTGGAACGTCGATCCTGCTCGGCGCGGTGTTCGTGGCGATCGGGTATCTGATCTCCAGCCTGGTCCGCGACCGCGGCACCGCGGCAGGCCTGTCGGTGGGCATTTGGCTGTTGATGGTGCTGGTATTCGACATGGCACTGCTCGGCATCCTGGTGGTCGATCAGGGACGGTTGATCTCGGCGCGCGTGCTCGAGGCGCTGCTGTTTCTCAATCCGACCGATCTTTACCGGCTGACCAATCTGACCGGCTTCAACGTCAGCCAGTTTTCCGGCATGGCCGGACTGGCCGGCACGGCGAGCGCGAGCAGCGGTCTGCTCTTGGCGGGTTTGCTGGTGTGGATCGCCGCCCCGCTTGGGCTTGCGACGGTGTTTTTTGCGCGGAGGGAATTATGACGCTGCGGATCGTTTGCGTGTTGGTGGCCGCTCTCCTTCTGCCGGGGTGCAATCAGGATGCGGCCAATTCGGTCGCTCCGCCGCCGGTCGCGCTCAACAGCGAGGCGATGGGCGTGTTCTGCGGCATGAACCTGCTCGAACATCCCGGACCGAAAGGTCAGATCATCACCGGGAGCAGGATCGATCCGTTCTGGTTCACGTCGGTGCGCGACACCGTGGCGTTCACGCTGATGCCGGATCAGCCGCGCGACATCCGGGCGATCTACGTCTCGGATATGGCGCGGGCTGTGAGCTGGGAGGATCCCGGCGCGACAAACTGGATCGACGCGCGCAAGGCGTTGTTCGTGATCGAAAGTCGCAAGCAGGGCGGCATGGGCGCGGCCGAAGCGGTGCCGTTCGGCGATCGCGCCGCCGCCGACGCTTTTGTCGCGGCCAATGGCGGCAAGGTCGTCACCTTCGCGGAAATTCCAGGCGCCTATGTGCTGGGCAGCGACGCTGCCGAGGACCAGACCGAACACTCCGACGTGCGTCTCAACTGACGGGAGCGACCGATGCTAGAGCGTTTTCAAGCGAAGTGGAGACCGGTTCGCGTCAAGAAAACGCGTCAAATCGAAAATCTAGAGCCCCGTTTCAATTCAATCGAAACGGAAAAAGCTCCAGACCGAAATCTCACGCGCCGACGCATGATTAGCATTGTGGCGACGGCAGCCGGGGCAGCCTTTCTGACCGGCAGTCGAATGGCGCGGGCGGCCGATGCCGTGCGATGGCAGGGATCGGCACTCGGCGCGCAGGTCTCGATCGAGATCTATCACCCGGATCGCGCCGAGGCGGAACGGCTCGTTGAGCAGTGTATCCGGGATGTGCGGCGGCTGGAGCAGCAATTCAGCCTGTACCGGGCCGACTCCGCGATCTGCAACCTCAACCGCAGCGGCATTCTGGTTTCTCCTGACCCCGACATGGTCGCGCTGCTGAACGCCTCGCTGTATTTCGGCGATCTGACCGACGGCGCCTTCGATCCGACGGTGCAGCCACTGTGGCAGCTTTACGCGGAGCATTTTTCTTCGGAGAAGCCCGATCCGGAAGGGCCGTCGCCGCAGAGGCTGGCCGAAGCGCTGGCGAAAGTGGGACACCGCGGCCTGCTTGTGAGCGCCGACCGGATAGCGCTGGTCAAGCACGGCGCCGCCATCACGCTGAACGGCATCGCCCAGGGTTACGCCACCGACCGCGTCGTCGACCGGCTGCGCGAAGCGGGCTTGTCGACGACGTTGGTCGATATGGGCGAGATCCGGGCGATCGGAGCACGGCCTGAGGGGACGCCGTGGCGCATCGGCCTTGCCGATCCCGACAAGCCCGGCGCGCTCACCGAAACCGTCGACCTCGTCGATCGCGCGGTCGCGACATCGGCGGGCGCCGGATTCCGGTTCGACTCCAAAGGCCGGTTCACCCATCTGTTCGATCCGGCGACAGGACGCAGCCCGTCGCTGTACAGCACGGTGAGCGTCATTGCGCCGACGGCCACCGAAGCGGATGCGCTTTCGACCGCCTTCAGCCTGATGCCGGTGTCGCGGATCCGGGACATCGTGTCTATCCGACCAAATGTGCAGGCTCGCATGGTCGATTGGGGTGGAACTTTGATCGTCTGCAATGCTTGAGAGATGCCGCACCGGGACTGTCTGAACGGTCGAGATCAGCCGATCTGCTCCCAAGTGGCCACCGAAACAGGAGAATAGGATGCGAAGATTTATTCTGGTTGCATTGCTGACGGTCGCAGGCGCAGGCGGAGCGAGCGCGCAAGACGCCGCCGCCGGAGAGAAGGTCTTCGGGGTGTGCAAGCTGTGCCATCAGATCGGCGACAACGCGAAGAACGGCGTTGGACCGGTTCTGAACGGTGTCATCGGGCGCAAGGCGGGCAGCGTTGCCGGCTATTCGTATTCCGACGCCAACAAGAATTCGGGCATCACCTGGGACGAGGCGACCTTCCGCGAATACATCAAGGACCCGAAAGCGAAGGTTCCGGGCACCAAGATGGCCTATGCCGGCCTCAAGGACGAGCAAAAGATCAACGACCTCGTCGCTTTCCTCAAGCAGTTCGACGCCGACGGGAAGAAGAAGTAGGCGCTTGCGGCTGGCGCCCTGACGCGTTTTCTTCACGCGAACCGGTATCCCCTCGGATCAGGCGCGAGGTCGTTGTTCGCCTGAAAACGCTCCGGTGCTCTCACTTCACGGCGTCACGTCCGCGCGCCGCACCGCTTGCGGCGCGGTGGCCTGCTTCCAGGTCGAATTGGCGACATGGACCGGCGAGAACGGCGGCCGCTCGACATAACGTCCATCGCCTTTTTCGGCGCGAAGCTCGCCGTGCGCGAAAGCGATCCTGCCGCGCGAGACCGTGGCGACGGGCGCGCCCAGACACGCAAACCCCTCGAACACATTGTAATCGATCCGGCTCACCTGGCTTTTGGCGCTGATCGTCTTGCTGGCCGACGGATCCCACACCACGATATCGGCGTCCGAGCCGATGCCGAGCCGGCCCTTGCGCGGATAGATGTTGAGGATGCGGGCGATATTGGCCGAGGTCACCGCGACGAATTCCTCGCGCGTCAGCCGGCCGGTGTTGACGCCGGCGGTCCAGAGCAGCGGCATGCGGTCCTCGAGCCCGCCGGTGCCGTTCGGGATCTTGCGAAAATCGCCGGCGCCCAATCGCTTCTGCTCGGTGGTGAAGGCGCAATGGTCGGTCGCGACCACCTGCAGCGAGCCGGACTGCAGGCCGGCCCACAGGCTGTCCTGATGGCTCTTGTCGCGGAACGGCGGCGACATCACGCGGCGGGCGGCATGGTCCCAGTTCCTGTTTTCATATTCGGCCGCATCGAGCAACAGATGCTGGATCAGCGGCTCGCCGTAGACGCGCTTGCCGCCGGCGCGCGCCCGCGCGATCGCCTCGTGCAACTCGCGGCAGCTGGTATGCACGACATAGAGCGGCGTGCCCGTCATATCGGCGATCATGATGGCGCGGTTGGTGGCCTCGCCCTCGACCACCGGCGGACGCGAATAAGCGTGACCCTCCGGGCCGGTGACGCCGCGCTCGAGCAGCGCCTCCTGCATGCGCGCCACCACGTCGCCGTTCTCGGCATGCACCAGCGGCAGGGCGCCGAGATGGGCGCAGCGCGCGAACGAGTTGTAGAGCTCGTCGTCATTCACCATCAGCGCGCCCTTGTAGGCCATGAAGTGCTTGAAGGTGTTGATGCCGTAGGTCTTGACGACGATTTCCATCTCGTCGAATACCTGTTTCGACCACGAGGTCACCGCCATGTGGAAGCCGTAGTCGCTGGCCGCCTTCTCGGACTTGCGCCGCCAGTCCTGGTACGCCGCCAGCATCGACTGGCCGGGATCGGGAATGCAGAAATCCACCACCATGGTGGTGCCGCCGGTCAGCGCCGCCTTGGTGCCCCATTCGAAATCATCGGATGGACACGCTGCCCATGAAACCCAGTTCGAGGTGGGTATGCGGATCGATGCCGCCCGGCAGCACATAGCAGCCGCCGGCGTCGATCACCTCCGCGCCGGCGGGCGTATCGAGGGACGGACCGAACGCGACGATCGTCTCGCCGTCGACAAGCACGTCGGCGCGGCGGGAGTGATCGTGGTTCACCACCGTGCCGCCGCGGATAAGAATGGTCATGGCATCTCCGAACCGGCAATTTGCAACGATGCTGCCTTCGAGGCAGCCTACCTTCCGGGCAACCTAGCCTGCAATGTTCGCGCCATCACGGCGAAAATGTCGCCGGCGTGTCACGGAAGTTCCCTGGCTTCGACTTCCCGCACCAGCTCCAGCGTCGGCCCGGCGAGGCTCCGGCTGGCGGTGTCCGGCTCGAACACGGAAGCCAGGCTGTCGCGGCTGCTTCAGGACCGTCGTGCGCGGGCAATGGGTGGGCGAATTGCAAAGGCGTTCCTTGAGCCTTTCGCCCTGCGCGACCAGGCGCGGCGGATCGCGCGCCGCCCACGCCAGCAGGATCGGCGTGGCGATGTTGAGGATACCGGGAAACGCAGACTGCTCGTCATACTTGCTGGTGTCGGCGCCGAAATAGGATTTCTCGGCGGCGCCGGCATCCGCGCTGGAATGGTAGATGCCCGACACCAGCACCGCCGCGGCGACATCGGAATCGCGCGCCCGCAATTCCGGATGGGCGAGAAAACTGGCGACGTGAAAGGCGCCGACGGAGTAGCCGACGGCCACGATCTCGTCGCGGCTGCCGCCGAACAGGTCGATGTTCTGGTGCACCCATGAAGTGGCGGCCGCGACATCCCGGGTGCCGGCGGGCCACGGGTTTGCCGGCGCCAGCCGGTAATTCACCTTGACCCCGACCATGCCGTGGCGCGCGGCAAAACACATCGCCTGATCCTGGACCGCGCTGGTGGCATCGGACGTGCCGCTTTCGCCGGCGAAACTTTCTCCCGCCACGAACACCAGCACCGGACGCGGCGAGGTTTCGCTGGAATCGCCGGTTGCGACGTCGAGCACGTTCAGTTCGCTCTCGCCATATCTCAGGCCGCGGGAAAACGACACGCCGGCGCATGATGTCGACGGATCCGCCGCCGCGTCGGCGGGCGCAGCGGCCGGATCGTCGCCGGCCAGCCCGGCTTTGACCAGGTAGGCCGCGATGTCAGTTGATCCGCCATAGCCGTCGCCCGTGGATGCCGCCGTGAGGGCCGCCAGCAGGCCACAAAGGATCAGGTATCTTGTCATGACAAACCACGCTGCTCGCCGGCTACGTAGTTATGGAGACGCCGTCAGGGAACAAGCCTCGGTCCGTGTTTTGGCGATTTGACGGCATAGCCGCCTCGCCGGGCTGATCCGGCCAAAATCGCCGGTCTGCCCCGCTGCTTAACCCTTGCTCCGGGGCGCCGTCGGCGGCACATTCGAGGCGCGGCGCAAGCCAGCCGCCAAGAACGATGTGCAGGAAACGACGATATCCAGGGAACGCTGATGGCGGCCACGCGGATCGACTGCGATATCCATCCTGCCGTGGGCGGAACGCGCACCACGCTGTTGCCCTATCTCGACGATCACTGGAAAGAGCAGGTGGTGAGCCGGGCCATCGACGGTCTCGATCTCACCAGCTATCCGCCGAACATGCCGTTATCCGGCCGCGCCGACTGGCGGCCCGCCAGCGGCAAGCCCGGCAGCGATTTGTCGATGGTGCAGCGCGGCGCGTTCGACCAGCTCGGCTCCTCCCACGCGATCTGCAACGTGCTGTACGGCGCCCAGGCGGTCTACGATCCCTACATGGCGTCCGCCTTCTGCAAGGCGATCAACGACTGGATCGCGGCGGAATGGCTGGCGCGCGATTCCCGACTGCGCGCCTCGATCGTGATCCCCTTGCAGGCGCCTGATCTGGCGATCGAGGAAATCGAACGCCGCGCCGGAGATAACAGGTTCGTGTCGGTGCTGGTGCTGGCGCAAGGCGAGAGCCTGCTCGGGCGGCGGCATTACTGGCCGGTCTGGCAGGCCGCCGAGAAACATCAATTGCCGATCGCGGTCCACGCCGGCAGCCAATATCGCCAGGCGCCGAGCTCGGTCGGCTGGCCGTCCTATCGCTATGAATATTATCTGGCCGAGGCGCAGGCGTTTCAGGCCCAGATCCTGAGCCTGATTTACGAGGGCGTATTCGTCAAATTCCCCGCGCTGAAGGTGGTGCTGATGGAATCCGGCGTCAGCTGGCTGCCAGCCTTCATGTGGCGCGCCAACAAGACCTGGCGCGGCGTCCGCGTCGAGGTGCCCTGGATCGACCGCGAGCCCGCCGCGATCATGCGCGACCATATCCGCCTGACCACGCAGCCGTTCGACAGCCCGCCCGATGCAGCCGGCGTCGCCGACATCATCGACATGATCGGATCGGACCGGATGTTGCTGTTTGCTTCGGACTATCCGCACTGGCAATTCGACGGCGACGACGCGATACCGCCGCATCTGCCGGCCAGCATCGTTTCGCGCATGTGCGCCGACAATCCGCTTGAGACCTTTCCGCGGCTGAAACTTGCCGCCTAGACATTTTATTGTTCGAGCATGATCTTTTCGGAAAACCGGTTCCCACTTTTCCGGATCATGCTCAGAAGGAGGATCGCATGAGTGATGTCATCGACCGCCCCGTGCTCGACCGGGAAGCCGCCGCGAAAAGCCGGTTGCGGATCATCGACTGCGATATCCATCCGAGCCTGCATTCGCGCGCCGACCTCAATCCGTTCCTGTCAAAACGCTGGCAGGAGCACCTGAAGACCTACGGCGATCACCTGCGGACGCCCTATATGGGCACCACGCCCTATCCGCGGTCCTCGCCGCTGATCGCGCGCCGCGACGCATGGCCGCCGACCGGCGGCCCGCCGGGATCCGATCTCGCCTTCATGCGCCAGCAGCACCTCGATCCGCTCGACATCGAGTTCGGTATCCTGCAGGTGCTCGATCTGTTCATTTTCTCGCAGCAGAACCTCGATTTGGGCGCCGCGATCCAGCGCGCCGTCAACGAATGGCAGCTCGCGAACTGGTGTAGCCGCGAGCCGCGGCTGAAAGCCTCGATCCTCGTCGGGCAGGACGACACCGAGGCGGCGGTTGCCGAGATCAAGCGTTGCGCCAAAATCGGTCAATATGTGCAGATCAACGTGTCGCCGCGTGCCAACGAGCCGCTCGGCCGCCACCGTTACTGGCCGATCTATGCGCTGGCCGAGGAACTGGACCTGCCGCTCGGCATTCACGTCGGCGGCTATGGCGGTCACGCGCCGGCCGGCGGCGGCTGGCCGTCTTATTATGCCGAGGAACACCAGTCGAATGCGCATACCATGGCCGCAACGCTGACGAGCCTGGTGATCGAGGGCGTGCTGGAGCGTTTCCCGCGCCTCAGGATCGTGTTCATCGAGGGCGGGTTTGGCTGGATTTCATCGACCATGTGGCGAATGGACCAGCATTTCGAACGCTTCCGCACTGAGGTTCCACACCTCAAGCGGCGTCCGTCCGAATATGTGCGCGAGCATTTCTGGTTCACGACCCAGCCGATCGACGAGCCCGACGAGGCCAGACACCTGCGGTCGCTGATCGAATGGGTCGGGGTCGATCGGCTGCTGTTCTCGTCGGATTATCCGCATTGGGATTTCGACGATCCGCGGTTTGCGTTTCGCACACCGCTCTCCGACGTCGAACGCCAGAAGATCTTCAACGGCAACGCGCGTGCGCTGTACAGGCTCTGATCGTCGCTCATGACCCGTCATATTGTCGCCCGCACCTCCGACATCCCGCCCGGCGGCAACAAAGTGGTCAGTCTAGACGGCCGCGATATCGTCGTGTTCCATGTCAACGGCGAGTTCTTCGCGCTGCTCAACCGCTGCCCGCATGCCGGCGCGCCGCTCGACAAGGCGGCCTGCGTCGCGCGGCTGACCTCGCCGGAGCCCGGAATCTATCAGCGGACCCGAGTGGGCGAACTGCTTCGTTGTGCCTGGCACGGCTGGGAATTCGACATGCGGACCGGGCAATCCTGGTTCGACCCCGCCCGCGTCAAGGTGCGGACCTATCCGGTCGTCATAGAGGACGGCGAAACCCTGGCCAAGGGGCCTTACGTGGCGGAAACCTTCTCAGTTCACATCGAGGACAGCTACGTCATCATCGAGACGTGAGCAACCAGCCTGGAGCCATTTCCGTTTAGATTGAATCGAAACGGGGCTCTGGATTCTTGTTTTGACGCGTTTTCTTCACGCGGACCGGTATCCACTTTGCTCGAAAACGCTCTAACGCGCGCGCAAGCGAGTCTGTTCGGGCGTGCTCTCGCCGATCGCCGCGCGCCTGTCGGCGACGGCATGATCAAACAATTCGAGCACGAGGCCGAAGGCCGCCAGGTCTTCTTCGTCGATGGCGCCGTCGTCGTGGCACTCGAGCGTTTCACGGATCATGGCATCCACCTCGCGCTGCATGACCAGCAATTCCTCGACGGATTGCGCCGTACGCACCTTGGAAATCATCGCCATGATGCGGTTGCGCAACTCGGTGGTTTCCTCCGTTTCGTCGCGCTTGGCATACTGCCGCAACCAGGCGCCGACCGAACCAAGCCCCGAAAGCAGCAGCAATGCGAACCAGAAATAATCGCCGTATCGATCAAGGAACGTACGCTCGTTGCCGTCGATGTAGGCCCCTGCACCCCGATGCACCACCAGTTCGGCGTCCTTATCGGTGTCCGGTTTCTTGAGGTGTGCCGCACCGGGCACCTGCTTGGCCAGCGACTGACGAACGGCAAACAGTTGCCGGGCCAACGATGCGACCGTCGTCTCCGACAAGGCTTTTCGGGCGACGATCAGGTGGTTGACGCTGATGGTATCGACTTTGTCGTCGGGCCAGGCCGGCGACGAATTGAAGACGCTGCCGGGAATTTCCTCGGATTCAAAGAGCGGGTGCTTCAGCGCGATCGCGTCCGATACGTCGATCGGGAGAAACTTTGGCTCGCCTCTGGTGCGCGCGGTCGCGGCGAGCGCCTCGGCGGTGATCTTGCTGTCCAGCGGCCCCACGGCCATGAACGCATCGAGGTTGGCGTCGTGGGAAAGTTCCTCGATCTGATTGGTGCCGAACTGCGTGACCGCAACCTTGTCAGGCGCGACACCCGATTCAGTCAGGATCACCTTAAGCAATGCGGCATTGGCCGGCGTTCGGCCGATAACGCCGACCCTGTGCCCCGCGAGATCGCCGATCTCCTTGATTTTCGGCGCCGGCTGTTTCTTGGCGCCCTTGGCCGGAAGCCCGGAAGGTGACCATAGCACGACGAAGTTCTTGCGCACGATGGCGACGGTTTCGGCGTCGGCCGGCATGTCGAGATCGCCGCGAGCGACCGCGAGGTCGGCTTTGGCGGCGCCAAGCAGCGCGAGGCTTTGCACCGCGCCTTCGGTTGTGATCGGAGACAGCCTGACATGGCTACGGTCACGTGCGAAGGTTTCGGCCATCGCCTGGATCAGCTTGTGATCGTCACTTCCCGGCGGCCCGACGGCGATCCGAAGCGTTACCGGCTGCAACACGTAGTATAGTGTGCCCGCGGCCACACCAAAACCAAGCAACCCGGCAGCCAGCAGCAGGAGTAAGGAGTTCCTCCTTTTCCGCTGCCGGCCAGGCACGTCTCTGGTTTCGCTGAAATCGTCGGACGAGGACATCGCGCCTGCCAGGTTGAAGCAAGATCCGGGAAGCTTTTCGGTCTCACGAATACCACGTTTCCCGGCCCGGGTCAGATCGGCATTGACCCGGCCGGCGTCGAGCGGGTGACAGGGTTAATCCCGAATCCCGCGCCGAGGCGGTTTCCGGAGCAATTTTTCGCGTGCGGTCTCAACAAGCACGATGCTGGTGCTATAAGGCTGCTTCGGTGGCGATTTCCATGACGGGTAAGAGCGGATGTCGAAGCAGTCGATGCGCGAGGAGGCCGAGCGCCTGATCCGCGAAACCATGGAACGCAAGAACCTTGTCGTGAAGCAGGGCAATACCCGCATCGAGGCGGTCTGCGGAAAATGCGGCGCGCCAAACCGCATCTCGGCGGAAAAGGGCGCCACAAGGGTCAAATTCGCCTGCAAGCAGTGCGGCCACAAGCAAGAGACGCTGTGAATTCGTTCTATCGGCGGCTTACTTGAGAACTTCGCAGGCGGTGCGGTGATCCGGTCGGGCAACGCCGGCATTTCGTGCGGTTACCGAATTCCACCACGCGTCCAATATCTTGCGGTCGCAGCGCAGCCTCACGCCCATGCCATCGGCGAATCTGCTCCAGTCCGCAAGACGGTGGCTGGGCACCGCGATGAGGACCGGAATATCCGCGCTCAAGGCGCGCTCGACCAGAAACGAGAGGCCTTTGCCCTCGCGCTCCTGCCGTCCGAACCGGTTGATGATCACGAGGTCGGCGCCCCGATCGATGGCGCTTGCGACCCGGGCGCCGGCATCGAGCAACCGGCCGACGTCCAGCCGGCAGCCGGTCGCGCAGGCGCCGAGATCCTGAAACAGTTGCAGCTCCTCGCCGGTATCGACCAGCATCGCGGACAGTCTTGGCGCATCGACACAATGGTGGCCGGTTTGCACTAGGCCTGCCACGCGATAGCCTTGGGCCTTGAGGTCGGAGGCAAAGCCGAGCAGCATTTCGTCGGGGTCCTGATCCTCTTCATAGACCAGGGCGGCAAGGTCGGACTGTAAATCAAACATCGGGCGCTTCCGTTGACCGTTAGCCTCGCCGCCTCGAAGACAGGGGTGATCGCGGCGGCACCATCGACACTATATCCAATCGTATATCACGCTTTCGGGCCGGAGGCCACGCAGCATCCTTACCTCACCACCGCACACGAGAGGCTTCATCCAGCAGGGAATAGCCGGCGTGAGGCAATCCGGGCGCCTTCGCTTAAGGTAGCCAGTTTGGCCCACACCACGTCCTCGGCGACGCGGCCGGCGCCGGCGGAGGTATCAAACCCGCAGTCCGTGCCGGCGATGACGCGGCTGGGATCGCCAAGCGTCCTGGCGACGCGTTCGATCCGCTCGGCCACCACTTCCGGATGCTCGACGAAGTTCGTCAGCGAATCGATCACGCCGGCGACGACGATCTGGTCGTCGGCGATCGCGCGCCCTTCGAGGCAGCGCACTTCATGGGCGTGGCGGGGATTGGCGAACGGCAGCACCAGCGCGCCAACGTTCATGCGCGCGATCAGCGGCAGGATCGTCGCCAGCGGCACGTCGCGATCGTGCGGCGCCTCATAATTGCCCCAGCACACATGCATGCGGACCCGGTCGCGCGGAATGTTGCGCAGCGCCTCGTTGATGGTCGCCACCACGCGCTCGACGAAATCGAGAAAATCGGACTCCGGGCGGTCCTGAAACGAAATGTGGTGCTCGAGCGCGAGATCGGGGCAGTCGAGCTGAAGCAGAAAGCCCTGCGCCGCTATCGCTTCGTATTCGACCTGCAGGGCACGGCCGACGGCGACGAGATAGGCGTCCTCGGTGTCGTAGTACTCGTTGCGGATCGCGGCCACGACGATGCCGGGCGAAGGTGCTGTGAGAAACGCCTCCATGAAACCGCGCTGGCCGGCCGCCGTGCGGGCCCGCAAGACATCGCGGAAATCGGCGCACTCGCGCGTCGCTTCCGCAGCACCAGTGTAGCGGATTTCGCCGATGACCTTGGGCGGCGCGAAGCTGCTGACCATTTCCCTGGCCGCATTCTGCTGCTCCATCGCCTGCTTGAAAACCGGGTAGCGCTCGACATCGGCGCGCGGCCACCGCTTCCAGGTTCCGCCAAAGCCGGTCATTCGGTGCCTGACATGGAGGAAGAATCCCTCGCGCTGCTGCTCACCGTTATTGCCGATATCGATTCCGGCCTCGATCTGTTTCGGCACGATCCCTTGCAGGGCGGCATGGCCGGCCTGTTCGATCTCGGCCGTGTCGACGACTTCGCCACGCGCGCGCCTGGCATATAGCTTCGTCAACTCGGGCGGGCGCGGGAGGCTTCCCGTATGCGTCGTGAGAATACGGTCGTTACTGCGTTGCATGGTCGTTCTGGCTCCCATTAAATGTTGGCCGCGGCACGGCGCCCGGCAATGCGCTAGTCCGTCGCCGATCGATCGGCTTCGATGGGTCGGCCCGAGATCCCGCCGGTCCGGATTCGCTCGATCATCGAGCTCAGGCCCATAATGACGAGCGGGACCACCAGGGCCACATAGGCATTGTCGATGCCGAATGGATTGCCCATCACGAACCACGCGATGGTTGCCACCAGAGAACCCAGGATGCTGAACAATGCTCCGGTTCTGGTGCCGAACCACGGCGCGTAGAACACCAGCAGCACCAGCACGGACAGCGATGCCCTGATCGCCTTGGCGAGGAACGTCATCTGCAGAATGTTCGGCGTGTAGATCGCCAGAACGATCGGAAGCAGGCCGACGATGATCGTGGTGACGCGAATGAATTTCAGCGACCGCTGCTCATCGGCATCTCTGGTCACGAACCGGGCATAGAAATCCTTGTAGAGCAGTGTGGCGGTCGAAACGCTGATCGCGGCGATGGTGCCGAACAGCGACGCCGCCAGCCCCGCCGCGACCAGTCCCGCCATCACTCCGTTCATATCGGCGATCAAGGCGGAGAACGCATTGATGGATTTGATGTTGGGGAACAGCGCGAGCGAACACATTCCGATCAGCGCGGTGGCAATCCCGAACGGTACCAGCAGCAGCGCGGCGTAGAGGCTCGCGGCCTTGGCCTTTTGCCGGGTTTCCACCGTGTTGATGGCCTGAATGACGTATTGGGTCGAGAACGTGGCGCCAATGCCGGCGATGAACCAGGCAAAGATCTGGCTCCAGCCGACGTTGGTCCAGGAAAACATCTCGCGTGGAAGACGGGCCTGCAACTCCCCGAAGCCGCCGACCTTGGTCAGTCCGAAGTACAATGCGACACCGATGCCGATATATTTCATCAGCGAATGGATCACGTTGGTGTAGACCACGGACTTCATGCCGCCCATGAAGACGTAGAGAACGGCGACGACGCCGCAGATCACGGTGGCGAGCGTGCGATCGACCGCGAGCAGCGCGCTCAATATCGCGCCGCCGCCCGCATACAGCGCGACGGCGACGATCTGCAGCGCAAAGATCATCACCAGCGAGGTGGCGATCTTGGTCTGCGGCCCGTAAACCTCGGCAAACACCGCGGAGATCGTGTTGTGCCCCGACTCCTTGTATTTCCCGGCGAGGAAATAGGCATAGAACAGAAAGCCGGCGCCGAGCGCAATGATGTTCCACGACGCGGAGATGCCGAACCTGTACGCCTCCTGCGCCGTGCCGACGCTCGCCGACGTTCCGATGAATTCGGACATCAGCATCAACCCGACCAGAACGGCGGGGATGCCCGAATGGCCGCTGGTGCCCTGGGTGAAGGTCGTCGTCGTGGTGACGGACCGCTGGACCAGGGTCGTGAGCAGGCCAAGACCGCCCATGTATCCCACGACGATCGCCAAGGCCAGATAGTTGGTCTGCATTCCCGGTCCTTCCAGGCCGCTACCCCGATCGGGCATCCGGCAAGCGAACAGCGTCGCACATCCGCATGTCCCTGAACAAGTTGATGGGATTGCCCGCGGTGATTTACCCGACGGGCTGTTTTGCGGTTTGGCTGTCTAGTGCTGTATGCAAAAATAGTTTGCTTCGCCGTTTGGTAGAAACAGCTTTATTGATTAGCCGTTGTCTGCAATTTTAATTTTTGCTGTCATCGCCCGGCTTGACCGGGCGACCCAGTATTCGCAGAGGCGGCAGTGATCGATCGAAAGCCCGCGGCGTACTGGATACCCCGCTTGCGCGGGGTATGACGACTTCTCTTGCAGCCGACATTGCGCGTGCGGCCCCAGCCATGACCGTCCCTAAGCGCCCTTCACGAACGCGGCGAACGCTTCGGCGTAATCCGGATGCCAGCGCGACAGCGCGGGGCGGTTTTCGACGATGTCGCCGGCCGCCCACGAGAATGCGGCGCTCGTCGAGCTGTCGCGGCACGTCATTGTCCGGACAGAGAATGTAGAAGTCGCCGCGCGTCGACCCGCTCGATCATGAAGTCGACGGTCTGTTCCGGCGTCCAGGCCGCGGCCGGCTTTTCGGTGCGGCCCTTGGCGGTGAGAGCGGTGAAGACAAAACCGGGGATGAACAGATGCGCGCTGATCTTGCCGCCGGCCGTGTTGCGCAACTCGTGCTGCAGCGCCTCGGTGAAGGCCTTCACGCCGGCCTTGGAGACGTTGTAGGCGGGATCGCCGGGCGGCGTGGTGATGCCCTGCTTGGAGCCGGTGTTGATGATCAGGCCGGGCCGCCCGCGCTCGATCATGCGCGGGCGCAAAAACCTGCGAGCCATGGATCACGCCCCAGAGATTGACGCCGAGAATGCGCTGCCAGTTTGGCAGCGGACCGAACATCGCGCTGCCCGGCTGGATGCCGGCGTTGTTCATCAGCACGTCGGTGCCGCCGAACCGCTCTCGCACCGCGGCTTCCAGTTCCGTCGACCTCTTCGATCGCGGCTGACGTCGACGGCGCTCGCCATGATGTTGGCGGCGCCGCCGGGCGCTGCCGACTGACAGTTCGGCTTCGGCCGCCTTGAGCCGATCGCCGCCGAGATCGGCGATGACAGACCTTCATGCCGAGGCGCGCGAACCGCATTCGCGGCGGCAAGGCCGATGCCGGAGGCGCCGCCGGTGACGACGGCGACGTGGTTGGGAGACATGGCTGGATGGGGCACGGAAGGTCTCCTCCCGAGGTGGGATCAGCTTGGCGCATCACTATGCCAAAGCCGTGCATGGAGCATGCACGAAATGGCATGGGAGCTCCTCATTCGGCGCTCTCTACAAACCGCCGACCGGCTTTACGGTTTCACACCGCCGCTATAGAATTTTACATATAACGATCGCAGAAACATCGGTCGACACCAAGGGAGTGCAGACATGGCTGTGACGCAGGCAATTCCGATCACGCGCCATCCCTATGCGGATGGTTCCTACAAGAAGATGCTGATCGACGGCAAATGGGTCGACGCCGCCTCCGGCAAGCGCTTCGAGACCCACAACCCGGCGACCGGCGAATTGCTCGCCACCGTCGCCGAGGGCGACGCCGAGGATATCAACCGCGCGGTCGCCGCCGCGCGCCGCGCCTTCGAGGGGCCGTGGAGCAAGGTCAAGCCGTTCGAGCGGCAGAACCTGCTGCTGAAACTCGCCGATCTCGTCGAGAAGAATTTTGAGGAGCTTTCGCAGCTCGACACGCTCGACATGGGCGCGCCGATCAGCCGCACCCGCGGCAACAAGCTGCGCGTGCTCGGCATGCTGCGCTATTACGCGGGGCAGGCGACCGCGCTGCATGGCGAGACCATCGAGAATTCGCTGCCCGGCGAAATCTTCTCCTACACGCTGAAGGAGCCGGTCGGCGTCGTCGGCGCGATCATTCCCTGGAACGGCCCGCTCGGCGCCAGCGTCTGGAAGATCGGCCCTGCGATCGCCACCGGCTGCACGGTGATCCTGAAGCCCGCGGAGGAAGCGCCGCTGACCTCGCTGCGGCTCGGCGAACTCTGCCATGGAAGCCGGCATCCCGCCCGGCGTCGTCAACGTGGTGCCGGGCTTTGGCGAGACCGCCGGCGCGGCGCTGGCCTCGCATCCCGACGTCGACAAGGTCGCCTTCACCGGCTCGCATGTCACCGGACAGTCCATCGTCAAGGCGTCGGCCGGCAATCTGAAGCGGGTGTCGCTCGAACTCGGCGGCAAGTCGCCCGATATCGTGTTCGCCGACGCCGATCTCGACGCGGCGGTGCCGGGCGCGGCGATGGCGGTGTTCGCCAATTCCGGGCAGATCTGCAGCGCGGGCACGCGGCTGTTTGTCGAGCACAAGGTGTATGACGAATTCGTCGGCCGCGTCGCCGAATTCGGCAAGAAGCTGCAGGTCGGCAACGGCCTCGACCCCAACACGCAGATCGGCCCGCTGGTGTCGGAGCAGCAGCTCGAGCGCGTCACGGGCTATCTCGCCATCGGCCAGAAGGAAGGCGCCAACGCGCTCGCCGGCGGCGCCCGGCTCACCGAAGGCGCGCTGTCGAAAGGCTATTTCGTGCCGCCGACGGTGTTCGCCAATGTCCAGGACAATATGCGGATCGCGCAGGAGGAGATCTTCGGTCCGGTCATTTCCGCGATCTCGTTCAAGGATACCGGACGAGCTGATCCAGCGCGCCAATGCCACGACCTTCGGCCTCGGCAGCGGCGTCTGGACCAGGGACGTCGGCAAGGCGCACCGTGTCGCCAAGGCGCTTCGCGCCGGCTCGGTCTGGGTCAACTGCTATCAGGCGATGGACCCGGCGGTGCCGTTCGGCGGCTACAAGATGAGCGGCTATGGCCGCGAGTCCGGCAAGCAGCACCTGGAAGAATATCTCAACGTCAAGGCGGTCTGGATCAAGACCGCATAGGACGTTATCATTATGCCGAGTTGAAGGAGTGGCGGTGTTCGACTGCCACTCCTTCTCTATGTGACACTCCCAACAAGCATTTTCGGGGCACGATGAATTTTCCTTCGTTGTTTTCGCCGCTCCAGGTCGGCCCCTACCGGCTGCAGCATCGCGTGGTGATGGCGCCGTTGACGCGGATGCGGGCGGAGCGATCGAGCTTCGCGCCGCGGGCGCTGAACGCGGAATATTACGGCCAGCGCGCCACGCCGGGCGGATTGATCATCGCCGAAGCCTCGCCCGTGATGGCCACGGGACGCGGCAATCCGGCAACCCCCGGCATCTATTCCGACGAGCAGATCAGGGGCTGGCGCGGCGTCGTCGATGCGGTTCACGCCAAGGGCGGCGTGATCTTTCTCCAGCTCTGGCATGTCGGACGCGTCTCGCATTCCTCGTTCCAGCCCGGCGGCGCGCCGCCGGTCGCCCCCTCGGCGGTGCCGATCACCGGCAATGGCATGATGGCGATGACGGCCGACGGCAAAATGATGCCGTATGAGACGCCGCGTGCGCTCGAGACCGCGCGAGGTGAAGGGAATTGTCGAAGCGTTCCGGCAGGCTGCCGTCAACGCGATGAAGGCCGGGTTCGATGGCGTCGAGATTCATGGCGCCAATGGCTATCTGCTCGAGCAATTCCTGCAGTCGCACACCAATTTGCGTACCGATCAGTATGGCGGTCGAATCGAAAACCGCGCGCGGCTGCTGCTGGAGATCACTTCATGCCGCGATCGAGGTATGGGGCGCCAACCGCGTGGGCGTGCGGTTGTCGCCCTATGGCGTCGCCAATGGCAGCGGCGAAGCCGATCCGATGCCGCTCTACAGCCATGCGATCAAAGCGCTCGATGCGCTTGGGCTCGCCTATCTGCATTTCATCGAGCCGCGATCGAGCGGCGCCGGCCGCGCCGAGGTCAACCATCAGAACGTGCCATCGGCGATGGTGCTGTTCCGCCCGATCTGGCGCGGCGTGCTGATCTCGGCCGGTGGGTTCACCGGCGAGACGGCGGAGGCCGCGATCGCCGAAGGTCACGCCGACGCCATCGCGTTCGGCCGCATCTTCATTTCCAACCCGGATCTGCCGCGCCGTCTGCGGCATGGCTTGCCGCTGACGCCCTACAACCGCGCGACCTTCTATGGCGGCGAGGAAGCGGGCTATACCGATTACCCCGTATATGGCGAACTGGAGCGGGCGTAGTGATCCAACCGTCATTGCGAGCGCAGCGAAGCAATCCACGTCGCCGCACGGGGAAGAATGGATTGCTTCGCTGCGCTCGCAATGACGTCTGAGGCGACAGACGAAAATGCCAAAAGCACCAAAAGCGGTCGGAGTTGCCAGCGGCCAATGCCTGTGCGGCAGCGTCGGTTTCGAGATCGATGTGCCGGCGCGCTGGGCCTGGCACGATCATTCCGCGTCAAGCCGGCGCGCGCATGGCGCGGCCTACGCCACCTATGTCGGCAGCTGGCGCAAGCGGTTTCGCATTACCAGGGGCGAGGCGGGGATCGCGCGTTTCGAGGACAAGACCACAAAGGCGACGCGCAGCTTCTGCAAGCGCTGCGGCACGCCGCTGATTTACGAACGCGCGCGTTCGCCGCACATGGTCAACATCCCGCGCGCGCTGTTTGCGGGGCGCACCGGCCGGCAGCCGCTCTATCACGTCGCGATCGAGGAACTGCAGGAATGGACCTATGCCGGCGAACCGCTGGTGCCGCTGAAGGGTTTTCCGGGCGTGGTCTGGCAGCGCTCGAAAAAGAAGAATCGGGAGAATCGCGAGGGCATGTTTTGATCGGCCTTTAAACGCACCTTGCGCGCAGGGCAGCCATGAGCGCGCTTCCTTGATCTCATCGTCCTGGATCGGTCATGATGTCAAAAATCCCGACGGCAATGGCCGTGGGCAGGAGGAGACATGAAGAACCGCATCACCGGGCGCTCGGCGTTCCTCGCACTGCTCAAGGACGAGGGCATCACGCACCTGTTCGGCAATCCAGGCACCACCGAATTGCCGATCATGCATGCGCTGAAGGATCATCCTGACCTGACCTATGTGATGGCGATGCAGGAGAGCCTGGTGGTCGCGATCGCCGACGGCTACAGCCGCGCGTCGGGCCGCCTGGTCGCCTGCAATGTCCATGTCGCGCCGGGGCTCGGCAATGCCATGGGCTCGCTCTACAACGCGCAATTCACCGGCACGCCGATGATCCTGACCGCCGGCCAGCAGGAGCAGGGCCACGGCTTGATGGAACCGCTGCTGTACGGCCCGCTGGTCCGGATGGCCGAGCCGCTGGTGAAATGGGCGGTCGAGGTGACGCGGCTGGAGGATCTGCCGCGGATCGTGCGCCGCGCCGCCAAGATCGCGACCACGCCGCCGACCGGGCCGGTGTTCATCTCGCTGCCGGGCGACATCCTCAATGCGGAAGCCGGTATCGAACTCGGCCGCTCGACCCGGGTCGATACCCGCGTCAGACCGTCCGACGAGGCGCTCAAGGCGCTGGCGGCGCGCATCCTGAAAGCGCAGCGGCCCGCCATCATCGCCGGCGACGAGATCGTCAAGAGCGACGCGCTGCGGGAGGCGGCCGATTTGGCCGCGGTACTCGGCTGCCCCGCGTTTCAGCAGTCGGTGCCTTATGGCGCGCATTTTCTGTCGGAGAGCCCGTGCTTCATGGGCGCGCTGTCGCGCTCGCAGCCGCAGGTGCGCGAGGTGCTGTCGCCCTACGACCTCCTGATCGTGCTCGGCGCCGATCCCCTGCGGATGTCGGTGCATAGCGAAGTCGATCCGTTGCCGGAGGGCTTGCCGATCGTGCAGATCGGCCTCGTCGAATGGGATATCGCCAAGAATTACGGCGCCGAGATCGCGCTGAAGGCCGACGTCAGGGAGACCCTGCGGGCGCTGGTGCCGGCGCTGAAATCGATCGGCGGCGCCGCGCTGGAGGCTCGCGCCAGGCAGGGCATCGCGGCGCTGGCGGCGAGCAACTGGACGGCGCGGCGCGCGACGCTGGTCGGGCAAATCTCGGCGAAAAAGGACCGCTCGCCGATCGATTGCGATTATCTGACGTTGCAGCTGGTCGAGGCGATGCCCGACAACGCCATTCTCGTCGACGAGGGACTGACCTCCTCGCGGCAGACGCTGGCGCTGCGCCCGCATCGCGATCGCTTTGGCTATCATGCGCTGGCGTCGGGCGGTATCGGCTGGGGATTGCCGGCCTCCGTCGGCGTCAGCCTCGCCAATCCCGACCGGCCGGTGGTTTGCTTCTCCGGCGACGGCAGCGCGATGTATTCGATCCAGGCGCTGTGGACCGCGGCGCATCACAAGCTGCCGCTGACGGTGGTGATCGCCAACAATGGCGGCTACCGCATCATCAAGCAGAGGCTGCTCGCGTTTCACGGTGATGACCATTACGTCGGCATGGATTTCGCCGATCCTCCGGTGGATTTCGCCGGCATGGCCAAATCGCTCGGGCTGGAGGCGATGCGGATCACCGATCCCAAGGATTTGAAATCCACGCTGGCTTCGGCGTTCAGGCGGCCCGGCGCCAAGCTGATCGAGGTGATGGTGGATGGGACGGTCTAACCCCGTCATTGCGAGGAGCGGAGCGACGAAGCAATCCATTTCTGTCGTAGCAATTGGCTCTGGATTGCTTCGCTTCGCTTGCAATGACGAAGACGGTTAGTAACGCGGGTCTATTCCGCCGCCTTCGCGACCCCACTCGGCCGATACTGCACAGCCGGATGCGGCGCTGCGAGCCGGGCGCGGCCGGCGCCGAACAGTTTCTCGCGCAATGTCCCGGGCTGGTAGGCGGCCTTGTAACGTCCGCGCTTGACCAGCTCCGGCACCAGCATGTCGGTGATGTCCTCGAAATCGCCGGGCGAAATCGCAAACGGCACGTTGAGGCCGTCGACGTCGGTCTGGTCGAACCACGTCTCGATCGCGTCGGCTACCTGCGCGGGCGTGCCGATCGCAACCGGCCCGATGCCGCCGATGCCGACATGCTGGGCGACCTCGCGCACGGTCCAGACCCGGTCCGGATCGGCGCGGGTGATGTTGTCCATCGCGCTGCGGCCGGCGTCGTTTTCGACGTGGCGAACCTGCTGGTCGAGATCGTAGGTAGAGAAGTCGACCCCGGTCCAGCCGGACATCAGGGTCAGCGCGCCCTCCGGGCTGACGTGGCTGCGATAGTCGGCGTATTTGGCTTTGGCCTCGGCTTCGGTGCGGCCCAGAATGATGGTGAACATGCTGAACATCAGGATTTCCGCCGGGTTGCGCCCGGCCTTCGCGGCAAGGTCGCGAATGCCAGCCACGCGCGGCGCGATCACCTTGGCCGACGGTCCCGACATGAAGACGCATTCGGCATGCTCGGCGGCGAACTGGCGTCCGCGCGGCGAGGTGCCGGCCTGATACAGCACGGGCGTGCGCTGCGGCGAGGGTTCGCAGAGGTGAATGGCGTCGAGTCGATAATTCTTCCCCTGGTGCTGGACGCGATGCACCTTGGACGGGTCGGCGAAGATGCCGCGTGCGCGATCGCGCAGCGCGGCGTCGTTTTCCCAGCTTCCTTCCCAGAGCTTGTAGACCACTTCCATATATTCGTCGGCGACATCGTAACGGTCGTCATGCGCGGTCTGCTTGTCCTTGCCGGCGCCTTTGGCCGCGCTGTCGAGATAGCCGGTCACGACATTCCAGCCGACGCGTCCTTCGGTGAGATGGTCGAGCGTCGACATCCGCCGCGCGAACGTATAGGGCGGCTCGTAGGACAGATTGGACGTCACCCCGAAGCCAAGATTTTCGGTGACCGAAGCCATCGCCGGGATCAGCAGCAGCGGATCGTTCGCCGGCGTCTGCGCGGCATTGCGCAACGCCGCGTCCGGACTGCCGCCGAAGACGTCGTAGACGCCGAGCACGTCAGCCAGGAAAAGACCGTCGAACCGTCCGCGTTCCAGCGTCCTGGCCAGATCGATCCAGTAGGGCAGGCGGTTGTAGCCGGCGGTGCGGTCGCGCGGATGGGTCCACAGCCCCGGCGATTGATGCGCGACGCAATTCATGGCGAAGGCGTTGAGCCGGATTTCTTTTTTCATGACAGGGTAACTCTAACTGGACAGTCGCGCGGCAGGGTTGTCGCGCGACCATCGCAGGACAGAAGACTAGCGGCCGGCCTGCCTGAACGGCAATTCGGCATCGGCCGGCGGCGCCACGCGCGCGACGTTGAGCGTCATCGAGACCACGTCGTAATATCCGTTCACCGCCACCAGGTCCATGATGCCTTGCTCGCCGAATTTCTCCAGCGCCCTGGCGTAGGTCGCGTCGTCGACCCCGTGATCGCGCCGCAGCTGCGTGGTGAACTCCCAGACAACGGCCTCGTCATCCTTCATGTTGTCGGGCTTTCGCCCGGAGCCGATGGCGGCGACGATGGCGGGATCGAGACCCGCCTTGAGCGCCAGCGGCGCATGCGCGTACCATTCATATGTCGAGCCCCAGGCCTGCGCGGTCATCAGGATCGCCATCTCGTTGACCCGCTTGTCGAGTGAGGTGTTGAACCTGACATACTCGCCGACCTTTTGCAGCCGATCCGCCAGCTCCGGGCTGCGCAGCCAGGCATTGAACGGACCACTCATCCGCTTTCTCGGCCCGGACATGATGGCGTCGGCAATGCTGCGCTGGGCCGCCGACATCCTTTCGAGCGGAATTTCCGCCATGCGCTCGCCGGTCAGGGCCAGCGCGGAGCCGGCAAACAGCATGCAGACGGCCGAGACGCGAAGGATCGTTTTCATGAAGCTCTCCCGGGAGACACCCGGTCGAACGCCGGGCTATTGGCGGAAATTGTTGCATTCCGGCAGGCTTTAGCAAAGCCAAATCCTCGCCCTTCCGGCCGGCGGCTTATCCCGGTAACCTGACAAATTCCGGACGCGAAGTGGAATAAAAAAGAGAACACATGACCAGAACCGACGCCATCGCCAGGGCCCACGATCTTCTTCACTCCGGCGAATTCCTGAGGGAACTCGATCGCAGGGTTGCTTACCAGACCGAGAGCCAGAACCCCGAAAAGCGCGACGCGCTGCGCGCCTATCTCATCGATGACCTCGCGCCTGCGTTTTCGCAGCTCGGTTTCTCGACGCGGCTGATCGAATCTCCCGACGGGAAGGAATCCTTACCTTCTGGCGGAATACCGCGAGAGCGGAACGGCCCCGACCGTTCTGATGTACGGACACGGCGATGTCGTCGACGGCATGGTCGGCGAGTGGCGCGATCATCTTGATCCGTGGCACACGACCGTCTCCGGCAATCGGGTCTACGGCCGCGGCACCGCCGACAACAAAGGCCAGCACAGCATCAATATGTCGGCGCTTCGCGCGGTGCGGGAGGCGCGCGGCGGTCGGCTCGGCTTCAATGCCAAATTCATCATTGAAACCGGCGAGGAGATCGGCTCGCCGGATTTGCGCCAGGTCTGCGAACAGCTGCGCGACGAGCTGAAAGCCGATCTGTTTGTCGCATCCGACGGTCCAAGGCTTTCCGCCGATCGCCCGACGCTGTTTCTCGGTTGCCGCGGCGGCATCCGGATTCATCTCGACGTGAACCTGCGCGAGGGCTCGCATCATTCCGGCAACTGGGGCGGTATCCTTGCCAATCCCGCCACCATTCTCGCCAGTGCGATTGCCATGCTTGTCGACGGCAAGGGACGTTTGCTGGTGGAGCCGTTGAAGCCACCGCGCCTTTCCAACCAGATTCGCGCGGCGCTGGCCGACGTGAAGATCGTGCCGATGCCGGATGAGCCGGCGCTGGCTGAAGACTGGGGTGAGGAAGGTTTGTCGGCCGCCGAGCGGCTTTACGCGTGGAACACGCTCGAGGTGCTGGCGATGTCATCCGGCAATATCGAAAAGCCGGCCAATGCCATTCCCGGACAGGCCTCGGCCGTCCTGCAACTGCGCTTTGTGGTCGGCACCAGGGTCGACAACATTGCCGACGTGATCCGGGCCCATTTGCACGATCGCGGCTTTCCGATGGTCGGGGTCGAGGCGACGCAGAGGTTCGCCGCGTCGCGAACCGATTTCGACAGTCCGTGGGTCAACTGGACCGCGGAGTTGATCCGCAAGACGACGGGGAAGCCGCCCGCGGTTCTGCCGAATTTCGGCGGCTCGCTGCCGAATGACGTTTTTTCCGATACGCTCGGCCTGCCCACGATGTGGGTGCCGCATTCCTATCCCGGCTGCTCGCAGCACGCGCCGGACGAGCACATTCTTCTCTCCGTCACCGAAGAGGCGCTGGGCATCATGGCGGGCCTGTTCTGGGATTTGGGCGAAATGCCGCGCGCTTTGTGAGGCGCAGCCGCCTTGCGATGGCCCGGCGTTCGGATCATAAAGACAGCCATGACGCCACCTTCGAACCCAAGTGACGCAGCGGTGATGGGGGCGTTCGCGGGCATTCCCGCGCTGCTCGATCAAGCCCCTGCCTTGATCCTTCGCGGCCGCACCCTCGACTGCGAATGCCTGCTTGGACCGATCGATCACCCGTTTCATGTCTCCATCCGCGGCGGCAGGATCATCGACTTGACGCCGGCGCCGGTGTTGATGCGGTCCTGGCGCTTTTCCTATCGCGCCTCGTCTGCCGCCTGGGCCGAATACTGGAAGCCCATGCCGCGGCCGGGCTGGCACGATCTGCTCGCCTTGACCAAGCGGGAAGAAGCGGTGCTGGAAGGTGACCTGCATCCGTTCATGACGCATCTGCAATACTTCAAGGATGTGCTGGCGCTGCCCCGGTCGCACCGTCCCACGGTGTCATCATGACCGGCATGATCGAGCCGATAATCGGCCGCTACGTCCATCTCGAGATCGATGGCGAGCCGCATCGCATCTATTTCGAGGAAAACGGCGCCGGCGTCCCGCTGGTCTGCCTGCACACGGCGGGATCGGATGGCCGCCAGTGGCGGCATCTGCTTGCGGACGAAGCGTTCGCGAAGAAATTCCGAATCATTGCGTTCGATATGCCATGGCACGGCAAATCGAATCCACCAGCGAGCTGGACCGGTGAGGAATACCGCCTTACGACCGCGCGTTACACGCAAACCATCCGCGCCTTCTGCAAGGCGCTGGCGCTGGAGAAGCCCGTCGTCATGGGCTGTTCGATCGGCGGTCGCATCGTTCTCAACCTTGCGATCGAGCACGCCGCCGAATTCCGCGCCTTGATCGGGCTGGAAGCCGCCGATTTTCAGGCGCCGTGGTACGATACCAGCTGGCTGCACCGTCCTGACGTTCACGGCGGCGAGGTTTGCGCGGCGCTGGTGTCGGGCCTGATCGCGCCGCAAAGTCCCGAAGCTTCGCGCCGCGAAACGCTGTGGTGCTACATGCAAGAGCGGGCCGGGCGTTTTCAAGGGCGATCTGTACTTCTACCGTGTAGATGGGGATCTGCGCGGCCACATTGAGGGGGTCGACACCGGCGCTTGTCCGCTTTATCTGCTTACCGGCGAGTACGATTTTTCCTGCACGCCCGACGACACCAAGCGGACGGCTGCGGCGATCAAGGGCGCCAGCGTCACCATCATGGAGCAACTCGGCCATTTTCCGATGAGTGAGAATCCCGAACAGTTTCGCCGCTACATCGCGCCGGTCCTGAATCAAATCTTCGAACAGTCCATATCCGGCAAACAAGGAGAACACATATGAAACGCATGAATATCCTGGGCTATGCGCTCGCCGTTGCGTTCTGCGGGAGCCAGGCGAATGCCGAGGAGCTCACGGGAACGTTGAAGAACATCAAGGAGACCGGTGCGATTACCCTGGGTTATCGCGACTCGTCGATTCCGTTCTCCTATCTGGACGACAGCCAGAAGCCGGTCGGCTACGCCATGGACATTTGCTACAAGATCGTCGATGCCGTGAAGAAGGAGCTCAAGCTCGACAAGCTCGAGGTCAAGCTCAATCCGGTCACCTCGGCGACCCGGATTCCGCTGATGGCCAACGGCACCGTCGACCTCGAATGCGGTTCGACCACTAACAATGCCGAACGGCAGAAGCAGGTCTGGTTCACCAATACGCATTTCCTGACCGCAAGCCGCTTCGTTTCGAAGAAATCCAGCAACATCAAATCGATCGACGACCTCAAGGGCAAATCGGTGGTCTCGACCTCGGGCACCACCAACATCAAGCAGCTCAACGAGGCCAACGCCGCCCGCAATCTCGGCATCAACATCATTCCGGCTAAGGATCATGCCGAGTTGTTCCTGATGGTCGAGACCGATCGGGCAGTGGCGTTCGTGATGGACGATATCCTGCTGGCAAGCCTCGTGGCCGGATCGAAGGAGCCGGGGGCCTATGTCATCTCGACTGATGCATTTTCGAAGCCGGAGCCTTACGGCATCATGGTGCGCAAGGACGATGTCGCCTTCAAGAAGGTGGTCGATGCCGCCACCGCGGCGCTTTACCAGAGCCCGGAAGGCGCGAAAGTGTACGAAAAGTGGTTCATGCAGAAGATTCCGCCCAAGGGGCTGAATCTCAACGTGCCGATCAGCGCGGAGTTGAAGCATGAATTCGCCAAGCCGTCGGATTCCCCCGACCCCGATTCCTATAAGGCGATGTAGGGCTAACCGGTTGAGGTGACGGCCCGGTCCTTCGCAGTCCTTGCGTCAGGATCGGGCCGGGTGGACCACCTTTTCCTCCGGATTGAACGATGCAAGCGTGGCCGCAGTCATCCATGCGAGGAGAGGGCAAATGATGCGATGGCGCATGATTGGCCTTGCGGTCGCCGCGGCAGCCATTTGTGCCGCACAGGCCAGGGCCGAAGAGCTGACCGGGACGCTGAAGAAAATCAAGGAAACCGGCACCATCACGCTTGGCTATCGCGATTCCTCGATTCCGTTTTCCTACCTGGACGATAACCAGAAGCCGATCGGTTTTGCGATGGACATCTGTCACAAAATCGTCGACGCCGTGCAGAAGGAGCTTGGGCTTGACCAACTCGCGGTCGCACTCGAGCCGGTGACGTCGTCGACCCGCATCCCGTTGCTGGCCAATGGTACCATCGATCTCGAATGCGGATCGACCACCAACAACCCTGACCGTCTGAAGCAGGTAGCCTTCACCAACACCCACTTTCTGACCGCGACCCGCTTCGTCTCGAAGAAATCCAATAAGCTCAACTCGATCGAGGACCTCAGGGGCAAATCGGTAACCGCGACCTCCGGCACCACCAACATCAAACAGCTCACCGAAACCAACGCCGCCCGCAACCTCGGCATCAACATTCTCCCGGCCAAGGACCACGCCGAGGCGTTCCTGATGGTCGAGACCGACCGGGCGGTGGCGTTTGTGATGGACGATATCCTGCTGGCTGCCTTCATCACCGGATCGAAGGATCCGGTCGCCTACGTCATTTCCACCGACGCGTTCTCCAGGCCGGAGCCCTGCGGCATTATGCTGCGCAAGGACGATCCGGCGTTCAAGAAGGTGGTCGACGACGCCACCGCCGCGCTCTACCGGAGCCCGGAAGGCCAAAGGCTGTACGACAAGTGGTTCATGCAGAAAATCCCGCCCAGGGGATTGAATTTTAACGTGCCAATGGGTGCGGAGCTGAAGAAGGCGTTTGCCAGGCCTTCCGATTTACCCGATCCCGATTCCTATAAGGCGATGTAGGGCTTATCGGCTCAGGTGACGGCCCGGTCCTTGCATGAGGGGTTCACGGGCAGTCCCGGCATCAGGATCGGGTCGCAGGATCGGGTTGGCCGAAGGCCACATTTTCTTCCGGACCGAACTATGCAAGCATTGCCGCGGTCATCGAAGCAAGGAGAGTACGAATGAAACGCCTGCGTATCATGGGCCTTGTGCTCGCTGCTGCTCTTTGTGCCGCGCAGGCCGACGCCGAGGAACTGGCCGGAACGCTTAAGAAGGTCAAGGAGACCGGCGTCATCACGATCGGCTACCGCGACTCCTCGATTCCGTTTTCCTATCTCGACGACAACCAGAAGCCGATCGGCTTTGCGATTGATATCTGCCTCAAGATCGTGGACGCCGTGAAGAAGGAGCTCAAGCTCGACAAGCTCGGGGTCGAATTCAACCCGGTGACCTCATCGACCCGCATTCCGTTACTGGCCAACGGGACCATCGACATGGAATGCGGATCGACCACCAACAACCCCGACCGCCTGAAGCAGGTGGCCTTCACCAACACCCACTTTCTGACCGCGACCCGCTTCGTCTCGAAGAAATCAAGCAAGCTCAACTCGATCGAGGACCTCAAGGGCAAGTCGGTGGCGTCCACCTCCGGCACCACCAATATCAGGCAGCTCACCGAAGCCAATGCGGCCCGCAACCTCGGCATCAACATCATCCCGGCCAAGGAGCATGCCGAATTGTTCCTGATGGTCGAGACCGATCGCGCGGTCGCGGCCGTGCTGGACGATATCCTGCTCGCAAGCTTCGCCGCCGGATCAAAGGATCCGGAGGCCTACGTCATTTCCGCGGATGCGTTTTCCAAGCCGGAGCCTTACGGCATCATGCTGCGCAAGGACGATCCGGCTTTCAAGAAGGTGGCCGACGATGCCACCGCGGCGCTCTATCAGAGCCCGGAAGGCCAAAGGCTGTACGACAAATGGTTCATGCAGAAAATCCCGCCCAAGGGATTGAACCTCAATGTGCCAATCGGTGCGGAGCTGAAGAAGGCGTTTGCCAAGCCATCCGATTCGCCCGATCCTGATTCCTACAAGACAATGTGAGGCCTATGAGCCTTATGATGATCCGAATATTGCCTGAAGGAGCGGTGAAAGCGCCGGGTCCATCTGCTGCGGCGTGGGGACTGCGGTTGTGAACTATCATTGGAACTGGCGCATTTTCTGGGAGCCGGCCCCGAACGGGACCGGCACCTATCTCGATATGCTGTTGTCCGGGCTGGTGCTGACGATCGAGACCGCGATCTGCGCCTGGATCATTGCGCTGATCTTCGGAGCGGTCATTGGTGTGCTGCGCACGCTGCCGTCGAAGACCGGGTCCTGGATCGGCTTTGCCTATGTCGAATTCTTCCGCAACATGCCGCTACTGGTGCAACTGTTCCTGTGGTTCTTCGTCCTGCCGGAACTCCTGCCGCATTCGTGGGGGCTTTGGATGAAGCAGATGTCCAATGCGCCATTCTACACGGCGGCGATCGGGATCGGCTTGTTCATGTCCGCGCGCGTGGCTGAACAGACACGCGCAGGCATCACCTCGTTGCCGCGCGGTCAGAAGCTCGCCGCGACCGCGCTTGGATTGACGACGGCGCAAACCTATCGTTACGTGCTGTTGCCGATGACCTTCCGCATCATGCTGCCGCCGCTGACCTCCGAATTCCTCTCGACCATCAAGAATACCTCGGTGGCCATCACCATCGGCCTGATTGAACTGACGGCTGAGGCGCGTGCGATGCAGGAATTTTCCTTTCAGGTATTCGAAGCCTTCACCGCCGCGACGGTCCTCTACCTCCTGGTCAACATCGTCGTCGTTATCGCCATGCGCTTCGTCGAGCGCGGATTGGCGATCCCCGGCTACATCACCGGGAAATGAGCCGCCGCCATGTTCGCCAATTTCGACTTCGATGTCATCCGCCGCTCGCTCAGCTATCTGTTTCTCGATGGCATGACGTTCACGCTGACGCTGACGGGCCTTGCCACATTCGGCGGCATCGTGTTCGGAACACTGATCGCGTTGATGCGGTTGTCGGGCTATTGGCTGCTCGGGCGCATCGCCGGCCTCTATGTCGACCTGATGCGGTCGCTGCCGCTGGTGCTGGTGATCTTCTGGTTCTATTTCCTGGTGCCCTATATCGGGCAGTGGTTGACCGGGTCGTCGCGGCCGGTGCGGGTCGGGGCGTTCGCCTCCTCGCTCGTCACCTTCACTTTGTTCGAGGCGGCCTATTTCGCCGAAATCATGCGCGCGGGCATCCAGTCGATCTCGAAGGGGCAACCCGCCGCGGCCCAGGCGCTCGGCCTGACCTACAGCCAGACCATGCGCTACGTCGTGCTGCCGCAGGCGTTCCGTAACATGCTCCCGGTGCTGCTGACGCAAACCATCGTGCTGTTTCAGGACACCTCGCTGGTCTACGTGCTGTCGATCCCCGATTTCCTCGGCGCCGCCAGCAAGGTCGCGCAACGCGACGGGCGGTTGGTCGAGATGTATCTGTTCGCGGCCGCCGTCTATTTCGCGATCTCCTGTGTCGCGTCATTCGGCGTCAGGCGCCTTCAGGCGCGCATTGCCTTCGTCCACTAGCAGGATATTCGATGATCGAGATCAACCACGTCGACAAATGGTACGGGCCGCACTTTCAGGCCTTGAAGGATTGCACCACCAGCGTCGCCAAGGGCGAGGTGGTGGTGGTCTGCGGCCCGTCGGGCTCGGGCAAATCGACGTTGATAAAATGCGTCAACGCGCTGGAGCCGTTCCAGAGCGGCGAAATCATCCTTGACGGCATCAGGGTGAACGATCCCAAGACAAATTTGCCGAAACTGCGTGCGCGCGTCGGCATGGTGTTTCAGCATTTCGAGCTGTTCCCGCATCTGAGGATCATCGAGAATCTCTGCCTTGCGCAGCAAAAGGTGCTGGGACGTTCGCATGACGAGGCGGTCGCAAAGGCCTCAAAGCTGCTCGACCGCGTCGGCCTCAAGGATCACGCGACAAAATACCCGGCCGAATTGTCCGGCGGGCAGCAGCAACGCGTCGCGATCGCTCGGGCGCTGGCAATGGACCCGATCGCCATACTGTTCGACGAGCCTACCTCGGCGCTCGATCCCGAGATGATCAGCGAGGTGCTTGACGTGATGGTCGACCTGGCGCGCGAAGGCATGACCATGATGGTGGTCACCCACGAGATGGGATTTGCCAGCAAGGTCGCGCATCGGGTCATCTTCATGGACCAGGGCGAAATCGTCGAAGACGCGTCCAAGGATGATTTCTTCGGCAAGCCCCGCAGCGACCGCGCGCAGAAATTCCTGTCGAAGATTTTGTCGCATTGAGAGCCGGATGGCCCCACAGCGTCATTGCGAGCGCGAGCGAAGCAATCCAGCTCTCTTTGGCGGAAGTTAGGGAAGCTGGATTGCTTCGTCGCTTGCGCTCCTCGCAATGACGAAGGCATGCAATTTCGCGCGGGGTTAGCTCTAATTTCGTCGATCAAGCTGTGCGGTTTGCGTATATTGTGCCGAGAAGCCAGCGCCCCGATAGGAGAATTCGTTTGGATCAGATCGCTTACGTCAATGGCTCGTTCGTGCCGCTCGCCGAGGCCAAGGTCTCGATTCTGGACCGCGGCTTTCTGTTCGCCGACGGTATCTATGAGGTGTCCGCCGTGCTGGACGGCAAGCTGGTCGACAATGCCTCGCATCTGGCCCGGCTGGAGCGATCGGTCGGCGAGATATCGCTGGCCTTGCCGGAAACGCTGTCACGCATCGTGGAAATCCAGCACGAACTGATCGCGCGCAACGAACTCAAAAGCGGTCTGGTCTATATCGAGGTTACCCGCGGCGCCGATGTCGGACGAGACTTTGCGTTCCCAAAGGGCGTCAAGCCGACCCTTGTCATGTTCACTTCGGTCAAGGACATCATCAACGCGCCGTCGGCCAGCACCGGCATCGGCGTGATCACGGTGCCTGATATCCGCTGGGCGCGGCGCGACATCAAGAGCGTGGCGCTGCTGGCGCAGGTTCTGGCCAAACAGGCCGCCGCGGAAGCCGGCGCGGGCGAGGCCTGGATGATCGAGGACGGCAAGGTGACCGAAGGCGGGTCGTCGTCGGCTTTCATTCTGACGAAGGACGACGTGCTGGTCACGCGGCAGAACTCATCGGCGATTTTGCCCGGTTGCACGCGCAAGGCGGTGGTCGCGCTCGCCGAGGAGCGTCAGCTACGGGTCGAGGAGCGGCCGTTCACGGTTGAAGAGGCGTTGGCGGCGAAGGAAGCCTTCATCACCAGCGCGTCCTCATTCGTGCAGGCGGTAATCACCATCGACGGCAAGAACGTCGCCAATGGCAGACCGGGGCCGATGGCCGCGCGCCTGCGCCAGATCTACATCGAATTCGCCCGCACCACCGCGCAGTAGTTCGGGCGTTATTTGCCGAAGGTCGTCAGCTTGGCGCCATCATCGGCGACGAACACGGCAAGCAGGCTCGCGGGCTCGGTCGCGCTGGCGTTTTCGCTGACGAGGTGCTCGCTGCCGGGTGGCTCGAAGAAGCTTTCGCCCGCTTTGTAGACCCTGGCCGGGCCGGTGGCGGAATTCTCCGACCGTATTGCACCTGACAGCACATAGGCGAATACGCTTCCGGCGTGGTGATGACTGGGCGACTTCCCACCCGGTGCATAGTTGACGACGACGGCGGTCAGGCTCTTGCCGGCTACGTTGGGGAGTTTTTCGCTCAGAACGGCTTTCACCTGATCGCCCTCGGCGCGCGCCGAGGAAAGACAGGCAATGCCGGAAACAGCGAGGGCGACGATTGCTGTCAATACTTTCCTGCCCATGATCTTCTCCTGTTCGCTCGGCACTGGCGGCCTCGACTTTGGCTGTCGAGGGGCGAGCGGCCTTGGCGCACTCTGGCATCAAGGCTTCAGAATCAGCTTCTGCACGCGCCAGTTCAGCAACTCCGCCGCGTAGATCACGTTCTCCGACGGACAGGCCATCGCGTGGATCCAGCCGAACTGTTTCAATTGCTTGCCGGATTGTCCGAGCACGCCGAGCACCTTGCCCTCAAGGCTGAGCTTGTAGATGCGGCCGGGCCATGCGTCCGAACTGTAGAGCACCTGATGGGGTGGCGGCGTGATGCAGATCGACCATGGCGAGCCCGGCGCGAAGGTGCCCTTGGCGATCATGGCCTCGTCGGGGATCTTGCCGATCGCGGGCTTTGCGTCCGGCGGTATCGGGACGTCGATGGTGAACTGGCGCAGGAATTTACCGTCCTTGTCGAACACCTGGATGCGCCGGTTGCCACGATCGGCGACATAGACGTTGTCGTTGGCGTCGGTCGCGATCGAGTGCGGGGTGTTGAACTGTCCGGGCTCCTTGCCGCGGTCGCCCCATGACTTCAGCCAGTTGCCGTCCTTGTCGACCTTGGCGACGCGCGAGTTGATGTAGCCATCGCTGATGAATGTGTCGCCGGCCCTGTCCCATGCCACGTCGGTGACCTGTCGGAACCTGCCGTCCTCGGCGGGCAGCGGCGGATTGGGATGTTTCAGCGGCGCGGTATCTTCGTCGGACGCCTCCTGCTTGCGGCCGAACACCATGACGACGCGGCCCTCGGGATCGAACTTGATCACCATGTCGGAGCCCTTGTCGGTGACCCAGATGTTGTCGGCGGGATCGACCTTGACGGTATGGCCGAACGACCAGGCGTAGAGGTTCTTGCCGATCTCGCGGATGAACTGGCCCTTGGCATCGAATTCCAGGAGCTGGGTCGCCGCCGCGGCGTAAGCCGGGCCCGAGGTATTGCCGCGCGACAGCACGAAAACGTGTCCCTTGGAGTTGACCGAGACGCCCGATACCTCGCCGAAATACATATTGGCTGGCAGCCGCAGCGGATTGGGCACCGAGTCAAAGGCGATGGAGGGCACCGCCTGCTGCGCGAGGGCCGGTGGCCCGATCAACAACAGCAGTCCGATCAGCCAGTGCCGCATGGTATCCTCCCGAAAGCGTTCGTATTGTTGGTGTGTTTCGAAGTGATGCTAGTCCATGGCAGGTCCCGCCGTCCATGTTGGTGCGCGCATTCCGCGTCAGGTCGGCCATCGCCCAGCGCATGGCCGGATGTGGGAAACAAGATCTGCTACTGTATTTCGTAAACGCCAGTCGCAAGCGGATGCCCATGCTGTTTGAACGCAAGAAGAGAACATCGCCGTCGCTGTTTGCAGTTGCAGCATTGCTGCTTGTCGGGTTTTCGGCCGGCGATGCCATGGCTTTGTACCCGGAAAGGGCGGTACGGATCGTCGTGCCCTTTGCGCCGGGTGGCGGGACGGACGTGGTGGCGCGTACGCTGGCGCAGGAGATGGCCAGGGATCTGGGGGTCTCGGTCGTCATCGAGAACAAACCCGGGGCGGGGACCATTATCGGCACCCAGGCCGTCGCCGCCAGCGCGCCGGACGGCTATACGCTGCTGATGGGGACTTTCTCGCACGCGGTCAATTCCAGCCTCAGCGCGCACTTGCCCTATGATCCGCACAAGGATTTCGCCGCCGTCGCCCTGATCGCTCGCTCCTTCAATATTTTGGTGGTCAATCCGAAATCCCCGTTTCAGTCGGTTGCGGACCTGATCGCGGCGGCGAAGGCCAATCCCGATAAACTGACGTATGGGACGTTCGGCGTTGGCACGTCGGCCCATCTCGCCGGTGAGCTGTTCAAGGACATGGCCAAAGTCAATCTGATTGCGGTGCCCTACAAGGGCGCCGCGCCCGCCATCACCGACCTGATCGGCGGCCAGATCCAGGTGATGTTCACCACGGTTGCGAGCGCGGCTTCGCTGGTCGAAAGCGGACAGCTGCGGGCGATCGCGGTAACCTCGGCGGAGCGTTCGCCGGCGTTTCCGCAATTGCCGACGGTGGCGGAAGCTGGTGTCCCCGGCTACGCCGCCGAGAGCTGGTATGGCCTGTTCGCGCCGGCCGGGACCCCGACCGGGGTCATCGACCGGCTCAACAAATCGGCGGCGCTGGCGGTCCGATCCGAGGCCTTCAAGAGGCTCGGCGCGAACGAGGGCCTGGTCATGATCACGCGTCCGCCAGAGGAGCTCGACCGGTATGTCCGCGCCGAGGAGGAGCGCTGGCGCCGCGTGATCCAGGACGCCGGGATCAAGGTCGAGTAAGATGACATTCCTGTTGCAGTGCGGCGACGACGTGTGCCGCCATCTTGAGCGGGAATATTCGCGGACCGCTGGGGTTGCAGAGACGACGCCATTCAGGCACTTGGCGGGACGGCTTTCGGTCCAGCAATTAATCCGGTAATTAATCACGCCAGCCGGCAATCCAGACCCATGGAGGATTACAATGTCCCATTCGCTCCAGCGCATGCTCGCGGCTGCGGGTTTCGTCCTGATCTGTACCGCCGTGCCCGCGTCGGCGCAGGAAACCGTCCGCATCCGCGGCACCATCGAAAAGGTCGAAGGCCCTGTTTATATCGTCAAAAATCGTGACGGCGCCGAACTGAAGGTCACGATCAGCGATCCCGGCCTGTATGTGGCGATCGTGAAGTCGACGATGGCCGACATCAAGCCTGGCATGTTCGTCGGCGCGACCGGAATGACGCAGCCCGACGGCAGCCAGAAGGCCATTGAGGTCCATATCTTCCCGGAATCGATGCGCGGTACCGGCGAAGGCCATTACGATTGGGATCTCAAGCCCAACACCAAAATGACCAACGCCAATGTCGAGCAGACGGTCGCGGGCGTCGATGGGCCGGTCCTGTCGGTCAAGTACAAGGATGGCGAGAAGAAGGTTCTGGTCACTCCGGAGACCGCGGTCGTCACCTACGTCATGGGCGACAAGAACGACCTCAAGCCCGGCACCAAAATTTTCGTTGGTGCGGGGAAGAAGCAGGCCGACGGCACGGTGCAAACGCCGCGCGTCACCTATGGCAAGGACGGGTTGACGCCGCCGATGTGACGCGGCGTCGACTTTCAACGGCACTACCATGAAAACAAACTTCAACTGGGAGAATTCTATGCGTTCAGTAATTTCGATGACACTGGCGGCGTGCGCCGTTGCGGCGATGGGTTCGCTGGCCATGGCACAAACCCCGGCGCCGGCCACGCCACCGGCGCCCCCGTCCGCCGGCGGAACGCCCGACAAGATGCCGTTCGATATTCCCTACGGCACGTCGATCGGGCTTGAGCAAGCCAAGCAGGTGATGGCCGCGGCTGAAGCCGAAGCCAAGAAGCGGAACTGGAAGATGAACATTGCGGTCGTCGACACCAACGGTGAGCCAGTGATGTTCGAACGGATGGAGGGCGCGCAAATCGCCTCCGGCGCAATCTCGATCGGCAAGGCGCGCACCGCCGCGCGCTTCCGCCGCGAATCCCGTCTGTTCTACAATGCTTATGAAACCGGCCACCCCTATGTCGGCACGCTCGATCCCACCCTGATCGCGAGCCCTGGCGGATTTCCGCTGGTCGAAAACGGCAAGCTGATCGGTGCGGTTGGTTGCAGCGGCGGCACCGGCGATCAGGACGCGGCGATCTGCAAGGTCGGCGCCGATATCGTGAAATAAGCGCGTTGGCAGCTCCGCGCCGCCAGGCGTCGGGGCTCCTTGCAACGGAGGCTCGATGGCGCCGCAGCGGGAAACCGTCTGCGGCGCCTTCGCGATCACGTGAATGCGTTTCGATCACCGCGGTGCGGCAGCGCAAATCTGCTGGACGGCGCGGCGGTCTGATCGTAATAGCCGGCCCAACAATCATTCCCGAGCCGCCAGGCTGTGGAGCCATGTCATGTGGGTGCTGTTGCTGGTGCCGTTTATCGGCCTGTTGTGGGTGCCGTTCTATAATTTCCAGGAACCTGCGCTGTTCGGGTTTCCGTTCTTCTAGTGGTACCAGCTGGCATGGGTGCCGATCAGCTCGCTGCTGATCTGGCTAGTGTACCGCTCGCGCACCCCCGACAAAACCCGCTAATTCCGGCCCGACCGGTTCCCAACGAGGCATGATCATGTCTGACCAGATCGACTGGGTCGCGCTCGCGGTCTTCGTCTTCTTCTTCGCCCTTGTCACGGTGATGGGATTCTTCGCCGCGCGCTGGAAAGCCGGCCCGGCCGGCGCCCATCTCGACGAATGGGGGCTTGGCGGGCGGCAATTCGGGACCTGGATCACCTGGTTCCTGGTCGGCGGCGATTTCTATACCGCCTACACCGTCATCGCGGTGCCGGCGCTGGTCTACGCGGTCGGCGCCTACGGCTTCTTCGCGCTACCCTATACCGTGATCGTCTACCCCTTCGTATTCGCGGTGATGCCGTTGCTGTGGAAGGTCGCGCACACCAATGGCCACGTCACCGCGGCCGACGTGGTCCACGGCACCTACAATTCGCGCGGCCTCGAGCTTGCGGTGGCGATCACCGGCATGATCGCGACGATGCCCTATATCGCCCTGCAACTGATCGGGATGGGCGTGGTGATCAAGGCGATCGGCTTGACCGGCGAGTTGCCGCTCGTCGCCGCCTTCGTCATTCTTGCCTTGTATACCTATAGCTCCGGTTTGCGCGCGCCGGCCTTGATCGCCTTCGTCAAGGACATCATGATCTATATCGTGGTGCTGGTGGCGGTGGTGGTGGTGCCGGAGAAGCTCGGCGGATATGGCGCGGTGTTCGCCGCCGCCAACGATGCCTTCGCGGCAAAAGGCGGCGCGACCGGTCTGATCCTGAAGCCGTCGCAGATGCTGCCCTATGCGACGCTGGCGCTGGGTTCGGCGCTGGCCGCGTTCATGTATCCGCATACCCTGACCGGAATCTTCGCCTCCAGGTCCGCCGATACCATCCGCAAGAATGCGATCCTGCTGCCGGCCTATACGCTGCTGCTCGGGCTGATCGCGCTGCTCGGTTACATGGCCTATGCCGCCAACATCAAGGTGACGTCGAACAACGATGTGGTGCCGATGCTGTTCAAGGTGCTGTTCCCGTCCTGGTTCGCAGGTTTTGCGTTTTCGGCGATCGCGATCGGGGCGCTGGTGCCGGCGGCGGTAATGAGCATCGGAGCGGCCAACCTGTTCACCCGCAACGTCTGGAAATCCTATATCGACCCTGGCATCAGCCATGCCGGCGAGGCATCGGTCGCCAAGATCGCCTGCCTCGTGGTCAAGCTGGGCGCGCTGATCTTCACGATCTTCCTGCCGACGCAATATGCGCTCGATCTGCAGTTGCTCGGCGGCTTGTGGATCCTGCAGACCTTTCCGGCGCTGGTATTCGGACTGTTCACGCGCTGGTTCCGCGCCGAGGGCCTCTTGCTCGGCTGGGCCGCGGGAATTCTGTGGGGATCATGGACGGCGTGGAGCAACGGGCTGAAGCCGCTCGCGACCATCGATTTCGGCGGCGCCAGCTACGTGTTTTATGTCGGGCTCGGGGCGCTGATCCTCAACGTCGCCGTCGCCGCGGTCGCAACGGTGATCGTCGGTCTGGTCTCGCCGCGCCGGGCTATTGCTCCATCCTGATATTGCCGGCCTTGGCGACTTCGGTCCACCGCGCGATATCGGATGCCAGGATTTGCGTGAATTCTTCTGACGAGCTGCCGACGGATACAATGCCGAGCGGTTTCAGGCGCGCGACGACATCCGGCAAGCGTGCGATCCGCATCAATTCGCTCTCGAGTTTTTTCACGATCGCGGGCGGCGTGTGCCGTGGGGCGAAAATGCCGCTCCACAGCACCGCGTCAACATCGGCACCGGCCTCCTTCATGGTCGGAACGTCCGGAAGATCATCGGTTCGTTGCGGTGCCGCAACCGCGAGGGCGCGCACATGACCGCCCCGTACCTGGCTCGATACCGGGCCGGCGTCGGCGATGGTCATGGTCACCTGACCGGAAATGACCGCCGTGACAGAACTCGGTGGCGCTCTTGTAGGGGATGGCCTGCATCGGCGCTCCCGTCTTTTGCTTGAACAGCTCCGTTACGAGCTGGAACGACGCGGATGAGGAGGCATAGTTCGTTTTGTCCGGATTGGCTTTCGCGTGAGCGACGAGTTCGGCCACCGATTTGATCGGCGAAGCCGCGTTGACGATCAGGATCAGTGGAAACGACGTGAGTTCTGAAACGGCGACGAAATCACGGATCGAGTTGTAAGGCAGTTTGTCGTAGACGGCGGTGTTGATGGCCATGCCGCTGGATCCGGCCAGCAGCGTATAGCCATCCGGTGCCGAATTGGCGACGTGTTCGGTGGCGACAATGGCGCCGCCGCCCGGCCGGTTTTCGATGATGACGGGTTGGCCGAAGGTTTCAGACAATTTCTGTCCAATAATCCGCGCGATAATGTCGTTGCCGCCCCCGGCGGCAAAACCGACGACAATGTGAATGGCTCGCGTCGGGTACTGGGATGGGTCTTCCTGGGCCGACGCCGCGCCGACCGTGATCGCGGCGAGAGCCACCAGTCCGAGGCACCCGCCGATCCGGGAGTAACTGTAAGGAATCCTCATCGAGATCGACTTTCCGTCCGCGAAAACCTCAGAGCCGCGTGATGTGAACGTGCAGCACGGCGGCTTTGCCGTCGCCGAGCGCGGCGAGGCAGCGATCGATCGAAGCCGCAAGATCATCAGGTTCTCTAACACACTCGCCGTGCGCGCCGAATGCCTTTGCGATTGCGGAGAAATCCCGCGTTTCGCCCTGACGGCCCGACGTCAGCCGTGACTGAAACTGATCGGTCTCGGCGGCAATGCCCTTGGGATAAACGCGTTGCACAGCGGATTTCACGGCCTGCCAGCCACCATTGTCCAATACGATCGTCAGGATCGGAAGCTGGTATTGCTGGGCCACGGCATAGACGCTGTCGGGGGAGGAAAAATGAAAGCCGCCATCGCCGATCACCTGCACGATACGGCGCTCCGGCTGCGCCAGCTTTAGCCCGAGCGCCGTGCCGCCGCTAAATCCAAGCCCGCCACCGGCGAGACCGACATAACTCTGCGGCCTGGTGCGCGTGACGTGTTCCTGCAGGATGGGCGCATTGCGGATCGCCTCGTTGACGACGATGTCGTTCTGCGACAATTTCCCGTTCAGCGTTGCGAACAGGAAGGCCGGGCTGAGCGCACCCGAAACACCTTTGTTGGCGCTCGCGGTGGCACGCCGCTTGGTGGCGGCTTCCCGCGCCACGTCCCAACCGGCAATGCGCTCGGTGACGCGGCGGCGCCAGGCATCGTTGGCCCGCGCTTCCACGGTATCGAGCACCTGCTGCAACACGGTTGCGCAATCGCCCTGGATCCTCATATCGGTCGGAAATCCCCACATCGGAAAATCCGACTTGAGGGGATCGATATCGATCTGGATCCATTTGATAGCGCCCGCATTCCTGGCGTATTGCGGAACGAACGGCACATCGGAGTCCAGCAGCAAACCGAGATCGGCGGTCTCAAGCAGGGGCAGGGGGTCGAAGCCGGCGAAGCACGGCGAGCCCTGTGAAATATTGAGATCGATCGAATTGAATTCGACAACCCGGATGCCACAGGTCCGTGCCAGCCGCTCCAGCACCGCAACGGCCTCTGGCTTTCGGCCAAGATAGGCAGTCAACGCTATCGGATTTTCCGCCGCCATCAACGCTTGCGCGATCGCATCGACTCGCGCGGGCTCGATGCCGCCGGACTTTACGCTGCCATACCGCGCCGGCGGATAAGCCGGCATGTCGGCGTCATTCCATTGCTCTGCCAGCGTTTCGCGCGGCAGCATCATATAGACGGGCCCCGGCGGGTCACTGTGGGCAAAGGCGCTGGCGCGGGCCAGGGCTTCCTTCACCACGATCCCCGACGGCAGCGAATATTCCCATTTGACGTAGGGGCGCACGATGCTGGCGATGTCGAACGGGTCCTGCACGAAATGCACATAGGTGTCGCGCGAGCCCGGCAGTTCGCCGTGCAAGGTGTAAGGCGCGCGTCCGGCAAACAACATCACCGGCAACCGGTACCGAAACAGATTCTGAATCGCCATGCAGGCATTCGCGGTGCCGGCGTCAACATGCACAAACACCGCCTGGCCGCGCCCGGTCGTCAGCGCGTAGCCCGCAGCCATGTGCACGGCGACGATCTCGTGCGGGCAAAGGATCATCTCGGGGTGCTTGCGGCCTTCGCGGTCCCAGCGTGCCATCTCCTCGATCAGCGACACGTGATCGGTGCCGAGATTTGCAAAAATATAGTCCACACCCAGGTCGACCAGACCTTCGAGAAAATGATGGGCAGTGCTGTGACGGCTCATGCCTTGCTACCGTGCGCCGTCTCCGCAACAAATCGGTTGCGCAAGGTGCCGATCCCGGTGATCTCGATCTCGACCACATCACCCGCTTTGATGTCCGGCGAGGCGCCGTCGGTTCCCATCCAGATTACGTCGCCCGGCCACAACGTGAAATATTTCGTCATTTCGACGATGAAGGCCTTGATGCCGAAGATCATGTCATTGGTGCGGAAGCGATTGCTCTGCTTGCCGTTGACCCGCACGATGGTTTCCATCGCGTCGAGATCGACCGCGGTTTCGATCCACGGTCCCATCGGCTTGAAAGTGTCGGTGTTCTTGGCCCGCCACAGCCCGCGGTCGGCCTTCTGCCAGGTGCGCTCGCTGACATCGTTGCCGATGGTGTAGCCGAATACGCAGGACATCGCGTCATGTTCGCTGAGGTGCTTTGCCTTCTTGCCGATGACGACGACCAATTCACCCTCGTAGTGGATCTTTTCGGTGGCCGTGGCGGGAATGACGACATCCTCGTCGTGCGCGATCAGCGCGTTCTGCGCGCGGTAACCGATCTCGGGCCGGTCGGGAACGTTCGGCACCTCGCCGCGCTTGTCGGCGGCCTCCTTGAGATGCTTGAGATAATTCAGTCCGACGCAATAGAACGTGCGCGGCACCAGCGGCAGCTCGATCTTCACATCGCCCAGCGGATGCGTACGCGGTGTGCGTTGCCATTCACCGAGGGGGTCGCCGCTGACCTCGATCACGCGATCGCCTTCGACGAGGCCCCAGGATGTCCGATCGTTTGCGGTAAACCTAAGCCAGCGCACGCCTCATTCTCCTATCCTGCCCGCGGCGGAGTTTCTCCCATGCGGCCGGCACTATCATATCCACTAGGCGGATTTCGGCTGCTCCAGATGCCCCGGAAAATCGCCGGGCCAGGGCAGCGATTTCTGGCCGCCAAGCGCTCCGAGGAAAACCCGGGCCCCATCGGCGAACGTCGCCCCATCGGGCAATTCCAGGCTGGCGCACCACGCCTGTGGCATCGGCCGCCGGATGTCGCGCAGCTCAAAAGCCGTGCCCCACCACCACGCCGGGGCCGGCGATCTCGCCGGCTCGGGGACCGCGCGCCAGCGGACGAATTCGTGCACGGCGCGCTCGAATTGCAGGTCGGCTGCCTGATGCATTGAATCTTCCAAACGGTGAATCCTTCAAATGGCTGAGGATCAGGCCTTCGACGGGTCTCGTCGATTTTTTGATGCAGGAGTGGATCTGCGGCGTCCGGGCTATTTCTCTTCGGCTGCGGTCGCGGTCGCCGGGCCTTCTCCCATGATCAGCAGAACGGCATCCTCGTCCTTGGCGCCGTCCCAATGGACCTGTTTGCCGAAATGCGTGACGAAACTTCCGGCAGGCATCGGGGTGGTGTTGGCGGGATCGAATTTCGGTCCGGAGCCTACCCACCAGGTGCCCTGCAACACGACGATGTAACGGTCGTTGGGGTGAAAGTGCGGCCGGCTGAAATGATTGCCCTTGGTCCATTTGGTGTACACCATATAGAAACCGGGCTTCGTAGGATCACCAACAACGACGGCGTTTTGGCCCCCGCGGGCATCGACCGGACTCCACGGAATCTGGTCCGGCAGTTTGTAAATGACGGCGGCGGGATTGAGTTCGGCGGCCGAGCTTATGCTCAACATGCCGGCCAGCGATATCGGCATCAAGAGATATCGCCAAAACCGTTTGGTGGCCTTCATGGTCTCCTCCATCGGATTCCGCGGGCTGAAATGCCGCCGCGTGTTGGATCTTTGCCGTCGATTTCATGCTAGCCGGTTCGGCTCCGGCGGTGCAAGGGGCGAAACCCGCATACGCGGCCGGCGAGATTTCACATCAGGAAAATGTGGCGCCGGGAGCGGGCTTTCGCCGGTGCAGGAACCTAAAGCCGGCGCAACTAGCTGCGCGGCGTCCGTTCGGTCCTTGAGGACTGGCTCTTGTTGAACAGCAGATAGAGCGCGCGGGGGTTGGTGGTCAGATAGCGCCAGAACAGCCGGCGCGGCTCCAGCCAGATTCGCCAGGCCCATTCGAGGCCCGCCTTCTGCATCCACAGCGGTGCGCGGGGCCGGCTGCCGGACAGGAAGTTGAACAATCCGCCGGCGGTCTTGATGACGCCGACATTGGACAGACGGGGATTGAACTCGGCGACAAACGCCTGCTCGTAGGGAACGCCGAGCGCGACCCACAGATAATCCGGCGCCAGCCGGTTGATTTCGTCGACCTTGGCCCGCAGCTCGTCGCCTCGGAGATAGCCGTGGCAATGCCCGACGATCCGCAGACCGGGATACATTCGCCGGACATTGGCGACGGCGGCCGCATTCTCGTCTTCGTCGGCGCCGAACATGTAGAAGGTGAGCCCCGCCGCCTCCGCCTTGCGCGCCACGACGCTGAACAGGTCGGTGGTTGCGACCCGCTCCGGCAGCGGCGTCGACGAATTCAGCCGCGATACCGTCACCAGCGGCTGGCCGTCGGCGTTGATGAGATCGGCGGCGCGAAACAGCCGGTCGGTCATTGGCTCGGTCGAACAGCGCGCCAGCACTTCGCCATTGGCGGAGGTCAGATAGAGCGGACGACCGAGCCGGCGTTTGGGGAACACCATGTCGACCATGAAATTGGCGGTCTGTTCGAGGTCGAGCACGGCGAGCCGCAGCCCGCCCAGCGAGATTCTGGGCACGCTGGCGGTAGCGGTCCGGCCTGACGGATTTGCGCGGCGCTCAAGCATATTGTTTGTCCCGTTGCGAGACGTTGGCCGCTGGATGAAGTTCGTTGAGGATGACACCGATCAGCTTGCGCTCGGTGCCGCCGAGGGCGGCGATGATGTCTTCCATGCAATCGTTGATGTCGAGGCTGGCCGGCAGGATCGCGGCCAGGCCGTCCGCGGCATCGAGCAGCTTGCGATCGTCCGCGCTCCACGGCAGCGCGGGGCCGTCGAAGATCACGAGATCGTAGCCACCCGCGGAGCGGGCCTGCGCGATCGCCTTGCGGATGGCGTTGCTGGTGCCGGCGGGCCCGATCGAGGGCAGGATCGAGATGCCGTTCGCGGTCTTGATGGCGCGCGAAGCCCTGGTGCCCATGCTGAGCCAGCCGAGACGGCTGGCTTCGCGCTTGCCTGGCGCGGCGACCTTGTTCGAAAGCGTGCGCGCTGCGGGATCGGCGTCGATCAGCAGCACGTTGGCGCCGTCGCGGGCAGCCGCCAGCGCGACGTTCAGCGCCGCGATGCTACGATCCTGGCTGGCGCCCGCGCCGATCACGCCCAGCACCGGCGTTACGTTTGCGGCGGAATGCTTGGCCAGCGTCTCGCGCATCTCGCGCAGGGCGTTGAGCAAGGTCGTCAATGGAAAGCCCGCCCGCAGCGTCGGCCAGCCCATCCGTGTGACGTCGGGAATGCCGCCGATGGCCAGGATTCCACCCAGTGTCCGCATCACGTCGGATTCCTGCAGCCGTGCGATCCGCGGCTTCTCGATCAGCGTGGCCGGGGCGGGCTGTCGCTCCGGCGGCTGCGACGGCGGGGCTTCGGCCTTCGGCTCCGGCAACGCCGGTGTCTTCGGGCGGGTTTCGGTGATGTCGAATGACAGCCGGTCGGCCGCGACAAACCAGGTCGCCGCGGCGAGCGCACCGAGCACGAGACCGATGATCGCGAGCAGGCTCATGGCGGGCGGGAAGGCGCGTCGTTGCGGCACGGCGGCTTCGCCGATGATGCGCGCGCTCGAGGTGTTGAGGCTTTCCTGTTCCTCGGTCTCTCGCGAGCGCTTGAGGAACGATTGATAGACGTCGCGGCTGGCTTCGACGTCGCGCTCGAGCTCGCGGAGCCGCACCGAAGCCTGGCTGAGCTGGACGCTCTGGCGTTTTTGCGCCTCGAGCGACTTGTTCAGCGAGGCCTCGTAGTCGCGGGCGCGGGTCAGGTCGTTCTTTGCCGACTGGGCGAAGCGCTCGACTTCCTCGCTGACGGTGCGGCGCAGGTCTTCGACCTGCTTTTCCATCTGACGCAGCGAGGGGTGCAGCGGCCCCAATTCGCTGGTCAGTTCGGCATAGCGCTTGCGGGCCTCGGCGTATTGCGAACGCAAATTGGCGATGGTGGGAGACTGAAGGGCCTCCGGGATGGCCCCGGCATCGGTCGACGCGCGGCGGCTGGCCTCGATCTGGTCGTATTTCGCCTGCGCGTCGAGCGTCATCGCCCGCGCGGCGGCAAGCCGCTGGTTGCTCGCCGAAAGCTGCTGATCGCTGATCAGCGTGTCCTGGGTGCCGACGAAATTGTTCTGCGCCTTGTAGACCGCAAGCGCGTTCTCCGCGGTGCGAAGCCGCTCCTGCAATTCCTTGAGCCGGCCCGACAGATCGGTCGTCGCCCGTCGCGCGGCGGTGGCCTGTGAATTTCTGGATTCGGCGAGATAGGCGTTGGAAATCGCATTGGCGAGCATCGCCGCCTTCGCCGGGTCATACGACCAGACATCGATATCGACGATGAAGGTGCGATCGGTCTTCTTCACGCTGATGTGACGGTTCAAGGCTTCCAGCGCCGCCATCTGGCCGAGTTTGGCCTCGCCGGCGGAACGCACTTCGAATCCGAACAGACCGAGCAGCGCCGCCGTGACGCCGCCGGAATTGCCGCCGAACTCCGGATCCTTGTCGAGATGGGCAGCCTGGATCACCTGCAGCAGGACGTTGTTCGATGTGATCAGGCGAGCCTGGCTTTCCACCACCATCGCAAGACCGGAAACGTCCTGGGAGCGCGGCGTGAGTTCGCGGTCGACCAGTTGCAGCTCCCGGGGATCGACATAGAGCTGTGCGGTCGCCAGATATTTTGGCGTCAGGCTCTTGCCGATGCCGACGGCGGCACAAGCGCAGATCAGCCCGGCCATCGCGATCGCGGTCTTCCGCTGCCACAGCAATCGGATTAGCTGCAACACGCCGAAGCCGGCAGGCGCCGGCGCGGGCTTTTGCCCGGCATCCTGTTTCGACCGATTGATGGGTTGATCATACGCCAGCATGGGCCCCAGCTTCCATTCGAATGGCCGAACGCATCGGCTGAGGGGCTACTCTTCGGGTCACGCTACGCGCGCAGGGCTTGGGCGCGGAACCAACGCAACAGGAAAAATTAACCATACTCACTGAGGGACTATTCACGGAAAAGGCAAAAAAAGCGTTTAAGCGCCCGCGCCTGGCCGTGCTTCTGCCCGGGGTGCCCGGCCCATTGCGAGACTCACGGCTTCCGAAAGTTAACGATTCGTTATCGGAGGGCGCGTCGTCGACGCGGGTTCGCGGATCGTCGAACGCACGCGGCAGGCGGCGCAGATGCCGCGCCAGCCCGCGACTGCCTCTCGCTTCGGTTTGGGGCCAGGCTGTTTTCATCAGGTCGCCGATCCCGTGCCGATATTTGCAAATCTGGTCCGGAAGAACGCCAGGCAAACGTTCAGCCGCCTGCGCGTGTAGGAGATGTCGAACAGCCAGCACGCCGCCAGGTAGCTGACCAGGCCGGCGCCGACCAGGACAACGCACGCGACCAGGTCCGAGACGTGCAGGCGCGTGTCGATCGTGATCACCGTCAGCGCCATGATCAATCCGGCGATCATCGTGAGTGCCAATCGGCCGGGCGGCATCGGAATTGGGAAGGCCCGGCGGCTGAGGATCAGCGCGCAGAAAAATCCAAGAACATCGGCGCCGAGCCGTGCCCATGCCGCGCCCATGGTGCCGTATTGGCTCACGAATGCATACGACAGGATCACATTGGCTGCGATGATCGAAGCGGTATTGATCAGATAGAACGAATTTCGTCCCGACAGCAAAAAGCTGGCATGCAGGTACTGCTGGGTCAGGATCTGGAAAATCACGGCGACGGCCAGGATCGGCATCGTTTGCGCGGCCATCTCGCGAAAATCGGCGCCGAGAACGACATTGGCGATGTGGGGGGAAATGACGGCGAATCCGAGACATGCCGGCAGCGTGATGCTGAGCAGCAGCTCCACGCACTCGCCAAGATGCGATCGCACCGCAGCGCGCCCCTGATTGGCATGGATCCTTACGGCGAGCGGGAAAAACGCGGCGGCGACGCTCATCGCCGGCATCATGAGAGTTTGCCGGACGAGATCGAGACCTGCGATGTATCTTCCGGTGTCGGCGGAGCCGACGAGGTTGGCGATCACGAAGCGATCGGTGACGCTGGAGATGGCGAGCAGGGTGAGCGACAATGTCAGCGGCAGGCCCTGTTTGGCCGCGGCCAGCAGGCTGGCGCCGTCAAACCTCACGATCGTGCCTCGCCAGGCAGCGCGTGACTGGACCAGCACCGCAAGCAGGCAGGCCAGCGCCGACGATACCAGCAGCAGGAATCCGTGAGGGGCGAAGATCGCAACCGAAACGCCGAGGCAAACCGCGGATACGGCGCGAACCAGCGTAGCCTTCATGGCCGTGATGGCCCGAAGCCGCGCACGAACCAGATCCTGGGTCAATTCAAACAGGCCGACCGCGACCGCAAGCATCACCGCCGCCGCTGACGCGATGGCGTTCAGCCCGACCAGGCGGCCCAATCCGTATGCGGCAGGGGCGGTGAGACAGCAGACAAGATAGCCCGAGAGCACAAGGCCCCGAACATCGCTGCCATCGTTGCGGGCGTGCCTGCTCAGAATCAGATTGCGAAACCATCCGGCCAGAAAAGTGCTGACCACGGAGGCGAATCCGACGCCGAGCAGATAGATGCCATAGTCATGAGGTGAAAAAAGCCTCGTGAAGATGAAGACGCTCAATAGCCCCAGCAACGCGGAGAGGATATTGGCGAACAGGTTGATGCTGGCTTGTCCTATCAGCATGCATCAAGCCCGGCAGGTTGTTTTGTCGCGGCACGGGGCCGAAGCTGCGCGCGCGTTTCCTCGATTGCGGCGCGGATCATCTGCACCGGCGTTCCCGAGAACGACGCGGCCGAGAATGCGACGTCGTCCTGATCCGCACCGCGAAGCAGACGGTTCAACTCCGCGTTGTCGAGCTTCGGCGAATCCCAATAGCTGACGCATCCCGTGCGCGGACTGGGTGTGTGCCGCGCGGCGAAGTTCGCGTCGTTCTGCACGAAATAGCCGTACAGCATGTATTCGGAAAACTCTCGGGTCCTGCAAAGTGCATCGATCCAATCGAGATTGGAGGCGGCTTCGAGCTTCGCGGCCATGGCACGGGTGGCCTGCTGATCCCAAAATATGATGTGGCCGATGTAATCGGCTGCCGGAAGGGTTGGCGCCGGAAGCCCGAGAAGCTTGTGGCTGGTCTCAACCCAGCGCGCGTGCCCGGGCTGGTTCGAGGTCACCTTGCCGGGAATGCTGAGAAGCGGAATCGAGCCCGGATATTCGAAGCGCGACAGATCGAAATCCCGAAAGAACACGACATCGGAATTGAGGATGCAATAGCGCTGGTGCGGCAGCGCGATGGCCGCGGCTATCTTCAGGATTTGCTGCACATGCCAGCCACTGACCGGCATCGCGCGAAACGACCACCAATATTGGCGCCGCTTGCGCTGGACGATGGGAGGCAGCGGCCGGAGCCATCCCGGCAGGAACCGGGATGCCGGAAGGACGCTTCTGCGCTCACTCTCGAAGCGGGAAAAAACCAGCAGGTCGCAATCGGGAACCAGCAGATAGTGCTTCGAAAACGAACCGACGTGACGGTCGACGCTCTCGCAAAGCAGGGCACACAATTCCACGTCCCGCGCGTAGGTTGGGGTTAACAACGCTACGGCATTCGTCTCAGAACCAGCTTTGGCGACGTTCAGAGGCATGATTTCGGATGCGGCTTTTTCATTGCAGTTATTGGAGAGCAAAATCGATGCCGGGCAGGCCTGCGGCCGCAACAGGCTCTCGAAGTTGGTTAATCCGCCGCACGCTAACCATGTTGGAGACATTCGTTGCCGCCGCACGACTCTGGACCGGATATTGCAGCGACGGACGCGCAACGCTTGATCCTGATGATCGTGTAGACCCATGACGACAACGGCAAACTCCCGGCGTGATTTTCTCCTTCACGCCACCAAGGCGATGGCGCTGGGCGTGTCCGGCCTGGCCGGCCTGTCCGGCGCTGCCTTTGCGACGCCGCAAACCCCGACTTCTGCCGCTGGCGCGAGCGCAAATCCCATTTCAGTTCCAATTCCCTATGGCGCCGCCGTACGGGTCGATGCGTTGACGTCGGATGCCTCCTATCGCGCGGCCGTCATTGCGAACTGCCAGATCGTCGTCCCCGAAGGCGAGATGAAGTGGCCGGACATTCACCCGGCGCGGGGCGAATACCGGTTCGAAAAAGCCGACGTGCTGATGGATTTTGCCAGGCAGAACAATATCGAAGTGCGCGGCCATACGCTGGCCTGGTATGGCGGCATGCCGCCGTGGACCGCCGCTATCGGCAGCCGCGCCGAGGCGGAGCGGGAACTGGTCGGCCATATTGAAACGGTTGTGTCCCGATATCGCGGCGCCATCCCTTCCTGGGACGTGGTTAACGAGCCGCTGGTGGATTGGCCGGAAGACGAATCCTCGCTCCGTCCTTCGATCTGGACGAGCCGGCTCGGGCCGGACTATCTGCCGATCGCATTGCGCGCGACGGCAGCGGCGGATCCCGACACCCGGCTCGTGCTCAACGAATATGATGTCGAGTTCAGGGGCGCGCGGTTCGCGGCACGGCGCAAGGCGCTGGTCCGGCTGCTGCGCTCGCTGCGCGACCGCGATGTGCCGCTGCACGCTGTCGGATTGCAGGCGCATTTGTTCGCCGACCGGGCCATCGACCGCGACGGCTTGCAGGAACTGCTGGTGGAGATTGCCACGCTCAAGCTCGACGTGCTGATCACCGAACTCGATGTGATCGACTACGGACTTCCCGGCAAGGTCGGTGAGCGTGATGCGCTGGTCGCCGGTATGGCCGGCCAATTTCTCGGAGCGGTCTGCGACGTCGTCCGCCCCAAGGCCATCCTGACCTGGGGTCTCAGCGACCGGTACACCTGGGTACCAACCTATTTTAAACGCACCGATGGTATGCCAAATCGGCCGCTGCCGCTCGATGCCGAACTCAAGCGCAAGCCTCTGTTCGATGTCATCGAGGAATATCGCCGCAAGACAGTTTAAGGATCACCCTATTTCTGCGAGGTATCTCATGCCGCAAGGCTCCCGCGCAATCGTGGCGACGTCATCCGCGCTCGATCTCTCGATCGGCATTGTCGTCTGCGTTCCCTGCTTCCGCCGTCCGCAGCATCTGCGGCGAACCCTAGAATCGCTTGCCGACCAGCGCACCGACCGGCGCTTTGCCGTCGTCATGGTCGAAAACGACGCGTCGGGGTGCGGCAGCGTGCCGGTCGCCAGCGAGTTCCTGCGCGCCGGCAGGTTTCCCGGACTTTGTGTGGTCGAGCCGCGGCAGGGAAACTGCCACGCCATCAATGCCGCGTTTGAAACCGCACAGGCGACGTTTTCCGCCGCCACGCATTTTCTGATGATCGACGACGACGAGGTCGCCTCGAGGGATTGGCTCGAACAGATGGTGCGCGCCGCCGAGGCTACCGGGGCGGACATCGTCGGTGGGCCGGTGCTGCAGAGTTTTGATGACGACACCAAGCGCGGGTTGCAGCGCCATCCTGCATTTCTTCCCGCCTACGATTCAAGCGGGCCGGTGCCGATCATCTACGGCTGCGGCAATTGCCTGATCAGGCGGCCGGTGTTCGAAAGACTTGCCGGCCCGGCCTTCGATCTGCGCTTCAATTTCCTTGGCGGCGGTGACGTCGATTTCTTCACCAGATCCCGCCGCGAGGGAATGAAGTTCCACTGGGTTGCAGAGGCGGTCATCGTCGAAACCGTGCCGAATGCCCGCACCAACCCGGGCTGGCTCGCATTGCGGGGTTTGCGCATCGGTGCGATCAACTATCACGTCCAGCGCAAGGCGGCGCGAACGCCGTGGCTGCGCGTCAGGCTGCTCGCCAAGATTTTGGCGCTTCTGCCACTGTCGGTGCTTCGGGCCGTCCGCCTGTTCCTGGCCGAACACAGGGCGCTCATCGCCTTGCATCCCATGATCGTCGCAGCCGGCGGCGTGCTGGCGGCGATCGGGATCGAACCGCAGCCTTACAAGGCCCAAAAGATCGCGTCCTGAGCCGGCGGGTCGTCGCGCCGGAACGCGGCGCCGCGTGATGCTGCACAACTCGGATAGCGCTGCCGTCTGCTGGGGTTAACTTCCGAGTTGGCGCCGTATCGCCCGCGCCACATCCTGCCACCAGCCGCCAAAATCGAACGACGTCTGCACCGGCGGCGCTTTCAGCAATGCGACGATCTTGTCGGCGTAGACCTCGTCATTCGATCCCCGCGCGGCCAGCACGATCGCGCCGCGGTCGATCAGCGCCTTGAAACGCGGATGGTGGTCGAATTCGTCTGGCTCTGCCGGAGCGGTAACGACGACGGGTCGGCCCGACTGCACGCTGGCGAGAATACTGGCGCGCCGGGCCGTCAGGCCTTCTTCGAGAGGATAACAGAATACGTCGATCTCGCTGAAGAGTCCGAATATCTCGTGGTCGGAGGCGACATAGCCGCTGACCACGACATCATCCGAGAGGCCAAGCTCGCTCGCGCGGGCGTAAAAATCCGCCTCGACCGTATCGACAGCCTTGATGAATGATCCGATGTAGACCGTCAGCGGCTTGAGCCCGCGATCCCTGAGAATCGCGCATATGTCGAGCAGCGCGTTGGGCTGTTTGCCCGGATAGATCGACCCGAAATGCCCGATCACCAGCCGGCCGCCCTTTCGCGCGGTAACGAGCCGCTGCCGCAATTCGGAATCGCCGGTTGTCGCCGGGGCTTCGATGTTCGGCGGCAATGGCGCCAGCACGCATTTTTGCGCGGTCCAGCCGACCAGCGGATCGTTGGCGAGTTCGCGCCGCACCAGCGGCGAAAACATGACGATGGTATCGGCGAGCAACAATGCCGGAACATAGGTGATACGGCGCAGCCAATGCAGGCTGGCCCATTCATGCTGGATCAGAACGACACGCCGCCGGCGCAGCCGCGCGATCGCCAGCGTCAGCAGCGGCCGAAATATGACGCGCTTCCAGGCCACCAGCGGGAAGTTGCAGACCACGCTGCGTGCCGATCCAGTCGCACGCCAGATGCCGGCCGGCGAGCCCTCCGAACGCGTCAAGGTTAACGTGGTGCAGCTGCCGGGATCGAGCTTCTCGATTGTCTCGCACAATAGCCGGGTAAATTGTCCGACGCCGCACTGCATTTGCGTGCCCGCGCCGAGAAACAGCGTCTTATATGGGGGTTCTGAAGTCATCGCGCGGCCGCTGGAGCCTTCATGAGGCGCTTTCGAGCGAAGGGGATACCGGTTCGCGTAAAGCAGCGCGTTAAGCTGAGGCCTGCAGTCTTACTCGATTTTGATTCAGCCCGAACCGAACAGACTTCGAAAACGTCCGCGTTAGCCATACAAATCGTACATTATCTTAACGAACGCGGCCGCGGTTGCCTTGGGCACTCTTCTTGCCAGATAACGAGCAAGGATCGGACTGACGTCTCATGGCGGGACAGCGCGATAGGCTGGCCCGGACAAGGTGGCAACGAACGTGCGGCGGAATGCGAACCAGTCCTCAAAACGGAATGATGCGACCCTCAGGGCGTTCGGCTCGAGGCAGGCCCAGGGAAGCTGACTGACGATGGCGATTTTGGAAGTCGGGCGGTTGAACGGGCGGGTGATCGCGGCTGCGCCCGGTTACCATGTCGACATCGTGCGCGACTGGAAGCAGGCGGCGTCGCGCTGGAACGGCGGCGGCCACGGAACCATCTTCCAGCATTTCCATTGGCTCGACGGCTGGTATCGCGCATTCGATACGGCCGTTCCGCTGATCGCGATCATTTCCGATGCCGCGACCGACCGTCAGGTCGCCCTCGTGCCGCTGATCCGCCATGTCAAGGGCGGCATCCGTATTGTCGAATTCGCCGACCTCGGTGTGACCGACTACAATGCTCCGATACTGGGATTTGCGGCTCCGTGCGACGAAATCGAAGCGCGCGCCCTGTGCCGGGCCTTGCTGGCCGCGCTGCGCAGATTGCCCGACGGCGCCGATCTCCTGCGCTTGCGAAAGATGCCGGCAAATATCGGCGGGACGCCAAATCCGCTCGCTTCGCTGGGGCGTATCGGTTCCTGTTCGCTGAATGGCAACCTTGTCGTGGTCGGCGATGACTTTGATGCCTACCGCGCCTCTCTCAAGCGGATGGAGCTGCCGCGGAACTGGCGTGTCTTCAATCGCTATCCGGGCGCGAAATTTCGTATCGTCGCGGATAGTGACGAGGCGCTGGCGCTGCTCGACACCATGGATGCGCAGCAGCACGACCGCATGAAGCAGCTCGGATTGAAATTCGTGCTGGACGACGATTGCCACGCAAAATTCTACCGCGATATCGTCAGGCGGGGCGTCGGCGAAGGATATGCGGTCGTATCGGCGTTGACATGCGACGAGGAGGTGGTCGCCACGACGCTGGGCATCAGACGGGGATCCGATTACATCCTGTTGCGCATCAGCAATGCAGGAAAGCGACGGTCAAACTGTTCGCCGGGTCTGCTCGTTATCGAGAGAACGATGGCCGCCTTGCACAAGCAAGGCGTTCGGAAGTTCGACCTGAGCATCGGCAACTATGCCTACAAACGCCGCTTCGGCGCGGTGCAGCTGCCCTTGGTGGATGTGAGTATCGCACTTGGCTGGCGGGGGCTTCCCTATGTCGTGCGCGATCTTGCCGCGCAGCGGTTGCGGCGGTATCCGCGACTGTATGATCGGGTGCTTCGCGCGCTTGGCAGACCGCCAACGGGAGAGGAAAAATAACGCCGTCGACCCGCCGCCCGAGCGGGGACGGACCGACGCCGATTTGTCCTGTTGCACTATCGGGCACCGAAGCGGAAGCAATAGTTAGAAAAGCATTAACTGGGAAACGGTAATAGTCGATCGCGGCGCGGGCCGGCACCGCATTTTGCGGCGGTGGGCACCGCCGGAAGCTGGACCGCGGCAATCCGGGCTGACCGGCCTTGAAAGGCCAACGTGAACAAGCAACTGTCATTTCCGCAATTGCCGGCCATCGCTCGCATCTTCGGCTATCTCGATGTGCTGCACGTGGCGCGCTGCGTGGCCTTTGTCGCGACGGTCTTGCTCATTTGGATATCACTCCGGCCGTTCCCCGACCTCAGCGACCCCGGCGTCGCCGATCTCGACCGGGGCAAGCTGGCTTCGACCTATATCACGCTCGGAATATTCTCCGTTGCAGCTCTCGCGCTAACCGTGTTCCGGCATGCGCGAGCCCTTCGCAGCCTGATGACGCCAATCTTCATGGTGCTGTGTTGCTGGATCTGCATCAACACCGTTTTCTCGCACGACTTCGGTTTGTCGTTTCAGCGCGTGATCCTGACCTGCAGCGTTCTGGCGATGGCCGCATGCCTGCTGCTGCTGCCCGATACCCAGGAGGAGCTGGATCTCTGGTTGAGCGCCGCGGCGCTGATCTTCCTGGCGCTGTGTTACCTCGGCGTGATGCTGGCGCCCTCGCTGTCGATACACACCGCGCGCGACACGCTCGAACCCCATCTCGCCGGCGATTGGCGCGGTCCGTTCGGGCACAAGAACGTGGCCGCGCCGATCATGGCCATGCTGGTCTTCGTCGGAATTTATCTGGCGGGCAGGCGAGCGATCATTCCGGGCGTTGCGATCGCATGTCTTTCCGGGCTGTTTTTGATCATGGCCGGCGGAAAGAGCGCCATAGCGCTTTGCGCCCTGGCTTTGCTGCTGAGCATTCTGGTGGTTGCGGTCGAAAGCTTCGCATTTCGCGCCTGCCTGGTTTTCCTGCCGCTGCTTGGTTTGAATCTGCTGACGGTCGGCTCGGTTTTCAGCGAACGCCTCGCTGCCCTGGTCAAATTGTTGCCGTTGGACACCACCTTCACCGGCCGCACCGATATCTGGGAATTCGCGATATCGTCGCTCGGTCTTCATCCCTGGCTCGGCTACGGCTTCGCGGCGTTTTGGGGAACCAACTCGATCCAGAACCTGGTTCAAGACGACCAGATCGAGTGGGCCATCACTGCCGCCCACAGTCACAACGGATACCTCGACAACGCCCTGACCATGGGAATTCCGGGTCTGGCGTTGATCGTTGCGATTTTCGTCATCGCGCCGCTGCGGAATTTCTCCGTGGCGACACGATCCGGCACTGACGATCCGCTGGCGAAGCTGTTTCTTCGGATCTGGCTGTTCGGAATTTATCTGTCTTCGATGGAGAGCTTCCTGCTGGATCGCGCCGACCCCATCTGGTTCACGTTCCTGGTCGGCGTTTTCGGTCTGCATTACATCGCGCGTTTTCGATTGATGTCGGAGCCGGCGGCCGCCGACGGTCGCGCGCAGCCCTGCTAACGCTGATCCGACGGCGCGCCGATGCTTGCGATGCCGAGCAGGCGAACCGGTCTCGCTGCGTATCCTTCTATGATGGGTGGACGCCAGCTCGACGGTATGGCGCCCCGGCGCGAGATTCCGGGCGAGCACGAAGAGCTGCCGCATGGGCTGCTTCAAGACGTCAAGCGTTTGAGCAATGCCGCTGTCGATGCGAAATTGAATATCGTGAAGATCGCCCGGAGGTTCGGCAAAAACCGCGACAACGCCGGAACCGGTCCAGTCAAACGAGATGCGGCCCGCAGTGCCCGGAGCATCCCAGCCTGCATTGTTGGTTTCGTTGAAACCCCGGCTCCAGCCGTCGTTGTCGATTGGATCAAGCGTGGCGGCGTCGCGCCAGTCGACGTGCTGGAACGCATCCGTATATAACGGGGCCGGCAAGGCGCTGCGCGGGCCGGATTTGCCGGTGCCCGGCGCGCGTGTTCAGCGCGGTGTCGCACATCGCCGTTATGAAGCGCGCCGCCGCGGCATGGCCGGCATCCGTCGGATGCACGGTGTCGACGATGTAGTCGGACCACTTGAGACGGCCGGCCTCGATTTCCGGCCAAATGGCGTCGCGAAAGCTGACCATCGGCATGCGGTAATGCGCGCCGACTTTTGACTGCATTTCCTGATCGTTGCCGCCCTTCTCCCACATCATGAACAGCAGCAGAACGGCCGGAGAGTTGGGCTGGGCGAGGATCTGGCGCACGAGGCCCTCGAAGGCCTCGCCGTCGGTCCAGTTGTCGTTGACGGCGAATTCGACCACGACGAAGTCCGGCAGACTTGAAAGCAGGTCTCTTCTCGGCGCGCAACGCGCCGTACATCGAGCCGGTGCCGCCGAGACCGGCGTTGATCATGCGTATGTCGCAAGCTGGAAACTGCTTCTGCCACCAGGCGAGCAGGCGACCTGCGTAACTGTTTTCCGGAGTCGTGGCAAAAGCGCCGACCGTTATCGATCCGCCGATGACGCCAAGCGTGATCGGCTCACCCCGGCTCGCCTTGGCAAAAACGCTGACGAGAGGCACCAGATCGCCAGTCGACAGCTGCGATCGCGCGACGATCTCGTTTGTCAAAGGGTCGTTTGAAGCGAAGACCCTGAGCGGGGCCGGCCAGACAGGACCCGAACAGAAAGGCCGCCGTGCGGCGCGAAAACAGGGTCTTTCGATCGGTAGCGGGAATCTCCTGACCGGGTTTCATCCGGGCACCATCGCGCTTATGTCGCCGGCACCGCGCGGCTTCGTTTCGGGCCACCGGCGAGGAACGGCTTTTCAATGAAGTGATGGCACACCAGACCGGCCGCAAGGCCCGCCAAAACCGCCAATGCGGCAAAGCTCAAATACACCAGCGGCTGATGGATGTCGAACAGCCGCTTCGATATCGCCCAGATCGCCCCGACGGCAAACAGGTGGAATAGATAAACCGAATAGGAAATGTCGCCGATATACTTCAGCGATTTGACGTGGGTCACTTCGCCGGCGGCTTCATGGTTCAACCCGAGCAACACAATGCTCAGCGCGGTCGACGACATCAGAACATGCTTCCACAAGGCGATCTCCTCCGCGCCGTTCCAGTCGACCGCGTAAAACGCGACCAACAGAACGCATGGCGCGGCGATCGTCGCCCATCGCAGCTCGGCGTAAAAACGCGCGAACAATCCGTGTCGATAGGCCTGCGCCAGGATTGTTCCAAGGCTGAATCCGATCAGGCTTGGGCTGGTATAGATCGCCTCGACATGACTGAGGCCGGTGGCGAATTGACCAATTCCGACCAGCAGGGTGAAGATCCCGAGCAGCACCAGCGTTCGCGCCTCGGATTTCAGGAAGAACAGGCTGGCGAACAGCAAATAGAAGAACACCTCGAAATTCAGGCTCCAGCCCAGAGCAGCAGCGGCGCCTTTGGCTCCAGCGAAGGTATGAACAGCAGGGATTTTATCAAACCCTCGATGGTGGGAATGGTGGTCCTGAACTGCGTCGGTATGGCAATGGCGAGAATCGTGATCAAGAAGGTTGCCGCCCAATAGGCGGGCAATATCCGGAAGGCGCGCCGGACCAGAAATTCCCTGGGATTGAACCGGCCGTCACCGGCAATGGTCGTAATGATAAATCCGCTGATGACAAAGAACACATCGACGCCGAGCCTTCCGGTTTTCAGCAGAACGATGTTCATTTCGGCGAGAGGCCATTGCAGCGCATGGGTGACCAGCACGCTCAGGGCAGCCAGACCCCGCAAATACTGAATTGACAGAAGCTGCGTCCGTGGCGTCCCGGAGTGAGCTAGCGACCGCGCAATCTGCGCCATAGTGAGACACCCTCTGTGGTGAAGTTCGGCCCGTACCCGCATTTCAGCAAGACCTGCGCCAGCCCCTGGATCGCGCAGGCATGACCTCCGCAGTCCTTCAGGGCGTGACTTTCGGCTCCGGGCCGCTTCCACGGAGAAAACAGTGGCAAGGCCGGCTCGTGCCGGGGCAGACGCGTTAGCGTTAACGATGAAAGCGCGGGCAACGCGCGGGGAAAACTAGATCACCCGCACCATGCCGGGTTTACCGAGCGGGCATTCCAGCACGTCGCGATCCCATTTGGCGGCGTCGGCTGCGGCCTCATAGGTGCTTTGCAGGAATTCGAGCAACGCCTGGTCCGGCTGGGCGGCGGTGCGCACGGCGTCATAGGGCAGGATGAATTCGCCGAGCGTCTCGCTGAAGAATGCGGCGTCCGGCCGCACCCGCGTGGAGCGGAAGCCGGCCGGTTCAGGATAGGCATAGGAATAGAACGCGGGATAGTCGATCGCGCCGGAGCCCGGCCAGAAGCCGGCGCTGCTCACCTCGTGGGAATAGGCCTCGCATGCAACTTCGTCGGATAGATAGGGCACGCCGCCGGGATGGCGCGGCGCCCGGCGTCCGGAAAAGCGGGTGACGGCGAGATCGAAACTGCCCCAGAAGAAATGCACCGGGCTCGCCTTGCCGAGGAAGCCGGTGCGGAATTGCTTGAACACGCGGTCGGCACTGACAAGAATTTGCAGAAAGCGCCGCACCGCGTCCGGGTCGTAGGTGGCATGCTTGTCGTCGTCCGAAAATCGGACCGGGTCAGGCAATTCATTCGGCATGTCGTCGATCGCGATGTGGATGCCGAGCTCGCCGAGCGCGGTCATCAAGGCCGTGTAGAAACTCGCAACGGAGTGTCCGGCCAGCGCCAGCCGCCGCGTGGCGCCATTGCTGGTGGAAATCCGCACATCATGATTGATGAAATCGAAGTCGATCTGGAATGTGCCGGTGCCATCGGGGATCGGCGAGGTGGTCAGGCCAGAAGTGGTGACGTACAGCGCGACGTGCCAGGAATGGTTCAGCCAGGGCGAACGCGCCAGGCGAATCTTGCCGACGATCTGGGTCCACAAATGCAGCGTCGCATAGGTCTCGCGCCATGCCGCGGTCGGCAATTCCGGCCAGGGATCTGGCAGTGGGTTGCTCATGCGTCACCAATTTGCGGTCATCGGCATCCCGCCGCACGACAAGAGCCGGGCGTTACCTCGCCCGGCTCTTGCATGGTACGCGAATTCGCGGCGGTTGAGGACGGGCGCGTTAGTTTTTCTTCGTTCCCTTGGCGAAGGCAGTGTCCACGTCATCTTTCTTGATACGCGCGGCGGGGTCGCCGCGTTGACCGAGATTTTGTTCCTCCGTGCCGTCGCCCATCATGCCGGGATGCGGGGTAGCAGGGTGCTTCTTGGAATCCTTGGGATCGGGTTTGTTGGTCATGTTGAGGTCTCCAGGCGCGTATGCGCGCGGCCCAACTTCGCAAGCGCTATCCGGTTCCATCGTCCCCTGCAGACCGGGCGGCACTTCCCGAAAAGAATGCCGCCCGCGTCGTATCAGCCATGCCGTTCAGCCATGCAATTTCCTGGCGGTCTCCGCGATCACGCGACCTTGATAACGCGCGCCGGCGAGTTCGTTCTCGGTTGGCTGGCGGGCTGCCGTCGCCGCCGGTAATCGTGGTCGCGCCATAGGGCGATCCGCCGGTGACGTCATTGAGCTCCATCTGGCCGGCAAAGCCGTAATTCAGGCCGATGATGGTCATGCCGAAATGCAGCAGGTTGGTGATGATCGAGAACAGCGTGGTCTCCTGGCCGCCATGCTGGGTCGCGGTCGAGGTGAAGGCGCCGCCGACCTTGCCGTGCAGCGCGCCCTTGGCCCAGAGGCCGCCGGCTTGATCGAGGAAGTTCGCCATCTGCGACGCCATGCGGCCGAAGCGGGTGCCGGTGCCGACGATGATGGCGTCGTAATTGGCGAGATCGTCGATCTTGGCCACCGGCGCGGGCTGGTCGAGCTTGTAATAGGATGCCTTCGCGACCTCCGGCGGCACCAGTTCGGGCACGCGCTTGATATCGACGGTGGCGCCGGCTTCGCGCGCGCCTTCGGCGACCGCGTTCGCCATCTTCTCGATATGACCGTAGGCGGAATAGTACAGCACAAGAACTTTCGTCATGGTTGGTCTCCGTGAGGGTTTTGGGGTGTTTTGATTGTTTGAGGCCGTCATTGCCGGGCTTGATCCGGCAATCCGTCAGTTTCTGCAGGAATGTTCCGCAAAGAGATGGGATGCGCGGGTCAAGCCCGCGCATGACATTTCCGTGTTGTGGTGGTCGTTGGCCTTACGCCGCGTCGACCAGCACCAGTTCGGAATCTTCCAGCGCGGTGATCTTCAGCTGCGCCTCGTCGCGGATCGCGACACCGTCGCGCGCATTGACGCGAACGCCGTTGATCTCGACGCTGCCGGCCGCCGGCACCAGATAGAGGTTGCGCGTTTTGCCCGCGGCATATTGCGCGCTCTCGCCGGCCTTCAGCGTGGTGGCAAGCACCCTCGCGTCGGCGCGGATAGGCAGCGCATCCTTGTCATCGGCAAATCCGCTGGCGATGGTGACGAAATTGCCGGAGCGGTCCGACTTCGGGAACGGCTTCGCGCCCCAGGTCGGCTGGCCGCCTTCGGTCGTCGGCTCGATCCAGATCTGGAAGATTCGTGTCGGCTTCGGCTCCAGATTATATTCGGAGTGACGGATGCCGGAGCCGGCGCTCATCACCTGAACGTCGCCCGCTTCGGTGCGGCCCTTGTTGCCGAGGCTGTCCTGATGGGTGATCGCGCCCTCGCGGACGTAGGTGATGATTTCCATGTTGGCATGGGGATGGGCGGGAAAGCCGGTGTTCGGGGCGATCTCGTCGTCGTTCCACACCCGCAAGGCGCCGTGGCCCATATTGCCGGGGTCGTAGTGACTGCCGAATGAGAAGTGATGCTTGGCTTTCAACCAGCCGTGGTCGGCGGCGCCGAGCTTGTTGAAAGGTCTGAGTTCGATCATGGGATATTCCCTCAAGTTCTGATGAGGGTCTGGATAAGCCCTTCCGGATCATGCATAAATAGAAACAATAGAAATCCATTGTTTCCATTGTTGGTCTTGTAGGACCGCCCGGATGGCAAAGCTTCCCGATTTCGAAGGCCTCGCGATTTTCGCAAAAGTCGTGGAATTACGGTCATTTGCGGCGGCCGCCAGCGACCTTTCGCTGTCCAAGGCGACCGTTTCCAAGGCGGTCAGCCGGCTGGAGCAGCGTCTGGGGGCGCGGTTGTTCAACCGCACGTCGCGGCGGCTGGCGCTGACCGACGCCGGACAGAAACTGGCGGGGCGTGCCGAACGCCTGCTGGCCGATGGCGAGGCCGCCGAGACCGAGGCGCTGGCACAGTCGGTGACGCCGCGCGGCCTGGTCCGGCTCGCGGTGCCGATGACGTTCGGGGTGAAGGCGGTGGCGCCGATCCTGCCGAAATTCCTGCAGCAGTATCCCGACGTCGCGATCGATCTCCACCTCTCCGACGCCATGGTGGATCTGATCGGCGAGGGTTTCGATATGGGCTTGCGGATCGCGAGCCTGCCGGATTCGTCGCTGATCGCGCGGCGGCTGTGCGCGATGCCGCGCTACACGGTGGCGTCGGCGGACTATCTCAAGCGCCACGGCCGGCCGACGCACCCGATGCACCTCGCCCAGCATCGGTGTCTTGGATACGCTTATCTGTCGACGCCTGACGTCTGGCATTACACCAATGCGCAAGGCGAGCAGGCCAGCGTGCGGCCGGGCGGACCGCTGCGCGCCAACAATGGCGAGGCAATGCTGCCGGCGGTGATCGCGGGGCTCGGTATCGCCGATCTGCCGCAGTTCATCGCCGCCGACGCCATTGCCTCGGGCGAAGTCGAGGTGATCCTGAAGGACTGGAAGCAGACCGAGGGCGCGGTGCATCTGGTGACACCGCCGGGCGGCCCGCGCCCGGCGCGCGTCGAGCTGCTGGCCGATTTTCTCGCTGAACATTTTGCAAGGACGAAGCGACCGAAATCACCCCGGCGCGCATGAAGTGCGGCATCGGCCTGAGGAGCGCCTTTGCCGATCCTTTCGTCTTCGTAGGGTGGGCAAAGGCGCTCTTCGCGCCGTGCCCACCACAATAGCTCATGATATGATTGGCCATGCCGCAGTACATTCGAGCCAAGATCAAAGGCAGCCTGTTCTTTTTCACGGTCGTTCTTGCCGAGCGGTCGAGCCGTCTTCTCGTTGATGAGGTCGACCGTCTGCGGCTAATTTACCGAACAATCCAACAACGCCACCCGTTCGAAACGATCGCGATTTGCGTATTGCCCGACCATGTTCACGCAGTTTGGGCTCTCCCGGATGGCGATGCCGATTTCTCCACACGTTGGAGCCTGATCAAGAGCGGCTTTTCGCGAGGTCTTGATTCGCAGCCCCGATCCGCAAGCAAAGTTGGCAAGCGGGAGAAGGGAATCTGGCAGCGACGCTACTGGGAGCACGCAATTCGCGATGACGCCGATCTTGAGCAGCATGTTAATTACATTCATTTTAATCCGGTGAAACACGGGCATGTCACGCGGGTTGTCGATTGGCCTCACAGCAGCTTCCATCGTTATGTCGAGCTGGGGCTGCTCGCAGCAGACTGGGGCGGGGACATTAAGGATATTCAGGGGTCATTCGGCGAATGAATGGTGGGCACGCTTCGCTTTGCCCACCCTACGGTTCGGGTTAGGTTTGCGAATCAATGGAAACGAAAATCTCCGGGGGAAGCTGCCGATGAATCGACGTGAACTGCTCAAGGCCACTGCCATTGTGCCGCTGGCGCAAGCCGCGTTCTCGAATTCCGCATTCGCGCAAGCCGCGTGGCCGGCCCACACTATCACCATGATCGTGCCGTTTCCGGCCGGCGGCCAGGCCGATCTCGCCGCGCGGCCGGTGGCGCTGGCGCTGGAGAAGCTGCTGGGCAAGTCCGTCATCGTCGACAACCGCGCCGGCGGCGCCGGCGGAGCGATCGGCAACGCCGCGGCCGCGCGCGCCGAGCCGGATGGCCACACCTTGCTGATGACGTTGTCGTCACTGGCGGTGCTGCCGGAGGCCGACCGGCTGTTCGACCGTCCGCCGGTTTATGAAGTCTCCCAATTCGCGCCGGTGGCGCGGGTCCTCGCCGATCCCACGCTGCTCGCGGTGCCGGCGTCGGCGCCATGGAAGACGCTGCAGGATTTTGTCGACGACGCCAAGAAGCGCCCCGGCGAAATTCCCTATGGCTCATCGGGTCCCTACGGCACGCTGCATGTGGCGATGGAGATGTTTGCGGCCTCCGCCGGCATCAAATTGCTGCACATCCCGTTTCGCGGCGCCGGTCCCGCGCTCAACGCGATCCTGACCGGAACGGTGCAGGCGCTGGCTTCGGCGCCGGGCACGCTGAAGCAGCAGGTCGACGACGGCAAGATGCGCGTGCTTGCCAACTGGGGCGCGGAGCGGATCGCGAGCTTTCCCGATCTGCCGACGTTCAGGGAACTCGGCTACAAGGATGTCGAGTTCTACATCTGGGCGGGGCTGTTCGCACAAAAGGCGCTGCCGACGCCGATCATGATGCGGCTGCGCGAGGCGATGGCGCAGGCCGTGAAAAGTCCGGAAGTCATCAAGACCTTTGAAACCGCGGGCAGCCCGGTCGCTTATATGGACGCGCCGGAATTCGCGAAATTTTTCGAAACCGACAGCGCGCGCCTGGTCGCGGCGGTGAAGAAGATCGGCAAGGTGGAGTAGCGGAACCCGTCATTTTCCGGGTCCGCATTGGAGCCTTCCATCGGGTCGGGCTTTGCGCAGACCCGCTGGACGTGCCCAGGAATGATGCAATCCGTCCGGTAACAAAGCGGCTGGCCTCACATTTTGTTGTTCGGAGCGAACCTTCAGCGGCCTCATTTATTTTGAACCGTGGGCGGACCGGTTTGTCTGAATGAACATGCACGCCAATAGGAAGGATCGGATATGCGAGCGCGCCGAAATTTCCTGATTCTTGCGATATCAATTGCCTGCGGCGTCAGCTGTCAGACGCCGGCTGTTTCGCAGGAGTACCGCGGAACCATGGAACAACAGATGGCCTGCACGCCCGACGTGTTCCGGCTCTGCGGTGCACAGATTCCCGACGTCAATCGGATCGTCGCCTGCTTGCAGCAGAATACGCAGCAGCTGAGCGGCCCTTGCCGTGCGGTATTCGATTCGAGTGCAAGCTCGGATACGGGGGCACCTCAACCGAGCGCAGCGCCGCAGGGCGTGTCGAGGCGACGGGATTTCCAATAGTTGTTTGAGCATGATCTTTTCGGAAAACCGCTGCCCACTTTTCCGGACCATGCTCTAGGCTGATCCTCAGCAGACATCGACCCATTCGGCTTCGACCAGCTCGGCCATTCGCACCGGCGCGATGCGGACCGCGCTGTGGATCGAGCCTGCCGCCGGCACCACCTCGTCGAATGCCTTCAGCGAAACGTCGCAATACACCGGCAACGGCGCCTTCAGGCCGAACGGGCAGACGCCGCCGACTTCGTGGCCGGTGATGTCGGCGACCTCGTCGAGGCCGAGCATCTTCGGCTTGCCGCCGAAGCGCGCCTTGACCTTCTTGTTGTCCATCCGTGCGGTGCCGCTGGCGACGATCAGGATCACCTGTTCGCCGACCCTTAAGACTCAGCGTCTTGGCGATCCGCGCCGGTTCGACGCCATAGGCCTCGGCGGCCAGCGCCACGGTGGCCGAACTCATCGGCGATTCGATCACGGTGATATCAGGCGCGTTCTCGGCGAAAAACGCGCGGACGGATTCAAGGCTCATGGGCGGGCGACTAGCCTGGGCAATTCCGACAAGGCATGGATGCGATAGTCCGGCTGGATCCCGAGTTCGTCCATCTGCGTGCGGATCGCCTTGAACATCGTGAGCGGCGCGACCATGTCGCTCTTGACGCAGGCCAGCGCCATCGCCTCCGGCGTCACCCGCTCGATCCAGGCGACATTTAGTCCAAAGGATTTTGCGCCACAAGCATCCCACGGGTTCGACGACACGAACAGCACTTCGGCCGGCGACACGCCAAGCGTCGATTCGATCAGGCTGTAGGCGTCCGGCGCGGGCTTGAAGATCTTTTGGGAGTCGATGCTGATGGTGGCGTCCAGCACGCGGTCGAGACCGCTGTTGCGCACCAGCGCGTTGAGCATGCTTGTAGAGCCGTTGGAAAGGATGGCGAGCTTGCGGCCTTTCATCGCCGTAAGCGCGGTCATCGCATCCGGATAGAGATCGAGGTGCAGATATTTGTCCATGATGCGCTCGAACGTCGCCGCATCGTGTTTCAGCCCGAGCACCCTGATGGCATAGGCGAGCGAGTCCTGGTAATGACCGAGAAATCCTGATAGCGCCGCATCAGCGAGCGCAGCCAGGTATATTCGAGCTGCTTGATGCGCCAGATCTGGGTGATGATCTCGCCGTAGCCGGGAAACGCTTCCTCGGTAACGGCCGCGACCGACTGAATGTCGTAGAGCGTGCCATAGGCGTCGAATACAACGGCTTTGATCGTCACGGGGATGCTCGCTCCATCGGGGGTACGTCAGATGTTCAGAAGCTTGCGCGCGTTGTCCTTCAGGACTTTCGGCCTGATCTCGTCGCGGATCTCGAGCTTGGCAAAATCCGCCATCCAGCGATCGGGCGTGATCACCGGCCAGTCCGAGCCGAACAGCATCTTGTCCTGCAGGATGGAGTTGATGTAGCGCACCAGGATCGGCGGGAAATATTTCGGCGACCAGCCGGACAAGTCGATATAGACGTTCGGCTTGTGGGTCGCGACCGACAGCGCCTCTTCCTGCCAGGGGAAGGAAGGATGCGCGAGGATGATCTTCAGATCGGGGAAGTCCGCCGCGACATCGTCCATGTACATCGGGTTGGAATATTTCAGCCGCATTCCCATGCCGCCGGGCATGCCGCTTCCGACGCCGGTCTGGCCCGTGTGAAACAGCGCGATCGCGCCGCCATCGTTGATGGCTTCGTAAAGCGGATAGGCCAGCCGGTCGTTGGGGTAGAAGCCCTGCATGGTCGGGTGGAATTTGAAGCCCTTCACCCCGAATTCCTCGATCAGCTTCCTCGCCTCGCGAACGCCGAGCTTGCCCTTGTGCGGATCGATGCTGACGAAGGGAATCAGCACATCGGAATTTTCGGCGGCGACTTCCAGCATTTCGTAGTTGTTGTAGCGGCGGAATCCGGTTTCGCGTTCGGCATCGACCGGGAAGATCACCGCGGCGATCTTCTTGGCGCGGTAATAGGCCGCGGTCTCCGGCACGGTCGGCGGGTGCTTGTTGGGCGACTTGAAATACTCGGCCATCTGCGCCTGGAAGTCGTCATAGCCGTCGTCGCCATGCATGCCGCAGGGCTCTTCGGCATGGGTGTGGATGTCGATCGCCACGACGTTTTCGATGTTGGGCAGCTTCAATTGGGACATTTGGGGTTCTCGGGGGTAGAACGTCTGGAATTGATTATATCATATAACAAATGGGCGAAACAGCGCGCACGGCAGGGTGGGAGGGTTTCGCCGGCCCGGCCCTGACGGCCAAAAGGGCCCAAAATGGCCGGTTCGGATTGACATTCGACCGATCTATGGCTTAGAAACCGCGCGTCCCGGGCGGCTCGGCCGCCGCGGGATAAAGCCCATTTTGCCACTTTCGGGTTTCCCCGAACGATCGTGCCGAACGCGGCCTTTCAAAGCATCAGGATTGTCCCATGAAGGTCCGTAACTCGCTGAAATCGTTGCGCGGTCGCCACCGTAACAACCGTCTGGTCCGCCGCAAGGGCCGGGTTTATGTGATCAACAAGGTCCAGCGTCGCTTCAAGGCGCGCCAAGGCTGATTCAGTAAGGCTGAATCAGCAAGGCTGAGCTTGCACGCGCCGAACCGGCGAGGCTGAGCCATGCTTGAATCTGGCCTTTCGGGCCGGATCTGCGATTTTAAAGTCATCACGGGTCTTTGACGCCTTGCTGCTTTGCAAGCGGCTTTTGCTGCGTCTAGACTTTGACCATGCCTCTGGGATTCCCTGCCGCGCGCAGCTGCTGGATACTTGTTCTCGTCACCGTGATGGGCGCCGTGGCGCCGATTTCGGCGCCCGCGCAGGATTTAAAGGGCGCCCCGCCGAAGCAGCAGAAGAAACTCCCCGAGGCCCCCGGCAAGCTGCCGAAGGTCGGCGCCGACAAGACGCGCGGTCTGGATTTCCTGTTCGGTGCGCTGAAGGCCGCCCCCGACGAGGCCAGCGCCAAGCACGTCGAGTCCCGGATCTGGGCGCTGTGGATGCAGACCCCGAGCGATACCGCGGCGCTGTTGATGATGCGCGCCAAGACCGCCATGGATGCCCAGCAGATGGACGTCGCGCTGAAGCTGCTGGATGCCGTGATCAAGCTGCGTCCCGACTATGTCGAGGCCTGGAACCGGCGTGCGACGCTGTATTACCTGCGGAACGACTACACCCACTCGTTGCAGGATATCGAGCAGGTACTGGTCCGCGAACCGCGCCATTTTGGCGCGCTGGCGGGACTTGGCATGATCATGCAGGACCTCGGCGACGAAAAACGCGCGCTTGACGCGTTCCGCAAGGCGCTCGCGGTCAATCCGCATCTTGAAAAGGTGCCGGAACTGGTCAAGACCCTGACCGAAAAGGTCGAAGGCCGCGACATCTGACCATGCCACCGCTCATTAGAGGCGACTGGAGCGTTTAGGTAGAGTTGGCGCGGCATCGGAAGTCGTCCACCTCTCCCCGACGGGGAGAGGTGAACCGAATTTGCCGCCAGAACGATTTAATCAAAATTCATCTCGCTTTAGTGCAGAACGCTGCTGCCCTGTCCTGTCAGCCGGCCATGCGCCACCACGGCATGGAGCTGTTGCAGCTCCGCTTCCAGTTGCTCGTTGACCAGCAGCAGTGCCTTCAATGCGCCGCGGATGTCGCCGTTGCATCTGGCGACAATTTCGTCGATGGCGGCTTCATTTGATCCGGAAGTCATCGAAAATCCTCCAATTTTCCCGTGAAATAACGCTCTGGTGCCCCACGGGTTGCTGTGGATTATGTGGATAGCCAGCTTGCGAAAGCTCCGAAGGCGCGAACTGGACCATGATCCGATTGGGTGGAATCGGATCATGATCTCATCTCTTTGTTTGAGCATGATCTTTCGGAAAACCGGTTCCCACTTTTCCGGATAATGCTGTTACGGATCGCAAGAGTGCCGCTCACGCTTATAGAAAGCTGCCGATGACGGTTGTATGAAGACGGGCCTCGCACAGGCTTCGCACGGTGGAAAACTTGGCCGGGGGTCACCGGTCCGCGAAACCCCGCCCCAGTCAGACCGTAATTGGCTGGTGCCCAGATCGATCCGGATTCCTTCAATGATACCAGTCGTTTTCGTGGGAGCGCTGGTGATGCTGGCGCTGATGACGCGGGCCGGTGTCGTGATCCTGCAACGCATCTATCCCGCGCAAGGCGAGAGGGTCGAGGTTGCCGGGGCGACACTCCATGTCGTCGATATTGGGCCGCGCGACGGGCCCGGCCCGGCCATTCTGTTGATCCATGGCGCCAGCGCCAATCTGGAGGCCATGCGCAAGCCGCTCGGCGATCGGCTGGCCGGCAAGCACCGGGTGATCCTGATCGACCGGCCCGGTCACGGCTGGAGTACGCGCGCGCGCCAGGCCGATTCGACGCCGGCAATCCAGGGCAGAATGATCGAGGAGGCGCTGGGGAAACTGGGCGTCGGCGAGGTGATCCTGGTGGGACATTCATGGGCCGGCGCGCTCGGCGCGCGGATGGCGCTCGATTATCCCGGGCGCGTTGCGGGCCTGGTGATGCTGGCGCCGGTGACCTATCCATGGCCCGGTGGCGTCGGCTGGTACAACGAAGTCGTCACCACGCCCGTGGTCGGTCCGCTGCTGGCCTATACGATCACGCTGCCGCTCGGCTTCTTCCTGGCGGACTCCGGCGCCCGCAAGGCGTTCTTGCCGCAGATCGCGCCGGAAAATTTCGTCACGGACACCGCGACGCCGCTATTGCTGCGTCCGCGCGAATTCCTCGCCAACGCCCGCGATCTCGTGACGTTGAAGGCCGCGGTCGGGGAGCAGGCGCCGCGCTACCCGGAAATCAGAGTGCCGACGGTGGTTATTTCAGGTGACGCCGACAAGATCGTGTCGACCGGCATCCATTCAAGGCCGTTCGCGGCCGCGGTGTCGGGCACAAAATTGATCGTGTTGCCCGGTGTCGGTCACATGATCCAGAACGCCGTCCCCGACCTTGTGGTCTCCGAGATCGACGCCATGATCGGCCAAACCGCGCAAGGAACGGCGGCGGCGAACTAGACGGGACGCACGAGTTGGGGCTATCGCAAGCCCCAACTCGTGCTGGCCTGCGCTACTTGGTCTTGCCGTCCTTGTCGAACTGCGAGACATACGTCCAGAGATTGTTGATTTCGGTCTCGTTCTTGATGCCGGCGAACGCCATCTTGGTGCCGGGAACCTTCGCCTTCGGATCCTTGATGTATTCCTTGAACTGGGCTTCGTTCCAGGTGATGCCGGAGTTCTTGTTGGCGTCGGAGTAATTATAGCCTTCCACCGTGCCGGACTTGCGGCCGTCCAGCCCGTTGAGCTCCGGGCCGACCTTGTTCTTGGCGCCTTCGCCGATCGCGTGACAGGCAAGACACTTGTTGAACGAGGTTTTGCCGGCTGCGGCGTCCTGCGCCAGCGCCGACGATACGGTCGCCGACGATGCGATGATAATCAGCGCGCTTAATGTCAATTTTTTCATTATCTGCTCTTCGTTGCTTGGGGGGTCTGCACGGCTGTTTGTTGCATAGGCCGCGCATGATCGACAAGCCACGAAATGGCTTTCGGGTTTCCGCCTTCCCGCCTACGCCTTTCGGATATTTCGGGCGCGCCGGTCGCCCGGCGGCCTACCCAACGCGAGCCAGACGTGCTTGATTCGTCGTGACAAATCGGCAAAGTCGCGGGGCTTCCCGACCCCGGCAGGAGAAATTTAAGTGACCATCATGATGCCCGCGCCGGACCAGGCGGTTTTGGCTCGCCGCGAGACAATCGTCAAAGCGTTGCGCGCCATCGTGCCGGGCGAAGGCGTGATCGACAGTGCGGCCGAAATGGTGCCGTACGAGTCCGACGGCCTGATGGCCTACCGGCAGCCGCCGATGGTGGTGGTGCTTCCGGACACCACCGCGCAGGTGGCGCAAGTCCTGAAATATTGTTTCGAGCAGGGCATCAAGGTGGTGCCGCGCGGCTCCGGTACCTCGCTGTCCGGCGGCGCACTGCCGCTCGCGGATGCCGTGCTGCTGGGGCTGGGCAAATTCAAGCGCATCCGCGAGATCGATTTCGACAACCGCGTGGTCGTGACCGAGCCGGGGGTGACCAATCTCGCCATCAGCCAGGCTGTCGCCGATGCCGGCTTCTATTATGCGCCCGATCCGTCGTCGCAGATCGCCTGCTCGATCGGCGGAAATGTCGCGGAGAATTCCGGCGGCGTGCATTGCCTGAAATACGGCATGACCACCAACAACGTGCTGGGTTGCGAAATCGTGCTGATCACCGGCGAGATCGTCAGGATCGGCGGCAAGTCGGCCGAGGCCGGCGGCTACGATCTGATGGGAATCATCACCGGTTCCGAAGGCCTGCTCGGGGTCATCACCGAAATCACCGTGCGAATCCTGCAAAAGCCGGAGACCGCCCGCGCCCTGATGGTCGGCTTCGCGCAAGTCGAGGCGGCCGGCGAATGTGTGGCGCGGATTATCGGCGCCGGCATCATCCCCGGCGGCATGGAGATGATGGACAAGCCGGCGATCCACGCCGCCGAAGCCTTCGTCCATGCCGGCTATCCGCTCGACGTCGAGGCGCTTTTGATCATCGAACTCGACGGCCCTCGCGTCGAGGTCGACGAACTGATCAAGCGGGTCGAGACGATCGCGCAGGGCAGCGGCTCGACCACCTGCCAGATCTCCAATTCGGAAGCTGAACGCAATCTGTTCTGGGTCGGCCGCAAGGCGGCCTTTCCCGCCGTCGGGCGGATTTCGCCGGACTATCTCTGCATGGATGGCACCATCCCGCGCGGCGCGCTGCCGCAGGCGCTGGCGCGAATCCGCGAGCTGTCGAAGAAGTACGATCTGCGCTGCGCCAACGTGTTTCACGCCGGCGACGGCAATCTGCATCCGCTGATCCTCTACGACGCCAACAAGCCCGGCGAGATGGAACGGGCGGAGGCCTTCGGCGCCGATATCCTGCGGGCCTGCGTCGAGCTTGGCGGCGTGCTGACCGGCGAACATGGCGTCGGGATCGAAAAGCGCGACCTGATGCCGGAAATGTTCAGCGAGATCGACCTCAACCAGCAGCAGCGGCTGAAATGCGCCTTCGATGCGCAAGGGTTGCTCAATCCCGGCAAGGTGTTTCCGACCCTGCACCGCTGCGCCGAACTTGGCCGCATGCACGTCCACGGCGGCAAGCTCGCATTCCCCGAACTGCCGCGGTTCTAGAGCGTTTTCCAGCGAGGCGGGTGCCGGTTGCATTCACGGGCCCTTGCGCTGCGCGGGCGTTGGATGCCTGGTCTCCGCCCCCTTGATATCCGGATAGAATTGTGGCGCCTCGCGCCGGTCAAACCGGCCGTAGTCGCGCACGACACGGATTTGGCGGTGCCGCAGCTTCTCGATGCCGTCGACCTTCCTCGGTGACCACGCGTTGGCTGCTTGCGGACCGTTCCAGCCGACCAGCAGCGCCAGCTTTCCCGGATTGTAGATGCTGGCGAACACGTCGTGATCGATGACGGCGCCGGTCTTGAGATCGAGCCCCAGATGGGCCGGCAGCAGATCGATCCGGGCTGCAAAGCCGGCGCCCTTGTCTGGCGTAATCTCGGTAAAGGTCACGACTTTTGCGGCACCGACTTCGGTTTCATCGAGGCGAAGTTCGTGAATCGGCGCCTCCCCGGGCGGATTGGTGTCGGCGGTCACGTCGCCGACGCGCAGATGGTAGTCCTGGAATATCTCGAACCGGCCTTTGCCCTGAACGGCGTGATGTTCGCCTTCGGTGCGCCAGCGCACCACTGACTTTTCATCCCGCCAGGTCGAGTGCGACAACACCCAGCCAGGCCGGCGCTGGCTTTCGAAGCGCTCATTGTCGACAAAACCGTCGATGGTTTCGATGATCGGCTTCAGATGCCTGGCGAGGCCGAGATACTCGTCCTTCTTGCCCTCGGCGGGAAGCACTTCGAAGATTACGGAAAACATGGGTTTCTCCTTTCTGCCTATCTCACGCGGGAACGGGCGCGGCGTCGCCGCCGAGCAGGAAGTTGATGCTTTCCTGCCAAAGCGCCAGACGCATGCTCTCCAGATGCATCAAATGGGTGCCACGGCCAATCTTGATATCGCGCTTTTCGGGGGATTGCGTGAAGGCGTCGAAAAGCCAGCGCGCATCGTCGTCGGGCATCAGCCCATCCCATTCCCCCCGGATGATGGCGACCGGCGATCGGACAAGCGCCGGGTCGTAGGCCAGCCGGCCATGCCAGGCCCCGATGATCTCGCTGAAAGGACCGAGCGGCGTCTTGACGCCTGCGGGATCGCGCGAACGGCTGTCAGGGTCGCTGTCGAGATAACCTTGGCTCCATTCCTCGAAATGAATCCGTGACAGAACCGGCGGCTCATGCGCGGGAACGTCTTCGATGAACCGGTTCCATTGATCTTCCGGCGTCACGATGCGCCACGCTGGAAACGAGGGCGGCATCTCGCCGCGCCGCCGACGGGCGATTGGGGCAAACATCACCAGCCGGTCGACCCGTGCGGAATGGGCGCCTGCCAACAAACCCAGGGGCATCGAGCCCCAGGAATGCGAGATCAGCGACAGCTTTTCCAGGTTCTGGTGCCCGAGGATGAACCGGACGGCGGCCTCCAGTTGCTGTGAGGCATCCTCCGCCACGCAAAGCGGCGCGTTGTCGCTCGCGGGCCGGTCCATTTCCGGATAGCGGTCGGAATGACCGAAGCCGTAAAAATCCAGCCCCCAGACGTCGAAGCCGGCCTCGCCCAGTGCATCGCGCCACGATTTGCCGTCGAACCGATGCGCAATCGAGAGGGCCGAGGGGAACGTTGCGCCGTGAACATACAGCACCGCGCGCCGCGGTTGAAACGCCGGGTTTGCCGCCGGCAGAAACCGAAGGAACAGCGACAATCCCTGGCGCGGACCGGGAATGCGAAAATGTTGCTCACGGGCGTCGAGCTGCGGCGCGATCGAAAAATCCGTCATTTGAATTCCTGCCGTGATTTGCATCTGTGCCGTGACTTGCCGCGGAAACGCGGGATGGCTCGGCGGCCTCACGGGTCACCAACACTCGTTGCGGCGGCGGGTTTCCCTTTGTCGCTTCGACCGCGGACGAAGTATCCTCAATGCCGCCGCGGCCAATTCCGGCCCTTGCGGCTGATGGCGCATCTCCGCGTCAAGCGGGCAAAGACAAACGAGGGCAAGAACTCCTCACGCGACCCTCGTTGCTTTGCCTCGCCGGACGCCTGGGCCGCCATGCTGAACGGCGGCAGGCCGAGCCTTTCCGAAACGGCTACAGCAGCGAATATTGCGCCCGCTCGCGTTTGGAAAGAAGCGGCAACGCTTCGCCAGCGATGTAGGTCTTGAAATACGCGCTTTCCTGATGCGCCTTCAAAGCCGCCTCGTCGACAAAGAGTTCATAGAACAGAAACTGCGCCGGGTTTTCCCGTCCCCTGCCGATCAAGAACAGTTTCGCGCCCGGATCGCTTTGGGCCTCCGGCAGAAAGCGCTCCAGAATGTCGGCGACCCTGTCGGCTTGCCCTTCCTTGGCTTCCCACTGGGCTACTACCAGCAGGCCGCCACCAGCGACGGCCTGGCTTACGGTTTTCGGGTTCATGGCATATTGACCCATGGTCTTTGCTCCTTCGATTGGCTGTGATCGGGATTGTGAAATGACCGAAAGATTGGCCAACATCGTCGCCGCGCCGAACGCGGCGATGGCTGTCCGTCGCGTAACCGGGCCGGTCGACCACGGTTGCGGTGTCGGGATTTTCGAATGCCGCACGATTTCCTCCATTCGTTCGATGTCGATGACTGGTAACGCAGCTTCGCCTCGAAGGTTGAGCGGTTTCAGTTCGATCGCGGCCGAACTATCTTGTTCAGGCTTCCGGCGCCGCGCAGCGCGTGCCGGGCCGGTCGACGCGGGAAAGGTTCGATCGCCATCGAACCGTTTGCGGGGAACGGCGTGCCAGACCGTGCGTTGCCGCCGGTCGAACAGGAGGTCCGCGATGGTCGTACCGCAGCTGGCGGAGGTCGCCCAACTGGTGGGGGATCCCGGACGCGCCAACATTCTGGCGACGTTGATGGATGGACGGACGCTCACCGCCAAGGAGCTGGCAACCGTCGCCGGGGTAACCGCCCAGACCGCCAGCTCGCACCTGGCCAAACTCGTCGAACGCGAGCTTCTGACCGTGGAAAAGCGCGGACCGCGCCGGTTCTACCGGCTGGCGACGCCGCTGGTCGCCCGGATGCTCGAAGGCATCATGAATGTCGCCGTGACCGGACCGACCCGGTTTCGGCCGCCGTCCAGGATCGACAGCGACCTGCGGCGGGCGCGAACCTGCTATGACCATCTGGCCGGGGAGCTTGGCGTCGCGCTCACCGACGCGATGATCGAACGTCGGTATCTCGCGCTTGACGCCGATGCCGGGGAATTGACTGCGGCAGGAGCGGACTTCCTGATCAATATTGGCATCGACCTCACGGCACCCGTCCGCAGCCGCCGCGCATTCTGCCGGCCCTGCCTCGACTGGAGCGAACGGCGCCCGCATCTGGCCGGCAGGGTCGGGGCGGCGATCGCCGATCTGGGTTTCGCGCGTGACTGGATTCGCAGGCGGCGTCTGGGCCGGTCGGTCGAAATTACCGAAAGTGGCGTTGTGGCCTTCAAAACCTTGTTCGGCGCGCGAATTTGATTTCAGGCGCGAAATTGACTACCCGCCATTGAATCCATCGTCCGAACGCTGCCGACCCCGGCTTTGAGGGTATGCCTCGCCATTGGCGAGGGATGCCGAACCACCACTGCCGGTCTTGTGTCCGGCACCCACGTCTTTAGAAGGTGCCATGGATTGCGGCTGGCGGCGTAACGTCTGGCCGAGGGCGGATCGACGATGAAAGCTAGGCGGTTGGCGTGGACACTCTGAAAGTACGGGACGCTGCCGACGTCGAGCAGGCGGTGCGCGCGGCGATCGCCGGCGAGCAGCCGCTGGAAATCATCGGCCACGGTTCCAGGCGGCTGATCGGCCAGCCGATGGCGACCAACGCGCTGCTCGATCTGTCGGCGCTCAATGCGGTGACTTCCTATGAACCGAACGAGCTGATCATCACCGTGCAGGCGGGCGCGCCGCTCGCCGACGTCAAATCGCTGATCGATTCGAAGAACCAGCACTTCGCCTTTGAACCGGCCGACACCAGCCTGCTGCTGGGGACGCCGGGTGAGGGGACCATCGGGGGCATGATCGGCGCCGGCCTTGCGGGGCCGCGCCGCGTTCAGGCCGGAGGCGCCCGCGACCATCTGCTCGGCGCCCACGCGGTGTCCGGCTTCGGCGACAGTTTCAAGGCCGGCGGCCGGGTGGTGAAGAACGTCACCGGGTATGATCTGTGCAAGCTGCTGGCGGGCTCATGGGGCACGCTCGCGGTGATGACGGAGGTGACGCTGAAGGTGATGCCAAGGCCGGAGAGCGAGCGGACGCTGGTGCTGCGTGGACTGGATGACATTTCGGCCAACCGGGCGATGACGGCGGCATTGGGCTCGCCGTTCGATGTGTCCGGTGCCGCTCATGTTCCGAATTCGGCGCTTCGAGCCGCGGAGGGTGGCCTCGGCGATGTCGGATCTCCGGGCCAGGCGGTCACGCTGTTGCGGCTCGAGGGAATCACGGCATCGGCCAGCCACCGCGCGGCCGCGCTCGCCAGGCTGCTCGCACCGTTCGGGACGGCTGAAATTCTGCAGGATGCGTCCTCGGCGGCGATCTGGAGTTCCGTTCGCGACGTCGGGCCGTTTGCGGCCAAGGGCGCGCTTGGAGCCTGGCCGGTGTGGCGGATCGTCTGCCCGCCGGCCTCCGGCGGCGCTCTTGGCCAGGCCCTGGCGCGCGATACCGGCGGCGACGTGATCTACGATTGGGGCGGCGGCCTGATCTGGGCGGCGCTGCCGCCCAAGGCCGATGCCCAGGTGGCACTGGTGCGGCCACGGGTCGAAGCCGTCGGCGGCCATGCGATGCTGCTGCGCGGATCCGACGAAGTGCGGCGCAATATCGATGTGTTCCATCCGCAAAAGGCCGGCGTTGCTGCCTTGAGCGAGCGCGTTCGCCAGGGCTTCGATCCGAAAAACATCCTCAATCGCGGCCGGATGACACGGGGGTCCGCGGCATGAAGACCGAATTCAGCCTCACGCAGCTCGCCGATCCCGATATCGCCGAAGCCGACAAGATTCTGCGCGCGTGCGTGCACTGCGGATTTTGTACCGCGACCTGTCCGACCTACGTGCTGCTCGGCGACGAGCTCGATAGCCCGCGCGGCAGGATCTATCTCATCAAGGAGATGCTGGAAAAGGATCGGCCGCCGACCGCGGAAGTGGTCAAGCACATCGACCGCTGTCTGTCATGCCTCGCCTGCATGACCACCTGCCCGTCGGGCGTGAACTACATGCATTTGGTCGATCAGGCGCGGGTGAGGATCGAACGGGACTATACGAGGCCGCTGCCCGAGCGGTTGTTGCGTGCGACGCTGGCTTGGGTGCTGCCGCGACCCGTCCTGTTTCGTGCCGGCATGATCCTGGCGCGGCTTGGCCGGCCGCTGATCGGCCTGCTGCCGGCCCCCAAGGCGGCATCGGGCGCGCCGACCTTGCTGCGGCGGATCGGGGCGATGCTGGCGCTGGCGCCGCGCAGCCTGCCGGCGCCGGGACCCGCCGGCGGCAGCGTGTTCCCGGCCGTCGGCGACAGGCGCGGACGGGTCGCCTTGCTGCAAGGTTGCGCCCAGCAGGTTCTGGCGCCGCGCATCAATCAGGCGGCGATCAACCTGCTGACGCGTCACGGCATCGAGGTGGTGCTGGTCAAGGATGAGCAATGTTGCGGTGCGCTGACCCATCATCTCGGCCGCGATGCCGCCGCGCTGGCGCTGGCCCGCGCCAACATTGCCGCCTGGCTCGCGGAGGCCGAGCGTGGTGGCCTCGACGCCATCCTGATCACGACGTCGGGCTGCGGCACCGTGATCAAGGAGTATGGTTTCATGCTGCGCGAGGACCGGGATTTCGCCGCCGCCGCCGCCAGGGTTTCGGCGCTGGCCAAGGACATCACCGAGTATGTCGGCGGCCTCGATCTGCAGCCGGCGCAGCAACACGGCGACATCGTCGTCGCCTATCACTCGGCTTGTTCGCTGCAGCACGGACAGAAAATCACACAAGCCCCGAAAGAATTGCTTTCCAAGAACGGATTCGTGGTGAAAGATGTACCCGAGAGCCATTTGTGCTGCGGTTCGGCGGGGACGTACAACATTCTCCAGCCTGACATTGCGAACAAATTGCGTGACCGGAAGGTCGCCAATATTGCGATGGTCAAGCCGGACATGATTGCTGCGGGCAATATTGGATGCATGGTGCAGATTGCCGGCGGTACGTCAGTTCCTGTGGTGCACACGATTGAGCTTCTCGATTGGGCGACAGGCGGTCCCCGGCCAGGGTTGAACTGATCGATTGGCCTGACGCGAAAAAGCGGACGACTTGAAGCGCTCGATAGACACGGCTCAGCGGCAACAGGAGGACCACGATGGCTAAAGGCAAAAAGAAAAAGGGCAAGAAAGCGAAGAAGGGCAAAAAGCTTCTGACGGCGAAGAAAAAATCCGCCAAGAAGTCTGCGAAGAAATCCGCCAAGAAATCGGTAAAGAAATCGGCCAGGAAGTCGGCCAAGAAGTCGGCCAAGAAGGCCAAGAAGTCGGCGAAGAAAGCGGCCAAGAAGTCCAAGGCGGCGGCCCCGAAAAAGTCGGCCAAGAAGGCCAGCGCCAAGAAGCGCGCGGCGAAAAAGGCAGCTCCGGCAAAGCCGGCCGCTCCCAAACCGGCGCCGCCGGCCGCGGCAGCACCGGCACCCGCGCCGGCTGCATCGCCACCGAGTTGGGCCACGCCAAGTCCGGCTGCGCCAACCCACGCTCCGTCGAGTCCGGCACCGTCATGGGGGCATCCGTCGAACTCGTCTTCCGGCGGTGACGACAGCCAATAGCAAGTCGCGTCCGGTCTGATCCGGTCACATTGGAAGGCCGCAGCGCTCGCCGCTGCGGCCTTTTTTTTGGGGAGCCCCCTTGGGGTGAACAGCGGGAAAGGTGCGGGGAACGAAAGACCGCTGATTTGCTCTTGTCGGTCGCCGACCGGGGTGCTCAGGGGATCCTGCGCAAGAGCAGCCTCGAAAAGTTGCCGCGCCGATCGGAACTCCGCAAAAGTTGTTGTTGGATTGCAACAGTCGCCAGGCAAAGCTTCGGGTGACTGCGGTAACGCCTAAAACGTATGCAGATGATCACCATTTTTGCTTCCCGCAACCGGCAACCCGTACCAGATTGCCTCTCGGATTGACGAATTTGGTCCCAGTCGGCTGCCGCCCTGAGCGCCAGATCCGGACTGACCTTTGAAAATGCGTTGGGGGTCCTGATGAAGAAGATGGTGCTAGTTGCTGCGGTGTTGGCGATGACGGGTTCGGCTTTTGCGGCGGACATGCCTCTCAAGGCTGTCAAAGCACCACCCCCGGCGCCGTTCGATCCCTGGGATATCGCGTTCGGCAGCGCCGTCATGAACGACTACATCTTCCGCGGGGTCACCCAGTCCAATCACAACCCGTCGGTCGCGGCCTATTTCGAGCCGCGCTACAATGTGACCAAGGACCTGCAGCTGTATATCGGCACCTCTGTCGAGAGCATCTCCTTCGCGAACCGCGCCGCCGCTGAAGTCGATGTCTACGGCGGTATTCGACCGACCTTCGGGGCGGCCGCGTTCGATTTCGGTGTCTGGGGTTACCTCTATCCGGGCGGCAATTGCGCCGACAACGTCCTTACCGGCGGCTTTCCCGGCGGCAATGTTTGCCCGGTCAGCACGAGCACGATCTTCCTTGCCAACGGCAACGTGATGAAGAAGGACGTGAGCTTCGTCGAAGTCTACGGCAAGGTTAACTACACCATCAACGACAACTGGCAGTTCGGCGTCAACGAATACTACTCGCCGAACTTCCTGAACTCCGGCGCCTGGGGCGACTACGCGTCGATCACCGGCAAGTACACCGCGCCCAGCACCACCTTCGGCACCAGCGGCGTCGGCATGTATGTGTCCGGCGAGGTCGGCCGGCAGTGGCTCGGTACATCGGATGCATTTTACGGCGTCGTCAGCGCCTTGGGCAACTTCGCGAGAGGCATCCCCTACGCCAGCTACGACACCTGGAACATCGGCATCGGCTTCACCTACAAGGTGTTCACGCTCGATCTTCGCTACTCCGGCACCGACCTGTCGAAGGGGGATTGCAACGCTTTCACCAGTGCCTTCAACGCTTCCGGAACGACCAATGTCACATCGATCAATCCCGCCGGCGCAGGTTCCAACTGGTGCGGCGCGGCCGGTATCGTCAAGCTCTCGGCCGACCTGACCGCGATGACCAATCTGAAGTAGTTGTTTTCTCGAGACTGCGGAAGGGGCGGCAGCGCAATCTGCCGCCCTTTTGTTTTGCGGCGAACCGGATGCTGCTTGACTGGCGGGTCGCTCCGGCCGTCCGGACCGCAAGGCGGGCGGCGGCTCCCGTGGCCGGATTGGCCTGCAAGCCGTTATGACGGCTTGCCGCCTTTATCTTGGTCCTGAAGCTCAAACCGATCGCCAGCGCCGGTCAGCACGACGTTGCGCTGGTGGAAGACCTCGAGCGTGCTGCGGTGGCCGATCGAGACCACTGTCGTTGCCGGCAACCTCTCCGTCAGCAGACGATACAGCGCCGCTTCGGAGGCCTCATCGAGCGACGCGGTCGCTTCGTCCAGGAACAGATATTGCGGCGCGTGCAAAAGCGCACGTGCGAGCCCAAGACGCTGCTGTTCGCCAAGCGAGAGCATTCGGTTCCAGTGCGCGTCCTCCTCCAACCGCGACACGAGCCTGGGCAGACCCACGGCGACGAGAGCATTCCCCACCTGTTCGGGGGTGTAGGCGTCGGCTTCGGCGGGATAGACGATCGCGGCCTGCAGCAAACCGACCGGAAAATACGGCCGCTGCGGCAGCATCATCAGCGTGGCCTTGGCCGGGATCGCGATCCTGCCGGTTCCGAACGGCCAGATGCCGGCGATGGCGCGGAACAGGGTCGACTTGCCGGCGCCGGACGGACCGGTGACCAGGGTGCGCTCGTGGCTGTGAATGCTGAAGCCATCGGCCGAAACCAGCGGGGTTCCGTCGGGCAGCCGGACCAGAAGCTGCCGCAGCTCGATATTGTCGCTGCCGGTGGCAGTCTCGACGTCGATCGAACCGGCGCTGGTCGTCAGCGCGGTAGCGCTGGCGATTGCCGCCTCGAATCCGTCGAGACGCGCGATCACCGCGCGCCACTCCGCCAGCGCGCGATAGATCGAAACGAAGAATGACAGCGAGTTCTGCACGGTGGAAAACGCAGATGCGGTCTGCATCATGCCGCCGAGCTGGATCTTGTCGGCAAAATAGGCCGGCGCGACCAGAATATAGGGGAAGACCACCGCGGCCTGGGTGTAGCTCGCCGTAAATGCGGTCAGCCGTTTGGTCCGGCTCATGATCGCGTACCAGTTCTGGACGACGCGGCCAAAGCGCTCCGAAAGCCGCCCCCGTTCGGCGCTCTCGCCCCGCAGCAGCGCGATCTGCTCGGAGTTCTCGCGCACCCGCACGAGGTTGAAGCGGAAGTCGGCTTCATAACGCTGCTGTTGAAAATCAAGCTGCACCAGGGGCGAGCCGATCCAGTGCGTCAGCGCAGTTCCGAAAATTGCGTAGATCAGCGCCCCCCATACCAGATAGCCGGGGATGTCGAACTCGCTGCCGAAAATCGTCAATGGCGCCTCAGCCGACAGACCCCACAGGATGACCACGAAGGACGCCAGCGTCACCATCGCGCTCAAAAGGCCGACGCAGATATTCAGCGTTTGATCGACGAACATTTTCACGTCGTCGGTGATGCGCTGGTCCGGATTGTCGGCCGCATCGCCCTGAAGCTGCATGCGATAGTGGTTGGCGTCGTGCAGCCATTCGCCCAAATAGCGGCTGGTCAGCCAGCGCCGCCAGCGAATCTGAAGCCACTGATTGAGATAAAGCTGATAGACGGCAAGCGCGATGTAGCACGCGGCCAGGATGCAGAAGACGCCGATTTCCCTGACGAAGCCGTCCCAGTTCTTTTCCTGCAGCGCGGTATAAAAGCGGTTGTTCCACTGGTTCAGGAGAACGTTGATCCCGACCACGGTCAGTTCGATGGCAATGACCGAGGCCAGCAGCAGGCGGCCTGCGAGTTTGTCTTCCGACCGGAAATAGGGAGCAGCGATCCGCCATACGGTCGCGGGCGTCAAGCGGATGTTGTTCACAGATCGCGGTCTCCGGGACGTTGGCGCAAAGGCCTGAAAAGCGGGGAAATCGGGAGGGCCTAGACTAAAGTCGTAATTGCTGCGGTCTGCGTTCGCTTGTCCCGGCCTCGAAGTCAACTCTAGCATGCCGGCAATGGCGAGGGGCAGGGGGCCTTTGCACGTCGCGTGTTTGTGAGCGGGTTTGGCACGGCCAAATTCGCTTCGATTTCGCGCTTTGCTTTGCTAAAGACACCCCCGGCAATCGCGCCAGGCGCACCGACCGTTCACGCGGGTTGGGCGCCGAATAAGCGCGTGGGGAGGAATAGTAATGTGGAATCAAGTCTACAATCCGTTTAACAACACGGTGCTTTCGACCATCGCCGCGGCGATACCCGTCGTCACGCTGCTGGTTTTGATCGCAAGCGGCAAGGTCAAGGCGCATATCGCCGCCATCATTGCGCTGATAGCCGCCAACCTGATCGCGATTTTCATCTTCACGATGCCCGCGGGCATGTCGATTCGCGCGATCGTTGCTCGGGGTGGTGGCCGGGTTCTTCCCGATCGGCTGGATCGTCCTGAACGTCATCTTCCTCTACCGCATCACGGTGGCAACCGGCCGTTTCGACCTGTTGCAGCGTGCCGTCGGCGGTGTGACCGAAGACCGTCGCCTGCAATTGCTGCTGATCGCGTTTTCGTTCGGGGCCTTCTTTGAAGGCGCCTCGGGTTTTGGCACGCCGGTTGCCGTGACCGGGGCGGTCCTGATCGGCCTCGGTTTCTCGCCGCTCGCCGCCTCCGGCCTTTCGCTGATCGCCAATACCGCACCGGTGGCCTATGGGGCGCTCGGTACCCCGATTCAGGGCCTTGCTTCGGTGACCGGTCTCGATCCCTATATTCTCGGCGCGATGGTCGGACGCCAGTTGCCGGTGTTTTCGCTGATCGTGCCGTTCTGGGTGGTGTGGGCGTTCGCCGGCTGGAAGGGCATGAAGGACGTCTGGCCGGCGGTGCTGGTCACCGGGTTGTCGTTCGCGATTCCGCAGTTCGTGATCTCCAACTATATCAACCCCTGGATCGTCGATATCGGTGCCTCGCTGATTTCGATGGGCTGCCTCATCCTGTTCCTCAAGGTTTGGCAGCCGAAGCAGCTTTGGCTGTCGCCGGCGCTGCGCGGCAATGACGAATCCGCGGCGACGATGGCGCCCGCCAAGCCGATGGACAAGACGCCGCTGACCCAGGCACAGCTCTGGAGCGCCCTGCTGCCGTGGATCATCGTCTGCATCGTGATGCTGATTTGGGGCAGCGGCTGGTTCAAGATCTGGGCCAACTCGATCTTCACCTGGAATTACCCGGTTCCCGATCTGCACAACATGATCAACAAGGTGCCGCCGGTGGCGGCGAAGCCGACGCCGGAGGGTGCGGTATTCGGCTTCACCTATCTGTCGTTCACCGGAACGGGCATGCTGTTCGCAGCGATCATCTCCAGTGTCCTGATGGGCTTCTCGCCGGCCAAGATGGTCGCGGAGTATGGCCGCACCATCAAACTGTGCGCGATCTCGCTGATCACGATCTCGGCGATGCTGGCGATCGGCACGCTGACGCGCCTGTCCGGCGTTGATGCAACGCTTGGTCTGGCGTTTGCGGCGACCGGCGTGCTCTATCCCTTCTTCGGCACGCTGCTCGGCTGGTTGGGCGTGGCGCTGACCGGATCGGATACCGCGTCGAACATTCTGTTCGGCAATCTGCAGAAGATCACCTCGGAGCAACTGGGCCTGTCGTCGGTGCTGATGGGTGCGGCGAACTCATCCGGCGGCGTCATGGGCAAGATGATCGACGCGCAGTCGATCGTCGTCGCCTCCACCGCCACCAACTGGTACGGACACGAAGGCACGATTCTGCGCTTCGTGTTCAAACACTCGATCGCGCTGGCATGTCTGGTGGGCCTCTTTGTCATGCTGCAGGCCTATGTCTATCCGTTCACGGCCATGGTGTTGAAGTAAGACGCCGGCCTGATCTCGTCGACAAAATCCCCGCGTCCCATGACGCGGGGATTTTTTTGCGAGGCGAAATTTGTATGACCGCCAATCTGGTCAATGCCGCGTCCGGCCATTACAACGGCGCGCGGCCGGGAATGTCCGGACAGTTCGGGGAACTTGATGTTTTCAGCGACAGGTTTTTTGAGGCAAGCCGCGGCCGCCGCGGCACTGGCAGCGGTGGCCTTTGCGGCTAGTCCGGCCTGCGCCGATGACGGATTTCCGTTCGGCTTCGAGATGACGCTGGAGGCGGCGCCTCAAGGCGGATCGAAGCGGATTCCGACGCTCGAGATCGGCGACAACGGCGAGGCGAGGCTCGAATTGTGGTGCAAGGCCGGCAAGGGCCAGTTTTCGGTCGCGGGCAATACCGTGATTTTTGTTCCCGGTCCGCTACAGGGCCGCGACTGCCCGCCGGCGCGGGCGCAGGCTGACGATGAACTGGTCGCGGCGCTGAGCGAGGCCGCAACCTGGAAGCGGCGGGGCGATCTGGTGTCGTTCATCGGAGCCAGGCCGCTGCGTTTCCGAATCAACACCAACTGAAATTTCGCGCCGGACCGATCGGGCACGACCCAACCGGAAAGCCGTTTTTTTGCGGATCACTCGATCGGATTGTGCGATCGGACGGCGCGCGGGAGCGATCGGCTATTTCCAGGCCGACTTGTCGGCGTCCCAGCGTTGTCCCTTGAATTCCCTTGCCAGCGCATCGACGGAGCCGTTGTCGTCCCGTTGATCGCCTTCCTCGTCGCCGCTGGAATCGTTGGCCAGATTGAGTTTCGGGCCCGCAGCCTCGTCCGTGGTCGAAACGACCGGATTGCCGATCCACAGCATCAACCGGTCGGACGCGCCGGGCTTTTCCGGCGCCACCAGCGCCGTCACTTCAATTGTCTCGGTGAGATCGAGCGCGGGGAACGACCGGCTCGGCCGCTTGAACGTCAATTTCAGCTTTCCGGTGCTGGTGCTCCATGCCGCGGCCGCCGACTTTGCCGAGAGCGTTGCGGCCAGAACGCTGGAGACCGCCGCCGCGAGCTTGTCCTTGTTGAGCCGATCGCCGTCGCGCCATTCGGCGGCCGGAAAACGGATGGTGCGCTCCATCTCGACGACCCCGGTGGTCCAGCCGGCGGCAACCACGCCCGGCGACGACTTGAATTTCTCGATCAGCGCGGCGGCGCGATCCGGATCGGCGCTGAGGTTGATCGTCTGTTCGCCGGCGCGCAGCGCATCGCAGGTAACGGCGAGGCTGCTCAGGGAAACCTCGACATCCTGTCCCTTCAGGCCTTTCAGGAAATCCAGAGCCGCATCGAGCTTTACCCTCACGCCGATCGATTCCGGAGACACTTCGGTAAAATCCCTCGGCGCTGCGGTGATGCCGTCATCGGTGGTCTGATTGTCCTGAAATTCCTTCTCGCTGATGTCGGAATTGTCGCTCGAATTCACCTCGGTCACGGCCTGGCCGATGCTGATCTGGCCCTTGAACTCGAAGCCGTCGCCCGATCGGCTTGCGCACAAGCTTCACCGTGACCGGCAATTTGCCGCCGACGCTCTGCGTGGTGCCGGTCATGGTTTGGCCGTTCACGGCGAGGTTGACGACGAAGCGATCCTTGCGATCGGAGCCCTTTGCCGCGGGATAGCAGACGTCGAGCACCGCCGCGGTGACGGTCTTGCCCTGCCGGGTTTCCTTGAGGATGACGTCGGCGTTGTCATCCATCAATCCATCGATGGCGGTAAAGTATCGGGTTTCGTTCGCGCCCGGCGCGGCTTTCGGTGAGAGCTTCATCTGGCCGTAGGCCAGACCGGTCGAGGCCGTCATCAGTCCGACCAGGCAGAACAAAAGGGCGCGCATATGAGTTTTCCCGGGGAAGGATGGAATTGGGCTTCACGGTAGAGCTATATTGGTCGCGATTGAATCGGAACCTGGTCTTTCCTAGCAAAAGCTCCGCACAAATCGCCAAAAAAAGAAGGCCGCCCGGAGGCGGCCTTCGTCGATTGATTGTGCGGCTGAAGGGATAGTCTAGAAGCCGCCCATGCCACCCATGCCGCCACCGCCGCCTTGCATCGGCGCCGCCGGTTCCTTCGGCAGTTCGGCGACCATGGCCTCGGTCGTCACCAGAAGGGCCGCCACGGAGGCCGCATCCTGCAGCGCGGTGCGGACCACCTTGGCCGGGTCGATGATCCCCTTGGCGACCATGTCGACATATTCCTCGGTCTGCGCGTCGAAGCCGAAGGTCTCGGATTTTTCCTCCAGGATCCTGCCGACGACGATCGAGCCTTCGACACCGGCGTTTTCCGCGATCTGGCGGATCGGCGCTTCCAGCGCCTTCAGCACGATATTGATGCCGGCCTGCACGTCGGAGTTTTCGTTGTGGATGCGGCCGACCGCCTTCTTGGCGCGCAGCAGCGCCACGCCGCCGCCCGGCACGATGCCTTCCTGCACGGCCGCGCGGGTAGCGTTGAGGGCGTCCTCGACGCGATCCTTCTTCTCCTTGACCTCGACCTCGGTCGCGCCGCCGACGCGAATGATCGCGACGCCGCCGGCGAGCTTGGCAAGCCGCTCCTGCAGCTTCTCGCGGTCGTAGTCCGAAGTGGTCTCCTCGATCTGCGCCTTGATCTGGCCGACGCGGGATTCGATGTCCTTTTTCTTGCCGGCGCCGCTGACGATCGTGGTGTTTTCCTTGTCGATCACGACCTTGCGGGCGCGGCCGAGCATGTTGACCGTGACGCTTTCGAGCTTCATGCCGAGTTCATCCGAGATCAGCTGGCCACCGGTCAGGATCGCGATGTCTTCCAGCATCGCCTTGCGGCGATCGCCGAAGCCGGGCGCCTTGACGGCGGCGACCTTCAAGCCCGCCGCGCAGACGGTTGACGACCAGCGTGGCCAGCGCCTCGCCCTCGACGTCTTCGGCGATGATCAGCAGCGGCTTGCCCGACTGCACCACGGCTTCCAGCACCGGCAGCATCGCCTGCAGGCCGGACAGCTTCTTCTCGTGCAGCAGCACGTAGACGTCCTCGAGTTCGGCGGTCATCTTCTCGGCGTTGGTGACGAAATAGGGCGACAGATAACCGCGGTCGAATTTCATGCCCTCGACGATGTCGACTTCGGTCACCAGCGACTTGTTCTCCTCGACGGTGATGACGCCTTCATTGCCGACCTTCTGCATCGCCTGCGCGATCATCTTGCCGATCGCGGCATCGCCATTGGACGAGATGGTGCCGATCTGGGCCACTTCGGAGGATGAGGCGACCGGCTTGGCGCGTTTTTCGATGTCCTTGACCACGGCGTGCACCGCAATCTCGATCCCGCGCTTCAAGTCCATCGGGTTCATGCCGGCGGCAACCGATTTGGCGCCTTCCCGCACGATCGCCTGGGCAAGCACGGTGGCGGTGGTGGTGCCGTCGCCGGCGGTGTCGTTGGTCTTGGAGGCGACTTCGCGCAGCATCTGCGCGCCCATGTTCTCGAACTTGTCCTCGAGTTCGATTTCCTTGGCGACGGTGACGCCGTCCTTGGTGATGCGCGGCGCGCCGTAGCTCTTTTCGATGACGACGTTGCGGCCCTTGGGACCGAGCGTCACCTTGACCGCATTGGCGAGAATATCGACGCCGCGCAGCATGCGATCGCGCGCGTCTCCGGAAAATTTGACGTCCTTGGCAGCCATTTGAATTTACTCCTGGAAATGACCCTCGTCCTTGAGGAGCGGGCGCTTGCCCGCGTCTTGAAGGATGAGCTTGTGGAAGGGCTCACCCTTCGAGACGGCAGCCGCGCTGCCACCTCGGGGTGAGGGCGGTGTGCGGTTAGACGAGCACGCCCATGATGTCGCTCTCCTTCATGATCAGGAGTTCCTCGCCGTCGAGCTTGACTTCGGTGCCCGACCATTTGCCGAACAGCACGCGGTCGCCAACCTTGAGGTCGATCGGGATCAGTTTGCCGGCTTCGTCCCGGCCGCCCGGACCGACCGCCGTGATTTCGCCCTGCGAGGGCTTTTCCTTGGCGCTGTCGGGAATGATGATGCCGCCCTTGGTCTTTGCCTCGGCGTCGATACGTTTGACCACGACACGGTCATGCAGCGGACGAAATTTGGTTTTAGCCATGACGGTTCCTTTTGAAGGCTTGGTGTTCGGGTTCGGTTTGTCATCGAAAGTGGATCGGAACACGGGCGTATTCGACGCCGTCGAGGGTCGAACAGCTCGCATCCTTGGCAATCGTGCTCTCGGAGTGCCAATTGTGCGTCGGGGATATGGCTTGACGCCGAGCCTGTCAAGCAATCGGGGGGTTAAGGCCTTGGTGAGGCGGATATAGGATGCTTAAGGAAACCAAATCGGAGCGCCGGCGTAGTTTGCTGGACGTCATTGCTCCGGCAGGAGTTTTGCGCTTGGCTGCGGGATGGGTGGGGCCGCGGATTTGCTTGGGGGAGAACATGGTCGGGTCACGTAGCGCGCGGACGGTTGCCAATCTGGGGATCGCCTCGGCGCTCACGATATTTCTGGGTGGGTGCGGGAGCATGAGCCTGCCGTCCTTCTCGTCATCGCCTTCGGCGCCGCCGGAGCCCAGCGCGGCGCCCGAAATGCCGGCGACGATCCGTGCCGATGAGATTGTCGGCCGGTGGGGCCTTGCGTCATTCCAGAATCCCAATGACCGCGCCCGCACCGAAGCCGCGGCGCGGGCGCAGTGCAAACAGCCCTATGTGATCGGAGCGGGCGCTACCGGCGGCGTGATCATGCATCTGGCCGATCAGGCGACGCCCCAGGAATTGCGCCTCAAGGGCAGCCCCGGCGGAAAGAATTATATCGGTCCTCCCGGACCGGCCGGGGGTGAACAGGACCGCGAGATCGTTTCCTTCGACGGGCGTGTCTTGATCACCCGCTTCATCGACAAGGATGCGGCGACCCGCTACGGCAACATGGTCTACGTGCGCTGCGCGCCGCGCGCCTGATCCGATTTACAGGCCGTTACCGTCATTGCCTGCGACAAACGCAGAGCGTTTGCGCAAGGGAGCGTAAGCGACGAAGCAATCCGCTTCTTGTGGCTCTGCGATTGCGCGGACTGTCATCGGCGCGCATTCGGGACCCGTCGGCTCGCAATGACGGTCTCAAACAAAAACGCCGGCTTTGCGCCGGCGTTTTGTTGTTCTGGCGGGAAAACCGTCGTCAGTCGAACAGCGCGTCGATGTCGTTCTGAGAGGCATGACCCTCGTCGCCGTCGAGCTTCGGACCGTTCAAGAGCTTGGCGTCGCCCTCGCGGGCGTCGACGATCGGGGGGGCGTGCGACTTGATGGCGTCGACGCCGCCCCAGATATCCATCATGACGGTGATGTGATTTTCGATGAACTTCATCGTGGTCATCACTTTCTTGATGCGCTGACCGGTCAGGTCCTGGAAATTGCAGGCCTCGAAGATGGAAACGACGCGTTCCTGGATTTCCTCGCTGAGCAGCTTTTGCTGATCCGGCGAGGTCACCCTGCTGAGGGCGGTCGCCGAATTGTCGATCGCTTCCGCGGCTTCCAGAATCTGCTGGGTGGCTTCTTCGGTGCCGCCGACCACGGCGCCGAGCTCGCCGTTGACCTTGGCCATTTCCTCGCCGTTGAAACTCTTGCCGTGCAGCACCGCGATTTCGCGCTTGGTCCGGGTGATGGCATCGTAGATCAGATCAAGTTCGACCTTGAGCTTCTCGCATTGCTCGATCTGGGCGCGATAGGTTTCCAGCAGCGCCTGGGTCTCGGCGACTTCGTTGCTGACGGACGCGCCGATGGCGGTGGATGCATTGGATGCCGTGCCATGGTCAGGGGCGGCCATCTGGGCCCGGATCGCCCGCAGTTCGCTCATGATCTCGTGGTGCATGGGACCGACCTCGCCGTCAAACGTCCGGCAGCGACGGCATGTCGCCGACAATGACTTCCTCGACACGAAAACGTCTGCGATGTATCGGCATGAGATTCTTTATCCCTGAGCTTCACTCATCGCGTTTAAAGCAGACTCGATTTAACATGGAGTTCACGGCGGAATCGATTGTGGCGCGCATCCCGAATGCCGCATACCAACGATTAACCATGCGCTGCCGGCGTTCACCGAAAATAAACGCTACCGGATAAAACCGCGCGCAATTGGCGACGTGGTGAATCGAAACGGCGGTTCTGTTTACCAAACCGATGCGGTTCTGATCTTAGCTGGTGGCGTGCAGAGGCGCCGCTCCGGCGCTCCCACGACGAAACAGTACAGAGTACGTCGATGTCCAACAGAAAGTATCTCGCACTTCTTGCCGGCGCGTCTTTTTTCAGCGCCGGCCTCCATCAGGCGGCGGCGAACGAGGCCGAGTTTGTCTCCGAACCCACCGTGATCTACGCCGCGCCATCCGCCCAGCGGCCTGCCGCGCCGGTGCGAATGGCTTCGGCCGAACGCTCCAATATGGGCGGCGGCTTCATCGAGTTCCTGTTCGGCGATGGCCCCAATCAGGGCGATCGCTATCGGCAGCAACCCTATCAACAGCAGCCGGCATACCCGTCGCAGCGCCCGCTGCTGCCAGGATGGAGCCACAGCAAGCCGCGCGCCAGCCGGAAATGGGCGAACCCGCGCATCCTGCCTTCGATCCGAAATTCGAGAAGCAGCTCGTTGACTACGACGGCAGAGGAGAGCGCCGGCACCATCGTCGTCGATACGCCCAACAAGTTCCTGTACCTGGTACAGGGCAACGGCAAGGCGATGCGTTATGGCATCGGCGTCGGCCGCCCCGGCTTCACCTGGTCGGGCGTCAAGCAGATTTCCGCCAAGAAGGAATGGCCGGACTGGACGCCGCCTGCGGAAATGCTGGTGCGGCGGCCTGATCTGCCGCGGCACATGGAAGGCGGTCCACAAAATCCGCTCGGCGCCCGCGCGATGTATCTCGGGTCCTCGCTCTATCGCATTCACGGCTCCAACGAACCCTGGACCATCGGCACCAACGTGTCGTCAGGCTGCATCCGGATGCGCAACGAGGATGTGATCGACCTCTATGGCCGCGTCAATGTCGGCGCGCGGGTCATCGTCATCTGATCCACGGCTGGATCAGAATGAAGAACGGCCGTCCGGTGGGACGGCCGTTTTTTGTTGCGTCCAAATGGCCTCTCAGGCGAGGTCGCTGTCTCCGTCACCGCTGAAGTCGTCCGAATCGAGATCCATGTCGTCATGATCGTCGTCGTTCGAGGCGGTATCAAAAAGCCCGGCGCGCGAACTGTCATCGGCGCGATTGCCGGATGAGCCGATATCATTGACCCCGGCGTCGCGGGCGAGACTGCTGCCGGATTGATCGGTCCACGGATTTTGGCTCGCGACCCGGTCACCGGTCGCGGGGATACCGCCGAAGGCCTGATGGCCGCCCCCCATCATCGAGCGGATGCTGCCGAGCAGCAGCGATCCACCGACTACCCCGGCCGCGGCGGCCGCAGCGGTTCCCAGAAACGAGCCGCCGCCGCCCATCGGCGCCTGCGGTCCGCCGTAGGGTTGCCCGTAGTGACCCTGATCATACTGTCCCGGACCCTGATCGTATTGTCCCGGAGGCTGCGCCTGCTGCATCACCTGGCCGCTGTTCCAAACCGGACGGTTGCCGATGTCCGGAGGCGGGACGTTCGGCACCGAGCCGCGCGGCTGATTTTGCCCGAAAATGGTATTGCGCATCGAATCGAGAAATCCGCCGGCGTGGTCCTGTTCGGGGGCGGTTGCCGTCTCCAGTTCCTGGATGCGGCTGTTGGCGCGCCTGAGCGCTTCGTCCTGGACCAGAACCGTTTGCACCAGCGCGTAAACCGCGTTGGGCGCGGCGCGCAAGCCTTGCGCGATCGCGGCAGTGGCATTCGGATCGCGCGGCGCGCTCTCCATTTTTGAAAGCCGGTCGAAAAGATCGTCAACCAATTGGCGTTCTTGCGGTGTCATGGAGTTTCTCCCTCGCCTCACAGCGCGGGGCAGATGTAGGCGCCTTTTGTGTCGCAAGTAGTGCTGTCGTGAATTAAATTTCGGTAGGCGACAAAGGGCCCCCGGCGCGCCAGCGCGGGGAATATGCGCAAATGATTGATCGCGTGCCGGAAAATGCGCCGCGCTTTCCCGGGACCGTCAGCCCAACGTAACCTTGTTCGCGGCCAACAGGGGCGGGAAATGCTCGCCGCCGAGAAAAGCGTATTCGCGTTCGCGCTGAACCGTCAGCGGATCGAGGCTGACAAGGATTTCATCCACCACCCCCGGGTGACACATGATGACGCCGGAATCGGGCAGACCATCGAGAAATTGTTGCATCAGGGCCCCGAAATCGGGCTGTCCGGAAAAATCATAGGCGCCGGCGAATCCAGGGTTGAAGGCGACGTTGGCGCGGGCGGCGCGGCGGCGAAACTGCGCGCTCAGGACGTCGAGAACCAGGGCCTTGGGCGTGCCGAGCCGCCGGGTCAAAGGTAGATGGCGTCCGCCCTGACGAACCCAGGCGTTTGGCGCCGCTTCGTTGACCGCCGCCAGAAACGCGTCGCGCACGCCCGGAAACAGCTGCGCATGCTGATGACCGTCGACAAAGTCCGGGGCCCGGCCGAACAAATCGCCGAAGGCCGACAATTGCACCATCAATTCGGTGTGGATGAGTTCGGGATCGAGCCTGCGCATCAGGCCGGCGCGCAGCAGGGCAGGAAATGGCAGGAACAGGCCGCCGTCGATCGGCTTGAAATGCATCGTCAGGGGCCGAAACGGCGCCGTCAGGGTGACGTGCAGGCCGACGGCGCAGCGCGGAGTGTTCGCCGCCAGGGTTTTGAGCGCGCTCACTTCGGCACGGCCGATGGCCGGGCCGACCACCATGACCGAAGTGGCATTGAGACGGCCGCGCTCGATCAGGTCGCGAATGGCGTGGTTGACGCCGGGACTGATACCGTAATCATCGGCGCACAACCAGATGCGGCGCAGGGGTGGAGCGGATTCGACGTTCGCTACCATTTGCCGCGATTCCCCGATGCGAACATCACCACTGCGCGGCATCGTTCATTCGGCGGCGGTCCTTTCGCCGGCGCCCGCATCGGCTTTCGCCTTCGCCTCGGTGCGCTTCTCGCTGTGCTCGGCGACGAAATAGATCGGACGCGCCTTCATCTCTGAAAGGATCTTGCCGATATATTCCCCGACGATGCCGATCATGATGAGCTGCACGCCGCCAATGGTCATCAGGCCGACCACCAGCGAGGGATAGCCGGGGACCGACTTTCCATCCACCCAGGTCTCCCAGAGGATCGAGAGACCGAACAGGAAGGCGCCGGTCGCGAGCAGGACCCCGAGCAGGCTGGCAAATCGCAGCGGCGCCACCGAGAACGACGTCAGCCCTTCGATCGAAAGCCCGACCAGCCGTCCGGCGCTGAACGTGGTGATGCCGTGCACGCGGGCCGCGGGCTCATAGTCGACGCGGACCTGGCGGAAGCCGATCCAGCTGGCCAGGCCCTTGAAAAAGCGATTGCGTTCGGGGAGCTGCCGCAGCGCCGCCGCCGCGCGCGGCGACAGCAGGCGAAAGTCGCCGGCGTCCTCCGGGATCTTCTGTCGTGCGCCCCAATTGATCAGCGCGTAGAAGCCGCGCACGGCCAGCCGCCGCAGCAAGGGTTCGTTGTCGCGATGGGCCTTGGCGGTATAGACCACGTCGTAGCCGTCATCGATCCAGTGACCGACCAGCTTCTCGACGAGGTCAGGGGGATGCTGGCCATCGCCGTCCATGAACAGGACGGCGCCGCGCCGGGCATGGTCCAGTCCCGCCATCAGGGCTGCTTCCTTGCCGAAATTGCGCGACAGCGACACCACCTGAACATCGAGGGTGTCGGCGGCAAGTCCGCGCGCGATGGCGGCCGTCGCGTCGCTGCTGCCGTCATCGACATAGACGACCTCGCACATAAGGCCATATCGGTCGCGCAGCGCGCTGGCCTGACCGGCAAGCCGCTGGTGCAGCGATGCAAGCCCGGCCGCCTCGTTATACAGGGGCACCACGATCGATAGCCCCTGCGCCGCAGCATTGGCTGCGGTCGTCGACAGGCTCGAAACATCCGTACCCAGCATCATCGCTCAGAATCCAACCATCCGAAAAACAGCATATGGCAATCGCGGTGAATTGTCGCCACGGGGAGGGGCCGCGGCGCTTTGTCTTATCGCCGCAGGAATGCCTCGAGCCTGGCGAACAGCGGATTGTCGCGGTCGAGCACGTAGTCGAGCGACGCCACCGAAACCGTTTCCGCGCCATGGGCGCGAAGAAAGCTGCCGAGCGCGTAAAGCTGCGCCGGCGGGCAGTGCAGCGTCACCATTCCCGAGGAGGTCGGCCCGCCGAACGGCGACACCACGCCGAAGCGGTTATGGGCCTCGGCCAATAGCGCCGCGTCGCATCCGGCAAAGCGGGTGCGGACTTCCCGGTATTTGCTGGCGCGAGCGCGGGCGGCGATATGATCCAGGATCACGCGTGCGGCCTCGCGCGCCTCGTTCGACCAGTCGGCGTCGCGCGAGGCCACCAGATTGGCCTGGCTGCGCAGGATCACGCCGTCGTCGAGCACCTTGAGGCCGTTGGCGGCAAGGGTCGCGCCGGTCGTCGTGATATCGACGATCATCTCCGCGGTGCCGACCGCGGGCGCGCCTTCGGTCGCACCCGCGCTCTCGACGATTCGGTAGTCGACGACGCCGTGCGAGGCAAAGAAGGTCCGGGTCAGATTGATGTATTTGGTCGCCACCCGCATCCGCCGGTTATGCTGGGCGCGGAAGCCGGTGGTGACGTCGTCGAGATCGGCCATGGTCCGGACATCGATCCAGGCCTGCGGCACCGCAACCACGACATTGGCGCTGCCAAAGCCGAGATTGTCGATCAGCAGGACGCGCCTGTCGGCGTCGACAATGCTTTCGCGCACCAGGTCCTCGCCGGTGACGCCGAGATGGACGGTGCCGCGCGCCAGTTGCGAGGCGATCTCGCTCGCCGAGAGATAGGCGATCTCGACATGGTCGAGCCCCATGATGGTGCCGCGATAGTCGCGGGCGCCGCGCGGCTTTGCCAGCGCCAGTCCGGCGCGCGTGAAAAACGCTTCGGCATTTTCCTGCAAACGGCCTTTTGACGGAACCGCGAGAACGAATGGCGCCGTCATGACGCGCTCCCGCCGATTCCGCTCGCGGCAGGCTTGCCGCCAGACCGGGTCAAGGTCTCGATCCAGACCGAGAATCCGACCGCGGGGATCGGTGTTTTGGCGCCGAGCTGGGTCATCAGCCCGTCATAGCGGCCGCCCGCCACCAGCGGCTCGACGCTGTTGCCCCTGGCATGCAACTCGAATTCGAAGCCGGTGTAATAGTCCAGCCCGCGGCCGAACGACGTCGAAAAGCGCGTCGAACCGGTATTGATGCCGCGCGCGGCCATGAAGCCGACGCGGCTTTCGAACGCATCGATCGCGGCGGTGAGGTCGAGTTTTGCGTCGGCGGCAAGCGCGCGCAATCGCGCGATCGAATCGTCGGGGTCGCCCGAGATCGCGAGGAACCGCTTGATCAGATCGAGGGCGTCACGCGGCAGGGCGCCGCCCTTCAGGGTCGACTGTTCGAGGAAGCGATCGGCGATCTCCGAAACCGAGCGGCCGCCGACATTGGTGGTGCCGGCGATCGACATCAGGTCGGTCACCAGCGCCAGCGCCGCCTTGCGATCGGAGCCGGCCAGTGCGGCGAGCACGCCCTCATACTCGTTGCGGGTCGACCCGGTTGCCAGCGTCAACCGCTCGAGATCCTGCTCCAGGCTGATCTTGCGGTTGAAATCCTTGATCAGCCGCCGCCGCCACACCGGATAGAGCTCGAGGGCATCGATCAGGGCGATGAACAATGCGACATCGCCGGTGCGAATCTCCACCTCGGTCAAGCCGAACGCGGCCGTGGCTTCCAGCGCCAGCGCCAGCATTTCCGCGTCCGCCGCCGGGCGATCCAGCCGGCCGAAGGATTCGATGCCGGCCTGCAGGAACTCGCTGGGCCGGCCGCCGCGATAGCGGAACACCGGTCCGAGATAACTGAACCCGGCGGGCTGTCCCGCCTTGCTGGAGGCGAGATAATCCCGGGCGACCGGAATGGTGAGATCGGGGCGCAGACACAGTTCCTCGCCGCCGGCGTCGGTGGTCAGATAAAGGCTCTTGCGGATGTCCTCCCCCGAGAGGTCGAGGAACGGGTCGGCAGGCTGCAGGATCGCCGGTTCGGCCAGCGTGTAGCCGGCCTGCGCGAACGACAACAGCAGCGCCTCCGCCCATGCGGCGGATCCGGTCGCACGAGGGGCGGCGGTCAGGGTCATCTCGACGTCCAATATCCCGAAAGCGGCTTTAAAGGGCCAGTCGGCGCAGCCCCTTAGCATGGCCCGGGCGGGGTTTCGACCGGCATCGGCCAAGTGCCTTAATACAAGTGCCTTAACAAGGGCCAAGGAGGATTGGTTAAGGGCCGGAACCTATCCGGGTACGGCTTCGGCGGTCCAGTCCCCGAGCGCGGCCTGGACCAGGGCCAGCGCCGCCACGCCGGCGGTGTCGGCGCGCAGAATCCTCGGTCCCAGCGAAAGCCGCAAGATTCGCGGCTGCCGCAGCAGCAGGCTGCGCTCCTCCTCGGCAAATCCGCCTTCGGGGCCGATCAGGATGTCGATCCCGTCCGCGGCGTCCTGCGCGCTTCGCAGCGCCTGCAGCGGATTTGTGACGTCCGCGGCTTCGTCGCAGAACACCAGCAGGCGCCGCCCGTTGCGGCCGCCCAGATAGCGATCGAGCGGCACCGGCTCGGCGACGCCGGCGATGCTCAAAATGCCGCATTGCTCCGCCGCCTCGATCACATTGGCCCGCATCCGTTCGCCGTTAACCCGCGAGACCTGGGTGAAGCGCGTCAAAACCGGCTGCAATGACGATGCTCCCATCTCGACCGCCTTCTGCACCATGTAGTCGAGACGGGCATGTTTCAGCGGCGCGAACACGTAAGCGAGGTCGGGGAGGCGATCCTGCGGCCGGGTCCGGGCGACGATCTTGCAGACCGTCGGGCCGTTTGCCCCCGGCGATCGAAGCCTGCCACTCGCCATCGCGTCCATTGAACACCAGAATGGTTTCGCCCGCCGACAGCCGCAGCACGTTGCCGAGATAATTGCTCTGGCTACGCGCCAGCGTGACCGTTTCATCCGGTGCCAGGGCGGCGTCGACAAACAGCCGCGGCTTGCGAAAATCGAGTTGGGGCATGGGCAAGGTTCCGATCCAGGGGCCTTTTAGCCCAAAGGATGAGAATTTACGCCATTATCGGCCATCCGGCGCGGCGCAACGCCGCGCTGTTGCCCAATTCCACGGGTTGTTAAGGGTTGGCAGGAATTGTAAAATGTCCCTTCGGAGTCGCTCTTCTATCGGGAAGACGCTAGGGGCCTTTGGACCTTGCCTGAGGGAATAGCTTTGATGATCCGCCGTCTGATCGTGCCACTCGCCGTGGCCATCGTTACGCTCCATGCCGGCCAGGCTTTTGCGCAAGGCGCCTTTCCGGCGCCGCTGCCGGGCAGGGCCGGTGCGGCCAACGATCCGGCATTTCCGCCGGTGAATGGCGCTGCGCCCGCGCCCTCCTTTGGCGCCGCCCCCGCGGCCGGTGGTTTCCCGGCCGCCGGCGCAACTCCCTTTGCCAGTTCACCGTTCGCGGCACCTCCGACCCAGGCGGGTCCCCCGGATGACTGCATGAAGGAATTCCTGCCGTTGCGCGATGAGGCGGAGAAACGCGGCAAGCTGATCAAGGCCGCCAGCGATCGGCATGCCCCTCCGGCTGAGGCTTGCAAGCTGATCGGAAACTTCGCCCAGTCCGAGATCAAGATGATCAAATACATCGAAGCCCACGCGGCCAAATGCGGGATTCCGCCGCAGATCGGCGATCAGCTGAAGACCGGTCACAAGGGCACCGAGGCCATGCAGCAGAAGGTCTGTGCGGTGGCCGAGCAGATGAAAACGCAGCCACCCCAGGTCCGAGCCTGAGCGAGGTGCTGGGTTCGGCGACGGCGCTCCCGGTGGCTACCGCCAGCAAGAAGGGCGGCACGTTCGATACGTTGAACGGCAACGCGCTGGCGCGATGATCGGTGCCTCCGATCTGAACGAATTTCGGAAGCAGGATACCGTCCTCCGATGAGCGGCGCTGCGGCGCGCGTTGCGGACGCGACCGGCAACTGGGTCGATACGCTGGCGCCGCCATGGTCGCGGCCTTATTTGCGGCTCGCCCGCCTCGACCGGCCGATCGGATCCTGGCTGTTGCTGATGCCGTGCTGGTGGTCGGCGGCGCTCGCGACCGGCGTCACCCGCGACGTCAGCCGATTGCCCCTCGTCGTTGCGCTGTTCCTGGTCGGCGCCTTTGCCATGCGCGGCGCCGGCTGCACCTGGAACGACATCACCGATCGTGATCTCGACGCCAGGGTGGAACGCACGCGGTCGCGGCCGATACCGGCCGGACAGGTCAGCGTGCGGCAAGCGCTTGTCTTCCTGGTCGCGCAGGCGCTGATCGGGCTCCTGGTGCTGCTGCAGTTCAACCGCTTCGCGGTGGCGACCGGCATCGCCTCGCTCGTCATCGTTGCGGTCTATCCGTTCATGAAGCGCATCACCTGGTGGCCGCAGGTCGTGCTTGGCCTGGCCTTCTCCTGGGGCGCGCTGATGGGATTTGCCGTCATGCTCGGGCGGATCGATGCGGCGGCGCTCTTGCTCTATGCCGGTTCGATCGCCTGGGTGATCGGCTACGACACCATTTATGCGCATCAGGACGCCGAGGACGACGCGCTGATCGGGGTCAAATCGACCGCGCGGCTGTTCGGCGCGCACACCCATCAGGCGCTGATCGTGTTCTACGCCCTGGCGGTGGTCCTGATCGGCGCTGCGCTGTGGCTCGCCGGCGCCGGTTTGCCGGCGTGGATCGGACTTGCCGCGTTCGCCGCGCATCTCGCCTGGCAAATTCGACGCCTGAAGATCGGCGATCCCGCGCTATGCCTGCGCATCTTCAGGTCCAACCGCGACGCCGGGCTGTTGCTGTTTGCGGGGTTGCTGGTGGATGCGGTGATCGGAGCGGTGTAACGACAAACGCAATCGCGCGCTTTCGTCGTCGCGCGCGAACGATCCCGACATGATCGACCGTGGCTCGATCGTTCGAGCGGCGTTCAGTTCCGCGCGATGATCTCGCGCTCGTCGCGATGCACATTGGCGGGATCGAGCGCGCCGCCGCCGCGCCGCCGCACCAGGAATTTCGGACGCCGTGCCCGGATCGCGTTGCGCCGCCGCCGCCGCGGCGCCGGCTCGCACGCCTTGTCTTCGGTCAATTGCGGAAGCGCGAAAATATCGCTCCAGATTTGCCAGGCCGCCGAAATCTCGTCGCGGTCGGAACTTACGCCGAGCGGGATCGTCAGCGACGGATCGCGGTGAACCAGCACCAGCATCTGGGCATCGTCGATGCCGCGCAGCGCGATGCCGCGGAAATCGCTGACGCGAACGTTGATCGCCATCCGCATGCCATGGACGGCACGGCGCAGCACGACGCGTTCGCGGTGAAGTTCGATCCTGCGCACGCCGCCGTCTGCGCGGACGTCCTGCGCATCGAAGCTGACGGGCAGAGAGAGAGGGTCGAGCCGCAAGGCGCGGCTCGACCCGGCGGGATTGATCCCGCCTGTTGCTGTTTGACGCCTCACGGCTTTGTCTCCCCGCCGGGATTATGTTCCCGGTCGATAGCGAGACGATGCCAGAGCGCGCCTCCGAATTCGCTTAAAAAGGCTGGTTAATCAGGCGTCACTGGCCCTGCATCGGTGCGCATGATTGACAAGACCTTGGCTCACATGATTGACGGGAGGTTGCGGCGAACGCGAAAATCTTTGGTTTTTGTCCGGTGAAATTGCTTGAAATCCCTGTGAATCAGGCACATCTGATCTATCAGCAGAGGTGCATTCGCAACCTCTCCAGTCCCTCCTGAATCCCCGGGATTTTATTCGTGATATCTTCACCATCGACCACATCGCCGCTTTCGCCTGACGCGGCCGCCTCCGACCTGTTCGATCAATCCGCCCTGACCACGCTGGCGCAGCGCCTCGTCGAGGCCGCCAGGCGCGCCGGCGCGGACGCCGCCGACGCGGTGGCGGTGCGCGGCGTGTCGCAGGGCGTGGAGGTGCGCGACGGGCGCGTCGAGGAATCCGAGCGCTCCGAAGGCGATGATGTCGGACTGCGCGTGCTGGTGGGACAGCGCCAGGCGGTGGTCTCGACCAACGATGTCAGCGGCGATGGCGTCGCAAGGCTCGCGGAGCGCGCGGTCGCGATGGCGCGGGTCGCGCCCGACGACAAATATGTCGGTCTCGCCGACCCGGCGCTTCTGGCGCGCGATTTCCCCAATCTCGATCTGCTCGATCCCGCATATTCCGACAACGGCCGAACTCGAACGCCGCGCCTGCGAGGCCGAAGCGGCCGCGCTCGCCGTCAAGGGCGTGACCAAATCGGGCGGCGCCTCGGCCTCGACCGGTATCGGCGGCATGGTGCTGGTGACCAGCACCGGCTTTCACGGCTCCTATTTGCGTTCGAGCCAGGGCATCTCGATGACCGCCATATCCGGCGACGGCACCGCGATGGAACGCGACTACGACTACACCACCGCGCCGCATGCCTCCGATCTCGCCTCGCCCGAAAGCGTCGGCCGCACCGCCGGCGAGCGCACGGTCGCGCGGGCCAACCCGCGCAAGGTCGAGACCTGCAAGGTGCCCGTCGTGTTCGACCCCCGCGTGTCCGGCTCGCTGGTCGGCCACCTCGTCGGCGCGATCAATGGCGCCTCGATCGCGCGCAAGACCTCTTTCCTGAAGGACCGTCTCGGCGAGCAGCTGTTCGCAAAGAATATCCGCATCATCGACGATCCGTTGCGGGTGCGCGGCCTGCGCTCGCAGACGTTCGACGCCGAGGGCGTCAAGGTCAAGAAGCTCGCGATCGTCGATCAGGGCGTTCTGACCTCATGGCTGCTGGATTGCGCGACCGCGCGCGAACTCGGGCTGGTCACGACCGGTCACGCCCACCGCGGCGTATCGTCGTCGCCCTCGCCGGGATCGTATAACCTTCATCTGGAGGCCGGCGAGCCGACCCCGGCCGAGCTGATCTCCGATATCCGCCAGGGATTCTACGTCACCGACCTGATCGGCTCCGGCGTCAATGGCGTGACCGGCGACTACAGCCGCGGGGCGTCGGGCTTCTGGATCGAGAACGGCGAGATCACCTATGCCGTGAGCGAGGTGACGATCGCGGGTCATCTTCTCGAAATATTCAAATCGCTGGTGCCGGCCAACGACCTGACATTTCGTTACGGCGTCAATGCGCCGACGCTGCGGATCGAGGGATTGACGCTTGGCGGACGCTAGCGTGCAGTGACGGGACATTGGCGCGCGATGCCGTTTTGCTGAAGGAGACGGTGCGGGAGGCCGGCGCGCTGGCGCTGTCGCTGTTTCGCACCGAACTGAAGAACTGGACCAAGGGCGCCTCGTCGCCGGTGTCGGAGGCCGACATCGCGGTCAATGACCTGATCGCGGACAGGCTGCGATCCGCGACGCCGGGCTATGGCTGGCTGTCGGAGGAGAGCGCCGACGACGAGATCCGTCTCGGCAAACCGCTGGTCTGGATTGTCGATCCGATCGACGGCACCCGCGGTTATCTCGCCGGCCGCGAAGATTGGTGCGTCAGCGTGGCGCTGGTCGAGGGCACGCGGCCATTGCTGGCGGCGGTGTTCGCGCCGGCCAGCGAGGAATTTTTCTTCGCCGAGCGTGGCCAGGGCTCATTGCTCAATGGCCTGCCGGTTCATGCGGCGTCCGGTGCGGAGCTCGACTTTTCTCGCGTCGCCGGTCCGAAGCCGCTGGTCGAGCGGCTCAACCGCTCAGCCGGTGAAATCGATCCTGCATCCGCGAATCGGATCATTGGCGCTTCGGCTGTGCCGGGTCGCCCAGGGAAGGCTCGATGCGGCCTTTGCGGGCGGTCAAAGCCGCGACTGGGACCTTGCCGCGGCCGATTTGATCGTGCAGGAAGCGAATGGTAACATGACCGCGCTTTCGGGGGACACCATCCTGTATAATCGCAGGGAGGTGACGCACGGGGTGCTGGTGGCAGCGGGACGCGATCGTCATGCAAGCATTGTCGAGCATTTTCGGGCTCGCCCCTTGCCATGAGCGCTCCCCGGTGAGTGCCGGAAACCTTGTTCGACCGGCACCGCATTAGGAAAAGAGATCATGCCAGATAGTGCCCCGCAGCAATTGCTCCATCTCGTCATCGGAGGTGAACTGACCAACCTTGAACAGACGACGTTCAAGGATCTCAACCAGGTGGAAATCGTCGGCGTTTTCCCCAACTATGCGACCGCCTACACGGCCTGGAAGGCGAAGGCGCAGCAGACCGTGGACAACGCCCACATGCGGTATTTCATCGTCCATCTCCATCGGCTGCTCGATCCGGGTCAAGACGCGAAGCCTGCCCGTTGAAGAAATTGATTCGCGATGTGCTGCGCAGCAGCTGGCTCCAGCGCGCTGTGGGTATTCTCGCGGCCGAGTTTCTGCGGCTGGTCTGGCTGACCAACAAGTTCAGTTTCGATCCGCCCGAGGTCTATGACATCGTCGAGCCGCAGATGCCGGCGATTTTCGCGTTCTGGCACGGCCAGCATTTCATGACCCCGTTTATCAAGACCAAGGAAAGCCATCGCGGCAAGGTGCTGATCTCGCGGCATCGCGACGGCGAATTCAACGCGATCGCCGCCGAGCGGCTTGGCATCGGCACCATCCGCGGCTCCGGGGATCACGGCTCGGCGTTTCACCGCAAGGGCGGCGTCGGCGCCTTCAAGGAGATGGTGCGGGCGCTTGAACAGGGTTATAACGTCGCGCTGACCGCCGACGTGCCGAAGCGTTCGCGAATAGCCGGACTCGGCATCATCATGCTGGCGCGCGAATCGGGGCGGCCGATCATGCCGTTCGCGATGGCGACCAGCCGCTTTCTGCGCCTGAAGAACTGGGATCGCACCACGATCAATCTGCCATTCGGGCGAGGGGCGCTGGTGGGAGGCGAAATCATCATGGTTCCACCCGACGCCGGCGCCGAGACGATGGAAGAACTGCGCGCTGCGGCTGGAAGCGACACTGAACGACGCGACCGCGCGCGCTTATGCGCAAGTCGGCCGTCCGGAAGAGGCGGGCCATGGCTAACCCCTTGCCGATGACGCTGCGCGTCTATCAGCGGCTGTCCGCCGCGGCCGCGCCGCTGGCGCCCGCGCTGATCAAGCGGCGGCTGAAACAGGGCAAGGAGGATCCCGCGCGCGTCGGCGAGCGCCGCGGCATGAGCCGGGATATCCGGCCGCACGGACCGCTGGTGTGGATTCACGGTGCGAGCGTCGGCGAAGTGCTGGCCGCCGCGGCCCTGATCGAAAAATTGCGCGCGCTGAATATTCGCATCCTCGTGACCTCGGGCACGGTGACCTCGGCGGCGATCGTCGCCAAGCGGTTTCCCGCCGATATCATCCATCAATATGTGCCTTACGATTCGCCGCGCTACGTCGCGCGCTTTCTCGATCACTGGCGGCCGAGCCTTGCGCTGTTCATCGAGTCCGATCTGTGGCCGAATCTGATCCTGTCGAGCGCGGCGCGGCGCCTGCCGATGGTGCTGATCAACGGCCGGATGTCGCATCGCTCGTTTCCGCGCTGGCGCAGGGTGAGCGGCACGATCTCGGCGCTGCTTGGCCGGTTCGACGTCTGCCTGGCGCAATCGCGGGTCGATGCGGAGCGCTTTACCGCGCTGGGCAGCCGCAACGTCGTCACCACCGGCAATCTGAAACTGGATGTTCCGGCGCCGCCGGCCGATTTCGCCAAACTGGAACGGCTGATGTCGGTGACGCGCGGTCGTCCGGTGATCGTGGCGGCGTCGACGCATCCCGGCGAAGAAGAGATCTTGCTCGAGGTGCACCGCACGCTTGCGGGATTTTTTCCAACGCTGCTGACCGTGATCGTGCCGCGCCATCCCGGTCGCGGCGAAGCGATCGCGCGCACGATTGCCGCCGCCGGTCTGCATGTCGGCCTGCGTTCGCGCGAGGAACTGCCGACCGCGACCACCGACATCTATGTCGCGGACACCATGGGCGAGCTGGGGCTGTTCTACCGGCTGTCGCCGATCGTGTTCATGGGAGGATCGCTGGTCGAACATGGCGGGCAGAATCCGATCGAGGCGGTCAAGCTCGGCGCGTCGATCGTTCACGGACCTCATGTTTTCAATTTCGCCGACGTCTACGAGGCGCTCGACAGTGCCGGCGGCGCCAAGCGGGCCGACACCCAGGAAGCGCTGGTAAAGCAGCTCGGCAAGTTGCTGGCCGATCCCGCGGCGCGCAATCTGTCGGTCGCGGCCGCCGAGCGGGTGGTCTCGCAGCTCGGCGGCGCGCTCGATCGCACGCTGGCTGCGCTCGAGCCCTATCTGTTGCAGTTGCGCCTCGAAATGGGGGCGTCGGATGCATGAGCCGGCGTTCTGGTACCGGCCATCATCATGGATGTCGCGATTGCTGATGCCGCTCGCTGCCGTCTATGGCGTGATCGCCGGCCATCGCTTGCAGCGTAAGGGCTTTGATGCCGGCATTCCCGTATTCTGCGTCGGCAACTATCATGTCGGCGGCGCCGGCAAGACCCCGACGGTGCTGGCGCTGGCCAGGCTGCTGCGCGATCTCGGCGAGACCCCGGTGGTGCTCAGCCGCGGCTATGGCGGACGATTGCGCGGGCCGGTGATGGTCGATCCGGATCGTCATGCGGCGGAGCGACGTCGGCGACGAGCCGCTGATGCTGGCGCGGACGGTTCCGGTCGCGGTCGCGCGCGATCGTGTCGATGGCGTCGCATTGGCGCGGTCGCAAGGCGCCACCGTGATCGTGATGGACGATGGCTTCCAGAATCCGGCGATCGCCAAGGATGCCTCGCTGATCGTGATCGACGCCCGCCGCGGTCTCGGCAATGCCTGCGTGTTTCCCGCAGGCCCCTTGCGCGCGCCGCTGCCGCCGCAGATCGACCGTACCGATGCGCTGATCGTGATCGGCGACGGCGCCGCGGCCGGAAATGGTTGCCGCCGCCGTCGCGGCGCGGGGCAAGCAGGTCATCGCCGGCGCATCTGAAGGCCGACGACGCATCGGTGGCGTCGCTTCGCGGCAAGCGCGTGCTGGCCTTTGCCGGGATCGGCGATCCCGCGCAGGTTCTTCAGGACGCTGCGCGCCAGCGGCGTCGAGGTCGTGCTGGAGCGGGCCTTCGCCGATCATCATCCGTTTTCGCAAAGCGAGATCGAAACCCTGATCGCGCGAAGCCAGGCGCGACGCGCTGACACTGGTGACGACGGAAAAGGACCTGGCGCGGCTGCGCGGCCGCGACGGGCTGCCGGGCTGGGCGCAGGAAATCGTGCCGTTCGCGGTGACACTTGAATTCGACAACGCCGCAGACGTGCGGAAGCTGGTATCGGACCGGCTATTCGGGCGCGCGGGAAGAAATTCAGGGCGAGCAGCTAGCTCGTCAAATTCAGGTCGTCCCGGCCAAGCGAGCGCGAGCCGGACCCATAACCACCGATGTTTGTGTTGCGTTAGGCTGGGGCCCGTAATCCGATCCACAACCAACAACAGTGGTTATGGGTCCGGCGTTCGCCGGGACGACAAAGCCTTCTTACGCCTTCAGCGCGGCGGGAAAATGCCGCTGCAGCACCGCGCTCGGCAGCGCATAGGCCTCCTGCAGATCGACGCTCCAGTATTTCAGCTCGTCGAGCGGTATCCGCGCCTCGGTCACCGCGCAGCGCACATAGGTTCCCGGCGAGATCACGCGGAAATCGCCATCCAGATATTGCAGTTGTGCTTCGCCTGCCCGAGGGGCCGAATTTGTTCAGCACGGTGAGGTTCTCCGATCGTTCCCGGCGGTTGGGCCGGGCCAGATGTTTCCATGTGTAACCTAGCATAAATAGGCCGGGCTGTCCGCCAGTCAAACCCACCGATTTGTGATGAATTTCGGTCTTTGCCGCATGCTAGCCTTGAGCACGAATGGATCGCTGTTGTCCCAGCGCCATCATGACCCGGCAAAACGCGATGCGCTCTCTGACGGCCATTATCTTCCTGGCACTATTTGCCGTGGCGTTTGCGGCGGATGCGGCGCCGTTGCCGGTTCCGCACCCGGTCGAGATTGCCTCGGGCGGCGCGGTATTGCGCGCGCAGCTTTACAAGCCCGACGGGGATGGCCCGTTTCCGGTCGTGATCGCGCTGCACGGATGCGGCGGATTGGGCGGCCATTCCGAGCCGGTGCAGCCGCGCTATCGCGATTGGGCGGAGCAGCTCCTGAAAGACGGCAAAGCCGTCTTGTTTCCGGACAGCTACGGGTCGCGCGAACTCGGCCCGCAATGCCACGTCAAGGAACGCCGCGTGCTGGCGCGGCGCGAGCGGGTCACCGACATCCTGGCGGCGCGGCAATGGCTGCTGCAACAGCCCTGGGCCGCGCATGATCGCATCAGCCTGTTGGGCTGGGCCAACGGCGCGAGCGCGCTGTTGTGGGCGGTGCGGCCGCAATTGGCGTCGCGCAATGTCGAGCCGGATTTCCGCTCGGCGATCGCGTTCTATCCGGATTGCCGCCTTTCGTCGGGGCTTGGATGGAGCGCGCGCGTTCCGACCCTGGTCTTGATCGGCGCCAAGGACGACGTCAGTTCGCCGCCCGCCTGCCGCCAGATGATCGATGGCGCGCATGGCCGCAGCGCGCTGGCGCGGATCGTGGTCTATCCCAGCGCCTATCACGATTTCGACCGCGCCAATCTGCCGCTGCACGCGATCGATCCCGCGGCCGAAGCGACCGACCCCGAAAAGGGCCACCTCGGCACCGACGCCGAAGCGCGCGCCGATTCGCAAAAGCGCGTCGCGGAATGGCTGGCGCGGTGAACGCGTCTAAAACAAGCTTCCCTGGCCGACCGGCTTGACGACGCGCTTGGGCGCGGCCGGCTTCGGCTCGCTGGCAGCCGGCTTGGCTGACATGGCGGTCGCCGCCGGCCGATCCGCATCCGCGGTCGCGCCAACGCGTCCGTCGGAAAATTCCAGACTGAGCCGCGCCCCCGGGCCGATGCCGGCCGCGGCATGCAGCGGCGTGGCCCTCGCCGTCGCGCACCAGGGCAAAACCGCGCGCCAGCACGCCGCGATACGACAGCGCGCCGAGCAATTGACCGCTATGGGCGACGCGCGCGGCCAGCCGCTGCGTCGAGGTTGCGAGCGCGCGGCGCGCGCGCTCGGCCAGTCGAAGCGATGCGCTCGCGGTCGCGCGCGATGATCTGGCGCTGCGCCTGCGCATTGGAGAGTTTTGAGGCCTTCAGCCGGATCTCAAGCCCGGCAAAGCGATCCCGGCGGCTTCGCAGCAGGCTTCGCGCCGAATGCGCCATCCGTTCGCCGGAGCCGGTCAGCCGGTGCTGGGCCTGCGCGAGCTGCGCGCGCAGCACGCGCATGGTCAATCGTGCGCTGACGCCCGCGAAGCGGCGGAAATGGGCGTGGGTATTGGCCTTCAGGCCGCGGGGCAGGGCGGCGGTGGCGCCATCCAGCCGCTGCCGCGGGATCGCCAGCAGCTCGCCTAAGCCCGGCAGCGCGCGCACGGCGGCGCGCAACTCGTTGCGGCGGGATTCCTGGCCGCGCTGCCAGCACAGCATGGTCCGCCGCGCCAGGCTGGCGACCTCGACGAACAGCTCGCTGCGCACCGGGACCGCCATTTCGGCGGCGGCCGTCGGCGTCGGCGCGCGCTTGTCGGCGGCGAAATCGATCAGCGTGATGTCGGTCTCGTGGCCGACCGCCGAGATCAGCGGGATCATGCTTTCGGCGGCGGCGCGGACCACGATCTCCTCGTTGAACGACCAGAGGTCTTCCAGCGAGCCGCCGCCGCGCGCGACGATCAGAAGATCGGGCCGCGGAATCCTGCCGCCTTCCGGCAGCGCGTTGAAGCCGCGGATCGCGCCTGCGATCTGTTCGGCCGAGCCTTCGCCCTGCACCCGCACCGGCCACACCAGCACCCGGCGCGGAAAGCGGTCTTCCAACCGATGCAGGATGTCGCGGATCACCGCGCCGGTCGGCGAGGTGACGACGCCGATCACCTCCGGCAGCCATGGCAGCAGTTGCTTGCGCGCCTCGTCGAACAGCCCTTCGGCGGCGAGCTTCCTCTTGCGCTCTTCCATCAGCGCCATCAGCGCGCCGATCCCGGCGGGCTCCAGCGCCTCGATCACGATCTGGTATTTCGACGAGCCGGGATAGGTCGTGAGCTTGCCGGTGGCGATGACCTCGAGCCCTTCCTGCGGCTTGAAGCGCATCCGGCCGTGGACGCCCTTCCAGATCACCGCCTCGATCTTGGCGCTCTCGTCCTTCAGCGCGAAATAGCAGTGCCCGGAGGAGTGCGGCCCGCGGAAGCCGGTGATTTCGCCGCGCACCCGGACGTGCCCATAGGCATCCTCCACCGTCCGCTTCAGGGCGGAGGACAGTTCGGACACCGTGAATTCCGGCGCGTTGATCAGGGCTTCGGCTGGGGGCATCTCGGTCAATTCGGCTCTTTCGGGTAGGCGCCCAAGTTAGGGATTTCGCTCCGACCGCCAATCCAGTCCTTGCATTCCATATACTCTGTATTACAGAGTAATCTGTAAATAGTAATATTCGGAGGAAAGATCATGCTGAAATGGATGGTTTGGTTCCCGCTGAGACTGCTGCGATGGGGCTTGAGCCTCGCTCGGCTTGGCGACGCTGGTGCTGGCCGCGATGCTGGCGTCGCCGCTGGCGCGCCTGCCCGAATTGACCTCGATTTCGCAGACGGCCCGCGCCGTCGATCGCTGCACCATGCCGGCCTCGAGCGCTTTTCAGGCCCGCGACGGCACCGATCTGGCGTATCGGCATTATCCGGCGCGGGGGCCGGCGAGCGGCAAGATCGCCATTCTCGTGCACGGCTCGTCGGGATCGAGCATCGCCGTGCACGCGCTGGCCGACGCTTTGGCGGCGCGGGGCGTCGAAACCTACGCGCCCGACATTCGCGGCCATGGCGGCTCCGGCACGCGCGGCGACATCGGCTATCTCGGCCAGCTCGAGAACGATCTCGAGGATCTCGTCGCCGTGGTGCGCAAGACCGCAGCCCAGCCAGCCGCTGACGCTGCTCGGCCACTCCGCCGGCGGCGGCTTTGCGCTGCGGGTGGCGAGTTCGCCGATCCAGAACCTGTTCGCGCGCACCGTGCTGCTCGCGCCCTATCTCGGCTACGATGCGCCGACCAACCGGCCGGATTCCGGCGGCTGGGCCAGCCCCGACATTCCGCGCTTCCTGGCGCTGGCGGCGCTGCACCGGCTCGGCATCGATTGCTGCGAGGCGCTGCCGACGCTGGCCTTCGCGGTGCCGCCGAACTCCGAACGGATCCTCGCCTCGACCTATTCGTACCGCCTGATGCGCAATTTCGCGACGCGCGGCTACCAGGCCGATCTCGCCGCCGCGACCAGGCCGCTCGCGCTGATCGCCGGCGCCGACGACGAATTGATGCTCGCGGACAAATATGCCGAAGCCGTGCATGCGGTCGCGCCGTCGGTCGAAGTCAAGCTGATCGACGGCGTCAACCACATGGGCATTGTCAGCGACCCGCGGCGTGTCGGCGCATCGCGGATGACGTCGCCAAGGCGGGAGCCGGATCATGACCAGCATCGATCCCAGGGAAGCCGCGCAGGCGCTGAGCGATATCGAGCGAGATCGTCCACCGCGTCCGGCAATCGCGGATCTACGATATCGCCAGCCTGATGATGATCCTGTGGGGCGTCCTGGTGTTTGCCGGCAACATCGCGACTTTCGCTCTGGCCGCGCTACGGCGGCTACATCTGGATCGCCGTCAATGTCGCTGGGCAGTCGCGGGCTCGTTTGCGGTCAGCGTGTTCGAGTTTCGCCGGGCCGGGCGTGCCGCGGCTTCGATCTCAGGATGCTCGCGGCATTCCTGCTGTTCTTCGCCTTCGGCTTTCTCTGCAGCGAGCGTGCTCGGCCATTTCGCGCCGCGCCAGATGGGAACGTTCTGGCCGATCTATTTCATGCTGTTCTACTGCCATCGCCGGGCTCTGGTTCGGTCACGCCTTTGTCGCGATCGGCTTGGCATCACCGCGCTGACGCTGGTCGGCTATTTCTTCATCGGCGACGGCGTTCGACGCTGTGGATGGCATTCGTCAACGGCGGCGGGCTGATTCTGGGCGGCCTCTGGATGCGCCGGAGCTGACCGATGGCCGAACTCGACGACATCATCCACCAGCCGCTGCGGCTGAAGATCATGGCGGCGCTGAACGCGCTGCCGGCCGGCGCGGGACTGGAGTTCTCCCGGCTGAAAAAACTGACCGGCGCCACCGACGGCAATCTCGGCGCCCATATCGAGACGCTGTCGAAGGCCGGCTATGTCGCGGTCGACAAGGCCTTTGTCGGCAAGAGGCCGCAGACCACGGTGACCGCCACCGCGGCCGGGCGCGGCGCCTTCGCCCGCCATGTCGCGACCCTGCAGGAGATCATCGCGGCCTCGGCGGGCAGCCAGTAGCTGCGCCGTCATTCCGGGGTGCTCGCAACGCGAGCGAACCCGGAATCTCGAGCTGAGCAGAGGTGCCGTGCAAGACAATCTCGACATTCCGCATCGGCGCGCAGCGCGCGCGTCCGGAATGACGGCGATTGATGATCCCCCTTGCAGGCAAAGGGGAGATTCGTGCGACCGACATTCGTTCGCAACCCTCGCTCTGGCTGCATCCCATGCACATTCTCCTGCTCGGTTCCGGCGGCCGCGAACACGCTTTGGCGTGGAAGATCGCGGCCTCTCCGCTGCTGACCAAACTCTGGTGCGCGCCGGGCAATGCCGGCATCGCGCGGGAAGCCGAATGCGTGGCGCTCGACATCGCCGACCATGCCGCGGTGATCGATTTTTGCCGGCGCAACGCGGTCGAGCTGGTCGTGGTCGGTCCGGAAACGCCGCTCGCCGCCGGGATCGTCGACGATCTCGCGGCTGCCGGCATCAAGGCGTTCGGGCCGAGCCAAGCAGGCCGCGCGGCTTGAGGGCTCCAAGGGATTCACCAAGGCGCTCTGCACCGAATTCGGCATCCCGACCGGCGCCTATGGCCGTTTCACCAATGCGGCCGACGCGCGGGCCTATGTTCGCAAGCAGGGCGCGCCGATCGTGGTCAAGGCCGATGGGCTTGCGGCGGGCAAGGGCGTGGTGGTGGCCATGACGCTGGCGGAGGCGGAAGCCGCCATCGCCATGATGTTCGATGGCGCGTTCGGCCAGGCCGGCGCCGAGGTCGTGATCGAGGAATATCTCGCCGGCCGCGAGATCAGCTTCTTTGCGCTGTCCGACGGCGAGACCGCGATCGCGCTGGCCTCGGCGCAGGACCACAAGCGGGTGTTCGATCACGACCAGGGACCGAACACCGGCGGCATGGGCGCCTATTCGCCGACCCCGTTCGTGACGCCGGAAATTCATGCCGAGATCATGGCGAAGATCATCCTGCCGACCGTCGCCGGCATGAAGGCGCGCGGCACGCCGTTTCGCGGCGTGCTCTATGCCGGCGTCATGCTGACCGAGGACGGGCCAAAACTGTTCGAATACAATGTCCGCTTCGGCGATCCGGAATGCCAGGTGCTGATGCTGCGGATGATGTCGGACATCGTGCCGGCGATGCTGGCCTCCTGCGACGGCCAGTTGAAGAATTTCGATCTGCGCTGGTTTCCGGAAGCCGCGCTGACGGTGGTGATGGCGGCGAAGGGCTATCCCGGCGACTACGCAAAAGGCACCCGCATCGAGGGGCTCGATGACGCCGGCAAGGTCGAGGGCGTCGAAATCTTCCATGCCGGCACGGTCGCGAAGGACGGCGACATTCTCGCCAATGGCGGGCGCGTGCTGAACGTCTGCGCGTCGGGCAAGACGGTCGCGGAAGCGCAGCAGCGCGCCTATGCGGCGGTCGACCGGATTCGCTGGCCGGAAGGTTTTTGTCGCCGCGACATCGGCTGGCAGGCGGTGGAGCGGGAGAAGCAATAGAGGCGGCCGAACCCGGCGGGATAGGCCGGAATTGCTGGCTTGGCCGCTTGATCCTGATTGCCAGGACGTCCGAAGTTGCCCGCTCACCGGGCATCGAGGGGACCTGCCAGGATTCGACGCGAATGACCCGCAGCATGCATGTCCGCTACGAGGTGGCGAACGGACCAATCTCCCTTGTGGTTCGACGGCCGAGTTTGACCCGAAGCGGATATCCCCACAAACTTAAGTAGCTCAACCCCCAGCTCGTTAACTGCATTCCGATACGCTTCAGCTCAAAATGGTGCGGGAGATAGTGATGTACTTTTGGCTGACAGCTGCGATTTGCTTGACGGTTGTTTCAAGTGTTGCAGCGGCAGGAGTTTTTTACTTCAAGTTAAACAACCTCGCCATGAGAGTTATCGGGCTGTTGATGGCGGTCCCAGTGGTTTGGTTTTGTATCAAGGCAGCACGGGAAGACCAGAGGCTGAGGGCAGCCGGTTACAACACCGTACAGTCATCACGGCGATGACTGCTGCAACATTGATTGCGTTCGAGAGACCGGGCGTATGCGCGATTGTCCTCATAGCGAGCGTAGCCCGGATGAGCGAAGCGATATCCGGGGCCTGGCTATGGTTCCCGCATGTCGCTGCGCTCATGCGGGCTACTTGGCCTGCTGCGCTTGTTTTCTCCTCCTACGACGTTCGTGAAGCGTCCAAAGAAGCCCCCACGTCTCAGGTGTGAAGGGAAGAAGGATTGGCAGAAAGAACATGCACTCGCCCGCCGGGGGCCATATCACCCACGCCGCTATGGTAACGCACAGATAGGCGATAAGGCAGACGATGGTAGCAACTACCCAAATGACGACGTCCACCAGCTTCATCCCGTAAACGTATCACGGAAGTCGCAGTGTCCTAATTCACAAGCACGAGTGTTTGGTGAGTGCTGACCAGCGAGCGTAGCCCGGATGAGCGAAGCGATATCCGGGGTCTGGCTCTGGTTCCCGCATGTCGCTGCGCTGATGCGGGCTACTTGGCTCTCGCAATATCCTGATCGCCAGGATGTACGAAGCTGCCCGCTGACCGGACATCGACGGACATGCCAGGATTCGACGCGAATGACCCAACTGAGACATGGCGTTGTCCTCGTCTTTGGTGCCCCTTCCCAGCTTCTAGCGCTGGCAGGGTTGGGGCACGGCCGGACCACCCCATTTAGCGGACATCGTGAGCCAACGAGACTGCTGGTCGATCGTCGCTCGCTGTGATCAAATCGTTCTCAACGGAGTAATTGGCGGGCTGGTCGAATGAGGCGGCGAGAATTCATTGCGGGTCTGGGAATGACGGCCATGGGGCCTCTCGCAGCGCGGGCGCAGCAGGTACCGGTGGTCGGGTTCCTCAGTTCGCGCTCACCCGATGAAGCTGCGGGTCACACCAATGCCTTCCGCCGCGGGCTCGAAGAGATGGGATTTGTCGAGGGGCGCAGCGTTGCCGTTGAGTATCGCTGGGCAAAGGGTGATTACAGTCAGCTGCCCTCTCTTGCCGCCGACCTGCTCGGCCGACCGCTCGCGTTGATGGTTGCGACTGGGGATCCGGCCGCAAATGCGGCTAAGGCTGCGGACCTGGCAGTTCCGCTCGTTTTCCTTGTGGGTCAGGACCCCGTAAGTTCCGGACTGGTCGACAGCATGAACCGGCCGGGTAAGGCCACGGGCGTCAACTTTTTTACCGGAGATCTCGGCGGTAAGCGGCTGGACCTTCTTTGCTCGATGGTACCGTCGGCGCGCATCGTTGGGCTGCTGCTCAATCCGCGTTTCGGAACCGAACCGGCGAAGCAGCTCCAGCAGGCTGCCCAGATGCTTGGTCGCGAGGTAGTCGCGCAGTCGGCAACAACAGATGCCGAAATCGAGGCGGCTTTTGCAGCGCTGGTTAAAGCTGGCGCGGACGGCTTAGTGGTGCAAAACGATCCGTTCTTCAACTCTCGGCGTGGCCTTATCGTGGCTCTCTCATCCCGTCACCGATTGCCCGGCATTTTCCACATTCGAGAGTTCCCAGCAGAGGGCGGGTTGATGAGTTATGGCGCTAGCCTGTCCGAAACCTACCGCCAAGTCGGGGTGTATGCTGGCAAGATTCTGCGGGGCGCCAAGTCGGACAATCTTCCCGTCCTTCGACCCACTAAATTCGAAATGGTAATTAACGTGAATACCGCCAAGACACTCGGTCTTGCCGTACCACAATCCATTTTAATCGCCGCTGACGAACTGATCGAGTAAGGCGTGCCTTTGTCCGGTGTTGGCTCGAAACGGACATGCCGTAGCGGTCGCTGCATGTCTGTTATCGGGGCAAAGCAGCGAGCGTAGCCCGGATGAGCGAAGCGATATCCGGGGTCTGGCTATGGTTCCCGCATCTCGCTGCGCTCATGCGGGCTACTTGGCTGGCCGACTTGATGAGTCGAAATCGGGCGCCATAGTTGAACAGCTTTTTTAAACCTGAAGAGTCATGCCAACCGGACGCCCGTCAGTTCGGCTATCTTCTTGACGTGGGCGACGGCAGCACGTGCGCCAGTCGTCTTTGTAAAAAGGTCGAGCGTCTCATCTTCGTCATCGCTTACCGGCGTGAGCGCCTGGTCCATGTAATTGTGAGCACCGGAACTATACGAGATCGCTGTCTGCCAAATCAGCAGCCGTAAGATCGCGCCGGTCAGGATAAGGTGTTTCACAAAGGTCTCCCGGCCGAAGCGCGCCCAGAACAACCACGGGTTCTCGCGCGACAAACCAGGCCGGCGCTCAGATGGATGCTTGAGGCGAAGGATCCCGCCCTGCAGCGGGTGCACGCTTTCAAGGCGATCCGTCGTGGAAAAGGTAAGCAGGTATTTGGCAAGATTGCCCATGGGAACGCCGGTCGCCGCGGCTCTGCGCAGGAGAGTCTTCATGTGCGCCGGCGTATAATAGAGCGACCAGGCCTCGTGGTAGATGTCCTGCCACTCCTTCATGCTCATCGTCCGATGGGCAGTACAGACGTGTTCTACATCGTATCGGTTGAGGTCCGGGTCCATCGCGACGCCGTTTTTCCAGAGCGTCTGGTGATCCTCCGAGCCGGGAAGCGGCGTCAGACAAAAGAATTCGAGAAGATCAATCGGCAGCTCCTCCTTGATGATTTCTATATCGCGCCTGATCGTCTCCGGCGTGTCCGCCGGGAAGCCAAGGATATAGCCCGCAATGGTCAGGATGCCCTGTTTCTTCCAGGCGAGCAGCATCTTGCGATACTCGGTGATCTTGTTCTGCCGCTTCTTCGCCGTCGCCAGATTGTCCGGATTGATATTCTCAAGGCCGATGAAGACCTTGTTGACGCCGGCCTGTTTTGCCTTTTCCATAAAGTTTGGAATCTTATGACAAAGGGTGTCGACCTGGATCATGAGGCCGAGCGGGATGCCATCTTTTTCACGGAGCTCAATCAGTCGGTCAAAGGTCAATTCCCATTCTTTGTTGCGTGCAAAATTATCGTCGGTAATGAAGAATTTACGAATGCCCTGCGCCCAATTCAGGCGCACGAGATGTTCGATATCGTCCGCCGAACGATAACGCGACTTGCGGCCCTGCACATTGATGATCGTGCAAAAGGAGCATTGGTAAGGGCAGCCGCGGCCGGCGTCAAAACTCGCGCTGGAGCCGAGCGTGCGCTGAATGTATCGCTTCGGAAGGAACGGTACCGGTGTGCCCTCCATTCCCGGCAAGTCTTTCATGTAGTTGTATACCGGCGCGAGGCGTCCCGCGGCCGCGTCGGCAATTACCGATTTGAACCGCCCCTCAGCTTCGCCCGCGAAAATGGCGACACCCATGTCCCGGCAGGCGTCGAGATCCACTGCGCGGCCATCCAGCATCGAGAGGCATCCCGACACATGAAAGCCTCCCATCGCCACAGCAATTCCAGCTGCCCGGAACGGACGTGCGATGTCGAGAGCGCGCGGATATTGATTTGATTGAACCCCGACGAGCGCAACACATCCGAAATTGTCGTGACGCTTAAATCGGGACAGCAGTGCCGGGACGTCGATGCGCGTGTTGGTTTCGTCGATGACTTCGATGTGAATGGCTACTTCGGGACCAAGTACGCGACGATCGGCGCAATCGGCTGCGATGCCGTATACGGCGGCAAGCGAATTCGACGAAGTCATAGCGCGCCACCACCGGATCACGTATCCGTCGTCGTCGTAGTGAGAAGGTTTGATCAGGACGAGCTGAAAATGACGCGTCGCCACCACATCGGGCTGCCGCACTGGCTTTCTCCAAGCAGAACCAGCTCGATCTTTAACATGGCAGGCAGGTACTCATCCAACATTTGTGCCGCCCTCGGGCGACCGCCATGCAGATGCGGTTACCGGCGCTCGACCACAATCTAGCCGCATTGAGATCCACGTCGCTTGTTTTTCGGACTTACGCGATCTCCGACTTGAGTCCGAGACCTTGGAGTCTTGAGCAGAGGATTGCGTTGGTGGAAACTGCCCCGAATACCGTGAATTCTCGTTCGGTTCCTAAAAGATAATTGAGTGTTCAACGCGCATCCGGGGCCCTCATATGGGCCGTCGCGCGCTGGGTTGAAGCGGACGAAGTGCGCGGGGCGATGGGAGGAGACTATGTCCATCGAAAGCATTCTGAGGCGGAAGGGCACCGACGTTACAACAATAGCTCCGGAAGCCAGCATCAAGAGAGCGGCGGACTGGCTCCGCGCAAAGAATATTGGCGCGCTGGTGGTGACGAGCGGGAACGCAGTTCTCGGTCTCATTTCCGAACGTGAAATCGTTCATGCACTTTCCCGCTATGGCGAGACAGCCGGGTCGATGCCTGTGAAGGAAATCATGCAATACGGTGTGACCACCGTGTCTCCGGACGAGAGTGTTAATCGCGTGATGAACCTGATGACGCACCACCGCGTGCGCCACATACTGGTACTGCGCGGCAGCGAGCTAGCCGGTATCGTCAGCATCGGCGACGTAGTCAGGCATCGACTGAAGGATCTGGAGATGGAGACGAACGTGCTACGTGATGTCTACAACGCCGCGCGCTGACTGCTCAGGCGTCCCTCATAGGCGTCCCTCATAGGCGTCCCCGTGTTTCCCGATCTTGCTTTAATTTGAGCGACGGCCAACTCGCTTGGGCCTGGGCTAGCCCTGCTTGTTCGCGCACACAGGCGATGTCCGTTTCTGGCGGATACTGTTTGTTGAAAAAGTCGAAAAACCAACGGCACCCGGATGGAAAAGGCAGGCCGATTTCCGAAATCGACCTACATCAGCCCGAACCGCAGGGTTTGGTTCGAAGATGAGATTGTGGCTTGGCAAAACGCGGTTGACGAGTTCAATCCGAACCGTGGCAGGGGTAAAGGGCGTCGCCGCCGTGCCGCAGCCATTCCCCCCCTGGCATCGCGTTGAACTTGAGGGCGGGACTGAATTCCGCTTTTGACCCGAAACAAGAGACCAAGCGCCGGACCGGCAAAACACATAGTTCTACAGATAGCTCGTCGTTTGTCCGGAACCGGACGGACAATCACTGCCTGCTCAGTTACTGTAAGTCGCATGCCGCTTTATTTTTTCAATTTTAGCCGCAGTCCAGAATCGAAACCAAGTCCCTTCAAAAACGAAGGGCTTGAGCTTGTCGATAACGACGCGGCTTGGGAAGAAGCCACGACCGCTTGCGGCGAAAAGCTACGCGAGATGGACGGCTCGCTAAACCCCGGCGATGGCTGGAAAATGGAAGTTACGGACGCGGGCGGTAAACCAATTTTTGCCCTCCGATTCACAACAGAAACGTCCCATTGAGGCTGCGAAAGCACCCTACAGGCTAGACCCGCATCGACTTATCGGCGCATCTGCCTATGTGCCGCGTTTCTCAATCCATGTGAGCCAAGGTAATTTTTCAGGCGCCGATACGGAATCGGTTTTTGAGGACAATGAAGCTGCTTACAAAGGGGCAATGGCGATGACCGAGCGAGTCCGCCTCACGTAGCGTTTCACCCGCCGCCAGCCTCGTAGAGGATACCCGGGTCAAGTCCATGCAAGGCGGATGTTCGGAAAACGACCCGACGGGCAAATCACCTGCGCAATTGATCGCCCCCTTTGTCCAGCCCCTTTCGAAAAAATATTCTGATTTTCCGAAGCGGCAAATCGGTTCTATATTCCCGCCGTCTCGTGCCCACAAGAGGAGCGCTTCGCGGTCGTCACGGACGTTGGTGCGGGATGCGGTGGACGTGGAAGTGCCCCTGACGAACGGCACAGACGCGGACGGCGAAGTCGTGTGGTCCTGACGCCTCGACGCTGGCGTCAAGTTGGCAGCTAACTCTGCCGGCGACGGTGACAAGAAAGCCCGATCACCGGGGAGAGCTCGAAGTAAGCCGTAAACCACTGCGCAGGGAAGGCCGGACTGCTTCCGCTGAACCTGTATGCTCGTGTGCGCTTTTCTTCTGCCTTTTGCACGCGAGACCGCGGGTGCAGCGCGCACCCGGTCTTCCCTGCGCCCTCTGATGACCGGGTGCGGCACGTTTCCTGTCAAAACTCGCGCGAAAGGCGCGGCGAGATCGCGAAGCCGTGTCCTGGAAACCGTCGTTGCGAGGAGCGAAAGCGACGAAGCAATCCATAGAGCCGGATGCGGAACGGCAATGGATTGCTTCGCTTCGCTCGCAATGACGGATAAACTGAATCGCAGCCTCGAAATGAGTATCCCCATGCCCGATCTTGCCGACCTCTACCCCGGTTATGCCTCCGAATGGATCAACACCAGATCCGGGCGCATCTTCGCCCGCGTCGGCGGCAAGGGACCGCCGCTGTTGCTGCTGCACGGCTTCTCCGAGACCCATGTGATGTGGCATCGCGTCGCGCCGCAATTGGCCGACGCCTTCACGCTGATCATCGCGGACCTGCCGGGTTACGGCTGGTCGGACATGCCGGAGAGCGACAAGGATCATACGCCCTACACCAAGCGCGCGATGGCGCAGACCATGATCGAAGCGATGGAGCAGCTCGGCCATGTGCATTTTGCCCTCGCCGGGCACGATCGCGGCGGGCGCGTGGCGTATCGCCTCGCGCTCGATCATCCCGGCCGGCTGTCGCGGCTGGCGGTGCTGGATATTCTGCCGACCTATGACTACTGGGCGCGGATGGACCGGCTCTATGCGCTGAAGATCTATCACTGGACGTTTCTGGCGCAGCCTTTCCCGCTGCCGGAGACGCTGATCGGCGGCCATCCCGACTTCTTCCTCAGGCAAAAGATGGCGAGCCAGACCAAGGCCAAAAATCTCGACGCGATCGATCCGCGTGCGCTCGAGCATTATCTCGCGGCGTTCCGCGATCCGTCGCGGGTACATGCGATGTGCGAGGACTACCGCGCCGGCGCCTACGCCGATGTCGATATCGACAAGGCCGATCGTGATGCGGGCAGGAAGATCACGATCGCGATGCTGGCGCTGTGGGGCGATGCCGGCATCGCGCGTGCCGCGGCGACGCCGCTCGACACCTGGAAGACATGGGCGACCAGCGTCTCCGGCGCGCCGGTCGATAGCGGTCATTTCCTGACCGAGGAAAATCCGGACGCCACGGCCAAGGCGCTGCGGGAGTTTTTGATGGGTTCATGATTGGCAGCAAGCAGATCCGTCATAATGGCTCGTCATACCCGCGAAAGCGGGTATCCAGTACGCCGCGGCCTATCGGTCAATCACTACCGTCTCTGGAATACTGGATCATCCGCTTTCGCGGATGATGATAACAGGGGGGTTGCACCGCGACCCATTCATCTTCGCGCCTTGAAAAAATCCCGCAGCAGCGTCGCCGCCTCGATCTCACCGACGGCGGAATAGACTTCGGGCACGTGATGGCAGGTCGGCGATGCGAAGAACCTCACGCCCGATTCCACCGCGCCGCCCTTGGGGTCGGCCGCGCCGTAATAGAGCCGCCTGATCCTGGCCAACGAGATCGCGCCCGCGCACATCGTGCAGGGCTCGAGCGTGACATAGAGGTCGCAATCGATCAGCCGCTCGCTGCCGACCGCCGACGTGGCCTGTCGGATCGCGAGAATTTCGGCGTGGGCCGTGGGATCCCGGTCGGTCAGGGTGCGGTTTCCGGCGGTGGCGACCACCTCGTTGTTAAGCACGATTACGCATCCGATCGGGACTTCCCCCGATTTTCCGGCCAATTCGGCCGCTTTCAGCGCCAAATCCATGAAAGATGGTGCGGTCATGTCTCGTATCGCCGGGAGAACTCTGCTATGAGATACGCCTTCAGCAAAAGTGGATGCCGGTTTTGCGTGAGAATGCGCCTTGAGCCAAGTGCGCGCGCGTGATCGCTATGACAGCCTATCCACATCCGCCTGATCGCCAATTCATTCCTGCCGAAAGACCATTCATGCCCCGCGACAACGACAAAAACAACGATTCCCGTGGCCGGCGTGACCGTCCATCGGGCGGCAAGGGCCGCTCCGGCGCCGCGAGGGGACCCGAGAAGAAATTCGCCAAGCGCGGTTTCGCCGGCAAGAGCGAGGGTGAGAAGCGCCCCTACGCCGGCAAGCCCGACGGCGAGCGGTCCTATGCCAAGAAGCCGTATGCGGGCGCGGGCAAGCCCTATGCCGGCAAACGCGAGGGCCGCAGCGACGACCGCGGCGGCGAGAAGCGCCCCTATACCCCGCGCGGCGACCGCCCGAATTACAATCGCGACGACCGCGCGCCGCGCGGCGATCGCGCCGATCGCAAGCGCGACGCCGGCGATGCGCGCCCGGCCGCGCGTTTTTCCGACAAGAAGTTCGGCGACCGCAAACCCTACGCGCCCCGCGAAGGCGGCGGCGAGAAGCGTCCCTACACCCCGCGCGGCGAAGGTTTTCGCAAAGACGGCGACCGGCCGCGCGGCGACCGTCCCTATAGCGCGAGGCCGCCGCGCGATTCCGACCGGCCCCGCGGCGATCGGCCCGAGAGAAAATTTGGCGGCGACAAGAAGTTTTCGCGCGGCGCGCCCGACCGCGGGCCGCGCAAGGATTTCGGCAGCCGCCCGGATCGGGGCAAGGATTTCGGGGCGGATCGCGGCGATTCCAAGCCGTGGCAGAAGCGCGATGCTTCTTCCCCCGATCATGCCGGCCGCAATTCGCGGCCCCCACGCGACGGCGCACGAAATTTCGACAAGCCGAAATTCGACAAGCCGCGCTTCGACAGGCCCCGCGAAGACCGCGGCGGCGAGGAGCGTCCGCGGTTCTCGCGCCCGCGCGAGGATCGCCCCCAGGGTAACCGTCCACAGGGCGATCGCCCATTTCGCGAGCGGCCGAAGTTCGACCGTCCGCGCGGCGACAGGCCTCAAGGCGAGCGACCGCGTTTCGATCGCCCCCGCGACGATCGTCCGAAATTCGATCGGCCACGTCAGCGTCCGGAAGGGCGCACCGACTGGCAGGAGCATCCGCGCAGCGAGGCGCGTGAGGAGCGGCCGCGCCGCGCCAACGAGGATGACAGCAAGATCTTTGCCAAACGTCCGGCGTTCGGCGGCCGCGGCGCCTATCGCGAGCACAAGCCTGAATTCGACAAGCGCGCGCCGCGTCCGCCGCGCGAGAAGAAATCCGGCGAGCGCATCGCCAAGGTGGTGTCGCGGGCCGGACTGGCCTCGCGCCGCGACGCCGAGGAATGGATCGTGCAAGGCCGCGTCACCGTCAACGGCCGCGTCATCAATTCGCCGGCGCTCGATGTCACCGCCAACGACGTCATCACCGTCGACGGCAAGCCGTTGCCGGCGCGCGAGCGCACCCGGCTGTTCCTGTTTCACAAGCCGCGCGGGCTGATGACCACCCATGCCGACCCCGAAGGGCGGCCGACGGTGTTCGACAATCTGCCGGAGGGCCTGCCGCGGCTGATCTCGATCGGCCGGCTCGATTTCAACACCGAAGGCCTCCTGCTCCTGACCAATGACGGCGGGCTGGCGCGCGCGCTCGAACTGCCCGACACCGGCTGGCTGCGGCGCTATCGCGTCCGCGCCCATGGCGAAGTGACCCAGGCCCAGCTCGACGCGTTGAAAAAGGGCGTCGAGATCGACGGCGTCAAATACGGTCCGATCGATGCCACGCTGGAGCGCGACCAGGGCGCCAATGTCTGGCTGGTATTTGCGATCCGCGAAGGCAAGAACCGTGAAGTGCGCAACGTGATGGCGCATCTCGGTCTCGAAGTGAACCGGCTGATCCGGGTGTCCTACGGTCCGTTCCAGCTCGCCGAACTCGGCGAGGGCGAGGTCGAGGAGGTCAAGACGCGGGTGCTGCGCGAGCAGCTTGGCGAAAAGATCGCGAGCTCTGGCGGGTGCGGATTTCAACCGGCCGATGCCGGGCGAGCCTCAGGCGGCGGTCGAAACCGAAGCCGGCAGACGCGCCGCGCGGCAAGAAGCCGTTCAAGCCGGCCGGCAAAAGCGGCCTGATCGCCGACCGCAAGGGCCGCCGCGTGCTGGTGCAGCGCACCGGCAGCGAGGAGGCGCGCGCCCGCAACGAGGCCGAGGCCAGCGGCTACGGCCCGCCGCGGCGTCCGCAGCGCGGCTATCACGGCAAGCGCGACCTGAAGCCGCGGGACGAGTAGGATTCGATGCGCGTCGTCGGCGGGCGATTGAAGGGCCGCAATCTGGCGTCGCCGTCCTCGCGCGACATCCGCCCGACCGCGGACCGTTTGCGCGAATCGCTGTTCAACATCCTGATCCACGCCTATGACGATCCGATTGCGGAGGCGCGCGTGCTCGACCTGTTCGCGGGCACCGGCGCGCTCGGCATCGAGGCGGTCTCGCGCGGCGCCAAATTCGCGCTGTTCGTCGACAACGGCGCCGAATCCCGCGCGCTGTTGCGCAACAATGTCGAGGCGCTTGGCCTCGGCGGCGTGACCAAGGTCTATCGCCGCGACGCCACCGACCTCGGGCCGGCGCATCCGATCGAGCCGTTCTCGCTGGTGTTCCTCGATCCGCCCTACCGGATGAAGCTCGCGGAAAAGGCGCTGGCCTCGCTGCGCGATGGCGGCTGGCTCACGCCGAACGCGCTGTTGGTGGTCGAAGAGGCCAAGGCGGCGCAGTTCACCGCGCCGGAAGGTTTCGAGGAGCTGGAGCGGCGGGCGTACGACGATACCGAATTTGTATTTTTGACAAACAGGCAATCCGTAGGGAGAGCAAAGCGAATGCCGAAGCCCGCCCCTCTCCACCGCGCGCGATGCGCGCGGGAGAAGGGGAGTTTAGTGTCTTGCCCGGACCCTACAACCACACCTCTATCTCCTCCCGAACAGCTTCTCGATGTCGCTCAGCTTCAATTCGACATAAGTCGGCCGGCCGTGATTGCACTGGCCGGAATTCGGCGTGTCTTCCATCTCGCGCAGCAGCGCGTTCATCTCCTCCGGCTTGAGCCTGCGGCCGGCGCGCACCGAGCCGTGGCAGGCCATGGTGGCCGCGACATGCATCAGCCGGCGTTCCAGCGGCAGCGCCTCGTCCCATTCCGCCATGTGTTCGGCGAGATCGCGCACCAGCGCGCCGGCGTCGGTCTTGCCGAGCAGCGACGGCGTCTCGCGCACCGCGAGCGCGCCGGGGCCGAACGATTCGATCGCAAGCCCGAAAGATGCAAGCTCGTCGGTTCGCGCCAGCAGCCGCTCCACCGTCGCTTCGTCCAGTTCGACGATCTCCGGAATCAGCAGGATCTGCCGCTGCACGCCGTTCTTCGCCAGCGAGGCCTTCAGCCGTTCATAGACGATGCGCTCATGCGCGGCGTGCTGGTCCACGACGATGAGGCCGTCGCGGGTCTGCGACACGATGTAGGTCTCGTGAATCTGCGTCCGCGCCGCGCCAAGCGGGCGGTCGAGCAGATCGGCCGAAGGCTGCTCCTGAAAGCGTACGTCGGCGGTCGGGCGTGCCGACGTCGAACGCGGCCTGTCCCGGTTCGGCAAAGGCGGTCGCCGCCGCGCCTTCGAAAGCCGGCCACGGCCCGACCGGATGGGCCGGCGAGCGCCGCCAGTCCCAGTTCGCCCGCGGCGCAAACGATGGACGGAACGAGGCGATGGCCGCACCGTCGCTGTTGGCCGCGGTGCGCCTGCCCTCGCGGGCAAGCCCGTCCTTCAGCGCATGCACGATCAGCGCGCGGACCAGACCGGCATTGCGGAACCGGACCTCGGTCTTGGCGGGATGCACATTGGCATCGACCTCTTGCGGGTCCAGCGTCACGAACAGCGCCACGACGGGATGGCGGTCGCGCGGCAGATAGTCGGAATAGGCCGCGCGCACGGCGCCCAGAATGAGCTTGTCGCGCACCGGGCGGCCATTGACGAACAGATATTGCCCGAGCGCGTTGGCCCGGGTCAGCGAGGGCGCCGCGGCAAAGCCTTCGACCACGACGCCGTCGCGTTCGGCGCGCACTTCGATGGCGCATGCTCGAAAATCCGCGCCCAGAATGTCGCCCAGCCGCGTCAGCCGGCCCGCCGCGCCGGGCAGCGCCGCCGCCCAGGTGACGGGCGCGCGTTCCTCGCCGGCCAGCGTGAAGGCGATATCGGGCCGCGCCATCGCCAGCCGGCGCACCACCTCGCGGATCGCTTCGGCCTCGGTGCGGTCGGTCTTGAGAAATTTCAGGCGCGCCGGCGTCGCGTAAAAGAGATCGCTGACCTCGACGCGGCTGCCTTGCGAAAGCGCTGCCGGCATGATGGCCGATTTCACCCCGCCTTCGACCGACAGCGACCAGGCATGCGGCTCGCTGATATGACGCGTGGTGATGCCGAGCTTCGCCACGGCGCCGATCGAGGGCAGTGCCTCGCCGCGGAACCCCAGCGTGCGGATCCGCAGCAGGTCCTCGTCGTCGAGCTTGGAGGTGGCATGGCGGTCGACGGCCAGCGCGAGATCGCTCGCCGTCATGCCGCTGCCGTCGTCGGTGATGCCGATCCGCCGCCGCCCGCCGCCATCGCTGAAGATGTCGATCCGGCTGGCGCCGGCGTCGATGGCGTTCTCGACCAGTTCCTTGACCACGCTCGCCGGGCGTTCGACCACTTCGCCGGCGGCGATGCGGTTGACGATCTGTTCGGGAAGCTGGCGGACGGGCATGGCCTTGGGCGACTCGTGGAATGGACCCGCAATCTAGGGGCTTTTGCCGCCCGGCGGGAGGGCGGCGGCACCGTCTCTCCCCACTCTTCATGGCGAAAGATGCCGTTCCCGCGAGGTGCGGCGCCGCGTCCGGGACACCAAGACCGGGGATACCTGGTCTCAATCCTCGAAGCCGCCCGAACCGCGCTTGGCCTTGACGTCGCTGCGGCGCTTTTTGCCCTCGAGCCGGCGCTTTTTCGATCCCAGTGTCGGTTTGGTCGGCCGTCGCGGAATCGGGCGCGTCATGGCCTCGCGCAACAGCTCGACCAGACGGTCGATCGCGTCGGCGCGGTTGCGCTCCTGGGTGCGGAAGCGCTGGGCATGAATCACGATCACGCCGTCCTTGGTCATGCGCTGACCGGCGAGCCGGTCGAGCCGCGCCACGGCATCGGCCGGCAGCGCGATCCGGCGGGTGTCGAAACGCAATTGCGCGGCGGTGGAGAGCTTGTTGACGTTCTGGCCGCCCGGTCCCGAGGCACGCACGAACGAGATATCGATGTCGTTGTCATCGATCGTGAGGTCGCGCGAGATCCGCAGCATGGCGTCACCGAACCGGGAAATGATTCCCGACGGGAATCGGGTTCGCGGAGGATAGCGGTTTTGCGGGCGATTGGCTTTGCGGCGAACTCAATTCGTTCCCTCCCCGCCAGCGGGGGAGAGAGCGCGAAATGTGCCTTATGCCGCTCGTTTGGCCGCGAAGACTTCAGTTCGCCCTGGTGGCCGCGGCGGGCTGGGCCGCGGGCTGGGCGGCGACCAGCGGAGGGCGGCCGACGATCACGGTGAGAAGACCACGTTGCCACAGCCTTTGGGCGGCCTGCCTGGCGTCATCGAGGGTGACCGCTTCGACGATGGCATTTCGCTTCTCGAGATAGTCGATCGGCAGATCGTCGAGCTGGTATTGCAGCAGGGCCGCGGCCAGCTTCGAGGAGGTATCGAGCGACAGCATCCGCGAGCCCTTGAGATAGGATTTGGCCTCATCCAGTTCCTGCTGGGTCGGCCCGTCCTCGGCCATGCGGCGGATTTCCTTGTTGACGGCATCGACCGTTTCGCCGGCGCGATCGGACCGGGTTCCGGTATTTCCGACGAACAGCGCGGAGTGATCCATCCACATCAGCGAATCGGAGACCGAATAGGCCAGGCCGCGTTTCTCGCGGACCTCGCGGTAGAGCCGCGACGACAGGCTGCCGCCGCCGAGAATATGGTTGACGACATAGGCCGCCATGAAATTCGGGTCGTTGCGCTTGATGCCGGGGCCGCCGAACGTCACCACGGTCTGCGGCACGTCGAGCGGAATGAAGGCGCGTTGCGGCGGCCTTGCAGCTTCGACATCGGCCACCGGCGTAAGGCTCGCTTTGGCCGGCAACCCGCCGAACGTCTGGTCGAGCAATTTGCCGAGCGAGGCCGCATCGATGTCGCCGACCACGGCAATCCGTAAGGTGTCCCTGGCCAGCACGCGGCGGACGTAGTCCTTCAGATCGGCGATCGTGATCCTTGGAACGCTTTCCAGGGTGCCGGCGGCCTGCCGGCCATAGGGGTGGTCGCCAAAGGCGATTTCCAGGAACTTGCGGCTGGCCAGCGCGCCGGGATTGGACGTATCACGCTTCAGCCCCGAGATCAGCTGCGTGCGAATGCGTTCGACGTCGGCGCTGTCGAAATGCGGCGACGTCAGCGACATCCGAAGCAGGTCGAAGGCCTCGTCCTTGTTGTCCTTGAGCATGCGCAGGCTGCCGCGGAAATAATCCCGCGTTACGCTGAAACTCAACTCGATGGCGCGGCGGTCAAGGCGCTCATGGAATGTCCTGGAATCCAGATCGCCCGAGCCTTCATCGATGAGATCGGCGACCATGTTGCCGACGCCGGATTTGTCGGCCGGATCCTGTGACGCGCCGCCGCTGATGCCAAATTCCATCGCGACCAACGGCACCGTGGCGTCCTGCACGAACCAGGCCTCGATACCCCCGGGCGAAATCAGATGCTGGATCTTGGCCGCGGCGAGCGAGGGGGCCGACGTCATGGCCGTCATTGCCATGCATGCGGCAAAAAGCAACCCAACGCGCCGCGTGCCAGCCCTGGAGTGAGTCACGATCGCTTCTCCTCGTGTTTCGGCTTGCTATCCTTGATCAGATAGCCGGTCACCGAGCGTTTCTTTTCGAGCCATTTTTGCGCGGCCGCGCGGACCTGCTCGGCGGTGACGGCGCGAATGCGATCCGGCCAGCTTCGGATGTCTTCGATGCTGAGCCCGGTGGTCAGCGCGCCACCGTACCAGCGGGCCAGCGTGGCCTGGTTGTCCTGGGCATAGATGGCTTCGGCGATAAGCTGGGTCTTGACGCGCTCGAGATCTTCGGCGCGAACCGGGTTCTGCCCGATATCCGATATCACCTCGTCGACCGCCTGCTCGATTTGCGCGAACTCGACGCCGGATCTCGGCGAAACCGATATGGCAAACTGCGTCGCGTCGAGCGAGGTACCCTGATACGAGGCGTTGGCGTTGACCGCGAGCGGCCGGTCGACCACCAGCGAGCGATAAAGATACGAGTTGCTGCCGCCACCCATCAGTTGCGCGAGCACGTCGAGGGCCGGACTTTCGCCGGCGGCGGCCGTGGTGGCGGACGGAACGAGATAATAGCGCCGCAGGCTGGGCTGTTCGACTCTGGCGTCCGACAGCGTCACGGTGCGCGGCGCGACCGGCTCGGGTTCCTGGGGGCGAAGCCGCCGCGCCGGTATCGCCGGCTGTGCGGCGATGGGGCCGAATGTCCGCTCCACCATCGGGCGCACATCCGTGGCATCGACATCGCCGGCGATCACCAGGATTGCATTGTTCGGCGCATAGAAGCGCCGGTAGAACGCCAGCGCATCCTCGCGATCGAGCTGCTCGATTTCCTGATGCCAGCCGATCACGGGGCGACCATAGGGATGATTGAGATAAAGTGCGGCCATGATCTGCTCGGTCAGCCGCGCCTCCGGGTTGTTGGCCACCCGCATGTTGTATTCCTCAAGCACGACGTCGCGCTCGGGCAGCACGTTTTCGTCCTTGAGGATCAGGCCGGTCATGCGATCGGCCTCGAACGCCATCATCTTGCCGAGCTCCTCGCTCGGCACCCGCTGGAAATAGCCGGTATAATCGGTCGAGGTGAAGGCGTTCTCGTTGCCGCCGATCCGCAGCACGGTTTGGGAAAATTCGCCAGCCGGATGTTTGCTGGTACCCTTGAACATCAGATGTTCGAGAAAGTGCGCCAGCCCGGATTTGCCCGGCGTCTCGTCGGCCGAGCCGACCTTGTACCAGATCATCTGTGTGACGACCGGGGTGCGGTGGTCGGGAATCACCACCACCTGAAGGCCATTGCCGAGGGTAAATGTGGCTGGCGGCGCCGAGGTCACCGTGGTCTGGGCAAGAGCGCTCCCGGCGATGACGGCGAGTCCCGACAGCACAGTGGCGAACAGAGAAACCCTAAAGCGGATTGGCGGCATCATGGCCTGTCTGGGTGCCCGAAAATCCCTTCGGGGAGAAATCACGACGCCGCGCATTGCGCGGCAGCCGATAAGCGTCGGGAAGCCGGGAGGCAGATGGCTCTATTTTTCCATGCTGGTTGCGCTGGACCTTGAGGCGAGCGGGTTACGATCGGGGTTAGCCTGTCCGCCGAACAATCCCTTCGACTCCTGGGCGTAGGGATAATTCGGCGACGGCGTCTGGTACCCGGACGGCGGCTGCGTCAGGGCTGCTCGCGCCGGCTCACTGCCGGGCGGTATCGCCCCATCGGCCTGGTTGCCGCCGAACCAGCTGTTGATGCCCAAGGTATCGCCGATGCTCGTTGAGCCCAAGGCCGCAGCCCCGCCCTTGAACAAATCGCCCGGCTGGTCGTAGACCGGATCGATCCGAGCTGTGCCGTTGGTATCATTCCCGTAGGCGGGGCGAGTCGTGCCGGGGACGGGGGGATCTTCAGGCGGAGGCGCGATGTTGATAGGTCGCGCCGGACCAGCAGCGACGGCAGCTGGAGCCCCTGCTTCGACCTGGACGCGGGCTGGGGGCGGCGCGTTCTTCTTCTTGGCCGCGATGATCGCCCTGCGCTGGCGTTCATCGGGATCTTGCGGCCAGTTCGCAACCTTTGCCTCGCTCGGTGGAGGCGGCCGGCGGCGGCAAATCGAGCTTCGGCGGCACTACCAGCGGCGATCGTTCGCGATAGTCGATGCCGCGATTGTCCATATTGGTGCCGCGGATCGCGTTCTTGAAACTGTCGGTGATTTTTTCGGTGATGGTTCTATCATCCTGGTCGTCGCCGGCGCGCGCGGCGCTGGCCGTCACGACCAGAGCGATGCTCAATGGAACGACGGCGAGCCGCAGGGCACGCATCGTCGCTGCCGACGAATTCCGTACAATCCAACCGCTAGCTTTGGTCTGGCGCATCGCGCTGTTCCTGTCCAAAAATTCCCGCAGGCCACCGATTTGGGCGCACAACCTTAACACACCCGCGAGCCATAGCTCAGGGGTTGGTATTCTCCCGCGATCAGGGCGCTTTTGCGGCGGGTATCCCTAGGAATGAATCATACAACAGGGCCGCAACGCCGGCAACAATCGCCACGTCGGCAAGGTTAAACACGTACCAATTGAAGGTATTTCCGCCGATCTGGACGTGGAACAGGGCAAAATCGACCACCGCGCCATAGGCAAAGCGGTCGATGGCGTTGCCGATGGCGCCGCCGATGATCAGGCCCAGCGCTATGGTCGCGATCAGGGTGCGCGACCGCGCCATCCAGACTGCCAATATTATCACGGCCACGGCCTTGACCGCGAGCAGGACCGCCTGGCCGGCCGCGCTTTCATTCTGAAACCAGCCGTAGCTGATGCCTGTGTTCCAGGCCAGCACCAGATCGAAGAACGGCGTGACCTTCACCGCGCCGCGGTGGCCGATGTCGAACACGCGCAGCAGCCAGAATTTCGAGGCCTGGTCGAGCGCAAGCACGGCGATGCCCGCGATGACGCCGGCGCGGAGCTGGGCGGTCATCTGACGCCCGATTTTGAACTCGACGTCGTCCCGGCGAAAGCCGGGACCCATACGCCGTGTCGGATGTTGTTTGAAAAATTCTGGGACATCGTCCTCTTGCTTGTCTCGAACGCCGGTGGGTCCCCGCGTTCGCGGGGACGACGGTAAATATTAAACCACCACCCCCAGCGTCTTCCATTCGCGCAGCGCCTGGGCGTCGCGCGGCGATACATCGGGATATTCGGGGTCGTCGCCGACGGTGGGGAGGATCTTCCAGGAGCGGGCGCATTTGGTGCCGGCGGCTTTCTCGACTTTCACCGCGATTCCGACGGCATCGTCGAGTTTGAACGCGTCGGCCGGAGCATCTTCTCCCGCCTGGAGTACGGAGACCGTGGCGTTTGACGTGATGCAGACTTCCGCCCAGTCGACGTCGAACAACTCCGCCATGTACTCTTTAGGCAGATAGATGACCGGCGAGGCTTCCAACGACGATCCGATCCGCTTCGCCGCGCGTTCGACTTCCAAGGCGCCGGTGACGACGCGGCGGATACCACGGATGATCTCCCATTTCGCGGCCAGCTTGTCGTCCCGGAACTGCTCCAGATGCTCGGCGAAGGGGAGTAGATGTACCGAGGGACACCCACCGGGCCGATACATGATCCAGGCTTCGTCTGCGGTAAAGCTGATGATCGGCGCCAGCCATTTCAGGATCGTGTCGCACAGAATATCGACCGCCGTTAGCGCGGCCTTGCGGGTGACCGACGAGGGCGGATCGCAATACAGCGCGTCTTTGCGGATGTCGAAGTAGAATGCCGACAAGTCTGTGTTCATGAACGCCGCGAGCGTCGCCACCACCGTCTTGTAGTCGAAATCGGCGTAGGCCTGCCGCACGACCGCATCGACTTCGGAAAGGCGATGCAGCATCAGCCGCTCGAGTTCCGGCATCTCGGCGCGATCGACCTCATCGCCGGGCTTGAGATGCGCGAGTGTGCCGAGCATCCAGCGGATCGAGTTGCGCAGCTTGCGGTAGGTCTCGATGGTGTTTTTGAGGATCTCCGGGCCGATGCGCTGGTCGTCGGCATAGTCGGTGGCGCAGACCCACAGCCGCAGGATGTCGGCGCCGGATTGCGCCATGACCTTTTGCGGCTCGACGGTGTTGCCGAGCGATTTCGACATCTTGCGGCCGTTCTCGTCGAGCGTGAAACCGTGGGTCAGCACGACGTCGTAGGGCGCCCGGCCACGGGTGCCGCAGCTTTCCAGCAGCGAGGAATGAAACCAGCCGCGGTGCTGGTCGGAACCTTCCAGGTACATCACGGTATCGGCGCCGCCATCGACCTTGCGCCTGATGCCGGCGAGGCCGGGGAAGTGCACGGGATCTTCCAGCACGAAGGCATGGGTCGAGCCGGAATCGAACCAGACGTCGCAGATGTCGTCGATCTTCTTCCAGTCCTCATTGGCGAGCGAGCCGAGGAAGCGCTCGCGGGCGCCGTCCATGTACCAGGCATCGGCGCCTTCCCGCTCGAACGCATCCGCGATGCGCGCATTGACGGCGTCATCCTGCAGGATTTCGGCGGAGCCATCGGCTTTCTCGCGCACGAACACCGCGATCGGCACGCCCCAGGCGCGCTGGCGCGAGATCACCCAGTCCGGCCTTCCTGCGATCATGCCATTGATGCGGTTCTGGCCCGCGGGCGGCACCCATTGGGTCACCGAGATCGCGCGCAGCGCGCGGGCGCGTAGCGTGTCGCCGGGTTTGGCCTTGCCGCCGTCGGCGATATCCTTGTCCATGGCAATGAACCATTGCGGCGTGTTGCGGAAGATCACCGGCTTCTTCGAGCGCCAGGAATGCGGGTACTGGTGCTTCAGCCGGCCGCGCGCCAGCAGCATGCCGGCATCGACCAGCGCCTTGATCACCGCCTCGTTGGCGTCGCCCTTCTCGCCCTTGTCGTTGATGACGCGTTTGCCGGTGAAGCCCGGGGCGTGATCGGTCAATGCGCCGTTCTCGTCGACGGTGTAGGGGATGGTGGTCGAGATGCCGCGGCCTTCCAGCTCGCGCGCATTCACCATCCAGACGTCGAAGTCCTCGCGGCCATGGCCGGGCGCGGTATGCACGAAGCCGGTACCGGTGTCGTCGGTGACGTGATCGCCGGCAAGCAGCGGTACCGTGAACCCGTAGCCTCCGCCAAAACCCTTTAACGGATGGGCGCATTCCACCACGTCGAGGGTCTCGGCCGGCAATTCGCGGACTTTCTCATACGCCGTGACGCGCGCCTGCTTGAATACGCTTTCTGCCAGCGCATCTGCAAGGATCAGGAGGTCGCCGTTTTTCGCCCAGTTATCGGCGGGCGCATCGGTGACTTTGTAAAGGCCGTAGGCAATTTTCGGCGAGAAACTGATGGCGCGGTTGCCGGGCAGCGTCCATGGCGTCGTTGTCCAGATCACGATGCTGGCCTGGGCCAGCGCGCCATGCGCGGGCGAGGTGACCGGAAACTTCACCCACACCGTATCGCTGGTGTAATCCTCGTACTCGACCTCGGCTTCGGCAAGCGCGGTCTTCTCCACCACGCTCCACATCACCGGCTTGGAGCCGCGATACAGCGTGCCGTTGGCGGCGAATTTCATCAGCTCGCGGGCGATCTGGGCTTCGGCGAAATAATCCATCGTGGCGTAGGGGTGGTCCCAGTCGCCGATGATGCCGAGCCGCTTGAATTCCTCGCGCTGCACGTTGAGCCAGTGGGTGGCATAGGCGCGGCACTCCTTCCGGAACGCCACCATCGCGGCGGAATCCCGGAAATCCGGCTTCGCCTTGCCCTTGGAGCGGTAATTTTCTTCCTCGATCTTCCATTCGATCGGCAGGCCGTGGCAGTCCCAGCCCGGCACGTAGTTGGAGTCGAAGCCGAGCATCTGCTGGCTCTTGGTGACGACGTCCTTGAGGATCTTGTTGAGCGCGTGCCCGATATGGATGTTGCCGTTGGCATAGGGCGGGCCGTCATGCAGCACGAATTTCGCCCGCCCGGCGCCGGCTTTGCGCAAGCGCTGGTAGAGGCCGATCTCGTTCCAGTTTTTGAGGATTTCCGGCTCGCGCTGGGGCAGGCCGGCGCGCATCGGGAATTCCGTCTGCGGCAGGAACAGGGTCTTGGAATAGTCTGACGTTTCGGACTTTTGCGGCTTTTCGGACATGAATGCTCTGTTTGGCTCAAGGGGCGCGAGATACGCGATCAATCGCGGGAAGGACGAAAATCCCGGTCTTGCGCCAAGCCTAGGAAGCTCAGGCGGAAGCCGGGCCGCTAATGCTGATGGTGCGCCGCGCAAACATGGGGCTTTCCATAGCAGCCAGCAGGCGAAATCGCAAAGCCCTGCCGGGTACCGACGATCCCTAGCATCAGTAAGGCGGCTAACCGATCGTTCCGAGCCTGGGGAAGGCGCCGGGCGCTGCGGCCAGGGCAGCGCGGGCGCGGGCTGAGTTGTCGTCCATCTGGCGGATCAGCGCCGCAACGCCATCGAACTTCAATTCGTCGCGAATGAAGCCGATGAAGGCGACGTCCAGGCTTTTTCCGTACAGATCACCCTCGAAATCGAACAGGAAGACCTCCAGCAGCGGCGCGCCATTGTCGAAGGTCGGGCGGCGCCCGAAACTGGCGACGCCATCGAAAAGCGCCCCGCCATCGCCGACCCGCACCGCATAGATGCCGTGCTTCAACCCGCAATTCCTGTCGAGGCGGATATTGGCGGTGGGGTAGCCGAGGTCGCGGCCGCGTTTCTCGCCATGGATCACCTCGCCATGAATGAACCACGGGCCCCCCAGCATCGCGGTGGCGTCCTCGATCTGTCCCTCCGCCAGCGCCATCCGGATCGCCGAGGAGGAGACCGGCCGTTCGGCGATGTCGACATGGGGCTGCACATCCACTTCGATGCCAAGCCGGGGCGCTTCGCCGACCAGCAGGCTTGGCGATCCGACCCGGCCCTTGCCGAAATGAAAGTCGTAGCCGACCGCGATGCCGCTGATTCCGAGTCGTTCGATCAGATCATGGTGAATGAAATCTTGCGCCGTGGTCCCGGCACGGCGTTGGTCGAAAGTCATCACCACGGCCCCGGCGAGCCCGGCTCCGGCCAATAGCCGTAGTTTTCCGGCCTCGTCGGTGAGCCGGAATTGAGGGGTGTTTGGGCTGAAAAAGCTGCGCGGGTGGGGTTCGAAGGTTACCGCCATCGCAGGCCGGCGATGTGCCTGTCCCATCTGCAGCGCCGCATCAATAACAGCGCGATGACCGAGGTGGACGCCGTCGAAATTGCCCATCGCCACCACCATTCCCCGGGGGATCGCGGCGGCAGGAGTGGTATCGCGGATCACGGTAAAGTCAGACGCCATTTCAGCAATTCTTTAACTTGTTCGGTGCGCGGGACGGTGGCGCGGGGGCCGCGATGAAGTCAAGCCGGACCCGATCGGTGTCGCCTGCGCACGGCTGGGCCATTTTTCGGCGGCGGTCGGTTAACGGGCTGTTTAATGGCTGATGGTAGTGCTTGAGGTGGACTGCGGGGCGTCTTTCGTCTTGGCGGGCTCATTGATGGCTTTCGTGGCGTTTTGGTGTTGCGCGGGGGATTGAAGATGGCGGTTGATTTGTCGATGTCGGTTCTGGTGGTGGATGACTACAACACCATGATTCGCATCATCAGAAATCTCCTCAAGCAGCTCGGCTTCGAGAATATCGATGACGCCAGCGACGGATCGGCGGCGCTGAACAAGATGCGCACCAAGAAGTATGGGCTGGTGATCTCCGACTGGAACATGGAGCCGATGACCGGCTACGACCTGCTGCGGGAAGTCCGGGCCGATCCCAACCTAGCCACCACGCCGTTCATCATGATCACGGCCGAATCCAAGACCGAAAACGTGATCGCCGCCAAGAAGGCCGGCGTCAACAACTATATCGTCAAGCCTTTCAATGCCGCGACGCTGAAGACCAAGATCGAAGCGGTATTCCCGGACATGGCGAGCGCGTAAGCTTAGCTCGCCCCGCTCCCGGCCTTTCTTAACTTCGCCCCGCTCCACACCCTCGTGTCGTCCCTGCGAAAGCAGGGACCCATAACCACAACTCTTGCTGTTGCGTGGGATGGGATTCCAGCCCGCTCATATCGATCCGCCGGTGGTTATGGGCCCCGGCGTTCGCCCGGGCGAGGCATGGAAGGAGCGGCTGAGCATTCTACCACCTCAGTTCCCGCGTCAGCGCCCGGGGCGGGTGGCCGAACAATTCCTTGACCGAGGCCGGGTCCAGCTGATCGATGCCTTCGAAGTCCTCGGCGTGGATGCCCCGGGTCACGAACAGGCAATCGATCCCGAAGCCGTGGGCGCCGGCCAGATCGGTCCGCACGGAATCCCCGATCGCAAGAACGCGGCTGAGTGGCACGGTGTCGCCGCGGCGCTCGGCGGCAAGCGCGATCGCGCGCTCATAGATCGGCCGGTGCGGCTTGCCGTAGAAGATCACTTCCCCGCCGAGCTCGAGATAGAGCTCGGCGATGGCGCCCGCGCAATAGATCAGCCGGTCGCCGCGTTCGACGACGATGTCCGGGTTGGCGCAGACCAGGGTCAGCTTGCGCTCGCGCGCCTGCAGCATCATCGCGCGATAATTTTCAGCCGATTCGGTTTCATCGTCGAACAGGCCGGTGCAGACGATGTAGTCGGCCTGCTCCAGCGGCGCGAGCACCGGATTTAGTCCGCGATAGATCGAATTGTCGCGCTCCGGGCCGAGCCAGAACATCTTCTGCCCCGGATGGCCGGCGACGAAATGCCGGGTCAGATCGCCTGAACTGACGATGGCGTCATAGGTTTCGTCGGCAACGCCGAGCTTGCGCAATTGCCGCTGCACCGAATCCGCCGGCCGCGGCGCATTGGTAATCAGGATCACGGTGCCGCCTTGCCCGCGAAAGCTGTGAAGGGCTTCACAGGCTTCGGGAAACGCGACCAGGCCGTTGTGAACCACGCCCCAGATATCGCTGAGCAGCACGTCGACACCGCCGACAAGATCGCGCAGCCGCTCGGCAAACCTCAGCGTCGTCATGGCATGGCCTGCCGGTCAGCCCGGACCGGCGGCGCGGCGCGCCAGTGCGGCGTTGCCGCTGGCTGCCCGCGAGGGTTCGATGGCCGGGCCATTCACGGAAGCCGGTTTGCCAGAGCCATTGGATGGGCCATTGGATTCCTGGGATTCCTGCGCCTTGTTCGGGGAAGCGCCGCCGGCAGCCGACGCTGCCTCGGGCCGCAACGGCCGCGGTGGGGCAAACAGAAAGCCCTGTCCGAACCGCACGTCGAAATCGAGCAGATCGACGACGGCGCGCTCGCCTTCGATCCGCTCGGCGATCAGGTCGATGCCGAAGCGGCCGAGCAGATCCGAAAGGTCCGAGGGGTGAATGTCCGCCGTCGAGGACTGCCGCGGATCGAGCAACAGCGCGGCGGGCACCTTGATGAAGCGGACCCCGCGGTCGGCCAGTTCGCGCGGTTCGATCCGCAGATCGGTGACGTGATCGATGGAGAAACGGTAGCCGCGCTGCGCCAGCGCCGCGAGATGTTCGCTCTCCGCCGGGCCGAGATTGCGAAACACCGACTGCTTGAACTCGAGCACGAATGTCGGCGCCAGCGCGCGATTGGCTTCGAGGAAATCCAGGCATTGCGCGAAGGTCACCGGATTGCCGAGCGTCGCCGCGGCCATGTTGCAGAAGATACCGACATCCTTGTTGCGAACCATCAGCCGGCGCAGCACCTGAACGCTGCGCAGCATCACCATGTGATCGATCCGCCCGATCAGCCCGGCAGCCTCCGCGATCCCGATAAAATCGTCGGCGGTGAGAACCTGATCGTTTTCGTCGCGCAGCCGCGTCACCGCTTCGTAGAAGCGTACCTTGCGTTGCGGCAGGGTCACCATCGGCTGCAGATAGATGTCCAGTCGATTTTCCTCGACCGCGGTTCTGACGGCGGCGAGGATTTGCGCATCGCTGCGGGCGGGTGCGGGCTTGGCGGTGGCGCCGACGGATGGCGCGGTGGCGACAGAAGGCGCCGCCACCGCGTTGCCGGCCCCCGCCTGCGCGGGGATTGGCAGCTCGTTCTGCGGCTGGCTCTCCGGCCGGCTCGCGGGTGCGGCGATCGGCACGCCCGTGGAGAGGAGGTCGTCATGGTTGGCGACGGAGACGGCGAGCTGCTTGACCAGCACGCCAAGCTCGCTGATCTCGCCGACCACCGCCTGAATGCGGTCGGCGCCGGCGGAATTGGCCGAGGCGAGCCGGCCCTCGACCGCGGCGAGGCGGCGGCCGAATTCGGCGACCTGGCGCGCCAGATCGGCCGTGCCGCGCGACAAGTCCGCGATCTGGCCGCCGACGTCGGTGCGGTCGCGCAGCCGCATCGACACCGCGTTGTAGAGGATCAGGAAGGTCAGCGCGGTGAGCGCGACGATCGCGGATTCCGATCCGCTGATGCCTGCAACGGAATACAGCACCAGACCGAGGGATGCTGCGACCAGCACCATGCAAATGGCGATGAAAATCGTGGAAATGCGGATCATGTTGCGCGCAACGCCCTCAAGTCCTCTTATCCCCGGTCCGGGAGCGCTCGCACAGGCAGCTCGCGCGTCCCAAAGCGCCGCAAGCTTAGCATTAATGTTGATTCGGAAACCTAGTGTTCTTTGGGCGCGCCGGAAACGCGAAGAGCGCACCGGGAACGCCAAGTTCCGTGGTGTCCGGACGCGGTGCAGCGCCCCATAAGCGCGTTCACGCGCGTCTTCGACGCGCTATGGCGCTGCCCCGCAGAGCCGGTCCGATTCCCTATGCCACCGCGCGGATTACCTTGGCGACCTTCTCGACGATTTCGCCGATCTGGTCTTCGCTGACGATCAAAGGCGGGGTCAGCGCCAGGGTATCGCCGGCGACGCGCAGCATCAGGTCGTTGTCGTGGAAGGCGCTGTTCAGCCCGTCGAAGCCCCGCTTGCCCGGCAGGTCCGGACGCGAGGCCAGGTCGATGCCGGCGGTCAGTCCGATGGTCCGGATGTCGAGCACGTTCGGCTCGCTTTTCAGCGACATCACGGCGTCGGCGAATTTGGGTTCCAGCGCGCGGGCGCGCTCGAACAGCTTTTCGTCGCGGTAGATGTCCAGCGTTGCCAAACCGGCGGCGCAAGCCAGCGGATGGGCCGAATAGGTATAGCCATGGGTCAGCTCGACGGCATGCTCCGGGCCGCTCATAAAGGCGTCGTGGATGGTATCGCGCACCAGGACACCTCCCATCGGGGCCGCGCCGTTGGTGACGCCCTTGGCGAAGGTGATCATGTCCGGCAGCACGCCGTATCGCTCCGCCGCAAAGGCAAAACCCAGCCGGCCAAAGCCGGTGATGACCTCGTCGAAAATCAGGAGAATGCCGTGCTTCTGGGTGATCTCGCGCAGCCGCTTGAGATAGCCCTTCGGCGCCGGCAGAACGCCGGTCGATCCGGCCATCGGTTCGACGATGACGGCGGCCATGGTGTTGGCGCCGTGCAGGTTGACCAGCCGCTCCAGCTCGTCGGCAAAATGCGCGCCGTATTCCGGCTCGCCCCTGGTGAAGGCCTGCTTCTCGCGGTCATAGGTGTGGGACAGATGGTCGACGCCGGTGAGCAGCGTTCCGAACATCTTGCGGTTGTTGACGATGCCGCCGACCGAGGTGCCGCCGAACCCGACGCCATGATAGCCGCGCTCGCGGCCGATCAGGCGGATCCGGCTGCCCTGGCCCGCGATCTGGTGATAGGCCAGCGCGATCTTGAGCGCAGTGTCGGCGGCTTCCGAGCCCGAATTGCAGAAGAACACGTGATCGAGGCCGGCAGGCGCCAGATCGGCGATGCGGCTTGCGAGCTCAAAGGCCTGCGGGATGCCGAACTGGAACGGGGGCGCGTAGTCCAACGCGGCGGCCTGCTTGGCGATGGCCTCGGAAATTTGCACGCGGCCGTGGCCGGCATTGGTGCACCACATGCCCGCGGCGGCATCGATGATCTTTCGGCCATCGACCGTGATGTAATGCATGTCCTTGGCGCCGGCGAGCAGCCGCGGCGCCTTCTTGAAGGCGCGGTTGGCGGTAAACGGCATCCAGTGCGCGGCCAGGTCGTTGGGAACGTTGACGGGGGCGGGGCGTGGGCTCTTGTCCAGCATGGGGGGCCTCTTCAAGTTTTGGGGCGCGGCGGCTTTGCCGCAAAGTAGCAGCTTCGGCGCGGGACTGGAACGCTGCGGGCCGGACTATTTCCGCCCAATCGGGCGGTTTTCAGGATCAACTTCCGGCTCACAGATCGGCGGCGCTGATCCAGAACACTTCGCCTTCCGAATCCTCGGTGTCGAGCCAGAGAAAATCGGTGCGCGGATAGGCGGCCTCGAGCGCCGGCCGGCAGCGGCCAATCTCGCACAACAGCCCGCCTTCGGCCGTCAGGTGCCGCCCGGCCTCGTCCAGTATGCGGCGGACCACGGCAAGTCCGTCGGCGCCGCCATCGAAGGCGAGCTTCGGCTCGGCGCGGCATTCACGCGGCAATCCGGCCATGCCTTCCGCATCGACATAGGGCGGGTTGGAAATGATCAGGTCGTAGCGTCGGCCGCCGATCGGTCCGAACAGGTCACCGCGATGCAGCATCACCCGGTCCTCAAGGCCGAAATCGGCAACGTTGCGGGCGGCGACGTCGAGCGCATCCCTGGAGATGTCGACCGCGTCTACCCGCGCGTTCGGAAAGTTCCGGCTGGCCAGAATGGCAAGGCAGCCGGAGCCGGTGCAGAGGTCGAGCACGTTTTCCACCGCGCTCGCGTCGTCGATCAGCGCGCCGGCCGCTTCCTCGCCCTGACTGAAATGAGAATCCAGCAATTCGCCGATGAAGGAGCGCGGCACGATCACGCGCTCGTCGACATAGAAGGGCAGGCCGCGCATGTAGATCTTGTTGACGAGGTAGGCGGCCGGTTTTCGCGTAGCGACGCGGCGGGCGAACAATTCGAGGATCGATTTGGCCTCAACCGCGGTAACGCGCGCGGTCGCGAACGTATCGAACTGGTCGGGATGAAGATGCAGCGCCTCGCACACCAGGAACGCCGCCTCCGCCACCGGGTCGGAGGTGCCATGGGCGAATGTCAGTTTGGCCTCGGTGAAGCGGCTCACCGCGTAGCGGACGAAATCGAGCAGCGTCACCAGCTCGCCGGATGCCACCTTCGGAAGCTTCGATGCGGCGCGGGGGAGCTTCGCCCCGGGTTTGGCGCGTCTGGCCATCAGGATTTGGTCCAGCGCGCCGCCGCGTCGTCATCGTGATGGCGCGCCTCGACCCAGCTGGTCCCGCCGGCATTTTCCTCGCGTTTCCAGAACGGCGCGTTGGCCTTCAGATAATCCATCAGGAACTCCGCGGCCTGGAAGGCCGCCTGCCGGTGCTGTGAAGCGGTGAGCACCAGAACGATATTCTCGCCGGGATTGATGCGACCGACGCGATGAATGACCGTTAGCCCCATCAGCGGCCAGCGCGACATGGCGGTTTCGGCGTGCCGCATGATCTCGGCCTCCGCCATGCCCGGATAGTGCTCGAGCGTCAGCGCCGCGATGGTCTCGCCGCCTTCGCTGCCCCGGCAAATGCCGCTGAAACTCACGACGGCGCCGATGTCGGTTCGCCCTTTCGTCAGCGCGGCGGTTTCCCGTGCAATGTCGAAATCGGCTTCCTGGATGCGGACGGTGACGATAGCGGTCATGAAATCATCGCGATGCTTTTAAACGGCTCAGCCGCCGGTCATCGGCGGGAAGAAGGCGATCTCGCGGGCACCGGCGATGGCCGCATCCGATTTGACGTGGGCATGGTCGATGGCGGCGCGGATCACCCGTGGCGTCTCGAAGGCGTAGGCATAGGTTTCACCGCGCTTGGCCAGCCACGCCATCAGGTCTTCGATGGTTTGAACGCCAGGCGGCGGCTCGACGGTTTCCTCCGCCTTGCCGACCCGTTCGCGCACCCAGGCGAAATATTTGACCTTCATGCCTCATCCTCCTTGATGAGGTGATGAATGCCGGCCCGGAAATAGTCCCACCCGGTATAGATCGTGAAGATCGCCGAGATCCACAGCAGCACGATGCCGATCAGGGTGGTCATCGGGATGATCTGCTCGCCGGCTTCGCCGGCGATCAGAAAGCCGATCGCGACCAGCTGAATGGTGGTCTTCCACTTCGCAAGCTTGGTCACGGGTACGCTGACCCGCAGGCCGGCAAGATATTCGCGCAGGCCCGAGACCAGGATCTCGCGGCACAGGATCACAATGGCGGCCCACAGCGTCCAGCCATGGATGCTGTTGTCGGCCGCCAGCATCAACAGGCAGGATGCCACCAGAAGCTTGTCGGCGATCGGATCGAGCATCCGGCCGAACGCGGATTGCTGGTCCCAGATTCGCGCATAATAGCCATCGAGATAGTCGGTCACGCCGGCGGCGATGAATACCGCCAGCGCCACCCAGCGCAGCCACATCGGACCGTCCAGGATCGATTCCCAGAACACGCAGCCGACCACCACCGGGATGGCGGCAATTCTGGCGTAGGTCAGGATGTTGGGCAGGGACAGCGAGCTTTTCGCCGCCCCTCTTGTCGTTGCGATGTTCATTCCTCTTACCAATACCGCTGCAGCATGAAGGTCAACCGGGTGGCGCACCTGATCTGGTGGAGGCGACGCCTGGGTGAGTCGAAACTCACCTTTACCCCGGCCGGGCGTGGAAAAACTCGAAAATCTTGCGTGCGCTTTCCGCGCTGACGCCTGGAACCTTGCCGAGATCGGCGATCGACGCCCGCTCGATCTCCTTCAGGGTTCCGAAATGGTGCAGCAAGGCACGTTTGCGTGAGGGGCCGATGCCGGGAATCTCCTGCAATCCGGCTTCCCGGATGTCCTTTTTGCGCAGCTTGCGGTGCGAGCCGATGACGAAGCGATGCGCCTCGTCGCGCAGCCGCTGGATGAAGTACAGCACCGGGTCGCGCGGCTCCAGCTTGATGGCCTCGCGCCCCGGCATGAACAGGGTCTCGCGGCCGGCGTCGCGGTCCGGTCCTTTTGCCACCGCCAGCAACGCGACCTGGCTCAATCCGAGCCCCTCGAAAATCTCCCGCGCCGCATTGAGCTGGCCGCGGCCGCCATCGATAATGACGAGGTCGGGCCATTGGGGAAACGAATTGTCGTCCGGCCGCGGCCTGGCGGCGTTGCCTTCCGCCGGGGGGGTCGTCAGCCGCTTGAATCGCCGCTGCAGCACCTCGCGCATCATCGCATAATCGTCGCCCGGCGTGAGCCCTTCGGACTTGATGTTGAACTTGCGATACTGGTTTTTGCTGAAGCCGTCGGGGCCGGCCACGATCATGGCGCCGACCGCGTTGCTGCCCTGAATGTGGCTGTTGTCGTAGACCTCGATCCGCTTCGGCGGATGCGGCAGCCCGAGCGTGGTGACGAGCCCGGCGAGCAGCCGGCCTTGTGTCGCTGTATCGGCGAGCTTGCGTCCCAATGCCTCCCGCGCGTTGGTCAGCGCGTGGGCGACCAGTTCCTTCTTTTCGCCGCGCCGCGGGGTGATGATTTCGACCTTGTATCCGGCCTTGATCGACAACGCATTGGCCATCAGCTCGCATTCCTCGATGGCATGCGAGATCAGAACGAGCTTCGGCGGCGGCTTGTCGTCGTAAAACTGCGCGAGGAACGAGGCCAGCACTTCCTCGGGGGTGAACGATTTCTCCGCGCGCGGAAAATAGGCGCGGTTGCCCCAGTTCTGCCCGGTGCGAAAGAAGAACACCTCGACGCAGTAATAGCCGCCTTCCTGATGGACGGCGAACACGTCGGCTTCCTCGACCGTGCGCGGATTGATGCCCTGCTGCGACTGGATCGCCGACAGCGCGGCGAGGCGGTCGCGGTAGAGGGCGGCGGTTTCAAATTCGAGCTCGACGGAGGCCTTTTCCATCTCGCCCGCCAGTTCCTGCTTCACGGCCCGGCTGCGGCCGGACAGGAAATCCCTGGCTTCGCGCACGAGCTCGGTATAGCCGGGAAAATCGATCTCCCCGGTGCAGGGCCCCGAACAGCGGCGGATCTGATAGAGCAGGCAGGGCCGCGTGCGGCTTTCGAAAAACGCGTCGGTGCAGGAACGCACCAGGAAGGCGCGCTGCAGCGCGGTGATGGTGCGATTGACCGCGCCGGCGGAGGCGAACGGCCCGAAATACTGCCCGGGCCTGGTTTGCGCGCCGCGATGCTTGAGGATCTGCGGCGCCCAGTGATCGCCCGTGATCAGAATATAGGGAAACGACTTGTCGTCGCGCAGCTGCACGTTGAAGCGCGGGCGCAATTGCTTGATCAGGTTGGCCTCGAGCAACAGCGCCTCGGTCTCGGTCGAGGTGGATATGATCTCGACCGAAACGGTCGCCGCGATCATGCGCAGGATGCGCGCCGGCTGCGGCGCGCTCACCCGGGCGTAGGAGGAAAGCCGCTTTTTGACATTCTTCGCCTTGCCGACATAGAGCACGTCGCTGGCCGCATTCAGCATGCGATAGACGCCGGGCGAGGTCGGCGCCAGGCGCACGGCGTTTTCGATCGCGGCGTGGCCGACCGCGAGCCGGCCTTCGGCCAGCGCCTCGCCGCTTTCCTCGGCAACTTCCGGCAGCCGCGCCTCGTCGTCCTCCTCGGCATTGACGGCCGCGGGGTCGATATCGTCGGCGGCCAGCCCGTCTCCAGCCAGGCCTTGTCCAGCCAGATCTGTTCCAGACAGGTCTGTTCCAGTCAGGTCTGTTCCAGTCAGGTCCTGCGGCGGCAAGTCCGGCTGCAGGCGGGCCGGCTCGGAACCGGGCCGTGCCTTGCGGCGGCGTGACGCCTTCGGGTTGTCGGTAGAATCGTGATCCATCGTCCCAAACTTAAGTGGCGGCATCGCGCATCGCCAGCGCTGCCTCGCTGCCAGCAGCCGCCATGCGGCGGATCCCCCCGTAACGCTTTCTTAACAATGCTGAGCGGGCGGTAACCGGCCTTAACAACCCTTTAACTTAAAAGTCTCGATAAATCTGATCGGTAAAGAGTGGAATTCCGTAACCACGCCGGTCCACGTCGCCGCGGTCTTTGATGCCTGTGAAGCGAACGATTACGGCAGTTGTGTTGGGGAGAGTGAGTGATGAGCAGGATCGTTTTGGGCGCCGTGGCGGTGATCGCCGCGGGTTGGACGGCGTCGGCGCAGGCAGCCGACCTTCCCTATGGATCGCGCGCGCCTTACACCGTCAACCAGCCGTTGAATGCCTATAGCTGGGCCGGTCCCTATCTCGGCGGCAATCTCGGCTATGCCTGGGGCTCGGTCGACAACAATCTGACCCAGCCATCGGGTCTCGTGGGTGGCGTGCAGGGCGGCTACAACTTTCAATCGGGTCCGTGGGTGTTCGGTATTGAAGGCGACCTCGACGCCACCGGCGCCTCGAATACATTCGCGCCGTGGAAGTTCTCCAATCCATGGTTTGGCACGGTGCGCGGCCGCGCCGGCTACGCGTTCAGCAACATCCTGTTCTACGGCACCGCGGGTCTGGCGTTCGGCGAATTGAAGGGCGAGACATTCGGGCTGTCGGAAACCCACACCAATGCCGGCTGGACCGCGGGCGTCGGCGCCGAATTCGGCTTCGCCCCGAACTGGAGCGCGAAGATCGAATATCTCTATGTCGATCTCGCCGACAGCAACTTCGCCATCACCGGCCTGCCGAACGGCTACCGGTTCGGAACGGTTCGCGCCGGCGTGAACTATCACTTCTGAGAGCAACAAGAAAATATCCGGACACCAACTCCCGGCCGCATCGCGGCCGGGATTTTTTTGCATCGTGTGGGCGAGGTTTGGGCGTGATGCCTCGGGTCGGGCCCGAGGGCCGGCTTTTCGGGAAGCCGGTATCCAGTCTCTGGATCATGCTCTAGAATTGCGGAGACATGCAGCCGGGACAGCCAAGTCTGACCGCGTTGGGCGCCGCCCGCTTGCGCGCGGCGCATCAGGTGCTGGACGGCGCCTCGATCCTCGTCGACCCGCTCGCTGCGCGCATTCTCGGTTCCGACAGCGAGGCTTCGCTTGACCATGCGCGTGCGCATCCCATGGGCCCGCGGCTGCGCTGGTTCATCGCGGCGCGCTCGCGCATTGCCGAGGACGCGCTCAACGCCGCGGTCGAAAACGGCGCGCAGCAGCTTGTCGTGCTCGGAGCCGGGCTCGATACGCTCGCCTATCGCACCGGTCTCGCCGGGCGCCTGCGGATCTTCGAGATCGACCATCCTGCGACGCAGGCGTGGAAGCGCGACAAGCTCAGCGCCGCCGCGATTGCGGTACCTGATACGCTTGCCTTCGTTCCCCTTGATTTCGAACGGCAGTCGCTGGCTGACGCGCTTGGCGCTGCAGGCTTCGATCGTGACGCGCGAACCTTCTTCAGCTGGCTTGGCGTCGTGCCTTATCTCACCGAACAAGCCGTCTTGTCGACGCTTGAGCTTATTGCCGGCCTGTCCGGCGGCGGCGAAGTGGTGTTCGACTAGGTCAACCCGCCGGCCTCGATCGCGCCGGCCGGTCGAATGGCGCACCAGGCGCTTGCCGAACGGGTCGCAGCCCTTGGCGAGCGGATCCAGTGCTATTTCGATACCGAGCGGCTGCGCGCCGAACTGAGCACGATCGGCTTTGGTCTAGTCGATGATATCGGGCCGGAGCGCCTGGCCGCGCGCTTCTTCCCCAAGGCCGAACGATCGGCGCCTGCCCGCGGTGGCCACATCATGCACGCCACGGCCGTCTGAGCCGCAAGGCCGGCCCAGGGCCTCGATTCCCACGCAAGAACTCATTCCGTTTCGCCGTGCGCCTTGAGCTCACGACGAAATCACGAGGTTGACCGCCTTGGGGCCTTTGCCCTTCTTGTCCGGTTCGACCTCGAATGTGATGCGCTGCCCTTCGGTCAGGTCCTTCAACCCGGCCTGCTCGACCGCCGTAATGTGGACGAATACATCGCGACCGCCGTCATCCGGCTTGATGAAGCCGTAGCCACGTTCTCCGTTGAAGAACTTGACCGTTCCAGTCATGGCCATCGGGAAACTCCTCCCCCGCATTGCTCCGCCGCTACGCCCCCCGCGTATCGGCCGACCGGACATTCGCTGCCGGAAACCTTGGCCATCCGGGCGGATCGGGCGATGAGCTGCGATCCGCCTTTGAAATATCTGAGGCCTTGTCACTCCGCCGCTACCATTCGCGGAAGCGGAACGTAAAGCCGATCAATGGGCCCAAGCTTAATACGGATTCCGGCACATTGCCTATTGGACTTTTCATCCCGCATCGCGCGGGACGGAGCCTAGGGCTTGGGCGTCTCGAGCCTGAACCGGCCGGCGCCGCCCTGGCCGAGGGGCTTTTCGAGTTCGGGAAGGATCGCCTTGAGTTCGCCCATCAGCGTCCACGGTGGATTGACGATCAGGAGACCTGCCGAAACCAAGCCGGCTTCGGCGGCTCGCGGCGCGACGCTGAACTCCAGTCGCAGGCACGTCCCCGGCGGGGTGCCGGCCGCGACCGCCTGCGCGACCTGCCGCGCCAGGTCGTCGGTGGCGCGCCGGCTCTTGACCGGGTACCACAGCAGGTAGCTGCCGGTCGGCCATTTCGCGAAGGCTTCCGCAAAGCCCGCGGCCAGGCGTCCGAACTCGTCCTTTTTTTCGAACGGCGGATCGATCAGGACCAGGCCGCGCCGCTCCTTCGGGGGCACGAAGGCGGGCAACGCGGTCCAGCCGTCGAGGTCGACCACGCGGGCCTGGGTGTCGCGGCGCAGCGCCTCGATCAGCCGTTTGCGCGCTTTCGGCTCGACCTCGCAGGCGGTCAGGCGATCCTGTGGACGCAGCAACGCCCGCGCGATCAGCGGCGATCCCGGATAGGTCTTGAGCGGGCTTTGCGGATTGAAGGCCCTCACGATGTCGAGATAGGGCGTTAGCAGCGGCAGCGCGGTTTCCGAGAACCGCGCCTGCATGATGCGCGCAATGCCCGTGAGCCATTCGCCGCCGCGGCGCGCTTCCTCGCCTTCGAGATCGTAGACCCCGGCGCCGGCATGGGTGTCGATGACGCGAAACGCGGCCGGCTTGTCCTGCAGATAGGTGAGCATCCGCACCAGCACGATGTGCTTGATGACGTCGGCGAAGCCCCCGGCATGAAAGGCGTGACGATAGTTCATGGCAGAGGGGTTACGACATCAGGCGACGAAAGTAACCTTCGTCATTCCGGGATGGTGCGTTAGCACCAGACCCGCGAATTCGCGAGATTCCGGGTTCGATGCTTCGCATCGCCCCGGAATGACGTCTTCCTTTACCCGCCGCGGACGGGCGGCATCACCACCTGCTCACGCCGGCAGCCGCGGCGATCGATCTCCTCGCAGGCGCGGAACTGGAGATCCTTGCTCATGCAGATACGCACTTCGCTGAGCCGTGTCCGGTTGCAGGTGACCGCCATCGCCGCGTCAGACAGGCCGGGATTGACCTTGATGAAGGCGTCCTCGATTTCCGACGGCGCAACGGTCTTCGGATCGGAAAGTTCAAGAAATTCAGGGGGAATCTTCACCGCGGAGCGCGCCTTGCGGATGGTCTCGAAATAGGCCCGCGGCGACAGCCCCGAGCAGGTGCCATGCTTGTCCCATTCGCTGAAGATCAGCCCGGGCGCCGGCATCAGATCCAGCATCGACGACATGATGTTGCGATCGAGCCGCGGCGAGGGCCGCTCGCAATAATCGGGAAAGCCATGTTCGTATTGCGGCCACAGGCCATGGACCACGAAGGAAAACGGCCGTGCCCCGCACTGGGCTTGCGAACGCCCGCTGCTGCCGCGTTCCGAGGCCTCCTCGCAGAAGGAGGGCGACCACGACAGCGACAGCACGTAGAAATCGAACTCACCGGGCGTGTTCTGCCGGCGATCCTGCGCCGAAGCGGCTCCGACCCATGAGAAGGAGACCCCGGCGATGCCGATCAGCGCCATGAAGATGAACCGGCTGAAGCCGACGGGAATCCGCGCCATCCAACCCGACTGAAATCCAAACATGGTGATGCCCTCATGCCTAGACGATGCCGGAAGCCTAGCAGCTGTCCGGAACATTTCAAGAACAAAAGTGGAAATAAGGCGAACCGGTAGAGGCACCGGGTCAAGGATCTGGAAAAAACCGGGAGAAAACCCGCCCTGGAATCAGGGCTGTGCGGCCCTGCAGCCGGGATTATAGGCCCAGTCGCGATCAAGCCCGGTCACGCACCATTCGACGCCCTGACCGTAGCCGGCAAAACTGCCATCCTCGATGATCGAGTAATGGACGGCGCGCAGCTTGCCGTCGCTCAGCATCACGTCGCCGCTGCAGTAGCGGCGCGGAATATTGTCCGATTGCCATGGCCGGTAGGCGGTCTCGTGGATCCGGCCATAGGCCGTGATCTGCAGCGACGAATTCCAGAAGGTGCTCTCTTTTTCCTGGAACTGCGAGGTGATCGTCCCCAGCGCGGCCTCACAAGACTTGATCCGCCCCTCATAATTCGGGCCCGACAGCCAAAAATTCAGCTCCAGCGGATTGGCCGCCTCGGCCGCCTGGCCGAACGCCAACAGGCCGAGCAGGGCGCCGAGCACCGCGCCGAAGCTTGTTTTCCGAGAAAGCCAGGTTTTCGGGGAGGATGTGAAGAAGTCGTGCATGGACGGTCCGCCGGATGATCGAACGAGCGAACCGTGCCGCGCCGCGCGCACGAGGTCAAGTGCAACGCGGCAACACCTGCCAAGAAGTCCGCAGCAAACCCTCTGCCGTTCTTTTCATGGCCTCCGAGGCGCTCTAAGGTAGTCCCCAAGAAAAACGGAGTTTGCGATGCGAATCATTGGGGCCGCGAGCCTGGTTGCCGTCTGCGCAATGCTGGCGTCCGCGCCGGCGCTGGCCGATTGGGTGCCACCCTTCAAGGGCAACGATACCGGCGGCATCATCGCCTATGAGCTGGCGACGACGGCGGATGCCCGCCAGATCGCGGTCGATCACTGCGCCAAATATGGCAAGGTGGTGAAATTCCTGGCTGTGGATCCGCACTACGGCGGCTACGTTTCCTTTGCCTGCCGCTGGGTGCCCTACGGCGCCGACCAGCAGCCGCTGCACACCAAATACTGAATTCAACCATCCCGTATTCGGAGGCATTTCACCGGGAGTGCGGAGCATGACGCGACAGCTTCTTTCAATTTGCCTGGGGCCCTGTCTGCTGGCGTTATTGCCGGCGCTCGATGCCGGCGCGGTGGAAATGCCGCTTCGCAAGGCGGGTCTGTGGGAAATGAAAATGGTACGGACCGGCTCGCCGCTGCCCGAAATGACGATGCAGCACTGCACCGACGCGACCACCGACAAGGAAATGGCGACCTCGTTCTCGCCGATGTCGAAGGAGGTTTGCTCAAAGCGCGATATCCAGCAGACCGCGACCGGCTATGTCACCGATTCCGAGTGCAGCGTGGCTGGCATGTCGATGACCTCGCACGCGGAGATATCCGGCGATTTCAATTCCGCCTACACCATCAAGACCACCGCGCACAGCGAACGCGGGCCCGCCGGCGTGCCGCACGATACCAGCATGACGGTCGAGGCGAAGTGGCTGGGGGCCTGCAAGCCCGACCAGAAGCCCGGCGACATCGTGATGCCCGGCGGCTTCAAGCTCAACGTCAAGGACGCCGAAAAGCTCAAGGGCCTGCTGCCGAAGTAGGTTTGATCTTTGTCAGCTGTCGTCCCCGCGAACGCGGGGACCCATAACCACAGTCGCCAGTGTTTACGGGCTGGCAGTTCTACCTTTTCTCCCAACATCCGCCGCGGGCTATGGGTCCCTGCTTTCGCAGGGGCGACGAGCTAGCCGGGGCAATCTCGCAAGCGCGGGGCGAGGGAGAAGAGAGCAACTACACCGGGATCCGCACCGCGGCGCGAAGCCCGCCCATCGGACTGTCGCCGAGCGTGATGTCGCCGCCGTGCGAGCGGGCGATGTCGCGGGCGATCGCCAGACCGAGGCCGGTGCCGCCCTCATCCTGGTTGCGGGCGTCGTCCAGCCGCAGGAACGGCTTGAACACTTCCTCGCGCATGGTCTGCGGAATGCCCGGCCCGTCGTCGTCGACGGTGATCGTCAGATAGCGGTGATCGCGATAACCGGTGATCGAAATCGTGTTGGCGTGCCGTGCCGCATTCGACACCAGATTGGCAAGGCAGCGCTTGAACGCCGCCGGCTTCACCGTCACCACCGGCAGGCCGTGAAACGCCACCGTGGCGGTGTGGCCGTTGCGCTCGGCGTCGCCGCGCAATTCCTCCAGCGCCAGCGTCATGTCGGTCGGCTGCGCCTGCTCGCCGCTGTCGCCGCGGGCGAAGGCGAGATAATCCTCCAGCATGCCGGCCATCTCGTCGACATCCTTGCGCATGCCGTCGACTTCGGGACTGTCGCCGATCAACTCCAGTTCGAGCTTGAAGCGGGTCAGGATGGTGCGCAGATCGTGGCTGACGCCGGCCAGCATCGCGGTGCGCTGCTCGATCGAGCGCTCGATGCGCCCCTTCATCTCCAGGAAGGCGTGCGCGGCGCGGCGCACTTCGCGCGCCCCGCGGGGCCGGAAGTGGGGCGCCTCGCGGCCCTTGCCGAAGCTCTCGGCGGCATCCGCAAGCCGCAGGATCGGCTTGATCTGGTTGCGCAGGAACAGCACCGCGACAATCAGCAGGATCGACGAGGTGCCGACCATCCAGAACAGGAAGATCTCCGAATTCGAGGCATAGGCCGCGCTGCGCTGGGCGAAGATGCGCATCACCGCGTCGTCGAGCTGAATGCGGATTTCGACCAGGTTGGAGCGGCCGACGGTATCGATCCAGAACGGCTTTGCGATTTGCCGGCCGAGCTGGACCGAGAGCGTCTGGTCGAGCAGCGAGAAGAACGGCTTCGGGCCGGGCGGCGGCATGTCGCCGACCGGCAAGAAATCCACCACCAGCCCCAGCCGCTGCTGGGCGATGCGCCGCAACTGCGCGCGGTCCTTGTCCTGCGGATAGCCCTTGTAGACGTCGATCAAAGCGGCGATATCCTGCACCACCGCCGCGGACAGATGTCGCGTGACCGTATTCCAGTGCCGTTCCATGAACACGAACGCCACCACCGATTGCAGCACCACCATCGGCACGATCATGATCAGCAGCGCGCGGGCGTAAAGCCCGGTCGGCATCCAGCTCTTGAACGCGTTGCCCATCCAGCCATTGGCCGCGGAGACACGGCCGGCGGCGGTACGGATCAGCGTGAGGCCGGTGTCGAGCGTGCTCATCGGGCGGGATTCACAACGTTGATCCGACGGGATTCACTGGAACCGCTCAAGGCGATGCGACCAGGCGATAGCCGATACCGCGCACCGCCTGCAGGAACAACGGGTTGGCGGGATCGCGCTCGATCTTGCGCCGCAGGCGGTTGATCTGGACGTCGACCGCGCGTTCGTTGACGGTGCCGTCGCCGGTCAGCGCGCTGCGCGGCACGGTCTCGCCCCGCGCCAGGGCAAGAATGCGCAGCATGTCGCGCTCGCGGTCGGTGAGATGGATGGTCTCATCGCTTTGGCGAAGTTCGCCGCGATCCAGGTGATAGACGTAGGGCCCGAACGCGATCTTCTCCAGCGTTTCCACCGGCGGCGGCGCGGTGCGCTTGAGGATATTGCCGATCCGCAATACCAGCTCGCGCGGCTCGAACGGCTTGGCGACATAATCGTCGGCGCCGATCTGCAGGCCCTCGATCCGGCTTTCGGCCTCGTGGCGCGCCGTCAGCATGACGATCGGTACCGATGACGAGGTGCGGATGAACCGGGCCAGATCGAAGCCGGTTTCGCCGGGCATCATCACGTCGAGGATCAACAGGTCGAAATGCAGGCCGAGCAGCTTGGCGCGGGCATCCTTGGCGCTCATCGCGGTGGTGACGCGGTAGCCCTCGCCGCAAAGAAAACGCGACAGCAGATCGCGGATGCGGCGGTCGTCATCGACCAGCAGCAGATGCGGGGCGTCGTCGGCCGGTTGCGGCGGCGTCCGTGCGACGGTTGTTGCCAGAGCCACCATCATTCTTTTGCCTTTGCGGTCGGATTGCCGGCTCCAAAAATGGCCTCCAGCACCTTGTCTGGATCGTCGCGATCGATCATCGCGCGCAGGAACTGGCGAACCGCATCCGCGCCTGACGGGCCGATGTCGCGCAGCGCGCGGTTGAGCCGGTCGGTCTGCAGGCCTGCAAGCTTCGCCACCAGCGCCTCGCCCTTGGCGGTGGCGAAAAGAAGGCGCTGCCGGCGGTCGTTATTGCCGGCCTTCTGCACGATATAGTCTTCGTCGAGCAGTTGCTTGAGCACCCGTCCCAGCGATTGCTTGGTGATCCGCAGCACGTCGAGCAGATCGGCCACCTTCAGACCCGGATAGCGGTAGACGAAATGCAGCACGCGGTGATGCGCGCGCCCGAAGCCGAAGGCCTCGAGCTCATGGTCGGCATCGCCGACGAAATCCCGGTAGGCGAAGAACAAAAGCTCGATGATGTCCCAGCGCAAACCGGCCGGCGCCGTGGCCGCAGAACGCCCCTCGTTCGTCCGCGAATCAGGGAGCGTCGGATTGGTTCGAGAAATTTAAGTCAGCCATATTGACATATCTTGGGTTCAATGTTACAAAACAGCCAGTCACGACGAAATATTAAGTCGTTTCGATCGCGGCGATGCTCCAAGCGGCCTGAGAAGGCCCAAAGGTGGCGGCGAGAAGCCGCGATTTGTTGACCGTACGATTGTCGAGCGGCATTTCGGCAAACATACTGGACTTCCGCGTCCCGCAAAAGCATGTCCTAGGCCATGCCGGCGTGGACCCCGGCTGCAAGGCCGGTCGGACGCGGAGGCCAGGCTTAACAACCAGGCGTAACAACAGCGCCAAAGCGCGAGGCGCGCGGGTAGCGCGTCGATCCGGGAGAGAGCCCATGGCAGTTTCGATCGAACAGGCGCGGCGGGACAGGCCGGCTCCGGAAATCGCGCCGACGTCGGCAAACAAGGGGGTGAATTTGCCATTCGAAATCCACCCGGCGACCAATCCGGCGTCCGAAAAGGATCGCGCGGCAAGGCTGGTGGATCCCGGCTTCGGGCGGATTTTCACCGATCACATGGCCGTGGTCCGCTACAGTCACGCCAAGGGCTGGCATGGCGCGCGCGTCGAGTCCCGCGCCAATTTCCCGCTCGATCCGGCCACCGCCGTCCTGCACTACGCCCAGGAGATTTTCGAGGGCCTCAAGGCCTACAAGCGCGACGACGGCGGCGTGAATCTGTTTCGTCCCGACGCCAATGCCCGCCGCTTCCACAATTCGGCCGAGCGCATGGCGATGGCGCCGCTGCCCGAGCCCGTGTTCATCGAAGCGGTAGAGCAACTGGTGCGCCTCGACCGCGCCTGGGTGCCGGGCGGCGAGGGCAGTCTTTACCTGCGCCCCTTCATGATCGCGAGCGAGGTCTTCCTCGGCGTCAAGCCTTCCGCGGAATACATCTTCGCCGTGATCGCCTCGCCGGTCGGCTCCTATTTCAAGGGCGGACCCGCGCCGGTGTCGATCTGGGTATCGGAGAACTACACGCGCGCGGCGATCGGCGGCACCGGCGCCGTCAAATGCGGCGGCAACTACGCCGCGAGCCTGCGCGCGCAGGCCGAGGCGATCGATCACGGCTGCGATCAGGTGGTTTTCCTCGATGCGATCGAGCGCCGCTACATCGAGGAACTCGGCGGCATGAACGTTTTCTTCGTGTTCGACGACGGCTCGCTCGCAACGCCGCCGCTCGGCACCATCCTGCCGGGCATCACCCGCGATTCGATCCTCGCGCTGGCGAAGGATTCCGGCACGCGCGTGCGCGAGGAAGCCTACACGATCGACCAGTGGCGCGCGGACGCCGCCAGCGGCAAGCTGAAGGAGGCCTTCGCCTGCGGCACCGCGGCCGTGATCTCGCCGATCGGCAAGGTGTGTTCGGCAAGCGGCGACTTTCTCATCAGCGGCGGTGCGGCCGGCCCGGTCGCCATGGGGCTGCGCAAGAAGCTGATCGACATCCAGTACGGCCGTGCCCCCGATCCGCACGACTGGATCAGAAAGGTGCTGTGACCGGAGTACCGTCATTCCGGGATGGTCCGAAGGACCAGACGCGGAATCTCGAGATTCCGGGCTCGCGTCTTCGACGCGCCCCGGAATGACGGCGTACCAATCGACAGCCCCGGTTGCCGCATCGCGCTGGCGCTGATACCAACGCCGCCGATGGCCGATAAACCAAAAAAACCGCAAAAACTCAAAGCCCGCCTGCCGCGCGGGCTGGCCGATCGCGGCCCCGCCGAGATCGCGGCGACCCGCGCCATGGTCGAGAAGATCCGCGAGGTCTATGAGCGCTACGGTTTTGAGCCGGTCGAAACCCCGGCGATGGAATATACCGACGCGCTGGGGAAATTCCTGCCCGATCAGGACCGCCCCAACGAGGGCGTGTTCTCGTTCCAGGACGACGACGAGCAGTGGATCTCGCTGCGCTACGACCTGACCGCGCCCTTGGCGCGCTACGTGGCGGAGAGATACGGCACCGAAAACATCGTTTTGCCCTATCGCAGCTACCGGTTCGGCTACGTCTATCGCAACGAAAAACCGGGCCCCGGCCGCTTCCGCCAGTTCATGCAGTTCGATGCCGATACCGTGGGCACGGCGTCCGGCGGTCTGTCCGCCGCCGCCGCCGACGCCGAGATGTGCATGATGGCGGCGGACACGATGGAAGCGCTCGGCATTCCGCGCGGCAGCTATGTGGTGAAGGTGAATAACCGCAAGGTGCTCGATGGAGTCTTGGAAGCATGCGGTCTCGAAGGCGATGCGAGTGCGGGCCAGCGACTTACAGTTCTGCGCGCAATCGACAAGATGGATCGGCTCGGGATTGACGGAGTGAAGCTTCTGCTTGGCGATGGCCGTTGGGACGGAGGAGAAGAGGGTAAGGGCGATTTCACGAAGGGTGCAAAGCTCCACACCTAAAGCAATAGAAATTGTGCTCGACTATGTGACCTCAACAAGTGAAGACGGCGCTGAAAAGCTTGATCGCGTAGCGAAATCAATTGCTGAAGTTGGGGGCGACACGAGCTGGGACGTCCGAGTTAACTGACATCCTTTTTCTTTGCCATAAATCCGGCTATGCGAAGGAGCGAGATCTGTATTCGATCCCTCCGTCGTCCGCGGCCTCGAATATTACACCGGCCCGGTCTACGAAGTAGAACTCCTGCTCGACACCAAGGACGAGAAAGGCCGGCCCGTTCGCTTCGGTTCGGTCGGCGGCGGCGGGCGCTATGATGGGCTCGTATCGCGGTTTCGCGGCGAGCCGGTGCCGGCGACCGGATTTTCCATCGGCGTGTCGCGGCTGCAGGCCGCCCTCACCATGCTCGGCAAGCTCGACACCACGCCGGAATTCGGTCCCGTCGTGGTCACCGTGTTCGACCGCGACCGCGTCGCCGATTACCAGAAGATGGTCGCCGTGTTGCGCGCGGCGAACATCCGCGCCGAACTCTATCTCGGCAATCCCAAGAACATGGGCAACCAGCTCAAATATGCCGACCGCCGCAACTCGCCTTGCGTGATCATTCAGGGCAGTGACGAGAAGGCGCGCGGCGAGGTTCAGATCAAGGATCTGATCGAGGGCGCCAAGGCTGCGGCCGCGATTGCCTCCAACCAGGAGTGGCGCGAGAGCCGGCCCGCGCAGTTTTCCTGTCGAGAAGACGAGATCGTCGCCAGGGTGCGCGAAGTGCTGGCGCGGCATGAGGTGAAATGGACATAGCAGGGCGTCGTGCCCGGCCTTGTGCCGGGCATCCACGTCTTGTTTGATGGGGACGCTCGCGGATGGCCCGGACAAGGTCCGTGCCATGACGAAAGCTAGCAAGAGAAAAGGAAGACAAAAATGCCTGAAATTACCATCAGCATGGCCGCTGGCCGCACCGACGAACAGAAGGCCGGCATGATGCGCGACATCACCCAGGCGCTGGTGAAGAATCTCGGCGTCGATGCCGACGCGGTGGTAATCCAGATCAACGAAGCCCCGCTGGCCCACAAGATGAAGGGCGGCAAGACCTTCGTTGAGCGCGACGCGGCGGCGAAGAAGTAGCGCCGACTGTCGTCCCCGCGAAGGCGGGGACCCATAACAATCGATGCTTGTTGTTTCGCAGGGGCCGTTGCCCCAGCTTTGCGCAACGTAAACGGTTGTGGTTATGGGTCCCGGCTCGCGCTTCGCTTGGCCGGGACGACGGGAGGATCATTTGTCTTCAGGACATCCCATCCCATGGATGCACGCGACGTCATCAAGATCGGCATGAGCGCCGAGCGCAGGCTGGTGGTGCCGCCGGAGCGCACCGTCGGGCATTTCGTTCCCGATATGCCGATGGTCTATGCGACGCCGATGATGATCCTGGAGATGGAGCTTGCCTCCGCCGACGCCATCAAGCCGTGTCTCGAACCAGGCTGGATCACGGTCGGCACCGAGGTCGATATCAGACATCTCGCCGCCACTCCGGTCGGCGCCTTGGTGCGCACCACGGCGCGGGTGATCGCGGTGGAACGCCGGATCATCCGCTTCGAGGTCGAAGCCTTCGACGACAAGCGCCGCATCGGCGAGGGCCGCCATGCCCGCGGCCTCGTCAATGTCGAGGCGTTTACCAAGCGTTTGGGAGCGGGTTAGTTGCGGGCCTGAACGTCTTTACGAGCGACATCGAACAAGACGTAGGGTGGGCAAGGGCGCTCTTCACGCCGTGCCCACCTCTCGGCCAAGCCTTGTCTCGATTGGTGGGCACGCTTCGCTTTGCCCACCCTACGATCTGCAATCATTTCACCAGTGCTTTCGATTGCTTGGTTGCGACCGCAACGGCGCGCGTCAGCAGCGACATCCGATCATCTGTCAAGACTTCGTGAAATGTGGGATGGACCACACGTACTCCGGGCGCGCCACGTCATGGTGGCAGCGTTTGATGAGGCGCGTTGTCTCATCATGACACACGCAAAGCGAGGCAGTTGCCTCGACCTATGTCAACCAACGGAGGCGAGCATGCGGAAGACAGCTATCACTATTTTCGGCGCGCTGCTGATTTCTGGATTGGCAGTGCAAGTGGCCACCGCGTCCGAGCATCACGGGCGCAAGGCCTATGACCGAGGCTATGATCGGTCCGATCTTCGCCGGGCCTATAATCAGGTGCTCGGGCCGATCGATACCGCTCCAGGAATGCTGGACCCCACCAACGGCTTTAGCTTTGGTGGAAGGGATCCGTCCTGGGTAGGCGGCAAAGATCCGTCGTTCAATCCCTCTGGAAGCTAATTTTCTGATGAGGCTTCCGGAATAATCCCGGAAGCCGCCATCAAGCTGGCTTTGCAGAGGTCGATTTTTCTGCTTGTTACGGTGCAATGCTGCCCACCCTCAAGATCGCGGGTGGCGTTGCATCCCTGCGGCGGGCCCGATGCGATTTATTTCGCCAGTTGCTTCGATCGCCTGGTCGCGGCGGCGACCGCGCGGGTCAGCAGCGACTGCATCCCGTCAGGTCCCATCAGCACTTCCAGCGCCGCCGCCGTGGTGCCGCCGGGCGAGGTGACGTTGTGGCGCAGCGTCGCGGAAGGCAGTTCAGAGCGATGCAATAATTCGCCGGAGCCGGCGACGGTTTCGCGCGCCAGTTTGGTGGCGAGCGCTTCAGGGAGCCCGGCCTCGACGCCGGCGCGCGCCAGCTCTTCGGCCAAAAGGAACACATAGGCCGGGCCGGAGCCGGAGACCGCGGTCACCGCGTCCATCAAGCCCTCGTCCTCGACCCATTCGACCGAACCGGTGGCGCGCAGCAGGCTGTCTGCGACCGCGCGCTGCGCGGCGCCGACATTGTTCGCCGCCACCGCCACCGTGATGCCGCGGCCGATCGCGGCCGGCGTATTGGGCATGGCGCGTACCACGCTGCCGCCCAAATCCTTGCCGATCAGGACCTCGGCAATCCCCGCAATCGTGGTTCCCGCCATGATCGACACGACAAGCGTGGTCGGTCCGGCGAACGGCTTCAGGCTCGGTGCGGCCTCGCGGAAGGCCTGCGGCTTCAGCGCGACCACGAGGGCTGCGACCTGGCCGACATCCTTTGGTGGCGGATTGAGGCGCACGCCTTTGGCCACGAGCGCGCGGATCTCGTCGGTCGCATGCGGCTCGATCACCACCACGCGCTTTGCGTCGAGGCCCTGCGCCAGCCAGCCCGACAGCATCGCGCCGCCCATCTTCCCCGCGCCGGCGAGGACGACGGTGCCCTGGATATTCTTCAAGGCGCTGCTTGTATTCAAGATCGCACCACAAATGTCGCGTCGTCCCCGCGAAAGCGGGGACCCATAACCACAGGCGTTTCTAGTTCATTGGGATATCTGCAACAAGCGCCGTGCGACACAATTAGCGTCACGGCGTATGGGTCCCTGCTTTCGCAGGGACGACGCCGAATATGTGGAGACGCAATGGGCCTGGCGCAGCGCCCTACGCCTCGCCCTCGGTGTCGAACATCGCCGCGCTCATGGCCTCAGCCGCCGATTTGCCGGCCCAGACCACGAACTGGAACGCTGGATAATAACGCTCGCAGGCGTGGATCGCGCTGACCAGCATGGTCTCGCATTGCGCGGTCGAGGCGGTGAGCCCGCCCGGCAGCACCAGCGCCTGGCGGTACATGATCATGCCGGTATGGGTCCAGATATCGAAATGCCCGACCCATAATTGCTCGTTGATGGCCGCGATCAGCCGCTGCACCTCGGCCGCGGCGGGCAGGCGGAATTTTCATGTCGAAGGCGCAGGCCAGATGCAGCGCCTCGATCTCGCTCATCCAGGTGAAGGACAACTGGTAATCGGTCCAGTCGCCCTTGGAGACGATCGTAACCTCATCCTCGCCGGAGCGTTCGAACGACCAGTTGTTATCGGCGGCGATATCCTCGACCACCGCGAGCGGATTATTCCGGGAATCGATGATGCCTTCGAGGAGGGACATGCCGTCTCGACCTTGCCTTTACAAAATTCGGATACGAATGTGATACGCACGCGGCGGACCGACATGCGCTTGCGCGTTGCCGCCGACTGCAATTCCCCGATGGTCCAACTCGCATTGGGATCAGGGCCTGCCGGGACGAAGTGATGTGATTTGCGGAATCCGCGCAACGGCACCGGGAGTCCATCCACAGGCAAAGCTCAAATCGTCCACAGCTCTTCGCGGCCGTTAACTTTTGGATGAGAACAAACCGGAATTGGATTCGAATCGCGCCCAAATCGTTAATTTTTTCGGCACCGAATCCCGCATTCGATTCGTGCTGCGGCGTCGGGCTTTTGCGCCAGGCGGACAGGCCGGTTCCGGATGGGCGAGCGCCTTGCTGCGGGCGCGGCCGTTCGGCATAGTTCCCTCCAGGGGGCCGCCCGCAGCGCGGCGGCCCGCCGCGAGGGCCATAAAACCGATGTCGCAAGAGCCTGCCGAGGCAAAACAATCATCCGAAACCGTCGAAGGGCCGCCGGCGCATCCGCGTTTCGTAAAACCGCAGCGGGTCGCCTTCGTGCAGTCCGCCTGGCATCGCGACGTGGTGGCCGAATGCCGCGATGCTTTCCTCGCCGAGATCGAGGCGCGCCACATTGCGCGCGCGCAGATCGACGTGTTCGAGGTGCCGGGCTCGTTCGAAATCCCGCTGCACGTGCAGCTGCTCGCCAAGACCAGGCGCTACACCGCGATCGTCGCGGCAGGACTCGTCATCGACGACGAATATATCGCCGAAACCGTGATCAAGGCGCTGATGGAGGTGCAGTTGCGCACCGAGGTGCCGGTGTTCTCGGCGGTGGTGACGCCGCAGCAGTTCAACGAGACCGCGGCGCATTTCGATTTCTTCCGCAAGCATTTCGCGGCCAAGGGCATCGAGGTCGCGGAGGCCTGCGCCAATACGCTGCTCAGCCTGGAGCGGTTGCGCGGACAGGTCGCGGCGGGGATCGTGTAGGCGCAAACACCGCTCGATCGTCATCTCGGCCGCTGGCTTTGGCATGGGTCCACGATGGCGAGCATGCGTCGATACCTGCAGGAAGCCGGGGTATTTACCGGGAATTAGCTTTATTCGCGTATGCATTTATCGGATGGAGCGGATTCAAGACGTCACGCCGTCCCGTTGGCCAGCATGGTTCAATGCCATCGGCCTGCTGATCGTGAGTTTTTTCGCGTTAGCGGCGCTGTCGTTGCAGGTCCGGCCCGGCGCCGAAATTGTGGCCGTCGCCTTCCCGCCCTGGTGGAGCACCCAGGAAATTTTCGCCGCAGCCGTTTCCGCCAATGCCGCCATTGTCAGGATCACCGCCATTCCCTCGATTCTCGTGGTGCAGCCCGACAGCCATGACGGACTAACGAGGCTGCGCGAGTCCGGCGTCTGGCTCACTATCGACCCGCGGGCGATCGACGCCTGCCTCACCAAATAGCCCCAAGAAATAGCCCAAGGGAATTTGAACATGATCGTCGAGAGCAAGGACCTCGAAGCGCTGCGCGAAACCACCAGCAAGGCGCTGATCGCGCTGCTCTGGCTACACCTTCCGATCGCCGTGGCGATCGGAATGGTGCGCGGTTCCGAATGGCTGCTGCCGGCGGCTTTCATGGCGGTGTTCGCCGTCGCCGCGACGGTATCATGGCGCATGGCAGGCAACGGGCTGTCGACCCGCCTGACATTTGCCGTCGCGCTGATGGGCGGCGTCTCGGTGCTGGCGTTCGAGCTGTCGGGGCACCCCTGGCAGATCGACGTGCACATGTATTTCTTCGCGGCGCTGGCGCTATTGGTCGCCTATTGCGACTACCGGCCGATCGTGATCGGCACCGTCGCGGTTGCACTACACCACCTCATCCTGAATTTTCTGCTCCCTGCGGCGATCTTTCCAGGCGGAACCGATCTCGGGCGCGTCGTTCTCCACGCCGTCATTCTGGTGATGGAAGCAGCCGTGTTGGTATGGCTCGCGCACAAGCTCTCGCAGCTGTTCGAAGCCATGGCGCAGAAAACCGCCGAGTTGGAGACTGCGCACGCCGCCGAAGCCCGCGCCCAGGCATCCCAGGTCGAAGCCGATCGTCTGGCCAAGCAGGAGCGCGACGCGGCGCGGCGCGATCTGGCGTCCGAGTTCGAGCAAAAAGTCGGTCATATCGTCCGGGCCGTTGCGGTCGCGGCGGGTGAGATGCAGGCCATCTCCGCAACCATGAGCGGCAGCAGCGAGGAAACGGCGCGGAAAGCCGCCGCGGCCGCGACGGCGTCGACACAGGCTTCGGGCAGCGTCGGAACCGTCGCATCGGCCACGGAGGAACTGACGGCTTCGATTGGCGAGATCGGCAAACAGGTAACCCGCTCGGCGGAAATCGCGGAAAAAGCCGCCGATGAAGCGCGACGCACCAATGTCGTTGTCGATGGACTTGCATCCGGCACGCAGAAGATCGGCGAAGTGGTGACTCTGATCCAGAGCATCGCCAGCCAGACTAACCTGCTCGCGCTGAATGCCACGATCGAGGCCGCGCGCGCGGGCGAGCACGGCCGCGGATTTGCCGTGGTCGCGAGCGAAGTGAAGGCGCTGGCCAATCAGACGGCGAAGGCGACGGAGGAAATTTCCGCGCAAATCCAGGACATCCAGACCGCGACCGGAGAGGCTGTGACCGCGATCCAGGCCTTCGTCGGCACCATCGCGGAGATCAACGAGATTTCCGGCGCGATCGCGAGTGCCGTCGACCAGCAAAATGGGGCGACGCGCGAGATTGCCGGTAGCGTTCAGCAGGCCGCCATCGGCACCGGCGACGTGAAAGAGAACATCGACGGCGTCACACAGGCGGCAAACCAGACCGGGCTCGCCGCATCCAAATTGCTGGAGGCATCGAGCGGATTGTCGTCGCAGTCTGAAAAGCTCAAGATCGAGGTCGACGGTTTCCTCGGATCGATCCGGGCGGCCTAGCAGCGAGAACGCCCGGACTCTCTCGCACCTCATTGTCATTTCCATCGCCGCCTATAGACTTTGCCTGGGAGGTGGCACGCCCGTGGAGACGGGCGGCCGAGAAGATCATGTTCGAAGGACACGATCCCTATCTCGTCGCGCTCTCGGTGGTGATCGCGATCCTGGGAGGTTACACCGGTTTCGGCCTCGCGGCCCGCATCCGCGGGACGCCGGGCGTGAGCCGTCGCGTCCTGCTGTCGGGCGCGTCCGGCTTCCTCGCCATCGGCATCTGGACCATGCATTTCGTCGGCATGCTGGCGGCGCCGATCCCGGCCGATGCCAGCTATCTCGTGCTTCCGACCATCGTCTCGTTCCTGATCTGCGCGCTGGTGGTCGGCGTTTCCCTGTTCTTCCTCAGCAATCGGCGAGCCGTCGCAGCGGCGCGTGATCGCCTCGGCCGTGCTGCTCGGGGCCGGGATCGTGAGCATGCATTATGTCGGCATTCATGGGCTGGCCGGCAATTTCGCCATTGAGCACGACACTGCGATGGTCGTGCTGTCGGTCGTGATCGCGATCGCCGCGGCCTATGGCGGCCTGCGCGCCTTTCTCGCCCGCCAGGACGGCATCCGCCTGACTCTAAGCGCGATCGCCTTCGGCATCGCGGTGTCCGGCATGCATTACACCGCGATGCACGGCATGCATTTCGTCCCGCGCGCGGAAGCCGCCCATCAACACCTGGCCGGGGGGCTGGCGGCGTCGCCGCAAATCCTCTCGGTGGTGGTGGCCGTGCTGTGTTTCGTGATCGCGGCCGGCTTCCTGCTGTCGCTGGTGCCGGATCCGCGCCGGCAAACGGCGGCAGTTTCCGTAGCGCCCGATCCGGCCGCGGAAGCGACCCTCGCCGTGGTGTCCCCTGATACGGGAGCCGCCGCCAGCTTCCCGCGCCTGACCTCGGCGCCGCTCGGCGGCCTCGGCCAGCCGCCGCGCGCGGCGCCGGTCGTCCGTCTTCCGATCGAGGGCGCCGACGGCACGCACTTTATCGATACCGCCGATGTGCGCAGCGTCCGCGCCGACGCTCATTATACCAGGGTGCATGACGGCACCCGCGAGCGGATGTGCCCGTGGTCGATCTCGGAGGCCGAAGCCCAGCTCGATCCCGGTCTGTTCGTCCGGGTGCACCGCAGCCATATCGTGGCGATCCCGCACGTCACCTTGGTGCGCAAGGAGGGGGACGGCGCGGTGATCGAGCTCGACGGCCCGTCGCCGCATCGCGTTCCCGTGAGCCGCGCCAAGATCGCCGAGGTCAAGGCCCGCCTCGGTCTCGCCCGGCGCAACCATCACGTCTGATAGGTCGCACAGCCTGACGCATTTCGTGCGTGCTGGCCCGCAATTCGTGCGAATTTCCCCTGCTTGTGACCAAGCGGCCGCCTTTGCCTTGTCTGTGAGAAATTCCGGGAAGAGCCTCCGCACCAACGTCTGTTTTCAAAAACACAAAGACGAATGGAGGAGACGATGATTCCTGGCCCGTTCAGCTATCACCGGCCTGCGACCGTGGCCGATGCGGTCAAGCTGCTCTCGACACTGGGCGACGAAGCCCGCCCCCTTGCCGGCGGCCACAGTCTGGTCCCGATGATGAAGCTGCGGCTCGCCACACCGGAGCACCTGGTCGATCTGCATGGCATCGACGGGCTGAAGGGCATCCGCCGCGACGGCAACAGGATCGTGATCGGCGCCATGACCACGCAGGCCGAGCTGCTGGCGTCGGATGACATCGCCAAATCGCTGCCGATCCTGCAGGAGGCCGCGCTTCTGATCGCCGACCCGCAGGTGCGCTACATGGGAACCATCGGCGGCAACGTCGCCAATGGCGATCCCGGCAACGACATGCCGGCGCTGATGATGACGCTCGGCGCCCACTACCGGCTGGAAGGGCCGGGGGGCGGGCGCGATATCGCGGCCACCGAATTCTACCAGGGCGCCTATTTCACCGCGCTCGAGCCCGGCGAAATCCTCACCGCGATTTCGGTTGCGCCGCCTGCCGCCGGCCACGGCTACGCCTACGAGAAACTGAAGCGCAAGATCGGCGACTATGCCACCGCCGCCGCCGCCGTCGTGCTCACCATGGCGGGCGGCAAGGTCGTTTCCTGCGCGATCGGTCTGACCAACCTGCACGAAACGCCGCTGCTCGCGACCGATGCGGCAAAGGCGGTGATCGGAACCGGCCTCGATGCGGCGACGCTGAAGAAGGCCGCGGCCGCGGCCGAGGCGATCATGTCGCCGGCGGCGGATGCCCGCGGGCCGGTCGAATACCGCAAGCATGTCGGCGGCATCATGGTGACGCGGGCGCTGCAACGCGCCGCTTCACGCGCGAAATAAGGGGAGGGATCAAAAATGGCAAAAACTCATGTGACCATGAAGGTGAACGGCGCCGAGGTCGAAGGCCTCGTCGAACCGCGCACGCTGCTGGTGCATTTCATCCGCGAGAACCTCCTGCTCACCGGCACCCATATCGGCTGCGAGACCACCCATTGCGGCGCCTGCACCGTCGATCTCGACGGCATGTCGGTCAAGAGCTGCACGGTATTCGCGGTGCAGGCCCAGGGCTCCGAGATCACCACCATCGAGGGCGTCGCCAACGCCGACGGCTCGCTGTCGGCGCTGCAGGAAGGTTTCCGGATGATGCACGGGCTGCAATGCGGCTTCTGCACGCCCGGCATGATCCTGCGCGCACAACGCCTGCTGCAGGAGAACCCACGGCCCAACGAAGAAGAAATCCGGATGGGCATCTCGGGCAATATCTGCCGCTGCACCGGCTACCAGAACATCGTCAAGGCGATCCAGTACGCCGCCGACAAGATCAACGGCGTTGAATTCAAGGAGGCTGCGGAATGAACGATCTTACTCCCACGCGGGAACAACGCACCGCTGCCCTCGAAGGCATGGGCTGCAAGCGCAAGCGGGTCGAGGACGCGCGCTTCACCCAGGGCAAGGGCAATTATGTCGACGATCTGAAGCTGCCGGGCATGCTGCACGGCGATTTCGTCAGGTCGCCGCATGCCCATGCCCGGGTGAAATCGATCAACTCCGAGGAGGCGCTGAAGGTGCCGGGCGTGCTGGCGGTGATCACCGCCGAGACGCTGAAGACCGTCAACCTCGCCTGGATGCCGACGCTCGCCGGCGATGTGCAGATGGTGCTGGCCGACGGCAAGGTGCTGTTCCAGAACCAGGAGGTTGCCTTCGTGGTCGCCACCGACCGCTATGCCGCCGATGACGGCATCAACAAGGTCGTGGTGGAATACGAGCCGCTGCCGGTCGTGATCGATCCGTTCAAGGCGATGGACAAGGACGCGCCGGTGCTGCGCGAGGATCTCGCCGGCAAGACCTCGGGCGCGCATGGGCCGCGCAAGCATCACAACCACATCTTCGAGTGGACGGTCGGCGACAAGGATCTCACCGATGCCGCCTTCCGCAAGGCCGATGTCACGATCAAGGAGATGATCTCCTATCATCGCACCCATCCCTCGCCGCTGGAGACCTGCCAGTGCGTCTGCTCGTTCGACAAGATCAGGGGTGAACTCTCGATCTGGGGCACATTCCAGGCGCCGCATGTGATCCGCACCGTGGTGGCGCTGATCGCCAAGATTCCGGAACAGAAGATACATGTGATCTCGCCCGACGTCGGCGGCGGTTTTGGCAACAAGGTCGGCGCCTATCCCGGGTACATTTGCGCCGCCGTCGCGTCGATCGTCACCGGCAAGCCGGTGAAATGGGTCGAGGACCGCATCGAGAACCTCACGGCCACTTCGTTTGCCCGCGATTACCACATGACCACCGAGATCGCGGCGACCAAAGACGGCAAGGTCACGGGTCTTCGCGTCCATGTGCTTGCCGATCACGGCGCGTTCGACGCCTGCGCCGACCCGTCGAAATGGCCGGCCGGCTTCTTCAACATCGTCACCGGATCTTACGACTTCCCGACCGCGCATCTGTCGGTCGACGGCATCTACACCAACAAGGCGCCGGGCGGCGTCGCCTATCGCTGCTCGTTCCGGGTCACCGAAGCCGCTTACTGCATCGAGCGCGGCATGGACATTCTGGCCCAGAAACTGGGCATGGATCCGGCCGAGCTAAGGCTGAGGAACTTCATCCGCAAGGAGCAGTTCCCGTATCACTCGGCGTTGGGCTGGGAATATGATTCCGGCGACTATCACACCGCCATGAAGAAGATGATGGAGACGGTCGATTACGCCGGCCTGCGCAAGGAGCAGGCGGCGCAGCGCGCGGCGTTCAAGCGCGGCGAGACCCGCGAGATCATGGGCCTCGGCGTGTCGTTCTTCACCGAGATCGTCGGCGCCGGGCCGTCGAAGAATTGCGACATCCTCGGGATAGCGATGTTCGATTCCTGCGAAATCCGCCTGCATCCGACCGGCGCCGGCATTGCCCGGGTCGGCACCAAGAGCACCGGCCAGGGCCACGAGACCACCTGGGCGCAGATCATCGCCACCGAGATCGGAATTCCTGCCGACAACATCATGGTCGAGGAGGGCAATACCGACACCGCGCCTTACGGGCTCGGCACCTATGGCTCGCGCTCGACGCCGGTGGCGGGGGCCGCGATCGCGATGGCTTCGCGCAAGATCAAGGCCAAGGCGCAGATGATCGCCGCCTACAAGCTCGAGGTGCACGAGGACGACCTCGAATGGGATATCGACGGTTTCCGCGTCAAGGGCTTGCCGGAGAAAACCATGTCGATGAAGGACATCTGCTGGGCGGCCTACAATTCCGTGCCGCCGGGCATGGAGCCGGGCCTGGAGGCGGTGAGCTATTACGATCCGCCCAACATGACCTATCCTTTCGGCGCCTATATCTGCGTAATGAACATCGACGTCGATACCGGCGTCTACAAGATCAGGCGCTTCTATGCACTGGATGATTGCGGCACCCGCATCAACCCGATGATCATCGAGGGCCAGGTGCATGGCGGGTTGACCGAGGCGTTTGCGATCGCGATGGGCCAGGAAATCCGTTACGATCCCGAGGGCAATGTCGTCACCGGCTCGTTCATGGATTTCTTCATGCCGACCGCGGTCGAGACGCCGCATTGGGAGACCGACTTCACCGTCACGCCGTCGCCGCATCACCCGATCGGCGCCAAGGGCGTCGGCGAGAGCCCGAATGTCGGCGGCGTGCCGGCGTTCTCCAACGCCGTCAACGACGCCTTCTCGTTCCTGGGCTCAACCCACATCCAGATGCCGCACGACTACTGGCGCAACTGGAAGGCGGCGAAGAGTTTGGGAGTGTTCGCGTAATATGACTTCATGCTCACCGTCATTGCGGGGAGCAAAGCGACGAGGCAATCCAGCTTCTTTCCTTGGCGAGAAAGCTGGATTGCTTCGCTGCGCTCGCAATGACGGAGGATGAGGTCGTGAACTCCCCTCCCTCTCCGCCGCTTCGCGGGGGGAGGGGAGAAGATGCAGCGAAGAGGACAACACTCTGACCATGAAAACCCGCGAACAGATCGCGCAAGCGCTGGCGGACTGCGGCTATATCGCCGACGGCGAATTGGCGACCGCGATCTCGCTGATGCAGCTGCTGCGGCGTCCGCTGTTGCTCGAAGGCGAGGCGGGCGTCGGCAAGACCGAGGTCGCGAAGGCGCTGGCCGCGGTGCATTCGACCGAGTTGATCCGGCTGCAGTGCTATGAGGGGCTCGATCAATCGGCTGCGCTCTATGAGTGGAACTACCAGCGGCAGCTGCTCTCGATCCAGGCCCATCGCGGCGAGGACGCCGACGCGATCGAGGACCAGATTTTCTCGGAAAAATACCTGCTGGAGAGGCCATTGCTGGCCGCGATCCGGCGCGACAAGCCGCCGGTGCTCCTGATCGACGAAATCGATCGCGCCGACGACGAATTCGAGGCGTTCCTGCTCGAATTGTTGTCGGATTTCCAGGTCTCGATTCCCGAACTCGGCACCATCTCCGCGACCACGATCCCGCATGTGGTGCTGACCTCGAACGGCACCCGCGAATTGTCCGATGCGCTGCGCCGCCGCTGTCTCTATCACTATGTCGATTATCCCGACGTCGATCGCGAGGCCCGCATCATCATGGCGCGGATCGATGGCGCGACCGCGTCGCTGTCGCTGCAGATCGCGCGCATGGTCGAGGGCATCCGGAAAGAGGAACTGCGCAAGGTGCCGGGCGTGGCGGAGACGCTGGACTGGGCCGCCGCATTGGTCGGGATCGGCGTGCGCGACCTGCTCGAGGCGCCCGAGACGGTGCACGAGACGCTGATGTGCCTGGTCAAGACCCATGAGGACAAGTCGCGCCTGACGCGCGAGGTCACGGAACGTATATTGGGAAAGGTCGCATGAGTTGCTGCGGTCCCAATCCCGGCTATGAGGAGATCGACGAGGTGTCGCGGCTGGTCGCCGCCAAGCTCGCCGCGTTTCTCCGGACCTTGCGCGACAGCGGCTTTGCCGTCGGCCTGCAGGAGGGCCGGGACGCGGCCACCCTGATGGCGGCGGGCTATGCCGACAGACCGGGCCTGCTGCGCGTCGCCTTCAAGCATCTGTTTTCGGCGCGCAAGACCGACTGGGACAGGTTCGATGGACTGTTCGATGCGTTCTGGCTCGGCAAGCGCGTGCGGTCGCGGTCGCTGACCATTGGCTCGGCGAAGGCCGCCAACAGCCCCTCGCTGAAGAGCTTGCAGGACAGGAAATCGGAACCGGCCGCGGGCGAAGCCGCCACCGACCAGATTCCATCTGATGACAGCGACGCGCCGGAGCATCGCGCCGGCGAAGGCCGCATGGAGGGCGCCTCGGGTGCGGAGAATCTTGTAGAAATCGATTTCCGCAAGATGGCCGACCCCGATCAGATCGAGCAGGCCCATGAAGTCGCAGCACGGCTTGCCAGGACCATGCGCACAAGACTGACCCGGCGCGATCTGGCGCGGCGGCGCGGCTACCGCCTTGATCTGCGAAGAACAATCCACGGCAATATCAACCATGGTGGCGTGCCGATCACGCTGGTCAGGCGGCAGCGCAAGCAAAAGCCGCTGCGGCTGGTGATGCTGCTCGACGCCTCCGGCTCGATGAGCATGTATACCGGGGTGTTCCTGCGATTCATCCACGGCGTGCTCGACGAGTTTCGCGAGGCCGAAGCGTTTTTGTTTCATATCCGGCTTGCGCATGTCTCCGACGCGATGAAGGAAAAGGATCCGGCGCGCGCGCTCGACCGGCTTTCGATCATGGCGCAAGGCGCCGGCGGCGGCACCAGGATCGGCGAAAGCCTGCAGACCTTCAACCGCTGGCACGCCGCCCGCGTGCTGCATTCGCGCTCTTGCGTGATGATTGTGTCGGATGGTTATGAAACTGGCGACGCAAAACTGCTCGGCCGCGAGATGGCGGCGCTGGCAAGACGCTGCCGCCGCATCGTCTGGCTCAATCCGATGATGGCGTGGGAGGGTTATGCGCCGGAGGCCGCCGGCATCAAGGCGGCGCTGCCGCATATCGATCTCTATGCACCCGCCAACACGCTGAAGAGCCTGACCGAGCTCGAACCCTATCTGGCGAAGCTGTGAGTGAAGGAGCGCCGCCGATGACCAGGCACGTCGAAGTGATGGATATGGTGGCCCGGCTCAAGGCCGCCGAGCAGGCCTTTGTGCTCGCCACCGTGGTGCGGACGGTGTCGGTGACGGCGGCGAAGGCCGGGGCGAAAGCGATCATCCGCCCCGACGGAACGATTGCGGCGGGCTGGATCGGCGGCGGCTGCGCCCGCGGCGCGGTGCTGAAAGCCGCGCGCGACGCGCTCGCCGACGGCGAGCCGCGCATGGTCTCGGTGCAGCCGGAGAATCTGCTCGCCGAGCTCGGCGTCAAGCCCGGCGAAAACCGCGACGGCGTGCGGTTTGCGACCAACATGTGCCCGAGCAAGGGCACCATGGACGTGTTCATCGAGCCGGTGCTGCCGCATCCCTCGCTGGTCGTTCTCGGCGGCAGCCCGGTGGCGCTGTCGCTTGCCGCGCAGGCCCGCCAGCTTGGCTACCACGTCACCGTCGCAGCACCTTCGGCCGACCTGCCGGAGACGCCCGACGCCGACATGCTGATCGACGGTTTTGCATTGGGAAAACTGAACCAGGCAAAACGCTTCGTCGTGGTCTCGACCCAGGGCAAGGGCGACGAGGCCGCACTGCGGGCGGCGGTTGCGCTTGATGCCGCCTATCACGCCTTCGTCGGCAGCCGCCGCAAGATGGCGGCGCTGCGCGCCAAGCTGATCGCCGAAGGCTGTGACGCCCAGGCCATCGACCGCATCAAGGCGCCGGCCGGCCTCGACCTCGGCGCCATCACGCCGGAGGAAATCGCGATGTCGATCCTGGCGGAGATCACGGTGGAGCGGCGGCGCGGACAGCGCGGGGCAGGGCGGGCGGTAGAAAAGTAACCGCCGTCATTGCGAAAGCGCGCAGGCGACCAGGGGTTGCGTTTTCCATGGATTATTTCGCGGAGCCTGTCATCGGGCGCGGATTCGCGCGACCGGTTGGCTCGCTATGACGCCTGCCTTGGGCTACACCGGCCACGGTGGCATGATGAATTGCATGTCCAAGGAGCTTCGAGATGACTAGATCTCCCGGTATCGCGATCATTGCGTCAATAACGATGTTGCTGGGCGGATTGCCGGCTTCGGACGCAAACGCGCAAGCATTGACGGTCGAGCAATTTCAGCATCCAAAGGGGGAACGGGATCTGAGTTACAACAAGACTTATCTGGAAGGGATAAAAGACGGCCTCATCGCCTACAATATTTCGGTGGAAGACAGATTATTTTGCCTGGGGGGAATGCCGCCGGTCCTGACTTTTGAGCAAGCGAGCGACACTTTGTTGAAATGGGCACGCAAGAGAAAAGGAGATGCAGCCGGTTTGCCGCTCGGGCTCGCGCTGCTTTACAGCCTGAAAGAAGCGTTTCCCTGCAAGAGCCCTCCCCGGTGAGGAGTGTGGACTTCGGCTGACCTTGTTCAATGACGCCGCTGCCGGCTGGCGCGCTCGCTCCGGCAAGCTGGTCCATGGCCGCTCGGCAAAAGCCTCGCCGGCATCGTCAACTTGACAGGCAACGTGATCGGCATCGCGGCGCGTTTTTTGGAAGAATTAACGATGCGCGGCAATTTTACATAAACTGTTTGAAGTTAGTCTGCACCCGCAATCCCCTCCCGAGGGGTTCAACTTTGGAGGGTGACATGAACGCGATTTCCGACGTCTCCACGCAGGCCGTTCCCGCAACGCCGATCGACTACGCCGTGAACGCGATCGCCGTGATTTGCGGCCTTGGCATCCTCGTGTGGGTCTGCATGGCGACTTCCGGCCTGGACATGAGTGTCGGCTTCTTCTGACCCAGCGCCTGCTCCGTCGCAAAAACGCAATTTGAAATGACAAAGGCCGTCAATCGCGACGGCCTCGCTCATTTCGACCGACGGCCAATTCCGTCTCGGGTGCCGCTATCAGAAGCACCGCGTGATATTGACGGTTTGCTCCTTGCCGCCACGCCCCGTCACCGTCACAGCCTCGGTTGGGCAGCTCGATACATAGGGTCGATCCGAAGGTACGGCGACCGGCGGAAATCGATGCGCCCAATCCCAGGGGACGGCATAAGTGTTGGTGTATTGGAGATCGCCTGGCGTTGGCTGCGTCGCATCTACCATGGGCTCAACAGTCGACGGCCCGTCGTAGAAGCCCCCTACCGCCGGCCAGAAGGTCCCGAGGTTGTTTCTCCGGTGATGCCGGAACGATTGCGCCGCCGACCGGTGGGAAATCGAATGCGAAGTAAACCCGCCACGAGACGCCGTTCCGGTCCGGGCGGATGCCTCGTTCGCGGCAAGCATGAGCGCCGCCGCACTGAGAGACGCGAGAAGCGCCCCATACATTTTATAGGTCATGGCACGCACCACTTCGTTGGTTGCCGGGCAATACTGCAACGAACGCTAGGCCGGGCGTTTCGTGCCCGCAAACGCATAATTAATTATTAGTTAAGGCGTAATATTAATAGGGCCGACTTTTCGTCATTGCCTGCGACAAACGCGAAGCGTTTGCGCAAGGGAGCCAACGGGTCGCGCGAATGCGCGCCCGATGACAGGCTCCGCGACGAAGCAATCCATTCCCTTTTGTGTTGCGGCATGGATTGCTTCGCTTCGCTCGCAATGACGGTCTCCCGCGCAAAGGCGAGCCGGGGTATGACCAGTTCCTGCAGAGCAAAAGCGGTGGGCTCAGTCGAACAGGCTCGACACCGACTCTTCCGAGGCGGTGCGGCCGATGGCTTCGCCGATCAGGGAGGCGATCGACAGCGTGCGGATGTTGGCGGAGCTGCGCACCGCTTCGGTCGGCTGGATCGAATCGGTGATGACGAGTTCTTTCAGCCTCGATCCGGCGATGCGGGCGGCAGCGCCCCCCGACAGCACGCCGTGGGTGATGTAGGCGTAGACGTCCTTGGCGCCGTTGGCGAGCAGCGCGTCGGCGGCGTTCACCAGCGTGCCGCCGGAGTCGACGATGTCGTCGACCAGGATGCAGGTGAAGCCGGCGGCATCGCCGATCACGTTCATGACCTCGGATTCGCCGGCGCGTTCGCGGCGTTTGTCGATGATGGCCAGCGGCGTGTTGATGCGCTTGGCAAGCCCGCGGGCGCGCACCACGCCGCCGACGTCGGGCGACACCACCATGACATTGCCGAGGTCGAAACGCTCCTTGATGTCGCGCACCATCACCGGCGAGGCGTAGAGATTATCGGTCGGAATATCGAAGAAGCCCTGGATCTGGCCGGCGTGCAGGTCGAGGGTCATGACGCGGTCGACGCCGGCGCGGGTGATCAGGTTGGCGACCAGCTTGGCCGAAATCGGCGTGCGCGACCCCGATTTGCGGTCCTGCCGGGCGTAGCCGAAATAGGGGACCACCGCGGTGATGCGGCGCGCCGAGGCCCGGCGCAGCGCATCGGTGATGATCAGGAGTTCCATCAGATGGTCGTTGGCCGGAAACGACGTCGACTGGATGATAAAGACATCGGAGCCGCGAACGTTCTCCTGGATCTCGACGAAAATCTCCATGTCCGCAAAGCGGCGGACGATGGCCTTGGTCAGCGGCATATGCAGCCAGTTGGCGATTTCCTGCGCCAGCGCAGGATTGGAATTGCCGGCGACGAGCTTGATGGAGCCGTTCTTGGCCGACATCGAGGCTTCTCCCCGCGCCTTGCTGGATACAATGTTCAGCATATCGCAATCCCACGGAAATAGCGCGTTTCGATGAGCGAGGTGATATCAAGGGGGTGGCCCGGCTGGCAACCCATTGGCCCGGTTTTCCTTGGTTTTCCCTGGCAAAAATGCCCGCTGGTCGGGCGATTGGCTAATGGCTGGTGTAGCCGAGCGCGCTGACGCGGAATTCGCCGGAGGCAGCCGAGGGCTGATCCGCGCTCGCCACCGCCGGACCGCGTCGGCCCGGCGCGGGGACGGGCTGCGGCGCATCCGCCGGCGACGTTCCGTTGATCATGCCGGAGAGACCGCTCAATCCGGCCTGCGCAATCTTCCGCAGCACGAGATCGTCGGCCGCCGTCCAGGGGTCGCGCCCGGCCTTGCCGGCCGGTTCCTCGCCGGACAGGCGCAGCGCGCGCTGCTGGTTTTGGTCATAGACGTCCCAGACCCACGCGATCACGGTGCGGCCGCGATTGACCTCGGCGGCGAGATAGCCGCGCACCCGGTAGGAGGCCGTGCCATCGCGCGAGACGATCGAGAGATTGCGCAGCTTGGATTCGTTGTCCAGCACGCCCACCATCCGGTCGAACACCTGCGGCGGCGGGCCGTCGATCGATTCGAAGGTCACGGTGGGACTGCTCGGGGCGCTCGCCATGGCAAACGAGCCGCTGACCGCGCCGCCACCGGCGCAGCCGCCAAGGCCGCAGGCCACCGCCACCAACAGCGCGGCACCACCAGCGCGCCATGCCGCCCGGCCGGCCCGGAATAGAATTGCTGACGCGTCCCTCATCACGCCCTGAGCGATATCGTTAAAATGCGTTAAGGTCTAGGGCGGGAACATGACGCGGGACGAGGCCGCCGGTCGGGCGGGTGATTTTCGTTTCGGCTGAGACACTTGAGCCGAAAACTAGCCTTCCAGCACAATCGCATGGACGTGCCGGCCGTAGTCCGGCTCCTTGCGATGCACCGAGCGGCGGTAGCTGAAGAAGCGCTCATCGGAATAGGTATCGACGCCGATGTCGTCGATGACGGATACCCCGGCATTTTCCAGCCGCATCCGGATGAAGCCGGCGAGGTCGAACATCGCGTGGCCCTCGCGCGATGCGGGAAGGAAGAACAGGGCGTTGTCCGCATCAGCGTCCACAAACCGCGCGACGAATTCGTTGCCGACTTCGTAAGAGGGCTGGCGGATCAAAGGGCCGATCGCGGCGACGATGCCGGCGCGATCGGCGCCGAGTCCCTTCCATGGCGTCGACGGTGGATTCGACGATGCCGGTCAGCGCGCCCTTCCAGCCGGCATGCGCCGCGCCGATCACGCGCGCGTTGGGATCGACAAACAGGATCGGTCCGCAATCGGCCGCGGTGACGCCGATGGCGAGCCCCTCCGCGCGGGTGACGATGGCGTCGGCGCGCGGGCGCGAGGCGGCGTCCCATGGCGCTGACGCCACCACGGCATCGGGCGAGTGAACCTGGAACAGAGTGAGAAAACGATCTGTTGTCACGCCCATCTGCTCCGCCATCCGGCGGCGATTTTCCGCGACATTGGCCGGGTCGTCGTTGGAGCCGATGCCGCCGTTGAGGCCGGCATAAATGCCGCCGGAGACGCCGCCGTCGCGGCTGAAGAAAGCGTGGCGCAGGCCGGGAATGGCCGACAGCAGCGGGGATTCAAGTTTCATGTGCGGTTTCGGCCTTGGCGTCGGGCTTGTCGTCGGCAAACCCCGCCAGCGAGGTGAGGTTGGGCTCCGAGACCGCCAGCACCTTGAACATCGATCCCATGCCGCCGCGGCCGCCGCCGGTCAGCCGTTTCAGCGCGCCTGCGATGTCTTCGGAAGCCTCATGCGAGGCTTTCGCCATCAGGGTCACCGCCCGGGTTTCGATGCCGAGCCGCCTCAGAAACTCCCCCTGCGGCACCGGGCCGTGGACCCGCGCGCCGAGGTCCTCGGCGGCGCGAACCAGCGCCTGAAAATCGACATGGGCGGTCACGTCGGCCTGTCCGGGATTTTTCAAGGGGTCGGTGAAGCTGTGGCGGGCGATGGCCTGAAACGTATCGCCGGCGTCGCTGCGCAGGTGACCGTAATCGATGATCAAGGCGGCGCCGTCCTGGTCGCGGACCCGGCTCGCGATTTTCATGATCTCGGCGTCCGGCCGCCATTCGAACACCGCGCCGACCGGAGCGGCGCGCACCAGCGGCGGCAGCAGGACCTCGAAACGCGGGATCGGCTCCACGGCGGCGCCGAATTCCAGCTGGCCGCTCGCGTCGATCTCGACGGTGCGCTCATGCCAGCCGGTCTCGCGCTTCACCGCCTGGTGGATCGGCAGCACGTCGAGATATTCGTTGGCGAGGATCACGGAGGGACCGTCCGGCACGTCGTCGATGGTGTCGTGCCAGTCGATGTTGCGCACGCCCGACAGCGCGGCTTTCTGCTTCTCGCGCAGCACCGGATTGATATCGACGAGATGGATGCTGAGCGCCTGATAGAGCGGCGGCAGCACCCGCAGCGCGCGCAGCGCATCCGCCATCATGGTGCCGCGGCCGGGTCCGAGTTCGATCAGCCGCAGCAGCGGCGGCGAACCGATCGCCTTCCACACCGATGCCGCCCACAGGCCGAGCAATTCGCCGAACATCTGGCTCACTTCGGGCGCGGTGGTGAAATCGCCCTCGCGCCCCAGCGGATCGCGGGACAGGTAATAGCCGTGCCTGGGATGCATCAGGCACAGCTCCATGTAGCGCCACACCGGCATCGGGCCGGACGACTTGATCAGCTTCTTGATCTCGGACTGCAGCGGCGAATATTCGGTCACGGCATTCCTTGAAGCGGTGGCGTTGCCTGCCTCAGCGTCTTGCGGCGCCATGCCACCACAATAATGATTGCTCCTGCAATGATCATCGGCACCGAAAGCAGCATGCCCATGGTCAGCCCGCCCCACAGGAATCCAAGCTGCGGATCGGGCTCCCTGAAAAACTCGCCAATAATACGCGCAACACCATAGATGGCGATGAAGCTGCCGAGGATCAGGCCGGGCCGCTTCAAGGCGCCCATCCGGATCATCACAAAAAGAATCGTAAACAGCACGATACCCTCAAGCCCCGCCTCGTAAAGCTGGCTGGGGTGGCGCGGCAGCGGACCGCCGTTGGGAAATACCATCGCCCAGGGCACGCTGGAGTCCGCCGGCCGGCCCCACAACTCGCTGTTGATGAAATTGGCCAGCCGCCCGAGAAACAATCCGATCGGTCCCACCGCGGTGGTGATATCGCCGAGCGACAGGATCGGCAGGTTGTTCCTGAGGCAGAACAGGATCACCGCGGCGACGCAGCCGAGAAAGCCGCCGTGAAACGACATGCCGCCCTTCCACAGTTCGAAGATCTCGGCGGGATGCTGGATAAAGAACGGCAGGTTGTAGAACAGCACATAGCCGGTGCGGCCGCCGAGGATGATGCCGAGCGTGACCCAGAGGATAAAATCGTCCATTTGCACGTAGCGTGATCGGCGCCGGTCCGCCCCAGAGCCTGTCGTTCTTGAGCAGTGCGCGGGCGTAGAGCCAGCCGAGTACGATGCCGCCGATATAGGCCAGCGCATACCAGCGAATCGCGATCGGGCCGATGGCGATGGCGATCGGATCGAACACCGGAAAGGCGATGGTGAGGAAGGGCATTGCGCCTGCTTATGATGAGAGGTTGCGGCGGTAAAGCGCAAGCAGCGTCGTCTCGCTTGTCGATTTTATGGTTTCTGGCCCGGCATTCGGCAGGATCGCAAGGAAACCAGAGCATGACAAGGCGAGCCTTCCCGTTCGGGGGGCAATGGCGGTCTTGCACAGTGTCGTCCGGATCGCCATTGTCTTGCAGTGCCGAGCCAGTGCAGCCGACCGGAGATTTGAGCGATGACCCAGACCAATAATCGGTTTTTCGACGAGATCGGGCGTCTGATGAATGACGCCGCCGGCGCCGCCCAGGGCGTCAAGCGCGAGGTCGACACGGTGGTCCGCAATCAGGCCGAAAAAATCCTGCGCGACCTCGATATCGTCAAGCGCGAGGAGTTCGAGGCCGTCAAGGACATGGCGCGGCTGGCGCGCGAGGAAAACGAGGCGCTGAAAACCCGCATCGCCGTGCTGGAAGCCAAGCTCGGCGGTTCCCATCCGGCGCCGGATGTCGGCAGCCCGAAGACGGGTGGGTAGGGCGTTTCGTCCGATTCGGTGGCGCCAGCGCGGGTTGATCCGCCTGTCCGTCGAAGCTGGGAAAAGCGAAGGCGGCGGGTCGAGCCCGGTGGCGATCATGGGCCCAGGGCCGAGAGAAAAATCCCCACATTTCCTTGTCATTTTCGGCCTTTGGGGCTAGAACGCCGCCACGTCCGCAGCCCCCGCACCCCTGGAGGCTTGCTGCGAGTACCAAACGGGCCGCGATGCGGCCTTTAACTTTTTAGAAAACAAGGACTTAATCCAAATGGCGACCGTCAAGGAATTGAAGGCGACCGCACGTCCGTCAGGCGGCAAGGGGGCCGCACGGGCAGAGCGTCGCGCCGGCAGAGTGCCCGGAGTGATCTATGGCAACAACCAGCCCCCCGTAACCATTTCGGTCGACGATGCCGACCTGCGCCAGCGCATCCTGGCCGGCCGGTTTCTCACCACGATTTACGACATCGATCTGGAGGGCAAGAAGCACCGCGTGATTCCGCGCGACTTCCATCTCGATCCGGTGCGCGATTTTCCGATCCATGTCGACTTCATGCGGCTCGGCGAAGGCGCGACCATCCGCGTCAGCGTTCCCCTGCATATCCAGAACGCGGAAGCCGCCCCCGGCGTGAAGCGCGGCGGCACCGTCAACATCGTCACCCACACCATCGACCTGGAATGCTCGGTCGATAACATTCCGCAATTCGTCGAAGCCGATGTCAGCGGACTGGAGATCAGCCATTCGCTGCATCTGTCCGACATCAAACTGCCTGCCGGCGTGAAGTCGCTGTTGCGCGAAGACGTGACGCTGGTGACCATCGTGCCGCCGTCCGGCTACGCCGAAGAAATGAAAGCCGCTGCGGCTGCCGCGGCCGCCGGTCCGGCGGCTGTTGCCGGTGCCGCGGCTGCGCCCGGTGCGGCTCCGGCGGCCGGCGCTGCCGCCGCCGCGCCTGCGGCGGGTGCGGCTCCCGCAGCGGGTGCCAAGGCGCCCGCGGCCGGCGCCAAGGCGCCTGCCGGTGGCGGCGACAAGAAGAAGTAACGCGCATGATCCGCCAAAGTGTGCGCGGTTTGGCGAAAGATCATGCGCCAATTTATAGGTTGGCGCGCGATCGGACGCAAAACCGGGGACCACTTTTGCTGATCGCGCGCTAGCGCGGGATGCCGCGTCATGCGACTCTTTGTTGGCCTTGGCAATCCCGGCGCGAAGTACGCGCATAACCGACACAACATCGGCTTCATGGCCGTCGGTGAAATCGCGCGGCGTCATGGTTTCGCACCATGGCGCCGCCGCTTTCAGGGCGAGAGTTCGGAAGGCACGCTCGATCACGAGCGGGTGGTCCTGCTTCGCCCCGCGACCTTCATGAACGAGTCCGGGCGCGCGGTTCAGGAAGCCGCGAATTTCTTCAAGCTCGCGGCGGGCGAGATCACCGTGTTCCAGGATGAGCTCGAACTGCCTGCCGCCAAGGTTCGCCTCAAGGTCGGCGGCGGCATTGCCGGCCACAACGGGCTGCGTTCGATCTCCGCGCATATCGGCAACGATTATCGCCGCGTGCGGCTGGGAATCGGCCATCCCGGCGTCAAGGAACTGGTGCACGGCTACGTGCTGTCCGATTTCGCCAAGGACGAACGCCCGTGGGTGGAGGCGTTGTGCGCGGCGATTGCCGATAACGCGGCGCTGCTCGCAACCGGCAGCGATTCGACGTTCCAGAACAAGGTGCATCTGGCGATGCAGGCCAAGGGATTTTTCGACAAGGACGATGGCGGCGCCGCTTAGCGCTTCGCCGGTGACGGAACGGTTTTTTCAGGACACATCATGGGATTCAAATGCGGTATTGTCGGGTTGCCCAATGTCGGCAAGTCGACACTGTTCAATGCGCTGACCGAGACGGCGGCGGCGCAGGCGGCGAATTATCCGTTCTGCACCATCGAGCCGAATGTCGGCGAGGTCGCGGTGCCGGATCCCCGGCTCGACAAACTGGCGGCGATTGCCAAATCCGGCCAGATCATTCCGACGCGGCTGACCTTTGTCGATATCGCGGGCCTGGTGCGCGGCGCCTCCAAGGGCGAAGGCCTCGGCAACCAGTTTCTCGCCACCATCCGCGAGGTCGACGCGATCGCCCATGTGGTGCGCTGCTTTGAGGATTCCGACATCACCCATGTCGAAGGCAAGATCGCGCCCTTGGCCGACATCGAGACCATCGAGACCGAGTTGATGCTGGCCGACCTCGATAGCCTGGAAAAGCGCGTCGATAACCTGAGCCAAGAAGGCAAAGGGCAACGACAAGGACGCCAAGGAACAGCTCGACCTCGTCAATCGCGCGCTGGTGTTGCTGCGCGAGGGCAAGCCGGCGCGGTTTCTCGAGCGCAAGCCGGATGAAGAGCGCGCCTTCGGCATGCTCGGCCTGTTGACCTCCAAGCCGGTGTTGTACGTCTGCAATGTCGAGGAAGCGTCCTCCGCCAAAGGCAACAAGTTTTCGGAAGCCGTCGCCGCGCAGGCCAGCAAGGAAGGCGCGGTTGCCGTCACCATCTCGGCCAAGATCGAATTGGAGATCGCGACGCTGTCGCGCGAGGAGCGCGCCGAGTTTCTCGAAACGCTCGGACTGGAGGAAGCCGGCCTCGACCGCCTGATCCGCGCCGGCTACCAGCTCTTGGATCTCATCACCTATTTCACCGTCGGCCCGAAGGAAGCCCGCGCCTGGACCATCCACCGCGGCACCAAGGCGCCCGCCGCCGCAGGCGTCATCCACACCGATTTCGAAAAGGGCTTCATCCGCGCCGAGACCATTGCCTATGCCGATTACGTCGCGCTCGGCGGCGAAGCCGGCGCCCGCGATGCCGGAAAATTGCGGCTGGAGGGCAAGGATTACGTCGTCGCCGATGGCGACGTCATGCATTTCAGGTTCAACAATTGATCGCTTCTAGTGCCCCGCGCCCTGGTCGCGGATCGCGCCGAGATGCTCGTTGATGCGAAACACGATCAGGATGAATTCCGCCGCGATCCGCGAGAAGATGATGCCGACGACGACGCCGGCGATCGAGGACAACAGCTGAATGAATCCGCCGAACGGGCTGATCGCCATCGCGGCCAGCGCGGAAAAGATGCCGGCGATGCCGAACAACACGATTAACGCGATGACCAGCCAGTAGAAGGTCTTGATGATGGTAGGCGTGATAAAGCGGTCCCACTGAAACAGATCCTGAAAATCGAACATCGGTGGTTCTCCCGGCCAGTCGAATATGATTCGCGTCCAAACGGTCCCTGCCAGCAAAGGGCTAGCTCCGAATGCCGGTTCGGGCAAGTCAGGGACGAGCCATGCGCGTGGGCGGGTTGAGATTGCCGCAAAGTGCGGCCACAATCGGGCTCCCCTCCGTGATATCCCCGTCATGACCACACTTGCCTTCGAAGATTTCAAGCCCGGCCATTTCGGCCAGTTCGGACCGCGCCGCGTCACGCGCGAGGAAATTCTCGCCTTCGCCGCCGAATTCGATCCGCAGCCCATGCACCTTGACGAGGAGGCGGCGTCGCGGTCGATGTTGAAGGGGCTTTCCGGTTCGGGCTGGCATCTTTGCTCGCTGATCATGCGGATGATGTTCGACGGCTTTATCGGCCGTACCGCCTCGCTCGGCTCGCCGGGGGTCAACGAATTGCGCTGGCTCGCGCCGCTGCGGCCGGACGATGAGCTCATGCTCGATGTCGAGGTGATGGAAGCAAGGGTTTCCCGCAGCCGCCCCGCCACCGGGATCGTGACGTTCAGGGCCGTGGCGCGCAACGCGGCCGGACAGGCGTTGTGCGAGATGGTCTCGCCGATCATCGTGCGGCGACGCGACGATATCGCTTTGGAGCAGGCGGGCTGATGCGTTTCTTCGAAGACATCGAGGTCGGGCAGCGGCGCGAACTGGGCTCGTTCACCTTCACCGCCGACGGCATCAAGAAATTCGCGCGCCAGTTCGATCCGCAGCCTTTTCATCTCGACGAGGAGGAGGGGCGCAACTCGCTGTTCGGCGGCCTTGCCGCGTCGGGCTGGCATGTCGGATCGGTCTGCATGAAACTCCTGGTGGCCGATGGCCAGCGCCAGGCCCGTGAGGCGGCGGCGCGCGGCGAGAAAGTCGCGATCTGGGGACCGTCACCGGGTTTTCGCGAACTGCGCTGGATCAGGCCGGTGCTGGCGGGCGACGTGATCCATTTCGCCAGCGAGGTCGAATCGCTGCGCACGTCGGACAAGCGTCCCGAATGGGGCATCCTGCAGGGCCGCAATACCGGCACCAACCAGCGCGGCGAACTGGCGTTTTCGATGCTGGCGACGGCCTTTGTGCCGCGGCGGAACGCCAGTCCCTGACCATGCGGATGGAACCGATTCTTCGCTAACTCATTTTGAACCTGTGCCTGTCAAATAGGGCGCAGGGACGGAATTGAGGGGACGATGATGGCAGACCTGCGCGGTTTGAAATTCCTGGGCTTTATCTTCGCGACCGTGACGGTTGCGGTCATGCTCGCCACCGGGATGGTGGTGAAGGGTTACGCCGACGGGGCCTATTCGCTGGAGGGCGACCCCATCACCGTGTCTTCGGTTACGGTTCGCTAACCATAGCGGATAAATCGCGAAATTCCGGCGGGGCCTGTTTCGGTTCGCCGCGAGAAAATACCTTCCAAAAAATCAGCGACTCCAGATCAGCGCCAGCGCCACCACGGCCGCCAGCAGCAGGCCGACAAAGCGGATCAGGATGGTGCCGATATTCTGCGGCGGCCTCCGCAACGGAATCGGATCGCTGTTGTCTGGCCGAAAGGTCTTCATGCGGGCATGCCCCAGAGTTTGCCGCCGCGTCATGGCAGCTGCACTTGGTCGCAGCCCGGACCGGGGAGGTTCAAAGGGGTTTTCTTGTAGCGCCGCGCTCCCTTGGGGCGAACCGCTATCCACCGCATCGGGTGCGGGCGGGCTTCTCGCCGGAACACGCTCCATCAGACAAAACCGCCGCGCTCCGTCAAGGGAGCGCGGCGGCGGGATTCGAGAATACGGCCGGATCAGCTGTTGCGGAGCCCGTCCGCGGCACGCTTCCACTGCGTGACATTGTCGGCGATCATGCGGGTGGATTTCATCGCGGCCTGGCTGAGCTGGGCATAGCCGGAAATTTCGCGCTGGACGCGCTGGCCTTCGGCATGCAGCAGGTCGCGCAGGCTTTCAAGCTCGGAAATCAGGTTCTCGATTTCCGCGAGCGAGGTTCCGGCGACGCGCTGGATCAGCGAGTTGACGTTGTTGACGGTGGCCTCGGTGCCCGCCTCAAGCGCGCCTTCGCTGCTGCTCACCGTGCCCGGCGCCGGGCGGCGCAGATAAGCGACGTCGTTGCGGACGAAATCGCGGATGCCGGCCTCGACCTCCGAGACCGCGGCGAGGTTGTTATCCTCTTCAATTGATTCAACCTTTTCGGAACGAATGGCATTCATCGGCTGTTTCCCTGTTTCGCGTGTGTAGCGAGCGCGGATGTCCCCCGCACGACGAAGTAAAGCATCGCCATCAGGGCTTTCGATTTTGACCGCATCGCGGCCATTATGCGGCAATGCCTGATCTTTCACGGGATTTGTCGAAAGTCGCGGCGAACCGGCGTCTACCAGCTCTGCTTGAATCCGGCGCTGAGACTCTTGTTCGACGTGCCGAGCGGTGTCTCGCTGATCGAGCCGGAAATGCTGACGCCGCCGAACAGTTTCTGCTCGGCGCCGATCTTGCGCAGCCACTTGTCGTCGCTGGAGGAGAGGGTCTGGCCGGCGCTGAAGCTCGTGCCGGTGTCGCCGATGCTCAGCTTTGCCGATTGTTCGGTCTCGTAATTCCGCGTGGTGCGCCCGGCCAGTCCGGGCACCGGAACGATACCCTGCTGGATCACATTGTAGCCGTTCTGCAGGGTGAGCGAATATTGCTCGCTCAACGGCAGCGACTTGCTCACGGAGGTGCCGAGCTTGCCCTGCTCCTGCGCGGGATCGACCCGGGCCTCGATCGCCGTCTTGTCCCAGATCGACCCGACCCCGGGGGCGGTGATCGCCGCCCATGCCGTGCCGGAAGATTGCGGCTCGCTGCCGCCATTGGCGATTTTTTCCGCCAGCAATTCGGACATCGTCGATGGCTGCCGGGCGACGGTCATGTCGGCCCCGATCCGGGCATCCCAGAACGGCGATATCGGTTGCTTCACCGACACGGCCGACCCGTTCGGCTTGTCCTTGGACGACCACGTCATGTCGGAGGTCGCGCCCGCGCGCGGAGCCATGCGCGCCTTGGAGGCCGGGCTCGTGGTCATCAGGGTATAGGCGTCGACGTTGAGCTGGCTCCAGTCCAGCTCCAAATCCTTGATATCGGCGTCATCCGGGTCGGCGGCGGCCTCCGCTTCGGTCGCCTCCGCCGGGGCGGCCGCGTCTTCGGTCGATGGCACGGCCTGCGCGTTCGCCGGCACAGCCGTCAAGCAGAGACTGGCCGCCAGCGCCAGCAGCCCCGCCAAACCGTATCCTGTTCTGGAAGTCATCACCCCGCCCGCCTGCCTGTAAATGATGGATGCACATCAGCGCAAAATTGTGGCGGGGCGGGCGATGGCTACGACGCGATCCTGGGCAGATGAATCGGGCGCCCGAGCGCCTGCTCCACCAGATCGAAGGTATCGACGAGAATGCGCATGCTGGTCAGCCGGCCGGCCTTGAATTGCGCGAACTGGGCGAGCCGCAGGCTGATCGGCTTGTTGGCGTCCAGCGCGGTCAGCGAATAGCGCATCATCGAGGCCGCGGAGTCCACGCCCAGCATGATCGACTCGCGGTCGAAGCGGTGCACCCGGATGTTCTCGGCGATGTGCTTGACGACCTCGAGCACGGCGGCCTTGCCGCGGCGCGCGCCGAAAAACGGAAACATGTCGATCGGGCCATAGATCGCCCACTCGACCTCGTCGTCGATCAGGGTTTCGAGGTCTTCGCGCTGGCGCTCGTTGATCGCGCGATGCAACGCGCGAGAGAAACGCCAGAGACTGTGCTCTGTCATGACAACGGCTTTCTGAACTGGATTGGCGAATCAGCGACCGGCCCTGATGGGCGTCATTGGCGACGCCGTGCCTGGAGGCTGCACTAATATTTGAAGCTTCAAGTAATAGCATCCGCTCGAAATGCAAGGCGCATTTTTGCATTGCACAAATGCGGTCCGGTTGCCGACATAGCGCGAGATGACCTTTCGTTAAATCGTTATCCCGCTCTATCTTTTTGTTTGAGCATGATCTTTTCGGAAAACCGGGGTCCGCTTTGCGCTTAACGCGGCCCTGCGGGTCCGGATCGCGCGCTAGCGGTCCTGCCGGCCGGCGGGCTCGCGCATCACGGCGATTTCGGCGTCGCGGGCCGCGATCACGCCGAACAGCAGCGCGCCGCCGAGCCCGCCGATCGCAGCGCCGAGCGGCATGAAGGTGAAAAACACCAGCATACCGCTATAGCCCTCGAAGCTGGTGGTCTTGAAGATTTCGACCCAGGCTAGACCGGCCCCGATGCCAAGCGCGGCGCCGCCGAGCGCGCCCAACATCAGACCGAGCAAGGCAAGCAACGCGATTTTCATGGATGCGGTGTCGTCCGTGGATCAATGCAGCCCGTGTTTGGTCGCCCAAACTTGCCCCGAGGTTCAACGCCGCGGCATTGAAATGTCATTCCGGGTTCGCGCCTTCGACGCGCCCCGGCATGACGACATCGATAGCGGCTAGATATTTTCGGACATGCTCCCGGTCAGAACCGCGGCGACGTCCCGCTCGAGCACCTGCTGGACCAGATCGAAGGTATCGATGATCTCGCGGATCCTGGCGATCTGGCCGTCGCGAAAGGTATAGAAGGCGGCCATGTCGAACTGCACGATCCGGTTGTTGCTGCTCTTGCGGAAGAACACCCGAAGATTGGCCGCGACCTTGTCGCCTTCCGCGACCATGATCGGTATCTCGTAGCGCATGCTGGAATAGCGGGCGTGGAGCGTCGTCCACATTTGCCGGAGTTCGGCCTTGCCGTGGTGGTGGCCCATATGCGGCAGGATATCGATCGGCGTATTGGCGAAAAACTCGACGTCGTCGCTGCAGTGGGCCAGCGCGGCCTCGATGTCGCCGGAAGAGATCAGCTTGAGAAAATTCAGCACGCGCTGCCGGTGAAGATTCTCGACCATTTTTTTCTCCGCCGGCGTTGGGCCCGACTCGCATTGTCAATCGCAGATCCATTCTGAACCGAATGGCGCCGGGATCAATCGGCAAAAAATTCCGCGCCCCGCGAAGCGGTCGGACGCCGCGGCAGCTCAAATGTTCTGCAATCATGGGATGTATTTGCGGCGCCGGTTCGCGCGAATGTCGGCAGCGCCTCTGACTTCGTCCGGCCGTCGCGGTGCGCGACCGCCGCCATGGCACTGCAGCAAGGCAGGGCGGTTCGCGCTGTCGCGACCGGCGCCGCGGCGACGCAATTCATCACCCGCTTTGTCGCGCCCGCCCGGATTGACCGGCGCGGCGGTCCATCGCGCCGCGCGCCGCGAGCAAAGCCCGGCGTCAGTTCTTCTTGCTGTTGGGGCTTTGGCCGGCCGGCGTCTTGCCGGTGGCGAACGGATTGACCGGCGCCGCGCCGCCCTTCTTGAGGTTCTTGTCGGCCTTCGGTTTCTTCTTTTCCTTGTTGCTGCGCATCTGACCCTTGGCCATGACGATCTCCCTTTGCGCCCGGCTGAAAAGACTCGGCGCGCGCAAGCCATAGCAAGTCCGCAAGCCTTTGTATGCAGGCCGCCACAAGCCGCGACCTGATTTCGCCGCCGCGCCGCCGGCAAATCATCGCAGGCACGGTCGCGGACGCTTCACAGCCCCCGCCCATGGCCCTATCGTTGCGGCCTTCGAGGAGGGCGGCCGATCAAGGACCCTCCGGTCATGATGGGGAGAAACACGCGTGAAACGCATCGCACATTTCGTTGCCTTGAGCCTGGCGCTGGCGCTGCCGGCCGCGGCCCATACGCCGCAACAGCCGCCGCACCAGTCCTACAGCGAAGGCGACCTCAAGCTCGAAAGCGGGGAGGCGATCAAGGATTTCTCGATCTCCTATGTCACCCACGGCAAGCTGAACGAGAAGAAATCCAACGCCATCCTGATGGTGACGGCGCTGGGCGGCAATCACCACCGCATCGACTTCATGATCGGCCCCGGCAAGGCGCTCGACCCCGACAAATATTTCATCATCTGCACCGACGCGATCAGCAATGGGCTGACCACGTCACCAAGCAACTCGAAGGCGCAAGCCCGCATGGCATTCCCCAGGTTCACCATGCGCGACATGGTGGAATCGCAATATCGCCTGCTGAAGGAAAAATTCGGCATCGACCATGTCGTCGCCGTGATCGGCCCGTCGATGGGCGGCATGCAGGCGCTGCAATGGGGCGTCAGCCATCCCGACGCCATGGATGCGCTGGTGGCGATGGTGCCGCTGGCGAAGACGCCGGCCTGGAGCGTCGCGGTGGTCGAAGCCTCGCGCAAGGCGATCATGAACGATCCGGCCTGGAAGGACGGCAATTACGAGGCGCCGCCGGAGAAGGGCATCCGGCTGTGGCGCGACATCCTCAATCTGCTGTCGGCGCGCACGCCGGACATGTATTCGGCGCAGTTCAAGAACGGCATGGACGCGCTGCCCTGGATGGAGGCGCAGGAGACCGCGGCCATGAAGGCGTTCGACGCCAATGACTATATCTACCAGACCTGGGCCTATGAGCGGCACGACGTCGGCACCACGCCGGGCTTTGGCGGCGACACCGCCAAAGCGCTGGCCTCGATCAAGGCGAAGACGCTGATCCTCACCGGCACCAAGGACCTGCTCAATCCGGAATTCGAGCCGATCGAGGCCGGCAAGAACATCGCCGGCGTCAAGATGATGACCATCAGCCCGGGCACCGTCACCGGCCACGCTTCCGCCGGCGGCTTTTTCCCGGCGGATGTCGAGTTTCTCAACCGCGAGGCGGGCGCGTTTCTCGATGCGGTGACGGAGGGCGGCAAGAAGCTGAATTAGCGCGGCAATGGAACGAGGCGCGCTGTTGTCAACGTCGTCCCCGCGCACGCGGGGACCCATAACCACTAATGCCTGTTGGTGATCGAGCTGCGGCGCCAGCGCCGCGCAACTTGTGCATTCGTGGTTATGGGTCCCGGCTCGCGCTCGCGACCTGTCATCGGGCGGCGCTTTGCGCCGACCCGGTGGCTCGCTTGGCCGGGACGACGGCGATGGTTGATTCAGATTTCAAACAGCCAGGACCGCAAGCGGCCTTGAAAGCCCCGCGCGCAGCCCTAACTGTCAGCGGCGCGATGGAACCGGATCGCCTGACCGCGATTGACTGACCGGGCAAAGCCAGCTCAAAGAGGATTGCCGCCATGAAATCGATTGCCACCCTGCTCGCCGTCGCCGCCTTCGCGCTGGCTGCAAATTCAGCCGACGCCAAGGGCTGCCTGAAGGGCGCGTTCGTCGGCGGCGTCGCCGGCCACTATGCCGGACATCACGGCGTGCTCGGCGCGGCCGCCGGCTGCCTCTACGGCCGCCATCACGCCAAGGAGCAGGAGCGGCTGAAGACCAGCAGCAACAGCCGCCGGCCGGGCAGGAGAAGCTGTGAGGCGGTTTGCCCGGTCGTTGCGAGCCTCATAAGCACCGAAAGTTGTCGTCCCTGCGCAAGCAGGGACCCATAACCCCGAATGCCTGTTGGATCGAGCTGGGGCCGCAGCGTCACGCAGCACATACATTCGTGGTTATGGGTCCCGGCTCGCGCTCGCGGAGCCTGTCATCGGGCGGCGCATGGCGCCGACCCGCTTGGCTCGCTTGGCCGGGACGACGGAGATAGTCGATTCAAATTTCAAACAGCCTTCCGCCTGCACAACCGTCATTGCGAGCGACAGCGAAGCAATCCATGGCCACGCAGGGAAGAAGGTGGATTGCTTCGCTTCGCTCTCTGCGGACGCCTCGCAATGACGTCAAATGCTGACACACCTCCGCATTCCCGCGGCGCGATTCGCCCGGGTGGTGCATGAATCCTTCCGCCCCGAAAATGAGGGCGTGGGGAATGCCGGGTGCCCAGTGCACCCGCAGCCTCGTGTGCGCATGGTAGTGGTAAAATGCACACGAGTATTCACAGCGAGTTCACCGGAATCGCCCGGCATCCCCGCACGCAATGGTTTTAACGGCTTATAGCGCGCTCTCCCTGGTGACCGGGCTTTTTTGCCACCATCGCCGGTGAAGTGCCTTCACCGACTTGACACCAGCGTCGGGGTGTCAGGACCACACGACTTCGCCGTCCGCGCCCGTCTTTCGCACAAGCCCCGCGACGGTCCTGGTACCGGTCCGCCGCAGCTTTGAGCGAAGGCGGTTCAGCGTCATTCGTCTTTTGACACCGCCGCGTCCACCGCATCCCGTTCCAACGTCCGTGACGATCGCGATACGCCCCTCAAGCGGGACGGGATGGCCGGGAATATGAATGTGATTTGGGGGGTAGCACAACTTCGCAAGACTGCGGCACGTTGGCACGACGGGCAAATCACGGGGGGTGCGAGGGAGTGCGTGTCAAGGGCTGTCGTCATTCCGTGGCGCGCTAAAGCGCGAACCCGGAATCCTCGAGGTTCCGGTGCGAGTTGTTCCGGAATGACGACCTCGTCCGCGCCGAGGAAATTCCAGCGCCTTTTCTCGCGAGGGGAAGCGGCCAAGCTCGCGATAGTCAGGGTCGTGCTCGGCTGTTTCCGGCGACCAGAGAACGATAAATTCCTTGCCTTCCTCTTCGATTATCGTCGTCAATTCTTCGCTCTCATACGGCGTCATATGCCGTGCCCCACAATGCGGGCATTCGTCGTCGCACATGCAGGACCATTCGTCGGTCCATCTGCGCTTGCAGCGGTCGCATCGTAGAATTGAGAAACCATGCCATGACGGTAGCCGAAACAAGGTTCTCCGTCATTGCGAGCGTAGCGAAGCAATCCACACTCGATGCAAAGATCTGGATTGCTTCGTCGCTGCTCCTCGCAATGACGTGAGCTAGTCAGTTCTAGATCGCAAGCGATAATTACCACGCGACACGAAATCGATAAATCCGCGGTCACGCAAATATTGAAGCTGCTGGCGTATTTTTGGTTTGACGTTCTGATTGCCGGGATAGAGATCGCCGAGATGCCGCTCGAACGCGTAGATTTCTTCAAGCGTGAAGTCACGCTTGCCAATCGACTCCACGCATTTCATGACGTCGAGCAGCCAGCCGCGCGTTTCCGGGGATTCGTTCCTGAGGAAAAGCGTCTTTTGCCATTCGGCAAGGACGGCTTCCTTTGGCCGAACGATCCCACTCTGCACGATATGAATCTTGCCGGACTCGGGAACGCGGTCGAGCAGGATTTTCGAGCCGATCCAGCCGGCGCGACGCGCGGTCGCCGCCAGCGGCTTGCGCTCCTCGATGATCTCGCGGACGAAGAAATGTTTTGGCACGATGAACAGGTTTACGACCGCGAGGGATTTGAGGTCGTAATTCATGAGCAGAAGGTTGGGATTGTTGCTTGCGGCCAGCCGTTCGCATTTGGTCTTGAACTCGCCATCCAGAACCTTGGCGCCGAATTTGCCCTTCTGGCTCTTTAACTCGAATTCCTCACTACAGGACGTACAGAAGAAATCGGCGAGGGGGCTGTTGTTCGGGAAGGCGGAAATCTTCGCATTGCCGCAGTGCGGGCAATATGCCCACGCGCTTACCCAGGCTTCCGTCCACGCGCGGGCATTTTGCGAGCCGCTGGAATAAGGCGATTGGGATTCGTCGAACCCGAGTTTCATAAATTCCTTTAGTCTTGCTGTCAACCAATGGCATAATCAAAGTTAGACAAATCATACGCTGGTCCGCCTCCAATTCGCTACCCGCACTATAACTTTGCCGAATTGCTGTCTCATAGAGCGAATAATACCATCGGCTAGCTGAGCCTCAGCTAAAATATGAATAATAATATTCAAAGACATCGCTCGATTCCCAATTTTTGCCGTTCCAAAAGTCTTTGAAATATTCGTGCTATTCGTCACCAAATTAAATCGTCCAAACAACTGCGGGCGCGTTTTTGAAAATTGCTCGCTAGCTTTTTCCTAGACACTGTCTAAGTTTATCGCTTTGCGTTGTTCGACTTGAATCATCGAATGACGCCTTTCAAATTGTATGGTGTAAGCTTCGCAGTATCTCCCATCTGAAAGAAAAGCAAGAATTCTTCTCCGAACAGCGTGCTTAGTGAAGCGTGAGTTTCCGATCGTCTATTCACGTGTCAGGTCAAAGGCTCGCGACCGCATGACGACATATTGTATCGCTGTCATCACCGTGCACCCAGGGAATGTATTCGAGCTCGAGCTCGACCGGTGGGTCCTCGGTCTAGAAATCGAATCTCTCATTAACTTGACCATCCGAGGGTAGGATCATTAACCCTGCTCGTCGGTAGTCGTACGAATGCTGCTCATCTCATGCGCGAGCTCCCTGATATCGCGATCTGGATCGAGCGATTCCATATATTCTCTCGCGCAAGCGTCTCTCTTTTCGCGGAATCGTCTAGTAACTTCGTGAACTCTTTGATCGCGGCTTATAAGCGATATAGCTCGATTATTGTTAAAGTCTCGTCAATATCGATTTTTCCGTATCGTTCGGTTGCGGACGACGAGCTTTCTGATGATGTTGCCAGTGGAAGTAATATCTTTGATACAAGGCGGGGACTATGAGACCGATGTCGCGCAATTTTGCATCGACGCGCTCGATACGTTTCTGAATTTCTCGAAACCCGATAAAATCGTTAAACCATGTAATTAGGCCGCGAATTCATAAGCCGTGCTAAGCGTAAACCGCATCGTTCACTCACCTATTCTGTAGGTCTGAAGTCAAATTCCATCTGTGGTGGCAGAACGTCTGTTTTGGCCGGAATGTTTTGGTTGGTCGACTTGTTTCTTGTTCTATATTCGGCGTTTACGTTTACATAATCGCTTGTTTAGGTCGATTTGTGCTTCATTTGCGAATATGTGGAGGAAGAGAGTTCACCTTTCTCTTTCATCGAAAATCCTAAGCGATCAATGATACGCTAAATCTCACGGTATCATTTCGTTTTACGACAGCGTTGAGCTTGCGTGGCTGATGATGATTTTGTGGAGGAAGTACGTTGCTCTTCCCGACAACTCTCTTACCGCAGTTACCCAATATCAATAGATGCTTTCTGAAGCTCGCTCAGGGAGTTGGCGGGTTTGAACTCTTTGTTCAAAATTTTTAGCGGCGTCGTCGCTTTTTTTCACAATCCAGGATTTTTGTGTAGAGAGGCTGACACCCTTAACCATTTCGTTCACTCGCTTGATTTTCCTCCGTCGCCGGACCACTTGAGAGCGCTGTGGGAGTGGTTGGTGAACTATCTCATACTCTGCCTCGACGCTTTTAGTTACCGCTTCTTCCACCCGCCCCGATGCCCCGGCGCGCCGCCGGAGGAGCGGGGCGCGGGGCCGAACTCCGGGCCGGATTGGCGCGAGTCGGTGGGCTGGAAGATCTTGCTGCCGCTGCCGGGCCGAGGTCGTCGGGCGAGGGTTTTCGCGGGTGGCGCGGTCGGGGCGGAAGGGCAGGGACTCCGGGCCGTGCATTTCGTCGAGATGGGGTTTGTGGACGTGGGAGGCGGATGAGCGCGACTCGTGGGCCCCCCTCACCCCGACCCTCCCCCGCAAGGGGGGAGGGAGCGGAAGAGCCGCCGCGCGCCGCGGGGAGACGCCGCGTGAAGAGCGCGCCGCGCTTCTTCAGCGACGCCGGCCGGCAAATTCGCGGCTTCGCCGTATTTCTTCGTGCCGGCATAGGCGCCGGCCTTGCCTTGCACGGTGCGCTGTTTGGCGGTGGGGTCGTCGACCACGGCGAGCTCGGTGGCGCGCAGGCGTTTGACTTCGTCGCGCAGGCGCGCGGCTTCCTCGAAATTCAGATCGGCGGCGGCTTCGCGCATCCGGGTTTCGAGATCGCCGAGCACCGCCTCGAAATTGTGCCCGATCGAGATGATGTCGTCGGTCATGTCGTGGCCGCCGATCTCCACCAGCACATGGTCGCGCTCGTAGACGCTGTTCATGATGTCGCCGATGGATTTCTTGATGCTCTCCGGCGTGATGCCGTTGGCGGTGTTGTATTCGACCTGCTTTTCGCGGCGGCGGTCGGTCTCGGCGATGGCGCGCTGCATCGAGCCGGTGATCTGGTCGGCATAGAGAATCACCCGGCCGTCGACGTTGCGCGCGGCGCGGCCGATGGTCTGGATCAGCGAGGTCTCGCTGCGCAGGAAACCTTCCTTGTCGGCGTCGAGGATCGCCACCAGCGCGCATTCGGGAATGTCGAGGCCCTCGCGCAGCAGGTTGATGCCGACCAGCGCGTCGAACGCGCCGAGCCGCAAATCCCGGATGATCTCGATGCGCTCGATGGTGTCGATGTCGCGAGTGCATGTAGCGCACGCGAATGCCCTGCTCGTGCAGATATTCGGTGAGGTCTTCCGCCATCCGCTTTGTCAGGACGGTGACGAGGCTGCGATAGCCGGCCTGCGCGGTGGCGCGGACCTCGCCGACGAGATCGTCGACCTGGGTGCGCGCCGGGCGGATGTCGACCGGCGGATCGATCAGTCCGGTCGGGCGGATCACCTGCTCGACGAACACGCCGCCGCTCTCGTTCAGCTCCCAGGCGCTCGGGGTCGCCGACACCGCGACCGATTGCGGGCGCATCATGTCCCATTCCTCGAAGCGCAGCGGCCGGTTGTCCATGCAGGAGGGCAGGCGGAAGCCGTATTCGGCCAGCGTCGCCTTGCGGCGGAAGTCGCCTCTGAACATGCCGCCGATCTGCGGAATGGTGACGTGGCTTTCGTCGGCGAACACCAGCGCATTGTCGGGGACATATTCGAACAGCGTCGGCGGCGGCTCGCCGGGGCGGCGGCCGGTGAGATAGCGCGAATAGTTTTCGATGCCGGCGCAGCTTCCGGTCGCTTCCATCATTTCGAGATCGAAGGTGGTGCGCTGCTCCAGCCGCTGCGCTTCCAGCAGGCGGCCCTGGTTGTTGAGCTGGTCGAGCCGAAGCTTCAGCTCGGACTTGATCGACTTGATCGCCTGCACCAGCGTCGGCCGCGGCGTCACGTAATGCGAGTTGGCGTAGATCTTGATGAATTCGAGCTCGTCCTGCTTGTGGCCGGTGAGCGGATCGAACTCCTCGATATTCTCCACGGTGTCGCCGAACAGGTTCACCCGCCAGGCGCGGTCTTCGTAGTGCGCCGGGAAGATGTCGATGACGTCGCCGCGGACGCGAAAGGTGCCGCGGGTAAAATCGGCCTGGGTGCGCTTGTATTGCAGCGCCACCAGATCGGCGATCAGCTGCCGCTGGTCGATGCGCTCGCCCTTCTTCAGCGCAAAGGTCATCGCGGTGTAGGTCTCGACCGAGCCGATACCGTAGATGCACGACACCGACGCGACGATGATGACGTCGTCGCGCTCCAGCAGCGCCCGCGTCGCCGAATGGCGCATGCGGTCGATCTGCTCGTTGATCGAGGAATCCTTCTCGATATAGGTGTCGGTGCGCGGCACGTAGGCTTCGGGCTGGTAGTAGTCGTAATAGCTGACGAAATATTCGACCGCGTTGTCGGGGAAGAAACTCTTGAACTCGCCATAGAGCTGCGCCGCCAGCGTCTTGTTCGGCGCCAGGATGATGGCGGGTCGTTGCGTGGCCTCGATCACCTTGGCCATGGTGTAGGTCTTGCCCGAGCCGGTGACGCCGAGCAGCACCTGGGTGCGGTCGTTGCGCTCGATGCCCTCGACCAGTTCCCTGATCGCGGTCGGCTGGTCGCCCTTCGGCTCGTATTCGGACTTGATCACGAACGGCTGGCCGCCTTCGGATTTCTCCGGGCGCGGCGGCCGGTGCGGCGTCCAGATCTTGATCTGGCCGTCCTCGCCCTTGAATTCGGGACGGCCGTCGCGGATCAGCGCGTCCAGCGCGTCCGCGGTGGCGGCGACGCCGAGCGCCTCCATCTTGTTGCGCGGCGGCCGCGCCATCGCGGCGGCGTCTTCCTCCTCGGTGGTGAAGCCGAGCTGTCTTGCCAGTTCCGGATCGAGCGTCGGAATCGTCGCTGCGGTGCCGTAATTGGCCGGCGCGAATTCGCGCTGCGGGGATTCGGCGAGGCCGGGCGTCGTGCTTAGCACCCTGCTCCGCGCTGCTCGGTCTGCTCCCCCCCCCGCGAAGCGGCGGGGAGGGGTTGGGGGTGGGGGGTGCCTCGGCAAACTCGCTGCCAGCGGTGAGTTCGCCGCGCCACCCCCCACCCCCGACCCCTCCCCGCCACGCGCTTCGCGCGCGGGGGGAGGGGAGGAAGAGGAGCGTCGTCGCACGCTGCGCGCGTGCGAGGCGTAGACGAGCATCGCGCTTCGCCACATCGCCGCTCGCGCCCCGGGTCGAGGCGCGGGCGCGGTGCGCGGCGGCTTCGCCGCCGGCGCGGCGGTCCCAGGAATTATCCGGCGGCGGCTGCAGGCCGGTGGAGGAACCGATGCCGCTTTCGCCGCGGTTGATCGCGGGATTGAGCAGTTCCGCCAGCGCCGGGCCGATCGGCTGCACGTCGGGCCGCGACGCCTTGAGTTCGCCCTGGAACCTGGCGCCTTCGATTTCGGGGTTTTGCCGGGCTTTTTGGGAGTGTCTGGGTTCTTCGCCATGCATGCGAATATGGGATGAGTTCAGGCCGACAGAAAAGGGCAAAGCGCTCGCGCGATCCGTGCCCGTTCCATTGTCAGCAGCTGGCAGCACGGCCCAATCGTCGTCATGCGAGCACGGGTCGCGAATGCGCATCCTCACCGTCATTGCGAGCGAGGGTCTGATTTCGCGCGATTGTCACGACCTCATCATGAGGAGCGGCCGGCAGGCGCGTAGCGAAGCATGGCCACGACAAGAACGCCGACACGGATCTGCGCTCTCGCTCACGGCTGCTTCGCGCTGCCTCGCAATGACGACAGAGACATTGTTACCGAAGGGGGTGTCCGCGGTCCCTTGTTCGGTTCTGCAAAACCTCTCACAATGGGCGGTGTAAATCGTCGAGGAGTTCCACGTGGCCGCCAATATCAATCCGCTCGCCGGCAAGACCGCCGATCCCTCGATGCTGGCGAATATTCCGCGGCTGGTGACGGCTTATTTTGCCGGCAACCCCGATCCGAAGGTGGCGGCGCAGCGGGTGGCGTTCGGCACTTCGGGGCATCGCGGCTCGTCGTTCAACAACGCCTTCAACGAGGCGCATATCCTGGCGATCAGCCAGGCGCTGTGCGATCATCGCGGCAAGGTCGGCCTTTCCGGCCCGCTGTTCGTCGGCATCGACACCCATGCGCTGGCGGAACCGGCGCTGGCGAGCGCGCTGGAGGTGTTCGCGGCCAACGGCGTCGAGGTGATGATCGACGAGCAGGACGGCTACACGCCGACGCCGGTGATCTCGCACGCGATCCTCACCTACAACAAGGGCCGCAGCGACGGCCATGCCGATGGCGTGGTGATCACGCCGTCGCACAATCCGCCCGAGGATGGCGGCTTCAAATATAATCCGCCGAACGGCGGCCCGGCCGATACCGACATCACCGGTGGCATCGAGCGCGCCGCCAACCTCTATCTCGAGAGCGGCCTTGCCGGCGTCAAGCGCATCCCCTACGGGCGCGCGCGCCAGGCGGCCAACGTGCATCGCCACGATTACATCACGCCCTATGTCGCCGACCTTGCCAACGTCGTCGACATGGCGGCGATCCGCGCCGCCGGCGTGAAGATCGGCATCGATCCGCTCGGCGGCGCGGCGGTGCGCTACTGGCAGCCGATCATCGAGCGCTACGGGCTCGACGCCACCATCATCAGCGACGCGGTCGATCCGACCTTCCGCTTCATGACGGTGGACTGGGACGGCAAGATCCGGATGGACTGTTCGTCGCCTTACGCGATGGCGCGGCTGATCGGGATGCGCGACAAATTCGATGTCGCCTTCGCCAACGACACCGACGCCGACCGGCACGGCATCGTGACGCGCTCCAGCGGCCTGATGAATCCGAACCATTATCTGGCCGCCGCGATCGCCTATCTGTTCGAGCATCGCCCGCAATGGCGCAAGGACAGCGCGGTCGGCAAGACCATCGTCTCCAGCGCGATCATCGACCGCGTCGCGACAAAAGCTCGGCCGCAAGCTGGTCGAAACCCCGGTCGGCTTCAAATGGTTCGTCGACGGACTGATCGGCGGCGCGTTCGGTTTTGCCGGCGAGGAAAGCGCCGGCGCCTCGTTCCTGCGGCGCGACGGATCGGTGTGGACCACCGACAAGGACGGCATCATCCTGGGGCTGCTGGCGGCCGAGATGACCGCGCGAACCAAACGCGATCCCAGCCAGTTGTTCGATTCCCTCACGGCCGAACTAGGCCAGCCCTTCTACGAGCGGATCGACGCGCCGGCCACGGCGCAGCAGAAGAATCTCCTGAAGGCGCTGTCGGCCGACAAGCTCGCGATGAAGCAACTGGCCGGCGAGCCGGTGCGCGCGACGCTGACCGCGGCGCCCGGCAACGGCCAGCCGTTCGGCGGGATCAAGGTCACCTCGGACCATGGCTGGTTCGCCGCGCGGCCTTCGGGCACCGAAGACGTCTACAAGATCTATGCGGAGAGTTTTCGCAGCGAGGACCACCTGAAGCAGATCCAGCACGACGCGCAGGCCGCGATCGCGCAGGCATTCAAGGGCTAGGAGCTCTCGGAAGTTACGCCGCCGGCGACGGCGATTGCGATGCGCCCTTGACGATGTCCAGATGAATGCCGCCGCAGCGGGTGCAGCGCATGGTCCAGTATTCGGAGCCGGCGCGGCCGGAGATGACGCGCAGGACTTTCAACTGGCCTTCGCATTCCGGGCAATTGGACCGCACCGCGGCGGGAGATTTGGTTTCGCAATCATGCATGGGCGGCTTCCCATTTTGGCTCGACGTTCACGCAGCGCTGGTTGAGATAGTCGATGCGGGACTTGGCGTCCGCGATCGCCGCATCGGCGTCGGACCAGGCAAAACCGACTTCCAGTTCGGGAAACGAAAACCCGTCGATCACCACCGGCTCCAGATCCGCCCGCCTGATCCTGGCGTGCCAGAGCCCGGTTCCGGCCTCGAAAGCCTTGATTTGAAAGCCCGCGTAATTCATGTCGCGCCCCCGGCCATATCCGTTGCCCGAGCAAAACATGAGTCCGCCCGAACGCGTGTGAACTGGTTCACATTTTTCGGCCATTCTTTGCTGTCTGGAAATGCAAGGCGGGGCAGGCGTGCGTATGTGAACGGGAATTACCGGTGTGCGATGCCTTTATCGGCGCGTATAATCAGGCTGCCGCCCCTGGACCGGAAGGATAACCCCATGGTCGATCCGGACCCGCTGGTGCTCGATCTCGTCGAATGGATCGCACGCGAGCCCAGGCTTTATTCCGACGTCATCGCGACCTGGCGCACCTCATGCCCGCGGCTGACGATCTGGGAGGACGCGACGGATCTGGGCTACGTCACGCGCGAAGCCATTGCGGGTTCCGGCGTGATCGTGATGGTCACCGAAGCGGGCGAAAGTCTGCTGCGCGAGCAGGGCCGCGTGCGTTGATCGCGCAACACCGATCGGCGCGGAATGACGCGCGATCACTTTCTCAGGACCGGATGCCGGCGCCATTGACTTGATCCGGCATTATGACGACATTCATGCATCCGCATCCATTTCGCGATGCCGTCCGAATTCCGTCACGATGGGAACATTGCCATGATCGATCTGTATTACTGGACCACGCCGAACGGCCACAAGATCACGATGTTTCTCGAGGAGACCGGACTGAAGTACCAGATTTTCCCGGTCAACATCGGCAAGGGCGATCAGTTCAAACCGGAATTCCTGGCGATCGCGCCGAACAACCGGATTCCGGCGCTGGTCGACCACGAGCCCAAGGGCGGGACCAAGCCGATCTCGATCTTCGAATCCGGCGCGATGCTGCTGTATCTCGCCGAGAAGACCGGAAAATTCCTGCCCGCCGATCTCTACGGCCGCTACGACGCCATTCAATGGACGTTCTGGCAGATGGGCGGGCTTGGACCGATGGCGGGGCAGAACCATCACTTCTCGAACTACGCCCAGGAGAAGATCAAATACGCCATCGATCGCTATGTGAACGAGACCAACCGCCTTTATGGCGTGCTCAACAAGCGGCTCTCGAACCGCGAATTCATCGCCGGCGATTATTCGATCGCGGACATGGCCTGCTATCCGTGGATCGTGCCGTACAAGAACCAGAGCCAGAACATCGAGGATTTTCCGCATCTCAAGCGCTGGCTCGAGACCATCCGCGAGCGGCCGGCCACGGTGCGCGCCTACGCGAAGGCCAAGGAGGTCAATCCGAATTTCGGACAGCCCGCGATCCGCACCGAGGAAGAGCGCAAGCTGTTGTTCGGGCAGACCGCCGCGGTGGTAAAATAGCTTTTTAATAGCCAAGGCCGCGATGGCGTCGTCAGCTCCTGGGGAATCAGCCCTTGGCGAAGCCGACCGTCTGCGACAGCAGCACCTGCTCGTCGTGGCCGAGCCCCAGCGCGCCTGCAATGGCGTCGCGATCGATCCAGGCGCGGATCACGGTGGCGAGCTCGTTGCCGGCGGCGAACAGATAGACATTCTCGGTGATCGCGCCGGCCGCGACGAAGGCGTAGCTCTCGCGGCTCGCCGCCGGTACCAGCTTCATGCGGCTGTGGTCGGCGACGTAGACGAGGTCCAGCGCCGCCTCGTCGACGAAATCCTGGTATCCGGTCACGCGTCGCAGGTCGCTGCCGGCCACCAGCCGCAATGCGTTGCCGGCCGCATCGTACAGATAGGCGCCTGACGGCAGCGCGACATAGACGTCGATCTCCTGCGCGTTGATCGCCGATGGCGCGGTTCGTCCGCCGTCGGCGCGGTTGATGCCGAAGGCGGCCCATAGCAGGCTGGAAAGCGTCGGCAGCGGCAATTCCCTGGGCGAGAACGCGCGGGCCGAGCGCCGTGCCGCGATCGCCTCCATCAGCGGCATGCCGCCGGTCTTGTCGGGGACGGGCAGCGCAATCTTCGCAACAGCGTCGCCCTGCGCCGGCTTGGGACGCAACTGCCCCATGACGCCGAGCGCCAGTTTTGTCAGGGTACTCATCGTGCCGATCTCCCGTGGTGGGTTGAGCGAGCCTTGCATGCGCGCGGGTGCGATTGCCGATGATGAATCCCGATAATGAGCTGAAGCGTCTTGTCCTAGATCAAGAAAAGTGAACGGGTGGTTCGAGCCGCCGACGCTGCCGGTCTTGATACGGCTATCGCTGCGGGCTTTCGGCCCCCTCCGCCGCCGCCTTGCGCAGACAATCGCGGCACAGGCAATCCTCGCCATCGCCGGGCATCGGCAGACGGACAACTTCCTCGGCGCACCAGCACGGCCCGGCCAGATTGCAGGTGAACTCCGTCCCGCACCGGGAACAGGCGAGGCGGCGTAAGGGCGCAATTTCTAACCGATTTGTCATCAATCGAACCAAACCTTCGCCGCGTTTTTCAATCCTGCGGGAGCGGCGTCAGAGACAAATCATATGGCATGTTGCGGCCTGAGCGCCATCGCGCGGCGGCTGTATTCAGCGCCATCGGCGATACGGCAAATCGGCGATAGCACAAAAAAGTGCGGCCCCGGTCAGACGCGGCGACTGACGGGGACCGCTTGGGGCGCGTGATCGTTGACGGGGGGCCTGATCAGACGCAGCCGGAACCTAGCCAGGCTTTGTTACGCAGCCGTGACAGCCAGACTTATCCACAGGCGGTTTGGCGGCGGGGCCGATTGCGGCGGGCTGATCCGACGCCGTCAAGAACGCGGCAAGACGCGGAAGCACCGCGAAAGAACGCGTCAGAACAGCTTGCGGTAAACCACAAAGCCAGAGTGCTCGGCGACTTTGTTGTAGAGTTGCTGCGCGGTGTGGTTGGTCTCGTGCGTTTGCCAATACACGCGGCGCAATCCGGCACGCCTGGCCTGTTCATAGACCCCCTCGATGAGCGCCCTGCCGACGCCTCTTCCGCGCGCCGTCTGGCCGGTGAACAGATCCTGCAAATAGCAGACCGGCTCGATGGCCGTGGTGCTGCGGTGGAACAGATAATGCGTCAGGCCGAGCAATTGTCCGCTGCTGTCGGCGACGAGAGCGTGGACAGGTTCATAGGCGTCGAAGAAGCGCGCCCACGTCATCGCGGTAATTTCCGGGGAAAGCGCGGTGGCGCCCGATCGCCCGTAGAACGCGTTGTAGCCGGCCCACAGCGGCAAGCCACTCGTCATGGTCCTGCCGGGTCACGAAGCGGATGGTGAAGTCGTCGGACATTTCTTCATTCGGGGCAGGAGGATTGTTCAGGCGGCAAGCCCGCGCGCCTCTTCTTAGAGACCGCGGTGATCAGGATCAATCCGGTTTGTCGCCTGATGCCGCAGCCTGCTTCTATTCGGCCGCGCGCAAATCCCGGCCCAGGCCACGATGGCGATCGCCGCGCAGCGAGCGGTAATAGTCGGCCTTGGCGGGATCGTCGGTATGACGGACGAGGTCCGTCACCGGAATGTAGCTCAGCATGCGTCCACCGTCCGGCAAGGCCGTGCAACTGAAACGCAGCACCTGCCCATCCCTGAGGTTGATATTGATGGGCGCGGAATCGCCGACGCGCATCATCTCCGCGCGCCGCGCGATGAAGGCGCTCAACTCGTCCTCCGGGAGTTCAAAAGCGCCGGTGTCGCGGCCGTGATACATCAACGCGATGAATGGCGGCTTGCTGTCGGCCTGCTCGTCGGACAACGAAAAATAATCGCGAAAGGCGCGGTTGATGAATTCGGCGCGGGTGTCGGAATCCAGCAGCACGATGCCGATGTCGACCTGGTCGAGCGCCGCCGAGAGCCGCTCGGCGGTGGCATGATGCCGGCGCTCCCAGGCGAGCGTATCCATTAGCCTTTTGCGCAACAGGCCGGTGATGGCCGCCGTGCCGGTCACCGTGACCGCAAGCATCGACAGGCGAACCATGTCGGACACGTCGTAGCCGGGCATCGCGCGATGGTTGAGGAAGAACAGCGCCGAACCAGCTACCGCAATGGCGGCGCTGATCAGGCCCGAGGCAAGGCCGGAAATGGAGCCGGCGAAGGCCGCGATGCAGACGAACAGTGGCTGCCGGATTGGCGACGACATCAAAGTGACGATCGGCAACGAGGGCAACCAGCGCCACCGCTGTCGTCAGAGCCGGACCGGAGATTGTGCGCCAGTCGAACTGCATCCCTGTTCTCGCTTCCCTGCGAGAATAAGGCCGGGGCTTAACGGATGATTGCGACGGCGGCGGGCCTTCTTGCGGCATCCCTAACCAGCGGTTGAACGGGCCGGCATGGGTTTCCGTTTTCTTTAATCGAATGATATCGATCGAGCATGGAACCGGGCTCCATGCCCATGTGTTAGCGCTGAAATTTTGAAGGGAAATCCATGCCAACTATTTCGCCGTCGGTGTTGCCGGTCCTGATGTTATTTGCCTCCAATGTTTTCATGACGTTCGCCTGGTACGGTCACCTGAAATTCAAGGAAACCTGGCTGCCGCTGGCGATCCTGGTGAGTTGGGGCATCGCGTTCTTCGAGTACTGGCTCGCGGTCCCCGCCAATCGCTGGGGCAGCGCGGTGTATACCGCGGCACAGCTCAAGACCATGCAGGAAGTGATCACGCTGATCGTGTTCGCCGGCTTCTCGGTCCTGTATCTCAGGGAGCCGCTGGGCTGGAATCACGGGCTGGGATTTGCCTTCATCGCGCTCGGCGCGTTTTTCATTTTTCACAAATGGTCGTGATGGCGGCTGCGCGCCGCCGGACATGGCTGTCGGAACCTCGCGAAGACGCGAGCTGGATGTGCGCTTACTTCGAAGTTGGCGACATCAGCTCCATCTGCGCGGAGTTGTCGGGCCGCGCGCCTTCGCCACGCGTTCCCGTGACGATCAGGAAGCTCGCCGTCAGCAGGATCGCCGCCGTCAGCGCCGCGGTGACAAGTGCGACAGGTGTATTCATCGCCATCCGATCGCGACGCGGATTGTCGCGTGTTGTCGCAAAATCTGCGAATGATCTGTTGGAAACAATTTTCGGGAAAATGATTTCTCGGCTAGGCCGGAATTGGCAGCGCCATGCTGACCTTGATCGAAAGCACCGTGAGGGTGACGATCAGGCAGAGCGACAGCGAGCCGATCGCCAGCGAGGTTGCGACGGCGTCGATCAGTCGGGATGAGGCAACTGGCGCAGAGCAGCCGTTAAAGCCTGCTGCGCCTGGTGACCGGATCATGGCCTAAATCCTTCAAGGCGCGAGCGAATCAGCTCGCGTGTAAGGATTTTTTTCGCAGCCATCGTCGGCAATATTGGGGCGGGATTGGCCTGAAAACGGCGAAATGACGGCGAAAAGCTCGATTATGCCCGCTATTCTCGCGGTTATGCCCGTTATTTCGCGCTCAAGGCCTCGGCGACAAGGCCAACCGATTCGCCGTTTTCGGCGTCCGGCCGCCAGTCCATCGACACGAAGCCGGGGGTCTGCTCGACCCGCCGCAGCCAGGCGCGGATCGCCGGGAACGTCGAGAGGTCGTAGTCGCAGCGGTCCGCGACATGGGTGTAGCCGTAGAGCGCGATGTCCGCGACCGTGAACTGGCCGGCGGCAAAATAGGCGTGGGTCTTGAGATGATTTTCCATCACCTGCAGCGCGGCATAGCCGCGCTCCATCCAGTCCTCGAGCGCGTGGGTCTGCAGGTCGCGGCCACCCTTGACCAGCGCGAGCCAGAAATAGGCCGCGCCGATATTCGGCTCCAGCGCGTGCTGCTCGAAGAACATCCACTGCAACGCTTCGGCACGTTCGACCCGCGATTCCGGGGCAAGCGACGTGCCGCCGGCGACATACCAGAGAATGGCGTTGGATTCGGCGAGGTAACGTCCCTCGGCGACTTCAAGCAGCGGAACCTGTCCGCTGGGATTCTTCGCCAGAAAATCCGGCGTGCGGCTCTCGCCGCGCAGAATGTCGATCTCGATCGCGCGGTACGGTGCGTTGAGCAGCGCCAGCGCCAGCCGGATCTTGTAGCTGTTGCCGGAGCGCTGCATCGAATAGAGCTTGTACATTTTGGATGACGTTCGACCGTTGAGACGCGCGTGCGCCGAAGAGAACTCGTCTTGTTACCCCGCAACACGGCTAAACAATGATGCGGACGCGGTTGCGTCGCAAGGTCCGGAACGTGGAATAAGTCAAAAAGCTCTACCGCACTGCAACCGCGCGGAAGATCATGCCAGCACGGTTTACCAAATCAGATCACGCTTGCGCGATGCTGCGGGTGCTCGAGCCGGCGACGCGATCCATGCCGCGTCATCAGTGGTAGTTGCGGGAAGCCGGCGCTGATCGTGAAGGCAATCGCCGGCGCATCCCAAGGTCGTTATCGGCAACGTGCGGCAGTCCGACGCGGCGGGACAGCGGCCCCCCGCGAGGGCGCGGCCGCCGCGCGGATCGGACGATGGCAGCGTGCCCACGCGCCGGTGCCGGCGCACGCCGCGAAGCCTTGCCGGAAATAAGCCATTTCGCCGCATAATTTTATGAATATTGCGTCGAGTGGTGATCGCGCCCCTTACCATTCTCCAAAGTTTCGGGCTAAGGGGCCAACCTTCTTGCGATGCAGCGTCGCGCGCCTTAGGGTGCGCCGATCCCAACAACGAGAGTCGTGGATCGGCCGAACCACGACGTTTGCCAGGAGAAGATGATGCCGTTCCTGTCCGCTGCGCTCGACCGCGTGAAACCGTCCGCAACCATCGCGGTGACGGATAAAGCACGCGAGCTCAAAGCGGCCGGCCGCAATGTCATCGGCCTTGGCGCTGGCGAGCCCGATTTCGACACCCCTGCCAACATCAAGCTGGCGGCGATCCACGCCATCGAGGCCGGCAAGACCAAGTATACCGCGGTGGACGGCATTCCCGAACTGAAGCAGGCGATCATCGCCAAATTTGCCCGCGAGAACGGCCTTACCTACCAGCCGAACCAGATCATCGTCGGCACCGGCGGCAAGCAGGTGCTCTACAACGCGCTGATGGCGACGATCAATCCGGGAGACGAGGTCATCATTCCCGCGCCCTATTGGGTCAGCTATCCGGAGATGGTGGCGCTCGCCGGCGGTGAATCGGTGCCGGTGGTCTGCACCGCGGCGAACGGTTTCAAGCTGCAGCCCGATGCGCTCGAAAAGGCGATCACGGCGAAGACCAAGTGGATCATCCTGAATTCGCCGTCGAACCCGACCGGCGCCGCCTATACGCGCGCCGAGCTGAAGGCGATCACCGACGTTCTGGTGAAGCATCCGCAGGTCTGGGTGATGACCGACGACATGTACGAGCATCTGGTCTACGACGACTTCGTGTTCGCCACGCCGGCGCAGGTCGAGCCGAAGCTGTACGATCGCACGCTGACCGTGAACGGCGTGTCGAAGGCCTATTGCATGACCGGCTGGCGTATCGGCTATGCCGGCGGCCCGGCGCAACTGATCAAGGCGATGGCGACGATCCAGTCGCAGTCGACCTCGAACCCGTCGTCGATCGCGCAATGGGCCGCGGTCGAAGCGCTCAACGGTCCGCAGGACTTCATCCCGGCGAACAACAAGGTGTTCAAGGAGCGCCGCGATCTGGTGGTGTCGATGCTCAATCAGGCCAGGGGCATCGATTGTCCGCGGCCCGAGGGCGCCTTCTATGTCTATCCGTCCTGCGCCGGCACCATCGGCAAGACCTCGCCGTCCGGCAAGGTGATCGCCAACGACGAGGATTTTGTCACCGAGCTTCTGGAGACCGAAGGCGTCGCGGTGGTGCAGGGTTCGGCGTTCGGGCTCGGGCCGGCGTTCCGGATTTCCTACGCGACCAAGACCTCCGACCTCGAAGAAGCCTGCAAACGCATCCAGCGATTTTGTGGCAATCTGAGATAGTCAAATCACATTGACTTCGAACCCTTGATGTTTTGACGGCAGCTTTTGGCAAGCGCCTTGTTTTGAACATGGCGCTTGCATCCTGTCGCTTCCGCAACTTCAATTCGTCACGCGGAGATCAAACTCATGAGACTCTCGACCCTCAGTATCGCGCTCGCCTCGCTGGTTGCCTCGTTCGCAAGCGCCGACGCGATGCCGCAGGTGCGTGCCGGAATCCTGCAATGCGAGGGCGGTCAGAATATCGGCTTCGTCGTCGGTTCGGTGACCAGCCTCGAATGCGTATTTCAGAGTGAAGGCCACCGTGCCGAACCCTATATCGCGACCGTGCGCCGGTTCGGCCTTGATCTCGGCGTCACCGACCAGACCCAATTCACCTGGGAGGTGAACGCGCCGACCAGCAGGCTTCGCCGCGGCGACCTGGCCGGCAATTACAGCGGCGTCGGCGCCAATGCGTCGGTCGGTATCGGCGGGGGTGGCAATTTTCTGGTCGGCGGTCCGGAGAATGCCTACGCACTGCAGCCGGTCAGCCTGCAGGGCCAGACCGGCCTGAACGTCGCGGCCGGAATAGCGGATATCGAACTGCAGCCGGTTCGGTTCGCCCATGGCGGCTCCCGCCGCTACATCCATCGACACCGCCACCACGGCTGACCGCCGCCAACGCCAATGACGAGGAGGCCCGCGCCAGCGGGCCTTTTTTGTGACAGCGTTAACGCACGGCAAATCTGGCATGGCCGCGGATGTTGTGCCATAGAGAAGGAAAGCGCCCAGGGCATGGCGCTTTCCTGATTTTTTCTTTGCTCGCATCACATCCTTTCAGCCGGAGATTTCTTCATGCGCCGTTCGATCATCCTTGCCGGTTTCGCCGCCACCATGCTGGTTGCGTCCTTTGCCGGGGCCCATGCGCAGCAGCCGGTGCAGCGCGTGCAGGTCGGTATTCTCGAGTGCCGCGGCGGCGCCAGCATCGGCTTCATCGTCGGCTCGGTCACCAATCTCGGTTGCGTGCTGCGCGTCGACGGCATGCCGGAGGACCGCTATGTCGCAACCATCCGCAAGGTCGGCGTCGATATCGGCATCACCCAGGAATCCGCGCTCGCCTGGGGCGTGTTCGCGCCGACGGCCCGGCTCGGGCCCGGCGATCTCTCCGGCAATTACGCCGGTGCACAGGGCAGCGCGGCGGTCGGCGTCGGTGCCGGCGGCAACGTGCTGGTCGGCGGCTCGAACAATTCGATCGCGCTGCAGCCGCTCAGCCTGCAGGGTCAGGTCGGCCTCAGCGTCGCGGCCGGGCTGGAAAGCCTGGAACTTCGGCCGGGAAGGTAAGGCAGACGGCTTCCGCAGTCATTACCTGCGGCAAACGCGAAGCGTTTGCACAAGGGCAACAACCCGACGAAGCAATCCGGACTTTGCTGATTGGATTGCTTCGTCAACGCGCGCCGTGACGGTTGCGGGTACCCCCTCTCCCTGACGATGCGCCGCAGCGACGTTTTTCCGGCTTGCCAAATCGCTGATGGAGGGGGAGCATCCATTTGCCGACCCAATCAAGGGCCGAGCTCCAGAGTAAGGAGGCGGCGATGGGACAAGACGTCAGAAGTCCCCGAGGTCCACGGTGCATTGCGCTGGTGGGCCCATTCCAAAGCGGTAAAACCACACTTCTAGAAGCCATATTGGCGCGCACCGGCGCCATCCCGCGCACCGGCAGCGTCGACGCCGGGACTTCCGTCGGCGACGCCAGCCCCGAAGCCCGCCGCCACAAGATGGGCGTCGGCCTCACCGCCGCCACGACGAGCTTCATGGGCGACAGCTACACCTTTATCGATTGTCCCGGTTCCGTCGAGTTCGCGCACGACATGCGCGCCGCGCTGCCGGCCGTCGATGCCGCGGTGGTGGTGTGCGAAGCCGACGAGAAAAAGCTGCCGCAGCTTCAGCTCATCCTGCGCGAGCTCGAGGATCTCGGCATCCCGCGCTTTCTGTTTCTCAACAAGATCGACCGCGCCAACAAGCGCATCCGCGAGACGCTGGCGACGTTGCAGCCGGCGTCGCGAATTCCGCTGGTGCTGCGGCAGATTCCGATCTGGAACGGCGATTTGATCGCGGGCTTCGTCGATCTGGCGCTGGAACGCGCCTTTGTCTATCGCGAGCACAAGGCATCCGAAGTCGTCAACCTCGAGGGCGGCGATCTCGACCGCGAGAAGGAGGCCCGCTTCTCGATGCTGGAAAAGCTCGCCGATCACGACGACGCGCTGATGGAACAATTGCTTGAGGATATTCCGCCGCCGCGCGATGCGGTGTTCGACGATCTCGCCCGCGAATTGCGCGAGGGGCTGATCTGTCCGGTGCTGCTTGGCTCCGCGGCGCGCGAGAATGGCGTGCTGCGCCTGATGAAGGCGCTGCGGCATGAATCGCCCGGCGTCACCGAAACGGCCAGGCGCCTCGGGGCGTCCTCGCCCAAGGATGCGCTGGCCTACGTGTTCAAGTCCGTGCATTTGCAGCATGGCGGCAAGCTCTCGCTGACCCGCATCCTGGCCGGCCATCTCGACGACGGCGCCACCCTGCAATCCTCATCGGGCGAGAGCGGCCGGGTATCCGGGATATCGGCGATGAACGGCGGGCATGACACCAAGCGGGCCGCCGCCGAGGCCGGCGACACGGTGGCGCTGGGCAAGCTCGATGCCATCAAGACCGGCGACACGGTCTCGAGCGGCAAGACCGCGCCGAAAGCCCTGGTGAACATTGAGCCGTCGCCGCCGGTGCTGGCGGTGGCGTTGTCGGCGGCCGATCGCAAGGACGACGTCAAGCTCGGCCAGGCCTTGCTGCGGCTGAACGAGGAAGACCCGTCGCTGACCATGATCCAGAACCCGCGCACCCACGACATCGTGCTGTGGGGGCAGGGCGAGATGCATCTGCGTGTCGCGCTGGAGCGCCTGCGCGACCGCTTCGGCGTCAACGTCAAGTCGCATCCGCCGGCGATCGGCTACCAGGAGACCATCCGCAAATCGATCACCCAGCGCGGCCGGCACAAGAAGCAGTCCGGGGGCCACGGCCAGTTCGGCGACGTCGTGCTGGAGATCAAGCCGATGCCGCGCGGCGGCGGTTTCGAGTTTCACGAAAAGGTCGTCGGCGGCGCGGTGCCGCGAAACTATATCGGCGCGGTCGAAGAGGGCGTGGTCGACGGACTGCTGCGCGGGCCGCTCGGCTTTCCCGTTATCGACGTGCAGGTGACGCTGACCGACGGTTCCTATCACAGCGTGGATTCGTCGGACCTCGCCTTCCGAACCGCGGCGCGGATCGGCGTCACGGAAGCGCTGCCGCAATGCCAGCCGGTGCTGCTGGAGCCGATCCATGTGGTGGAGATCGTCTGTCCCACCGAAGCCACCGCCAAGATCAACGCCATCCTGTCGGGGCGGCGCGGCCAGATCCTCGGCTTCGACACCCGCGAGGGCTGGCCGGGCTGGGATCGCGTGCGCGCCATGATGCCGGAAGCCGAGATCGGCGAGCTGATCGTGGAATTGCGATCGGCGACCGCCGGGGCCGGCAGTTTCACCCGGGCTTTCGACCGCATGGCGGAGGTTACCGGCCGCGCCGCCGACCAGATCATCGCCGCGCACCGCGTCGCGGCATGATTTGAAGACGCCGCGGGGCAAGCGCATAGCGCTTGTCGGGCGTGCGCAAGGCGTCAATCCCGGTGGCGCGAATCCCGGTGGCGCGATTACCGGCTGCGCGGTGCGCTGGCGAGATCGCGGCCCCGCGGCCTGCCGCGCCGGATCGACCAGCGCTCCTGAGTGCTGCTCATCACGTCGTGCAGCCGCGGCGCATGCAGCCGCTTTTCCGGCAGGCAGACGATGATCGCATTGCGGTCCTCGATGCCCTGCTCGTCGACGATCCAGGCATGCAAGGCATCGCCGGCGAGCCTGGCTGCGATCCGGTCGGGCGTCGCATCGAAATCGTTCGTCACCAATGTATTCATCACGATGCGGCCGCCCGGTTTCAGCCGCGCGCGGATGGCGTCGCAGGTCTCGGCATCGAACTCATCGCCGAACCGGAAGCCCGGGCCGCCGATGTCGATGGCGATGCCGTCATAGAGCGTGTCGTCCTGATAGATGAACTTCCGGAAATCCGAGACCATGCAGGCGAGATCATCGGGCAGCCCGAAGAACTTTTGCGCGATCACGAAGCTGATCGGATTGTTGTCGACGATGGTCAGCTGCTTTCCGAGCCGGGCCAGCCGGGTGGCGAGGTTGCCGCCGCCACATCCCAGCACAAGGATGTTCGCCGACCGGGACAGCAGCTCGTCCATCAGCTTGACATAGGTGAAGACGCTCTCGCCATCGGGCGTCGCCTGGCTCTGCCGTACGCCCTCTTCGAAATAGACGCGGGTGCCGTCCCACGAGCATTCGACGATCTCGATCTCGCCGTTCCTGCCTTGATAGCGCCCGAGCAGCCGCACAACCCAGTACCTACATTAGATTTTATGTATGAAACATCTTTTATCATGTAATATGCGGGATGCCAATCGTCCGCCGATGGCGGCGCGGGCTGACCGGTCGGCGACTGCCGGGCGAGGCGGAATAAGGCTTCGCCAAAATGATATCCTGTTCGCCTCGCGCTGTGCCGCGGGGCGCCGTTCATTGATATATTTTGCCTCTGAATTGATGCTTGAAGCAGTAATTTATGGGGATTATATTCGGTTCGGAACCGGAGACAGCTTGTCCATGATCACCGCCAATCAACTCAGGGCCGCCCGCGCTCTGCTGGATATCGATCAGCGGCAAATGGCCCATCTGGCAGAGCTTTCGGTTCCGACCATTCAGCGCATGGAAGCCAGCGACGGCGTCATCCGGGCCAACGTCAATTCCCTCATGAAGCTGGTTTCCGCGCTTGAGAATGCGGGGATCGAATTGATCAATCCGGGCCTTCCGAGTTCGTCAGGGGGGCGCGGCGTCCGGCTCCGGGAGCATGTCGCCAGCCCGAAGACCCGGAACGTCCGGCAACCCAAGTCGTCGTCCTCGCGCGCCATGGAACGGACCCGGTAAATATCCGCGGCCTCGCAGGAATTCGCACCACGGATATCTCAAGCCGTGACGCTGCCGTTTTCCACCCGCTCAAGCAGCGCCAGCAGGCCTTTCAGCATCGCCGTGGGCGTGGGCGGACAGCCGGGAATGTGGAGGTCGACCGGAACCACGGCGCCGACCCCTCCCACCACCGCGTAGCTGCCAGCGAAGCAGCCGCCGTCCCGCGCGCAATCGCCGATCGCGACCACCCATTTGGGATCGGGGACCGCCTGATAAGTGCGTTCCAGCGCCGCGCGCATGTTCTTGGTCACCGGACCGGTCACCATCAAGACATCGGCGTGGCGCGGCGAGGCGACGAAGCGCAGGCCAAAGCGTTCGACGTCGTAGTAGGCGTTGTTGAGCGCATGGATTTCCAGCTCGCAGCCGTTGCAGGATCCCGCGTCGACCTCGCGGATCGAGAGGCTGCGGCCGAGACGCCGCCGTGCGGCGCGTCCGACGGCGGTGGCGAGTTCGTGCAACGCCGCCGCGTCCGGCGATGGCGCCTGTTCGGTGAACGGCTGTCGGAACAGGCTTTGAAAAAGCAGCTTGCGCATCTGGTGCCGTCCTTAAACGTCATTGCGAGGAGCGAAGCGACGAAGCAATCCAGAACTGTCGTTCCCACACGCTGGATTGCTTCGCTTCGCTCGCAATGACGATTTCTCAGTCATGCTCAGAGATCCTGGCCCGAATAGGAACAGTTGAACGACTTGTTGCAGAGTGGAAAATCCGCGACGATGTTGTTCTCGATCGCCGCCTCCAGCAGCGGCCATTGAAACCAGGACGGGTCGCGCAGATGGCAGCGCTCGATGCGGCCGTCCCGCAGGCGGAGCCAGACCAGAACGTCGCCGCGAAATCCCTCGACGATCGCCGTGCCTTCGCGCACTTCCGCCTGAGGTCCGGCGGGTGTTCTCAACGGCCCTTTGGGAAGCCGGTCCAACATCTGGTCGATCAGCGAGAGCGACTGCTCGACCTCGCGCACCCTGATCCAGACCCGCGCGTTGACATCGCCCTCGTTCAGCACCGGCACCTCGAAGCGCAGACCGTCATATGGCGGATAGGCAAGGGTCCGGCGCGCGTCGAACGAGCGGCCGGAGCCGCGGCCGACATAGCCGCCGGCGGCATATTGTCGGGCCAATGCGGGTTTGAGCACGCCGGTATCGACGGTGCGGTCCTGCAGCGAAGCGGTGTTGTCGTAGAGTTCGACGAGGGCTGGAAAGCGCAGGCGGATATTGTCCAGCGTGGCCTGGATGGTTGCCTTGCCTTCGTCGTCGAGGTCGCGGGTCACGCCACCGGGCACGATCACATCGCGCATCAACCGATGACCGAACGCGGTGTTGGCGGCGCGCAGCACGCTCTCGCGCAACACGCTGCAATGCGCATGCATCAGCGCGAACGAGGCGTCGTTGCAGATCGCGCCGATATCGCCGAGGTGATTGGCAAGCCGCTCGAGTTCGGCGAGCAGCGCCCGGAGCCAGACCGCGCGATCGGGCACGACGAGTTCAAGCGCGGCTTCGGCGGCCTTTGAAAACGCGTAAGCATAGGCGACGGTGCTGTCGCCCGACACCCGTCCGGCGAGTTGGCCGGCTCGCTCGAGATCGGCCCCCATCATCAGCCCCTCGATTCCCTTGTGGGTGTATCCGAGCCGCGGCTCCAGCCGGACCACGGTCTCGCCGCTTGCGGTAAACCGGAAATGTCCGGGCTCGATAATTCCCGCGTGCACCGGACCGACCGCGATCTGGTGCATGCCGTCGCCTTGCACCGGCAGGAAGCGATAGGGCGCCGGCTTCGGCAACGCACTGATGCGATCTCCCAGCGGAAACCGCACGCCCCAATTGCCGTGGTCGAGCCAGGGGCGGGAATCGGGCGAGCCTTCCGCCGACAAACCGAACAGGTCGTTTGCCGCTCGCTCCAGCCGAAGCGCCGGCGGGTGGTGCAGGCCGACCGAAGCGTAACTGTGATCGGGGCAATCCAGGCTGACGATCGCGATTTCCGCCGTGCCTTCCTCCAGGACCGCCATGTGCACCGTTGAGGGTTCTCCCCAGAGGCCGAGCAAGCTCAAACGTCCCTGCGCCAGCTCGTTTGCCACAAATTTCCAGAGGTGAGCCCCGACCACGGCGCGCGGCCATGGCCTGCGTTGCTGGATCTGGCGGCCTTCCAGTATGCGATCGATCAGCGACGGCATGTCCCGTTGATCTCCAAACTATCCAAGAAGGCGAGCGACGTGCTGGAACCAGGCGACGAACGGCGCCGGAAGGTAGATTCCCGCGATCAGAACCAGCGAGAGATGCGCAAACATCGGCACATAGGAGGCCTGGGCCGACGCCGTGCTGCCGCGAGGTTCGCCGAACGCGATGCTGGTCAGGCGCAAGGTCAATGCGCCAAAGGCGAGCAGCAGCCCGAACACCAGCGCGATCGCGAGCAGGGGCGCCCTGGCAAAGGTGGAGCTGACGACCAGAAATTCGCTCATGAAAATTCCGAGCGGCGGCAAGCCGGCGATCGCGACGACCCCCACGATCAAACCCCAGCCCAGCGCCGGATGCGTCACGGTCAGGCCGCGGATCCTGGAAATCCGTTGCGTGCCCTTGATCTGCGAGATATGGCCGACGGCGTAGAAGATCGCCGACTTGGTCAGGCTGTGCATCACCATGTGCAACAGCCCGGCAAAATTGGCGAGCGGGCCGCCCATCCCGAAGGCAAAGACGATGATGCCCATATGTTCGATCGAGGAATAGGCGAACAGGCGTTTGATGTCGCGCCGCCGGTAGAGCATGAAGGCCGCGAAGATCACGGAGATCAGGCCGATCGTCGCCATCAGCGGGCCGGGCGCGATCGCCGCCGGATTGGCGGCCAGCAATATCTTGAAGCGCAGCAGCGCGTAGAGCGCGACGTTGAGCAGCAGCCCGGACAGCACCGCCGATATCGGCGTCGGACCTTCGGCGTGCGCGTCGGGCAGCCAGGCATGCAGCGGTGCGAGGCCGACCTTGGTGCCGTAGCCGAGAAACAGGAAGACAAAGGCGACGTTGAGCAGCGCGGGGTCGAAATTCGCGGCATGTTCGATCAGGATGGTCCAGACCATGCCGTCCTGGCCCTCGCCGACGATCGGGCGCGCCGCCATGTAGACCAGGATGGTGCCGAACAGGGCGAACGCAATTCCCACGCTGCCCAGGATGAAATATTTCCATGCGGCCTCCAGAGCTGCATGCGTCCGATAAATGCCGACCATCAACACCGTGGTCAGCGTCGCGATTTCCACCGCCACCCACATCAGGCCGATATTGTTCGACACGAAAGCCAGGTTCATGCCGAACATCATGGTCTGGTACATGGCGTGGTAAAAACGCAGGTAGACCGGCGTCAGTCTGCCGGTTTCCAGCTCGTGGGCGATGTAGCTTGCGCTGAAGATGCTGGTCGTGAAGCCGACGAAGGTGTTGAGCACGATGAAGACGATGTTGAGGTCGTCGACCAGCACATACGGCCCCGGCTCCGGACGGTCGACCACGAACAGCGACAGCGCGGCGAGAAATGTCGCGAGGCTCGCCACGACGTTGAGCCGCGCCGTCAGCCGGTAGCCGGGCAGAACGGCCAGCAGCGCCGCCGAGCCGATCGGTATCAGCAGGACAGCGGCAACGGCATCGAACGAAGCTACGCTCATCGGTGTTCCCCCCGGTAGTCGTCGAGGGCGGAGACGTCGACGGAATCGAAGCGTTCGCGGATCCGGAACAGGAAGATGCCGATGACGATGAAGGCGATCAGGATCGAGAACGCCACGCTGATCTCGACCACCAGCGGCATGCCCTTGGCGCCGGTCGCCGCCAGCACCAGGCCGTTCTCGAGCGACATGAATCCCACCACCTGACTGACGGCGTTGCGGCGCGTCACCATGACCAGAAGTCCGAGCAGTACGACCGACAGCGCGAAGGCGAGATCCTCGCGCGCCAGCGGATCGGCCTCGGCGGTGACCCGCAGCATCAGGACCATCGAGAGGGCGACCAGCGCCATCCCCGCCAGCATGGTCGGGCCGATACCCACGGCCGACTCGATGTCGCGATGAATTCCGAGCTGCTTGACGATGCGATGCAGCGCCACCGGAATGACGATCGCCTTGAAGACGAGCGCGATGGCCGCGGTGATGTAGAGATGCGGCGCGTTCTGGACATAGGCCTGCCAGGCGACGGAAAGCGTGAGCACCAGGGCATGCAGCGCAAACACGTTGAGCAGCGAGTAAAGCCGGTCCTGATACAGCATCATGAAGCTGATCAGGACCAGGCCGCCGGCCAGCGTATGCGAGACGTCGAAGGAGAGGCTGTGCATCTGCATCAGAAACTCCTCGACACGAACAGCAGAAGCGTACCGAGCAATCCCAGCATCAGCGCCGCGCCGAGAAATTGCGGAACGCGGAACACCCGCATTTTCGCCGTGGCGGTCTCGAACAGCGCGAGCAAGAAGCCGGCCACCATCAGTTTGACGATGTAGGCGCCGGCGCCGACGGTGTAAGCCAGCGGGCCGGTTCCGAACACGGCGATCTTCCAGGGCAGGAACACGCAGGCGATCAGGGAGACATAGAGCAGCAGCTTGAGAAACGCGCCGAATTCGATCATCGCGAGATGGCGTCCGGAATATTCGAGAATCATCGCCTCATGCACCATGGTGAGTTCCAGATGCGTGGCCGGATTGTCGACCGGGATCCGCGCGTTCTCGGCGAGCGCCACCATGATCAGCGCCATCACCGCCATTCCCAGCGACACCCGCAATCCGACGTAGGACGACGCCATGAAATTCGCGACGGTGGAAAGCTGGGTCGAGCCGGCAATCAGCGCCATGCAGAACACGATCAGCAGCATCGCCGGCTCCGCCAGCGCCGCGATCATGACTTCGCGGCTGGAGCCGATGCCGCCGAAGCTGGTGCCGACGTCCATCCCGGCGAGCGCCAGAAAGAAGCGCGCGCTTCCGAGCAGCGCGACGATGGCGATCAGGTCGGCCGTCCAGTTGAACAACAGGCCGGTGGCGAATGTCGGCACCAGCGCCGCCGCCACCCAGATCGCGGCAAATGTCACATAGGGCGTCACGCGGAACAGCCACGAGGCGTTTTCGGCGAGCACCACTTCCTTGCGCAGCAGCCGCAACAGATCGCGATAGGGCTGGAAAACCGAAGCGCCCCGGCGACGCAGCAGCCGCGCCTTGATCTTGCGCACGAAGCCGGTCAGCAGCGGGGCGAGCACCAGCACCAGCAGCATCTGCACGGTTTGCACAAGGATGTCCGACATCATGACCATATCGCGAGCACCAGCAGCAGCGTGACGAGGGTGGCGAAGACGAGACTGAGATACTGCCGGATGGTCAGGAACTGCAGGCGATTGAGCCACTCGGAGGACCAGGCAACGGCGCCCACGATCGGCGCGTAGATTCCTTCCCAGATCAGGTCATGCATTTCGATCCGAAGCCGCGCCGGCCTGATGTCTCCGGGGGCCGGCATCTCGACATGATCGCGGGCATGGAACACCAGCGCGCCGAAAACGCGGCGGATCGGCTGCGCGAAGCTTGCGCTGGAATACTGGGCCGCGGGCACGGAATCGGAAAAACCGCAGCCCCAGGCCGGTCCCCGCCGCAGCGCATGCGAGGCGAAGCGATGAATGAAGAAGACGGCAAGCGAGGCCGATATCGCGATGAACACCATCACCAGCAATCCGTTGTATGAACTGCGGCTCTCCGCGATCGGCACGATCGAAAGCCAGGCCTCGTTGGCCTGTACCGGCATGCGCGCTGCCGAGGATCTCGGCCGTCACGGGCGACAGCGCGTCGATCACCAGTCCCGGCAGGATTCCGGCCAACAGGCAAAGCGTGGCGAGGATGAACATCGCCGCCAGCGAGTAGCGGTCGACTTCATTAGCTGTTTCGGCGACGCCGCTGCGCGGCCGGCCGAGAAAGGTGACGCCGAAAAACTTGACGAAGCAGGCGGCGGCCAATGCGGCAGCCAGCGCCAGCATCGCGCCGGCCGCCGGCACCATGATCTTCAGGGCCCATTGCGGCAAATCCGGACTCTGCAGCACGGCCTGGAACATCAGCCATTCCGAAACGAAACCGTTGAACGGCGGCAGCGCCGATATCGCGACGCAACCGACCAGAACGGCGAAGCTGGTGAACGGCATGCGGTGGATCAGACCGCCCAGTTTGTCCATGTCCCGCTCGCCGGTCGCGGTCAGCACGGCGCCGGCGCCGAAGAACAGCAGGCTCTTGAAAAAGGAATGGTTGAGCACGTGGAACAGCGCGGCCGTGAAGGCGAGCGCCGCCGCCAGCTTGAGGCCGTTGGCCTGAAACGCCAGCGCAAGACCGAGGCTAGCGAAGATGATGCCGATGTTTTCGATCGTCGAGTAGGCGAGCAGTCGCTTGAGATCCTTCTCCATCATGGCATAGAGGATCCCCATCACGGCGGTGATGCTGCCAAGGAAGAGCACGACCACGCTCGCCGGCCAGGTCGGCGGTCCCAGCAGGTCGAAAACGACGCGAATGAAACCGTAGATCGCGACCTTGGTCATGACGCCGCTCATCAGCGCCGACACGTGGCTGGGAGCCGCGGGATGGGCGAGCGGCAGCCAGACATGCAACGGCACCAGGCCGGCCTTTGAGCCGGCGCCGAGCAACATCAGGATCAACACCAGCGCCGCCGCGTAGGGCGTGTGTGGCGCCGCGCGGATGGCTGCAAATCCGTAATCTCCCGCCGGTCCCGCCAGCAGGCCGAAGGCCAGCAGAAGTGCGAGCGTGCCGAAGCTTGCCATCACCAGATAGACGTAGCCGGCCTTGGCGTTGCCCGCTTCACGGTGATGCGCCATCACCAGCGCCCACGAAACCAGCGACATGAATTCCCAGCACAGCAGATAGGAAAACGCATCATCCGCCAGCACCACGAGATTCATGCCGGCCAGAAAGGCGGGGAAGAAGGGAAGCACGCGGTGCGGAGCTTGCTCGTGGTGGCCGTAGCCGAGACCGTAGAGGCTTGCCGCTGCGCCTCCGAGATTGACCACAACGAGGAAAAACGAAGCCAGCGCGTCGAGGCGGAAATGGGCGCCGAGCCACGGCAATCCGATCGGCAGCGTCAGGTCGGCGGCGTTTGCGGTATCGCCAAGCAGCCACCGCAACGATCCGGTCAACGCAATCGCGGACACCACCAGCGTCGCGCTATAGATGACGGCCGTCGCGCTCTTTGCGCGGCTCAGAAATATCGCCAGCACCGCCAATCCAAGCAATCCGGCAACACACGCCATTTGCAGAATGACGCCCGACATCAGGTGCGCGCCCTTGTTCTGGCCTGACGCCTTGTTGTCCGGTCGGGCGCCGGGAGCGGGCCTGGCCGAGCCCGAACTTGCTTTCAGCCGTACCCCGCGCCCCTGCGAATTGCTGACAGCACCTTCGTCGATCATCTCGATCCCCGCCGCTTCGAATGCGGTGATCAGCTTGACCAGCAGAATCGACATTGCCCCGGATCATCGTTTCAGAGGCCTCCATCCGCTGAATGGTTGGCACGGACAGCCCCGATAGTTTCGCGAGCCGGCGCTGATCGATGCCAAGAAGCACCCTGGCGGCTCGCAGTTGAGCTGCGGTGATCATCGACTTCCCTCGCTACTATCGGGCCCAGCCGATATTAGACTTCATCTTTGCATGATAATTAATGATGTTAAAATGTCAATAAATGATATTTCAGATATCTAATCTAAGGGATAGCCGAACGGCGCAAGGCAGCCGCTTTCATCAGCACCATCGCTGGAGCCTCGGGTTTGATTGAAATCAAAGGCCGGCCAATCTTTTTGGATTGCCGCGTTTTTGTACGAACCGGCTGGCCTATCACTGGATCAATCTTGCCGCGCTCCGGTTTGCGGCCGGCGCCGCGATCGTTGCCGTGCCTCCAGCATTGACTTGGAACCCGGCTTGCCCGATTTGAGCAGTGACGGCGTCCATTGACCGGGCGCTGCAACAGAATCGGCGATGACGGCCATGACCAAACCCCGCGCGGCATGCCTGATCGGATGGCCGGCGGCGCATTCGCGCTCGCCGCTGATCCATCATTACTGGCTGCGGACGCTTGGCATCGAGGGCGGCTACAACATCGAGGCGGTGCCGCCGGAAGGCTTTGCCGAATTCGTGCTGCATCTGTCGGCGCATGGCTTTGTCGGCGCCAACGTCACCCTTCCGCACAAGGAGCGCGCGCTGGCGCTGTCGGTGCCGGACGCGCGCGCCCGCGCGGTCGGCGCGGCCAATACGCTGTGGTACGAAGGCAGCGAGCTGCGCTCGACCAACACCGACATCGAAGGCTTCATCAATAATCTCGACGCCTGCGCGACAAGGCTGGGACGGAATCGAGGACGCGCTGGTGCTGGGGGCCGGCGGGTCGTCGCGCGCGGTGGTGTTTGGACTGGTCGAGCGCGGCATCAAGCGCGTGCATCTGGCGAACCGGACCATCGAGCGGGCGCGGGCGCTGGCCGGTCAATTCGGTCCGACCGTGCATCCGATCGCGTGGGAGGCGATCGGCGAGGTGTTGCCGCACGCCGGACTGCTGGTGAACACGACCTCGCTCGGCATGCACGGCCAGCCCGCGCTGCATGTCGACGTGGGCCTGCTGCCGTCGCATGCGATCGTCGCCGACCTGGTCTACGTTCCCGCTGGAAACCGCCGTTGCTGGCAGCCGCGCGGGCGCGCGGCCTGAAGACGGCCGATGGTCTCGGCATGCTGCTGCATCAGGCGGTGCGTGGATTTGAATTGTGGTTCGGGCAGCGTCCGAAGGTGACGCCAGAGCTGCGCGCGCTGGTCGAGGCCGATCTCACAAGCGCTTGATTGGCTGTCGTTCGAGCCGGAATATCATGGACCCGTCGGTGTCCGTGGTTAAGTTGCGCCTGCCGGAGAACACCTCATGCCAATTCATCGATCCACGCTCGCTCGTCCGCTTTTCGCCGCAGCCATGGTCGTCGTTTCGTCGCTGTGCGCGATCGCCCAGCAGCCGCCGACGCCGTCGCGGGTTCGCGGCACCATCGTCGGCGTTGACGGCGATGTGATCGCCGTCAAATCGCGCAGCGGCGAGGACGTCAAGCTGCATATGACCGGCGATATGCGGGTGGTCGGGATCGTCAGGATTTCGCTCGCCGACATCAAGCTCGGCTCCTTCATCGGCGCCACCACGGTGCCCGGTCCGGACGGCCGTCAGGACGCGGTCGAGGTGCACGTGTTTCCGGAGAACATGCGCGGCACCGGCGAGGGATCGCGGCCCTACGATTTGCGTCCCAACTCAACCATGACCAATGCGACGGTCGCCGAGACGGTGGCGGGCCATGACGGCCAGACCCTGATGATCAAATACAAGGACGGCGAGAAGAAAATCGTGGTCGGGCCCGATACGCCGGTCGTGACCTATGTGGCGGCCGACAAATCCGACCTGAAGCCGGGCGCCAAGATCATCGCCTTCGTCAAGCAACTGCCGGACGGCTCGTTCGAAACCAACCGCGTCAGCGTCGGCCGCGACGGGCTGACGCCGCCGATGTAGAAATTTCGCCCGCCCGATTTGTGAAGGGGCGTCACGGCCCTGTCATTCCGGAATAACCCCGGCTTCGCGGGGTGTTGCCTTAAGTCTCGTCGCTCAACCCCAGCCTTTGAGGGAAACCCATGCCGAAAATCTCTTCGTGGATGCCGCGCGCGTTCGCGGCCTCGCTGACGGTTCTTTCCGTATTCGCCGCTATGCCGGCTCTGACATCGGCCGCGTCGGCCCAGCAGCCGCCGCCGGTGCGGATTCGCGGCACCATCGAAAGCGTCGATGGCCCGATGCTGATGATCAAGTCGCGCGAGGGCACCGAAATGAAAGTGCGCATGACCGACAATGTGGCGGTGTTCGGCGTCGCCAAGACCGAGCTGTCCGAAATCAAGCCGGGCTCCTACATCGGGGTATCGGCGATGCCGGAACCTGACGGCACCCAGAAGGCGCTTGCCGTTCACATTTTCCCCGAAAGCCAGCGCGGCGCGGCCGAAGGTTTCCGGCCGTGGGATCTGCGCGCCGGCAGCACCATGACCAACGCCACCGTCGCCGAGACGGTGGGCGGCACCGATGGCCAGAATATCCTGGTGAAATACAAGGACGGCGAGAAGAAAGTCGTGGTGCCGCCGGGCACGCCGGTCGTCACCTTCGTCGCCGGCGACAAATCCGAGGTCAAGCCGGGCGCCAAGATCATCATCTTCGGCGCGGTGAAGAAGGACGACGGCGTCCTTGAAGCCAACCGCGTCAATATCGGCCGCGACGGCATCACCCCGCCGATGTGACTTGCGGTCTATGCTTGCGTAGACGAAAGTCATTCCGGGGCGCGCGAAGCGCGAACCCGGAATGTCGAGATTCCGGGTCTGGTCCTTCGGACCATCCCGGAATGACGATGGATTAAGAGTCACGCACGCTTCTCGCACGTCGATCGAGTTCGGTTGCGTCCTTCACACCGCCAGCACGTGATCGTCGATCTCGGCGATGCTGTTGACGCCGCACAGGCCCATGGTCACGCTGAGCTCGTTGGCGATCAGATCGATCGCCTTGGCGACGCCGGGACCGCCGAAGGCGCCGAGGCCGTGAATGTAGGCCCGGCCGATCATGCAGGATTTGGCGCCGAGCGCGAGCGCGCGCATCACGTCCTGGCCGGAGCGTATGCCGCCGTCGAACATGATTTCCATCTTGTCGCCGATCGCATCGACAATCTCCGGCAGGACTTCGATCGAGGAGGGCGCGCCGTCGAGCTGTCGGCCGCCATGGTTGGAGACCACCAGCGCCTGCGCGCCGGTCTTCACCGCCTCGTTGGCGTCCTCGACGTCGAGAATACCCTTCAGCACCAGTTTGCCGGGCCAGATGCTGCGGATCCATTCGACATCCTTCCAGTTCAGCGTGGTGTCGAACTGGGTCGCAATCCAGGTGCCGAGCGCGGTGATGTCGTCGGTGCCCTTGAGGTGACCGACCAGATTGCCGAAGGTGCGGCGCTTGCCGCGCAGCACGCCGGCCACCCAGGCCGGCTTGGTGGCGAAATCGACGAATTTCGACAGCGTCCATTCCGGCGGCACCGTCATGCCGTTCTTGATGTCGGCATGGCGCTGCCCGATCACCTGCAAATCGACGGTCAGCACCAGCGCGCTGCATTTCGCCGCGATGGCGCGTTCGATCAGTTCCTTGATGAAGCCGCGGTCCTTCATGACGTAAAGCTGGAACCAGAACGGCTTGTCGACATTGGCCGCGACATCCTCGATCGAACAGATCGACATCGTGCTCAAGGTGTAGGGAATTCCCGCGGCCTGCGCCGCGCGGCAGGCGTGAATTTCACCGTCGCCGATATTGCATGCCGGTGAGGCCGACCGGCGCCAGGATCAACGGCAGCGCCGCGCGCTCGCCGAGGATGGTGGTCGAAAGATCGCGTTTCGACACGTCGACCAGGATGCGCTGGCGGAACTTGATCTGCGCAAGATCGTCACGGTTGGCGCGCAGCGTTTCCTCGGCGTAAGAGCCGCGATCGGCGTAGTCGAAAAATGCCTTCGGCACCTTTCGCATATGGCGCTGACGCAGATCCTCGATGCAGGTGATGTGTTTCATGGACGTCCCAAGCCTTGTTGTTTTTGCCTTCTTGTATTTGCCGCTTTGCCTGTTCATCTAGCATGCCTGAGCGCCTCGCGACATCGCTTGAGGCAAGCCCGGAGGACGTTCTCATGACCGCACCGCGCGCCACGCCCAAAGCTGCCACGCCCAAGGCCGCGTCCGAGGGTGCCAAGGACCCGGAAAAGCAGCAGCTCGACGACGCCCTGGAAGAAGGGCTGGAGGAGACCTTTCCGGGTTCGGACCCGGTCAGCATCACCCAGCCGTCGCCCTCGAAGGCGGACCATCCGGTCAGGCGCAAGCCCTGAGCGGGGAACCGGGTGGCGGCGCGGGGCGAGGGTAAGCCTTGCTATATCATAGACTTAAGCGTAATCCGCAGGCTTGGCGGGTGGAAATGATTCATCATATTTTTTGAAGTCATTTTAGCCCCGGAGCCATTATAACCGCCTTCACATTAGGATGGGCGGGCGTTCGAGGTTTCTCGCCGGGTGGTTCGGGAAGCCGCGACGATGCTGGGGGTCATATGAGCCGTAAATATTTCGGTACGGATGGGATTCGGGGCCGCGCCAACGGTCTGATCACGCCCGAGCTGGCGCTCAAGGTCGGGCAGGCGGCCGGACTGGTGTTTCAGCGCGGCGAGCATCGCCATCGTGTCGTCATCGGCAAGGACACCCGTCTTTCCGGCTACATGATCGAATACGCCATGGTGGCCGGCTTCACCTCGGTGGGCATGGACGTGCTGCTGCTCGGCCCGATGCCGACGCCGGCGGTGGCGATGCTGACCAAATCGATGCGCGCCGATCTCGGCGTGATGATTTCGGCTTCCCATAATCTGTTCGAAGACAACGGCATCAAACTGTTCGGCCCGCAGGGCTTCAAGCTGTCCGACGACGTCGAAAAACAGATCGAGCTGCTGCTCGACGAATCCCTCGACAAGAAGCTGGCGCAGAGCGCCAGCCTCGGCCGCGCCCGCCGCATCGACGGCGTCCATGACCGCTACATCGAATTCGCCAAGCGGACGCTGCCGCGCGACCTCAGCCTCGACGGCCTGCGCGTGGTGGTCGATTGCGCCAACGGCGCCGCCTACAAGGTGGTGCCGGAAGCGCTGTGGGAGCTCGGCGCCGACGTGATCTCGATCGGCGTCGAACCCGACGGCTTCAACATCAACAAGGAATGCGGATCGACCTCGCCGGAGGCGTTGAGCCGCAAGGTGCGCGAAATGCGCGCCGACATCGGCATCGCGCTCGATGGCGACGCCGACCGGGTCATCCTCGTCGACGAGCGCGGGCACCTGGTCGACGGCGACCAGCTGCTCGCGGTGATCGCGCAAAGCTGGAAGGAGGATGGCCGGCTTGCCAAGCCGGGCATCGTCGCCACGGTGATGTCGAATCTGGGGCTGGAGCGCTTCCTCGAAGGCCACGGCATCGAGCTCGTGCGTACGCCGGTCGGCGATCGCTATGTGCTCGAACAGATGCTGAGCCGCGGTTACAATCTGGGTGGCGAGCCATCCGGCCACATCATTCTGTCGGACTACGCCACCACCGGCGACGGGTTCGTCGCGGCGCTGCAGGTGCTCGCCGTGGTGCAAAAACATCGCCGCCCGGTGTCGGAGGTCTGCCACCGCTTCGATCCGCTGCCGCAGATCCTGAAGAATGTGCGTTACCGCAGCGGCAAGCCGCTCGACGACGCCGAGGTCAAATCGGCCATCGTCGCCGGCGAGAAGCGGCTCAACGGCCACGGCCGGCTGCTGGTCCGCTCCTCGGGCACCGAGCCCGTGATCCGCGTGATGGGTGAGGGCGATGATCGCCTGCTGGTCGAGGAAGTGGTCGATCAGATCGTCTCCGCGCTCGGCCACGCCGCGGCGGCCTGAGCCCGCCAATCGCATCGCAGCCATTATCTAATGGTGGTGGTCGGCGCAGCACTGCCATCGTAGGAAACGCGTGCCGCTGTCTTGCGAAATCTTCCGGGAAGCCTATTTTGAACAAGCCTGTCGTCGTCTCCGAGGAAGCGCTTCTCGTGCCGGACGTGACGCCGTCTTCTGCCGCAAAGGCAACGCTGGCGGCGGGGCCGGCCTATATCGTGCTGGCCGGCATCAGCTTCTCGCATTTCCTCAACGACACCATGCAGTCGCTGATCGCGTCGGTGTATCCGATCCTGAAGGAAAATTACGCGCTCGATTTCGCGCAGATCGGATTGATCACGCTGGCGTTCCAGTTCACGGCGTCGCTGTTGCAGCCGGTGGTCGGTCATTTCACCGACAAGAAGGCGCAGCCGTTTTCGCTGGCGGTCGGCATGGCATTTACGTTCTTCGGTTTGCTGCTGCTTAGCGTCGCGCGGCAATACGCCATCATCCTGGTTGCGGCGTCATTGGTCGGGTTCGGCTCGGCGGTGTTTCACCCGGAGTCGGCGCGGATCGCGCGGCTGGCTTCCGGCGGCCGCTTTGGTTTCGCGCAATCGGTGTTTCAGGTCGGCGGCAGTCTCGGAACTTCGATGGGGCCGCTGCTGGCGGCGCTGATCGTGGTGCCGTTCGGCCAGCCCAGCATCGCCTGGTTCTCGACGATCGCGTTTCTCGCCATCGTCATCCTGTGGCGGATCGGCCGGTGGTACAAGCCGCAGATCACGACCAGGAAGCCGGCGCCGGTTGATCCGCATCCGGAGGCTCCGAGCCCGCGCCGGGTCGTGATCGCGCTCGCGGTGCTGGTGGCGCTGTTGTTCTCCAAGCAGCTCTACGTCTCGAGCCTGTCGAGCTACTACATTTTCTATCTGATCGACCGGTTCGGCGTCTCGACCCAGGCGGCGCAGATCTATCTCTTCATCTTCCTCGCCGCCAATGCGGTGGGCGCATTCCTCGGCGGGCCGCTGGGCGACCGCTTCGGCCGCAAGATCGTGATCTGGTTTTCGATTCTGGGCGCATTGCCGTTCACGCTGGCGCTGCCCTTTGCCGGCCTGCACGCCAGCGCGGTGCTGACCGTGTTCATCGGTCTCATCATCTCCTCGACCACTTCCTCGATCATCGTGTTCGCGCAGGAATTGGTGCCACACCGGTTCGGGATGATCTCCGGCGTCTTCTTCGGGGTCGCGTTCGGCATCGGCGGCCTTGGCGCGGCCGTGCTCGGCAAACTCGCCGACCACACCAGCATCGCCTTCGTCTACCAGGTCTGCGCGTTCCTGCCGGCGATCGGACTGCTCGCGGTGTTCCTGCCGAAAATGCCGAGAGCCGTGCACTGACGCTGCGACCGGCCGTGCAGAGGCCTTTCGGTTTTCATCAATCAATTGTTAGCGATTGTGGCGAGGCTTGCCATTATGTGTGGCGGGGTTTGCTCGATGCATGAAATCTTCGGAGATTATCAACCTTAAGAATTAGGGTTAAGCGCCGCTTAAGTATTTGGTGCCATCTTCCGGTCGTGAGTTTTTAGATGTGGGGCCCTCCGTTGTCTGCCTCACCGGCCAAAAGGACGAAGCCAATGCGTAGCGTTAAGATCCTCATCGCCGCCGGAGCGGCATCCCTGTTGTCGTCGGCGGCGTTTGGCGCCGACATGGCCATCGCGCCCCCACCGATGCCCTATGCCGCCCCAGTCGCCGACTTCGGTGGCTGGTATCTGCGCGGCGATATCGGCTTCAGCAATCAGAGCGTCAAGAACATCCGCAATACCAACCCTGCGCTTTATGCCAACCTTCTCTCGCTGGACGAGAGAACCGGCTTCGACACCGGCGGGGTCTTCGGACTCGGTGCCGGCTATCAGTTCAACAACTGGTTCCGCGTCGACGTCACCGGCCAGTATCGCGGAAATTCGAATTTTCACGGGCTCGATCTGACCAGCTTTCCGAACGGCGGCGCGACCGGATTCGGTTCGGATGTCTACAACGCCAGCAAGTCGGAGTGGGTATTCCTCGCCAACGCTTACGTCGATCTCGGTACGTGGTGGTGCGTGACGCCCTATATCGGGGCCGGCGTTGGTACGGCACGAGTCTCGATCGCGAATTTCACCGATTCGGGTGTTGCCACGCTGTTCCCGCCCGGCTCCGGAGTGGGGCCCGGCCTTGTCGCTGCCCAGACCGGTTCACAGTGGAACTTCGCATGGGCGCTTCACGCCGGTCTGGCCTACAAGGTCAGCCCGAACATGACGGTTGAACTCGGCTACAGCTATCTCAACCTCGGCGACGGCACGACGGGTATCGATACGACGTTCGATCGCTCGGCGGGTGGGCACGTGTTCACGTTCAAGAACATCACCTCGCAAGACCTGATGTTGGGCGTGCGCTGGAATCTCGACAGTCCCCAGGTTTACGCGCCGCCGCTCATTCGCAAGGGCTGATCGCAGTCTGATTTCCTGATCTTTGCTAACGGCGCGGGAGCTTCCCGCGCCGTTTTGTTTTGCGCGTGCGGGCCATGACCCCGACCGGGAGGGCCGCGCGAGCGCGAAGCGGGAAACGGGTTTTCGGACAAGATCATGCCAATCGGAGTGCGGCGACAACCATTGGTTAAGGTTAACGAGCGATGATCGGCACAGGTCCAGAGTGTCCGATTGGGAGTATTTCGATGCGTAGGTTCCTGCTGGCGGCGGCGATGTTCGGAATGGTGTCCTGCGCGCAGGCGGCCGACATGCCGGACTTTCTGCGCGGCTCGATGACAACCGACCCTGTGCCGACCGTCAACTGGCGCGGCTTCTATGTCGGCGGCCAGGCCGGCTACGGATCGTCCGACGAGAGCTTTGGCGGTTCGAATTCGAACATGCTGGCTGCCCTGACCGCCAATGATGTCGTCTCGGAGATGGGGGTTGCGCAATGGAATCTTCAACTCGGCAAGAACTCCGCGCGCTCGTCCGGATACGGGGCCTTCGCCGGATATAACTGGCAGTGGGATGACGTCGTTGCCGGCCTGGAAATGTCTTATCTGCACGGCTCGTTCGGCGGCGCTTCCTCCGCCACCGCGGGGCCGCTGGTCGGCGGTCCGCTATCCGACGGTCTCTTTCACGCCGTTTCGGTCAACTCGACCGATTCGATCTCGATTTCGGATATGGCGACGTTCCGCGCCCGCGCGGCCTACGCCTATGGCTGCTTTCTGCCCTACATCTTCGGCGGCTTCGCCCTCGGCAACGCCGACATATCGAGTTCTGTAAGGGTCAACGACGCCGCCAGTCTTACGAGGTTTGGCGGTTTTGTTCAGCTACAGCCCTTGTTCGCCGATAGTGTCGTGCACAACCACCTGGTCTATGGCTACACGGCAGGTCTCGGCATCGATATCAATTTGATCGGCGGCCTGTTCATGCGTGCGGAGTGGGAATATGTTCGCTTTACCGCTGCCGTCGATACCAACATCAACACGGTGCGTGCCGGGCTCGGCTACAAGTTCTGACCGGGCGGTTTCGCGCATCGTCCGCGGGCCGATATTGTTGACATCATTGATCCCGCCTGTTGGTCTGTCGTTTCCGAGAACGGAGGCCGGCCATGAAAATCTATGGCGATCTCAATTCGGGCAATTGCCTGAAGGTGAAATGGGTCTGCGACCGGCTGGCGCTGCCCTATAGCTGGATTCCGGTCGACATCCTCAAGCGCGAGAGCCGCACCCCGCAATTCCTGAAACTCAACAGCGCAGGGCAGGTGCCGACCGTCGAATTCGACGACGGCCGCACGTTGGCGCAGTCCAACGCCATCATTCGCTATCTCGCCCGCGACAGCGATCTTGTTCCGGCCGATGCCTTCGCCGCCGCCAAGATGGACGAGTGGCTGTTCTGGGAACAGTTCAGCCACGAACCCTATATCGCCGGCTGCCGCTTTCAGATGGTTTATCTCGGAAAGCCGGCATCCGATCTCGACCCGGACAAAATCAAGCGTGGCTACGCCGCGCTGGCGCGGATGGAGCACGAGCTGGCGGCGACGCGATGTTTGGTCGGTGACGCCGTGACCCTCGCCGATATCGCGCTGCTGGCCTATACCAGGCTGGCGCATGAAGGCGGCTTTCACCTCGACGGCTATGCCTCGTTGCGGCGCTGGATCGGCGAGACCGAGAAATCGCTCGGGCTGCCGCCGACGCGCTAGCATGGTGTTGTTCGGACCACGTCCGGGTGACGTTGCGCTTTGATACAGCCAGAAATTCGCCGTTCATGAAGCGCCGTTGCGACTATTGCAAAACGGGGTTTGCCGTTCATTCCGGTTAACGCGCGATAAACTACTCAGATCATCGTTATTTTATTGCCGGATCGTTCCGTGACATTTTGGCGTATCCCGTCGGGCCTGGGCAGCTTGGGGACCGCCAATGAAGAATTATTCGATTGTCAGGATCGGCGACGAGTATGTCGTGCGTGCGGGCGACAACAGCGTTCTGAAAATCGCGAGCCGGCGCCGGGCCGCCCAGCTCGTCACCGATGCGGCGGAATTGCTTTCGCAGCCGCCGCGGCCCCCCGATGCCGAACCTTCCACTGCCGGTGATTGCGGGGGCATGCCTGATCCCAAGGTCTTACCCGATCCCGGCGAACTTCCTTGACGATTCGCTAGCCTTCCCTTATGCACCGCGGCGGGACACCTCCCCCCAACGGGAGGCTTGCTATCTGGAAGGATAGATCATGACTGCAGCGAAGCCCGCTTCGCGGCCCAACGTGCCGCATTTTTCTTCCGGCCCCTGCGCCAAGCGCCCCGGCTGGACCCCCCAAAAACTCCAGGATGCCGCGCTCGGCCGATCGCACCGCGCCAAGATCGGCAAGGCCAAGCTCAAGCTCGCGATCGAGCTGACGCGCGAAGTGCTTGAAGTCCCCGCCGGTTACAAGATCGGCATCGTGCCGGCCTCCGATACCGGTGCGGTCGAGATGGCGTTGTGGTCGCTGCTTGGCGCGCGGCCGGTGACCACCATCGCCTGGGAATCCTTCGGCGAAGGCTGGGTCAGCGATATCGTCAAGGAATTGAAGCTCAAGGATGTGACGAAGCTGCACGCCGGCTACGGCGAGATCCCCGATCTCGGCAAGGCTGATCCTGCTTCCGACATCGTCTTCACCTGGAATGGCACCACTTCGGGTGTTCGCGTTCCCAATGCCGACTGGATCAGCGCCAAGCGCGAAGGCCTGACCATCTGCGACGCCACCTCGGCGGCGTTCGCGCAGGCCCTCGACTGGGCCAAGCTCGATGTGGTGACGTTCTCCTGGCAGAAGGCGCTGGGCGGCGAGGCCGCGCACGGCATGCTGGTGCTCTCACCGCGCGCGGTGGAACGGCTCGAGACCTACAAACCGGCCTGGCCGCTGCCGAAAATCTTCCGCATGACCAAGGGCGGCAAGCTCAACGAGGGCATCTTCGAGGGCGAGACCATCAACACGCCGTCGATGCTGTGCGTCGAGGACTATCTCGATGCGCTGAACTGGGCGAAATCGGTCGGCGGCCTCAAGGCGCTGATTGCCCGCGCCGACGCCAACACCAAGGTGCTCGCCGACTGGAAGGCGAAAACGCCGTGGATCGATTTTCTCGCGAGCGACCCGAAGATCCGGTCCAATACCTCGGTATGCATGCGGGTGGTCGACCCCGCGATCACGTCGCTGACGCCGGACGCGCAGGCCGACTTCGCCAAGAAGCTCGTTGCGCTGGTCGAGAAGGAAGGCGCCGGTTACGACTTCGCGCATTACCGTGACGCGCCGGCGGGCCTGCGCATCTGGTGCGGCGCCACGGTGGAAGCGGGCGACGTCGCATTGCTGACGCAGTGGATCGACTGGGCTTTCGCCGAGACCAAGGCGCAGCTGCCGAAGGCGGCCTGATCTTCACCCTCCCCTCGAGGGGGAGGGTGGTCGCACCGTAGGTGCGGCGGGGTGGGGTGACCTTTCCCTCAATCCGGCGCACTCAGAATTTCACATCAGCAGCTTCGCCCCACCCCGGCGCTTCGCGCCGACCCTCCCCCTTCAGGGAGGGTGAAGGAAGGTCCCCATGACAAAACCCAAGGTTCTCATTTCCGACGCGCTGTCGCCCGCCGCGGTGCAGATCTTCAAGGATCGTGGCATCGACGTGGATTTCCAGCCCAATCTCGGCAAGGACAAGGACAAGCTCGCCGAGATCATCGGCAACTACGACGGCCTCGCGATCCGCTCGGCCACCAAGGCCACCGCCAAGATCATCGAAAAGGCGACGCGGCTGAAAGTGATCGGCCGCGCCGGGATCGGCGTCGACAATGTGGAGATTGCCGCCGCCACGGCGAAGGGCATCATCGTCATGAACACGCCGTTCGGCAATTCGATCACCACGGCCGAACATGCGATCACGCTGATGCTGGCGCTGGCGCGCGAAATTCCGCAGGCCGATGCCTCGACCCAGGCCGGCAAGTGGGAAAAGAACCGCTTCATGGGTGTCGAGATCACCGGCAAGACGCTGGGGGTGATCGGCTGCGGCAATATCGGCTCGATCGTCGCCGATCGCGGGCTCGGGCTGCGCATGAAGGTGATTGCGTTCGATCCGTTCCTGTCGCCGGAACGCGCCAAGGACATCGGCGTCGAGAAGGTCGAACTCGAGGAGTTGTTCAAGCGCGCCGATTTCATCACCCTGCACACGCCGCTGACCGAGAAGACCAAAAACATCATCGACGCCGCCGCATTGGCAAAGATGAAGAAGGGCGTGCGCATCATCAATTGCGCGCGCGGCGGATTGGTCGACGAGCAGGCGCTGGTGGATGCATTGAATTCCGGACATGTCGCCGGTGCAGCGTTCGACGTGTTCGTCGAGGAGCCGGCCACATCGAACGTGCTGTTCGGTCACCCTAACGTGATCTGCACGCCGCATCTTGGCGCCGCCACCACCGAGGCGCAGGAAAACGTAGCACTTCAGGTCGCCGAGCAGATGTCGGACTATCTCCTGAGCGGGGCGATTTCCAACGCGGTCAACTTCCCCTCGATCACCGCGGAAGAGGCGCCAAGGCTGAAGCCGTTCATCGAACTCGCCGAAAAGCTCGGCTCGTTCGCGGGCCAGCTTACCGAGACGGGGATCTCCAAGGTGCAGATCACCTATGAGGGCCACGTCGCCGAAATGAAGATCAAGGCGCTGACCTCGGCGGTGCTGTCGGGCCTGCTGCGGCCGATGCTCGGCGACATCAATGTGGTGTCGGCGCCGGTCATCGCCAAGGAGCGCGGCATGGTGGTCGACGAAATCGTGCGCGCGGCGCAGAGCGACTACGAAAGCCTGATCACGGTCGCCGTCACCACCGAACGGCAGGAGCGCTCGGTGTCGGGCACGGTCTATGCCGACGGCAAGCCGCGGCTTGTCGACATCAAGGGCATCCGGGTCGATGCCGAGTTCGGCAAGTCGATGATCTACGTCACCAATGAGGACAAACCTGGATTCATCGGCCGCTTCGCCGGCCTGCTCGGCGATGCCAAGATCAACATCGCGACCTTCCATCTTGGCCGCAACAAGCCGGGCGGTGATGCCATTGCGCTGGTCGAGGTCGACGGCGTGGTGCCGACGGAGCTGCTCGCCAAGGTGCAGGCGCTGCCGCAGGTGAAGCAGGCCAAGGCGCTGGCGTTTTAGGGCGGCGGCTTGCCGCGGTTTCCCGCCATTGGACTCCTTCGGCTCGCTTTGCAACCACAGATGCCTGATTCGGCTGCGGTTTCCTGCAACCGTCGCTTCCGCGAACGGGCTTTCGTAACCAAGCGCTAATGGATTTCACGCTATCGTGAGGGACTTATCTTCCGCCCATCGCGCGCGCCTTGCGCACGCATTCCGGAGACGTTCCCTTGAACCTGAACAATCTGAAGATCGTCCCCAAACTCGGCATTTTGGTGGGCGTCGCTCTGCTTGGCCTCTGCATCGCGGGCGTTCTCGCAGGTTATCTGATGCAGCGGGAGATGCTGAACAACCGGATCGATCAGGTTCGCGCCATCGTGGAGCTTGCCCGCAACATGGCGGCCGGGCTGCAGAAGCAGGTCGACGCCGGGCAGCTCACCAAGGAAGCCGCGCTCGCCGAATTCGGCCGGCGCGCCAATTCCATGACCTACGACAACGGCGCCGGCTATTTGTTCGGCACGACATATGACGGCATCACGGTGCTGTCACCCGATCCCAAGCAGGTCGGGACCAATCGGATGGATGTGGTGACCAACGGCCGGAAGCTCTCCCAGGAACTATTGGAAGGCGTGAAGGCCAAGGGCGAGATCCTGCTGCCGTATGAATATGTAAAGCCCGGCGAGGAAAAGCCGGTCCGCAAGATCGGCTATGCCGTCGCGGTGCCCGGCTGGAACATGTATGTCGGCACCGGGGCCTATCTCGATGATCTCGACGCCAAGCTGAAGCCGGTCGTCTGGGCACTTGGTCTTGCCATGCTGATCATTGCCATGGTCTCCGGCGGCATCGCTTGGCTGATCGGCCGCAGCATCAGCCGGCCGCTCGATCAGCTCGGCACCCGCATGCGGGCGCTGGCCGACGGCGCGCTCGAACAGGATATTCCCGGTATCGAACGCGGCGACGAGGTCGGCGCCATGGCCGCGACGGTCCAGATATTCAAGGACAATGCGTTGCGCATTCGCGGGCTCGAAACGCTCGAGGCAGAGACGCAAGCGCGTGCCGCGGCCGAGCGCCGCGCGGCAATGGAAAATATCGCCAGCGACTTCGAACGCAGCGTCAAGGGTATCGTCAGCACGGTGGCGACGGCGGCGGCGGGAATGCAGACGACGGCGCAATCGATGACGGCTACCGCGAGCGACGCCAGCGCACGCGCTGCGACGGTCGGCGCGGCGTCCGACAGCGCCTCCAACAATGTCGGAACGGTCGCGGCCGCCGCGGAAGAGCTGTCAGGCTCTGTTAGCGAGATTTCCCGGCAGGTGACGCGATCGACCGAGATCGCGAACAAGGCGGTAGGGGACGCCGAGCGCACCAACGTCACCGTCAAGGCTTTGTCGACCGGCGCCGAGAAGATCGGCGAGGTGGTCAAGCTGATCCACTCGATCGCCGCGCAGACCAATTTGCTGGCGCTGAACGCGACCATCGAGGCCGCGCGTGCCGGCGAATCCGGCCGCGGCTTCGCCGTGGTGGCCTCCGAGGTGAAGGCGCTCGCCAACCAGACCGCCAAGGCGACCGAGGAAATCTCGGCGCAGGTCGCAGCCATGCAGGCATCGACCAGCGAAGCGGTTCACTCGATCGGCGGCATCACCGAAACTATCGCGCAGATGAGCGAGATCACCGGCAGCATCGCCACCTCGATCGAGCAGCAGGGCGATGCCACGCGCGAGATCGCGCGCAACATCCAGTCGGTCGCGGCCGGATCGAGCGAGATCAGCGCCCATATCGGCGGCGTTACCACGGCGGCGGCGGCCACAGGCCTGGCCGCTTCGGACGTGCTTTCCAACGCCCGCGAACTCGACACGCAGTCGGGAATGCTGCGTCATGCGGTCGACGAATTCCTGGTCAAGGTCCGCGCGGCGTAGGCTTCCGCGCTGCCGATATCGCGCCGCGGTCGCAAGTTTATCCGGCCGCGGACGCCGATCGCGACGCGATCACCACGCCGGCGAGCACCAGAACATATCCGACCAGGTGAAACAGCCGCGGCTCCTCGCCGAGCAGCAGGATCGCCATCGCCGAGCCGAACACCGGCACCAGGTGAAAGAACGGCGCGGCGCGGTTCGGTCCGATCAGCGCGATGCCGCGGTTGAAGAACAGATAGGCCAGCGTCGAGGGAAAGATCACGACATAGATCAGGGTGGCGACCGTCGTCGTATCCAGCTTCAGCGTGAAGCCGGTGGTGTATTCCCAGATCGAGAACGGCAACAGCAAGAAGCGCGCCACATACCATGGTGAAGCAAATTAGCGACAGCTGATGCGTCACCGGCCGGCGCAGCATCAGCGCCGAATACAGCCCGAACGACAGCAGCGCGCCTGTGAGCATCACATCGCCCACATTGAACCGGATGCCGGCCAGCGCTCCGAGATCGCCGCGCAGGATGATGGTGAGGACGCCCAGGAGCGAAATCGCGATGCCGGCCAGCTGGGCCCAGGTCAGCCGCACGCCGAACAGGATCAGCGACCACAGCGCCACGAACAGCGGCCCGGACGACTGGATCAGCAGCGCGTTCAAGGCCTGGGTGTATTGCAGCGCCCAGTAGGACAGCGCGTTGTTGATGGCGAAGCCGGTCGCCGACAGCCCGATCATGAGTGGAAGCCGCGCGCGCAACACCGGCCAGTCGCGTGCAAGATGCCGCCGCGCGAACGGCAGCAACATCAAGAACGCGCCGATCCACCTGACGCAGGACAGTGTCATCGGCGGCACGTGGCCGGCGACATGGCGTCCCAGCACGATATTGGCGGCCCAGAACAGCGCGGCAAGGCTCAACAGCAGATAGGGCTGATGGTTGAGCCATCGGACCGGATCGGGCGCGGACGGCGAGGGGGCGGGAATCGTCATTGCTTCGCGCGAGGATGTCAGGGAATAGCCGGGCGCGACAAGTGCGGCGCCTGCAATGCTACAATGTCCTGGTTATCGATCGGCGGTCACGACGGTTCGCCGAACGTCGGAAGGTGCGGCTGATCCGGTTCAGCCGGATGGCGCGGAGGTCCTGCGTGACGCAACGAAAACGCCGGTCAGCACCAGAACGAAGCCGATGACATGAAACAGCTGCGGGCGCTCCCCGAGAAACACGATCGCCATCACCGATCCGAACACCGGCACGACGTGGAAGAACGGCGCGGCGCGGTTGGCGCCGATCAGCTGTACTCCGCGGTTGAAGCACAGATAGGCAACGGTGGAAGGAAAAACCGCGACGTAGGCCGTCGACAGCAGATTGGCCGTATTCAGCTGCATCACCGGGCGCGAGACCAGTTCCCATATCAACAGCGGAACAAGGCATGCCGCGCCGCAGCCGAAGGTGAAGCCGACGAACGACAGGCCGTGAATTTTCGGACGCTTCAGCGACAACGCCGAATAAAGTCCGAAGATCACCAGCGCCAGTGTGAAGATGATGTCGCCCTTGTTGAACGCAATGCCGGCCAGCGCCGTGAGGTCGCCGTGCAGCAGGATCACCAGCACGCCCGTCATCGACAGCGCAACCCCGATCGCCTGTGCCAGCGTCAGGCGAACGCCGAGCAGGAACAGCGACCACACCGCGACGAACAGCGGTGCGGCGGACTGCAACAGCAGGGTGTTCAGCGCCGTGGTGTGTTCGAGCGACCAGTATTGCATGGCGGTGAAGGCCGAGATCCCGGTGAGGGAGAGAGCGACCATGGTGCCGAGGCTGGCGCGGATCGTCGGCCAGTCGTGCCTGAGATGCTTCCAGGCGATCGGAAGGATGATGAGGAACGCCAGCGACCAGCGCAGGAATGACAGCGTCACCGGCGGGATTTGCCCGGCGGCGAGGCGGCCGACGATGGCGTTGCCGGCCCAGCACAGCGCGGTGATCGAGAGCAGCAGATAGGGCTGATTGGCGAGCCAGCCTACCGGAGAAGCGGTAGCGGAGCTTTGATCGGAAGCTGACATGCGGCGTGTTCTCGGCCCGGTTCATGACGCCGCGGCCCGGCCCGGTGTGACACCCGGCCGGCAAATTCTTGCCCGGCCGCCCCACAGACACGGATTTTCACCAGGCATCAATGGCAAAGGACGCATCGCGACCATGCGCAAGGCGGCCGCGTTGGCCGCCTTCTTCGTCGCAAGGGGTGCTGTCGTGGCTCAGACGTAGCCGAGCCAGCGCCACCAGGTCGCGCCGAGCAGCATGATCAGGGCAAGCGCGATCGCCGTCAGGACCAGGCCGGTGCGTACGAAATCCTTCGCATCGAAGGTCTCGGTTCCATAGGCCAGCATGTTCTGCGGCGCATTGACGACCAGAATGAAACCGAAGGAGACCACGAACTGCAGCAGCATCGTCATGCCTACGACGTTGATGCCCGGTGTCGCAATGCCTTGCAGCACCGCGATGACGATCGGGATCATGGCGGATGCGAGCGCGGTCGCGCTGGCGAAACCGAGGTGAATCAAGGTGAGAAACAGGCTCAGCACCGCCAGCACGAACAGCGAGGTGGCATATTTGAGGCCGAGTTCGGCGACCGCGAGATTGGCGAGAAAGGCGGCGCCTTTGGTCTGCAGCAACGCGGTGCCGACGCTGATGCCGATGCCGAACAGCACCACCGTGCCCCAGGGAATTCTGGGCTGGGCTTCCTTCCAGGTCATGATTCCAATTCCCGGCAGGAACATCAGCGCCACCGCGGCCAGCGTGGTCGACGAGGTGTCGAAACTGTGAAGGACGCCTTCGGTGCTCCAGAACCCAAGCAGCGTCAGCGATATCGCGAGCAGCTTTTTTTCAGACGCCTTCATCGGCCCGAGTTCGGCGAGCGATTTGCGGATCTGTTCGCGTCCTCCCGGGAGTTGCCTGACCTCGGAGGGCATCATCCGTGTCATCACGAAATAGAGCGCGATCGACATCAGGATGCCGAAGGGGGCGGCGGCAATAAACCATTCCAGCCAGGTGATGGATTTTTGCAGGGTCTTCTCGATGAAGCCGATCGCGACCATGTTCTGTGCCGAGGCGGTCTTGATGCCGACGTTCCAGATGCTGGCGGTTTGTACCGTCGTGATCATCAGCATGCCGGCGAAGGCGCCCTTTTTGTTGACGCCGAAAGCGGCGATGATGCCGAGCGTGATCGGCACCAGACAGGCGACGCGCGCGGTGGTGGAGGGGACCAGAAACGCCATCACGAAGCCGGCCAGAATGGCTCCAACCACCACGTGATGCACCTCGACGCCGACACGGGCGAGAATGCCAAGCGCAATACGCTTGTCGAGCCCGGTCGCCGTCATGGCGGCGGCGAGAAACAGCGCCGAAGCCACCAGCGCCAGCGCGGTGTTGGCAAAGCCGCTGAAGGCGAGGCCGAGAGCCGCGCTGGTGCCGAGCAGCACCGTGGGATTGGCCGGGTTCGGCGACAGGCCGAGCAGAAACGCCATCAGCGCGGCGATGACGACGGCCGAGACGGCATAATCGAGCGCTTCGGTCATCCAGACGATGACGGCAAAAGCCAGGATCGCGAGCATCCGCTGCCCGGCGATCGAAAGACCCTCCGGGGTCGGCAAAACAATGACCGTGACGAGCGCGGCTACCGCGAGCAGGACGCCCCAGTTTGACCGCAACCAGCCCGGCTTTGCCGCCGGTGGAATCCCGGCGGCGTCGGAGCCGGGTATCGCGTCGATGCCAGCCACGAAATTCCTCCCCAACGATTGGCGTTCAGTCGATCAGCTTTGCGGGTTTGATTCTTGAGCAGGATCAAGAAAGGTCCTGGTGCGCCGCGTCAATGCTGCCGGCCTTTGCATCGCGCTTGTTCAAGCGCTGGCGGCTCGGAGCGGCTTCGCGATCGGGATTTGACCCACATCAATGAGCCGCAGGCGCCCCCCGATATCGTTGCCAGCGCAAAATCTCGAAAGGATAACGCGTCATGAGCAATGTTGGATCGGCCGACCGGATTGCACGGTTCGTGGTGGGCCTTCTGCTGATCGCATTCGCCATTCCGCTTGGTTTCCCCCAGACCGGCTGGAATTGGATTGGCTGGATCGGCGTCGTGCCGCTGCTGACCGCGACCTTTGGCTATTGCCCAGCCTACACCGCGTTCGGCATCTCCACCTGTTCGGCCAAACTGCAGAGCTGACCGATCGTCACATAGATGGTCCGAGGTGGGCGCCCGGATTTCCAGAGATGGAGAAATGCAGTGGCAGCTAAATCCAGAACGATTGCCCTCGTCGTATCGGCGGCCTTCGGTATCGCCGCGTTGCTGGCGACGGCCACCGCACAGCCCTACGCTCCCGGATCCGGGATGATGGGTCGCGGCATGATGGGGTCCTGGATGATGGGCGGCCGGGGCGGCGGCGGTGCGTGTAATCCGGCGGTAGCGGGACTCTTCGGCTGGCGCGCCGATGAGTTGACTGAACTGATCAAACCGACCGACGTGCAGCGTCCCAAATTCGATGAGTTCAAGGCGGCGTCGATCAAGGCCGCGGACATCAAGCGTGACGCATGTCGAGCCGACGTTCCCGAGACCATCATTGGTCGAACCGAAGCCATGGAAAAGCGCTTGGACGCGATGCTGCAGGCGGTCCGGACGGTGCGGCCCGCGCTGGAGGCGCTTTACGCCACGCTGAGTGACGAGCAAAAAGCCCGGCTCGATTCGAACTCGCATCGCGGCCGGTTCTGGCACTGGCGCAATCGCTGACAAGGCAAACGCGAAGCCCCGTCGTGCCATCCGCACGCCGCTCACCCTGAATTCCCCGGGAAAACGCCGTCGATTTTTGGCCGGCAGGCTCGATCACAACGGGCGCGCCGGGTTGCCCGCTTTGGCCGCTCCGCCGGCCCGCCCGGGCCGCCGCCCGGGCGGCTCCGCCGGAGCTGGCCCTCCGGTTCAAATTTTCGGGGGATATCAATGGGTTGAAGTGCCCCTCGGGACGGGCGCGGGCGCCTTCTTGCTTGCGTCCATAGCCCGCTTCCTTTATCCGATTGTGTGCCTCGCATGCGACCGGCCCCGGCCGTGATTTAGGCTGGGCGCATGATCCGGAAAAAAGCTCCCCTCGCACCTTACTCGGGATGGGGACCGGTTTTTCCTTGGGACAAACGCGAAGCGTTTGGCCCAAGGATCAGGCTCGAACAAGGTTAGTTGCAGAGGGAATTCGCGCGAAATGGCCAATGTTGTCGTCGTCGGCGCCCAGTGGGGCGACGAGGGGAAGGGCAAGATCGTCGACTGGTTGTCGGAGCAGGCCGATATCGTCGTGCGCTTCCAGGGCGGCCACAATGCGGGCCACACGCTCGTCATCAACGGCCAGACCTACAAGCTGGCGCTGCTGCCCTCCGGCGTGCTGCGGCCCTCGAAGTTGGCTGTGATCGGCAACGGCGTGGTGTTCGATCCGCAGGCCTTCCTCGACGAGGTGGCGAAGCTGCGGGCGCAAGGCGTCGCGGTCAGCCCGGAAAATCTTCGCGTTGCCGAGAACGTCACGCTGATCCTGCCTCTGCATCGCGATCTCGACGCGATCCGGGAATCCGCAAGCGCGATCACCGCGATCGGAACCACGCGGCGCGGCATCGGCCCGGCCTACGAGGACAAGGTCGGCCGCCGCGCGATCCGGCTGATGGACCTTGCGGATCTCGACACCCTGCCGCACAAGATCGAACGCCTGCTGGCGCACCACAACGCGTTGCGCCGCGGGCTCAGGCTGGAAGAAATTGACGGCGCCGGCATCCTGCGCGAACTGACCGCACTGGCGCCGCAGCTTCTGCCCTATGCGGAAACGGTGTGGCGGCTGCTCGATCAGAAGCGGCGCGAGGGCAAGCGGATCCTGTTCGAGGGGGCGCAGGGCGCGCTGCTCGACGTCGATCACGGCACCTATCCCTACGTCACCTCGTCCAACACGGTGGCGGCGCAGGCGGCGACCGGCACCGGCATGGGTCCGGGCGCGGTCGGCTATGTGCTCGGGATCTGCAAGGCCTATACGACCCGGGTGGGCCAGGGCCCGTTTCCGACCGAATTGCACGACGCGATCGGCGAGGAGATCGGCCGCCGCGGCAAGGAATTCGGCGTCAATACCGGGCGCAAGCGGCGCTGCGGCTGGTTCGATGCGGTCTTGGTGCGCCAGACCGTGCGGACCTGCGGGATCAACGGCCTGGCGCTGACAAAGCTCGATATTCTCGACGGTTTCGACACCATCGAGGTCTGCACCGGCTACATGCTGGACGGCAAGGAAATCGACCACCTGCCGGCCGGCGAGGGGGCCCAGGCCCGGGTGGTGCCGGTTTACGAGACCATCGAAGGCTGGAAGGAGCCGACCGCCAACGCCCGCTCCTGGGCGGATTTGCCGGCGCAGGCCATCAAATATGTCCGCCGGGTCGAAGAACTGGTGGGCTGCCCGATCGCATTGCTTTCCACCAGCCCGGAACGCGAGGATACTATTCTGGTCCAGAACCCGTTCGAGGCTTAACGAGATGTTACCGGAAAGCCTGCATTGTTGAGTACCAATGGCTGATTACTACCCGCTGATTGCCCGCGCCATCGCCGGACTGGATCCCAGTGCTCCCGGCGAGAGCCGCCGTGCGCTCTATGAACGGGCGCGCGCGGCGTTGATCGCGCAATTGCGCGGCGTCGAGCCGCCCTTGAGCGAATCCGAAATCACCCGCGAGCGGCTGTCGCTGGAAGAGGCCGTGCGCAAGGTGGAATTGGAAGCCGCCCAGCGCGCGCGGGACGCTTCGCGCGCCGGGGATGCTTCGCGCGCCGGCGCCCGTGCCGGCAATTCGTTCCGCGCCAACACCCGTCCGCCGACCCGACCGGGCGAGCCGGCGCCGCCACCCGCGTCGCAGCCGCCGCGTCCGCGGCCGCCATCGGCCCCGCCACAGCGCAACGAGCGGTCGCCGCTCGGGCAGGAAGATCGGCCGGAGTTTCCGGACCAGCGCCCGCCACGCAACCTTCGCCTCGACGCGCCGCCGCGCCCGCCGCAGGTCCCGATGCAGGATCCGCAGCTGCCGCCGACCCGCGAGCGCACCGGGGGACCGCGCCGCGGCCCCGACAATACCGCGCCGCAGGCGCCGGGGGTGCGCGGCTTCCGCGACATCGCCGCCGACGCCGACGATCTCGGCCGCGCCGCGGCGCAGGCCAACCGCGCCGCGCGAAAGACCTATGCCAACGTGCCCTCGCCCTCGCCGGAATTCGACCGGCTCGAGCCGAACATGGAGAACCGGGGCGCCGATCCCGACGCGCCCTATTCGTACGAGGATTCCATCGAGGAAGCCGAACGCTACGCGCCGTCGCAAACGCCCGTGCCGCGCCCGCGCCCGGCGCAGGAGCGCGGCCGCGAGCCGAAAAAGGGCGCGCGATCGGGCACGGTGTTTCCGTTCAAGAGCGCGATCGCGGTCGGCCTCGTTCTGATCCTGGTCGGCGCCGCGATCCTGTGGGGCAAGTCGGCGGTGACCACGGTGAGCGGCCTGTTCAAGTCGCAGCAGACGGTGGTCGAGGCGCCAAAGGACACCGGGGCGCCGCAGACCAAGCCGAAGATCCCCGATCGCGTCGGCCAACCATCGTCGAGCGACCAGGTCGCCCCGGTGGCGCAGCGCGTGGTGCTGTATGACGAGGACCCCGCCGATCCCAAGGGCAAGCAATATGTCGGCTCGGTGGTCTGGCGCACCGAGCAGATCAAGGCGTCGGGCAGCCAGAAGGCGGATATCGCCGTGCGCGCCGACATCGAGATACCCGACCGTAAGTTCAAGATGACGATGTCGTTCCGCCGCAACACCGACACCTCGCTGCCGGCGAGCCACACCGCGGAACTGACCTTCATCCTGCCGCCGGATTTCGCCGGCGGCGGCGTCAGCAACGTGCCGGGCATCCTGATGAAATCCAACGAGCAGGCGCGCGGCACGCCGCTCGCCGGCCTCGCCGTCAAGGTCACCGACGGCTTCTTCCTGGTCGGCCTGTCCAACGTCGACACCGACCGCGCGCGCAACCTTCAGCTCCTGAAGGAACGCTCCTGGTTCGACGTGCCGCTGGTCTATGTCAACCAGCGCCGCGCCATCATCGCCATCGAGAAGGGCGCTCCCGGCGAGCGCGCCTTCAACGACGCCTTCGCGGCCTGGGGCGAGTAGGGGTTAACGCCGCGAAGCGCCTCCGGTCCGGCTCTCTGACAAGTGAAGCTCTGCGATCCGGCTCCGATGGCGGAAAATTTCTTGTCGGCGCTGTTGAATCTGCCCGCTCGCTCGCCATTATCAGTGCGGGATCAAAACACCCGAGTTGTTGCATGAAGCGGTATGTGATCTTTGCGGCGCTGGGGCCGTTGCTCGGCGGGTTTTTTCTGCTGCTGACGACCACCCTGATGTCCGGCTACTGGAGCCATCCGCCGAGCCTGGCGGAGGCGGAAAAGCTGCTCGCGGTGTTCGCCACCACGCTGCAATACAGTTATCTGTTCGGCTTCCTGCCGGCGCTGATGGTAGGCGCGGTGGATGACATCCTGTTTCATGTCAGGAGAATCGGCCCCGTCATCCGATTGCTGGTCGTTGGCGTGATCGCGTTTGCGGCCGCGGAACTGCTCTACGGCTCGCGCGGGCCGGACAGCGGCATCACCCAGTTCATCCTCTACGGCCTGGTCGGCTTTATCCCGGCGACGGTCTCGTCATGGCTGGCGCACGAAGCGATCGACAAGCCGCTGACAGCGGCGTGAACGCAACTTGTGTTCACCTTGCGCGTTACCCATGTGATGGCGATGTCGAACGAAGAAATCCTTATTCCCGGCGATACCCGTTTCGGCGGCGACATTCCCCGGAGGAAGGCGCATGGTCCGATCATCGATCAGGACGGGCGCGAAATCCGCCCCGAAACCCTGGGCGAGCAGTTCCAGCGCTTCCGGTTCGATTTCGGCCATTCCAGCGCCAACCCGTTCGGCGATCTGACCCGCGAGCAGCGGCTGGCGCGGATTGAAGCGCTGGCGAAGCTGCTCGACATCGCCTTCATCCTGCCGGGCACCAGCATCCGTTACGGCATCGACGGCATCATCCGGTTGATCCCGGTGATCGGCGATCTGTTTGCGACCGCGTTCTCGCTGTGGCTGGTGCGCGAGGCGCGTGCGCTTGGCGCGCCCTGGCATGTCACCGCGCGGATGCTCGGCAATGTCGCGGTCGATGGCGTGGTCGGAATGGTGCCGATCGCGGGCGACGCCTTCGACGTCCTGTTCCGCGCCAACATCCGCAATGTGCGGCTGTTGCGGCGCTGGATGGACAGGCAGCCGCGCTGACGCGCGATGTGACGGTGATGTGAAAAAAGCAGCCCTCGGACCTGGTCCGAGGGCGACTTGCATGGAGCGTGAAGTTACGCCGCCTCGGTGTCGGCCTTGTCGCTGGCGGGCACCGGCTCCGGCGCGCGCGGCCGGCGCTGCAGCGGGAAATCCTGGCTCTCATACAGCGTGCGGATGCCGCTCTGATCGAAGCGGGCCTCTTCGACCTGCAGATAGGCGCCATTCAGCGAATCCGCCGGCAATTCCTCGATCGCGAAGCGCACCGCTTCGGCCGCGGTGCCAAATCGCCGATAGGCGAAACCCGCGCGCTTCTTCTTGCGGATCGCGGCGGGAAACAATTCGGCAGCAGTGTTGAAGCTGAAGGAAGCCATGGTCAGGGACCTCTGATCTTATTAGTGAGAACGCGAACGAAATCGCGGACAGGTCGCACGGGCGCAATCAAGCGGGCGCCGGTACACGTCATTTCAGGACAGCCCCTAATATAGGCTCGTTTGCGAGAAATGCAACTCCTGCCGGGGCTGATGATGAATCCGCGCGTCGCGGCCCCGAAGCAGGAATAAGCCCTGTATTTACAATGGCTTGTGCGGCTTACAGCTTGCCCAGCAGCAGCAGGATGATCAGCACCACCAAAATGACGCCGCCAATGCCCATGCCGGAATGGCCCATGCCGTAGCCGTAACCGCCAAACCGGCCGCTGAACCCGCCGAGCAGGTAAATGATGACGAGAATAATCAGGATCGTTCCGAGCGACATCGCACTCTCCCCAAGGGCGGCCGGCGGACGGAAATCCGCCACCCCGCCCATAGAGAACAGCATATCCCGGGCTTTGGTTCCATAGAAGGAACCCGCGAGCGCCCTATTTCGGCTGCAGCTTTAGCGCCGCCGAGTTGATGCAGTAGCGCAATCCGGTCGGGCCGGGGCCGTCCTCGAACACGTGGCCGAGATGGCCGTGGCAGCTCGCGCACAAAACTTCGGTGCGCACCATGCCGTGGCTGATGTCGCGCTCCTCGGCGACGTGGCTCTCCGCCGCGGGCTGGGTGAAACTCGGCCAGCCGCAGCCGGAATCGAACTTGGCGTCGGATTCGAACAGCGTTTGTCCGCAGCCGGCACAGACATAGGCGCCGGGCCGGTGCTCGTGCTCATATTCGCCCGTGAACGGCCGTTCGGTCGCCTTCTCGCGCAGCACCGCATATTGCATCGGCGTCAGTTCGCGGCGCCACTCGGCCTCGCTCTTTTCGACCTTCGGCATTGTCTTGGTGTCGGGCATGGAAACTCCTGTCTCAATTTCCGCCGTCAGTTGGTGAGCTTGGCGCTCACCAGCGTCGGCTTCTCGATGTAATTCCCGGCAAAAACCTTCTTCAGATTTTCGACCTTCGGAATGTCGTTATAGGCAATATAGGGCTGGGTCGGGTGCAGCGTCAGGTAATCCTGATGATAGGCCTCCGCCGCATAAAACCCCTCCAGCGGTCCGACCTTGGTCACGATCGGCCTCCTGTAGACCTTGGCGGCGTTGAGCTGGGCGATATAGGCGTCCGCGACCTTCTTCTGTTCGTCGCTGGTGGTGAAGATCGCCGAGCGGTATTGCGTGCCGGAGTCCGGTCCCTGGCGGTTCAATTGCGTCGGGTCGTGCACCACCGAAAAGAAGATCTGCAGGATCTTGCCATAGCTGATCTTGCCCGGATTGTATTTGATCTCGACGGATTCGGCGTGCCCGGTGGTGCCGGTGGAGACCATGTTGTAGTCGGCGGTCGCCTTGCTGCCGCCGGCATAACCCGACACCGCGTTGACGACGCCGGCGGTGTGCTGGAACACGCCTTGCACGCCCCAGAAACAGCCGCCGGCAAGCACGGCGGTCTGGATGCCGCTCGCCGCGGTAACGTCGACGGCGGGCGCGGGGACGATGACGGCGTCTTCCGCGGCCAGCGAGGGCGCGGCCGTGAGCGCGGTGAGCGCCAGCGCGCCGATGGCGGCAGCGCAACGCGAAAGGCGGCTGAATTGGATACGGGACATGGGGGCTTCCTCTTGGGGCTCAGCGGATGAAAATCAGTCTAGAGCGGCAGTGGCGGTTGGCAATCGGCCTCTGCCCGGTCCTCCAAGATACGCGGCGGAACGGGGTTTGTTACCGCCGGATCCACACGAGTTCGTGAGTAAAATCGATGCATTTCCGGGCTGTTGCAGTCCGCAACGGAATCCAAGTGATCTGAAATCCTCATGGTGAGGAGGCGCTCTGCGCCGTCTCGAACCATGAGGCCCCGATGCGGCCATCCTTCGAGACGCCGCGCAAGGGCGCGGCTCCTCAGGATGAGGTCGGAATGCCGAACTACACCACCAGGCTCAGCCGTTTCGCCGCCCGGGTGATGCCGGTGTAGAGCCAGCGGGCGCGGCTGTCCTGAAACGCAAAACTCTCGTCGAACAGCACCACGTCGTCCCATTGCGAGCCCTGCGACTTGTGCACGGTGAGCACGTAGCCATAGTCGAACTCGTCGTAGGGTTTGCGCTGTTCCCACGGGATGGTCTCGATGGCGCCGCCGAAGCAGTCGCCGCGCACCGAAACCTTGGTCACCTTGTGGCCGAAATCCTCGTCCGGCGACAGCCGCATGGTGACGATCTTCGATTTCGACTGCGCGCGCGACTTCACCCGCCACAGTCCGCCGTTGAACAGTCCCTTCTTGCGGTTGTTGCGCAGGCAGACCAGCTTGTCGCCGGCGACCGGCAACGGATCCTCGATGTTCTGCTTCTGCCGCACCCGCATGTTGTAGGCGCGGCGGGTATTGTTGCGGCCGACCAGCACCTGGTCGGCGCGCATCACCCGGTCGGGATCGAGCTCGGCGCGCGCCACCACCTCGCTTTCGCCGTAGCGGCCGATTTCAAGCTCGCGGCCCTCGCGGATATCCATCGACATCCGCACGATCGGATCGTTCTTGGCCTGCCGATGCACTTCGGTCAGCATCGCGTCGGGCTCGCAATCGGTGAAGAAGCCGCCGCCCTGGATCGGCGGCAGCTGCGCGGGATCGCCGAGCACCAATAGCGGGCAATCGAACGACATCAGGTCGCGGCCGAGTTCGGCGTCCACCATCGAGCACTCGTCGATCACGATCAGTTTGGCTTTCGATGCCGGCGCGTCGTCCCACAGCTCGAAGCTCGGCTGCTCGACGCCGGATTCGCGGGCGCGGTAGATCAGCGAGTGGATGGTGGAGGCGTTGTCGCAGCCCTTGTTGCGCATCACCAGCGCCGCCTTGCCGGTGAAGGCGGCGAATTTCACCTCGCCGTCGACGCCGTCGGCGATGTGGCGCGCCAGCGTGGTCTTGCCGGTGCCGGCATAGCCGAACAGCCGGAACACCGGCGGCGTGCCGTTCTTGCCGGGCTTGGCCTTTAGCCAGTCGGCAACGGCCTTCAGCGCGGAATCCTGATGCGGCGTAAAGGTGGTCATGGAGTCTCGGGGTGGGGAGGGTCGTGCGCTGGGCGACGACTCAACGAGCCCCAAAACTAACCATTCATGCGCCTCGTGCAAGCCGGCTTACGGAACGGGGCTGTTATTGCCAGCCTGGAATGCCGCGCCTATCCGGCAGCTCCGGGGCGAAAGGCGCGACAGACATCGGGGTTCACCTCAATTGGGCGGGCGCCGATCAGGTCGAGACAATATGGAATCGCCGGGAAGACCGCATTCAAACAGACGTTGATCGCCGACGGACGCCCCGGCAAGTTGACGATCAGGCAATGTCCGCGGGTGCCGGCGGTCTGGCGCGAGAGAATGGCGGTGGGCACCTGCTCCAGGCTGGCGCGGCGCATCAACTCGCCGAATCCCTCCAACTCCCGCGTGATCACCATCCGCGTTCCTTCCGGCGTCAGATCGCGCGGCGACGGTCCGGTGCCGCCCGTGGTCAGCACGAGGTCGCAGTCTTCACTATCGGACATTTCGACCAGCGCCTTGGCGACGCTGTCTATTCCGTCCGGCACGATCTTCATCACGGCGATCCAGTTCGACCGCACCGTCCTGTTCAGGAAAGTGTTGATCGCCTTGCCGCTTTCGTCGCTGTATTCGCCGCGGCTGGCGCGGTCGGAGATGACGAGGATTCCGACCCGGGCAAGGCCGCGCGATTCCGCCGCAACGCCTTCCTGGCTGAGCGCGTCACTCACGAGCAACCTCCGTTTCCCCCGCAGGTGCATCCCTCATGCGCGGGTGGGGGCGGCGCCTCGTCCTGCTTCAGCGACCACTTGACCATGTAGGTCAGACAGTCGATGCCGGGATCGTCGGCGCGCTCGATCACATTCATCAATCCGAGCCAGTCCTCACTGACGGCAAGATTGGCAAAACGCCGCACCGCGCCCGCGGCATATTCGCCGACCGTCTCTTCATAGCGCCCTGCTACCTCGCCGACCCGTGCAAACAGCACGATGTCGTTGCAGGCCAGCAGCGCCTCGCTGGCGGGAGCTTCCTCGCTGAAGCTCCTGATGATCTCACCGAGCTGCATGACGGCCTCCTATTGCACCAGCGGGGACGCCGATGCAGCCAGCGTGATACCGCCGATTTCGGCGCGGCCGGCCAGCACCGAGACATATTGCGCCAGTGCGCGATGCTGGACGCCGGTCGCGAGATAGTCGGCGATGCGATCGCGGGCGAGCTCGAACGGCAACATTTGGCCGGGCGCATGCTGATCAAGCCGGACCACATGAAAGCCGTAGCGGGTTTCGGCGATGGCGAATTCGCTGGGCCGCATGCGCTGCAGCGCAGTCTCGAATTCCGCCACGGTCTGGCCACGCGTCAACTGGCCGAGATGGCCGCCGTTCGCGGCCGATGTCTTGCAGTCGGAATGACTGCGGGCGAATTCCGCGAACAGTGCGGGATCGGTCCGGACGGCTGCAAGGACGGCATCGGCGGTCGCCCGCGCGGTGGTCCGCGCCGCGGTGTCGCCGTGCGGCGCCGCGATCAGGATATGTGCGGCCTCATAGAGGTCGCCGGAGCGGAAGCGTGCGCGGTTCTGCTCGTAGAACCGCTGACAGGCGGCCTCATCCGGCACAGGCGTGACGACTTCGCGCTCGATAAGAGCGCGCATCGCCGCCTCTTCCGCGGTCTCGGAGCGTCCTTCCGGATCGCGCAGGGGCTCGGCTTCGATGCCGAGGCGCCTGGATTCCTGCAGCAGCAGTTCGCGCACCACCAGTGCCCGCGCCGCCGCCTGCCAGGCCAGGATCGGCTTTTCCGCCGGATGGTTCTGCACCTCGCGCGCGATGACTTCGCGCGCGATCACTACGCCGTTGACGCTGACCGCCTTCGGTTTTGGCAGCGTATTGCTGACCGAGCAATCCATGGCCTACTCCGCGGGTTGAAGTGGACGGGTGGTGCGTCCGTCGCGGCTGCGCACGACCTGATAGCCGCGGCGGCCGAGATACCAGACCGGCGCGCTCCAGACGTGCACCAGCCGGGTAAACGGGAACAGCAGGAAGATCGTCATGCCGAGCAGCAGATGCGCCTTGAAGATCGGATTGACGTCCAGAACGTAGGCGGCGACGCCGGGCTGCAGCGTCAGGATGCCCTGCGCCCAGCCCATGAACTTCACCATTTCATGGCCGTCGAGATGACCGAAGGAAACCGGGATGGTCGCCAGCCCCAGCAGCAATTGCGCGAACAGCAACAGCAGGATCGCGGTATCGCCGAACGAGGAATTGGCGCGGATGCGCGGATCGAACAGCCGCCGGTGCGTCAGCAGCGAAATTCCGACCAGGCACATCAGGCCGGCAATACCGCCGGCAACGATCGCCAGCATCTGCTTGAAGCCGTGCGATACCCCCATCATGTCGAACACCCAGATCGGCGTCAGCAGGCCTACGAAATGGCCGACGAAGATCACGAGGATGCCGACATGAAAGAGATTTGATCCCCATATCAGCTGCCGCCGCCGCAACAATTGGCTCGACCCGGTCCGCCAGGTGTATTGCTCGCGATCGAACCGGAACAGGCTGCCGAACAGGAACACGGTCAGGCACAAATAGGGATACCAGCCGAACACGATTAAATTCAGCGTTTCCATCGTTTCGCTCCTCACTGCGGGGATGACGGCGCGGGATCGACCGCACGCCGGGCGTGGCGAAGCTTCGCGATCAGGCTCTCGTGGCCGCAGGCGCCCTGGCCCTGGGCACCGGGGCCGAACCGTACCTCTTCCTCTTCCCAGGCGGCATCGAGCGCCACCAGATCCATCGGGTCGGTATCGGGGGCCTTCAGAAGTTCATCGACAATATCGCGCCGCGGCGCCTCCGCCGCGATCGCAACCAGGGCATCGAACACCGCCTTGTAGCTCGATCCTCTCCGGCCAAGCCGCTCGGCCAGCGCCGCGAGGATATGCGCGGTCTGCCCGAGCAGTTCGCGCGCTTCCGCGATCGGCCGGGTTGACAGGAATTCGAGCAACAGCGGCACGTAATCCGGCAACTCGTTGGCCGTGATGACGAGCCCGGCGTTTTCGTACATGGCTTTCAGATCGACCATGGCCTGGCCGCGGTCGCGGCTTTCGCCATGGACGTGTTCGAACAGATGCAAGGCGAGCGTCTTGCTGCGGTCGAACAGCAGACCATAGCGTTCCTGAAGGTCGTAGACCTCGCCAAGGGCGATTTCCTCGATCAACAGGTCGATCGCCTCGCGACACGCCTTGGGCACCAGCTTCTCGGAATCGAGCACCGCCAAAAACTCCGGCGCGGCGTCGACCAACGCGTCGGTGGGATAGCTCAGCAGCGCGGACAGCACCTGGAACGTTCTCATTACACGACCTCCATCGGGTTCTTGGCCTTGCGCGGCGAACCAAACAAGTTGGTCTCGGTTTCGCCGCCGGAGCAGCCATTGCCGAAGGTAAAGCCGCAGGAGCCACGCATGTCGTAGGCGTCGGCGCCTGTCTCACGATGTGCGGTCGGAATGACAAATCGATCCTCGTAATTGGCGATCGCCATGATCTGGTACATCTCGTCGATCTGCTCCGGCCTGAGACCGACACGCCTGGCGATCGCCTCGTCAACGACGCCATCGATGGTTTTTGCCCGCATATAGGCGCGCATTGCCAGCATGCGCTCCAGCGCAAGCGTCACCGGCTTTTCGTCGCCGGCGGTCAGCAGGTTGGCGAGATACCTCATGGGAATGCGCAGCGACTTCACATCGGGCATTTCGCCGTCGAGGCCGATCTTGCCGGCGGACGCGGCCGAGGTGATCGGCGACAGCGGCGGCACGTACCAGACCATCGGCAGCGTGCGGTATTCCGGATGCAGGGGGAAAGCGACCTTCCACTCCATCGCCATCTTCCAGATCGGCGATGTCTTGGCGGCCTCGAGCCACGCATGGGGGATGCCCTGCCGCTCGGCTTCGGCGATCACGGCGGGATCATTCGGGTTCAGGAAGATATCGAGCTGGGCCTGGTAGAGGTCGCGCTCGTCCGGCTTGCTCGCAGCTTCCTCGATCCGGTCGGCGTCATACAGCACCACGCCGAGGTAGCGGATGCGTCCGACGCAAGTCTCCGAACACACCGTCGGCTGGCCGGCCTCGATACGCGGATAGCAGAAGATGCACTTCTCGGATTTGCCCGACGACCAGTTGTAATAGATCTTCTTGTAGGGGCAGCCAGAGACGCACATGCGCCAGCCGCGGCACTTGTCCTGGTCGATCAGAACGATGCCGTCTTCTTCGCGCTTGTAGATGGCGCCCGACGGGCAGGCCGCGACACAGGCCGGATTGAGACAATGCTCGCACAACCGCGGCAGATACATCATGAAGGTGTTTTCGAACTGGCCGTAGATATCCTTCTGCACGCCCTCGAAATTCGCATCCATCGACCGCTTGGCGAACTCGCCACCGAGAATTTCCTCCCAGTTCGGGCCCCATTCGATTTTCTCCATCCGCTCGCCCGAGATAAGCGAACGCGGACGGGCCGTCGGCATCGCCGACATTTCCGGCGCCTGCTGCAAATGCTGATAGTCGAAGGTAAACGGCTCGTAGTAGTCATCGATTTCGGGCAGGTCCGGATTGGCGAAGATGTTGGCCAATACCCGCCACTTGCCGCCGATGCGCGGCTCGATCGAACCGTTGCGCTTGCGCTTCCAGCCGCCTTTCCAGCGCGCCTGGTTTTCCCAGTCCTTCGGGTAGCCGATGCCGGGCTTGGTTTCGACATTGTTGAACCACGCATATTCCATGCCTTCGCGGCTGGTCCACACGTTCTTGCAGGTGACGCTGCAGGTGTGACACCCGATACACTTGTCGAGGTTCAGCACCATGGCGATTTGAGCGCGGATTTTCATTCTGCGGCCTCCAGGCGGGGCGTGCCGGGTTGATCGGCGGTCGGGGTATCGAGCCAATCGATCTTCGACATCTTCCGGATAATGACGAATTCGTCGCGGTTGGAACCAACCGTGCCGTAGTAGTTGAAGCCGTAGGATTGCTGCGCGTAGCCGCCGATCATGTGCGTCGGCTTGAGAACGACCCGGGTGACGGAGTTATGAATGCCGCCGCGCTGTCCGGTCTGCTCGGAGCCCGGCACGTTCACGATCTTCTCCTGCGCATGATACATCATGCACATGCCCTGCTTGACGCGCTGCGAGACCACCGCGCGCGCCACCAGCGCGCCATTGGTGTTGAACGCCTCGACCCAGTCGTTGTCGACGATGCCGGCGCCCTTGGCGTCGGTCTCGCTGATCCAGACACACGGCCCGCCGCGCGACAGCGTCAGCATCAGCAGATTGTCGGTGTAGGTCGAGTGGATGCCCCATTTCTGGTGCGGCGTGATGAAGTTGAGCACCACCGAGGCGTTGCCGTTCGGCTTGCGGTCGATCACCGGCTTCACGGTCTTGGTGTCGATCGGCGGCCGATAGACGCAGAACCCCTCGCCGAAGGCGCGCATCCACAGATGATCCTGATAGAGCTGCTGGCGGCCGGTCAGCGTGCGCCAGGGGATCAGTTCGTGGACGTTGGTGTAACTGGCATTGTAGCAGACCTTCTCCGATTCCAGTCCGGACCAGATCGGCGAAGAGATGATCTTGCGCGGCTGCGCGACGATGTCGCGGAAGCGGATCTTCTCGTCTTCCTTCGGGATCGCGAGATGGGTGTGATTTCGTCCGGTGAATTTCTCAAGCGACGCCCACGCCTTGACCGCGACTTCGCCGTTGGTCTCCGGCGCCAGGCTCAGGATCACCTCGCAGGCGTCGATGGCGCTATCGATGCGGGCAAGGCCCTGGCTCGCTCCCTCCTCGATCACGACGCCGTTGAGCTTCTTGAGCAGGTCGACCTCGTGATCGGTGTTCCAGCTCATGCCTTTGCCGCCGTTGCCGAGCTTGTTCATCAGCGGGCCGAGCGAGGTAAAGCGCTTGTAGAGGTTTGGATAGTCGCGCTCGACCACGGTGACTGCCGGCATGGTCTTGCCGGGGATCGGATCGATCTCGCCCTTCTTCCAGTCCTTGACGTCGAAGGGCTGGGCAATTTCGCCGGCGGTATCGTGCATGATCGGGGTGAGAACGACATCCTTCTCGACGCCGAGCACTTCCGGCGACACTTTCGAAAAGGCCTCGGCGATACCCTTGTAGATGTCCCAGTCGCTGCGCGACTCCCAGACCGGATCGATCGCCGCCGACAGCGGGTGGATGAACGGATGCATGTCGGAGGTGTTGAGATCGTTCTTCTCGTACCAGGTGGCGGTCGGCAGCACGATGTCCGAATACATGCAGGTCGTGGACATCCGGAAGTCGAGCGTCACCAGGAGGTCGAGTTTCCCCTCCGGTGCCTGGTCGTGCCATTTGACTTCGATCGGCTTCTTCCTGCCGTCCTCGCCGAGATCCTTGCCCATCACCCCGTGCTTGGTGCCGAGCAAATGCTTGAGAAAATATTCGTGGCCCTTGCCCGACGCACCCAGCAGATTGGAACGCCAGACGAACAGATTGCGCGGCCAGTTCTTCGGGTTGTCCGGGTCATCGCACGACAGTTGCAGGTCGCCGGATTTCAGCGCCTTGGCGACATAGTCCTTCGGCTCCAGACCGGCCGCAGCCGCCAGTTTGGACACCTCAAGAGGGTTGGACTGCAGTTGCGGCGCCGAAGGCAACCAGCCCATCCGCTCGGCGCGCACATTATAGTCGATCAGCGCGCCATCCCAGGAACCGGCCGGCGCCGTCGGTGACAGAATTTCGTTGATGTCGAGCGTCTCATAACGCCACTGATCGGTGTGGGCATAGAACGCCGAGGTCGAATTCATCTGCCGGGGCGGACGGCCCCAGTCGAGGCCGAAGGCGAGAGGAGTCCAGCCCGACTGCGGGCGCAGTTTTTCCTGCCCGACATAGTGCGACCAGCCGCCACCCGACTGGCCGACGCAGCCGCACATCACCAGCATATTGATGATGCCGCGGTAGTTCATATCCATGTGGTACCAGTGGTTCAACCCGGCACCGACGATGACCATCGAACGTCCGCCGGTCTTCTCGGCGTTACGCGCGAATTCGCGCGCCACGGTGATGATCTGGTCGCGCGGCACGCCGCTGATCTTTTCCGCCCATGCCGGCGTATAGGGCTCCAGATCGTCGTAGCTCCTGGCCAGGTTTTCCCCGCCGAAGCCGCGATCGACACCGTAATTGGCGACGAAAAGGTCATAGACCGAAGCCACCAGCGTCTCGCCGTCCTTCAGCGCAATGCGCTTGGCCGGCACCTTGCGGGTGAGAACGTCCGGATGGTCGGTTCCCTGAAAATGGTCGTGCTCGCGATTGCCGAAATAGGGGAATGCAACGTCGGCTAGTTCGTCCTTGACGTCGGCGAGCGACAGGCGAAGTTTCGTCTCGCTGCTCTTGGACTCCCGTTCCTCGAGATTCCATTTTCCCTTTTCGCCCCAGCGGAAGCCGACGGAGCCGTTCGGCACGACGATCTCGCCGCTTGCCTCGTCATAGGCCACCGTTTTCCACTCGGGATTGTTGGCCTCGCCGAGCGAAGTGGCGAAATCCGAGGCGCGCACGAACCGCTCAGGCACGAGCCGTTCCCCGGATTTCACCAAACGCACCAGAAATGGCATATCCGTATACTGGCGCGCGTAATCGTTGAAATATTTGGTCTGGCGATCGACGTGGAATTCCTTGAGGATGACGTGGCCCATGGCCATCGCCAGCGCGGCGTCGGTGCCTTGCTTCGGCGACACCCAGAGATCGGCAAACTTCGAGGCCTCGGAATAGTCCGGACAGATCACGACGCTCTTAGCGCCCTTGTAGCGAACCTCGGTATAGAAATGCGCGTCGGGCGTTCGGGTTTGCGGGACGTTCGAACCCCACAGGATGAGAAAACCCGAATTGTACCAGTCGGCACTTTCCGGCACGTCGGTCTGCTCGCCCCAGGTCTGCGGCGAGGCCGGCGGCAGGTCGCAGTACCAGTCGTAGAACGACATGCAGACGCCGCCGAGCAGCGACAGATAGCGTGCGCCGGCCGCGTAGCTCACCATCGACATCGCCGGGATCGGCGAGAAGCCGAACACCCGGTCCGGGCCATAGGTCTTGGCGGTGTAGGCGTTGGCCGAGGCGACGATTTCGTTGACCTCGGCCCAGCTGGCGCGAACGAAGCCACCGAGACCGCGTTTCTGCACGTAAGACGCCCGCTTCTGCGGATTTTCCACGATCGACTTCCACGCCGCCACCGGCGTCATCAATACGCGCGCCTCGCGCCACAGCTTCAGCAGTCGCGAGCGCACCAGGGGATATTTCACGCGGTTGCCGGAATAGAGGTACCAGCTGTAGCTGGCGCCGCGGGCGCAACCGCGCGGTTCGTGGTTGGGAAGGTCGGGGCGCGTGCGCGGATAGTCGGTCTGCTGGGTTTCCCAGGTGACGATGCCGCCCTTGACGTAGACCTTCCACGAGCAGGAGCCGGTGCAGTTCACGCCGTGGGTCGAGCGCACGATCTTGTCGTGCTGCCAGCGCTTGCGGTAACCGTCCTCCCAGGAGCGGTCCTCGGTCGTCATCACGCCGTGGCCGTCGGCGAATTCCGCCTTGGCGCGCGTGAAGAACGTCAGCCTGTCCAGAAAATGGCTCATCCTTGGTCTCCTTATTCGGCGGGCTGGGCGGCGGGCGCGATCAAACCGCCTCGCTCGATGTCATGAAGCAGGCCGCCCTTGCGGGTGTAGACGGCCCAGGTGACCACGATGCAGATCAGGTAAAAGATGAAGAATCCCCACAGCGCCGCCTGCACGCCGCCGGTGAGATCGATCGAGGTTCCGTAGGATTTCGGAATGAAGAACGCGCCGAACGCGGCGATCGCGGAAGTGAAGCCGGTGATCGCTGCCGATTCCTTTTCAGCCTGACGCTGGCGGGTGGCCGCGTCCGCCGATGGCATCAGCCGGTCCATTTCCTTGCGCATGATGTTCGGAATCATCTGGAAGGTCGATGCGTTGCCGACGCCGGTTGCGAAGAACAGCACCAGGAACATGGCGAAGAAACCCCAGAACGCGCCGGGCTGATCCTTGATGCCGAGGAAATAGAGAATCCCGAGCACGCCGATCATCATCAGGCCGAACACCCAAAGGGTGACGCGGCCGCCGCCCCATTTGTCGGAAACCCACCCCGTCGCCGAACGCGACAGCGCGCCGACCAGGGGGCCGATGAAGACAAATTGCAGCGCGTCGACGGCCGGAAACTGGGTCTTCGCCAGCAGCGGGAAGCCCGCGGAATAGCCGATGAACGAGCCGAAGGTCCCGGTGTAGAGCCAGCACATGATCCAGTTGTGCTTGCGCTGGAAAATCACCGCCTGATCCGAGAACGATGCTTTTGCCGCTGCGATGTCGTTCATGCCGAACCACGCCGCGAAAGCGCTGATTGTGATGAACGGCACCCAGATGAAGCCGGCGTTCTGCAGCCAGAGCGGCGCAGTTTGCGTTCCGCTCGCCACCATCGCGGGATCGCCGCCGAACCAGCCGAATACGCCGACGGTAATCACGATCGGCACCACGAACTGCACGACGCTGACGCCAAGATTGCCGAGGCCGGCGTTGAGCGCGAGGGCGTTGCCCTTCTCGGCGCGCGGAAAGAAGAAGGAGATGTTGGCCATCGACGAGGCAAAGTTGCCGCCGCCCAACCCGCACAACAGCGCCAGCGCCAGAAACACCGCATAGGGCGTCGACGGCGTCTGCACGGCGTAGCCGATGCCGATGGCGGGAATCATCAGAGACCAGGTCGCCAGTGTGGTCCAGAGACGGCCGCCGAAGATCGGCACCATGAAGGAATAGAAAATGCGCAGCACGGCTCCGGAGATGCCGGGCAGCGCCGCCAGCCAGAACAGCTCGGCCGTGGTGAACTTGAAGCCGACCGAGGGCAGTTTTGCCACCACCACCGACCAGACCTGCCAGATCGCGAATGACAACAGCAGCGCAGGAATCGATATCCAGAGATTGCGCCGCGCGATGGCGCGCCCGCCGGCTTCCCAGAAGGTCTTGTCCTCGGGGCGCCAGTCGGTCAGCACCGCGCCGGACATGGCGCCGATATGCTCGGGTTTGTGAATTCCCTCCATTTCCGGGAGTTCAGGCAGTTTCTTCAACGCTTCGCCGACGACACCGCTTTCCATCTGCCGGATCGCGACATGCATCCAAACGAGGGCGCCGGTGACCAGGAGGAACAGCAGCATGAAGCAACTGGTCCAAAGTCCCGTCAGGTCGACCAATGCGCCGAACGCGATCGGGAGCACGAAACCGCCGAGTCCGCCGACCATGCCGACCATGCCGCCGACGGCGCCGACATTGTTCGGATAGTATACCGGGATGTGCTTGAAGACGGCGGCCTTGCCGAGCGCCATGAAGAAGCCGAGTACGAAGATGGTGACGATAAACGGCACCAGGCCGGTTTCTAGGTGGAAGCTGACCGTGCCCGTGACCGTCCGCACGGCATAGTCGGTCGGTGGATAGGACAGCACGAAGGTGCAGGCCACCGCGACGAGGAAGGTCCAGTACAGCACGCGGCGCGCGCCATAGCGGTCCGAAAGATGACCGCCGTAGGCGCGGAACACGCTGGCGGGAAACGAGAACATCGCCGCCGTCATGCCGGCAGTCTCGATGTCGACGTGGTAGACCTTGATGAGATATTGCGGCAGCCAAAGCGACAGCGCGACGAAAGCGCCGAACACGAAGAAATAGTACAGCGCAAAACGCCACACCTGGATATTCTTCAGTGGCTCGAGTTCCAGCCATGCGCTTTTCGGCTTCTGGTTCTGCGCGCGCCGCGCCCGCACCACCGGATCTTCTTCGGAGAAAATCCAGAAGATGATCCCCATCAGGCCGATGACCAGCGCCCACACCTGGGCGACGGTCTGCCAGCCATAGGCAACCAGCACGAACGGCGCGACGAATTTGGTGACGGCTGCGCCGACATTGCCGGCGCCGAAGATGCCGAGCGCGGTGCCTTGCTTGCCGGCCTGATAAAAGCGCGAGACGTAGGCAACGCCGACGGCGAACGATCCGCCGGCGATACCGACAAAGAGCGCCGCGACCAGGAATTCCGGATAGCTATGCGCCCAGGTCAAAAGATACGTGGCGACCGCCGCGGCGAGCATGACGACGGTGTAGACCCGCCGTCCGCCGTACTGGTCAGTCCAGATTCCGAGCACCAGGCGGATCAGCGATCCGCTCAGGATCGGGGTACCGATCAGGAGACCGAACTGGGTATCATTTAGCCCAAGCTCCTGCTTTAATGCGGATTCCGATAATCGAGAAGATCGTCCAAACTGCAAAGCAGATCGTGAAGGCGATGGTCGAAAGCCAGAGTGCCCGGCCTTGGTGCTCGCTGGTTGAACCTGCCGCGTCCATGATGATCCCCCGCAAAAGCCATTCGATGGGGCTGGCATGGGCCAATCCAGGGATTTTGATTTGTGCTGGATCAAAAGGGCCGGCGTGAACGGCGTATTATATGAAATGTTGCGCTGCAAATTGACCGGCCGCGTCACATAAATTGATGTTAGTCACGGATTGATTTGATAAATGTCAAATAACTCCGTCGACACTGGAAATCAGGAGCTTACTTGTTGCGGCCTCACGAACTGACGCAATTGAAGGCTCTCCCGCTGTTTTCCGAAATGAAGCAGGAAAGCCTCGCGAGTTTGCTCGACGCGGCCTTGCTGCAGCAATTCCCGACCGGGGTTGTCCTCCTCCGCGAGGGCGATCACGCCGATTTCCTGCATGTCCTCATTGAGGGCCTGGTCGAGATCTATACCGAACAGAACGGCGGCGAATGGGGCATCCAACTGGTCAACCCGGTCTCGACCTTCATCCTCGCCGCTGTTGTCAGCGACCAGCCCTATCTGAACTCCGCCCGCACCTTGGCCGATTCCCGGCTGCTGCTGATTCCGGCGCAGCGCGTCCGCGCCATCTTCGATCAGGACGTCGCCTTCGCGCGCATCGTGGCGCGGGAACTTGCTCTCGCCTATCGGTCGTCGATCAAGAAGCTGAAGGGCTACATGGCGCGCTCGAGCGTCGAGCGCCTTGCGAACTGGATTCTGACCGAAGCGCACAAGGAAACTTCGCAGGGAAATATCGTGATTCCGTTCGATCGCGGTACACTGGCCTCGCACATCGGCACGACGCGCGAGAATCTATCCCGCAGCCTGGCGCTGTTGACAGAGCATGGCGTTCGAATCCGCGGCCGCGAGATCGTCATCGACAGCAAGGAACAGCTCGAGGCCTTCGCGCGCCCGCAGCGTTTCATTGACGATCCGACCTCGTAGCTTTCGGCAACGGTCCATTCCCTGAGGGGGGGCCGGCGCGCGGGTGGCTGGACTTGGTTTTTGCCGCGAATACACTATCGGGAAAACGACTAGCCGGTCGCGGGGTGAGGCGTCATGAAATTTGGCATCTTCTATGAGCTGCAGCTGCCGCGCCCGTGGCAGGCCGGCGATGAGCTCAGGCTTTATCAGGACGCGCTGACGCAACTGGAGACCGCCGACCGGCTTGGCTATGACCATGCCTGGGTGGTGGAGCATCATTTCCTGGAGGAATATTCGCACTCGCCGTCGCCGGAATCCTTTCTCGCCGCCGCCAGCCAGCGCACCCGGAATATCCGGCTCGGCCACGGTATTTTCCAGCTCACCACCAACCATCCCGCGCGCGTCGCCGAGCGCGTCGCGGTGCTCGACCTCCTCAGCAATGGCCGGGTCGAATTCGGGATGGGCGAGAGCGCCTCGATCACTGAACTCGTGCCGTTCGGCCGCGACATGGAGACCAAGAAGGAAGTGTTCGAGGAGGCCGTCCGCGCCATTTTTCCGATGTTTGGGGAGGGCGGCAGCGAGCATCATGGCAAGTATTTCGATATTCCACTGCGCAATGTGGTGCCGAAACCCGTCCAGAAGCCGCACCCGCCGCTGTGGATGGCATGCTCGCAGCTTCCGACCATCGAGCGCGCGGGCCAGAACGGATTTGGCGCGCTCGGCTTCCAGTTCGTCAGCGCGGATGCGGCGCATGCCTGGGTCCACGCTTACTACAACGCCATTACCAAACGGCTGAAGAAGCTCGCGGACTACCAGATCAATCCGAACATGGCGCTGGTGTCGTTCTTCATGTGCGCCGAGACCGACGAGGAGGCGAGGGCACGCGCCGACGGCGCCACTTTTTTCCAGTTCGCGCTGCGCTTTTACGGCGCCTCGCAGAACCGCCAGCGTCCGGCGCCCGGTACCGTCAACATGTGGGACGAATACAACAAATGGAAACGCGACAATCCGCAAGCGCAGGAGGCGGCGTTGCGCAGCGGCCTGATCGGCTCGCCCGAAACCATCGCCAGGAAGTTGCGGCGGTTCCGTACCTCCCACATCGACCAGGTCATCCTGCTCAACCAGGCCGGCAAGAACAGCCACGAGCACATCTGCGAGTTGCTCGAGCTGTTCGCGCGCGAAGTAATGCCGGAATTCCGCGAAGACCCCGAACACGAGGCCTGGAAGGCGGGCGTCATGAGCGGCGCGGTCCAGCTCGAGGAGATCGACACCGAAGCTTTCACGGATCGCTACGGCAAACTGGCGGCCGAGGTCGCGCCGGCGAGGCCTGCGGCCGCGGCGGCGGAATAGCGGCGGTTTGCTGGCCCGGGAGCCCGCCGCCGTCAGCGGAAAGAATTAAGCTGCGATTGATCGGATCATTGGAACAAACGCTGCGTCCGCCGCCGATGCGGCAGGCCGGATATCGCTATTTTTGCCGGATCCCCCGATATCCGTCGCGGGCGCCATGCTCCTGAGCTAGAATCATTTTTCAGATGGTTTGAATCGGGCGCGGAACCCTCCGTTCGGGGCGCGCGGCCCTGAGGAAGTGCAATGTCGGATATCGCGGTCAAGGTCTCGGAACCCATCACGTTGCGTGCCCGGCTGAACGAGGACTGGCTCGCCGTCGTCATTGGTCTGTTGGTGTTCGGATCGGCCCCTCGTCAGCATCGGCGGGACCGACCTTTTGGGCTGGGCGGTCACCACCTCGGTTTATACCGACATCGCGCAGGCCCTTAATCCCTTTGCCAAGGCCTATGCGTGGCTCGGGGGCGGCGGCGCGCTGCTCGCCACCTACGCCGCCTTGCTTATGGTGCTGAGCGCCGGGGTGGCCACGCTCGGCGCGGATGTCAGGAAATTTGCGCCGGCATTCATGGCGGTGTTCGCGATCGCCTATGCGAGCTGGATTTTCGGCAGCTACGCCTATGTCGCCGCGGTGACGCCGGCCGAGCAGCAGAAATTCGGGCTCGCCTGGTCGCTGAAGCTGACCAATGAGGGCGGCTTCATCGTGGCGCTGCTTGCGGGACTGGTGATCGCCAATTTCTTTCCCCGCTTCGCCGAATGGCTGAAGGAGGCGATCCGGCCCGAGCTCTACATCAAGATCGCGATCGTGATTCTCGGCGCCACCGTCGCGGTCACCGCGGCGGGCCGGTTGAACCTCGCATCCTCGCTGTTGTTGCGCGGTGCTGCCGCGATCGTCGAGGCCTATCTGATCTACTGGGCCGTGATCTATTACATCGCGCGCAAATGGTTCGGCTTCAGCCGGGAGTGGTCGGTCCCGCTGGCGTCCGGCATTTCGATTTGCGGCGTGGCGGCGGCGATCGCCACCGGCGGCGCCATCAGGGCAAGGCCAGCGGTGCCGATCCTGGTGTCATCGCTGGTGGTCGTGTTCGCGGTGGTCGAGGTTCTGATCCTGCCGTTCCTGGCGCAGACCTTCCTGTGGCAGAAACCGCTGGTGGCGGGCGCCTGGATCGGATTGGCGATCAAGACCGACGGCGCGGCGGTCGCCGGTGGCGGCATCACCGAGTCGCTGATCATGGCGAAGAACGCGGCGGAAGGCATCAACTACCAGCCGGGCTGGATTCTCGCGACCACGGCGACGGTCAAGATCTTCATCGACATCTTCATCGGCATCTGGGCCTTCATTCTCGGCTACATCTGGACCAACCACATCGACAAGGGGCCGGACAAGGCGAAGCCGTCGGAAATCTGGCAGCGATTTCCGAAATTCATTCTCGGTTTCATCCTCGTCTTTGTGGTGTCGCTGTGGCTCGCGGTCGGCTCGACCGCGCAGGTCGCCAAAGCGCTTCCGGCCGCAGCCGGCGAGGCCAATGTCTTCCGGGTGATCTTCTTCGTCCTGACGTTCTTTTCGATCGGCGTGATGTCGGATTTCCGGAAGCTATGGCAACAGGGTTTTGCCAAGCTCGCGGCGGTCTATTTCGTCAGCCTGTTCGGCTTTGTGATCTGGGTCGGGCTCCTGATTTCATGGCTGTTCTTCAGCGGCTTCAAACCGCCGCTCGCCAGCTGATAAGGAACACCGCATGTCGCAATCCGATCTCGAGAAGGAAATCAATGCCGCCGAAGTCGAGCCGCTGCTGCCGATCGAGAAGAAGCTGATCGGCTGGAGTCTCGGGCTGGGTATCGGGTTGCTGGCGGTGCTGATCGCCGTCAATCATTTCGTCCCGATCAAATTATAGCGGCAAACCCGGGTCTGCCGGGGAGAGCCGGTGGGGGCGCCGCGCGAGCGCGGTTGCTTTGTCGGCCTCCGGCGGTTGCTTTGTCGGCCTCGGTCTGGCTATTTGCCCGCTCGATCATCCCACTCACGTCAAGCCAGTCTTTTTATGAACGCTCGATTTCCCCTCCAGTCCGGAGCGCCCGTGCCGCGGCCGAGCGAGGCGCAAACTCGCCCCATCATTGCGTTCGCCAATGTCAGCAAGGTTTATCCTTCGCGAAACCAATCGGCGCGGGTGGTGGCGCTCGATGATATTTGTCTGGAGGTGCCTGAGGGCGCCATCGTCGGGGTGATCGGCAGGAGCGGCGCCGGCAAATCGACGCTGATCCGCCTGATCAACGGTCTGGAGCATCCAAGCAGCGGTCACGTGCTGGTCAATGGAACCGATGTGACCGGGCTTGACGAACGGGGCTTGCGCCAGGCCCGCCGTTCCATCGGCATGATCTTCCAGCACTTCAATTTGCTGTCGTCCCGAACGGCGTTCGAGAACATCGCGCTGCCGCTGGAGATTGCCGGTGTCGCCAAAAGCGAGATCGCGGGCGTGGTCGAACCGCTGCTGGCGATGGTTGGACTGTCCGACAAGCGCGACCGCTACCCTGCGGAATTGTCCGGCGGGCAGAAGCAGCGCGTCGGTATCGCCCGCGCGCTCGCCACCAGACCGAAGGTCCTGCTGTCAGACGAGGCCACCTCCGCGCTCGATCCGGAAACCACCGACCAGATCCTGTCGCTGTTGAAGACGATCAATGCAGAGCTGAAGCTGACCATCGTTTTCATCACCCACGAGATGTCGGTCGTCAAAAAGCTCGCCGACCGGGTCGCCGTGCTCGAAAGCGGCCGCATCGTCGAGCAGGGAACGACCTACGAGATATTCGCCCATCCCTGCCACGAGACGACGCGGCGATTTGTCGGCTCGATCACCGGCGGCAACGTGCCGGAATGGCTGGCTGCGAAACTAAGATCCGAACGCCGCGACGGCGACAGCGCGGTACTGCACGTGGCGTTTGTCGGCGGAGACGCCAACCAGCCGGTGCTGTCGCGCCTGGCGCGAACCCTTGGCGTCGATGTCAACATCCTGCATGGCCAGGTGGAGACGATAGCGGATCATCCGTTCGGGTCGCTGTTCATCTCGGTCTCGGCCGAACCGGAGATGCTGCGCGGGATCATCGAGGAATTGCGGGCGGGCCAGAACAGCGTGGAGCACCTCGGCTATGTCTCCTGAGATATTCCAGCTCGTGGTCTGGTCGACCGTCGATACAATGGTGATGGTGGGAGTGTCCGGCCTGTTCGGCACGCTGCTGGGACTCCCGCTCGGCATCTTTCTGGCGACGAGCCGGGCCAATGAGCTGTTTCCGGCGCCGGCGGCCAATCGCATTCTCGGCCTGGTCGTCAATGCGACGCGGTCCACTCCCTTTATCATTCTCGTCGTCGCCATCGTTCCGCTGACCCGGTTGATCGCGGGGACGTCGATCGGCACCCGCGCGGCGGTGGTGCCTTTGACCATCGCCGCCATTCCCTTTATCGCCCGCGTCATCGAGGCCGCCATCCGCGAGGTCGATCAGGGACTGGTGGAGGCCGCCCGCGCGTTCGGCGCCAGTCCGCTGCAGATCGTGCAGAAGGTGCTGTTGCCGGAAGCGATGCCGGCGGTCACGCTGGCATTGACGCTGACCGTCGTCAGCCTGCTCGGCTATTCGGCCATGGTTGGCGCGGTCGGCGGCGGCGGGTTGGGCGATCTCGGCATTCGCTACGGTTACCAGCGCTTCATGCCGGAAGTCATGGCGACCGTGGTGCTGGTGCTGATTGCGCTGGTGCAGGGCGTGCAGACCCTGGGCGAGGCGATCGCGCGACGGCTCGACAAGCGCAGCCGGAATTGATCAATCAAACCCACTCACAGGAAACGGAATAATCATGTCGCAGCGTCATCTCATGGTCCTGGCCACCGTCCTGGCGGTCGTTGCAGGCGCGGCCCGCGCCGAAACCATCAAGGTCGGCGTCACTCCCGGCCCCCACGCCCAGATCCTCGAAGCGGTGAAGCCGATCGCCGCCAAGAACGGTCTCGACATCCAGATCATCGAATTCACCGACTATGTGGTTCCCAATGCCGCGCTGGACGCCGGCGACCTGCAGGCCAATTCGTTCCAGAACCAGCCCTATCTCGACAACCAGAAGGCGGACCGCGGATACAAGATCGACACCGTCGGCCTCACCGTGAATTTTCCGATGGGGGTCTACTCGAAGAAGTACAAGAGCTGGGATGCGGTACCGCAAGGCGCAACGGTCTCGATCCCCAACGATCCGACCAATGGCGGTCGCGTGCTGCTTTTGCTGCAGGACAAGGGCGTGCTGAAGCTCAAGCCGGGCGTCGGATTCAAGCCGACGGTGGCCGACATCGTCGACAATCCCAGGAAGTTCAAGATTGTCGAGGTCGATGCGGCGCAGACCGCGCGCACGCTGGACGACGTCGATGCCGCCGGCATCAACACCAATTATGCCACGCAGGCGGGACTCGATCCGGTCAAGGATGCGATCCTTCGCGAAGATCCCAAGGGACCTTACGTCAATATCCTCGTGGTGCGCACCGCCGACAAGGACAAGCCATGGGTCAAGCTTCTGGTGCAGAGCTACCAGACGCCGGAGATCCGCGACTTCGTGCTTGCGAAGTTCAAGGGTGCGGTGCTGCCGGCCTGGTGAGCGTTCGCCTGTTTGTTGCCAGCCTGTAGCGTTTTCGAGCGAAGTGGATACCGGTTCGCGTGAAGAAAACGCGTCAAGAAAACTAGAGCGTCGGTTCTGATTCAATCAGAACCGATCATGCTCTAGCCTTGCAGCGCCGCGAGCAGCTCGTCGGGCCGCTCGACCATCATCATGTGGCCGGCGCCGCGCAACACCACGGTGCGTGAGTTCGGCAGCGCGGCGGCCAGCGCCCGGCCGGCCTTTGCGGGGGTCATCATGTCGCGCTCGCCGAGAATGAGCGTGGTCGGGACCGTGATCCTGGCGGCGGCGGCAAGCGCGCCCTGATAGGCGTTGCACGCGGCGAGATCCTTGAATAGCACGCCGGGCAGGCCTTGCTCGAGCACGCGCTGGGCGCCGCCATGCATCCACAAACCCGGCGCCAGGCTGCCGCCCAGTTCCGCCTGATAGCCGAGACCCCAGATCGAGACCATATCGACGGCGCCGTGATCGTTGGCCTCGGCGGCTCTGAGCAGATCGGGTCCGACCGTCATGGTTGCCGCGGTTCCGATCAGACCGAGCGCGGAGACTTTGGCCGGGTGCCGCGCGGCGGTTTCAAGCGCAATCAGCGACCCCATGGAATGGCCGACCAGCCACGCCTTGGCGGTGCCGGCGGCGTCGAGCAGGGCGGCGGTCCACTCGGCCATGTCGGCAATCGTCGACAGTGGCGTGCCGGCGGACCGGCCATGGCCGGGCAGGTCCGGCGCCAGCACGCCATAGCCATGATGCGCGAACCACCGGCTGTGCAGCGCCCAGGTGGTATGGTCGAAGCCGGCGCCGTGCAGCAGCACGATGGTCGGTTGCGCGGCATCGAACGCGCGCCCGCCGGTGGCGATGAAGCTATCGATGCCGTTCACGGACAACTGCATGGCTCAAGCCTTCTGCGAAATACGGAGCGCCTGGCCGAGGTCATCGATGATGTCGGCGGCGGATTCAATCCCGATCGACAGCCGGACCAGTTCTTCGCCGATGCCGGCCTCCTTGAGTTGAGCGGCATCCATTTGCTGATGGGTGGTGCTGGCGGGATGAATCACCAGCGTCTTGGCATCGCCGACATTGGCCAGATGGCTGACCAGCCGCAGCGACTCGATGAACTTCCGCCCCGCTGGCCGGCCGCCCTTGATGCCGAAGCTGACGATCGATCCGGCGCCGCGCGGCAGCAATCGCTTGGCCAGTTCATGGTCGGGATGACTTTCCAGCGAAGGATGCAGAACCCAGTCGACCGCCTTGTTCGCCGCGAGGGCCTCAAGCACCGCATGCGTATTGGCGATATGGCGCTCCATGCGAATCCCCAGCGTCTCGACGCCCTGCAGCAGTTGAAAGGCATTGGTGGGCGACAGGCACGCGCCGAAGTCGCGCAGGCCTTCGGTGCGCGCCCGCATGATGAACGCCGCCTGGCCGAACTGCTCGTCGAAGACAATGCCGTGATAGCCGGCATAGGGTTCGGTAAGCACCGGAAATTTGCCGGAGGCGCGCCAATCGAACCGGCCGCCGTCGACGACCACGCCGCCGATGGCGATGCCGTGGCCGCCGATCCACTTGGTGGCCGAATTCATCACGATGTCGGCGCCAAGCTCGATCGGCCGGCTGAGATAGGGGGTCGCGAAGGTATTGTCGATCAGGAGCGGGATTTTCGCGTCATGCGCGATCCCCGCAACGGCCGGAATATCCAGCACCTCGAGGCCGGGATTGCCGATGGTTTCGCCGATCACCAGCCTGGTGTTGGGCTGGATCGCCGCCCGGAACTGGTCCAGCGCACGCGGCTTGACGAACGTGGTCGTGATGCCGAAACGCGGCAGCGTATGCGTGAGCAGGTTGATGCTGCCGCCATAGAGTGAGGAAGAGGCGACGATGTGGTCGCCCGCGTTCAGCAGGGTCGCGATCGCCAGATGCAGCGCCGCCATGCCGCTCGCCGTGCAGATCGCGCCGACGCCGCCTTCCAGCGCCGCAAGTCGCTCCTCGAGCACCGCCGTGGTCGGGTTGGAAATGCGGGTATAGATGTGTCCTGCGCGTTCCAGATTGAACAACGCCGCGGCGTGCTCCGAATCCTGAAAGACGTAGGATGTGGTCTGATAGATCGGCACGGCGCGGGCGCCCGTCACGGGATCCGGATGCTGGCCGGCATGGAGGCTCAGGGTCTCAAAGGCGGGCGGTTTGGGTGCGGGCATCTTGAACTCGAAAAGCGGTGGGTTCTTCAGCCGTCGCGGGCTGCGGCACGGTGTGCCATAAAAGCCCTCCGATTGTTAGCCCCGGGCGTCGGCGCTGTCGCGGCACTACCAGGCCGGGGGAAGGTGGCCTTTTTTCCGTTCGCGGCCTAAAAGTTCGCTCTGTATCCGGCTGCACCGGAGCCAGGAGTTACGCGATGCAACGCAAACTTCCAGTCGTCCTCGCGCCACCATTGGGGCTGCGGCAGCGGCATGTCGTCCCGGTCCCGCGCCGGCGAGCCGCGATCTGATGAAACGAATCGCGGTCTGGGTGTTCTACGGGATCGGCGCGCTCGCGATTGTCTATCTCGCGCTCTACGCCTATGCGGCCTTCACCGGGCGCGGGTTGCAACCGGGCGATCCCATCCACATTTTTCGCAAGCCCGACGCGCCGGATTATTCGGCGGCAACCGGCAGCGATTTCGCCTGATGACGCGAAACGAAGGTACGGCCCAAGGTGACGTTCTTCTGGGCCCGGACTTGCGTATTGTCGTAAGTCCAGCACTCCCCGGAATCGTCGAGGAAGCAGACCCAGAGCAGATTGAATTCGGGTCCATAGTCGATCAGCACGTGAGCATACCCGTCTCCCTTCGGCGTGATGACGGGAAGCGGCGGATCGAGCTGCAAGATGGACATCGACGGCTTTCAGACAGGGTCGGTGAATTGCCTGTATGAAAACGTGCCTGAAGTGCAACGGTTCCAGGGCGAGTTCGTCCTCGCGCCGGATTTATTCAAGCGGGCGAGGCCCGCGCCAAATCACGCCGTCGCGCTAACGCGGTGAATTTCGCCGGCTCCCGCAGGCGTGATCGGCAGGCCGCCATCGGCGTATTCGTTCAGCTTGTTGCGCAGCGTGCGGATCGAGATGCCCAGGATATTGGCGGCATGGGTGCGATTGCCGAGGCAATGCTTCAGCGTCTCCAGGATGAGATCGCGCTCGACGTCGGCAACCGTGCGTCCGACCAGCGCCCGGGTCACCTGCTCGGCGGCGAACGTGGCGTGCGCCACCGCCGGCACGGTCTTGGGCGCATCGAGACGGTCACCGTCCGGCGTCAGAATGGCGTCGACGCCGATCTCGTCGCCCTGCGCCATCAGCACCGAACGATGCATGGTGTTTTCCAACTCGCGGACGTTGCCCTGCCAGCGGTTGGAGGTCAGGACGCGCTTTGCCTCGGCGGAGATCGGCCGCAATGGCACGCCATTGGCGTCGGCGTATTTCTTGGCGAAGTGCTGCGCCAGTTCGAGAATATCCGCCGGGCGTTCGCGCAGCGGCGGTATCTTCAGGTTCACGACGTTGAGCCGGAACAGGAGGTCCTCGCGGAAGGTGCCTTCGCGTACCGCGTCGGCCAGATTGCGGTTCGAGGTCGCGATGATGCGGATGTCGACCGGAACCGGCCTGGTGCCGCCGACGCGATCGATGATGCGTTCCTGGATCGCGCGCAGCAATTTGGATTGCAGCCGCACGTCCATCTCGGAGATTTCGTCGAGCAGCAGCGTGCCGCCGGTGGCCTCCTCGAACTTTCCGATACGCCGCGCGATGGCTCCGGTGAACGCGCCCTTCTCATGACCGAACAGTTCGGATTCAAGCAGATGCTCGGGAATGGCCGCGCAGTTGATCGATATGAACGGCTTCTTGGCGCGGTTGGAGCGGGTGTGGACATAGCGCGCCAGCACTTCCTTGCCGGTGCCGGATTCGCCGGTGATCATGACCGAGGCGTCCGAGCCGGCGATCTGCTGAGCCAGCTTGATCACCTTGGCCATCGCCTCGTCACGGTAGACCATGTCGCGCGAATCATTGGCGACGGCGGCGAGCACCGCGGCAATCAATTCCGGATCGGGCGGCAGCGGGATGTATTCCTTGGCGCCGGCGTGGATCGCGGCCACGGCCGCGCGAGCATCGTTGGAGATGCCGCAGGCGACGATCGGCACGTGAATGTGTTCGGCCTCAAGCCGCATCACCAGATCGCGGATGTCGAGGGCGACGTCGACCAGCAGCAGGTCGGCGCCCTTGCCGCCGCGCAACACGCGCATGGCCTGTTCGTGGTCCTCCGCATGGGTAACGGAAGCGCCGTTGTCCATCGCGATCTTGGTGGCCGTCGTAAGCTGGCCCTTCAGTGTGCCAACGATGAGAAGCCGCATGGTAATCTCCTGTTCGTCTGTTCGCGCCCGTTATGCGCGTATCGCTAGAGGCAAAGCCTCAGGTCTTTTCGGCCTTGATGATTTCCGTCATGGTCACGCCAAGCTTGTCTTCCACCAGCACCACCTCGCCGCGCGCCACCAGGCGGTTGTTGACGTAGATGTCGATGGCTTCGCCGACGCGGCGGTCGAGTTCGAGCACGGTGCCGGGCCCGAGCTTGAGCAGTTCTCCGACATCCATCTTGGAGCGGCCGAGCACCGCGGAGACCTGCACCGGCACGTCGAACACGGCCTCCAGATCCGCGGCAATGCGCGAAGCCTGCTCGTCCTCGTGATAGGCCACGTCATCCGTCGCCGGCGTGTGCGCGGCGTTGAGATCGGGGAGCGGAACCTGTGCGTCGGTATCACTCATGGTTCATTCCTCTTGGCCATCTTGTTGACCATGGCTCAGGCCTGATTGCTGGACGCTATGTAGCGCCCGACAAGTTCGTCGATCTTTGCGTCGATCGCCGCGCGCTCCAGCACGACGCCGCCGTCCGCCCATTCGATCCTGCAGTCGCCGGTCTCGATCTCGGGTTCGGCCAGAATCACGAGGCGTCCCTCGAAGCCGCTTTGCTTCGCCAGCTTCTCGATGCGCTGCTGCGCCGCCTCGTAAAGCGAGTTGTTGATCCGGACCACCAAATGCGGGGTCGAAACCAGCTGCGCAAAGCAATCGCTTACCAGTGAGGTGATCTCGCCAAGCGGCTCGCGGGCAATCAGCTCGCTGCACAGCTTGCGCGCCACCGCGACCGCGACGTCGACCGCCTCGGTTTCCATCCGGGTCTCGATCCCGGCGAAGCGCGCCGCGATGCCCTTGATGGTAATTGCGATTTCCTCCAGCGCCAGCGCGGCGCGGCGGTCGCTCTCCACCTTCGTCTCGTGCAGCGCGGCGTCGTAGCCGTTGCGATAGGCCCGGGCCTCGGCCGCGGCGATCTTCTGGGCGATTTCCGACGGCGTGGCGGCGCGCTCCCGCATCTTGTCGGGCGCCGAGAAATCCATGTCGAACAGGAATTTTGCGGGTGCGGCCATCAGTACACCAGCTCGTCGTCGGCGCGGTTCTTGGTCAGCGTAATCTCTCCCTTGGCCGCGAGGTCCTTGGCGAGGTTGACGAGCAGCGCCTGCGCCTCGTCGACATCGCGCAACCGCACCGGCCCCATCGCGGCCATGTCGTCGAGCAGCATCTTGCCGGCGCGCGACGACATGTTGCCGAGGAAGAAGCCGCGGACATCCTCGTTGGCGCTTTTTAGCGCGATGCCGAGCTTGTCCTTGTCGATATTGCGCATCAGCGTTTGCGCCGATCCGGAGTTGAGCTTGATGAGGTCGTCGAAGGTGAACATCAGCGCCTTGATGCGCTCGGCGGACTTGCGGTTGTCCTCCTCGAGCGAGGTGATGAAGCGGGTTTCGGTCTGGCGATCGAAGTTGTTGAAGATCTCGGCCATCACCTCGTGGGCGTCACGGCGCCTGGTCTGCGACAGGTTCGACATGAATTCGGTGCGCAGCGTCTGTTCGACGCGTTCGATCACTTCCTTCTGCACCGCCTCCATTCTCAGCATCCGGTTGACCACGTCGAGCGCCATGTCCTCCGGCAGGATCGCCAGCACCCGCGCGGAGTGCTCCGGCTTGAGTTTCGAAAGCACCACGGCGATGGTCTGCGGATATTCATTCTTGAGATAGTTGGCCAGCACCTCTTCCTGGACGTTGGAGAGTTTCTCCCACATGTTGCGGCCGGCGGGCCCGCGGATCTCGTCCATGATGCCGGTCACGCGCTCGGCCGGAAGGTAGAGTTGCAGCAGCCGCTCGGTGCCGTCGAAAGTCCCCATCAACGCCCCGGATGCCGACATCCGCGAGACGAATTCGAGCAGCAGGTCTTCGACCACGTCGGCCTCGACGGTGCCGAGGGTCGACATCACCATCGACAGCTCCCGCACTTCATCATCGTCGAGCAGCGACCAGACCTTGCCGCCATATTTTTCTCCCAGCGCCAGCATCAGGATCGCGGCGCGCTTCGGGCCGCTCAGCGGAGCGCCCTTCTCGCGGTTGCTCTGACGAGCCGCCAGCGAGGCGATGACGCTGGTGATATCGTTGGCGTTTACGGTTTGCGGTACGGCCATGTCAGATCACGCCGGTGTTTCGCTGAGCCACTGACGAACGATGGCGGCGGTTTCATTGGGGTTTCGCTCGGCCAGTTCACCGACGCGATGGACAGATTGGGCATGGACCTGGCCCTGAACCTGGGCGACATCGATCATCTGCGCGGTGGCGCCGGCCACCAGGGCCTGGCTGGCCACACCGGCTTGCGCGCTGCCGTCGGCCAGCGCCGGCATGTTGCCGGAGGGTGCAGCGATCTCTTCGGAGGCGATGATGCGCCTGACCAGCGGCCGGATCACCATGAACAGCACGACCAGGCCGAGCAGCATCATGACGCCGAGTTCGATGACATACATCAGGTCGTCCTTGGTGAACTGGAACATGCCGAGCAGGCCCGCCGGCTCTGCGAACGGAACGATGACCGGAGCTTCGGCGAATTGGAGGTTGACGACCTCGACCTGGTCGCCGCGCTTCTGGTCGAAGCCGATCGCCGAGCGCACCAGTGCGGCGATGCGATCCAGCTGCTCCTTGCTGCGGTCCTGATAGACCATCTCGCCTTTTTCATTCTTGGCGTAGTTGCCGTCGACCAGTACGGCGACGGAGATGCGATTGACCCTTCCGGCCTCGGTTACTTCGGTCTTGGTGGTGCGGGAAATCTCGTAATTGTTGGTTTCTTCGGTCTTCTTGCTCTGGTCGCGCGCGGCCGGCGCCGGATTGTCCTGGCCCGGGTTGCCCGGCAGCTCGTTGTTGACGGTGACCTGGCCGCTGTTCTCCGCCGTAGCGCTGGATTCTTCGCGGGTCTGGCTCGAGCGCAGCACCCGCCCTTCGGGGTCGAAGCGATCCGAGGTCTGGGTAATCTTGTTGTAGTCGAAGTCTGCCGAGAGCTGGACGCGGGCGCGGCCGGCGCCGACCACCGACGAGACGATCGCCTCGATTTCATTGCGCATCCGCTTCTCGAAACCGGCGCGGCGCTCGTCGCCGACCGCGTTGTCGGTCGCGCCGCTGGCGCCGTCGGCCAGCAATTGACCGGCTTCGTCGACGATCGACACCCGCTGCGGCTTCAGGCCGTTGACGGCGGAGGCGACCAAATGGCGGATGGCTCTGATCTGCTGCGGTTCGAGGGCGCCGCGCACGCGTACGACGATCGAGGCCGACGGCTCGGGCGTCTCGCGCGAAAACAGCGGGCGTTCCGGCAGCACCAGATGGACGCGCGCCGCCTGGATGCGGTCGATGGCGCGGATGGTGCGGGCAAGCTCGCCTTCGAGCGCGCGCAGATGATTGATGTTCTGGACGAAGCTGGTGGTGCCGAGCGCGTCGGATTTGTCGAAAATCTCGTAACCGACGCCGCCGCCCTTGGGCAAGCCGCCCTCGGCAAGCTTCATGCGCAGCCGCGTGACCTTGTCCTTCGGCACCAGGATCATGGCGCCTTCGTTGCGCAGCTCGAAGGGAATGGCCTGGCGTTCCAGGTCCTTGATGACCGCGGAAGAGTCCTCGACGCTGAGGTCGGTGTAGAGGGTGGTCATCTGCGGCGTGGTGACGCGCATGATGACGAACGCGAAGAAGCCGAGCAGCGCGGTTGTCACCGCGACCATCGCCATCAACCGCGCAGCGCCGAGGCCCTTCAGGAAGCTTACGAGACTCTGCAAAACCAACCGCCCCTCAGATTCGGCTCCAGGAGCCGACTGGGCAATTATTGCCTATGGGATGGTTTCGATATGGTTAACGAAGGTTAAGGGCCGGCGGGAAAGTTCAAAACGGAAAAAATCGGCTTCGCAGGACGAAGCCGATTTTATTCAAATGGCGGATTATCCCGGGACGGCGCCTATTGGCGGTATTGCTGGATCCGGGTGGTGCGCAGCCCCGCAAGGCCGTGCTGGTCGATGGAAAACTGCCAGGACAGGAATTCGTCGACCGTCAGGGTGTAGCGGCTGCAGGCCTCCTCGAGGGAGAGCAGACCGCCGCGAACCGCGGCTACGACTTCGGCTTTGCGGCGGATGACCCACCGCTTGGTTCCCGGTGCGGGCAGATCCGCAATCGTTAACGGACTACCGTCGGGCCCGATGACGTATTTTACCCTCGGGCGATGGGGCTCTGTCATGGCGTACTCACAAACTCTCAACCACTGAACTCACGGTAACAACCTACGCCCCGCGACTTAAAATTTGCCTAAGCCCAAGGCTTCAATACGAATCTCCTTGAAAATGCTTGACGGCGGCCCTCCGGGCGCGGTCCGGAGCCCCGAAAGACCGCTCCGGGAGCCCGCGCGGGCCGGTTAAGGCCGCAAGTCGGTGATGGCAGATGATGGCGGGAGGGAGCTGCCGTCGTCAGTTCACGATGCTCTGGATCTGGTTGACCGTATAGGTCTGGCCGTTGATCGACAGCAGGGGCGGCGACTGGGTGAGATCGACCGAATTGACCACGCCCTCGACCTGGGTTGCGATGGCCACGGTGTTGCCCGCGGAGTCCTTCCCGGTAGCCGTGAGCTTGTAACTGCCGTCCGGCCATTGGGTGCCGTCGTTGCCCTGGCCGTTCCAGGTGAACGGCTGGTTGTTGCCGGCGGCGGCGGCGTAGTTGCCCGTGAAGACCGTCTGACCGCTGCTGTTGGTGATGTTGACGGTGACGGTCGAAGCGTTGGGAACGCTGAGCTGCCAGGTCGCCGTGCTGTTCGTCACTGTCGCGCTGCTGCCATTGACCACCGCCGTCTTGCCGACAAATCCCAGCGCCTGGGTCGATTGCGCGGTCTGCTGCAGCGACACCAGCGTCGCCAGCGAATCGTTGGTGTTGAGCTGCTGCTGAACGCCGGCGAATTCGACGAGCTGCTGGGTAAACTGGTTGGTGTCCAGCGGGCTGAGCGGATTCTGGTTCTGCAATTGCGTCGTCAGCAGCATCAGAAAGCTCTGAAAGTTGCCGGCGATCTGCGAGGAAGCCAGCGCGCTGGAGGCCGCGGCCGAGGAGCCGGACTTGGAAGAGGCCGGTAACGTCGTCGTCCCTGAGACGACCGGATTGGACGTGCCTGCTGTGGTTGTCATGGCTGTCTCCTCAAACTCTGATATCGACGCCGCTGCTCGATCCGAGCGAGCGGCCATAGGTTCGTCCCGCGACCGCCGCAGGAATGGTGTCTTCGTCGCTGATAACCAGCCGCTGGGCATTGGGGCTGGTGTCGTTGCCGCTGTTCTGTCCGGAAGAGGACTGGTCGCGCAGGCTGAATTGCAGGCCGCCATTGCCGGTCTTGAGCCCGGCGTCATCCAGCGCGCGCTGCAGCTGGGGGGCGTCCTGGCGCAGCATGGACAGCGTTTCCGGCTTTTCGACCGTCAAATGCGACGTCACCTGGCCATTGCGATCGATATCGATGCGAACGTCGATGCGGCCAAGATCGGCCGGATCGAGCCGGATTTCGAAGCGGCTCTTGCCGCTCTTTGCCGAGGCGGCGATCTCCAGCGCCAGTCCGCTCAGGGGCACCGGCCCGCTGGCCTGCGCCGTAACGGTGAAGGCGGCGCCGGGTGCGGCGGTGGCCGCAGGGGAATTGAGCTGCGGCTGGGTCGTGCCGATCACCTGAGTGCTGGGGTCCGCTGCAGCGGCGGGCGTATTTTCGCTACCGGCGGCCGGCGAATGTTCATGGGCCGATACCGTGGCCGCCAAGGTTGAAGCGGGTGCGGCATCTGCGGTTGGCGCGTCGGCGGCGGGATTGGCCGCCCCCGGTTTGCCGGTGGCCGAGGGCTGCTGCAGAAGGCCGTTCTGAGCCCCCGCCGGTGCATTGCTCGCGGACGGATCGGCCGTAGCCGACGTCGTTGTCGAGCCATCGGTTGCCGTGGTCGTTGCCGACGACTTTCCTGGTGTAGCCTTGGCGGTGACGGGCGCCGTCGCGGCCACGGCGCTCGTCACAGCGGCGGCATTCGCGGGCGTTGCATTGGCCTGCGTTGTTGGCGCGACCACAGGCTTGGCAGCCGTTGCGCTGGCCGTCGCCGAACTCGCGGTCTTTGCGATTCCGGTCTCGGTCAGGGTCGCGGCGGCCGCAGTTGTCGTTGGCGGTCGCTGCCGCGTCGGTCGGCGGCCGTGTTCGAATCGGTCTTGGTTGGGGTCGACGAGGCCACCTGTGCCGAGACCGTCTGGGTGCTGGCCGCGATGGCGGCCGCGGCAATCGCCAGCGGCGCTGTGGAATTGCCGGACGTCGTCGCCGCAGGGACATTCGTGGCTGCGGTGGTGACGGGGATTGCGACCGCGACCGGATTCGGCGTCGTCGCGGTGAGAGCGGCCTGCTGGGCCAGGATGGTCAGATCGGTCGCAGCTGGATCGCCATTGGCCGATTTGTCGGTCGACTTCGCCGGATCGGTTTTCGTGGCGCCACTGGACTTCGTCCGGGATGGCTGGGTTGCACCGGCGCCGGCTGGGTCGCTGGTGTTGGCATTGTTGGAATTGTTGGCATTGCTGTCGGACGGCGGCCCGGCATTGGCGTTGCTGTTCGGATCGTTGTTTGCCGCCTGATTGTTGTTTGGCCCCTGATTGGAGGCGGCGTTGGCCGGACCTGAATTATCCGAGGGCGGCGGCGCGCCGTCGGTATGGCGCTGCGGACGCGGCGGCGGCGGCGCCGTGGCGGTATCGGCGGCGGTATTTTGATGGACCAGCCCGCCGAAAACATCGTTGGCCGGCGGCTGGTCGGACCGGGTGGACCACTGCGGCGCAGCCTGGAACGCGGCATTTGCCGCGGCTTCTGAAGTGACGCTGAACACAGGGCAGGCCTCTCGCGATGAAACTGGACCTGAGATCAGCAAGGACCGGGCCATCCCGAGGCGAAAGAAAATACCAATATATTTCAATGCCTTACAACGACAGCCCGGCCGGCCATGGCGATCCGGCGGCGTTCCCTTTTCTGCCCGGCGGCAAGATTTGCCTTATCGCCGCCGGCAAAAGGGGTGAGCGTGATTGCCTCGCAGGAATACCGCCTATATTAGAGAGTAGCTTTTCAGCCGCTCCGAACAGGCGAACTCGCTTTCCTGGGGAGACGCCTGCGAAAGCCTCTAACCGCAAGGTGGCTTCCTGGTCGCGCGGCGTCAGGCGCTGTCGCGACCCTCATCAATGTCTGGAACCATGCTCAACAGTCTGGATCTCGAAGGCCGTCCACAGGACACAAGGATCGTCGTCGCCATGTCCGGCGGCGTCGATTCCTCGGTGACGGCCGCACTGTTGAAGTCGCAAGGCTACGACGTCGTCGGCATCACGCTGCAGCTTTACGATCATGGCGCGGCCACCCATCGCAAGGGCGCCTGCTGCGCCGGGCAGGACATCCACGACGCGCGCAACGTCGCCGAGCGGATCGGCATCCCGCATTATGTGCTGGACTACGAGAACCGCTTTCGCAAGTCGGTGATCGACAATTTCGCCGAAAGCTACGCGCTCGGCGAGACGCCGGTGCCCTGCATCGAGTGCAACCGTTCGATCAAGTTTCGCGATCTGCTTGGCGACCGCGCGCGAACTCGGCGCTTCGGCGCTTGCGACCGGGCACTACGTCGCGTCGCGGCCTCTGGCCGACGGATCGCGCGCGCTGGTCTGCGCCGCCGACGCCGACCGCGACCAGAGTTATTTCCTGTTCGCGACCACCCGCGAACAACTGCAATATCTTCGTTTTCCGCTCGGCGACATGACCAAGCCGCAGGCGCGCGAACTGGCGCGGCGCTTCGGATTGGATGTCGCCGACAAGCAGGACAGTCAGGACATCTGCTTCGTTCCGACCGGACGCTATACCGACATCATCGGCCGGTTGCGGCCGAATGCGGTGCTGCCCGGCGATATCGTCGATCTCGATGGCCGCGTCATCGGCGCCCATCAGGGCATCGTTCATTTCACCGTCGGCCAGCGGCGCGGGTTGGGCATCGCCTCCACGGCGCCGCTCTATGTGGTGCGGCTGGAGGCGGCGAGCCGCCGCGTCGTGGTCGGCCCGCGCGAGGCGCTGCGGATGGATCGCATCGCGCTGCGCGACGTCAACTGGATCGGCGACGGCGCGCTTGATCGCGCGGTCGGCGAGGGTCTCGAGATGTTCGTGCGGGTGCGCTCGACCCGCCAGCCGCAGCCGGCGTGGCTGCGCGCGGCCGAGGGCGGCGGCTATGAGGTCGAGCTGGTGGCGGGCGAAGAGGGAGTTTCTCCCGGCCAGGCCTGCGTGTTCTACGATGCGCCTTCGGGCCAGGCCCGCGTGCTCGGCGGCGGCTTCATCCAGAGCGCCACGGCAAAGCGCGAATCGGAGAGAGCCGCGGCAAGGGGAAGCGTCGCGGCGCCGCCGCTGGTCGAGGCGATGCGCGGATAATATTTTCAGGGCGGGGGCATGGCTGCAGATATCGACCGCGCGGGGGTCGCAAAGGCTTATGGGCGCTGGGCGCCGGTCTACGATCTGGTGTTCGGCAAGGTTTTCGATCACGGCCGGCAATCCACCATCGCGGAAGCCGACAGGATCGGCGGCCGGATTCTCGACGTCGGCGTCGGCACCGGATTGTCGCTGTCGGATTATTCCCCCACCACCCGGTTGTGCGGCGTCGATATCTCCGAGCCGATGCTGCGCAAGGCGCAGGCCCGCGTGCGGGCCCTTCGCCTTGGCAATGTCGAGACGCTCGCGGTGATGGACGCCAAGAATCTGGCGTTCGCGGATTCGTCGTTTGACGCCGTGGTGGCGCAATATGTCATCACCGCGGTGCCGGATCCCGAAGCCACGCTCGACGATTTCATCCGTGTGCTGAAGCCCGGCGGCGAACTGATCCTGGTCAATCACATCGGCGCCGAGAGCGGCCCGCGCCGCGTCTTCGAACTGGCGTTCGCGCCGCTTGGCACGCCGGCTCGGCTGGCGGCCCGAATTTCCCTGGGCGCGTCTGGTCAACTGGGCCGCCAGACATGGCGGCGTCAGCCTCGCCGAGCGCCGGCCGATGCCGCCGATGGGTCATTTCTCGCTGATCCGTTACCGCAAGGCGTGAAACTCCCGGTTTGTTGCGGAACCTCCGTGGGCGCGGACCGTTGCCCCGCATGCGAACCAGATACGTAGCCCTTTTCTCTTACGCGCTGATGGCGGCGTCCGGCAGTGCCGGCGCCCAGGCCCCGCCGCTGCTGGCTGCCCAAACGGCGCCTCCGGCGCCAGCCACCAATTGCGCGCCGATGCAGCCGGTGCCGCCGCGCGGCACGATCGCGCCGGAGGGTACGACAACCGGGCGGTCGGCCGAGCTGCTCGGCGACAGACTGGCCAAATCCGACGGCGTGCTGTGTCCGCCCGCCGGCGTCGATCCGGAAATGCGCGCGCCGACCCCCGATACCGGCAACACGCCAGTGATCCCGCCGCCCGGCAGCCCCGGCGGCAATCCGAACGTGCGGCCGAAATAGCCGTTTAAGCAGGTATTTGGCGGCACGACGCGGGCCCCGGCGGGTTTGCTTGACAGGGCCAAGACCCGCTCCTTATATGCCGCGCGTTCGCGACTGCGGCATACCAAGCCGCGTTTGCCGGCGCCGTGGCGGGGTAGCTCAGCTGGTTAGAGCACGGGAATCATAATCCTGGGGTCGGGGGTTCGAATCCCTCTCCCGCTACCAATCGGTCTTCGCCACTGCGGGGTTATCCGGCGCGAATTCCCTATTCGATTGTCAAACAGCCAGCGGCGCTGAATAAGCGTTCGCGATCTCGCCGCATGTTTTGCGCGAGCTATTCTTTTATTTCCCGCCCTCTCCAGTGAGAGGGCGCAGGGAGGCCGGGCGCCCGATGCGCCCGATAGCCGCGTGTGCAAAGGTGGTGGTAGAGAGCACACGCGCTGGTCAGGTCACACCGGAATCACCCGGCACTCCCCGCGCAATGGTTTTAACGGTTTCCTGCGTGCTCTCCCCGGCGACCGGGCTTTCTTGCCACCGTCACCCCTGAGAAGCTTGCTTCTCAGGAGCTTGATGCCAGCGTCGGGGCATCAGGACCACACGCCTTCTCCGTCCGCCTCAAGCGCCTTCGTCTAAGGCGCCATCAGCGTCCACCGCGTCCCGTCCCGCGTTGATGACGTTGCGCAACGCCCCTCGAGTGGGATGGATGAGCAATCATATAGCCTGGCTTTGGTTTCGGAAAAACAGAAATATTTTTCCAACCGGGGCTGGACACGCCTCAATTGCAAAGGCGAACTGATTTGCCCGTCGGGCAGCGCAGCGATGAAGCATCCGCCGACCACGTTCGTGCACGATCTTCAGCCGGCTGCGTTTCCGTAAATGTTTGAAAGTTCGGTGGCGTGCCGGATGATTTGAGCGCGTTGTAGCCGAACGACTGCGTGGGCCCATCGAATCCGATCTGACTGGATGTTCGATATTGCTCAGCCCGGCGTCGTCGATTCGTCGCCGAGGCGGCAGGCGCGGATCGGAACCAATGGCACCAGCGCCTGTTGGGGTGGCGCATGCAATCATATCAGGGAGAGAAAAATGTACAGATTGGCAACCGCAATACTGCTTCTGTCGTCACCGGCATTTGCACAGAACGACAATGTTGCGCGTGATTGTCCTGCGATAGGGCAAACGGGGAAGGGCGAGATGGTCTATTCGCTCGATTGCAAGGCGATCAAGGCTGAAAACGCAGACGCAAACTACAAGCCGAAAATGCCAGCCACAACCATGTCAGACACCGTCATTCCAAAGTCGGGAGGCAAAGAGAACCCGGCGGATACTCCGACTACCGGCGTGAATAAGTGACAAGGGCACCGACACCGAAGATGGAATGATGAAGCCGAAGACATCGTAGCTAAAATGGCCGGTAATCACCGGCCATTTTCAATTGAGGTCAACGCGGAAGGGTCAATCTGTCACCAGTGACCTCGACTACGCCCCCAATATCCGCCGCCACCGAACACAAGCACTACCAAAACAATAATCAGGATCATATCCATGGGATTTCTCCGACGACGCGACAATATTTGTCGCGTACTCAAACAGTAACGTGGTGCTCACAGTATCGTTCCGTCCGTGAAGCTTCGACCCGAACTGATGCTGATCGCTTCAAGTTAACGGCTCCGCGAAACCGCGGGGCCGCTCATCCCGGCGGAGATTTGCCTCCTCTGAACCGACCGCATACTTCGGCGCACGTGCCAGGCTGCCACTGAGACGGCGAGCCAAGCCACCGAGGCGCCGATGAAGGCCGCCGGGATACTGCGTTCCACCACTAGCGAAAATGAGATCGCAAAGGCCAGCATGCCTGACGCGCCGAGCGCGGCGCCGACGGCATCGAGCGCGGCCGCCTTCTGCCCGCGCCGCCTGCCGTCGAGGCCCGCTTCCCGCTTGCGCCGGATTTCGTGCTTCTCGATCAGGGTCGCGCTCGCGCAGAAGATCGCCGGAAGCGCCAGAAAGAGACCGCCTACGGATACCCCATAGCGGCTGCTGATGAGCCCCGTAAAGACGGCCGCTGCGCCGCCGAGCGCGAACCGGACCAGGTACTCATACCAGCGGCCTTCCCTGAGCGACGAAGGCGAAAAACGGATTGCGCTCATGTCTGGCCACCGGCGAGGGTCAGCAGGCCGAAGGAGACGATCAGCCAGACGACGAGCGACAGTAACGTGGCTGGCGCCGCCCGCAGCCGTGCGCGAATGAGGAGTTGGCAGACGACAACGCTGTAGACGCCGAGGGCGAGCGCCCCCGCGGTCATCGCCCAGGTTTGCTGGGCCGCGTAGCCGGCTCCGTGCCGGTACACGGCGATGCCAAGCGTCGCGAGCGCGACGGAGGGCGCGGCGCCGAACAGACCGGCGAAGCTTTTGGGACGCAGAATGTCGCCCAGCATCGCAAACGCCGACACCACGACGCCACCGATCAGGAAGCGGACGATGTATTCGGTCATCTAGCGTTCTTCCAGAGTTTCGATAGCGGCCCGCCAGTCCCGTAGACGGGATCCTTGCGCGGCCGTGCGACCTTCGGGATGGTCTTAAGGGCGCGGGGACGGTCTTCCACCGTCGTGCACTCGTCGTAGGTCCCGGTCGGCGGGTAGGCGCCGACGACGAGGAAGTCGTCGTCCGCCGAGAAGCACTGGTGGCCCGTGCCCGCGGGCAGGATGGCGACGTCGCCCGCTTGCAAGGTGAAGATCCGCCCCTTGCTGCCACCGAAGCGGACGCGCCCTCTCCCGCGGGCGATGCCGAGCACCTCATGAATCCTGGAGTGATAGTGCACGTAGTCGTAGATACCGTCACGCCAGGTATCGCCCCACCCGTTCGCTTCGAACAGGTCTTCGATTACGGCTGCCGGGTCATCTGGCCCATTGAGCCCGACTGCGCCCTTATAGATGATCAAGGGCCATCGCGGATGATTGGGAACCAGGCCATCATCCTTGAAGCGAACGGCGTGGGGTTTTCGCAACCGCGTGGAGTTCGAAGCATCTACTTTGCCGGGTCGCCGTAAACCGGTGGCGCGCTCCGCGTATTCCTTCAGGTCTTCAAGAATTGGCATGATCGTCCTCCCGTGGAGTTTTGAGCGGAAAGCCGGTCCAAAATCGCAGGAGGCGCTCGAGGATAGCTCCCAGCGCGAATCCGGCCACGACATCGCTGGCCCAGTGGGCCAGAACCACGACGCGGGTCAGCGAGAGTCCGACCGCGAGCATTCGGATCGCCCGACGCGCGCCAGCGGGCAAAGTGCCAGCAGCAGAGGCGAGCGCCCCCATGTGCAGCGCGTGGCCGGAGGGGAATGCGTCCGCGCGCTTGCCCGAAAAGGAGATGCCGTGAACGTGGCCCAGCACGGTCCTGCGATCCGGACGGGTCTGATTGAACAGGAGCTTCATCCCATGCGGCAGCAACGTCGCAGCAACCGCAACTAGCAGCGCGTGGTTTCCAGCGCGCCGCAGGGGGGCGCCCCGGCCGCGCGAGGCAAGCCAGCCAGCGGTCACCAGAACAAGAAGGACCTTCTCGTCCGCGCCCCAGGTCAGGACGCGCGCGACCTTCTCCGGAGCCGGACCGGTATCCCGGGCGATTGCACGCGCGATCGCGACGTCCGCCTTGGTTGGCCGGACGGTAATGGGGAAGCTTGGGTCCCCCCGAAGGCCGCATGATCGAATTCTGGGTGCAGTACGCATCGGCTCATAGGATTGCAGAAGTAAAACCTTCCAACGCGCCGCCACCGCCAGGGTTCATTGTTCTGTCACAGTCAGGAAGACCGCCCGGCGAAAACTTTGTTGGCCGCTTTGGCGGCGTTATCCGGCGCTCTCGGCCGGGATTCCGAAGCCGCCGCCCGATGAGCCCGAACACCGCACACCGCAGCCGCCGGCTCCCACGCATCGGGAACTCTGCCTACTCGGTGGCGATTACATCGCATGGAGGAGTTCATGGGCTTAGACACTGCACATAACCGGCGTCGCGATCTCACCGGATGGGAACATTGCTGCGGCGTTCGGTCTGCTGGCAGCCACCAGACGAACCGCGATCTTCAGAGGATCGTGCCGAACAGCTTTCCGATCCCGGCGGTGATCGCGAGCGCCAACGCTCCCCAGAACGTCACCCGGATGGTCGCGCGCAGCATATTGGCACCACCTGCCTTGCCGCCGACCGCGCCGAGAAACGCGAGAAAGCCCAGCGATGCCGCCGACGTTATCGGCACCAGCAGGTTCGAAGGCGACACCACGACCATCAGCAACGGCATGGCGGCACCCACCGAGAATGTCGCGGCCGACGTGAGGGCCGCCTGGACCGGCCGCGCCGTGGTCATCTGGGAAATGCCCAGTTCGTCGCGAGCATGGGCGCCGAGCGCGTCCTTCTTCATCAGTTGCGCCGCAACCTGCCGGGCAAGATCAGGCTCGACCCCGCGCCCGACGTAGATTCCGGCAAGCTCCTCCAGTTCCGCCTCAGGGTTGCTGCGCAGTTCACCTCCTTCTCGTGCGAGATCCGCCTTCTCGGTGTCGGACTGCGAACTCACGGAGACATATTCGCCGGCCGCCATCGACATGGCGCCGGCGACCAGCCCTGCCACTCCCGCGATCAGGACGTCATTTTGTTTTGCCGCCGCCGCGGCTACGCCGACGATCAGGCTTGCGGTCGAGATAATTCCGTCGTTGGCTCCAAGCACCGCCGCCCTCAGCCACCCGATGCGATCGACGAGATGGGTCTCTTGGTGAAGGCGCATGGATTTTTTCGTGAAGCTCTTGAGCGCTACCGCTGGCCTGTGCGGATGCGGAAAAGTCCGCGGCTCGCCAGGTCAAAATAATCTTACGGCGGCGCAGCCAAGTCCGTTTGACCCAAGTCAATTATGTCCGCTACCAGACACAATACGTACAATTGTGCTGACCGGTAAATTGCCGTCGATCTGGTCCAGCGGCAGCGACGCCAGAAGAAACAAGCAAAATGCACGTCCATTGCCGAACGTGCATCTGCTACTTGGTCGTTGAAACTACGTTGCTGCGACGAACTTCTTGCGGCCGGAGCAACGGATTCCGGGAGCAATGACAGGAATCCCGGCAATTACGCCGGGACTTTTTTCCAGCTCGTGTCTCATCTCCGGTGCGGCGGATATGATCTCCTCAAGCAGCAGCAAGAACTCGCGGGCCTGTTCTTCCAGGGATTTGGCGGGCGGCTCGGGGGCGGGCATCACTTCAGACATTGGTAGCTCCCTATGGTACAAATCCGCGCTGTGCCTCCTTTTCCCGCGCGATTGCTGCATTTGTTTGACGAGCGTTTTTTTGACGGCTCCGATTCCGCCATAATTAATTCCAATTCGGTTTCAGCGTTGCGGATGGTTTCAATGAGCGCGTGGTGGTGAGACGCTGCAGTACGAAGATAGGCGAGCACTGGAATCATAGTCCAGCGGTCGGGCGTTAGAGGCCCTCTTCGCACTACCAATCAATCTTCCCGGTTATCCGCGCGTCATCCAGGCCGCCGCGTCCAATGCTCAGCGTTGACGGCGCCAGGCGGCGCGTTACCGGCGATGATCGCTTCGACCTGATCAACCGTTTCCAGCGACTGGCTTTCGATCGCGGGCGGGGTCAAGCCGCCGATATGCGGGGTCGCAATGACGTTCGCAAGCCGCGCCAGATCCGGCGTCGGCATCTGATCGCGGGCGCGGCCCACGTCCATCGCGGCACCGGCGATGCGGTTTTCGCGCAGCGCTTTGGCCAATGCCGCCTCGTCGACGAGATTGCCGCGCGACAGGTTGATAAAGAACGCGCTGGGCCGCATCCGCGCCAGCGCCGCCGCTCCGATCAGGTTCTCGGTGGCTTCGTTGGCGACCGCCAGGCAGACGACGTAGTCGGAGCGTTCCAGAAGGTCTTCCAGCGCCACCTGCCGGATGCCTTGCGCGGTGACGGCCGCATGGGGATCGGCGACCAGGATCTCCATGCCCAGCGCCTTGGCGATGTCGGCGAGATATCGGCCGATGCTGCCGTAACCGATGATGCCGAGAACGCTGCCGGCGAGCTGCCGCCCCATCATCACCTCCGGCATCTTCCCGGCATGATAATCCGCCGCCGCCCGCGACACTCCGCGCGACAGATCGACCATGAATCCGATTCCGAGTTCCGCCACCGACGGCACGAAGCCCGGCCCGGCCCGCGTCACCAGCACGCCCGCCACGGACGCGGCTGCCACGTCGATATTGCGGATGTCGACGGCGCAGCGAACCAAGGCGCGCAGCTTCGGAAGCTTTGGAAAAATCTCGCCCGGACCCTCGGTCAGGCGGTCGGCGACGATGATATCGACTTCGCGCGCGGCCTCGATCAGGCCGGCTGCGTCCAGCGCGTCGCCGTCTTCATGCAGGATAACCTCTGCCAGCGCCCGCAGGCCGTTCAGGCTGCGCTCGCCGTAATACTGGCGCCTCGCCTGCTGCGTATGGGTCAGCAAAACCTTCAACGTCAAGCTCTCCTCGTCAGTAACCGAAGGCGCGCGGCAGCGCGGTTGAGATGCCCGGCACGAAGGCGATCACCAGCAGGCACGCCAGCAGCAGTCCGAGATAGCCCAGGATCGGCTTGACCGTCTGCTCGATCGGCACATTGCCGATCAGGCAGGCCCCGTAGAGGCCGAGCCCAAGCGGCGGCGCGAACAGGCCGATCCCCATCGCGATCACCAGCACCACGCCGAAATGCAGGGGATCGATGCCGAGCCTGACCGCCACCGGCAGCAGCAGCGGCCCGAAGATGATCAGCGCCGCGGCGCCTTCGAGCACCGAGCCCATCACGATCAGCACGGCGATCGACAGCAGCATGAACAGCCAGGTGCCGTGGGCGCCCGACAGCGACAGCATCATTTCACCGACCGCATGCGGCACCTGCTGCAGCGTCAGGATGAAGGCCAGCGATTGCGCCGCCGCGACGATGAACAGCACCAGGCCGGAACGGGTCGCCGCCTGCACGAAACTGTGGGCCGCGGTCCTCACGCCGAGTTCGCGGAACACCAGGCTGCCGATGACCACGGCATAGACCACGGCGAAGGCCGAGATTTCCGTGGCGGTCGCAAACCCGCTCTTGAACCCGGCGAAGATCATGAAGATCAGCCCGAACGAGGCGATCGCGCCGCTCCAGAGCCCCGTCATCGCCGGCCGTTGCCCGAGTTCGAGCGATGCCCCGCGTTTTGCCGAACAGGATCGAAACCGCGATCAGGGCCAGGGCCATCAGCCCGGCCGGCAACAGGCCGGCGACGAACAATCCGCCGATCGACAAATTGGCCACGAAGCCCAGGATGATCAGGTTGATGCAGGGCGGAATGGTTTCCGCCATCACCGCGGAGGCCGCCAGCAGCGCCACCGCGCTGCCCGGATTCTGCCGGGAACGCCGCGCCGCGGGGATCAACACCGACCCCACCGCCGCGACGTCGGCCATCTTGGAGCCGGAGATGCCCGAAAACAGCACCATCGACGTCACCATGACGACGTTGAGACCGCCGCGCATGCGTCCTACTGCACGCTGCAGCAGTTCGATCAGGCGAACCGACATGCCGTTCGCCTCCATCAGATAGCCGACCAGAATGAAGAACGGGATCGCCAGCAGCACGAAATTGTCGATGCCGCGCGCCATCTGCTGCGCGAAGATGACGCCGGGCAGGGTGCCTTCGACCCAGATGAAGGTCAGCGCGGCCAGCGCCAGCGCAAAGCCGATCGGCAGTCCGCCGAACAGGGTGACGAAAAAGCCGATCAGCATCAAGCGTTCCCGACGACGGCACCGATTCCGGCGCCAGCCGATCCAGCGCCAGATAGAGGCCGACGATCAGGCCGGTCACGGCTGCCGCGGCGATCATGTCGCGCAGCGGACGGCGCCGGAAGACATCGGCGGCGAAAATCGTCATGAACAGCGCGCCGGCGCCCATCGGATAGAACGTCAGCTCCAGCGGCAGCCCGGAGCCGGAAGTCTGCCCGGTGGTCAGCCCGCCGAGCTTGATGGCGTTGCAGGCGACATAACCGGCAATGACGGTGACCAGCAGCGCGCCGATGGCATCGACCACGGCTCGCGCGTCGGCCGGCAGCCTGTCGATGAAAAACGCGACGCCGAGATTTTCGCTGCGGGCCAGCGCGCTGGCGGCGCCGAAGAAGCTCGATCCGACCATGAGGCCGCGCGCCACGTCGTCGGCCCATTCCACCGGGGCGTTGAACAGGAAGCGCAGCAACACCGAACCGCAGACGACCAGGAGATCGGCGGCAAGCAGGATGGCCGCCGTGGCGTCGCTCAACAGCAGCAGCGAGGTGATGAAGCGGTGGCCGGCGCCTGGCGAAAGCGCGGCGCCTGACATGCCAGGTCCCCCTCACGCCTGCGTCGCGCGGATCGTGTCCACCACGGGCTTTGCCTCGGGGCGCGCCTTGATGAAATTGTCGGTCTGCGGAAGCACGCGCTTGCGGAACGCCTCCCGGTCGCATTCCACCACCGTCACGCCCTTGTCCGCGAGCAGCGCAAGCGCCTCCTTTTCGACGCAAGGCCGTGGGCGCGGGTATCGGCGCCCGCCTTGCTCGCGGCATCGAAAAATCCCTCGCGCAGCTTCGGGTCCATGCGGGTGAACGTGGCATCGCTGAAATAGGTCGCCAGCGGCGAGAAATTATGCTGCGTCAGCGCGTAGTGTTTCGATGTTTCGTAGAATTTGCTGGCGAGGATGGTCGGCGGATCGTGCTCGAGCCCGTCGAGCACGCCGGCCTGCAGCGCCGTGTAGATCTCGCCGAACGCCAGCGGCGTCGCGGCGGCGCCCATCAGGCGAAGGCATTCGGTGATGACCGGATTGGGCAGGGTTCTGATCTTGAGGCCGGCGAGATCTTCCGGCGTCTTTACCGGCTTCTTCGCCAGCACGCTGCGGGCGCCGAAATTATAGGCCCACGAGATGATCCGGATATTGGCGCCCTTGAGCAGCGCTTCCTCGATCGGCCTCGCCGCGCCGGCATCGAACGCCTTGGTCTGCTGCGGAAAGCTCGTGAACAGGTAGCCGAGGTCGAATGTCCCGACCAGTGGAACCAGATTGGCCGAGATCGACGAGCCCGACACCATCAGGTCGATCACCCCGAGCTTGACGGAATTGATGACGTCGATTTCCTGGCCGAGCTGGTTGTCGGGAAAGAACGTGACCTCGATCTGCTCGCCGAGCCCGTTCGCCTTCAGGTTCTTGACCAGATTGTCGTAATAGACGCGGCCATTGGCGAATTTGGGATCGTTGGGCAGCGACGACGACAATTTGAGTTTGGTAGTGGCCGCCTGCGCCCGCCCGATGATGGCGGGTGAAAGAGCGAGCCACGCGACCGATGCCTTCGACGATTTGAGAAACACGCGACGGCTGACGGGCACGGTCTTCATGGTGTTTCCTCCAGGGCGTCTTTGTCTTGCGCCGCAATCGATGTTGCGGTTGTTTGGCTCGTTGATCGCAAATGTATGACCAAACGGAAGCTCCATGCAAGGGTAGCAGGGTCGTCGAGATCACCCGGGTCGAGCGATGCGTTTCTCGCGAGCGCAAGGCTCCGGGGCGTGCGCCAGAGCATAGGCGGCCGCGCGGACCGGCGAGCATCGCAAACGGAAGGAGATTTGAGCTGCATCAACAGCGGCTGCCCTGGAGCAGGGCAGTAAGGGACATGCCGCAAAGTTCGATGCGACGACAGGTTTTTCCACCCGATCCGTTGCCCGCTGTTTGTCCCGCTGTTCGATCGTCGAGGAGGCCGCGGAAGCCGACATGAAACAGCACACCTGAATGCATACCTGGCCAATTTTGCAATCGGTTTTGCTCTTGACGCTCGCGAACGGTATGCCCGTCGCCGCGAAAAGGGTGTTGCGAGCCCGTCTGGCGTTTCCGCTGGATGCGGGCGTGCGTTTTTTTGATGGGCAGCCATTGTTAGGGCCGTCGAAGACCGTTCGTGGCGTGGTGATTTCGGTTGTCGTCACAGCCGTTGCCGCGCGCCTGCTTGGCCTGAGCCTCGCGGCGGGTGGACTTTTGGCGGCCTTTGCCATGATTGGCGATCTGTTCTCCAGCTTCGTGAAACGCCGCTTGAAGTTCGCGTCCAGCAGTCAGGCGATCGGGTTGGATCAAGTGCCGGAGTCGCTTTTGCCGCTGCTGGCGTGCAAGGAGACGCTCTCGCTGACGTCCATTGATGTGGCGATCGCTGTCGGCATCTTCTTTCTCGGCGAGCTGATCCTGTCCCGCCTGCTTTACGATCTGCACGTCCGCGACGAGCCGTACTGAATTCCGCCTTCAGTCGCAGCAGAGGCGATGCAGGGTGATCTCCGGCGGACAATTGAAGCGTACGGCGACGACGCTGGATCCGGCGCCGGTGGAGGTGTAGCCGGTCATGTTGCGGTAGCTCCAGGCTCCGGCTCCCATCCGCCGCGGCAGCACCGAGTTGAGTGTCAAAGGTATT
>CAWHIO010000006.1:0-19735 GCA_963829315.1 uncultured Alphaproteobacteria bacterium | reverse complement strand
AATGGCTGTGATCGTGAGGCTTCGTCATGACGCTGCTTTCCAGTTTATCTTGCCGCCAACGCTACAGAAAAGCGCGGTCGCAGACCAGACGACGGGGGAACATTTGATTGACCCGGGACTTATCCCTGTTCAACGACTTGGCAAGGAGAGTTTCATGGGTAGCACCGCAGACAAGATCAAAGGCACCACCAACGAAGCCATCGGCAAGGCCAAGCAAGGCGTCGGTGAAGCCGTTGGTTCCGACCGGTTGCAGGGCGAAGGCGCCGTGCAGGAAATCAAGGGCAAGGGCCAGAAGGCCGTCGGCGACGCCAAGGAAGCCACCAAGGACGCAGTGAACAAGGCGGCGGCCGCGGCGAACAAGAATCTCTGACAGGCGCGTCGCGTACAAGTCGAAGAGACCGGTCCCTTGGACCGGTCTTTTTTCTTATCGAAAATCAGCCTTTCACGTCGAGCAGTTCGACGTCGAACATCAGCGTTGCGTTCGGCGGAATGACGCCGCCGGCGCCGCGGGCGCCGTAGCCCAGCGCGGGTGGAATGATCAAGGTGCGCTTGCCGCCGACCTTCATGGTGGCGACGCCTTCGTCCCAGCCGCCGATCACCTTGCGCAGTCCGATCGGAAATTCGAACGGCTCGTTGCGGTCGACCGAGCTGTCGAATTTCTTGCCCTTCTGGCCGTCCTCGTAAAGCCAGCCGGTGTAATGCATCACGCAGATCTGGCCGGGCTTGGGCGAAGCGCCGGTGCCGACCTGGCTATCGATAATCTGCAAGCCTGAATCTGTGGTCATGATTTGTCCTGCGGTCTGGGCCGTTGCCGTGGTTGCCATGCATGCTGGTATCGCAAGAACTGCCATCGCAATCGCTGCCAGCATCGGGATCGTTGCTTGCGGAAAGCGTCGCATCCAAGGGTACCTTCCTTGCGGATCGGACGCGTGTCTAGCGCAATGTAATCGGCGTTGCCAGCCCACCAGCCCATGCAAATACGCCGGGCAGCAACTACCGGCCCGGCGATCCGATCTCACCCGGTCGGACCAACCGTCACGCCGCCCGATGCGCCCGCGCCGTCGCCGATCCTGCCTCCTCGGTGATGACCGAAAATCTCGCCAGCTGGACCGCGCCAAAATTGGTCGAGATGGCGACATCGGCGGCGTCACGGCCGCGCGCCATCACGATGCGGCCGATCCGCGGATGATTGTGACGCGCGTCAAAGGTGAACCAGCGCCGATCCAGATAGACCTCGAACCAGGCGCTGAAATCCATCGGCGCCGGATCGAGGGGAACGCCGATATCGCCGAGGTAGCCGGTGCAGTAACGCGCCGGGATATTCATGCAGCGGCACAGCGTCACCGCCAGATGGGCGAAATCGCGACAGACGCCGGTGCGCTCCTCGTGGCCTTCGTAGGCGGTGCGGTCGCTGCGCGCGTGGTGATAGCCGAAACTGATCCGCTGATGGACGTAATCGCAAATCGCCTGCACGCGCGGCCAGCCCGGCGTGACCGCTCCGAACAGCGACCAGGCCAGCTGCGACAATTTTTCGGTGTCGCAATAGCGGCTGCCCAACAGATAGATCAGCACGTCGTCCGGCAATTCGCCGACTTCGAGCTGCCGCGCGTCCGGCGCGACCGCATCGGGCAGACCGCTGTCGGCGATCAGAAACTCGTTGCGGATCTCGATCAGGCCGGGCGGCGCGTCGATGCGGGTGCAGGTGTTGCCGAACATGTCGACATAATCGCGCGACGCCAGATCCGGTGAAAACCTGATCCTGTGCTCGCTCAGGAGATCGCCCACCCGCGCCGGCTCAATGCTCAGCATCAGGACCATCGGGGTTTCCTGGAAGCATTGAAAGGCAATGTCGTAACCGGCACGAATTTCCACGTGATATCTCCCTGAGCACCCGCTGAATATGGCAAGACAAGCCCCGGGGCGCGGCTTTCGTTCCGGCAATTGCCTGACGAGGATGCGGAAATTTCGGGCAGCACGGCGCAGCGAGGTCCAGTCTTCAGCGCGACCGATTTGGTTGAAGGCCTGCCTTGCGCACTTCTTCATCACGGTGGCGCACGATGACTTCGGGTTCCTGATCGTCCATTTGAACAAGCTCCGAGCGCGCCGCATTGTCGACGCGCAACAACTCATCGAGCTTGGCGTGCAGCGCCAGATTGTCGCGCCGGTTCGCCCTCTGGATGAACAGCGTCATCACAAAGACCGCCAGCGTCGCAATTGCATTCCAGTCGAACGTGCGCCGGTCGAATGCCAGCCATAAGAGGGCGTAGACGACCACGACGACAAAGGCGGCGGGATGTCCCGCCGCCTGTCCGGCATGCGTGGTCCAATGGCGCTTAAGTGGATCCACCGGTCTTTATCTTCAAGCCCTCGGCCATCTCGAGATGATACTTCAGCGCCGGAAGGGTCTTTCCGGCCCAGTCCTTCAGATCGGCATTGTCACCGCTCTTGGCGTAACGCTCGAACAGCGACACCGCATCCTTGTGGGCGCTGACCTGATCCGAATCGAATTGCGAACTGAAGTCCTTGCCGCTTTCGCCCTTGAGCTTGTCCAGCTTGCTCTGGTGCGAGCTGTCCAGCGCGGCCGGCAATTCGACCTTCACCTTGCCGCTGGTCACAAGGCCCTTGAGCTCCGTGGACGTCTTGGTGTGGTCGGTGATCATCTGCGAGGCAAAGGTTTTTTCCGGCGCATTGCCCTTGTCCTGCGCGAGCTTGCTGGCGGCGATCTCGAACATGTCCGAGGTTGCGACCTCCTTGACGAAATCGGCGGTGGTCGGCGCGATGTCCAGAGCCGAATTGATGCCGGTTTTTTCGCCGACCGATTGGGCGGCGACCGGACCTGCCAATAACAGGCAGCCGAGGGCAACCGTTGAACTTCCGATGATGATGTGCCTTGTGACGATGTGTCTTGAAAGCAGTCGCACGATATCCTCCGCTCGAAAAACAAAATCCCGAAATGGACCTGCGGAGACAACGTTTTTCAAAGCGAGCCGTTCCCACATCCGGCACTTTCCGCAGTTGCGAAACTCTCGACCCGCCGACAGATGCTCACGGCCGGGCGCGGGATGTGGGTCTTTGAATTAATTGTGCCGGCGCGATTTGCTCTGCTGGAACATTATCGACCCGCTGCCGTTCAGGGGAGGTTATGGTCCCGCTCATCGTGGAGGCAGCCTTGACCCGGACTCGTCGATCGCCGACCGAGGGCGACTCTATAAGCGTCGAACGCCCGGCGGAATTGGGCTCGCCACGGCAACTGGCGGCCGCGAAATCCACCGCGGCTAGCGCCGGCGACGGGCGCCGCCCCGGCCATCCGGCGCGGGGACATTCCCCGGCCAATTCGGTTGAACAGATGGTGGGCCCGGCCGCCATCGAACGGGCGCTTTCGATTTACCAGCAGTTGCAGGAGCGCGAGCGGTCCGTGGTGGTGCAGGCCAGGAAAATCCTCACCCGGCATATCTACGCCATGATCGATCAGGGAGAAAATGACGAGCATCGGCTGACCGTCGGCGGGCTCGTTCACCTGAAATCCGTCGAGCGCGACCACGCGATAAAATCGGCTTCAGATTCTCAGAACGGCAATACCATGAAGCATGATTCGTCCTCCGCACATTCGCAATCACCGGTCGAAAGGCCCGGCGACAGACGGTAATCAGGGCTGACCCGAGCCGCCCGCCGAACCATAGACCTGGCCGGTGGCGAAGCTGGCATCCGCCGCCGCAAGCTGGACGTAGATCGAACCCAGTTCCGCCGGCTGTCCGGCGCGACCGAGCGGGGTCTGGCCGCCGAATTTTTCAAGCTTGTCCTGGGTGGCGCCGCCGGACACCTGGAGCGGGGTCCAGATCGGTCCGGGCGCGACCGCGTTGACGCGAATTCCCTTCGGGGCGAGCTGCTTCGCCAACGACTTCACGTAATTCATGGTCGCGGCCTTGGTCTGCGCATAATCGTACAGATCGGGCGATGGATCGTAGGCCTGCTCGGAAGCCGTTCCGATGATGACCGAGCCCGGCTTCAAATGCGGCAGCGCCGCCTTGATGATCCAGAACGGCGCGTAGATATTGGTCTTCATCGTGGCGTCGAAATCCTCGGTCGTGACGTCGAGGATGGAGGCGCGGGTCTGCTGCCGGCCGGCGTTGCTGACCACGATGTCCAGGCCGCCGAGACCCTCGACCGCGCGGCCGACCAAATCCCGGCAGAATTTCTCATCCCTGAGATCACCCGGAATGGCCAATCCGATCCGTCCCTCGGCCCTGATCAGGTCGATCACTTCTTTCGCGTCGGGTTCTTCGCTTGGAAGGTAGTTGATCGCGACATCGGCGCCTTCCCGCGCATAGGCGATCGCGGCCGCGCGGCCCATGCCGGAGTCGCCGCCGGTGATCAGCGCCTTGCGCCCGGCCAACCGGCCCGAGCCGCGGTAACTCGTCTCGCCGTGATCGGGGCGCGGATCCATCTTGCCCGCAAGACCCGGCCACGGCTGCGATTGCCGCTTGTAAGGCGGCTTGGGATATTTGGCGCTTGGGTCTCGGAGCTCGGCTTTGCGCACCGGAAGAGAGTCGGTGTTGTCGGTCATGACGGCCTCCGCCGCTGGCACAGGTGCGGCGCACGCCTGCGCGCCTCATCGTCTTAACCAGAACGATGAGACGTTGTTCCGAGCGGTCGAAGCTGCCAGGCAAACGGCGAGGTTGCCGCAAAAACCGCGCAACGGGAACGCCGCGAGAGTTCCCCGCGCGACCGTTTTAGTATCCGAGCGCGCAGCCGTCCTTGCGCGGGTCGGAACCGCCGGTCAGCGTGCCCTTGTCCCAGTCGATCCAGATCGCCTGCCCGCCGCCGAGCGGCGGGATCACGCTGGTGGTCTGATGTCCGAGCTTCCTGAGCCCCTCGACGATTTCGGCGGGCACGCCGTCCTCAAGCTGATAGACATTTTCATAATGCAGGCCGCGCGGCATATCGATCGCTTCCTGCACGTCGCAGCCATAGTCGAGCATGTTGGTCAGCACGTGAACCTGACCCACCGGCTGGTACTGCCCGCCCATCACGCCGTACGGCATCACCGCGCGGCCGTTCCGGGTTGCCAGCGCGGGAATGATGGTGTGCAGCGGCCGCTTGCCCGGCGCGATGCAGTTGGGATGGCCGGGCTGAATGCGGAAACCTGCGCCGCGATTTTGCAGGAGAACGCCGGTCTTGTTCGAGACGATCGCCGAACCGAAGGAGTGCGCGATCGAATTGATGAACGAGCAGACGTTGCGATCCTTGTCCACCACCGTGACGTAAACCGTCGAAGGATTCATCGGCGGCGACACTTTCGGCAAATCGAGCACCCGGTCCATGCGGATCCTGGGGGCATATTCGTCGGCGAATTCCTTCAATATCCCGGCCACGTCGACATCGACGAAGGCGGGATCGCCGATGCGCTGCTCGCGCATCATATAGGCGACCCGCGCGGCCTCGGCTTCGAGATGGAACCGCTCGACGCTCATCGCCGGGAATTTCGTGAGGTCGAAGCGCGACAGGATGTTCAGCATCACCAGCATGGTGATGCCCGGGCCGTTCGGCGGGCACTGCCAGACGTCGAGGCCCTTGTACATGGTGCCGATCGGCGCCGTGGTTTCGGTGGTGTGGCGTGCGAAGTCGTCCGCGGTGTGCAGGCCGCCGATGCCGCGCAAGGTCTCGACCATGTCGTCGGCGATCGCGCCCTTGTAGAACGCGTCGCGGCCGCCCTTGGCGATCGCCCGCAGCGTCTGCCCGAGTTCAGGCTGCCTGATGACGTCGCCGGCCACCGCCGGCTTGCCGTGCGGCAGCAGATAGCGCTCGGTGTTGGTGCCCTTTTTCAGTTTTTCGAAACCATTCTTCCAGTCGAACGCGATACGGGGCGCGACGATAAAACCATCCTCGGCGGCCTTGATCGCGGGTTGCAGCAGGGTATCGAGTCCAAGCTTGCCGTGGTCGCGCAGAATGGTGGTCCAGGCATCGACCGCGCCGGGGATGCTGACGGCGTGCGCCGAGGTCAGCGGGATCGCGTGCATGTTGCGCTCGAGGTACCATTCCGCCTTCGCGGCCATCGGCGCGCGGCCCGAGCCGTTATAGGCAACGATCTTGCCCTCGCCCTTGGGCTGGATCAGCGCGAAGCAATCGCCGCCGATCCCGGTGGATTGCGGCTCGATCACGCCGAGCAGCGCGCACGCCGCGACCGCGGCGTCGGCGGCAGTGCCGCCGGCACGCAGCACCTCGATTGCGGTCAGCGCCGCCAGCGGATGCGACGTCGCCACCATGGCGTTCTGGGAGTGGACCGTCGACCGACCGGCGAGATGGAAATTCCTCATGCCAAATTGCTCACTTTGTCGCTGTTCTCTTGGATTTTGGGTTCTCTTGGATTTTCCTCGGCCGATAGCCGGGGCAGGCTTTCCGGGGGTTACTTGGCACATTCATCCGGTGCTGGGCAATGCTTGGGATGCATAGCTTGATATCAGTCGTCCCGGCCTTTCCCCTGCGCTGCCCCCCTGATAAACCACTGACATGCCCTGCAAGGTCGCCGCTTTCTATCAATTCGCCGCGCTGCCGGATTTTCGCGATCTGCGCGAGCCGCTACGGGCGCTTTGCGCCGGGCTCGGGCTGAAGGGCAGCGTGTTGCTGGCCCATGAAGGCATCAACGGCACGCTGGCGGGAAGTGCCGAGGCCGTCGGCGAACTGGTCCATGCGTTGGGCCACGGCGACCTGTTCGGCGGCCGACTCGACCATCTCGAACTGAAATTCTCGACCGCCTCGGCGATGCCGTTTCAGCGCCTGAAGGTCCGGCTGAAAAAGGAGATTGTCACCCTCGGCGACCGTGAAACCGACCCGACGCGGCAGGTCGGCATCTATGTCGACCCCGCCGACTGGAACGAATTGATCGCCGCACCGGATACGCTCGTGATCGACACCCGCAATGCCTTCGAGGTGGCGATGGGCACTTTCGAAGGCGCTGTCGATCCCGGCATCAGGAGTTTTGGGCAATTCAAGGATTTTGCCGCTCGCCATCTCGATGCCGGGAAGCATCGCAAGATCGCGATGTTCTGCACCGGCGGGATCCGCTGCGAAAAGGCCTCCAGTTATCTGCTGTCGCGCGGCTTTGCCGAGGTCTATCACCTCAAGGGCGGCGTTCTGAAATATCTGGAAGGCATACCGCAATCGCAGAGCCGCTGGCGCGGCGAATGCTTTGTCTTCGACGAACGCGTCGCGCTCGGCCACGGCTTGCGGGAGCGCGGAAGGGGGCGCGATTGCGATGAGTGAGATCAAGACGCTCAGCGACCGCGTCGATACGCTGGAGACCCGGCTGACGTTTCAGGATGAAGCCATCGAGACGCTGAACAAGACCATCACCGAGCAATGGCTCAAGATCGACGCGCTGACGCGCCAGCTCGTCAATCTGAACGAGCGCCTGCAGGAGGCCGAGACGCACGTGCCGGGCGCCGCGAACGAGCCGCCGCCGCATTACTGAGGCCGCGACGCCGAACCGGCGCCGCGCGTCTTCCTGTCCGTCAACTCGCGGCGGAAGTAACCAGCCTTATGGTCTGCGCCGGCGGCATAAAGCGCCCGGTCGGCGGCCTCCACCAGCGACGCGCTTGTGGCCGACCTTTCGCCGGCCGGCTGGCATATCGCCCCGCCAAGACTGACGGTGACCAGTCCGGACGGCTGGTTCGACGCGTGCGGTATCCCGGCTTTCAGAATCGCGCAACGGATCCGTTCCCCGATCCGCGCACAGGCGGCCGCGTCCGTATTGGGTAACAGCATGGCGAACTCTTCGCCGCCATATCGCGCGGTAACGTCCGCAGCCCGCTGGGCTTCCGCAGCCATGATCCTGGTAACGACGCGCAAACACTCATCGCCGGCCGGGTGACCATACTCGTCATTGTATGCCTTGAAATGATCGAGATCGATCATCAGCAGCGCCAGGCATGTACGCTCGCGATAGGCTCTCGCCCACTCCTGCTCCAGACGCTCGTCGAAACGTCGGCGGTTGGCGAGGCCTGTCAGACTGTCTTCGGTGGCAAGCGTCGCAAGCCTGTCCTCCATATACTTCTGCTGGGTCATATCGCGCGAGATCACCACCGCGCCATCGATCTCGCCACTGACATCGCGTGTGATGCGCAGCGTCGATTCGACCCAGATCTCGAATTTTTCCCGATGGCGGGTACGGTAGGTGATGCGGGCTTCCTCGGTCTCGCCGCTTTTCAAGGCAGCGACCAGCTTCTCGACGCGAGGCAAATCCTCAGGATTGATACCGGCGAGCGCGGACGTTCCGACCAGTTGGTCGGGCGGCCAGCCCACGATACGGACCGACGACGGCGATGCGTATTGGACCTGCTCATCCAGCCCGATGCGGGTCACCATGTCGCTGGACCCTTCCGCCAGCACGCGGAAACTCGCCTCCTTGGCGGCAAGCGCTGCCGCCATCCGCTGCCCCTGCAGCAATTGCCGGACCAGGTAAAGCCCCATCACCGCAATGACCACGACCAGACTCAGGACAAATAGCACCCGGACGATGGCGGCGCGCCGCCACGGCGCCAGCACCTCGTCCTGCGCCCTCGTCGCCACAACGACGAACGGGTAACGGCTGCTGCGCTGGTAGGCGCCCAGACGCTGGAATCCATCGAGAAATGACCTAAAATAGTGCACCCCCGACGATCCTTGCGAGCGGATGCCGGTGAACAGCGGTCCCCCCGACACGTCTCGTCCAACGTAGCTGCCGTCGTCGGGACTGCGCGCCATCACCACCCCGTCGGCGCTCACCAGCGCGGCAGCACCATCTGTCCCAATGTTGAATTGCCGATAAAACTCGGAAAAATAACTGGCGCTGACCGCCGCGATTACCACACCGGCAAAGCTGCCGTCGGGATGATTGAAACGCCGCGACACGGTCGTGATCCATTCGCCATCGACCTTGTCCTTGACCGGGTGTCCGATGAATGCACCGCGCTCCGGCGATTGCTTGTGATGTTGAAAATAGCTGCGATCGGCGATGTTGCCGCCGATCGGGCCGGACGACGTGAGCCAGTCGCCGTTCTCGTCGTAGACGAAGATGCCGTGGATTCGCTTCGAGGCGGCCTTGCGCAGCAGCAAGAGCGCGCTGAGCTTCGCCAGCGTGTCGCGGTCGGTTCCCTCCGTCTCGAGGCGACTGACCGAACCGGTAATACTGTTGTCCAGGATGTCGAAACTATCTTCGGCGTGCTGCGTCAGCGATCGCGCCAGATTGACCAGATCCACTTCCGCCGCCCGCATGCTCGCGTCCCGCGCGCTCCACTCCCCCCAGCCGCTCATGCCGAGAATGGCGACGCAAACCAGCGTAACGAACGCCGCCGCCCGCAACGGAAGGCGATTTAGGCCGGTTTTTGAAAAGGCAGCGTTCATCGCGATGGAACTCTCGGGAAGACCGGGAAAGTCCCACGCGACCTCTTATTTATCTCTGAAATAGAACATGGCAACGAGCATCAATTGGGATATTTCACCGAAAAAGCCGTAATCTTACGGGGGCCCGATGGCGACTTTCCCGGCGCCTTCGGTCCCCAGCCTCGCAAACGCTATCTCCATGCGGTCACGACCAAGAACGAGCCGCCTGACGAAAGCAAACGGCCTCCGCAAGGAGGCCGTTCGCCGTCAATAGCGGGGACGCTGACGTGTCACTGACGGTCGATGATCACAGGCCTGCGATCGTGATCCATATCCCGGTCGCGATCGCCACCCCTCCTGATCACGACAGTGTCGTCACGATCCCTGTGGTCACGCTCCCGGACAACCTCACGGTCGCGGTCACGATCGCGATCGCGGTCATGGCCGGTTCCGACGGTGACGCCGGCCGGACCGATGCCGACACCGATGTCTTCCGCGCCAGCCGGCATGGCGACGCAAATTCCGACCGCCGCGACGGCGATCACTGCAAGACGCTTGATCATTTCGTGCTCCTGAAAATTTGTGAATTATCAGGGAGCCAATCCCGGCTGGCTGGAATGGTTCCAGCGGGATGATCGATCCGCCACAACGATTTCATCGCGCCATCGCAAACCAGATCGCGATGGCGACGAGCGCCACGACAATCGCGGCCCATATCAGGGGCGTAGCCTGTTTCGAACTCCCGCTTCGCGGGGAATCGTTGGCGGCGTGATTGAAGTCCCGGTTCATTTGGTGCCTTTGGCGGGCGTACCCTCGAATCGATCGTTGATCTATCGAAACACCGCCCGAACCTTGTCCCAGAGCGTTGCAGCTTCGCCTGATGGCTTTGACGGCGCCGGCTGCGCCGCGCTCACGGGATCGGATGCCGGAAAGCTGCCGATCAGGCCGGCCTCCAGCCTCGCATGGGTGTCCAGGTCGGCCAGCGCGGCGTCATGGGGATCATCGGCATGCTTGTCATGTGGCGCGGGATTGAATTTCTCGGGCATGGTGGGCCTCCTTCGCGGGTCAACGCCGCCACGCACAGCGACGTTCCCGCGGCGATGCCGGTCAAAGCGGCCCGGTCGGCGGCTGGACCAGCCCGTCATCCCATGCCACGGACGGCCAAACTGGCGATCTTGTGTTGGCCTGATCGGCGTCCGCAGTGTATCAGGGGCGGCACCTCGCATCCGGATTACCCCAGCGGAATCGCCTTTGACCCAGAATCATCCCACCAAACCCTTCGTTGAAGTGCTTTCCGGCCGCAGGCAGCCGGTGCCGCCGGTCTGGATGATGCGGCAGGCTGGCCGCTATCTGCCGGAATATCGCGAGCTGCGGGCCAAGGCCGGCGGCTTTCTCGATCTGTGCTTCACGCCGGAATACGCCGCCGAAGTGACCCTGCAGCCGATCCGCCGTTTCAACTTCGATGCCGCGATCATCTTCTCGGATATTCTCGTCATTCCCTTCGCGCTTGGCCGCGCCGTGCAGATTCGAGGTCGGCGAAGGTCCGCGACTCGATCCGCTTGGACACGCCGGAGAAAGTCAAAACGCTGGCATCGCATGCCGACTTCGCCAAACTTGAACCGGTCTATGAGGCACTGCGCCGCGTCCGCCGCGAGCTCGATTCCAAGATCGCACTGATCGGTTTCTGTGGCGCGCCATGGACGGTCGCGACCTACATGGTGGCCGGGCAAGGCACGCCGGATCAGGCGCCGGCGCGGCTGATGGCCTATCGCCACCCCGAGGCATTCGCTGAGATCATCGACGTGCTGGTCGAGAACTCGATCCAGTACCTGCTCGGGCAGCTCAAGGCCGGCGCCGACGTATTGCAGATCTTCGACACCTGGGCAGGGGTGCTGCCGCCGCGCGAGTTTGCGCGCTGGTCGATCGAGCCGGCCCGCCGAATTGTCGCGGGCGTGCGCAGAGCAAGTTCCCGATGCGAAGATCATCGGCTTTCCCAGGGGCGCGGGCGCAATGCTGCCGGGATATGTGGAAGCGACCGGCGTCGATGCCGTCAGTATCGACTGGGCGGCGGAGCCGTCGTTGATCCGCGAGCGCGTGCAGAACCGCGTCGCCATCCAGGGCAATCTCGATCCGCTGGCGCTGATCGCCGGCGGCGCCGCACTCGATCAGGCGGTCGATGACGTGCTTGCGAACTACGCCAGGGGCCGGCTGATCTTCAACCTCGGCCATGGCATCCAGCCGGAAACCCCGATCGCGCATGTCGAGCAGATGCTGAAGCGGGTGCGAGCCTACAAGGGATAGAGACTACACCGGCCGGCTGCGTTCGATGATCGCGGCGGCACCCTTTTGCCAAGAGTTCGAGCCCGACCGCGCGGCCGAGTTCGCGCGGACGGTCGGCGGGCCCGGAGCGAGAGGCCTCGATGAACAGGCCGCCGGCTTCATCCAGCACCGAGGCGGTCAGTGTCATCTGTCCGCCCTCAATGGTGGAAAATCCCGCGATCGGCGAATTGCAATGGCCGTTGAGCACCCACAGCACCTCGCGCTCGGCGTCGGCGCTGCGGTGCGCGGCGGCGTCGTCTATGGCCGCCAGAATATCCGCGCGTTTGCCAGTCGAGGGCGGCGCATTCCACCGCGACAATCCCCTGCCCGACCGCCGGCAGCATCTCCTGGACCGAAAATTCATAGGCGATGCGGCCGGCAAGGCCAACGCGCTCCAGCCCGGAGCGCGCCATGATCAGCGCGTCCGCAGGACCAGCCTCGCCGCCGCCGGGAAGCCGCTGCTTTTCCAGATGATCGAGCTTGCGCACGCGGGTATCGGCGGCGCCGCGATAGTGAATGACCTCGACCTGCGGAAACAGCCGCCGCGCATAGGCCGCGCGCCGCACCGCATTGGTGCCGATCTTGAAGCCCTTGCCGCGCGAACGCCTGAATTCCTCGATCGAGACCCCCGGCCGCAGCACCAGAACGTCGCCGGGCGGGTCGCGCGTCAATGTCGCGCCGATCACCAGTCCCGGGGTGTCCTCGTTGCCCGGCATGTCCTTGAGCGAATGCATCGCGGCGTGCAATTTTCCCGACCGGACGGCATCGCGAATTTCAGCCACGAATGCGCCGCCCTTGCCGCCATGCTGCAGGAGCTTGCTGGTCTGGTCGGAATCGCCCGTGGTTTCGAACTTGACGATTTCGACATCGAGACCTGGAACCGCCGCGGCGAGACGCCGGGCAATTTCCTCGGTCTGGGCGAGCGCCATCGCGCTCTTGCGCGTGCCGATCCGCAGTCGAATTGCCGCCATTGACGCTCCGATCGGTGCTCCCGCAGGAATCGCGGCTGATCTTGGGCCCGGAAGATAGAACGCGGCGATGGCCGAATGCAAACGCAACCCTTCGGCGTCCCGCGCCAAAGCCTTTCCGTTCCGATATCGGAACGGAGGCTCCAGCTTTTTGTTATGACGCGTTTTCTTTACGCGAACCGGGGCCACTTCGCTGGAAAACGCTTATCGCGCATCCTCCAGAATCATGTCGGAGGCTTTCTCCGCGATCATGATGACCACCGCATTGGTGTTGCCCGACGCCAGATCCGGCATGACCGAGGCGTCGACCACGCGCAGGCCTTCAATCCCGCGAAGGCGGAGCCGCTGATCGACGACGGCGAGAGCATCATTTCCCATCCGGCAGGTCGAGGTCGGGTGATAGATCGTGCTGCCGCGCGCGCGGCAATGCGCCAGCAGCGCCTCGTCGGTCACGACCCTGGCGCCGGGGTCGACCTCCTCGACGACGTAGGGCTTGAGCGCCGGCGCCTGCAATATCTTCCGCAACATCTTCAGGCCTTCGACGTTGGCGGTGCGGTCGACCTCGGTGGAGAGGTAGTTGACCCGTATTTCCGGCGGCGCTGCAGGGTCGGCGCTGCGGATGCGAAGCGAACCGCGGCTCTCGGGGCGCAACTGACACACCGATGCGGTGAAACCGGAAAATGGATGCAGTTTCTCGCCCATCTTGTCGGTCGAGAACGGCAGGAAATGAATCTGGATATCCGGCGTCGCCAGCCGCGGATTGGTCCTGAAGAACGCGCCCGAAGTGCCGGCGGCGATCGTCAGCGGGCCGGTCCGGAACGCCGCATATCGCAGCCCGGTCAGGATTTTGCGAACGGGGCTGTTCACGACATCGTTGAGCGTGATGGCTTGCGAGCAGCGCATCACCACCCTGACCTGCAAATGATCCTGCAGATCGTGCCCTACCCCCGGCGCATCCAGCACGACGTCGATGCCATGCTTGCGCAACAATTCCGCCGGGCCGACGCCGGAGAGCTGCAGCAACTGCGGAGAATTGAACGCCCCGCCCGAGATCAGGATTTCCTTGCGCGCCCGCGCCGTTTTCAAGGCCCCGGCCCGGCGGTATTCGACCGCCGCGGCGCGACGTCCCTCGAACACGATGCGCTGCGCCAGCGCGGAAGTCTCGATCCGCAGATTGTTGCGGCCCCTGGCGGAGCCAAGATAGGCAACCGCGGCACTCGCTCTTCGGCCGTGCCGTGTCGTGGTCTGGAAAAATCCGGCGCCTTCCTGTGACGCGCCGTTGAAGTCAGGATTGACCGGCAGGCCGGTCTCGGCCGCGGCGCTGATGAAGGCCGCCGAGAGCGGATCGGGATGCCCCAGATCGGAAACCGGCAGCGGGCCGCCGGCGCCGTGAAAATCATCGGCGCCGCGCACTTGATCTTCGGCCTTCTTGAAATAGGGCAGTACGTCGTCAAAACCCCAGCCATGGTTGCCGTGCTGACGCCAGCGATCGTAATCCTCGTGCTGACCGCGGATATAGAGCAGGCCGTTGATCGAACTCGACCCGCCCAGCACCTTGCCGCGCGGTTGAAACACGCTTCGCCCGTCCAGTCCCGGCTCCGGTTCGGTCTGGTACATCCAGTTGACGGTCTTCTCCTTGAACAGCCTGCCGTATCCGAGCGGCACGTGGATCCAGAGATTGGTATCCCTTGGCCCTGCCTCGAGCAGCAGCACCGAATTTTTTCCGTCCGCGCTCAGGCGATTGGCGAGCACGCATCCGGCCGAGCCGGCGCCGACCACGACATAGTCGAATTCGCGGACTTCCGTACTCAACGAAGCTTTGGTGCTCATATCGTTTTCTCGCCAACCCACAAACCGACGGCCGCCTGATCCGGTGTGGATCAGACGGCCGTCACGCGCCCGGTTCGAGCTTTACCAGCGGAGATAAACGCCCGCCTACTTGATTTCGACCTTGCCGACCTGATTCACCAGGCTGTTGGCCATGACGGGGTTGCCGTCGGACGCAACGCTCATGTTGCGCACGATGTCGCCGCCGCCGGGAATTGCCCAGCTCTGGAATTTTTCCGTGCCCGGGTCGAAGCGAACGATGGTGTTCGGCTTGGCGTTGGATTCGCGAGTACCACACCGCGCCCTTGGTGAAGACCATGCCGTAAGGCTCGGATTTCGGTCCACTCGGCGACGGCCATTCCTTGACCGCGCCGGTGGCCAGATCAAGCTTGCCGAGATATCCCCGCGCGAAGTCGGCGTACCAGATCATGCCGTCAGGACCGATCGCGAGGCGCCGCGGCCGGGCATCGGCATTGGGCAGCGTGTATTCCTTGATCGCAAGCGTCTTCGGATCGATGGTGGCGATCTTGTTGGCGCCGAATTCGACGAACACCGGAATGCCCTGGGCGTTGATCTGGATGCCATAGGGACGCGATTTCGGCGTCGGCGAGGTGAGAAGCTTGATCGCGCCGGTCGCCGGATCAAGCCGCCCGAGCATGTTGGCCTGCTGCACGGTGAACCAAAGGATTCCGCTCTGGTCGAAATTGAGAGTGTGCGGGTCCTTCGCATTCCGATCCGGCAGCGGGTATTCGGTGACAATGCCGGTGGCGGGATCGAGCTTGCCGATCAGCGCGGTGAGGTTGCCGGTGAACCAGATATTGCCGGCCTTGTCGTCGACCAGCCCGTGCGGTCCGGTAAACGACGACTTCAGCGTATATTCCTTGATGGCGCCGGTCTTCGGATCGACCCGGCCAAGCTTGTTGGCCAGTTGCGCCGCCCACCAGATCGAGCCGTCCCGCGCGCCCAATGGATCATGCGGGCGGGCGCCCTGGGTGGGGACGTCCCACATCGCGATATTGACCTTCGCAGGACCGTCGATGATCACCGCCTCCGGGCGCTTGCGCTCCGGGAAGCTCTTCATGAGGTAGGTGGTCAGAGGCCCCCAATCTTCGGCGGGGACAGGCCGCCTGCATGTTCTGCATCATGCGCACGACCGTGAGCCACCCTTCCGGGGTATAACCACCGCGAACCCGGTTGATGTCGTGGCAGCCGTTGCAGGTGTCGACGAATATCTGCTTGCTCGGGCCGTCCGGCCAATCCTTGGCCGTGTATTGCGCATGCGCGACAGGTGTCCCGAGGACAACCATGGCCATCGCAAGCATCAGCGATTTGCCGCGCATCATTCGCCTCCCCATGGGCATGGCTTGTCGCCATGCCGTTTTGATATTCGTTGCATTCAGCTAAACTGCGGTGACGGCATCCGTCAAGCATTTGGCAGGCAACAAGCATGCAACGCAGTTGAACTTTTGCCGTCGTGCCAGGCACTTTTCGATGAATGCCTGATCGATCGGCGAATTGCCAGGCAATTGCACATGCGGTTCGGATGGGATCGCCGGGGTCGAGCTTTGAGCGAGGCAGAACGTTTTGACAATGTGAAAATCCGCGAGTGGCAGCCACGACCGGCCGGATCGATGGCACCGATGATTTTCCGTGAAAGGACTGTCCCTTCGGATATCCGGAGCCTGTGCCGGTCGGCTTCGGGGCCTTGATACGCCTCAATTGCGCTGGCGACGCCTGCCGTATGATTTGGGCAAGGTCCGGAAGCTTGTTGGAGAGACCGGCCATCCGCCGTTCCGGGGTCTGAGTGACGCACAATCAACAGGCGCAGCCAAAGCCAGGCAACCGGGAGAATCCGACCGAGCCCGCTGCCGTGAAACGGGAAATCCCGAAGGTCCACGAAATGAAATCCAGACCGCAAGAAGCGCCTGGCGAAAATGAACTCCTCCCGATCTTGGAGCAACGTCTGGGACGGCTGTACGCGCGACAACGTCTGGGAATTGAAACCGATCATGAAGCCCAGATCTTTGGCCAGGGCATCAATTTTTTTCACATCGAGAATTGGTATTCCGTTCATTCGGTCATACGGGCGATACTGAAGCTGACGGGATTGTACTGGCGCGGGCGCCGGAATGCGGAACGCATTGTCGTAAGGACGAACAACATCCGATCCACCAGGTTGCCGCGGCGCTTTGACGGCTTCACGATCCTTCACATCAGCGACACCCATGTCGATATGAATCAGCTGGCAATGCAGCGGCTCGGCGAGCTCGTCAGCGGACTGCGATATGATGTATGCGTCCTGACCGGCGACTATCGCGGCAAGACTTTCGGCGCGTACGATGCTGCGTTGAAGGGCATGGCACGGGTGATGGGCCACCTGAAGCAGCCGGTCTTTGGTGTGCTCGGTAATCACGACACGATCCAGATGCTGCCGGGACTGGAGGCCATGGGCATAAGAATGCTGCAAAACGAATGCGAGGTGATCAAACGCGGCGACCAGGCCATATACCTCGCCGGAATTGACGATGCGCATTACTTCAGGGTCGACAATATTGAAAAAGCCGCGGCGCAGATTCCCGAAGGAGCATTCGCCATCCTGCTGTCGCATACGCCCGAAATCTTCCGCCAGGCCGCGCATGCCGGCTTCGATCTGCTCTTGTGCGGACATACGCACGGAGGCCAAATCTGCCTGCCGGGAGCAATACCTTTGACACTCGACTCGGTGCTGCCGCGGCGGATGGGCGCCGGCGCCTGGAGCTACCGCAACATGACCGGCTATACCTCCACCGGCGCCGGATCCAGCGTCGTCGCCGTACGCTTCAATTGCCCGCCTGAGATCACCCTGCATCGCCTCTGCTGCGACTGAAGGCGGAATTCAGTACGGCTCGTCGCGGAGCCGCAGATCGTAAAGCAAGCGAGACAGGATCAGCTCGCCGAGAAAGAAGATGCCGACACCGATCGCCACATCAATGGAAGTCAGCGACAGCGTCTCTTTGCACACCAGCAGCGGCAAAAGAGACTCCGGCACTTGATCCAACCCGATCGCCTGACTGCTGGACGCAAACTTCAAGCGGCGTTTCACGAAGCTGGAGAACAGATCGCCAATCATGGCCAAGGCCGCCACAAGTCCACCCGCCGCGAGGCTCAGGCCCAGCAGGCGCGCGACAACGGCTGTGGCGACAACCGAAATCACCACGCCACGAATGGTCTTCGACGGCCCTAGCAATGGCTGCCCATCAAAAAAACGCACGCCCGCATCCAGCGGAAACGCCAGACGGGCTCGCAAGACCCTTTTCGCGACGACGGGCATACCGTTCGCGAGCGTCAAGAGCAAAACCGATTGCAAAAGTGGCCAGATATGCATTCAGGTGTGCTGTTTCATGTCAGCTTCCGCGGCCTCCTCGACGATCGCACCTTCTGCCATCAACAGCCGGAAAACGGATCAAACAGCGGGAACGGATCGGGTGGAGAAACCTGTCGTCGCATCGAACTTTGCGGCATGTCCCCTACTGCCCTGTTCCGGAGCAGCCGCTGTTGATGCAGCTCAAATCCCCTTCCGTTTGTGATGCTCGCCAGTCCTGCAGCCGCCTATGCTCTGGCGCACGCCCGGAGCTTTGCGCTCGCGAGAAACGCATCACTCGACCCGGGTGATCTCGACGACCCTGCTACCCTTGCATGGAGCTTCCGTTTAGTCATACATTTGCGATTAATGAGCCAAGCAACCGCAACGATGCAATTGCGGCGCAAGATAACGACGCCTTGGAGGAAGCACCATGAAGACCTTGCCCGTCAGCCGGCGCGTGTTTCTCAAATCGTCGAAGGCATCGGTGGCGTGGCTTGTTCTTTCACCCGCCATCATCGGGCGGGCGCAGGCGGCCACCACCAAACTCAAATTGTCGTCGTCGCAAGCCAACGATGCCAAATATGCCAATGGCCGCGTCTATTTCGACAATCTGCTGAAAAACCTGAAGGCGAACGGGCTCGGTGAGCAAATTGAGGTCACGTTCTTTCCCGGACAACCAGCTCGGCCAGGAAATCGACGTCATCAATTCCGTCAAGCTCGGGGTGATCGACCTGATGGTGTCAGGTTCGTCGATCTCCGCCAATCTCGTTCCGATCGTGGGGACGTTTGATCTTGGGTATCTGTTCTCGAGCTTTCCGCAACAGACAAAGGCGTTTGCTGCCGGCGCCGCCAGGCCGATCGAGGACGCGCTGCTCAAGGGGGCAAATATCCGGATCATCTCGTGGGCCTACAACTTCGGCTCCCGCAGCGTGCTGGCGAAGAAGCCGGTGAAGGCGCCGGAGGATCTCGCCGGTCTCAAGATCAGAACCCTGCCAAATCCGGTCATCACCGAATGCCTGCGCCTGATGGGCGCCGCCGCGACGCCGCTGGCGTTCGGTGAAATCTATACCGCGCTGCAGGCCGGCGTGCTCGACGGGCTCGAGCATGATCCGCCGACCATCCTCGCCAGCAAATTCTACGAAACATCGAAACACTACGCGCTGACGCAGCATAATTTCTCGCCGCTGGCGACCTATTTCAGCGATGCCACGTTCGCCCGCATGGACCCGAAATTGCGCGAGGGATTTCTCGATGCCGCCGGCAAGGCGGGCGCCGACACGCGCGCCCACGGCCTTGCGGTCGAGAAGGAGGCGCTTGCGCAACTCGCGGACAAGGGCGTCACCATCGTGGAATGCGACCGGGAAGCCTTCCGCAAGCGCGTCCTTCCGCAAACCGACAATTTCGTCAAGGCGCGCCCCGAGGCAAAACCCGTGGTGGATATGATCCGCGCGACGCAGGCTTGAGGGGACTTGGCATGTCAGGCGCCGCGCTTTCGCCAGGCGCCAGCCACCGGTTCATCACCTCGCTGCTGCTGTTGAGCGACGCAACGGCGGCCATCCTGCTTGCCGCCGATCTCCTGGTCGTGTGCGGTTCGGTGTTGCTGCGCTTCCTGTTCAACGCCCCGGTGGAGTGGGCCGACGATGTGGCGCGCGGCCTCATGGTCGGATCGAGTTTTTTCGGCGCCGCCAGCGCGCTGGCCCGCAGCGAAAATCTCGGCGTCGCGTTTTTCATCGACAGGCTGCCGGCCGGCGCGCGGGCCGTGGTCGATGCCATCGGCGCGCTGCTGGTCACCGTCATTGCCGGTTATGTCGCCTACAATGCCATCAAGCTCGGCGGGCTGACCACCGGGCAGACTTCCGGCTCCGGGCTGCCGCTGGAGCTGACGTTCTATCCGATGGGCGCCGGCGCGCTGTTCATGACG
>CAWHIO010000005.1:0-21188 GCA_963829315.1 uncultured Alphaproteobacteria bacterium | reverse complement strand
AGAACCAGGTGTCTTCACCGCGCTTGACCATCGCCTTGCCCGCGACATTGGACAGCGCATAGGTGTCGTAGGTCCAGTGCACGGTGTTGGGCGAACAGGCGACGCCGGTAATGTCGGAAGAGCCGCCGCCGGAATTGATGTTGATCTTGTTCTTCTCGCGGGTCAGCGCGGAGACCGGCAGCGCGACCGAAGAGGTCGGGACGTCGAAGATCGCGTCGACCTTCTCGTTGTCATACCAGTTGCGCGCGATGTTGACGCCGACATCGGGCTTGTTCTGGTGATCGGCGGCGATCACCTCGACCGGCTTGCCCTTCACCTTGCCGCCATAGTCGGCAACCGCCATCTGGACGGCGGCCAGCGAGCCCTTGCCGGTCGCATCGGCATAGAGGCTGGACATGTCGGTCAGGACGCCGATCTTGACGACATCGTCGGAAATTTGCGCGCTCGCCGCTCCGCCGGACGCGACGAAGGCGAGGCCGGCGATCAAACTGGCTGCAAGCGATCTCATGGTCTCTTCTCCCTTGGCTTTTGTTGGGGTTTTGTTTGGGGCCCTCCTTCTACCCGGCTTCGGACGGGCCGCAAAGCCGAAGGCAGCGGGGGCAAACGCGAGGGGGCTGACTAAAATGCGGGCGGTTCTTCCTTTAACCTCACCCGCAGGCGGGGAGAGGGAGTGAACCGATAACGGTCACAACCCCGGCAGCGCCGTTATATTGACGTTAATCGTGCCCGCGGCCTCGGCGATCACCCGCAGCGTTTTGGAATCGAAGGCGATGTCGGCAAGGTTCAGGCTGGTGATTTCCGCCGCCACCCGGACGCCGTCCTCGGTCTTCTGAAAATCCGCGATCTCGGCGGCGACCTTTTGCTGCGCATTGCCGAGGAACGGCTTGAGATCGACGGTGGCCTTGTCGGCAAGGACCTTCTGCAGATGCGGCATGGCCGCGCGCGCCGCCGCGCCGAGCAGTCCGAACGCGGCTTCCGATTCGACGGCAAGTTCGATGTTGGAGAGCCGCAGCGTCTGCTGCGCCTGATCGAGCACCGGCCGGCCCCAGATATGCACGGTGGCCTCGCCGCCGAAACCGAAAAAGCTCGTCTTCTCCTTTGCGTTCACCAGGAGCGAGATCAACAGCCGGTCGCCCGAGGCCGCGACCGATGCCCGCTTCACCGTGACATTGACCGAGCCCGAACCGTCCTCGGGGAATGTGCGGCCGGCGAACTGCGTCTCCACCATCTTGTTGATGTCGGTAAAGGGAACGTCGATCGGGATGCCGATGCTGACCTGCGCCGGCGTCGGCGGCACGATGGAGATCTTCTCGGGAAACGGGCAGTCGGGTTTGGTCTGAACCGGAGTGATGCGGGTCTCCGCCTCGATGCCGAGTATGACGGTAACCGCGGCAGCGTCGATGCGCGGCTGCACCGCGACCGCGCGGGTCGGCCGCAGTTCCAGCCAAATTGCCGGCATCGACGCGGCGGCGCCTTGCAGTGGAATCGAGCGGCACGCCCTGGCCCACTGGATCCGCGCGTTGCGCTCGAGGGAGGGATCGTTGCGAATCCGCGCGCCCGCCGCGGCGATCTGTTCGCCGACGGTCTTGTCGATCACCGGCTTGACCTGCGCCGGGACGTTCACGCGCGCGCCCGCGACCGTCAGGTTGGTGTCGCCGAGCGTCACCATCGCGCCAAGATTGGGCTCGATGTGCCAGGCCGCCGCAAGCTTCGGGCGCGAGGTGATGGTGACGCTGCCCCTGATCTCGGCGTTGGCGTTGAGTGCCTTGATGTTCACGCTGCCGATCTGCTTGGCGACATTGCCGCCGAGCAGGCCGCCGATGGCGTCGTTGACCGCGCCGGTTGCCTTCGATGACAACGAGCCTGTCACGTTCAGCTTTCCCGTCAGCGCCGTGGTCAGCGACAGCACATCCTGGCCTCCGGTCGCCACGATCGGTCCCCGCGAGGCGGTCCAGCCGATGTCGGCGTTTTGCAGGATCTGCGAGACCGGGTTGTCGGCCTTGCCGGTGAAGTTGCGCGCCGCGCCGCGATCGGCGGCGTCGCGGATGACCGAGATCGGAATGGCGACCTGCGCCAGGATGACCGAGCTGCGGGGCGCCGGCGGCAGCGGCGGCAATTGGGCAAGCGCCGGAGGCGGCACACTGCCGCGCGGCGACAGCCAGTCCATCGCCTTCAGGCTGACGAAGAACGAGACCGCGATCACCGCAATCGCGAGCACAATCGTAATGGGCCGCTTCGGAATCGGCAGGCGCATCATCCCCCCGGACTGATTCAGCCCGGGAGTCTACAGGGTGGGGTGGGGCCGCGCCAGAGCAGTGGGGCCAATTGCCGGCGGTGAGCGAAGCTCTCTACCGGTCGTACACATCCTGAAACACAAGCATGCGAGGCAGATGCCGCTCGTTATGGCGGGGAAAGCCGCACTGCGCGGCAAACTCGTCGGCGTCGCGATAGGTGCCGAACAGTCGGTCCCAGATCGGCAGGTCGCCGTAGTTGAACGAATGGACGTCGATCTGGTGATGGATCGAATGCAGCTCCGGGGTCTGGATGATGTATTTCAGCCAGTGCGGCGATTTGAAGTTCGAGTGGTAGAAGAATTCACCGGTTGCGGCGAACGCGTTGAACCACATCGCGCCTTCCAGCGAGCAGCCGAGCAACGGATACAGCACCGCCGCCGCGAGCGCGCTGTCGGCGAGAATTTCCACCGGATGCTTGTAGAATGAGGTGATGGCCTCGATGCGCGCCGGCGAGTGATGCACCTGATGAAACAGCACCCACCAGCCGCGCCGGTGGCGGAGGCGATGCCACCAGTAAAAGAAGAAGGTGCCGACAAACCAGCCGATAAAGCCTTCGACGATCGGAAGATGCAACGCGTCGAGATCGAACAGCGATGCACTTCCGAACAGCTGGATCCAGAGCTTGTTGGTGGAAAAGGTGATCCCGACCTGGAGCATGGTGATGAACAGGGCACGGACGTACCAGCCGGGCGCGTTCGGCAGCTCGCGGCCCGGCCGCAGGCGCTCCAGGATCATGAACGTCGCGGCGGCAAAGGCAATTGCAAGTGTGGTGATGGCGGGCGTGGACATGACGATTAGTGCTGCCTTCGGGAGTTCGAATGCTAGCCCCGCTTGCCGGATGCGTTCTCGGCGCGGCGGTCCATTGGCAGCACGATCACCTTGGTGCCGACATTGACCCGCGAATAGAGATCGGAGACGTCCTGGTTGGTGAGGCGGATGCAACCGGACGAGACGTGGGTGCCGATGGTCTGCGGCGCGTTGGTGCCGTGGATGCGATACACCGTGCCGCCGAGATACATGGCGCGGGCGCCAAGCGGATTGCCGGGGCCGCCCGCCATGTGGCGCGGCAGATAAGGCTGGCGCGCGATCATTTCCGGTGGCGGAGTCCAATCCGGCCATTCGGCCTTCCTGGTGATCGACTGCACGCCGGACCAGGTGAAGCCGTCGCGGCCGACGCCGATGCCATAGCGGATCGCCTGGCCGCCGCCGAGCACATAATAAAGATAGGTGTTGGGCGTATCGATGATGATCGTCCCGGGCGCCTCGCGGGTCGGGTAGCTGACGATCTGGCGTTTCAGCCGCGCGGGCAGCTCGGCGGGTGTGTCTTCGTCTTCGGACGGCGCCGGCTGCACCGCGGGCGGTGCGTAGGCTGCCGGCGGCGCCACGATGAAGGGAAACAGCTGCAGCGGCGCGGCCGAGGCGGCGCCCGACAAGGCGACGGCGCCGATCGCCAGCGCCCCGAGGGCGGCGGCACGGCGGAAACTCGGCCTGAAGGCTCCGAGATCGAACATTTGGCGTCCCCTGTTGGATCGCGCGCGCGCGCCATTTTGGTGCGTCGTTGCGGGGATGCTTAATGAAAAAACGTTTCGGGACGTTTTCGCGAAACCGCCAAAATGGTTTCATCCCGTTCAGGAATTGTTTCATTCTGGTGTCGTGCGAACCTTAAAAAGGGCGAAAGGAATGCGAAAAAGGTGGCGTTAACCTCTGTGACGTCACACGCTTGAAATATCCGTAAGTGAACGTCGGGACCTGAGAATCAGCAAACCCTTCAGGGTTCCCGTGATGCGGATTTTGATAGCGACTGACGCCTGGCGCCCGCAGGTAAATGGTGTGGTGCGCACCCTTACCTCGCTTGAGCGCAGTGCGTCGGCGTTGGGGGCCGACATCCATTTCCTCACCCCGGACGGCTTTCCCTCCGTCGGCGTTCCGACCTATCCGGGCCTGCGAATGGCGCTGCCGAACCGGCGCGAGATCGCGGCCAGGATCGAGGCGGCTTCGCCGGACGCGATCCACATCGCGACCGAGGGTCCGATCGGCTGGGCGGTGCGGGCCTATTGCCGCCGCCGCAAGCTCGCTTTCACGACGTCCTATACGACGCGCTTTCCGGAATATATCGCCGTGCGCTCGATCATTCCGGCTTCGCTGACCTATGCGGTGTTGCGGCGCTTTCATGCGGCGGCCGCCGTCACGATGGTGGCGACCGGTTCTCTCTATAATGAGCTCAACGCGCGCGGTTTCCGCAAGCTCGGCTTCTGGGGACGCGGCGTCGATACCGGGCTTTTCAATCCGGATCATCCGGCCGCGCTCGATTTGCCGCGGCCCATCTTCATGACCATGGGCCGCGTCGCCGTCGAAAAGAATATCGAAGCCTTTCTTTCGCTCGACCTGCCGGGGTCAAAGGTCGTGGTCGGCGATGGACCGCAAAAGGCCGAGCTCGCGCACAAATATCCCAAGGTCAAATTTCTGGGCGAAAAGACCGGCGCGGATTTGACCGCGCATCTGGCGGCGGCGGATGTCTTTGTGTTTCCGAGTCGCACCGACACCTTCGGTGTCGTGCAACTCGAGGCGCTGGCCTGCGGCACGCCGGTTGCCGCCTTCCCGGTGACGGGCCCGCTCGATGTGATCGCCGATCATCCCGTCGGCGCGCTCGATGAGGATCTTTGCCGCGCGTGCCTGCGCGCGCTCGACGTCTCGCGCGATGCATGCCGGCGGTTTGCGCTGGAGCGCTCCTGGGAAAACAGCGCGAGGCAGTTCATCGGCAATCTGAGTGCGCTGCAGCCGAGCCGTTCGCTGCGGCCGGTCCCGTTTGTGGCGGGAAGACACGCGGTACGCGGCTGAGAGACAACAAGCAACGGGTCTGATACGGCGACGCCGGATCAGGCCGCAGAGAGGGTTATTATGGCGGAAATCATCAAATTGGCCGGCGCGACGCAGTTGGACTTCGACCGCGAAATGGTCGAGCAGGCTTACGATCGCTGGGCCCCGGTTTATGACCTCGTGTTCGGTGGCGTATTCAGCAAGGGCCGCGACGCCGCCATTCAGGCGACCAACAAGATCGGCGGGCGCGTGCTCGAGGTCGGTGTCGGCACCGGCATTTCGTTGCCGCTTTACGCGCCGCATGTCCGCATCTTCGGGACCGATATTTCGGAAGCGATGCTGAAAAAGGCGAAGCGGCGCGTCGCCGATCTGCGCCTGAAGAATGTCGAAGGGCTCGCGGTGATGGACGCCGAAAAGCTCGAGTTCCCCGACGGTTCGTTCGACGTGGTGATGGCGCAATATGTCGTCACCGCGGTGCCGAATCCGGAAGTGGCATTGGACGAGTTCGCGCGCGTGCTGCGGCCGGGCGGCGAGCTGATCATCCTCACGCGCGTCAGCGCCGATGCCGGCATGCGCCGTTTCATCGAGCAGCAACTGCAGCCGGTGGTGCGCCGGCTCGGTTTCCGGACCGCCGAGTTCGCCTGGTCGCGTTACACGCGATGGCTTTCGGGCGCAAAGGAGGTGGAATTGGTGGAGCGCCGCCTGATTCCGCCGCTCGGCCACTTCTCGCTGGTTCGTTTCCGGAAGATCGAGAAGGCGGCCGCCTGAATCAGGCAGAAGACGTTTGCGTAACCTGCGTAACGCGCCGTCATGAAACCGCATGTGACAATATCATGATGTCACACGCCGTACATCGAATCGCTTTAGACAAAATGCAGACCACCTTCCTGGGGGAAAGAATGATCAAGGATTTTCTGGAGCAATTGCGAACCCAGCGCTGGGACGACCATCGCTACTATCACCACAGCCGCATCAACCAGAGCCTGCACTTCGTCAGCGCGGCGAGTTTCCTGGTCGGCTATGTCATGATCTTCTTCGATCCGGTCGTCGCCGCCCTGATCGGCTGGCTGGTGTCCATGACCTCACGCCAGGCCGGTCATTTCTTCTTCGAGCCGAAGGGGTACGACCACCTCAACCAGGCGACCCACGAGCACAAGGAAGAGATCAAGGTCGGCTATAATCTGCAGCGCAAGGTCGTGCTGATGACGGTCTGGGCGCTGTCGCCGCTGGTGCTGTACTTCGATCCGACCCTGTTCGGAATCTTCACGCCCTGGGCTTCGCCGGCGGATTTCATGCGGCAGGTCGCCAAGATCTGGCTCGCGATCGGCATCGGCGGGCTGCTGTTCCGCACCGTCCATCTGTTCTTCATCCGCGACGTCGAGACCGGGCTGGTCTGGATGACAAAGATCCTGACCGACCCGTTCAGCGATCTCAGGCTCTATTACAAGGCGCCGCTGTTCCTGATGAAGGGCGAGCTGATCGATCCGGGCCTCGATATCGTCGAGCACGAACTCAAGGAGCAGCACGCCTGAGCGTTGCAGACCGGACCGCTTTTCCCTCGCCCCGCTTGCGGGGTCGAGACGAGCGGCGCTCGCTCTTGGAGGGTTGGGGTGAGGGGGACTCTCCACAGAGTCAGACTCGCGGATAGTCCCCCTCACCCGAAATTTTCGCTTCGCGCAAATTTCGACCTCTCCCCGCAGGCGGGGCGAGGTGACCAGACGGCAGGGCCAGGTTTCAAGGCGAGAATGCTTCTAGCGGGAAACAACGCGCCTGATCATCTCTTTCAGGATCTGGCGGCGGATGGTCTTGTCGGTGAGGGAAGCGTCGTGCCACCACCAGCCATCCCGCTTCATCTTCCCGGCCGCGGCGAGGATGCGCTTCTCGACCTCGGCAAAATCGGCGTCGGTGTAATTCAGGCTGAAAATCAGGCGGCCGGTTCCGACCCAGCTCAGCGCGAGCCCCTCGGCCCGCAGATAATACTGCAACATCCAATTGTAGCGGGACGGCTCGGTATAATGCACCATCCAGATCGACGACAGGTTGGCGAGGCGGACCGGAAGGTTCGCGGCGGCAAGCCTGTCGTTCAACGCCTGGGCGCGCGTGTTCCAGGTCTCATCGAGCCCGTGATAGACCGCGCGGAAGTTCGGGCTGGCGAGGCGAGAGAGGAATTCGTCCATCGCCGTCATGACATAGGGATGCGAATTGAAGGTGCCGCGGGCAAAGCAGATGTCGGCCGGGGAATCGTCGCGGAAACGGCGCATCAGGTCTTTGCGTCCGCAGACCACGCCGATGGGCAGGCCGCCCGCGAGGCTCTTGCCGTAGGTCACCATGTCGGCGCGGACGCCGAAATATTCCTGCGCGCCGCCGGCGGCGATGCGGAAGCCGAGAAATACCTCGTCGAAGATCAGGACGATGCCGCGCATCGTGCAGACGTCGCGCAAGGCCTTCAGCCAGGCGCCGTAGGCTTCGCGATCGAAGCGACCGCAGCGGGAGCTGTCGACGAGGGCAGAATCGCCGGGCGCATTGGCGTTGGGGTGCAGCGCCTGCAGCGGGTTGACCAGCACGCAGGCGATGTCGCGGCGCGTCCGCAGCACGTGGAGCGTCCGCTCGGACATTTCGGCGAGCGTATAGGTTTCGTGCGGCGAGACCGGGTTGCCGACGCCGGGCTGCACGTCGCCCCACCAGCCGTGATAGGCGCCGGCGAAACGAACCAGATGCGAGCGGCGGGTGTGATAGCGGGCAAGCCGCACCGCCTGCATCACCGCTTCGGTGCCGGACATGTGGAACGAGACTTCGTCGAGCCCCGATATTTCGCAGAGCCTTCGCACGTTATCTGTCATCACCGGGTGATAGGGCCCGAGCACCGGCCCCAACGCATTCGCGCGGGCTTGCGCCCCGGCGATGCATTCCTTGTAGAAGTCGTTGCCGAAGATGTTGACGCCGTAGGAGCCGGTCAGGTCGTAGGAAACATTGCCGTCGACGTCGGTGACGGTGACGCCGGCCGACGACTGCACGAAGGCGCTGGTCGAAAGATGCTCGCGCACCAGCCGGCTGTACTGAAAGGGCACGCGGTAGGTTTCGGTGAACTGCAGGTCGGAGATGCGTTCGGCTGCCTCCGCCGTCATCCGGCGTCCCTTCGCGTAACGTTCCTCGTAGAGGCGGGCCAGCGCGAAGAAGGCATCCTTTCGCTGGCCGGCGATCCCGGGCGGCGCGCCGTCGGAGCGGAAGAAGTCGTCGACGGAAAATTCATAGAACGGGATCAGCCGCGCCACCCGCCGCGACATTTTCGAATGTCCGGCGAGCGAACGGTGCTTGGCCCGCGACAGCGCCAGCCGCGCCTTGAGTTTGGGAAACACAGCCGCGGCGGAAGCGACCGCAGCGGCGGACAGAGAGAGAATCGGGAGAGGCGAATCCATGCCACCAGCGCTAGCCGGTCCATCTAACAGATTAATGACAATCCGGGGCCTGGTCTCCGCCCTGACGCAGCAGGAGGACCTGAACTTCCTCCTGACCAACCGCATCCCGCGGGCGGCGCTGACGCGGTTCATGGGCTGGTTCAGCAAGATCGAGAATCCGCTTGTCCGCGACGCCTCGATCGCGTGCTGGCGGATGTTTTCAGATCTCGACCTGAGCGAAGCCAGGAAAACCGAATTCAGGAGCCTGCACGACTGCTTCACGCGCGAGCTCAAGCAGGGATTGCGCAAGCCCGACCCCGACCCGTCGATCGTGGTCAGCCCGTCCGACGCCATCATCGGCGCGCATGGTGCGATCGAGGATACCGAGCTGTTTCAGATCAAGGGCGCTGCCTATTCTCTCCTGGACCTGCTCGGCGATCCCAAACTGGTCGATGCCCACCGCAACGGACGCTTCGTCACGCTGCGGCTGACCTCGAGCATGTATCACCGCTTTCACGCCGCCGCCGACGGCCGGATCGAACGGGTCACCTTCATCAGCGGCGACACCTGGAACGTCAATCCGATCGCGTTGAGAAGAATCGAGCGGTTGTTCTGCAAGAACGAGCGCGCGGTGATCCAAACCCGGCTCGTCTCCGGCGAGGCCCTGACGCTGGTGCCGGTCGCCGCGATTCTGGTGGCGAGCATCCGGCTGCATTTTCTCGATCTCGTGCTCAATGCGCAAACGCGGGGGCCGACGGTGTTTCCCTGCGATGTCAGCGTGCGCAAGGGCGACGAGCTCGGGTATTTCGAGCATGGTTCGACCATCATCGTGCTGGCGCCGGACCATTTCGAATTCTGCGGCAATGTCAGCGAGGGCGCGCGGATATTGGCCGGCCAACCGTTGCTGCGTAAGCCGGGCTGACGGATTCGAGAAGGGAGCGGCCGTTGGCCTCATGGTTCGAGACGGCGCGATGCTGCCGTGCTCCTCGAAAGCTCGTCATGCCCGGCCTTGTGCCGGGCATCCACGTCTTGGCCTCGCCTTAGGAAGAAAGACGTGGATGGCCGGGACGAGCCCGGCCATGACGGAAAGTGAGTGGCCCGAGAATCGCTAGTGTTTCTTCTCCTTCGGCGGCGGCTTGCCCCTCGGCGCGGGCGGCCGCTTCGGCAGCAGTGCCGGCCGGCCTGGCAATCCGGGCTGGCGCATGGCGGGCAGATTTGGTTGCCGCTGCAGGACGGGCGGCTGCGCCCGTAGCGGCTGGCCTTGTTGACCCGGCCTGTTCGGCGATCCCGGCTGCAGCGGTTGCCGCGGTTGGCCCGGCTTGTTCGGTGAACCCGGCTGCTTCGGCAGTCCTTGCTGTCCTGGCTTGTTCGGCGAACCCGGTTGCTGCGGCGAACCTGGCCGTTGCTGCAAATTGTTCTGCCGTTGCGGGCCGGGCTGACCCGGTTGATTGTTGCGCGGCGTGGTTCGGTTCGGATTGGCCTGCCGCAACGCGCGCTGCTGGGTCACGACCTGACGGCCCACGACCTGCGCGGCGTGCACCTGGCGCACGATGCCCTGGTCGCGCGCCACCTCTCGCGCCGAGATCATCAGCGGCGCGGCGGTGAAGCGGCCACCGGCGCCGGGCCGGATGGTAAAGCCGCTGGCTCCTTGCGTCAGCGAACCGAGTCGATTGCCGCTGCGATCGCTGACATCGATGTGACCGACCCTGCCGTCGGGGTCGGGATAAAGCTTGATATTGTGGCCGCCCGCGGCGTTCGCGCCCTCCGGCACCTCGACCAGTCCGGTGGTGCCGCGAATGCCGAGCGAGGCCGATGGCGTCGTTATCTTCATGTCGCCGGTCCTGGCGACAGAGGCCGCGACAAAGGCGACGGTGCCCCTGGTGATGTCGAATATCGCCGAGTTGTTCTTGCCGCCGTCCTCATAGACGTAATTGTCGACGGTGATCTTTGCGTTGGCGGTGAGGTTGAACGTGGTGGCGTCGTTGAACGTGATGCCGAGGGTGGAATTCGACGACGTCTGCAGGATGTCGTTGAGGAAGATGTCGTCCTGCAGCTTGAGCGCCAGCGAATTCTTGTTGCGGATGACGGTGGCCGTGCCGGTCAGCGTTGCGACGTTGCCGATCGGCTCGTCAGCGGGTGCTGACGCGGGCGAGGCGGGCGAAGCGGTCGCGGGCGAAGGCGTGGCCGGCGGGGGCGTGGCCGGGGAGGGTGGCACGGCCGGTCGCGCCGGGGCAGGCGCCGGCAAAGGTGCCGGCTGGACCTGCGCAAGTCGTATCCAACCGAGGGTCGTGTCCACGGCCGAATCTTCGATCGGCGAGGGTACCGCATAGGCATTCGCCGGGGCCGCCAGCATGAGGCAGGCGAGACACGACAGCGCGAATGAAAACCGCCATCGCGCCGTGCTCGCGCTTGGTGTGCCAAAGCGTGAGCCGGTGGGTGAAAGGATCATGCCTACCTTGGTCGTTGAGAGCGCGGCCGGACGCAGGATTCGGAATTGCCACTTTTGCCGATCGGCTCAACCCCGGCAACAATGGAATTGGCGACAGCAGCCGCGATTGAGGACTCGGTCGGCTGAACGCAGGATGAATGTGGGCGGCCCCTCATGCGACAGGGCCCTCCCGGAAATCCGAGGGGGCCCTTGCCGCAATATCCTGGTGGTGGCTAGCTGACGCGATTCCAGACTTGGCCGCCGCAGAACATTCCACCGAAGGCGCAGCCCTGAACCCGCAGGCTGTTCGCGCCCTTCATCGCGATCGTGGAGTCGTAGTTCCTGCCGCTGTCGGGATCGTGGATCTGGCCGGTCCATTTCGTGTCGTGCGGCTTCATGTTGATGAGGATTTTCTCGCCGGTCTTCACGGCATATCCGCAGAGGTTCTGCCCGCACGGCTCGATGCGCACATTTCCCTTGTTCTCTTCGGTGGCCCATACGCCAAGCGGTGTCGCGCCTGCCTGAACCGCCGGCGGCGCCGGTGGCGCAACATCGGTCGCCGGCGCGGGGGGCGTGGATGCAACCGTCGCCGGTGCCGGCGCGGTGCTGGCGAGGGGGGCTGCCGGAGCTTGCGGCGCCGTCGCCGGGGTGACCGGCGCAAATTGGGTGGCCGGAGCCGGGGCCGATTTTTGCGCGGGCGGCTCAGGCGTCACGACGGCGTCATCATCCCCGTTGAAGCTTTTGGAGTTGAAGCCTTTGAAGTCGAAACCGGATATCCTGACGCACGACAGCTGGTCGCAGTTGTTCGGCGCCTCGATGCGGACCTTGTGTCCGTCGATCTCGAAGGAAATCGAATTGCCGGCGTGGGCGGATGTGGTGGCCATCACCAGCGCGGCGAGAACGGTGAGCTTTTTCATCAGAGCCTCCAGGCGTTGAGCGAAAGATTCAACCGACCTTGTGAACCTGCCCGACCCTAAGCGCCGCGGCTTGCGGATTCTGTGATGTGCGTCACGGGGCGATGCGAAGGCGGCCTTCGGCCGTGCTCCTTTAAGGGGGTGACAAAGATCACATTCAACATCGCTTCCCCTGGCGATTTTTCGCATCACGCCGGGGAGCGCGCTGCCATGAAGCGATTTTCTTCGCGGCTGGCACCGCCGCCGCGGTCATGGCGACGCCGCGCATGGCGATATCAAATGACCGAATTATAGGCAGCTTGCTCTCAATGGCTTGCTCGGATGTTGCCGAATTGACGCAATAAGAAAGTAAGTTCGCACGGTCTCTGCGGGACCGCTGCACCGACCGCAATTTTGGTTAAGCTGCTGCGTTAGGTCCGGGCGTCGCTCACGCCTGGGTAGTTTGATTGTTTGCTGATACCGCGTCGCGTCAAGGCTAGTCGTAAATGCTCATAGTGTCGTATCCAGGCGCCGGCCGAAATTGGGCGCCTTATTGCCTCTGCTTGTCGGTTGCCTCACTCGGCCTCGCGGCGACCTTCCTACCCTCGACAGCATTTGCCGCCTGCGCCCCCGCCACGGGCGACAACGTCACGGTGACCTGCAGCGGCACGGTCTCAAATCAGGGCCCGGAAGCCGGCACCGGCTATGGCAGCGGCCTGCAGAACGGACTTACCATTAATGTCGTAGTCTCGCCGGTCACTTCGGTGATCGGCACCAGCATCGGCATCGATGTCGGCAATAACAACACCATCAACAATTTCGGAACGGTCAGCGGAAGCGGCAACATTGCGGGCATCAATGCCAACGGCAACAATTTGACCGTGAATAATTCTGGAACAATCGGCAAGCTTGACATTCCAGGCTTCGTCGCCGACGGAGCCGGCATCAGTACGTTCGGTTCGGGCCTCTCTGTCACCAACAATGTCGGAGCGGTGATTCAGGGGCAAATCGGAATCCAGGGTAACGCCACTGCCACGATCACGAATTCCGGTCTGATCCAGGGAGCCTTGGGCGCGGACGGGATCAACGTCGCGGGCGGTTCCGTGACCGTGAATAATTTGGCCGGCACCATCACCGGAAACTCTACAGGCATCACCGCGGATGTCGTGACCGTCACCCATAATTTCGGGACGATTTCGGCGCCAGCCGTCAACAGCTTCTCGGGCGGCACTGCGATCAACGCAACCACGTCGCTCAATGTCACCAATGATGCTTCGGGCCTCATTACATCGGACGGCAGCGCGATTACGGCTCCAACCGTGGTGGTCACCAATTTCGGGGTCATTTCCGGAACGGGCTTGGGCGCTTCAGGCATCGCCGGCGGAACGGTCACCGTCACGAACTCCGGGTCGATATTAGGCGGCAGCGGTGCACCCACCATTTCCATGACCTCCGGCACGATCATCAACAACGCGGGCGGGACGATCTCGGGCGATCTGGGAATCTCTGCTTTCAACAACACGTCGATCTTCAATGCCGGGACGATCACCGGAACCGCGGGAACCGCGCTCCTCTTCTTCAGCGGCGGCAATACGCTGACGCTCGCACCCGGCAGCGTCATCAACGGCACCGCGCACGGATTCGGCGCCGATACATTCCAGCTCGGAGGCACCGGCACCGACAGCTTCAATGTCGGCCTGCTCGCCACGCAGTTCTCGGGCTACGCCACCTTCAACAAGATCGGGGCCTCGACCTGGACGCTGACCGGCGCCAATGCGGCGGCGATGCCCTGGACCGTCAGCGCCGGCACGCTCAACGTGAACGGCAGTCTGGCCAATTCGACCATGACGGTGAACGGTGGCATCCTCAGCGGCACCGGCACCGTCGGCACCACTGCGGTCAACGCCGGCGGAACGTTCATGCCGGGCAACGGCACGCCCGGCACCGTCATGACCGTGAACGGCAATCTCGCCTTCCAGTCGGGCGCGCTGTATCTGGTGCAGCTCAATCCCTCCACATCGACATCAGCCAGCGTATCCGGCACCGCTTCGCTCAATGGCGCGGCCGGAGCCGCTTTCCTGTCCGGCAGCTACGTGGCCAGGCAATACACCATTCTCACGGCCACTACCGCAGTCACCGGCACTTTCAGTTCGTTCAACACGCTCAACATTCCCTCCGGCTTCACGGCAAGCCTGAGTTACGATGCCCATGACGTGTTTTTGAATCTGGCGCTCGGCTATGCGGCGCCGGGCCGCCTCAATGTCAACCAGCAAAACGTCGCCAATGCCCTTTCGAATTTCTTCAACTCGACCGGAGGTATTCCCGCCATATTCGGCAGCCTGACGGCGCCGGGCCTTACGCAAATCTCCGGCGAGCTCGCAACCGGCTCGCAGCAGACCACGTTCGACGCGATGAACCTGTTCATGGGTCTGCTGACCGATCCCTTTGCCGCCGGGCGCGGCAACGGCGCGAATGCAGGCGCGGGCGCGACGCCGTTCGCCGAAGAAGCCGACGGCGCGAGCGCCTACGCCGCCAACGGCAAGGCGCGCACCAGAAGCGAACGCGACGCCTATGGCATGATTACCAAAGCGCCGCCGGTGGCCGACAGCTTCACTCCGCGCTGGAGCGTGTGGGCGGCAGGCTTTGGCGGTTCGCAAACCACCGACGGCAACGCAACACTGGGATCGAACAGCACGACCAGCAGCATCGCCGGTACCGCGGTCGGTGCCGATTATCGCTTCTCGCCGTTCACGATCGCAGGCTTCGCGCTCGCCGGCGGCGGCACCAGTTTCAGTGTCAACGGATTGGGCAGTGGCCGCTCCGATCTGTTTCAGGCCGGCGCTTACGTCCGCCACACCGCGGGTGCGGCCTATGTCTCGGCGGCGCTCGCATATGGCTGGCAGGACATCACGACGGATCGCATGGTCGCCATTGCCGGCATCGATCGCCTGCACGCGGAATTCAACGCCAACGCGTTCTCCGGCCGCCTTGAAGGTGGCTATCGCTTTGTCACGCCATGGGTGGGTGGCGTCGGCATCACGCCCTATGCCGCCGCGCAGTTCACGACCTTCGATCTGCCGGCCTATGCCGAGCAGGCGTTGTCGGGCGCCAACAGCTTTGCGCTTGCCTACGGTGCGAAAAGCGTCACCGATCCGCGCAGCGAACTCGGTCTGCGCACGGACAAGTCGTTCGCGATGCAGGATGGAATTCTGACGCTGCGCGGACGCTTCGCCTGGGCGCATGACTACGACCCTAACCGCAACATCGCCGCCACCTTCCAGACGCTGCCCGGCGCCTCCTTCGTCGTCAACGGCGCGGCGCTGGCGAGCGACTCCGCGCTCACCACCGCCTCGGTCGAAATGAAATGGCTCAACGGCTGGTCGGCGGCAGCGACCTTCGAGGGCGAGTTCTCCAACGTCACCACCAGTTACGCCGGCAAGGGCGTCGTGCGCTACGCGTGGTGAGACGCGGCCTTGGGGAGTTTTTCTGTTCGTCGCGTTTTCTTCACGCGAACCGGTACTCACCCTCTGAATCAAGTCCGAGGGCATGCCTCGCTTGAAAGCGCTCCCCGGATCGTGCTGCTCGCATTTTTGAGACGCGCACCGAAGTGATCCCGGCCATGCGTGGATTGATCCCCGGCACAAACATGCCCGGCGACTGGACCGATCCAGATCGCCGGGCATTGAAGAATTCCGGCTTGACTAGAACACGCCAAGCACGATCGCGCCGACAAAGGCAAAAGCAAGATAGGCTGCGACAATGCCCAGTCTGCCGGCGATAGGCCGAAAAGCCATTGAATCCTCCCAACGTCAGGTCTCTGCCTGCCCTAACGAAACCAGCTGGCAACGGTTCCTCGCCAAAAAAGTCAGCCTCGCTGCCTATCCGCCGCTCCCGGCGCCGCCCAACTCGCGGCGACGTGGTTAAAGAGAAGTGAAATCAAGGCGTTGATAAGTCCTTAAATAAATTCGTCGAAGTTCTCCCGCATGACGCGTGGAGTTCGTTTGTATCTCGTCGGCTCCTTCGTCCTTGTCTCGCTGGCGGGCTGCGGTCGCGGATTTTTTTCCGAAGAACGTGAGCCGTGGCGGACCGAGGCCGAGATCGCATGCCTGAAGTCCGGCGCCGTCAGGGAGAACGCCGAGCTGGTGCGGATCGGCCCTATTTCGGGCCCCGGCGTCTGCGGCGCGGAATTCCCCCTCAAGGTCGCAGCGCTCGGCGAAAGCAGCGGCAGCTTCGGTTTTGCCGACGACGACCTGCGGCCGCCGGCGAACGTCGGCAACCAGCCGCGCTGGCCGATTGGCCAGCCGGTTCCGGCGGCACCACCGCCACCGGCTCCGTATTACCCGGATAACGGACAGCGCGTGCCCGGCTACGGCGCGCCGTCCGGCGGTCCGATCTCATTGAGCGCGCCGGGGATTGCGCCCGACCAGGACGAAATCAATCTGCCGCCCGAGGGTATACCAGGGTCGCGCAACCCGTCCGCGCAGGGACCATATTCGCCGCCGCAGGCCTATCCGCCGCGCGACCGCTACGCGTCGCCTTACCCGGAGCGCGTCGATACGCCGCTACAGCCCTTGCCGCGGCTCGGTCCTGCGCAAGGCAATCAAGTCGGCGCGTTCGGGCCGGTGGCGATGAAACCGGCGGCGACGCTGGCGTGTCCGATCGTCTCGGTGCTCGACCGCTGGCTCGCGGAATCCGTGCAGCCGGCCGCGCAGCGCTGGTTCGGCACGCGCGTCGTCGAGATCAGGCAGATCTCCGCCTATTCCTGCCGCGGCATGAACGGCAATTCCTACGCGCATATTTCCGAGCACGCCTTCGGCAACGCGCTCGATATCGCGGGCTTCACGCTCGCCGACGGAAGACATGTGACGGTCAAGGACGGCTGGCACGGCCTGCCGGAAGAGCAGGGCTTTCTGCGCGACATCGAGGCGGCGGCCTGCCAGCAATTCACCACCGTGCTGGCGCCGGGCTCCAACGCCTATCACTACGATCACATCCACGTCGACCTGATGCGCCGCGCCTCGAGGCGCCTGATTTGCGAGCCGGCCGCGGTGTCCGGCGAGGAAGTCGCGGCAAGGGCCGCGCAGCGCAATCCCTATGCTTCACGCGGGCCGTTCGTGACCGGCGCGCTCGGCGGCCACAAGGCGTCGCATCCGCGCAAGCACGACAGGGTCAACGAGGAAGACGAATTCGAGGACGATTAGGCGAGAGACGACTGCGCGCCGTCAATCGTCGTCACCCGCGAAAGCGGGTGATCCGGTATTCCGAAACGTCCGTGATTGAATCGAGAAGCCGCGGCGTCGCGATGAGCGCATTGCGCTCACGCCGGGGACACCCCGCATGCGCGGGGTGTGACGACGCTTTGCGGGCAATGGCGGTACGCTGCATTCTGCGTCGTCCCTGCGAACGCTATTATATCGTTTCTTCCACCGCACCCACCATCGTTCCGTGACGCCGACGCCGTTCGCGGCGTATGCCTTCGATGTCCCGGAGGCCGCGGCGTATGGGTCCCCGCGTTCGCGGGGACGGCGCAAGAGAATGCCCTCAGCAAGTTCTTCGCTCCGCGATCAGGCTTTGTTCGCCTGATAGCCTGCGAGAAACATCCGCGTCGCGCTGCCGACCACTTGCGCGATGTGCTCGGCCGAAGGGGCGGGGGCGGCCTGGAAGATGAAAGGCAGGAACAGCGACGCCTGGCACATCAACAGGAATTGCGACGCGGCGAGTTGGCAGTCGTCGATCGCCAACTCCTTCAGCTTCACCCGGGCGTCGAGGTAGGTGGCGAGACGGTTGATGGTCTGCTCCAGCACGTGCTCGTAGTAGCGGCGTCCGACCTCCGGCATCCGCTCGGCAATCGCCATCACCGTACGGATCGCCGATCCGCCGCCCGGCCGGCAGATGATCGCGATATAGGCCTGTCCGAATTCCGTCAGTGTCGTGGCGACGTCCCGGTCGGGATCGAAATTGAACGTCACCTTGCCCTGTTCGAGCGTTTCCTCCTCGACGATGGCTTCGAACAGGCGGCTCTTGTCGGTAAAATAAACGTACAGCGTGCCCTTGGAGACGCCGGCGGCGCGGGCGATCTCGCCCATGCTGGCGCCGTCAAAGCCCAGGTCCATGAAGACCTTACGGGCACCTTCCAGGATCTGCCGGCGCTTTGAGGAGTCCTCGTCACCGACCAGACGGAGATTGTTGGATGGTTCTGCAACCATTGGTTTAGTTTCTCCGGAAAAATCACGTCCCGAAATACGCCTCGGAAGCAACTTCCTCACTATGGTAGGGCAATCGGAATATATGTTGACCGAACCGTTCGGTCAATGCTAATTTGAGCCCAGACATCGGGCAGGGACCTTTTTGGGTCTTGCCCAGGTCGCGAAATTGTAACCGGGAGGCCTTTTTATTATGGCCGCAGCGAGAGACCAGGCCGCCGCGCGTATCCTGCGCACCGAGCCGAATGCGGCTGGGGGTGATCCCGCGCAGGACGTATCCGCCGCGCCCGCCGACTTGATTCGCGCGAATCTCGCGGATGAGACCGTCGCCCGCCGCCCCGCGGAAGTGCCGGAGCGACCGGCCGTCGCCGACCCGGCTGCCAGGCCGGCGGCGCCGGCGGCCCCTGCCGCGGCGGCCGCGCCGAAGCCGGGCAAGCGCAAATTCGTTCTGATCGGCGCCGGCCTGCTGCTCGCGCTCGCGGTGGTTTCCTACGGCGTCTACTATGTCATCGTCGGCCGTTTTCATGTCTCGACCGACGACGCCTATGTGCGTGCCAACAACACCACCCTCGGCGCGCGCGTGTCCGGACATATCGCGGCGATCTTCCCCGGCGACAATGCGCTGGTGCATACCGGCGAAGTGATCTTCAAGATCGACGACGGCGATTATCGCATCGCGGTGGATGCCGCGCGCACCAGGATCGAAACCCAGCAGGCCACCATCGACCGGATCGGCCGCCAGGTCACCGCGCAGGAAAGCGCGGTCGAGCAGGCCAAGGCGCAACTCGCCTCCGCGGAGGCCGGCCTGAAGCGGGCGAACCTCGACTACGACCGGCAGCAGACGCTGAGCACCAAGGGCTTTGCCACCCACGCCACGTTCGAACAGTCCGAGGCCGGACGCGACCAGGGGCTGGCTGGCGTGAAGGCCGCGCAGGCCGCCTACGACGCCGCGCGCGACAATGTCGAGGTGACCCGCGCGCAGCAGGCGGAGGCCCGCGCCCAATTGGCTGAATTGCAGACCTCGCTTGCCAAGGCCGAACGCGACCTCGACTTTACATCGGTGCGCGCGCCGGTTGACGGCACCTTCTCCAACCGTCTGGTCAACACCGGCGATTTCATCGTGGTCGGGCAGCGGCTCGGCAACGTCGTTCCGCTCAACGACGTCTTTATCGACGCCAATTTCAAGGAAACGCAGCTCAAGCGGATCCGTCCGGGCCAGCCGGTGACGATCTCGGTCGATGCCTACGGCCATCGCAAGTTCGCGGGCGTCGTCGAGAGCATTTCGCCGGCGGCCGGCTCGGTGTTCACGCTGCTGCCGCCGGACAACGCCACCGGCAATTTCACCAAGATCGTGCAGCGGCTTCCGGTCCGGATTCGCGTGCCGAAGGAGGTCGCGAGCCAAAACCTGCTGCGTGCCGGCATGTCGGTCTATGCCACCGTCGATACCACCGAGGGTGCCAAGGATGCCGACAGCGAGGCCGACCTCGACGCACCGGCGATGATTCACCCGCAATAAGTCCCGCGCATCGGCCCGGCACGCCCGGTTCGATTCTGTCCTGAGCCGAGCCCGTCATGGCCGAAGCCACCACCGCTCCCCCCGGAATGCTGAGCGCGACCGCTGCGCCGGCCGAGCGCATCGCGCCGCGGCGGCTGGTTGCGTTTCTCATCATGGTGTTCGGGATGTTCATGTCGATCCTGGACATTCAGGTCGTCTCGGCATCGCTCACCGATATCCAGGCCGGCCTGTCGGCCAGTTCCAGCGAGGTATCGTGGGTCCAGACCTCGTATCTGATCGCGGAAGTGATCGCGATCCCGCTCTCCGGATTTTTGTCGCGCGCGCTCGGCACCAGGCTGTTGTTCGCGATTTCCGCCGCCGGCTTCACGGTGGCGAGCTTCCTGTGCGGCTTCGCCTCCTCGATCGAGGAAATGATCCTGTGGCGCGCGATCCAGGGGTTTCTCGGCGCGGGCATGATCCCGACGGTGTTCGCCTCCGCCTATACGGTGTTTCCGCGTTCGAAATTCTACATCGTCGGCCCGATCATCGGGCTGGTGGCGACGCTGGCGCCGACCATCGGCCCGACCGTGGGCGGCTACATCACCGACGCGATGTCATGGCACTGGCTGTTCTTCATCAACGTCGTTCCCGGCATCGGCATCACCGTGGGCGTGCTGGCGCTGGTGGATTTCGACCAGCCGGATTTCGGATTGCTCGATCGCTTCGACTGGTTCGGCCTGATCGCGATGGCGGGGTTTCTGGGCTCGCTGGAATACGTGCTCGAGGAAGGGCCGCAATATGAGTGGCTGCAGGACACCTCGGTTGCGGTGTTCGCCTGGGTTTGCGGGATTTCCGCGATCGCCTTCTTCGCCCGCGTTTTGACGGCGGAAGAGCCGATCGTCGATATCAAGGCCTTCACCGACCGCAATTTCGGCATCGGCTGCCTGATCTCGTTTTGCGTCGGCATCGGCCTTTACGGCTTGACCTACATGTATCCGCGCTATCTCGCCGAAGTGCGTGGCTACAGCGCGCTGATGATCGGCGAGACCATGTTCGTCTCCGGCATCACCATGTTCCTGATGGCGCCGGTCGTGGGACGCCTGATGCTCAAGGTGGATTTGCGCGTAATAATCGCCGCGGGGCTCGTGATCTTCGCGCTCGGCTCCTACCAGATGACGTGGATCACCCGCGAGTACGACTTCTACGAACTGCTGTTGCCGCAGGTGCTTCGCGGCATCGGCATGATGTGCGCGATGGTGCCGACCAACAATATCTCGCTCGGCACCTTGGGGCCGGACCGGGTCAAGAACGCCTCGGGATTGTTCAACCTGACGCGCAACCTCGGCGGCGCGGTCGGGCTTGCGATCATCAACCAGGTGCTGAACGAACGCACCGACCTGCATATCTCGCGCCTGCAGGACCGGGTGACCTGGGGCAACACCGCCGCGACCGAGACGCTCAACATGTTCACCCAGCGCCTGCAGGGCATGGGCGACGCCGCGCTGATGGCGATGAAGCAATTGTCCCAGATCGTTCACCGCCAGGCGGTGGTGATGGGCTATGGCGACGCCTTCTTCATGCTGACGCTGTTCTATCTCGGCCTCAGCCTGCTGGTCATTCTCCTGAAAAAGCCGGCTTCGCCCTCGACAGAACCGGCGCATTA
>CAWHIO010000004.1:0-58413 GCA_963829315.1 uncultured Alphaproteobacteria bacterium | reverse complement strand
TCGCTCTCGTATGGCAGGTGAGCCGCCCTTCAGCCGCGAGCCTGCTCACGCTGCAGATCGTGATGGTGCTGCATGTATTGGCTGGCTTGGTCGGCATGTTCGCCCACTTCTACGGCTCGGCCGAATACCAACTGGAACTCAATCCGCAGATGCCGATGTCCGAACTCATCGACAAGGTCCTTCGCGCCAAGGCGCCTCCGCTGCTCGCGCCTGGAATGATGATCCAGCTGGGACTGTTGGGCCTAGCCTACGTCTATTCAGACTACCGCTATCGTGCACACGTCCTGCGATGGGCCGGCGCGCTGGGTTACAAGTCAAGGAGTTGAGCCGACATGACGACTTTGCGTCTGATCGCCAGTACTCTGGCGCTGCTGTCGTTGTTGGCTTGGCCTGTTGCGGGCCAAGTCGCCAAGCTCATCGATCCCAACACCGCCACAGAGACCGAACTGCAGCAGCTGCCCAACATGGCACCCGCTGTCGCCAAAGAGATTGTCGCGCGACGCCCGTTCAAATCCGTTGTCGACTTGAACAAGCTGCTGCTCGAACAGAAGCTCGCGCCGGACCAGGTGAAGGCCTTTTTCGGCAAGGCATTCGTGCCGATCAACCTCAACACCGGCACGCGGGAGGAATTCATGCTCATCCCCGGCGTCGGCTCGCGCATGGCGGCAGAATTCGCAGAATACCGACCATGGAAGAGCTGGGCGCAGTTCGACAAGGAGATCGGCAAATACGTCGGGCAGCAGGAGACCGATCAATTCAAGCCCTACCTGTTCATTCCGAATTGACTCCGGCGGAGTCCAGGTGCGACGTCTTCGCTGCTGGTGATCCGAACGAAGGATGTCTTTCCCGTCAGGACGCGCTGCAGATTAAAACCATTTAAAACTAGAATTCCTACAAACTCCGCCCGCAAGGATTGCTTCAACCACCCCGGCCCGCGATAGCTAAGGGCAAGACCGGGGACAGCAACTTTGTTGCTCTTTCTAAAATAGAGCGGGGTGGGGCGGGTACAATGTTGGCGGGAAAGGCTCGCGGCTTACGCCGCGTCGCCGCTTTTTATCGCGTTGGTGGAACGGCCGGCCTACTCTGCGTTGTGGGGACGCTTGGTGCCATCGCGCAGGATCAGTCGATCCCGCCTGTCGCAAAGCCGCCTTCGCCGGCTCCGGCAGCCGGGCCTGCCGCTCCGGCCACGACCGCCCCGGCTGCTCCATCTGCCAACGAGTCCGCACTCCCTGAAATCAGCGTGACGGCGGCCAAACCGAAGCCCGCGAGACCCGCATCCCAGGGGCGTCAAACGGCCTCCACAGCCCCGCCGGCGCGGAGCGCGAACACCACGGCGCCGACAAACAACGGAGCAACGCCCGGTCAAGCCGCCTTGGACAGCAAGATGCAGGCGATGGATCAGGCGCGCGATAGTCTGCTGACAAAGATCGGCGCCTCGGTCTCGACCATCACCCGCGAAGGCATCACCAGTCTGCCGCAAGGCGACAACACGCCGATCGATAAGCTCATTCTGCAATTTCCCGGCGTATCGTACGATTCAGCCGTCGCAAATCCGGCCTTCCACGTCCGCAACGAATACGCAAACGTCCAAACCAGGATCAACGGCATCGTCCTGCCCGAAGGCGTTTCGGGCCTCGGTCCGTTCATCGACACCAATTTCATCGGCAGCATGTCGCTCCTCACCGGCGCGCTGCCGGCACAGTATGGGCTGCGCACCGCCGGCGTCCTCGACATCACCAGCCGCAGCTTTTCGGCGCCGAGCGGAGAATTGAGTCTCTATGCCGGCAGCCGGGGAACGATCACGCCAAGCTTCAATTACGGCGGCAGCGTCGGCGACACGCAGTATTTTGTCACCGCGCGCGGCAATTGGAACAACCTCGGCATCGAGAGTCCATTCGCCGGATTGAACGCCATTCACGATCAGACCGATCAAGGCAAGTTCTTCGGATATGCTTCCACTCTGATCGATCCGTCCACACGGTTCAGCCTCATTGCCGGGGCCGCATCAAGCAAGTTTCAGATTCCCAACAATCCTAGCCAGATGGCGCTCGGCGATTTCGGGCCGACAAATTACAATTCGCTGGCTTTGAACGAAAACGAGTATGACACTTATATCTTCAACATGGCGGCCGTTCAGACGAAGGGCGACAGCGTCGACACGCAACTCGCGTTCTTCTCGCGCTATGCCAAGGTCCACTTCGTACCCGACGTGTTCGGCGACCTCGTGTTCAATGACGTGGCCTCGAATGTGATCCGCCAAAGTGAGTTGTCCGGCACCCAGTTCGATCTTTCTTATCGGATGAGCGACTGGCACACGTTCCGCGGCGGCTTCATGATCACGGCCGAGAAAACGACCGTGATCAACATCTCGACGGTTCTGCCGGTCGATCCCAACACCGGAAATATTTTGCCGACGCCATTTGATATTCCAGACGTCAATTCCAAGCTCGGCTGGAACCTCGGCGGCTACGTTCAGGACGAATGGAAGCTCACTGACCGGCTTGTCATTAACCTCGGCCTGCGATTCGACCAACTGTATCAATACGTCGATGCCAACCAGTTCAGTCCGCGCGTGGCGTTGGTCTACAAGCCGGTGGACGGCACCAGCCTCCATGCCGGATACGCGCGTTATTTTACGCCGCCGATGCAGGCGCAAGCAGCGCAATCCAATATCTCTTTGTTCACCAACACGACCAATCAGCCGGAAGTGCCCTACAACAACCCGGTCTTGCCGGAGCGCTCCCATTACTTCGATGTCGGCATCGATCAACGGATCCTTCCCGGGCTCGATGTCGGTATAGATACCTACTACAAGGTCTCTAGAGACATGATCGATGACGGCCAATTCGGTCAGGCCGTCGTGTTGACCCAGTTCAACTGGGAGCGGGGTTTCAGCGAAGGGGTTGAAGTAAAAGCGAAATATCAGAATGGCAATTTCAGAGCCTACGCTAATTTCTCGTACGGCATCATGAAAGCGATCAATGCTGTCTCCAACCAATATTTACTCGATGCTGATGAATACAATTACCTACTAAATCATTATCACTATACAGACGACATGCAGCGCATGAGCGGCTCAGCCGGCGCATCTTATCGCTGGTACGATACCTTGTTCACCACGAGCATGCTCTACGGCAGCGGCTTGCGTTCCGGTTTTGCCAATATCGATCACACGACGCCTTATGCGATCGTCAATGTCGGCATCACGCACGATGTCCGGTGGGCGCCGGATGCCAAGCCGACGACGTTTCGCTTCGACGTGGTCAATCTTCTCGATCAGGTCTACGAGCTGCGCGACGGCAGCGGCATCGGCGTGTTCGCGCCGCAGTTCGGCGCGCGCCGCGGCTATTTCATGGGCGTCTCACAGAAGCTGTGATGCTGTCATGCCGGAATTTCGCCGCGACGGCACCGCGCGCTCGCTTCGATTCTCGGCAACCAAGCCTTCACTTTCCGGCGGGCACGGTCTGACGCACCTCGAAGCCCTCGAATTGCGGGTGATCGATGTAGAGCGGCTTGTTCTGCCCTGCGTCCCGGTGCGCCTGGCGAAACGCGTCCGATTTCGTCCAGGCCTCGAATGCCTCCCTGCTCTGCCAAATCGTATGCGAGGCGTAGAGCGTGTAATCGTCCTGCGCCGGGCCCTTGAGCAGATGGAACTCGACGAAGCCTGCCACCTCGGGCAGGCGCGTGTCGCGGCTGGACCAGACCTGCTCGAAAGCTTCTTCCGAGCCTGTCCTCACGCGAAAGCGGTTCATCGCAATGAACATGATCATCTCCTCGTTAAACGCAGCATATCACAGCGCGAGGTTCGCCACGGTCTGAGCGAGAGTCCCAGTCGCCGGGTCACGAACCGCAACTAGCCTGTTCAACCCCGCGCAAGCCGCTGGTAGACTCCCTCCAGGCGAACGCGGCACGAGCGCCCTTTCTCGGCGCAGATAACATCATCGCTCGGCCAACAGGATTCGCCACGGAGGGAAACATGGCGGAGGAACTCACAATCCGCGTGAACGACAAGCTGTCGAACGTGACGGCCGATCGCGACACGCCGCTGCTCTATGTGCTCATGAACGAGCTTCGCCTGCAGGGTCCGCGATTTGGCTGCGGCCTCGCCCAGTGCGGCTCGTGCTCGGTCCTGGTCGACGGTGTCGAGACGCGGTCTTGCGTCACGCCGGTCGGTGCCGTCATCGGAAAGCCGGTGACAACACTTGAAGGCTTGCCGGCGCTCTACGCCAAGCAGCGAGGTCTTGCCGCGCCCCCCGAACTTCATCCGTTGCAGCGCGCCCTGATTGACGAGCAGGCGCCGCAATGCGGCTACTGTTACAACGGCATGATCATCAAAGGCGCAGAGTTGCTCGCCACCGTGCGCGAGCCGAGCGAGGCCGAGATCCGCCAGCACATGAATGGCCACCTCTGCCGCTGCGGCAGCTATCCGCGGATCATGAAAGCGATCCAGGTCGCCTCCCGGATCATGACGGAGGAACGCCGATGACCGCGCATCTGACGACGTCTCCGTCGCGACGCGACCTCCTCAAGGGCGGCGCGCTCATCGTTGGCTTCAACATTGCGGGACCGCTTGCGGCGCCCCTGCTCGAGATCGCGACATCGGCAGCAGCGGCCACGCCTGATCCTGCGCTCCTTGATTCATGGATCGCGATCCATCCGAACAACACCGCGACGATCCTGATCGGCAAAGTCGAGCTTGGCCAAGGCACGACCACCGGCATGTTGCAGATTGCCGGCGAGGAGCTTGATCTCGACATGAGTCAGCTCTCGGCAGCACGCGTCGACACCGACGTGACGCCGAACCAGGGCCCTGCGGTCGCGAGCCTCTCCATCATGGACAATGGCCCGCAAGTGCGCGCTGCCGCCGCGGAAGCGCGGCAAGCGCTGCTGCAGCTTGCGGCCCAGAAGCTTGGCGCGCCCGTCGAGCGTCTTCGGGTGTCGAAGGGCGTCGTGACGGTCGATGGCGATCCGGCCCGCGCCGTCACCTATGGCGGGCTCATCGGCGACAAGCAGTTCAACGTAAAGATGACGGGCAAGGCGCCGCAGAAGGCGGTCGCCGATTACAAGCTCGTCGGCACCAACGTGCCGCGCGTCGATGTCCCCGACAAGATCAGCGGCAAGTACGTGTACATGCAGTACCTCGGGGTGCCCGACATGCTGCATGGCCGCGTGGTGCGTCCGCGCGGGCAAGGCGCCTACGGCTTTGGCGCCAAAGTCGCGCGCATCGACGAGAGCTCGATTGCGGATATTCCCGGCGCACGTGTGGTGCGCAAGGGCGATTTTGTCGGTGTCGTCGCCGAGCGGGAATGGGACGCGGTGCGCGCCGCTGAAAAGCTCAAGATTACCTGGGACGTGCCGCCGCGCCTGCCGCCGCAGGACAAGCTGTTCGACGTCATGCGCGCGTCGAAATCGACCGATAGCGTCCTGGTCGAGACCGGTGACGTCGCGGCAGCACTCGCTGGCGCCGCACACGTGTCCTCTGCGACTTACTACGGCCCTTATCAGTCGCACGCGCCGTTCGCGCCGAGTTGCGCGCTCGCCGATGTGGGGACGAACACCGCGCTTGTCATGTGCTCGACCCAATTTCCCCATGGCGTGCGCGGCATGCTGGCCCAGACGCTCGGACTGCCCGCCGATCAGATCAGGGTACAGTATTACGAAGGTGCCGGCGTGTTCGGCCGCGCCTGCCATGACGACTCCGCGCTCGCGGCCGCGATCATGTCTCAGGTGGTGGGGAAGCCGGTGCGGGTCCAATTCATGCGCTGGGATGAATTGGGCTGGGACAATTACGGGCCGGCGCATCTCGCCGACGTGCGCGCCGGCGTCGACGCGGTCGGCAACATCGTGGCTTACGAATACAACGGATGGCATCACGGCTGGATCACCGGCGAAACCTCCCAGGAGCTCGCGGTCGGCGCCCCAGTGCAGCCCCCCGTGAGCGGCCGCGCGCGGCTCGTCAACAAGGTGACGACGAGCGACGTCTACGCCATGCCCCACGTGCGGCTCGTGAACCATCACGTGCCGGGGCTCGACGGTTATCTCAAGGGCGGCAATCTCCGCTCGCCGCTCGATCTCTCCATCTCGTTCGCCTCCGAGCAGACGATCGACGAGCTTGCTCACGCCGTGCAGATGGATCCGGTGGCGTTCCGCCGCCGCAACATGACCGATCGGCGCTGGATTGGCGTCATGGATGCCGTGACGCAGGCGGCGAAATGGGCGCCGCGGGTATCACACGCCGGCGGTACGGAAGCGGCCGCGTGTTGACCGGCCGCGGCATCGCCCTTGGCACGCACATCGTATCCTACGGCGCCGCAGTCGCCGATATCGAGGTCGATCGCGAGACCGGCGAGATCAAAGTCAAGCATGTCTACGGCGCGATGGATGCCGGCCTCGTGGTCAATCCTGCATTGGTCGAGAATCAGATCGTGGGTATGCTGACGCAAGCCGCGAGCCGGGCGATCATCGAGGAGGTCACGTTCACGCCGACGAACGTCACAAGCCTCGACTGGAGGAGCTATCCGGTGCTGCGCTTTGCCGATCATCCGGGCGTCACTCCGATCGTGGTACAGCGACTTGACGAGCGCTCGACCGGAGCCGGCGAAGAAGTGATGGGTGCCGCGGTCGGCGCCATCGCCAATGCGTTCTTCGACGCGACCGGCATGCGCCTGCGCGAATATCCGATGACGCCCGCGCGGGTGCGCGCGGCCCTCAAACTCAAGGGGTAGGCTGATTGAACGCGCCCGACACTGAAACAGGCGGGCGCGTTCCCGCAGCATCAACGATCACAAGCGGGAGCGGCAACGCTCCCGCAGCGGAGCCGGCCAAGCTGGTTGGCACGGCCGAACCGGCACCAGTTGATCGCATTCACGGCAGCCTTGCAGCGCTCGCGCTCGGCGCGCTGGGGGTCGTCTACGGCGACATCGGGACGAGCCCGCTCTACACGTTCAAGACCGCCATCGATTGGGCGGGCGGCGCGAGCCCCGAGGTCGCACTGGGCATGCTTTCGCTCATCGTGTGGACGCTCATCATCATCACGTCGGTGAAATACGTTGCTGTGGTAATGCGCGCCGACAACGACGGCGAGGGCGGCATTCTCGCGCTCATGTCGCTCCTCGGTATCAAGCACGGCGAGCGCAACGTTGTGATCGCGCTCGGCATTCTCGGCGCGGCGTTGCTCTACGGCGACGGCGCCATTACGCCGGCGATCTCGGTGTTGAGCGCGCTTGAGGGCATCAAGGGGCCGCTCCCGGAGTTTGCCCCCTACATCATGCCATTGTCGGTCGTGGTGCTGCTGGGCCTCTTTGCACTGCAGCCGCAGGGCTCGGCGCGCATCGGCAAGGTGTTCGGGCCTGTCATGACGGTGTGGTTCATCACCATCGGCGTCTTGGGCTTCGTCGGCATCGTCAGCCATCCGCGCGTGCTGTTGGCGCTAGATCCTCGCTATGGGCTCGGCTACCTGTTCTCCCACGGTTTCACAGGGTTTCTGGTGCTGGGCGGCGTCTTCTTGTGCGCGACCGGCGCCGAGGCCCTTTATGCCGACATGGGCCATTTCGGACCAAAACCGATCCGCTTCGCCTGGTACGGGCTCGTGCTGCCGACGCTGCTCCTGAACTACGCCGGCCAGGCGGCGATGGTCGTCGAAAATCAAGTGCCGGAGGGAGGCAATCCGTTCTTCGTGCTTTGCCCGCAGTTCCTGCAATTGCCGCTCGTCGCGCTTGCAACGGCCGCCACCATCATCGCGAGCCAGGCGATCATCAGCGGCACATTCTCCATGACTCGGCAGGCAATCCAGCTTGGCCTCTCGCCGCGCCTGCACATCACGCAGACCTCATCGGAGGGCTACGGCCAGATTTACGTCGGCTTCGTCAACTGGGCGCTGATGGCCGTTACGCTTGCCCTCACCCTCGGCTTCCGCTCCTCCGACAATCTCGCCGCCGCCTTCGGCATTGCGGTTTCGCTCACGATGTTTCTCACCTCAGTTCTGCTGTTCCTCGCCATGCGCGAGGTCTGGGGCTGGAGCTTCGCGCTTGCCGCCGCCGTCGCGGGCTTCTTTATGATTGTCGACCTCTCCTTCGTTTTTGCCAACATGATGAAAGTCATCGAGGGCGGCTGGGTTCCCCTCGTGGTGGCGGCGTGTGTGTTCGCGGCCATGTACAATTGGCGGCTCGGCCGCAGCACCGTGCTGCAGCGGCTGGAACGTGACACGTTTCCGCTCAAGGACTTTATCGCTCAAGTCCACACTAAGGAGCGCGTCGCCGGGACCGCCATTTACTTTACGAGCCGGGTCGACGTCGTACCGGTGCCGCTGCTGCACAATCTCAAGCACAACAAGGTGCTGCATAAGCGCATCGTGCTGATGCACGTCGTGACCGAGAACATTCCACGCGTTCCACGCGCGCGTCGCCTCGATGTGGTTCACCTCGCCGACGATTTTCATTCGGTCGTGGTCCACTACGGCTTCATGGAACAGCCAAACATACCGCGGGCCCTCGATCGCTGTGCCGAGCAGGGTTTGAAGTTCAACATGATGGATACGTCGTTCTTTATCGGCCGGGTCACCATCGTGCCGGCGCGGCGTTCGCAATTCGGTCACCTCCGCTGCAAGTTCTTCGAGTTCATGCACCGGAACGCATTGCCAGCGACGGAATTCTTCCGCATTCCGCCGGGCCGCGTGATCGAACTGGGCGGCCAGATCGAGATCTGATCGCAATAAAAAACCCGCGACGGATGTCCGTCGCGGGCCTTCTTCGTTTGCGTGCGCGCGAGACGCGCGCGGTCTATTGCCGTCCGCTTAGTTGGCGAGCGGGCTCGGACGCATCTGCACCTTGTAGAGCTTCGGTGAGTTCTGGATGCCGCCCTCGTTGTGGAACTGCGCGCGGCTGCCGAACGTGGTCCAAACACCCTTGCCCTTCCAGCCGGCACTCGGATCGTCGATGCGGCCGTCGGCGTTCTTGGAGAAGAAGCCGAGCGGATACGGCACGCGGAGCGTGACGAACTTGCCGTCGACGAGGGCGGTCAGCGACTCGCCGCCATTGGTCGAAGCGATCGGCACGTTGGCGCCGAGGCCGAGGGTGTTGAGGCGGTCGACCCAGATGTAATACGAGTGCTCGGCGCTGCCCTTGTCCGTGACGCCGCGGAACTGCGGGCCATTGAACTTGTAAAGCGTCCAGCCTTCCGAACACATCTTGCCGGTAACCGCCTCAGGACCTTTGATCTCCCGCGTGCACTTGCGACGATCGAAGCTCGCCATGTGTCCGCTGGAGAGCACTGTCCAGACGACGCCGTCGGTGGTGAGGTCGATACCGCGCGCACCGTAGCCCTCATCTGGCGGCACGAACAGTTCGGCGAGCGCGGTCTCCGCCGGGTTCGAGCCCGGGATCAGGCGGATGATGTAGCCGGGCTGTTCCATCCGCGAGAAGCCGACGTCCATCGACTGACCCCAGATAGTATTGTCGACCGGGCTCGGCTGCACGCCGTAGAAGCCGGCCATCACCCGCTTGTCCTTGTTCGGATCGAGCGGCTGGTTGGCTTCGACGAATTCGTCACGTTTGCCGTTGCCGTTGGTGTCGACGATGATCGGCGTCCACCCCTGCGACTTCACTTCGTCGCCGGTCTCGAAATACATCTTGGTGTTGAGCCAGCCGACGACGCCGCTCTGCGGGCCGCCAGGGGTCGTCCACAGCGTGTAGTTCGCGTCGTGGGCGAAGTTGAGATGCTGGGTGCTGAAGCAGGTGTTGATCAGCGACCACTTCTGCGTCTTCGGATCGTACACCGAGAGCTGACGCGTCGAGACGTTGAGCGGCGCCACTTTCGCGGACGGCAGGTCCGAGCCCTGCTTGCAGTAGGCCGGGTTTTCGTCGGGCCGGATCTTCGCCGTGAACCATACGCGGCCCTGGTCGTCGATCATCGGGTTGTGAATTGACGTGTGGCCGTCCCAGATGGCCTCATCACCCCAATAAACCGACGGCCCAGCCGTATTGGTCTTGCTCGAGGGCGTTTCCGGATCGCGATACGGATGCTTGATGGTCGAGGCCTCGTTGGTGACCGGGTTGAGGACCGGCACGAAGTCCGAGCTTTCCTCGGGCGAGCCGTAGATCGGCCCGTTGGCGTTGACCTTCTGGGTGTACTTCTCGCTCGCGATCGCGTCATGGAGATACATGCCGCGAGTGCCCCAGTCCCACATCGTGTACACGACATTGCGCTCGATGCCCTGCGGCCGCTGCGGCTTGTCGAACGGCAGTTCGCCGCCGGCGACACGGTCGGTCCAGTCGGCGAAGAGTTCGATCGCCTTGTCGGGACCAATGCGGCCGATCGAGACCGCCATGTTGGTCATCGCCTGACCCGACTGGATGCGGCGCTCCCAGGCCTCGCGCGAGTTCTTGAACTGGCCGAGCATGGGCGACAACGTCCGAATGCCCTTCGAGCCAATCGCGTGGCACGACTGACAGGAATTCTTGATGGTGTCGATCCAGGCGTGCTGGGTCTTGATGTTGGTCGGAATGCCGTTGCCCTTCGGGCCGGTACCGGGGAATTCGCTCTCCGGCGGGATCTTGAGCAACGAATACCAGTACATGCCCGGATAATATTCGGCCGCTGCCGCAGGCGTCGGCGCGGGCGTCGCAGTCAGGTTCAAGAGCTTGCCCGGAGTGCCTTCGACCTTGGGCGAGTTGATGAGGCCGTAGCCACGCACCCAAACCGTGTACTTCGCCTTGGGCAGGTCCGGGATCACGTAGCGGCCCTGATCGTCGGTCACCACGATCTTGGCAAACTTGGTGGGAAGGTCGTTCGTCTCGGCGATAACCCACACGCCGGCTTCCGGCCCGCTCGGACCGGTGACAACGCCGCCGATATCGTCACCGTCGATGGTGACGGCGGCCGTTTGGGCACGTACGTCCTTCGGCGCCACCGCGACGAAAGCTCCGAGCGCGGCTACCGCAACGCCAAGATACAACGCCTGCTTGATCTTCATCGTTTTCTCCCTCACTGCAGGATCGTTCCGCGGCCGGCACTTGCGCGCACAGCCTCCGGCGAACGCCGGGTTTCCTTAAATCACGCGGCGCATGCTAGCAACTTACAGCAACGTAGGTAAGGCGATAAGGCGCTGTTCGTGAACAAAGTTGAGGCTGTAGCCCGGATGGAGGCCAGCGTAATCCGGGGCCGGCTCGCAAAGTTGGATAGGCCAACCCCGGATTGCGCTTCGCTTCATCCGGGCTACGGCGACGTGGCGACTGAATGTTGTCCTCCGCGAGACCCCTGATTTTTCCCTGAGAACAGCGAAGATAACAGGGAAAACCAAAAAACGGCCTTCCGCGGGCGCACTGCTCCGCGATTCTGGCCACAGTATCAGGGAGTCGGTAATCCCGAGCCGCGAGTTCATCGCCCGGAAACAGCGAAAGCTGAGCGAAGTGGTCGCAGCGGGTCATGGAACTAATACTTCGAAATTCGCGGCGGATTCGGATGACTATATTATAAGGACTATTCCGCTGTCGTCAAATTCGATGCAAGCATGCCGAACGGACCTCCCACATATATGAGTTGAGGCTTATCACGAGCGCCGTCAATTTCCGGCGCGCACGCGCAGGCGGCGCGACAGATTAACTGCAGTGCATCGGCCGACCTTCATTGTCCGCTGCCAACCAGTCCAGACATGGTGCCCGGAACCGGATAGGCAGAGATTGACCCGTTGGAGACTTCGGGCCTGCATCGCAGCAAGGGAAACAGTTTGTCAATTTGCGGCACCTTAGTCGATGACCTCGTCGGCGAGCGCCAGCAGTGTTCGCGGCACATCGATGCCAAGCAGTCTCGCGGTTTGTAAGTTGATGACGAGCGCAAACTTGGTTGATTGCACGATCGGCAAGTCGGCCGGCTTGGCGCCCTTAAGTATGGTGCCGGCATAAATCCCTACCTGACGGAAACTGTCGCGAATATCGGCTCCATAGCTCCATCAAACCGCCGGCCATCACAGTTTGAGAGTCTCCGTAAGCGGTTGCGATGCGCTCTCGCGCCGCCAAATTAGCCATTTGCACACGGCGGCTACTGAAGAATGCGTCGCCAGAGACAAAGAGGGCGTCTGGGCGATTGCGCTCAAAGCTAGCAAAGGCCGCATCGATCTCGCGGATCGTACTCGCGTTAAGAACGTTGATTTGCAGCCCCATGTTGCGCGCAGTTTCCCGTACCTCGCGCAACGTGGTCTCGGTACTCGTCGTATTGGCAGGATTGAGGAGTACGGCAACACGAACCGCCTTAGGCACGAGCTGAAGCAGCAGTGCCAGCCGTTTTGAGACTACCTGCTGGAAGAAAAAATTGACGCCAGTCACGTTCACCGCCGAGGCTAGTGACGAGGCCAGTGAATTGTCCCGGTCGATGTTGAAATAGAGAGGCGGCGTTGCTCGCCTTGAGCCGATAGGCTCGGGGTGCTGATTCCACAAAGGAAAGCAACGCCATGAACAGACTTACTACATCCACTGTTGTTCCGACGAGGGCGCTGAAGCTTGAGGCGCTTTCGAACATGTCGGGGAGTTTTGAGCTGTTTTGCCTGGCTTCCGGCATGGAGGCTCTTGGCGAGATGATGGATCATGATGCGCAAGCGGTCTGCGGTCCACGCCATGCGCGGGGTGATGACCGACAGGCGCACCGCTGGGGGAAAACGAAGGGCAAGATCGGCTTTCACGGCGGCAAGGTCGAGGTCGAGCGGCCAAGGCTTCGCGGCTTCGACGGGAAGGAGCAGGCTCTGCCGAGCTGGGAGGCGGCGGTCGCGGAGGACTGGCTCGGCAAGTGGGCCATCAACCAGATGCTGATCAACGTCGCGACGCGTAAGTTTGCCCGATCGGTTCGGTTGCCTGAGGGAGACGTTCCGGCGCCTACGGGGGCTGGGCTGACGAAATCGGCCGTCTCCCGCCGGTTCGTAGCGCTATCGGCGGCGCGCATGAAGGAGTGGATGGCGGCCGATCTCTCCAGCCTCGATTTGCTGGTGATCCAGATCGACGGCATTCACATGGACGAGGATCTGATCCTGGTCGCGGCGATTGGCGTCGACGCGAAGGGCGACAAGCATCCGCTTGGCCTCATCGAGGGCGCGACGGAGAACGCCGCGACCGTCCAGGCGCTCATCGACAACCTCGTCGAACGCGGGCTCGACCCAGCGGTGCCGCGGCTGTTCATCATCGACGGCGCCAAGGCCCTATCCAAGGCAATCCGCCGAACCTTCGGTCACGTCGCGGCGATCCAGCGCTGTCAGGTCCACAAGGCCCGCAACATCATGGAGCGATTGCCCAAATCGCTGCACGCTTCGGTCCGCCGCGTGTTGCGACAAGCATGGGAGTTGGACGATGCCGGCAAGGCCGAAAAGCTGCTTCGCAATCTTGCCCAGCGTCTCGAACGAGACTGGTCCGGGGTCGCCGGCTCGATCCTCGAAGGCATCGATGAAATCCTCACCGTCACGCGGCTCGGATTGCCGAAGGAGCTGCGACGCTCGCTCGCCTGTACCAACATGATCGAGAATGTGATGGGCACGGTGCGCCGTGTCTGCCGCAACGTGAAGCGCTGGCGCTCGGCCTCAATGGCAATGCGCTGGACCGCAGCCGCCATGCAGGAAGCAGCCAAAGGCTTCCGACGACTGAAGGCTCACAAGCAACTTCCTGCGTTACGGGCCGCTCTGGAAGCGAACCAAGACAAAAACTCACATGGCGTTCTTGCTCGCCAGGCCAACGCCGCGTAACGTCAACCATGACAACGACCGCTTCTCAATGTTCAACAAAGAGCGGGACATCCCCGAGGCCAAGCTTGACCGGGTCATCGCCAACGCCGAACACAATCGGAATTGTTGAGGTCGCGGATTTGGCCGCGAGGGCGATGGTATTGCTGGCCGCGACGATCACGGTCACACGGCGGCGGATCAAGTCGGCCATCAGCTCCGGTACCCGATCGTAGCGCCCCTCCATCCAATGGTACTCAACCGTTACGTTCTGGCCCTCGGCGTAGCCGGTTTCACTGAGTCCTTTGCGAAACGGCGGTACGTATTCTGAAGAATTGGGTGCTGCGATGCTGATGAAAGCGACAACTGGCATAGGCTGCGCCGTCTAGACGGCCAGAGGCCAAGCGGCTGCGCCGAGCCCTGCGATGACGTCACGCCGCCGCATCAATGATCCTCGCGCTGGTTGGCGCGAGCCTAGCGCAGACGGGGTTACATCGGAACGGGGCAATCGGGGCAACATGAGCGGCCGGCCCTGTTGCGCCGCATGAGCTCCGAAAATGGCCCTTCGCGTCGATCTTGCCCTTTCGCGCATGGCTGCTTCCGGTCGAAACGGGCATAAGGCTATTGGGCGGTCCCGCCTCTGACGCGGTCGCGCTCTATCTCGCGGCCCAGGGAGAGGGGCGTGGTGGGGCGCTTTCTATGGCAACGGCTCGCGCCGGGCGCGTAGCCGGTGGAGCGCAACGTAATCCGGGCCGGCGCTCATTGCATAGTCCGGTCCCGGATTACGCTGCGCTCCATCCGGGCTACAGCAAGTTTCAGCCGATCCGCCGCAACCCTTCGGCGTATTCCTTCCAGCGCGCGACATAGATATCTGCACCGCGCGCGATTGCAGCAGCGGCTTTCTCATCCAGCGTGCGGATCGCGCGCGCCGGCGCACCGACCACGAGCGTGTTGTCGGGAAAGGATTTGCCCTCGGTGACCACAGCGCCGGCGCCGACGATTGAGTTCGCGCCGATGCGCGCACCGTTCATCAGAATCGCCCCCATGCCGATCAGACTGCCGTCACCCACCGTGCAGCCGTGCAGCACCACGTTGTGGCCGATCACGCAGCCGCGGCCGATTGTGAGCGGAAAGCCTGGATCGGTGTGCATCGTCGCATTGTCTTGCACCTGCGAGCGCTCGCCGATCTCGATCCATTCGTTGTCGCCGCGCAGCACTGCGCCCCACCAGATGCTGGATTCGGATTTGAGCCGCACCCGCCCGATCACCACGGCCGTTTCGGCGATCCAGTAGAGGCCGTCTGCGGGAAATTCCGGCGCCACGCCGGCAAGTTCGAATATGGGCATTGCTGCGCTCCTGATAGGGCGCGCGAAACTGCCATGGCAGGCACCGCTTGGCGAGACGCTATGCGCCGATCAGGCAACGAGACGTTCGAACGCCTCGAACATCAGCACCACGACGGTGCCGCTCATCATGCTCCAGAAGCTCGCTGCCACCGTTGCCAGCATGACGAATTCGATCCGCCGACGCTCGATGCGCCGGCCGCGCAAGGTATTGCGCATGATGATGAAGGGCGCCGCGAAGGCGAGGAAGGGCACCGCCACGAAGGCCGCTGCGCTCGGACCACTGCCGAGCAGACGAAACGAAGCCGGCCGGCTGGTCACAAGCTGATATCCGGTCGAAATCATGCCGGCGACTGCAAAACCAAGAGCGAGGGCGAGAAACGACTCGATGGATTCGGGCGACATGCGACCTCGGCCGATCTGAAAACGGGTCCGCCGCGAGCCGGACCGATCGATGCTTCAAGGATTGATCTGCCGGATCGATGAGCGCCCCGCCACTACTTCCTTAAAAAAGGGTAAACGCGCCGCCGATCGCGACAAAAAGATTTCGCGCGGCGTCCTGTTTCGAAACGGGACATTTCGCCCCAATCATGTCCGACTAAATGCAAGGGAAATCATCGATGATTCGGCGGCGATTGATCGATGATCTCGCCCAGGCGTAGCCCGGATCAATGCCTTTTCGAGGTCTTAAAGCATGACCGTCATGGACCACGCGCAACGGCTACGACATGGCCCACGCTCGGTCGTTTTGCTGTTCGCGCTGCTCTTTGTGTCCGTTGCCACATTCGCGACCGCGCTGATCGCCTACCTGTTGACGCCGACCTGGACACAAGCCCCGCTCGACGCTCCCCCGCTGCCGATTACGGTCGCGGGCGTCGTCTTCAATGTACCGCCGGCGGCCATCCGCATGCCGGTACAGCGGCGCGCTGGCGCTCAGGAGCGCGTTGATCTCGCTTATCGCTGGCCCGATCTGCTGCCACCTGATGCAAACACCGCCGACGCAGCGCCGCGGCTGTTCGTTACGATCGAAAGCACCCAGCCCCAGTTCACTCCGATCGAACGGCTGAAATCCGTTTATCCGCGCTACTTCGGCGGAGCGTCGACCGGCATGCCCGGCGGGCTCATCATCGCGCCGTTTGCCGACGGCAGTCCCTATCAAGGCGAGGACGTGATCTACGACGCCACCGCGCCCGATCGCTTTCTGGTGCGATGCAGCCGTTCGCACGGCGACATGACTCTTGCCGTATGCCTTTATGAACGCACGATCGGCGACGCCGCCCTCACCTTCCGCTTCCAGCGCGGCTGGCTTTCCGATTGGCAAACGGTCCAAGAAGGCATCGACCTCCTCATCGAGCGCTGGCGACCGAGCGCGATCAGCCGCTAAGGCTGCGCCCCATGCGCGGCATCGAGATTCCGCAACCCATGGCAAAGATTGAAGAATCCGCTCGCCGGCTCGTTGATTTTCCACACGCTTGCTTTGCCCGGCCGTTCAGTCGGATAATGAGTTTACGGACGGGCACAAAGGATGTTTTCGGGATCAATCGATCCGCACTACGTGGTGGCCGGATTTCTTGTTGGCGGCCTCGTGGGCGTGACCGGAGTTGGCGGCGGATCGCTGATGACGCCAATCCTGATCGTGCTGTTCGGCGTCTCGCCGGCGACAGCGGTCGGAACCGATCTGCTTTTTGCGGCGGCAACCAAGAGCGTCGGCAGCGTCGTCCACGGATTCAATCACACCATTGAATGGCGGGTGGTCAGGCGGCTTGCCGCGGGCAGCATGCCCGCAACGGCGCTCGCGCTCCTCCTGTTGTCGTGGCTGCATGTGAGCGCGGGCGGCGCCGGCCATCTGATCACGGCGGTGCTTAGCGTCGCCCTCTTGCTGACGGCCGTGGTGCTCATTGCCCGCAATCGCGTCTCGGCGCTGTACATGCAGCAATTGGGCGATCTCAGCGACCGTGCCACCGGCAGGCTGACCATCGCCATGGGCGCGGTGCTCGGGATTCTGGTGACGCTGTCATCGGTCGGCGCCGGCGCGATCGGGGTGACGGCGCTTGTGCTTCTCTACCCGCGCATTTCGGCCGCGCGGATTGTCGGCTCCGACATCGCCCACGCGGTGCCGCTGACCTTGATCGCCGGACTGGGTCATGGCGCCATGGGGTCGGTCGACCTCATGACGTTGGGGTCGCTGCTCGCAGGCTCCTTCCCGGGCATTCTGGTCGGCAGCCTGATCTCGACGCGCGTCCCCGATACCGCTTTGCGCTACGTGCTCGCGGCCGTCCTGATCGTCGTCGGCGGCAAGCTGGCGCTCGATGTTTCGCGCTTTGCGCCGATCTATCCGAAGCCGAGCATCGAGGCGCTGACCCATACGCGTTGACGGCAGCGCCGCCACCGCAGCGCCGCCATTCAATCAGTCGCCGAGATCGGTGGCGAGAATCGCCATCTGGAAATTGTAGCTGCGCTCATCGTCCTCATCGTCGACGAACAGCACGCCGATGAATTCCTCGCCAAGGTAGACCTCGGCGGAATCATCCTTGCGCGGGCGCGGCACCACGCGCAGCTTGGCGTTGCCGAACAGGCCCCTCATGTAACTTTCCAGCTTGCGGATTTCCTGGACGTCCACGATGGCTCCTTTTGCCCGCGTGTTCGGCTCTCGGCATGTTCGCACGAACATGCCCTGAGCCTACCGGGCCGATTTGGTTGAGACTACACGCCGACGTTATAGAGCATCTGGTCCATGGTACGCGAGGGCTCTGCGCAGCCGGCTTCCCCGATCACCCGTGCAGGTACGCCCGCAACCGTGACGTTGTGCGGCACGGGTTTGAGCACAACCGAGCCCGCCGCGATGCGGGCGCAGTGGCCGATCTCGATGTTGCCGAGGATTTTCGCGCCGGCGCCGATCATCACGCCGTAGCGAATCTTGGGGTGGCGATCGCCGTTCTCGTTGCCGGTGCCGCCCAAGGTGACGTCGTGCAAAAGCGAGACGTCGTCCTCGATGACCGCGGTCTCGCCGACGACAAGCCCGGTGGCGTGATCGAGGAAGATACCCCGTCCGATCCGGGCCGCAGGGTGAATGTCGGTCTGAAACACCGCCGAGGCGCGGCTCTGGAGATAAAGGGCAAAGTCCTTGCGATGATGCTTCCACAGCCAATGCGCCAGACGATGGATCTGGATCGCATGGAAGCCCTTGAAATAGAGGAGCGGCTCGATGAAGCGCGTCGTCGCGGGATCGCGATCATAGGTCGCCACGATATCGGTGCGGAACGCGTTTCCGATGTCCGGATCGTCATCGAGCGCGTCGAAAAAGGCGAGGCGAATGGTTGCGCCGGTCAGGACCGGATGATCAAGCCGGTCGGCAATCCGCTGCACCACCGCGGAGTTGAGCGAGTCGTGTTCGAGCACGGAGGCATGAATGAAAGAGGCGAGCTGCGGCTCCTGCCGCACCACCGCCTCTGCTTCGCTGCGAATACGCGACCAGACCGGGTCGACGGTATCGAGGGGCAAAATCCGCTGCGGCTCGGCCATTCATCATCCTCCGGGGCGCCGGCGTCGAACAAAAGTCTAGCATAATGGGGTCCCGGCCGGAAAACCACCAGCGCTCCGGATGCACCGCCGGCGCACGACGGCCTTACACGCCCTTGATTACGATCTGGCAAACGGTGGCGCGGCGCGCGTCACGGCCGCGTTGCGAGGAATTCCAACGCGGCCGCCTTGAACACCTTGTCGCCCACCGCAAGCATGTGGTCGCGATTGGGAATGTCGAGCGCGCGCGCATGAGGAAAGAGAGCGGCGAGCGCCGATGCGGACCCCGCAACCGCATCCTTGGTGCCGACCGCAATCAGCACCGGCACCGCAATGCGGCCGACGTCGGCGGGATCGAGCGTCTGCCGCGTGCCGCGAATGCACGCGGCAAGCGCCGTGCGGTCTGACCGCGTCTGGTCGGCGAAGATGCGGAACATGCGGCCCTGAGGATCAACCACGCCGTCGATCGAGGGAGCCTCGAGCGCGTGGGCGATCGACTCGGGCAACCCTACCCCTTCGACGAGCTTGAGGCCGAGACCACCCATGATCATGGAACGCACCCGTTCCGGATGGCCAAGCGCGAGAAAGGCGGCGATGCGAGCCCCATGGAATAGCCCATGATGTCGGCGCGATCGATTCCAAGATGATCGAGCAATGCGAGTACATCGCCCGCCATGAGTTCCGTCTTGTAGAGCGCAGGTTCGTAGAGCTTGACCGAGGCGCCATGGCCGCGATTGTCGAGCGCGATGACGCGGCGGCCGGCGCGCTCAAGCGTCGTCAACCAACTCGGATTGACCCAGTTCACCTCTTTGTTGGAGGCAAAGCCATGAACGAGCACGATCGCGTCGCCCTCACCTTGATCGAGATAGGCGATCTCGCCTGCGGCAGTGATGAAGCTTCGCGGCGTGATTGCCGAAACCATCCAAGAACCCCGACCAGAGCAGCCCAGGAACGTAGCCGCCGCCGCGCAGATTTCACCAGCAGCTCATGTCCGGCGAACGACGATGACGACAACAGGAGGCAATCTGTGAGTGTGGCACGGTAGGCTCGGCAACGAGCAATCGGCCATTATTGGTTCCGACCGGGAGGTAGAATTGCACGTCCTATCAACGGCAACATCTGTCGCGCGGGTCAGCGGTTTTGTTGCGCTCGCCGCCGCGGCATCATTAGCGTTCAGCGCGGCCCAGGCGGCGCCTCCGCCAAAGAAGCCGGCTCCCGCTCCGCATCCGGCGGCGCACGCGGTCACGCGAACGGCACCGGCGGCGCGTACCGTGACCCACGCGCCAGTCCACACGCCAACCGTCAATCGGACGGTGACACACAATCCCACGGTCACGCACACGCCAAACCGTACGTTTACGCCGAACCGCACCGTCACGCACAATCCCAACGTGACGCCGCACACGGGTCCCGCTGGTCCGGGAACCGCTACGTTCCATCGCGGTCCGATCGGCGGCGGGGCGACACCCCTGCACACGCCTGTCGCCGGCGTCGGGCCGGCGGGGCTGCGAGTAGGCCCGCACGGACCGGCGGCCGGCCCCGGGCATCTGCATGCCGGACCCGCGGGACTTCCAGGCGGACACCCGAACTTCCCGACTGTGCGCGTGGGCAATCGCTTCTTCCCGATCAACAAGGGGCAGCGATTCGTCTGGTGGGGCGGCGTCCGCCGGGCTTTCGTCCCGCTGGCCTTGCTCGGCACCGTCCTGATCGGCGGCGCCTATTGGTATCCGGACGCCTATGTCTCGATCGCCGGCCCGGCCTGCGGCGGTCTCACGCCTGACGGCTGCGAACTGCATTGGCGGGACGTCGACTTCGTCGACGGCGGCGGCGTACCGCAATGCGTGCAATATTGCCCGTGGAGCGGAGCGCCGCCGGCACAGGTTGCGACGCTCCCGCCAGCGCCCCCGATTCCGCAGCAGGGAACCTGTCAGATGACGATCTTCGCCGATCCGAACTTCGGCGGCGTCTCGGCACCGACGGGCGACAACCAGCAGAACCTGTCCGAGAGCGGCTGGCAGAACGCCGTCTCCTCGATCCAGGTGCAATCCGGAACATGGGACTTCTTTGGCGAGAACGATTTCGGCGGCGCGCCCATGGAGCTTGGGCCGGGCTCCTATCCGACGCTCAACGCGGACTGGGACAAGAAGATCAATTCGTTCATGTGCGTGCAGCCTGGCCCGAGCGCGTAAGCGTCGAAGGCCAGCGCCTAGCGTCAGCCCGGCGCGCTCACCACGCGCCGGGTTTTCGTTTGCACAACTTAGTCGGATCAAGCCGCGGCTGCTGCGAGCAGCATGCGGGCGCGGCGTGCCTTGCGCCAGCGCAGATAGGATCCAGTCGCCCGCTCGGTGGTGCGCTTGACCGCGGAGCAGAAGCCGAACACCGCGCAGATCGCGGCAAAGAGCCAGCTCGCGAGATCCATCGCGGCGGCCGTCAGCACCAACGCGCTGCGGCCAGCGAGCTTGACGATCGCGCGGGTCTTGCCGCCCTTCGTCTCTGCGAGCCGCGCAAGGCGGGACATGTCTTTCGGCTCCTGGGCTAGCTCGAGCCCTTCGAGCGCCGCCTTCGTGCCGGCCTTGCTCTGCACCCGGCCGACATCGCCGAAGAGCGCGACGATGCGTTCGCCGCGCTCGACCTTGACGGCATCGCGCGCAAGCCGCACCGCCTCGCCCGGCGAGGTCAGCGATACTTTGCTCATCACGCCGCCGAGCGCCTTGGTATCGACCACATCCCGCACCGCGCGCGCGAGCCATCCGGCAATCGGTGCGCTCATCCGCCCTGCGCTGCGCGCCGCCTTGACGACGGACACGCCGATGCGCGCCGGCGCCCCGGCGCCGAAGGTTGCATAAGTTCCCGCCGTGATCGCGAGGCCGGCGCAGGCAAGACCGAGCACGATCTCGTCGGTCGGCTCGCCGCGCGCCATATGGATGCCCTCGCGCACGGCATCGCGGACATCGCCGAAGACGAAAAGATCGCCCGTCGCAGTACCGGCGAGACCGGCAAGGTCACCGGGCGCGCCGGTGACGAAGCCATGACCGAAGCTCCAGGCGGCATGCACGACCTGCGCACCGGTGCCATTCGCCTGCTCGACGCGCGCCGCGAGCGCGGGATCGACAGCAACGTCGCGCTCGCGCGCGAGTTCGAGGAAGCTCAACCCGAGCTCGGCATCGCCGGCGGCGAGCGCCTTGGCAATCTCGGCGTCGGCGACGGACGGTGTGAGGCTCTTGGCAACCGCGTAGTCAGCAAGCCGCACCGGATCGTCCTGTGCAGAGAGGAGCGCTGCCGACTCGACAGCCCGCGGCCAAATCTGCCACGTCGCCGCCGCACAGAAAGAAGCCGCCATCAGCGGCAGGATCATCCGTCGCATTTTTGCTTTCCGTCTATCCGCTGCCCGCCTAGGGTCCAAATAAGGTCGCTTTACGTCCGCAACTGCGGCCGGCCGCAATATACTCTATCTAGGAATCGGTTCGGCTCGCCGCTATGGTGCGCCCCGGCCGATGGCCGCCGCCCCAGCGCGACGCCTCGGGACGATGGAATCCAAATCTTGCGCAGAGTTGGACAGTTACCATGACGGATAGACTCGTTCCCCATTTCCATAACAACCCGGGCGTTTCCGTCATTGAGATCGGGGCCAAGGAATTCATGTGCGTCGGCGCGACGCCGCCGTTCGACCACCCTCATGTCTTCCTCGACATGGGCGGCGACAACGAAATCATTTGTCCGTACTGCTCAACGCTCTATCGATTTGACGCCAAGCTCGATGCCCGCAAGGCGCGACCGCAGGAATGCGAACTTCCCGACATGGAGATGGCCTGATCGGCCGTGCCTGACCAGGTCCTGATCGCCGGTGCCGGCATCGGCGGCCTGACGACGGCCCTCGCGCTTGCGCGCGGCGGCAGGACCGTGGCGCTGTTCGATCAGGCGGAGCGGCTCGAAGAAGCTGGCGCCGGCATCCAGCTGTCCCCGAACGCGACGCGCGTCCTGATCGCCCTCGGCCTTGCCGAACGATTGGCCCCCGCAATCGTGGTGCCGGAAGCGATCCGCCTCCTCTCCGGACGTTCGGGCGATGAGATCGCGCGCATTCCTCTCGGCGAGACGGCGCAGCGTCGCTATGGCGCACCCTATTGGGTGATCCATCGCGCCGACCTGCAGCAAGCGCTGCTCGACGCTGTTGCCGCTGAACCGCGCATCACCCTCACGCTCGGCGCCAAGGTCGAACGGTTCAAGGCGGAGGAGGCGGGGATCCGCATCAACATTGCGGGCGGCGAGCCCCATCACGGCGCCGCGCTCATCGGTGCCGACGGCTTGTGGTCGCGCCTGTGGTCGCTCATCGGCAACAGCGCCCCGCCGCATTTTCCGGGACGCGCCGCCTGGCGAGCCCTGCTGCCGGCTGCCCGACTTCCCGCCATGGCGACGGAACCGATCGTCAACCTGTGGCTCGGATCAGGCGGACACATCGTCCATTATCCGGTGGACGCCGGCGCCATGGTGAACATCGTCGCGGTGGCCGCCGAATTCTGCGCAGACTGAAACCTGGTCGGCCGCGGCGAGCCGCGACGAAGTGCTTGCGCGGTTTCCGTCGAACGCCTGGGCCGAGGCTCCCCGCGCCCTCCTCGCGGCGGTGGAGCAATGGCAAAAATGGACGCTGTGCGAGCGCGCGCCGTCGCCGCTCTGGGGCCGCGGGCTCGTCACGCTCGTCGGGGACGCGGCCCACCCGATGTTGCCGTTTCTTGCTCAAGGCGCCGCGATGGCGATCGAAGACGCCGCCGTGCTTGCAGGCCTGTGGGACGCCGGCGATCCGCCGCGGGGATTGCGCCGCTACGAGCGCGCGCGCCAGCCGCGCGCCGCGCGGGTGCAACGGGCAGCGCGGCGCAACGATCTGCGTTATCATCTCCCCTTCCCGGCAAGCCTCGTGCGCGACACAGTGCTGCACGTGCTTGGCGGCGACCGCCTGCTCGCGCAGTATGACTGGCTCTACCGGTGGCGTCCCGAAGACGCCATCGCGGACCTGCGAAGGTAGATCATGTTTCCGACCAGCATCGCCGGCAGTTTGCCGAAACCCGCATGGCTCGCCGAACCGGACAAGCTGTGGCCGGCGTGGCGGCTCACCGGCGCCGAACTCGCCGCAGGCAAGCGCGACGCGACGCTCCTCGCGATCAAACTGCAGGAAGATGCCGGCATCGACATCGTCACCGACGGCGAACAGTCGCGGCAGCATTTCGTCCACGGCTTTCTCGAAATGGTCGACGGAATCGACTTCGCGAAGCGCGTCGAGATGGGAATCCGCAACGACCGCTACAAAGCGATGGTGCCGACGGTGACCGGGCCGCTGCGGCTGCGCGGACGCGTGCACGCGCCGGAAGCGCGGCTTGCCCGCGCCCACACCAGGAGGAAACTCAAGATCACCATGCCCGGGCCGATGACGATCATCGACACGATCGCGGATGCCCATTACGGCGATCGCATCAAGATGGCGTTTGCATTCGCGGACGTGCTCAACGCGGAAGCGCGCGCGCTCGCCGAAGATGGCGTCGACGTCGTTCAGTTCGACGAGCCCGCCTTCAACGTCTACATGGACGAGGTCAAATCCTGGGGCATCGAGGCGTTGCACCGCGCGATCGCCGGCCTCAACTGCATCACCGCGGTCCATATCTGTTACGGCTACGGCATCAAAGCGAACGTCGACTGGAAGGCGACGCTCGGATCAGCATGGCGGCAGTACGAGGAGATCTTCCCGGCGCTCGCCAGGAGCCGGATTGATCAGGTCTCGCTCGAGTGCCGCAATTCCAAGGTGCCGCTGGAACTGCTGGAACTTCTCAACGGCAAGGATGTGCTGCTCGGCGTGATCGATGTCGCGAGCGATGACGTCGAGACGGCCGAAGACGTCGCCGCCGTGATCGGCCAGGCGCTGCGCTACGTGCCGCGCGAACGCATCATTGCCTGCACCAATTGCGGCATGGCGCCGATGCACCGCGATATCGCCGAGGCGAAGCTCGCCGCTCTCGGCGCCGGCGCCGCCCTCGCCCGCCAGCGGTTCGCGTAACCGGCAGAAGCGTTATCGACTTCGCGCTCACGCATTTCCAAGAGTGCGGTTTGATTCCGCGCTGCAACTGAACTCGTCCGGGCAGCGTCCCACCGATGCCGGCGCACCGGCATCGGACGGGAAAACCGCCAATAACCGCCGGTATTGCTTGCAAGAAAGTGCAATCGCACCTATTCCCGACTACACATGCGGCGCTGTCACGCGCAGTCAACGACATAAATCCGCCGGGAGGAATGCATGTGGAACCAAGTCTATGATCCGTTCAGCAATGCCGTCTTGTCGACGGTGGCAGCGGCGTTACCAGTCGTCACGCTCCTTGTTCTGATCGCCTCAAACAAGGTGAAGGCGCACATCGCCGCTATCATCGCGCTGATTGTCGCCAACATCGTCGCGATCTTCGTCTTCACCATGCCCGCAGGCATGTCGTTGCGCGCGACTGTGCTCGGCGCCGTGACCGGCTTTTTCCCGATCGGCTGGATCGTGTTGAACGTGATCTTTCTGTATCGGCTGACGGTGGAGAAGGGTTCTTCAAGACCCTGCAGTCGACCATCGGCGGTGTCAGCGCCGACCGCCGCATCCAGCTTCTCCTCATTGCCTTTTCGTTCGGCGCGTTCTTCGAAGGCGCGTCGGGCTTCGGGACGCCGGTCGCCGTGACGGGCGCCATCCTGATCGGGCTTGGCTTCTCGCCGCTTGCCGCCTCCGGCCTGTCGCTCATCGCCAACACCGCGCCGGTCGCCTACGGCGCGCTCGGCACACCGATCGCGGGACTTGCGAACGTCACCGGCCTCGACCCGTTTCTGCTCGGCGCGATGGTTGGCCGGCAACTGCCGTTCTTCTCGTTGATCGTGCCGTTTTGGCTCATCTGGACCTTCGCCGGAAGGCGCGGAATGCTCGCAGATCTGGCCGGCGATCCTGGTCTGCGGCGTATCGTTTGCCGTGCCGCAGTTCCTGATCTCGAACTTCGTCAATCCGTGGATCGTCGACATCGGCGCCTCGCTCATTTCGATGGCGTGCCTCATCGGCTTCCTGCAAATCTGGCAGCCCAAGGAGCTATGGCTGTCGCCGAAGCTGCGCACGCGCGACGATTCCGCCGCGCCGCCGAAGCCGCGCCCGCCCGACGCCCGCCGCAACGCCCAGCCGACCGCGCCCAGGTGTGGATGGCGCTGCTGCCGTGGATCATCGTATGCGCCGTTCTGCTCATCTGGGGCACCGACTGGTTCAAGATGCCGGTGAACAAGTGGGCGGTGTGGAGCTATCCGGTTCCCGACCTGCACAACATGATCAACAAGGTGCCGCCGGTCGTGACGAGCGCCGACCCGGAAGGCGCGGTGTTCGCATTCACCTGGCTGTCCTATACCGGAACCGGGAATGTTGATTGCCGCCATCATCTCCGGCGTGCTGATGGGCTTCTCGCCCGCGCGGCTCGTGACCGCTTATGGCCGCACCATCAAGGTCTGCGCCTACTCGCTGATCACGATCGCGGCGATGCTGGCGATCGGCACCCTGACCCGGCTCTCCGGCATCGACGCGACGCTTGGCCTCGCCTTCGCGGGCGCGGGCGTGCTCTATCCCTTCTTCGGCACGCTGCTGGGCTGGCTCGGCGTCGCGCTCACCGGCTCCGATACGGCCTCGAACATCCTGTTCGGCAATCTGCAGAAGATCACGTCGGAGCAGCTCGGCCTGTCGCCGATCCTGATGAGCGCCGCCAATTCCTCCGGCGGCGTCATGGGCAAGATGATCGACGCGCAGTCGATCGTGGTCGCCTCGACCGCGACCAACTGGTTCGGCCACGAGGGCACGATCCTGCGCTTCGTGTTCTGGCACTCGATCGCGCTCGCCTGCCTCGTCGGCGTACTGGTGATGGCTGCAGGCGTATGTGCTCACCGGCATGGTCGTGCAGTAGCGCTGCGCGTAGAAGGAAGCTGTAGCCCGGATGAGCGCAGCGACATCCGGGGACGGCTTCGCCATTGGATCGGCTAATCCCGGATGTCGCGGCCTGTCATCGGGCCCGCCAGAGCGGGACCCGTTGCGCTCATCCGGGCTACGGGGCGCGTCGCGGACCTCGGATGTAAATCCTGATCACTCGGATTGCGTCTTCTCGAGCCGGTTCCGATAGCCCTCGGCATCACCGTAATCTTCGAAGGTCACGTAGCGCGGATGGGCTCGATCAGCTCGCCGCGCGTGCTTGATCGGACGCCGAGTATTGCTCGGTGCGCCCCGCGGATTTCACGCACATAGGCGATAAAGCCGTTGGCGTAGGCACAGTAGGCGCAGTTGAGTTTCTCGAGTGCGTTCAAATAAGCCAAATGGTGCCGATCAAATACCAGATACGTCCGGCGCTCGACTTTGGGGATCCCATAGACGGGAAAGCAGACGGCTTGATAGATCGTGACGAACAGGTCGAGCAGAACGAATGGTACGATCATCGCATAGATCACCGGCGCCGTGATGATGACCAGCGGCCGCGCGTGAAGGATATAGGCCGAGAGCCGGGTCCTCAGCTCGCGGTGCCGGCGAAATTTCTTCCTCGAAGAACGCTCGTCCCTTCTCGATGCCGACGCGCAGTTCGGCGCGCCGTTGCGCCAGCTCGGCATCGAGTTCCGCCTCCAGGTCGCGGATTTTCTCCATCAAGGCGACGATTTGAGGCGTCATCGCGCAAACTCCATTTTGCCGGATTGCGCGTTCTATCGCGTTCGGCCGACGCCTCCTATCGCATTTTCGATTTGAGCCTGATCGTCCTGCCGTCGACGACGAAAGTGCCGTAGCCGTGGTGATGGATGGTCTTCGGATTTTTCTGCGCCGGATCGATCCAGCCTTGACACCTCGAGAATGAAGAGATTGTATTTTCGCACCATGCCCGCGTCGGCCACCCGGCATTCGAGGTTGGCGAAGCACTCCGCCACGAGCGGCGCCTGCACGCGCGACGCCGGCAGCGCCGTCAAGGCGAAGGCTGCGAATTTATCGATGTCGCGGCCGGATGCGTTGCCGACCTTGACGACCTTCGGCGCCAGTTTCCGCGCCGGAACGGCAATGACGCACTCGCCGGTCGCGCGCAGCGCCGCGAAACTATGATTGGCACCGCTGACGACGCACGCGACCAACGGAGGCTCGAACTCGACCATCATATGCCATGACATGGTCATGACATTGGCGCGGCCGCCGCGCGCGGTCGTCAGCAGTACGACCGGCCCCGGCTCCAGCAGCTGGTAGACCTTCGATAATGCGAGTGTCTTCATCGCCTTTGCACTCATGATTGGCGAGGGATGCCGGCAAACGAAGAATGCCCGGCCAGCCGGCCGGGCATTCTGCGGCGTGCCTGCTGCTCTTGCTGTAGCCAGCGAGACATTCGCCGGTGGCGAGATCAGCCCTTCTTGACCTCGATCTTCTTTTCTTTCTTCTGCGCCTCGGGGCTCTTCGGCAGCGTGACGGTCAGCACGCCGTTCTTGAAGTCGCGCCGATCTTGTCCGCTTCGACGCCATCAGGGACGCTGAACGAGCGCTGGAACGAGCCGTAGCGCCGCTCGGACATATAGTAGTCTTTCCTTTTCTCTTCCTTTTCTTCCTTCTTCTCGCCCTTGATGGTCAAAGTCCCGTCCGCGAATTTGACCTCGATGTCCTTCTCTTCCATCCCCGGCAGTTCCGCCGTGATCTCGTAGGCGGTGGCGGTGTCGGCGACGTCGACGGCCGGGACCTTGCCCCAGGTCACCTCGCCGCGGAAGAACGGCTCGACATCAGCCAAGGCGCGCAGCGGCGAGCGCCACGAACCCAACTCGAAATCGTCAAACAGACGATCCATCTCGCGCCGCAGCCGTCCGAACGGCCAGGTCGTCGGCAACGCCGAGCCGGCAGGCCTTTCGGCGGGCTTCTTCTCGGTGGTCTTTACTTCCAATTTGGTGGCAGCTTCAGCCATGGCAGGTCTCCTTTGCTGAAAAGCACCCAAAACGTGCGCAGAAGAACAGCGCCGGCAGACCGATTTGTCGTTGATCGGAATCAAACCCACGATCCGGTTCCGGGATGATCGAAAATCCAGCGATCTCACAAGGCATTGACGACATTGATCCCAATCAATTCAATCCTGGCGCAAGCTGCATAGATGAAGGCGATCTGGGACCTAGAACTCATGGCCTTCAAGGATCGGCGCGACGCCGGACATAAGCTCGCCGGAGCCCTGACCGGGTACAAGAAACAGCACCCGGTGGTCCTCGCATTGCCGCGCGGCGGCGTGCCGGTCGCGGCCGAGGTCGCGCAGGCGCTCGATGCGCCGCTCGACCTCGTGCTGGTGCGCAAGATCGGCGTGCCCTGGCAGCCCGAACTGGCCATGGGCGCGGTGGTCGACGGCGCTTCCTCCGCTGATCGTGCGCAATGAGGACGTCATCAGCATGGCCGGCATCGACGAAGCGCAATTCAAGGCGACGTGCGCTCGCGAGATCGCCGAGATCACCCGTCGCCGCCAACGTTACCTTGGCGATCGCGCGCAGTCGACGTTGCGGGCCGCGTCGCCATCGTCGTCGACGACGGCATCGCGACCGGCGCGACCACGCGGGCAGCGCTTCGTGCGACCCGCATGCGCAACCCGACGAAGCTCGATTCTCGCGGTGCCGAGTCGCGCCCACCGACAGCCTTGCCGAAATGCAAGCCGAGGCCGACGATGTCGTCTGCCTCGAGGATCACACCTTCTTCAGCGCGATCGGCCTTTACTATTACGACTTCGGCAAGTCTCGGATGAAGAGGTCATCGCGCTGTTGACGAAATTCCCGGCCGTGGCGGCCGACCGCGCGGTCTGACCGCCGCGGATCGCGGTCGATCTTATGCGGCGACCTGTGCGCTGTTTGGAGACTTCGATGAGTGCAGATCGGCGAGCTGTCGCGGCGGCAACTCCATCATCTCGCAATCCGCGTTCCGCCCCACGCCGCCGATGGCTTCCGGCTGTTCGCGCTTCAATCCACGGCTGAGCTCGGCAAGGCCATTGCGGAAGCCTTGGGCACGGCGCTGGACGTCCACGAGGAACGCGAGTTCGAGGACGGCGAGCACAAGACGCGTCCGCTCGACGACGTTTGCGGCGCCGATGTCTATGTCATTCAGAGCCTGCACGGAGGGCCAATCCAGAGTGCCAACGACAAGCTGTGCCGGCTGTTGTTTTTCATCGGCGCCCTCAAAGATGCCGGCGCGGCACGGGTGACGGCGGTCGTGCCCTATCTTTGCTATGCCCGCAAGGATCGGCGCACCAAGCCCAACGACCCGGTCACCACCCGTTATGTCGCCGGCCTGTTCGAGGGCGTCGGCACCGATGCGGTGGTCACCCTCGAGGTCCATAATCCGGTCGCCTTCGAGAACGCCTTTCGCTGCCGGACCGTTGCTTTGACCGCCACGCCTCTGTTTGTGGATTATGGCCGGCGGCGGACCGAGCGAAACTTTTGCGTTGTTTCGCCGGATACCGGAGGAGCCAAGCGAGCGGAACTGTTCCGCGAAACGCTCGAAGCAGCCTGCGGCCGGCCGGTCAGCAATGCCTTTGCGGAAAAGTACCGCAGTGCGGGCGTCGTCAGCGGCGATCTCTTTGTGGGGAATGCCGCCGGCGCGACCGCGCTGATCGTCGATGATCTGATCAGCACCGGAACGACGCTGTTGCGCGCTGCAAAAGCCGCCCGACGCGCCGGTGCCCGGGAGGTGATCGCACTGGTGACTCACGGCTTGTTCATGACCGGGGCCACCGAGGCGCTGGCCGATCCGGCGATCGACCATGTGGTCGTCACCGACACGGTCCCGCCATTTCGGCTTGCGCCCGGCACCGCACGCGACAAGATCGATATTCTGGCCGCGGCACCGCTGCTCGCCGAAGCGATCCGCCGCCTGCACGAGGAGCGCCCGCTTACCGACCTCTTCGTTTTCTACGTTGTCGTTTCAATTCTATTGCTGTGATCCGACGGTGCATCTTCCACGTCATGCTCCGCGAAAGCGAGGACTTGCATAAGTTGCAAGACGACTGGGCCGATGTCGAAAGTGGATTTTAAGAAGCGGGCTGTGATGCTGTGCTTTGGGCTGCTGACGGTCGATCACGCTGGATGCAGCAGGCTCCATCGTCTGAGGTTCATTGCGAGGACTGCGAGATCGAAAGCACCCGCATGCGAGCGAGGCCTCGATCGCGGGCGCGAGCGAAACCGTAAGCGTATAGCAATGCAAACAGCGGTTCGATCGGAGCGCGGGCGTGGGAGATGAGACTCGTTGCGACGTGCCATCCACCGGCCCATGCGGGATCCCAGCGGTTGCCACGACGGGCAATTCCATCACGAATCCCAAGCGCCTTGCGATGGGCTCGTCGTGCATTGCTGTCATAGGCCTTGTCGGCATAAACCGTCTGCTCGTCTCCGCAGATCAATGGATCGGCCGGCACGCTCTCGTTGATATTGCCTGCGGTGAATTGCGCGCGTCGAACGATGCGGCTGCCTTGATCCATCGCGATATGCGCCTTGTAGCCGAAGAAGTACTCGCCCTGCTTCTTCGACCAAGCCGCATCAGGATCAAGCGGCTGTTCACCAGCTTGTTCGCCGGCCGACCATCGGCATCGGGCGGCTGGGGCTTGGCCGGTGGGGGCGGTGGGGTTTGACCGCCGCTTGTACCAACGACGCGTCGATCAGTGTGCCGCGCCTCAACACAAAGCCCGACCGTTCGATCTGACCTGTGATCAATGCGAAGGCGCGCTCGGCAAAACCACTGCCGGTCAGTTGTTCGCGAAAGCGCCACAGGGTCGAGTGGTCCGGCACGGGGTCCGTCAGCGCAAGCCCGAGGAAATGGCGAAACGACAGCCGGTCGGCCAGAGCTTCCTCAAGCTGCGGATCAGACAGCCCATAAAACTGCTGGAGCAAAAGCGCCTTGGAACAGGGCAAGCGCCGGATAACCCGGCGCGCCCATCGCGCCGCTGCGCAGTCCTCTGACAAGCACCTCGACTTCCTTCCAATCAACCAGCTCAGAAATCCGCCTCAGCGTCCCGTTCGCCCAGGCCGCATCTGCCACCAGACCATCCGCAAAGCTCAACTGACCAATGCGCCGTTCCGACATCGCTTCCCCTCGCGAATCTCCTCGCAAATATCATCACTCGTTACTTCTGCAAAGCCCTCGCGAAAGCGGAGCATCCAGTAACCCACCGGCAGTGACCGTTTGCCTCTGCGGAGCCTCATCCGAGACGCCGTGGTTACTGGATCGTCCGGTCAAGCCGGACGATGACGGCATAGAATGGCGATGACAGAAATGAGAAATCGTGTGTTGGAAGTAAATCAGCGCTAAAGCGCCCGCTCGAGCCGCCGCGCATCGATCGCCGCAATTCGCAGGTAGGTGCGCGCGAGCGGCGGCCATTTTTGCGGCTTCGATGGCTTCGCTTCGAGAAGATGGGCGATGGCAAGGCGCGCACGCAAGGTCGCGCGATGACAGCGATAGAACGTGAAAAGCGCTTCGCTGAGCCCATCCGGCAGCCCGCGCAGCGCACGGCGCTTGACGTAACTTCCGGCCCAGGCGCCGCCGAGCCGCTCGCATTCGATCGAGAGAAACGCGATCTCGTCGAATGGATCGACGGCGCGAAGCTGACGGTTGAACTCCAGGCAATCGATGATCCTGACCGTGTCGCCAAGAAAGATGTGCTCGGGGCGGAGATCGCCGTGGCCATCGACGATGTGGCGATCGCGCACCCGCTCGGCGATCAAGTCCCACGCCTGCGCGAGGAAGCGGTGCTGAACCCTATCGACATAGGCGACGAGGCCCGCCGGCATGCCAAGGCGCGGATCGAGGAGGACGCGCTTGTTGTAGGCGAGGCTTCGCGACCAGTTCACCCGGTGCATCGCCGGCGACACGAAGACCGGTGCGGCGCGCCGATAGAAGGCGACGAGCGTCGCGGTCAAACGATCGAGCTGCCACGTCGCGAGCGACTTCGTCAGCAGGGCGTGTTCAAGGGTGTCCCGTTCGTCCAGCCGGCGCATCACCACAAGCCATTCGACCACCTCTCCCGCGCCGCCGACGGCAAGCCCCTGCCGGGTCCGCACCAGCGGCACAACGCTCTTGTAGACGTCGGGAGCGAGCCGACGGTTGAGCGTCAAGTTCGGCGCGGCATGCTGCTTCGCGGCGCGCGAGCGTCGAGAAGTCGAGATAAGGAAAGCGAACCGGCTTCTTGAGCTTGTAGGCTTCATCCCCCGCGAGAAACACCCAGGACATGTGGGTTTCTCGCACAGCGACATCAGGCACCGCCGGCGAATAAGCCTGCGTTCCGCTGAGAAACGCGACCTTCTCGTCGAGTGAAACCGCGTCCGCGGCTGACGCGCCGATTTGCGAGCCGACCTGTTCTGCTTCGCGCCGCGCCTTGGGAGAGCATGTCGCCGTCATCACGATCAGGTCTTTGGATCAGGCTTTTCCAAGGTGATGTGCGCCCCGTTGAGCTGATCGAGGACGGAGCTGTCGAGATACTCCATCAACGCACCGATGCTGCTTTCCTTGTCCAGTTGCGCCTGCCGCAGCTTCGACCACGCATCGACGCACGCCGCCGCAAAACTGTCGGCGTCGGTGATGTCATGGTCGCGCGCATAGAGCGTCGTCCCGTTTTTTGCGATCTGCAGCTTGACCCACATCTGATCCTCCACATCGCGTCGGGGACGTGACCGAGATTTTGCGCTTGAAGCCAGCGGTTGGCACGTTGAAAATTACATAAAAGAGCCGGCCCACGGCAGCTTTGATGCACGTCAAGGCTAATACCTCCTTCATGGTCCGCTATAGCGTCGCGCAACGCGGCGGTGCGTACCTCGCGCGGCATCTGGAGTGATCGACGTGGATATTGCTACCGACGCAAGCCTGGTCCCGCAGCCGCTGCCCGCAGGTCAACTCCATCGCGCCACCGATCTCTCCCATTTGAAGTTCTCGACCACGGCGGATTTGCAGCCGATCGACGGACTTCTCGGTCAAGCGCGCGCCCTTGAAGCGCTTCGTTTTGGGACACGCGTCGAGCAATCGGGATTTAATCTCTTCGTCATCGGCCCCAATGCCGCGCGGATGCAGGATTCCGTCAAGGCGGTGTTGCTCGGGGAGGCGCGATCGAAGCCAAATCCTTCGGATTGGGTTTACGTCAACAATTTTATCGATCCGGATCGGCCGGTCGCAATCGAGCTTCCATCCGGCCGCGCCCGCAAATTTCAGGCCGCGATGCACAAGCTGATCGACGACCTCGGCACCGCGCTGCCGGCGGTCTTCCAGAGCGAGGACTTCCAAACGCGAAAGGCCGCGATCGATGAAGCCTTCCAGAAGAAGCAGGGAGATGCCTTCTCCGCCCTGAACGACAAGGCGGCCAGCAAAGGCGTCGCCATCCTGCGCACGCCGGTCGGGTTCGCCATGGCACCGATCCACAATGGCCAGGTCGTGCCGCCGGAGGAATTCAACACCTGGCCGGAAGCCAAGCGGCACGAGATTCACGCCGCCATCGAGGCTTTGGAAAAAGAGCTAGAGCATGTCATCCGGCAAATTCCGCAGTGGGAGCGCCAACGGCGGGACGAGGTGCGCCAGCTCAGCCGCGACACCGCGAAATATTCCGTCGACCAGCTGATCGACGAAACTAAGGACGCGTTCAGCGACATCCCGAGGGTCATCAAACATATCGAGGCGGTTCAGGCCAATCTGGTCGACAACGTCGCGGTGTTTGCCGCTCAAGAGCGAGGATGGCGAAGGCGAATCCTCCGAACTGCGGCCCGGCAGCCCGTTCGATCGCTACGAGGTCAATGTCCTCGTCACGCAAGATGACGCGCAAGGCGCCCGCGTCGTCGAGGAGCTTCATCCGACGCTCGCCAACCTGATCGGCCGCATCGAATACATCGCGTTACGCGGCATGCTGGCGACGAATTTCCGCCTGATCAAGGCCGGCGCGCTGCATCGCGCCAACGGCGGTTATCTGCTGCTCGATGTGCGCAATGTGCTGATGGAGCCGTACAGCTGGTCGGCCCTCAAACGCACGTTGCGTCGCGGCGAGATCGCGATCGAAGACATCGCGCGGTTTCTCGGCCTCGCCTCGACGATATCGCTCGAGCCCGACCCCATTCCCCTCAAGGTCAAGGTCATCCTGTTTGGCGATCGTCTCCTCTACTTCCTGCTTGCTGCGCTCGATCCCGAACTGGGCGAGCATTTCAAGGTCTTGGCCGATTTCGAGGACGAATTTGCCCGCACGCCTGAAAACGAAATCGTCCTGGCGCGGTTGCTCGCTTCGATTGCGAGACGCGACGGCTTGCATGAGCTGGAGCGCGAGGCGGTCGGCCTCGTCCTCGACCACGCCGCCCGCGTCACCAATCACGCCGGCAAGCTTTCGCTCCTGACCGAGCAGCTGCGAGAGGCGCTGATCGAGGCCGACTATTATGCGCGCGAAGCCAAGCGAAGCGTGATCTCGCGCGACGACGTCGAGCGCGCGCTCGAAGCGCGCATCCGGCGCGCCGCGCGCCTGCGCGATAAATCCCAGGAGGCGATCCTCGAAAAGGTCGCCTTGATCGATACGACCGGCGCGCATGTCGGACAGATCAACGGGCTGAGCGTCATCGAGCTTGGCGGGTTTGCGTTTGGGCGGCCGACCCGCATCACCTGCCAGGTTCGCCCCGGCAGCGGGAAAGTCGTCGATATCGAGCGCGAAGTCGAGCTTGGCGGTCCCGTCCACTCCAAGGGCGTGTTGATCCTGTCCGGCTTTCTGGCCGGTCATTACGCCGTGGATACGCCGATGTCCCTTGTTCGCCAGTCTGGTGTTCGAGCAGTCATATGGCGGCGTCGAGGGCGATAGCGCCTCCTCGGCCGAACTCTACGCGCTGCTGTCGGCGCTCTCCGACGTTCCGCTCCGTCAGGATTTGGCCGTCACCGGATCGGTCAATCAGCACGGCGAGGTCCAGCCGATCGGCGGCGTCAATGAAAAGATCGAAGGATTTTTCGATATCTGCCAGGCCCGCGGCCTCACCGGCACCCAGGGCGTCCTCATCCCGCAGGCGAACGTTCAACATTTGATGCTGCGCAAGGACGTGGTCGAGGCCTGCGCGCAAGGTCGTTTCGCCGTCTACGCCGTCGCCACCATCAATGAAGGCATTGCGGTGTTGACGGGGCTCGCTGCCGGCGTTCGCGGCGCGGACGGCCCCTATCCGGCCGGCAGCGTCAATCGGCGGATCGAAGAACGGTTGCGGGCATTTGCCAACATTCAGCGCGCGTTTGGCCATCAGGCCGGGCGCGCGCTGCCGGAGACCTGACCATGGCCATGAGGCCGCGGCAATTCAAACGGGTCGTGCTCGGGCTGCAGCCAAGCACGGCCGACCGCACCCTGCAGCTTGCCGTCGAGCTCGCCGGTCTTCTTCATCTCGATCTGTTGGGATTGCTGCTTGAGGAGACGGACCCGCAGCACCTCGCCGCAATCCCGTTTGCGCGAGAGTTGCGGCTGCCCGGCGGCATCTGGCAGCCGGTCGACATCGATCGGCTCAAGCACGAGATGGAGCTCGCCGCCCGCAACGCCAGACGCAGGCTTGCTCAAGCGGCGGAACGTCTTTCCCTCCCGCATGAATTCGAAACCGCGCGCGGCGCGGCCGCCGAGACGATCGCCGCCATCGCTCGCGCTGGCGACATCGTTGTGGTTGGCGAGCCTGCAAGCCCTGCCGACCGCGCGACGCGCCAGTTCTCCACGCTCGTGGAGGCCGCCTTCCGCTCGAGCGCGGCGACCATGTTCGTGCCCGCTTCCCTTGCCCGCACCTCGGGCCCCATCGTCGCGATTTCGACAAGCCAAGATGACGCCAGCATCGCGGCAGCCGCCGCAATCGCCATGGCAGCCAAGGAGCAGCTGATCATCGTTGCGGCCGACGAAGATGGGGACGAAGGAACGATCGACAAGCTCGCGACCGAAACCGGCCTTTCCGTCAAGCGCATCGCTGCAGGCAAGACGGCGACGTCTACGAGCCCAGCTCTGCTTCACGCCCTTCACAAACTCGACGAACGCCTGATCGTCGTGAGCCGCGAAGCCGACGGCAACGAGCGCGCCATGACCATCGCCGCCGCGCGTCGCACCGCCGTCCTGGTGGTCGAACCCGCGGATGAGAAGGGCGATCGCATCTGACGGCCCTTCTTTCACCTCCCCTTGCAGGAGAGGTCGTCCCCTGCCGTGCTTGCGGGCCAGCGCCGACAGCCAGTTCGGCCGCGGTCTCCCTCCCCCCTTGTGGGGGAGGGTCGGGGTGGGAGGTCGTGAGGTTGCGGCCAGAATGTGCCCCATTCGCGGACCCCCACCCCCGACCCCTCCCCACAAGGGGGAGGGGAGAAAATACTCTGCGCCACAGTCAGACCACCGAGGGGCCAGCCGAAGGATCCGCCCACGTTTGGCGGTTCGATGCCTTGCGCGACCGCGCGGCGTGGCGCAGGACTAGCGGCAAAGAACCAGTCGGGAGGAAGGCATGTTGACGCAAAGCTATGCGCACGGCGTTTCGCCGGTGCCGCTCATCGGCGACACGCTGGGCGTCCATTTCGATAAGGCGGTCGAGCGCTGGGGCGATTGCGACGCGCTCGTCGTCCGCCACCAGAACCTGCGATGGACCTATGCCGAGCTCAAGGAGCGGGTCGATGCCATGGCGGCGGGGCTTCTTGCCCTCGGGCTCGAGCCCGGCGACCGCGTCGGCATCTGGTCGCCCAACAACGCCGAATGGGTGGTGACGCAGTTCGCCACCGCCGCCGCCGGCCTCATCCTCGTCAACATCAATCCGGCCTACCGCCTCGTCGAGGTCGAGTACGCGCTCAACAAAGTCGGATGCAAGGCGCTGGTCACCGCGCCGTCCTTCAAGACCAGCGACTATCTCGGGATGCTGCGCACGCTCGCGCCGGAAAGCCGCAGCGCCCGGCCGGGCCGCCTCGCCGCCGCGCGGCTGCCCTCCCTGCGCACCCTCATCCATCTCGGTGCCGAGCCCGAGCCGGGCTTTCTGCGCTTCGCCGAGGTCGCGACCCTCGGCGGCGCTACCGAGCGCGCCCGGCTTGCCGAGTTGAAGCCGCGCCTCCAGTTCGACGACGCGATCAACATCCAGTTCACCAGCGGCACCACCGGGGCGCCGAAGGGCGCGACGCTGACCCACCACAACATCCTCAACAACGGCTTCTTCATCGGCGAGGCGATGCGACTCACCGCGCGCGACCGCGTGTGCATCCCGGTGCCGCTCTATCACTGCTTCGGCATGGTGCTTGGGCAATCTCGCCTGCGTCACCCATGGCGCGGCGATGGTTTATCCCGGCGAAGGTTTTGAGCCGCAGGCCGTGCTCGAGACCGTCGCTGCCGAGCGCTGCACCGCGCTCTACGGCGTGCCGACGATGTTCATCGCCGAGCTCAACCATCCGGATTTCGCGCGCTACGATCTTGCGAGCCTGCGCACCGGCATCATGGCGGGATCGCCCTGCCCGATCGAGATCATGCGGCGCACGATCAGCGACATGCACATGCGCGACGTCACGATCTGCTACGGCATGACCGAGACAAGCCCGGTCAGCACCCAGACTGCCCTCGACGATCCGCTCGAGCGCCGGGTCGGGACGGTCGGCCGCGTTCACCCTCACGTCGAGATCAAGATGGTCGATGCCGAGGGCCGCATCGTGCCGCCCGGCACGGCGGGCGAACTGTGCACGCGCGGCTATTCGGTGATGCTCGGCTATTGGAACGATGCCGACAAGACCGCCGAGGCCGTCGACGCCGCCGGCTGGATGCACACCGGCGATCTCGCGACCATGGACGCCGACGGCTACGTCAACATCGTCGGCCGGCTCAAGGACATGGTCATCCGCGGCGGCGAGAACGTCTACCCGCGCGAGATCGAGGAGTTTCTCTACCGCCATCCCGAAGATCGCCGACGTGCAGGTGATCGGCGTGCCCGACGATCGCTTACGGCGAAGAGCTCTGCGCCTGGGTGCGCCTTAAGGACGGCGAGGCCGCGAGCGCCGACGACATCCGCGCCTTCTGCCAGGACCAGATCGCCCACTACAAGATCCCGCGCTACATCCGCTTCGTCGACGCCTTCCCGATGACGGTCACCGGCAAGGTGCAGAAGTTTTTGATGCGCGAGGAGATGATCCGCGAACTGGGGCTCACGGTGAAGAGGACGGCTTGAGGGATGGCGAAATCCGACCAGCGGGATTTCACAGCAGGTATCGTTTTGTCTCGAAACATCTCAACGTCGTCATGGCCGGGCTTTGTCCCGGCCATCCACGCCTTCCTTTGAGAAATATTGAAAGAACGACGTGGATGCCCGCGACAAGCGCACGGCTGTCCGGTTCAAGTTGCGGCGGCAAAATGCGAGTCGAAAGAGCCATTTACGCGCTTTCGGCTTTGCTGCGAACCTCGGTCATCTCTTCAAAATCTCCGGGGTTTTCCATCGCCGGCCTGCGGCCTCGTCCAGTGCCGCTCGGCCGACCGAATATCGCCATGCGAAAATTTGCGAGTCGGATCAGCGAATTTTTCACCTCTCGCGAGTCGAAGGAGTCCTCCACAACCGTCGCGCCTGAACCGGACAGCCGTGCGACAAGCGCGGGCATGACGATCGGAGGGCAATTCCGCCAAATGGAAAATGGGCTCATGGCACGACCGCAACCACCATAACTTCAACGAGCATCCCAGGTCGCCAAAAGTCGGTCGTGAGGCAAGCCCGCGCCGGAGGGTTTGCCGGATCGACCCATTCGTTCCAAGCAGAATTGTGATCTTCGAACAGGCGCATGTCAGCGATCCAGACCTGGGCGCTTAGTAGCCGTGATTTGTCGGTTCCCGCGAGCTTGAGAAGCTCATCGACGCGTCGCAGCACTTGAGCAGTCTGCGTTTTGATATCGCCGACAATCGGGTTGGGGGTGATGCCGGAGAAATAGGCGACGTTGCCGTGAACGACTGCCTGGCTGATGATCGGCTGACCGCGATTCTCGTCTGATATCTTTCGAATTTCGTGGCGTATGATCGACATGATATTCGCTTTCTTTGGATTACGTGCTCCGGGTGGCGGTCGTGACGTCATCACCAAAGCGGCCGAACGCTTTTCGCCAGCCTTTTTGGGGCCGCTTACGCGAATGGAAGCATGACGATCGAACCCGTTGTCTTGCGTGCGCCGATGAATTTGTGCGCGGCTGCAGCCTCCCGAAGCGGAAAGGTTTTGACAACGTTGCTCGCTACCATCCCCTGTGCGACGGCGTCGAACAGGGATTTTGCTCCGGCGTCGATTTCGCTTCGGTTCGACATGTAATGCGAAAGCGCGGGACGGGTGATAATGAGAGACCCGCGAACGCCCAGATCTTCGATGAGGTCGATCGGATCAGGAACGCCTGACGCCTGGCCGTAAGCTGCGCACATACCGACCAGCCGCAGGCAGTCGAGTGACCTTTGCAGCGTGTCCTTACCGATCAACTCATAGACAACGTCTACGCCTTTTCCGTCCGTAATCTTACGGGTGACAGCTACGAAGTCTTCGGTCGAGTAATTGATAACGTGATGACAACCGAGATTTCGAGCGATCTCGGCCTTCGCGTCGGTACTAACGGTACCGATCACAGTGGCTCCGAGATGCCGCGCCCAAGGACAAAGAATATGGCCCATGCCGCCAGCAGCCGCATGGATCAGAACATAATCTCCCGGCTGCACCTTGTGCGTTCGATGCAGGAGATATTGCGCGGTCATCCCCTTGAGGATTAGTCCTGCCAGTTGAACGTCATCCAATGGCAAGTCCTTTGGAACCTTGATCAACTTGTCAGCCGGGTAAAGGCGCTCCTGACTATAGGAGCCGAGTGGGGGAAGGCAGGTGCAAACTCGTTCGCCGACGGAGAACCCGGTGACGCCAGGACCCAACTCCTCGATCTCGCCAACTCCTTCGAAACCGAGGACAACCGGCGGATCGCCGACGATCATCGGGTGCGGGATACCTGCTCGATGGTACGTATCAGCGAAATTCACGCCGACGGCCGTGCTGCGAAGACGTACCTGGCCACGCTCGGGAGACCCGACCTTGATCTCCTCCCACACGAAGTTGTCGGGTGCGCCTTTCTTGTAGATTACCGCCGCCATTCCCATGATGCGTTCCTCCTGTTGTTAGGCGCATTCTTGCTGCGAGGTTCGCAATTGTCCCGCGCGAACAGTTCGGCCCGTGCCAAACTGTTTTCGATTGATATGCTTCCGGTATCAGCGATAGGGTTAAGGATGGTCGCGGCGGCAAATCTGGTGGAAGTGGCCGCTCTCGTGGGTGACACTGCGCGAGCGACGATGCTTAACGCCCTTATGGGCGGCCAGTCGCTGACGGCCACTGAGCTTGCTTACTGCGCCAATGTCTCTCGCTCGACGGCGAGCGGCCACCTGAGCAAGCTGGTTGCCGCGCGGCTTTTGACTGTCATTCGCGAGCGCCGCTTCAGCTATTATCGGATCGCGTCCCCGCTGGTCGCGACAATGCTGGAGAGCATCAAGGTCGTCGCCGCCATAGAGGTGCCACCCCGCCGTCAGCCGCGGTCAGCAAACGACGATGCACTCCGTTTTGCCCGAAGTTGCTACGATCACCTGGCTGGCCAGGTAGGAGTCGCTGTTACCGATGCACTTGTGGCCATGGGGCACATCGTGCTCACCGATGAAGGCGGTGAGGTCACGTCTTCGGGCGGGCTTTTCCTGTCCGCGTTCGGCGTTGATCTGACGCCGCGGACTCGGCGGATTTTCTGCCAGCCTTGTCTCGACTGGAGCGAGCGTCGTTATCACCTCAAGGGACTCGTCGGCGCTCGGATTCTGGACCGTCTATTGGAGCTTGGATGGCTCAAATGTGTGTCGGGCAGCCGTGCACTCCAACTAACGTCGTCTGGAAGGGCGGGCTTGTCCGAAATCTTCCAGATCGAGATCAACAACGAGGGTGTGCGAACCGGTCGATTATGCGACCCGCGACGGCTGACAGCTTAGGCTGAGCGAAGCGTAACACATCATGGCAAAGGTGCCGCGGCTTCTCATGCTAGCCATCTTGGCCTTTCCGGCAGGCCATGCTGCCGCGCAGACGGAGCCGTCGCCGCGCGATCCGCCAGCCGCTGACACGCTGGCGGCATGGCCCGGGGAAAGCGGCGCGCCGCCGGCGGGAACGCCGCCGCTGATGAGCGATCCGCGCCCGGCATGCATGGTCGAGTTTGCGCGGCTGCGCGGTGAGTTGGAGGCGAAAGGCCGCGAAGTGAGGGCCGCCCGACAGCGCCATGCTCCCCGCGACGAGATGTGCGGGTACATCACGACATATGCGGACGCCGAGGCGACGTGGGTCAGGTTTGCCGAGGCCGGCGCCCAGACTTGCGGCATTCCGGCTCAATTTGTAAATCAGTTGAAGCGGGTACACGCCTAGCACCCAGCAGATGAAAGGAAACGTCTGTGCTGGCGTCCCGCCTTCCCTCCCGAGCGACCGGACGACACGTTAAATCCAATATCCAGTAGCTCTGGCAACAGTTTCGGATCGACGCGGACTCGTTGCTGCCAGACGCGGAAGAATCCAGTCCTGCGTGTCGATCAGCCGCTTATTGACTTTATAGGAATAGTCCTATATTATAGGCGCGTCGTTTCCAGAACGAAAGACCGCTTGCATGGCCCGTCGCACCAACATCCGCATCCAAAACAAAGGTTCCCTGCAATTCGCTGTTTCGCTTGCCAACGTTGCAGCCCCGGTTCGAGCTAGCCCTCTGACAACGCCTCACAATTCGCCGAGCCATGCGCCGCCGGAAGGGTGATTTTTGCCTTTCCCTGTTATTTTCCCTGTTCTCAGGGAAAAACGGCAGACTTTGCGGGGCGTCCGCCAGCTTCGCCGCGCGCCGCGCGTTCAATTCGCCAGCCCCTGTTTGCCGAGCCATTCGTCGATCAGCTTGGCGATGCTCGGAATTGGTGTCCATCATCAGCATGTGGGTGTTGCCCTTGATTCCCATCGCGGGGAGATCGAACACGTCGGCCTTGGCGCCCGCTGCCTGCAGCGCGTCGCGATAGCGGCTGACGACCCGCACGAGGCCCGGCCAGGTGGTCGGGTTCCTGTCGAGGAAATCGCCCCACACGATGAGGTGCGGCACGGTCTTCACCCGCGCGACATCGACCTTGGCGGGATCGGGCGCGCCGGACGGCTCGACCGCGATCAGCGCCTTGATCTTGTCCGGCGCGTTGAGCGCCGCAGTGAAACCGAAATTGCCGCCCTGGCTGTGCACGACCACGATGCACGGACAGACCTTCTGCACCAGCGCATCGTAGGCGGCGAGCGTCGCGGCGTCTTCATCACCCAGCGCGGCACGCCCTGCTTCATGAACTGGTCGAAGGCTTCGACGGGAAACTGCACGCCGTCTAGGTCGCGCGGCGGCCGCCGACTTCGTAGCTCCGCCCGAAGCGGAACAGCTCCCACGCCTCCTTCTTCGTGCGGAACAGCGGTTCGCTCTTGTAGATTTCCGGATAGCGCGCCCAGGAGGCGCGGCCGTGTTCGACCGCATCGGAGACATAGACGTCGTAGCCGGCGTTGAGGAACCACTGCTGCCAGCCCGCCTTGCCGTCCGGCTTGGTCTCCCAGGTGACGCCGGTGAGACCGCCGCCATGCCAGAACAGGATCGGGACCTTGGCCCGCGGCTGCGCGAGCTTGACGAACTGGACATACATCTGATCGACCTCGAACTCGCCGTTCGGATCGACCTTGAAGACGGGCGATCCCGGCGAGAACACCACGTCGCGCGTCGGCAAGCCGGTCAAGTTCGCCTGATGGCCGCCGAGATGGAAGCTCCCGATTTCCTTGACGACGTAGTCGGCCATCGCCCGCGGGCTTGCCGTCGCAGCCGCCAACAGCGCCGCAGTCATGATGGAGAACGTACGCATGGTGGTCCCCTTCCCCTGATGATGTGTCGGCATGAGATACCTTTCGGAGGAAAATCGCATCGAAGGCGCTATGGTCGTACTGTCCGATGCAGGCCCCAGGGCGCGCGCGCCCGATCGCCATTATAGAATTGGTAATCTTGCTCGATGACTTCGCGTAACTTTGTCGACTTCACGCCTGAAGGGCGATCTCGCAAACAAGACCCTCGGTGCGCCAATCGAAATTGATCTCGCCCTTGAGTTGACCGATCGTCCGTTGGGTGAGGCGACTGCCAAAGCCGCGGCGTTGGGCATTTCACCTCGGACCGCCCAATTCGGTCCAGCGGAGCGTCAGTTGTCCTTCCCTCGGCGCGCGACCACGTCAGCTTGATCCTGCCCTTTGGCGTCGGACAGCGCCCCGTATTTGGAAGCATTGGTCGCCAATTCTGCAAGATCACGGCGAGCCGCCTGCGCGGCCTCGGGCTCTAGCAAGGCTTGCGGACCCTCCATGTGCACGCGCGCGCCGCGCTCATCGCGGTAGGGGGCAAGCTCCTGCGTCGCGATGGCCGAGAGTTCAGCGCCGATCCAGCGCGTTTCAACGAACAGCGAGTGAACATTCGACAATCGCCCGGATGCGCCCGTCGATCGCGCGCTTTCAGACCCTCGGAAGTGTCGGCCTGCGAAAGATTGACGATCGCCTGCACGTTCGACAGCACGTTCTTGCTTCGGTGCTCCGCTTCTCGCGCCAGAACGCCGATGTGCTCCTGATTTCGTTTCTGCTCGGTGATGTCTCTGGCGATCTTTGACGCCCCGACGATCTTTCCCTCGGCGTTCTTCACCGGCGAAACGGTCAACGAAATGCCGATCAGGCCGCCATCCTTGCGTTGCCGCACCGTCTCGAAATGATCGATCCGCTCTCCCCGCCTGATGCGGGCCAGGATCACGCGCTCTTCGTCAAGCCGGTCGCGCGGAATGATCGATCGTGATGGGTTGGCCGATCGCTTCTTCGCCGGTGTAGCCGAACAGGCGCTCCGCGCCCCTGTTCCAGCTGGTGATGATGCCGTCCAGGTTCTTGCTGACGATCGCGTCGTCGCTGGACTCGACGATCGAGCCGATCCAGCGCAAGCGCTGCTCGCTTTCGCGAAGCGCCGTTTCGGCCTGCTTGCGCTCGGTGATGTCGATGCCGGTCGGATGCAGGAACATCACCGCTCCCGACGCGTCGCGAATGGGATGCATCGCAAAATCCACGATCCGCTCGCGCCCGTCGCCCAACCAATATGGAAGCTCTTCGCGGAAAACAGACCCGGCGCCGCTTGCTCCGTGGCAAAGCGAATCTTTGCCTTCATGTCCTCCGAGCCGCGCCACCACGGCGTTTCCCAGAAGGGCCGGTCCAGAACCTGCTCTCGCGTGTAACCGCACGCCTTCGAGCGACAAGTCGTTCGCTTCGCGCAAATAACCCTGCAGGTCCATGATGCCGGCGAAAATGCCGGACTGGTTGAACAGCGCTTCGAATTTTGCGGCGGCGGCCGAAAGCTCTCGCATCAGCGTCGCTTGTCGCGCGAGCGAGCGCCTTGATCTCCGTAACGTCGCGATTGACCTCGAGCACGGTGCTCGTCGTCCAGCAATTGCATCCGGCTGTCGACGACGACTTCGCGGCCATCCTTGCAGATATGGCGCAGCTCGCCCGACCAGTGACGCTCTTGCGAAGCTCGAGCGGACCTCGCTGAATTCGACCGGAAACTTGGTTTGCAAGAGAGCGTGGCTGATGCGCCCGATCGCCTCGTCGGCGCGAAACCGTAGAGCCGCTCGGCGCCGGCGTTCCAGAACTCGATCTTACCGTCGAGACGCCACGCCAGCATCGGCTCATAGGACAATGTGAGCAGGCTGGCCAAACGTTCTGCGGACTGGCGTTCCATCTGTTCTACTTCGCGCCCGGACCAATGGGAACCACGTCCACGACAAACGTCGGAACGCGCACCGAGGTCTACGATGTCTAAGGTCGGTGCAAAGCGGGGACCCGCAGCCTTCCCGCGTGTGCTGCCCCCGGGGCGGGCAGTGCCTTAAAGTTACACTTGAGGCCGTCGAGAAGTCGAGGATCAAGCGCGCTCCGTCTCGGACCGAGGCCGAGTCTCGCCGGTTCGACGCCCGGCCGGGGAGGCTCGCCGTCGGCTTCGAACCTGCTATCATGGCACGGCTCGCGCCCGTCGTCTTGGCGGCGGCTGCACCTTTAATAGGGAGGAAGACTAGGATGACCGATCCAAAGAGACCGTAACCCTTATGACGCCGCGCCGCGGCTTTTTTCACGCGCATCGCCGGCGTCATGGCGCTCGGCGTTGCGGCCCTTCGCTCCGACGGGAGCCGCGCGCCGAGGGCGACGCGGAGGACGGGCCGGATTGGCCGGGCAAGCTGACGGGACGCCACAAGCAGGTGACCGACATGTACTCCGTCAATGACGGCGCTCCGCTGGGCTTCGTGCACAACTTCCTCGAGCCCAACAAATCGGCGACCGGCGTCGTCATCCTGCGCCACGAGGCCTTCCGCTCGCGCTCAACCACACGATGTGGAAAAGTACAAGATCGGCGAGGCCGAGAAGGTCAACGATCCCGAAACCAAGGCGCCTGCGGTCAAGAACCCGTACTTTCAGGCCAAGCCGGGCGTGCTGCGCAACGATAACGCGGCGATCGATAAGCTGCTCGCGCGCGGTACGGTGTTCGGCGCCTGCGCTGTCGCGCTGCGGGGCCATGCCCGACGGCTCGCCAAGAATGCCAACGTCACGCCGGACGAAGCGGCCAAGGAATTTGCCGCCAATATCATCCCGGGGATCACGGTGATCCCGTCCGGCGTATGGGGCGTCAACCGCCCCAAGAGGCCGGCTGCACCTATTGCGCCGGCGGTTAATTTCTCCGCCCGCGCGGCATCTGCGATTGGAACGCGCGACCGCCTGATCGGTGCCCAGGAGAACTGGTGGGTGATCCATATCTGGCACGAGCAGGACGTAGCTCGTCGCTGTTTGAGGCTTCGTGCATATCATCGCCGGAAGCCGAGGAAGCCTTCATGCTTGTGCTCACCGGCGACATCGGATGGTGGGCGATTGTCCGCGAGTTCTTCGTCCCTGTGTTAGTCGAAAACGTCATCGGCGGCACTGCGCTGTTCACGCTCCTCTCCTACGCGCAGGTGATGAAGAGATCGAGACTGCCGAAAAAGCTGCTCTCTCCGTCGCGATTGCGATGCGGTCCAAGATATTGCGATGCGTCCAAGAGATGCACGGACCATTTAAGAAGCAGGCGTGGAACCTTTCGAGTTGCGTCTCGTTTAAGCGATCGAGTTCCATGTCTCGTGCCGGAGAGCCAATTATGAACGGTCTCATTTATCTCGTCGGGTTTGGTTGTCGTGATCATGTTCGTCTTGTCATTTCTCGGCCTCCATTGATCGGTGACAAGCGATGGCAAACCCCGTTTATCCGGCGACGTCGGCGCTCGCGACGATCTTAGTCGACGTGACACCGTGTCCGATCCTGTTCGAGCGCCCCGAGGACAGGATAATATTGTCCCGCCAAGATATCCTGCCGGGCGTCCGACCGAACCCACGATGAGCGGTTTACAGACCAATCAGACTGATGGGTTTCAGGCATCTGCAGTGGGAGTCCGGGTCATAGCCGGCGCGATATGCGCTGCAGCGCTATCGTTCGTCCTGCTGTCGTTTGGGGCTGCTTTGGGCCTGGACGTCGCATCTCCTTCCCACGACGTGGCGCGATACGTCCGCAATTCTGGCATTGATATCCGGAATTTGGTTGCTGTTGACATCGCTCGCCGCGTTTGGGCTGGGTGGCTATCTCTGTGGGCGCCTCCTTGCCCCTTGGGGCGTAACAACCCAGCGGCCGAGGATTGGCTGGCCGCCGAGAGAAGCTGCGAGAGAGGACGCTGCCGGACGGGCTGGGCTAAGGGACGCAATCGATTTCAGCGACGGCGTCTACGGACTTCTGGTGTGGGCCGTCGCAATTCTGATAGGAGCGCTGCTCGCTCTAGAATTCCACACCCCAAGCACCTTGTCGGCTCCAAATCTGGCGAGTCCCGACGAGCTCCACGGCGGAGCCGCTGTTGGCGCTGGGAAATCGATCAGCTGTTTCGGGCGGATAACAAGCCCACCTGATCCGAGCGATCCGGAAATTCGGGCACAGGCCGCGCGCATCCTGACGACCGGACTGGGTCACAGCACGATGGCCAATGATGATCGGGCGTACCTCGTGCATCTCGTGCAGACACGAACCGGACTGTCGCGGCCCGACGCAGAAAATCGCGTCGCCCAAGCTCTCGCCAGTTCCCGGGACGCGGTCGGGCGGGCCCGACACAGTGCCGTGATCGTGGCGTTCATGATCGGGGCCGCGCTCATGATCGGAGCTGCGGTCGCGTGGCCCTCGCTGCCGCAGCAGGCGGACGACATCGCGACGGTCCTCGGCGGCGCTCCCGGCTTCTGGCGCTCGTGGGAAGTCAGCCACTCATTCATGGTGCGATGACATAGGCTGGGTTGGGGTCGCGGCGCGGACGCTGCACCCCGTCCCAGATCACTCGAGCGCCGCACATCCCCCGCCAGGACTGCGACCATGGCCGATGATATCGCGCCCGTTCTCACCCCGCACGGCGCCCTGCGCCTGCCGGCGGTGGATATTGAAAGCTACAACACCGAGCTGAAGGACGACGAGGGTTTTGTCGGCGATCGCGCAAAGCGAAGCGGGCTTTTCCGCCGTTTCATCGAGGAGTGGCGCAAACCGCTGCGCGAAATCAAGCAGGATCCGTTCGGTGACACCTCGAGCCCGAGCAGCTCGCCAAGAAACAGCTCGACACCCTGCTCGTCAGCGGCGACAGAGAGGCGGCAGGCGACGTTAAGATTCAAGGTGCGATCGAAAGCTTCGCGCAGGAGCTTGCATTGGTCATACAGCGCTTCCTCAAGCTCAAAGCGTGGAAAGCAGGCGGAAAGGATTGTGGTCGGCGGAGGCTTCAGCGGGCGACGCGTGGGCGAACTGGCGATCGGCCGGGCTTCGCTGATCTTGAAAGCCGAGAAGATCAAGCTCGACATCGCAATTATTCGCAACAACCCCGACGAGGCCGGTCTGCTCGGCGCTATCCAGCTGGCGCCGCCCTGGATATTCAAGGCCCATGACGGAGTTCTCGCCGTCGACATCGGCGGCACGAATATCCGCGCCGGAATTGTTCAACTCAATCTGAAACGCGCCGCCGATCTTTCGAAAGCCAAGGTTTTCGAATTGAGAGCTATGGCGCCATGGGGACGAGAAGCTTGCGCGCGACGAGGCCGTCGAAGAGCTTATAAATATGCTTGAGCGATTGATCCGGTTTGCCGGAAAAGAAGGGTGCAGCTTGCGCCCTTTATCGGCATCGGCTGTCCCCGGCAAGATCGAGGCCGATGGCTCGATCGATCGCGGCGCGCAAAATCTGCCCGGCAATTGGGAAAGCAGCCGCTTCAACCTGCCCGCCACCTTGGTCAAGGCAATTCCCAAAATCGGCGAGTTCGAGACTGCAATCGTCATGCACAATGACGCGGTCGTGCAAGGGCTCAGCGAAGTGGCCGCGATGCAGGACGTCGAGCGATGGGGCGTCTTCACGATCGGGACCCGGACTCGGAAACGCGCTATTCGCCAACAGGAAGGCTGAACGAGGCGGCGGATCAGAGTAAAGTTGGAAGCTCCCGATCGGAGCTCGCCGGAAACAGCAGGATTGGGCACGACACCAGGGAGAGCTTCAGATAGCCTCTCCAATACGGACGCCGGGGCAACGTGCACCTCCCTGATAAAGCGAGCGCTCACCAATACCAAACAACAAGGCGGCTCGTCACCGAGCCGATGACGAGCCGCCGCGTTTGGACTTATGATGTCGAGCGTTTAGTTGCAGCGTTCTTTTTTGACCGTCGTCGAGCCGGCCGCGATTCTCGTGCGTGACGCTCTTCAACTCGCAATTGCCCTGCCCCGTCGTCTCGATGCGGCGCTTCTCGACGACCGGCGGGCCCGGGGGCACCGGTACTACGACTGCAGGGCGCTCCTTCTTGATGATGGTTTCTTCAGCGGTCGCGAACGTCGAGGCCGCTGCAACAGAACCCAACTGCTAAAAGAGCCGATTTCAACATCTTGTTCCTCCTTTGAGCAACCGGATAGCAACGCCCAACTCGCAAGATGTGTTCCAAGCTCTCGAACACTGTTTGCGGCGACTGATATTGTGCCTGCCGTTGGATGCGAACGGAATGCAATGCGGGTTCAGCCCCTTCCCGAATTATTCGCGTCCGAACAGCTTGCGCAGTTCGTCCTTCGCCCGCATCAGAATGCGACGTCGCGTCGGAGAAAGATTGGCGCCAGCCCGATTGATGTAGAATGTCAGCATCGAGAGTGCTGATCGAAAGGGATTTGCCTTCTTTCGGCGGCTCGTTTGCGCCGAATGTTTGAGCGATGCCGCAATCCGTTTCGGATCCCTGAGCTTGAAAACACCTTCCTGCAGGTCAAGAGCGTCACTGTGCTTTGTCACGTCCGCCGACCACCGTTGCCGGGGCCAATGGACGGACGTCTTTGCCGTCCGGGGTGCTGCTAGCTGGCCGCTAGCGCCGGTTCGGGCGGAAGAATGACGTTTCATCTTCCGCATGGTCCTGCTCCGAGGATTCTCATTTCGGTTGAATGTGTGGATCACCGCCCGGCGTACCCGGCGGCGGTATCACCGGCATTCTTCCGCCGCTCGGCTTCTCAGGCGCCGAAATGCCGGGGTCCACTCCGGCCGGAGGACATATGACGCCTTTCGACGCGGCGAGCTTTTCGCTCAGAGAAGGCGCTCCTGTTGTTTCTCCAGGCTTTGAATTGGCGCTGCCAGCGCCCGGCGGGCAAGCCCGCTCGGCCGGTGCCACCGGCGTTTCGCTCTGGGCGGCGGCCGAGCCGATCGGCAAGGCCAGGAAACCACGGCCACAGCGCGATTTCCAAATGTCGCATATTGAACTCCTCGATCGCGAAAATCCTCGAAAAGCTCGATCGCAAAAAAGCGCCCCGCGGCAGCTCCGCGTCGATTGTCCGACGCGGAGCGCGATGAGATGCTTTATGCCGCCTTGCGGTTGGCGCCGGAGAGCGCAAGCGACGTCAGCTTCTGATCCGCCGCTTTTTCCTCTTCGAGATTTTTTGCAAGGACGTCGGCGCAGTTGGTGCGGCCTAGTTGCTTTGCCCAAGCGATCAAGGTTCCGTATCGGGTCATCTCGTAATGCTCGACCGCTTGCGCCGCGGCAATAAGCGCGGCGTCCATCACCGCGGTGTTGTCGACCTCTCCGGCGACGTCGTCTGCTTCCTCGATGATCCCGTCGATGGCCGGGCAATCGATGCCCTTGGCCTCGACACCGTGCATGCGAAACACGTCTTCCACGCGCTTTACGTGGTTCTTGGTCTCGGCGAGATGCGACCTGAAACCCTCCTTGAGCGCGGGGTCCTGAGCTTTATCGATCATCTTAGGCAGCGCTTTTAGATTTGTTGTTCTGCGTAGTAGATGTCGCGCAACATGTGAACGAACAGGTCATCCATTGATGCGATGTCTTTTGTGAAAAAGCCCATTGGAAACTTCTCCTTGGTTCGGGTTTTCGAGGTGAGACGGAAACGTTTGCTCGCGCGCGCTCCCTGTTGTGTGAACACGTCTCCCCTCGCAGAGTTCCGCCGACATTATGACCCGAACCGACAATAATCAGGCGTTGGCCAGCATCGAGCGAAACCGTCGGGCTCGAGGTTCCGCGGTCGCGCGCTCTTTGCAGCGAGTTGCAATCTCGCCGCGTGAACCAAAGTTCCGATAACGATAGGTTCCGCTATCAGCTTAGCGACGAGCGGCTTGGCGCCGCCGGGGCGCGGCTACTTATGTCCACCTCGCGCCGATTGCCTCGATTGCTTCGCGGGCGATACGGGCATCGGTTTCCCAATCTCCCCCGCTCACCCCGACACCGCCGATGCATTCGCTGTCCACGATCACCGGGAAACCGCCTTCCATGGCGGTCCACCGGTCCGGACCCGCGGCGAGCGCGAGCCCGATCGCATGTGCGGCATCAAGCGCCTGACCTTGAGCGCCCGCAGCCGACGTCGGGCGCTTGTTGGAGGCGGCGCAGGTCGCCTTGGTGGTTGCTGAATGGCAGGTATGAAAGCGCCCGCCGTCCATGCGTTCGAGAACGATAAGGTGACCGCCTGCGTCCGCGACCGCCACGGCGATCGCTATGCCGGCACGTTGCGCAGCCGCGATCGCGTTTGCAGCGATCTTCTTTGCTCCCTTATGGGTTAGGCGCCGCGACGAAGCAAAGTACATCGAGGCCTCAAGGGTCGAGCGGATCATCGCGCCGCTTTACTGATTGTCCCGCGCGGACGTATCGGCGCGCTGCTTCTGCTCCCAGAGGAGAAATTCGCGAAACAGAGCGTCGCGCTGCTGAGGACTGTCGACGGTCACGGCCTTGATTTTCAGAAACTCGCCGAACTGCCGGCTGTCGGCTTGCGCCTCGCTCGCCGGGTCCTCCTGGCGCAGCTTGCGGAGCATATCGTCCGCAACGCCCCAACGCGTCCACCCTGGCACGGTCGCCGCGAGGTTGACGTCGCGCCATTTCGGATGGCGCGGCGGCTGAAGGAACTTGTCGAACTTGGTATAGAGTGCTTCCACGAATTTCTGCACCCGGCGATAACGATCAGCTATTTTTCGGCCAGTTATAAACCGCCAGGACAGCCGGCACCGCGATTGTATCGATCGATTGGCCTTGTGGCACCAGTGTCGGATATTCCTGACTGGTGAACTCGCCGAGCGTGTAGATGTCTGAATAGGTTGCCGAGGTAAACGAAATCGGCACCAGATGAAGTCCCGCATTTGCGGGGATCTTCGCGAAGAAATCGATGGGCTTGCCGATGACGCGTACGAGGGCCGCGATTTCACCGGCCTTGAGCTTCTGAAGCGCCGTCGGATTGTCGTAGAGCGTGCCTTCGACATGAACCCCGGCGCGCTGGAACACAATCGTCCCGGTGAGACTTGAAGCGCTTCCGGCGGGGCCGAAATTGACCTTTTTGCCGTTGAGGTCGGCCAAGCTCTTGATGTCGTTGCCAGCCAGTACGTGCACTTCCGCAATCGGCAGGCGAATGATGTAGTTGATCCGACTTTCGAGATTGGGGATTTTTCGTTGAGTGCGGAAATATTCGAAGACATCCGATTGTGTCACCGCCACGTCCACATTTCGCAAATAGAGCAGGTCTTCGAGATTGGATGCTGCGCCATAAGTCACGATCGGCAATACCCGCAGGTTGTCGCCATCATCGAGGACTTGTGCGAGCTCGTCAGCAAACGTCATATAGCTGCCGGACAAAAGCCCGCCGGCAACCCCGACCGTCCATTGATTTTTGCGCGCCCTGAGATCGCCGTCGGTCCCTCCTTCCTCCAGGGATTTAGGGATCGCCTGCGCTCCGGCTGGATTAACGTACGAGAATTGGCCCCAACCCACGATCGCGGCTAAACCACCGCACACCAATAGCACACGCCTAACGCTACACCACATCGTACACCCCCCTTGATACGCACGACACAACTCGCTTTTACTCACGATACTGATCGCTGCTTCTGCCAAATTCATTATTTAACGATGCCGAGCGTTTCCCCACGCCGAATTCCTGTTTTTCTTTGTGTGGCATCACGCTCGCTTCAGACGATATGGATATCCTTCCTTTTCACGTCGGGTACTAAGTTCAATCATCCCGGATCACCTCATCGACCGTAATCACCCGCCCTTCGCGCGCGCTGCGGACGCCCGCGCGGATGACAGCCAGATTGCGGGCGGCCCATGAACCGTCGGTCTCGGGCGCAGTTTTATTCCTTACGCAATCCACGAACTCCTCGAGCTCTTCGCGTATGGCATCGTTCTCGGCGATCGCAATGTGACGCGCCTTCGTTTCGCCGCGACGCAAATGACGCAGGCCATTGAAAGCGTCGTAATAGGCGCTCGCTTCCTTGCCGTAGATGTTCATCATGTAATATTCCGACGCCGAGGCGTAGGAAGCGCTGAGATTGGAAATTGCGCCGTTTTCATGCTGGAGAATGAGGTTTGCGACATCGGGATTGTCGCCCGGAAGCACGAGACGGGCGGCCATGCCGGAGACGGCGCGCACCGGCCCCAACAGCATTTCGAGTACGTCCACATAATGGATTCCGATCTGGAGCATGACCCCGCCGGGCATGCCCGACGCTTGATAGCGCCACGACGATAGATCGATTTTTCCGAGCCGGTCGCGGCTGATGTTGCATTCGGCTTGAACGAGCCGGCCGAACCGGCTGGCCTCGATTTCCGATTTGATCCAGCGGAAGTGACTCTCGCGCCGGCGTTGGTAGCCAAGCGCGAGGACGACGCCGGCTCGTCGCAAACCCGGGCGATCTCGCGGCCCTCCGTAACCGTGTTGGCAATCGGCTTGTCGAGAAAGACGTGCTTGCCGGCTGACGCCGCCAAGCGGGTGGTCTCGAGATGCACGGCGTTTGGCGTCGTGTTGATGATCGCTTCGATGGAATCGTCGATGATAATCTCATCGTAATCGGCGACAGGCCGGCACCGGTACTTTTCCGCGAACGCTGCGCGTTTGTCGGCCGAGCGGGTGAAACATGACGCAATCTCTATTTTGCCGGAACGCAGCGCAGCATCGGCCAATACGTCCGACCACCAGCCGATCCCGATAACAGCAACGCGCAGCGGTAGAGTGGAAGAGTTAGTTTTTGCCTTTGGAGGCATCGTTACGGAGGTCTGGGTCATGCCGCCTCCGCCTCATCGGCAACAGTCTTGCGATAGCCAAATAGCCAAGCGAGCGCCTGAACGCCGAGCAGCAAGGCAAGCGCCGTCGTCACCACCAGAACTGAAGCATGGTCGGCAAAGGTCGCGTAGTTGCCGCCCGACATGGTGAGGGCGAGGCGGAAGCTTGCTTCCAGCCGATCGCCCAGCACGAGCGCCAATAGCATCGGCGCCATCTCGTAGCCGAACTTGCGCAGCACGTAGCCGACGGCGCCCGACACGACCATGATCCAGATATCGAACGTTGTGGCATTCACGCTGTAAACGCCGATCACCGAGATGATCAGGATGATTGGAACGAGCCAGGCGTAAGGAATGCGCAGCAGGTTCACAAAGATGCCGACCAGCGGCAGGTTCAGAATCAAGAGAATGATGTTGCCGATGTACATGCTTGCGATCAGACTCCAGAACACTTCCGGATGATCGCTGAGCAACAGCGGTCCCGGCTGGACGCCATGGATCGTCAGCGCGGAGAGCAGGATCGCAGTTGCCGGAATCGACGGGATCCCGAGCGCCAGCAGCGGGATCATCGCCGTGCCGGTAACCGCGTTGTTCGCCGTTTCCGGCCCGGCCACTCCGGCGATGGCGCCGTGCCCAAATTCTTCAGGATGAGGCGAGAAACGCTTCTCGACCGCATAGGACACGAACGTCGAGACGACGTGACTGACGCCGGGAATGATGCCGAAAATAAACCCGATGATCGACGCGCGGCCGATCGCCGGCGCCGCGGCCCGCAGATCCTGCGTGCGGGGCACGAGGTCGCGGAGCTTGGGCCGGATCGCCTTGATGGCATCGGTTTTCTCCAGATTGATGAGGATTTCAGAGATGCCGAAAAGGCCAATCGCAAGCGACGTGAACGACAGTCCGCCGGCAAGGCTCACGTTGCCGAACGTGAAGCGGGCAACGCCGGTGAGATTGTCGAGTCCGACCGAGCCGACGACGAGTTCGAGCGCGACCATCAGCGCTGTCTTGAGTCGCGAACCCGCTGACACGAGGATGATGACTCCGAGCGCGAGCAGCATCAGCACCACTTCAACCGACGGTCCGATCGCGACCATGACCTTGGCGAGCGGCGGGGCAATGAACATCAGCCCGAGGATCGACACGGTGCCGCCGATAAAGCTTCCGACCGCCGAGATCATCAGTGCCGGGCCGGCGCGGCCCTGACGCGCCATTTCGTAACCATCGATGCAGGTCACGACCGAGGCGGCCTCGCCCGGAATGCGCACCAGGATCGAGGTCGTCGAGCCGCCATACATGGCACCATAGAAAATGCCGGTCAGCATGATGATGCCGATCGCCGGATCGAGTTCGAAGGTCAACGGCAGCAGCAAAGTCATGCCGGCGAGCGGCCCAAGCCCCGGCAGGACGCCGACGATCGTTCCCCATAGGCAGCCGATGAAGCAGTAGAGAAGGCCTTTCCAGGACAGTGCAACCGCAAAGCCGCCGGCGAGGTGATCAAAGCCGCTCATCGCGTTGCCTCACAAGAGCCCGGCGGGCAGCTGCAGTCCGAGCGCGACCTGAAAGAAGTACAGCACGCCACCATCGCGACGGCAGCTGAAACGGCAGCCAGCCACAGCGAACAGCGAGCCACGAGCACAAGCACGACCGCGCCGAACAGCCCGAGCGTGATCAGCGCGCCGAGGCGATCGAACAGCAGCGGCACGACGAACAGTGCGCCGATCACGATCAGGACGTCGCGATGCCCGAAGGCAATGGCTTCCCCGTACGGCGATGATGCCCAGAGACGAGCGGCGAGGAAACTTGCGCAGATGAAAACGACACCGCCAAGCACAAGCGGGAAAAAGCCGGGCCCCGGCAGTTCGAAATCGCCGAGATCAAGAAGTGATGCTTGCCAGACAAACCACAGGCCGACGGCCGCGAGCGCAGCGGCTGTCGCGATGCCGCCGGCGCGCGCGCTGACGAGACGGGGCAACAGCGGCCGGTCGCTTGCTCGGCGGGACCCCGCGGCGACATAAGGCGGTGGCCTGCGCTTTCGTCTGCCGTCATCATTTCTTTTTATCCCGAGCTCGGCCATCAGCTGGGCGAGCTTGACGTCATCGCTCGCGATGAGTTCATCGAAGTCGTCCGCTGGCAGGAATGCCGGGGTGAATCCGATTTGCCGGCCTGCCTCCTTGAAGGCAGGCGATTGGACCGACTGCCTGATGGCGTTTTGCAGCATCGCGATCACGGGCTTGGGCGTGCCCTCCGGCGCGGCAACGCCGCGCCACATGTCCAGTGCGACTGGCAGGCCGAGTTCCTTTGCGGTCGGCACATCCGGAAATACCGGATCGCGTTCCGCGCCCATCATCGCGAGGACGCGCAGATCGCCGCTCTTGACGTGAGCCACAAGGGCGGCCGGAAGCTGCACCATGACCGGGGGCGTCGGCGGCGAGGCCGATGCCTGCGCTCGCTGACAGAATGGTCTGGTGCCCGAGCACTACCAGCGTCCGGGATGGTTCACGACGAACGTTTTCAATCGGCTCGTGGCCGCGCTCACGCGCGTTGGCATCAGCGTGTACGGCTCCCGTGTGCTCGAGGTGAAGGGCCGCAAGTCGGGCGAGTGGCGGCAGACCCCGGTAAACCTGCTCCGGTACGACGACACCGACTATCTCGTCGCCCCGCGCGGTCACACGCAATGGGTGAAGAACCTGCGTGCGAGCGGGCAAGGGAGGCTGCGCGTCGGCCGGCGCACGGAGCCGTTTACCGGGGTCGAGCTCGCCGATGACGAGAAGCCGCCGCTGCTGCGGGCCTATTTGAAGAAGTGGAAATTCGAGGTCGGGGTGTTCTTCGCCGGGGTCGGGCCCGACTCATCGGATGAGGAGCTCCGGCGGATCGCGCCGGATCATCCGGTTTTCCGGCTGACCAAAAGCTAGGACAGGACGCGGCCAGCGCGAACATCGTCGCCTGTTCGCTGAGCGATCGATGAGCGGACGGTCCCGAGCGTCCCTGAGGCCGTTCCTTGTGGCGCCGCCGCGTCGCATAACGGGAACCTCGATTGAGACGGCCCACCGCGGCCGCTCAGCGTCCCCGGCAACGCTGCTCATCACCGCCGGTATCACCTGCATCCGTGTCTCGAACGGGCATCTTGCCGCCGGCCCAGTCAGTCCCGGAATGGCCGGGTAGGCCCGGCGCATTACTGCGCCGGGCCCCCCTCAGAACCAGGACGTGCGGCTTTCACCGCATCCGGCTCAAGCAAGCCCTAATGGCTCGTAGGCGTTGTGCAGTGCCAGGCCCCTGCCTTTGCGGCAGTCGGTGTGTACCAGACGGGCGGCTGACCTCGTCCGACGTGCCAGGTCTCCGCGTCGCGATCGTGTTGATCGTGTCGCGGGTGATGGTCAGCCACTTCTCCCACCCGCGCGGGTTCTGTGGCATGCCCTCGTCAGCGATCAGCGTGCCGCCGCAGATCACGCAACGACCATCCTGGGCTTCGATCAGCCGTCGGGTGGTGTTGTTGATCGGCAGGGTCGCCTTTGACGATGTTGAAGCAGGCCCAGTATTCGACAAGGGCGGGGTCGTCTGGTGACGCCGTACCCATGACGATTTGGTGTCGGCGGATCTTGGTCCAGAGAAGAACCTGTGCATGTAGGCGCCGCTGTGGCGGTCGCCGAACACCCACCGGTCCTGTCTGGACTTGTTGAACATGCCGAAGTACCGGTGAACGACCCAGGACTTCGGTTTGTTCTGGTGGCTGTATGTGGCCCACTGCCATGTGAGCCGCCACAGGTAGTGGTCCAGCTCGCTGAACACCTCGCTGGAAACCTGTGTCCGGTAGTAGGCGGCCCATCCCCGGATGATCGGGTTGAGCCGTTTGATCACCGCTTGGGCGTTGGTCCCGCGCAGGGACCGCAGCTTGCGCGGAGCCTCTCCCGGATCCGTCTCTGAGCCGCCTTGCTCGGCTTGATCAGCGACTTTGGGCCGTACCGGCGGACGTTGAACCCCAGGAAGTCGAATCCTTCGTCGAGGGAGACGACGCGCGTCTTGTCCTCGTTGAAGGAAAGACCCCTGGGCGCCAGCCACTCGGCAAGCCTGGCCTTGACCTCAAGCGCCTCCTGCCGTGAGTGGCAGAGGGCGACGAGATCGTCGGCATACCTGATCAAAGTCGGGGAGCCCGCCGCCACGATCCGTCCGGCACGCTGCCCGGACGGGTAGTAGCGGACTCCGACGGCCTTCTCGATCCCGTGCAGGGCGAC
>CAWHIO010000003.1:0-80252 GCA_963829315.1 uncultured Alphaproteobacteria bacterium | reverse complement strand
GTTTCCAGCAGGCGCACAGCCGCGTACCGACGCATGATGCGGTGACACGGCCGGGGCGACCGGCGGATCACAAATCCGCCTCCGCCTGCCGTTGCCGGAGGGGATCTTAGGCCGGCAGCGGCGATCCCTTGGTCTCGGGCAGGAAGAACGCGGCGATAATTCCCACCACATAGATCGACGCCAGCACCATGGCGGCGTGACCGAAGCCGCCGAATTGGGTGATCATGGTGCCGGCGAGCAGCGGCCCCAGGAAGGCAATGAAGCGCGGCCCGTTGAAAGCGAAGGCCAGCGCGGTTGCCCTCATGCGGGTCGGATACAGCTCCGGCAGCCAGACCGGCATCCATGTGTATTGCCCGTTGCTGAAGAACGCATTGACCGTCGCCAGCAGCAGCAGCAGCTTCAGATCGGTCGTCCAGAAGAACAGCACCGGCGTCATCAACAGTGCCATGATGAAAAACACGATCGTTACCGGCTTGCGGCCGAACGCATCCATCAGAAAGCCCATGCTGAGATAGCCGAGCACCGAGCCGATCGTGTAGGCCATGCCGGCGTAGCTCGCCCACTGGCCGGCGTTGAAGCTTTCCTTGGCGGCCAGCGAACCGATGAACGGCGGCACCCAGGTCGAGATGCCCCAGAAGCCCACCGTGGTCGTCAGCGACATCAGAAAAACGACGATGGTCCGCTTGCGCAGCGAGGCATCGGTGAAGAGATCAAACAGCGTGAAGCGCGTCAGCTTTTCGGCCCCCTCGCCGAGCGAAACCCCCGACTTTTTCTGGTCGATCGCCACGCGCCGCTTCTGGTTGGTTTCCTCCCAGATTTTCAATTCCGGAATGGCGCGCCTGATCCATAGCGTCAGCAGCGCAGGAAGCACCCCAAGCGCGAACATGTAGCGCCAGGCATTCGGGCCGGACTGACTGAGAAACAGCCAGGTAAACGACGCCAGGAAAAACCCGAGACCGAGCCCGCATTGCATGATGCCGGCGCCCTTGCCGCGGGCGCGGTCCGGCCACAGTTCGGCCAGCATGGAACTGCCGGTTGCCCATTCCGATCCGATCGCGATGCCGACCAGGAAACGCAACGCCACGAACGACATCCAGTCGAACGCGAAGGCGCTGAGCCCGGTCGCGATCGAATAGGCGATGATCGCGATCACCATGGTGCGCTTGCGGCCGATATAGTCGGCCAGAATCCCGCCCAGCATGCCGCCGATGCCCCAGCCGAGCAGCGTGATCGCGATCACGGTGCCGATATAGGACGGAATCTGTCCATATTGCGAAGGATCGAGCAGCTGCCGCAGCGCGACGCCCGCGGTCAGAATCAGCGCGTAGGTTTCGAAACCGTCGAACAACCAGCCGAGGTTCGAGGCAATCAACGCATTCCATTGCGAGCGCGACAGCGCCCTGTACCAAGGGCCATCTATTGCAGCAGTCGTCATCCTTATTCCCCCCAAATTTCTCAAAATTACATTCTGTTTATGTACGCGCCATCTTGCTTGCGGCGCTTTTCACAGCATTGATGATTTCCGGATAAGCCGCACAGCGGCACAGATTGCCCGCCAGATAGTCCCTGATTTCCTCGTCCGTCGGCATCGGCTTTTGCTCAAGCAATTTGTGCGTCATCAGGATGAAACCCGAGGTGCAAAAGCCGCACTGGAACGCGCCTTCCTCGATGAACGCCTGCTGCACCGGGCTCAGCTGCACGTCGTGATCGAGGTGCTCGATCGTCGTGACGGTCTTGCCGTCGACGAACGCGGCCGGATACAGGCAGCCCGACACCGCCACGTCATCGACGATCACGGTGCAGCAGCCGCAGAGCCCCTGGCCGCAGCTTTCGCGGGCGCCGTACAAATCCAGCCGGCCCAGCAGCTCGACGAGATTTTCATGGGTCTGGACAAGCATCTCGGTCTTGCTTCCGTTCAGCACGAAGCTGATCGCCTTGGCATGCTCGTTCATCTCAATCTCCGATCGGGTTGCCGGCCTTGAGGCGGATCGCCCTCAGCACGCTTTCCGCGGTCAGCGGCAGGTCGGTCAGGCGAACGCCGACGGCGTCGTGAATGGCGTTGGCGATCGCGGGTGAAACGCCGAAAGTCGCGCTTTCCCCGACGCCCTTGGCGCCGAACGGGCCGCCGCCCTGCTCGGCCAGCACGATGTGGTTCTCGATCGCGGGCGGAATGTCGTGGATGCCGGGGATCTTGTAGTCGGCGAACGAGGCGTTGGTGACCTGGCCTGCGTCGAACTCCATGTTCTCGAACATCGTAAAGCCAAGCTGCATGATCGCGGCGCCGGACAATTGGGTTTCCACGATGCGGGGATTGAGCGGCCGCCCCATATCGGCGGCATTGACCAGCTTGGTCAGTTTCACATGGCCGGTTTCGGTATCGACCTCGATCTCCACGCCGGTGCCGCCGATCATCCAGAACGGCGTGATGTTGTCGGACATGCCGGTCACCGAGTCCGGCGACTTGTAGCCCGGAATGTAGCTGCCGACCCCCATCACATTGCCCGCCTGCATTCCGTACTTCTTCTTGAAGATCTCGCGGGTCTCGAGATTCGAGCCTTCCGGAACGCCGACGCTGCGTGCCATCGCCTCAAGTTTCTGTTTGGCGTCTTCGGCGGCCAGTTTCACCGCGTTGCCCATGTGAAAGGTCGACCGCGAGCCCAGCGTCGCCATGTCGTAGGGCGTGACGTCGGTGTCGGGATGGATCACCCTGACGCTCTCGGCCTGCACCTGCAGCACTTCGGCGACGATCTGCGCCATCGCAGTGTCGGAGCCCTGCCCCATGTCCACCGTGCTCATGTAAAGCGCGCAGCTGCCGTCGGCGTAGATATTGACGAAGGCAACCGACGTCGTGGGCGAGATCGAAGCCTTGAATCCGATCCCGACGCCGCGGCCGCGGCGCACCGTTCCACCGCCGCGATCGAACGGCGCGGACCAGTTCATCCGCTCGGCGAGCTTTTCCAGCACCAGATCGATCGCGGCGTCCTTCATCGCGGTGCCGGTCGCCTGCGGGCGGCCTTCCCGCAGGATATTCATGCGGCGAAACTCGACCGGATCGATGCTCAGTTCGCGCGCGATCAGATCGGTATGGCTTTCATAGGCCCAGACCAGCTGCGGAATGCCGAAGCCGCGCAACGCGCCGGCAGGCGGCCGGTTGGTATAGAGCGAGTAGGACTTGATCGCGACGTTCTCGATGTCGTAGGGCCCGGGCGCGGTGAAGCCGGATTTCTGGGTGACACGCGGCCCGATATCGGCATAGGCGCCGCCGTTCCAGTACACGGCGCAGCTGCGGCCGGTGATCTTGCCGGCGGCATCGACCGCGCTCTTGATCCGGAACGTGGTGGCGTGTTTGCTGATGGTGTAGAATTGCTCCTCCATCGTCAGCGACCACTTCACCGGCCGCCTGGTCAGAAGCGCGAGGGCGGCGACCAGCGCCTCCAGCTTGATGTAGAGCTTGGCGCCGAACCCGCCGCCGAGATACGGCACCTTCACCTGCACCTTGTTCTCGGGCCATCCGAGCAGCCGGGCGATCTCGATCCGGACGAAGGACGGAGACTGCGAGGAGGTGTGGATGGTCAGGCCGTCACGCGTGGGTTCGGCCACCGAGACCATCGGCTCAAGCGGGGTATGCATGACCTGCTGGGTGTGAAATTCATGCTCGAACAGATGCGCCGCACTGGCGAAGGCCTTGTCGACATCGCCGCGCCTGAGATGGAAATCAAGCGCGATGTTGGTGTTCTTCTTGCCGTGCAGATGCTTGAGATCGGGGAAAGTGCCGGCCGGCTTCAGAACCTCATGAACGATGGCCTTCGAATCCATCGCTTCGACTTCGTCGAACACCGCCGGCAGCTCCTCGTACACCACCTCGACCAGCTGTGCCGCCTGCTCGGCTGCGTGGGCGTCCCTGGCCAGCGCGACGGCCACCGGCTCGCCGACATGCCGCACCTTGCCCAGCGCGAGGATCGGCTGGTCGTGGAACGCGGGACCGTAATAGGGCTCCGGAATGATCTTCCGGATGTCCTCGCCGGTGTACACTGCAAACACCCCCTCGACCTGCCGCGCGGCGCTGGTGTCGATGCTGACGATGCGGCCATGCGCCACGGTGCTGCGCGCCACCTTCGCAATCAGCATGCCCGGCAAGCGGATGTTGTGAACGTAGTCGGCGCGCCCGGTGACCTTCTCGCGGGATTCGATCCGGGGAAGCGAGCGCCCCACCTGCCCGCCGGGCATCGGCTTGTGAATGGTCATGGCTGCGTCTCTCCAAGGCCGGCTTGCCGCAACGCGCGCCGCACATAGACCCGAACCAGTTCGGATTTATACGCCGCCGACCCGCGGGAATCGCCGATCACTTCGGCTTCAGCCATGGCGGATTCGCCGGCGCGTTCGAATGCCGCCTCGTCGAGCTTCTGGCCGCGCAAGACCTTCTCGGTCGAAACGAGGCGCGTCAGCTTTTCAGTCGCGGCGCTGATCATCAGCCTGACGTCGCCGATGCTGCCGCCCTCGATCCGCAGCGAGCAGGCGATGCCGAGCGCGGGCCAGTCGTCGGCCGATCGCGTCGTGCATTTGATATAGCTCGACGACCACCCGGCCTGGGGCGGCACCTCGACGAACGTGATTAGTTCGTCGCGCTTCAGCACGGTCTCGTAATAGCCGCTGAACAGCGCTTCGATCGCGATCTCGCGCTGACCGGACGGGCCGGCAACGATGGCCTTCGCGCCCAGCGACGACAGCACCGGCGGCAGATCCATGTGCGGGTCGCCGTGCGCCAGATTGCCGCCGAGCCGGGCGACATTGCGCACCCGCACATTCGACAGCTGACGCATGGTCTTCTCGATGACCGGCGCCACGCGACGCACCTCGTCCGAGTGCTCGACCTGCGACAGGCTGGCCATGGCGCCGATCCGCAGGCTTCCGTCGCTGCCGCGTTGGATGCGCGAATAATCCGCTTCGACCTTTTGCAGGCTAACGAGGCGGCTCGGACGAAAGACGCCTGACTTCATCATCAGCATCAGGGCGGTGCCACCCGAAATCGGCCGGACTTCCGGGTCTTCCGCGTCGAGCAGAGCGATCGCTTCGTCCAGCGTCTTCGGCTCCGCAAGCTCGAACGATATCATGTTGCGCTCCCGGCGTTGCTGGCCTGGAATTTGGCCTGGATGCGGGAGGCGAACTGGCGCTCCATTTCCTTGGCCTTTGATTTGAGAACCGGCTGGCCGAGGCTGCCAAGCTTGCCGGTCAATGCGACTTCGAGTTCATAATTGACGGCGGTCCCGCCATCCTGCTCCTCGAGATTGCCGGTCGAGGTCGCGGTGAGGCGCCCGACCATGCCGATCGGCGTGCCCTCCACCCTGGCGACCACGCGAACCGGTTCGTCCAGTTCGACGATCTCCACGGAGACGGCGAACTTGAACTTGATGTAGGCCACCCTGGTTTCGAGCGTCGCGGTGTAGTGACGGTCGTCGATTTCGACGAGGTCGTGCACGCCATCGACACATGATGCGAAGAAATGCGCATCGCGCAGCTTCTCGAACACCGCCTGCCGCGGCGCCGGAACGTCGATCCTGCCGGTGAATTTCATGCGCTGACCTTTTCGAGCAGCATCTGGATCTCGTCGGCAATCCGCAGCGGAAGCTCCAGAGGGGTCAGATGGCGGCCGCCGGCAATGACGTTCAGCGTCGAGCCGGGTATTGCGTCGTGGATCGCTCTTGCCATCTCGACCGGCGTCGCCTGGTCCTGTTCGCCGACGGCGACCCGGGTCGGCATCCGCAGCGTGGCAAGTTTCGCGCGCAGATCGAAGGCGCCCATCATCCGGCAGGTTTCCGCATAGGCCTTCGGGTCGGTTTTCACGAAGGTGGCAATGGTTCGCTCCACCACGTCGGGGTGCTCTGCCCGGAAGGCGTCGCCAAACCAGCGCGTCCTCTGGAATTCGACGAGGCTTGCCATGCCGTCGGCAACGCCGCGCTGGGCCCGTTCTTCCCACTGCTTCGGCGCATTGGCGCCGTACCACGCCGTGGTGTCGAAAAGTCCGAGGCCCGCCGCCCGCGACGGATACTTCGCGGCAAATGCGATCGCGACGCAGCCACCCATGGAAGCGCCGGCGATCACCGCCGAGGGCCAACCGATACCGTCCAGCACGTCGGCAAGATCGTCGGCGAACTGCTCGACGGAATAAGGTCCGGGCGGCTTGCCGGAGGCGCCGTGGCCGCGGCAGTCGATCGTCAGCACGGCGGCCTTCTTCGACAGGATGTCGGCGACAGGCCGCCAGAACTCGCCGTCGAGCGCCAGCGAATGTATCAGTGCGACCCGGCGATGTTCGCTCGCTCCGGTCACGGCATATGAAATCGATGTTCCGTCGCGAACGACGAGGGACGCCCGATGCACGGTTTGAGAATTCACCTGTCGATCCGATCCAGATAGCAGTGAATACCGCCAGCTTCGCCGCGGCAATGTCCAGCCGTTCTGACGGATCAGGCGTGGCGGCTCAATCGACAAATTCTAACAGAGGTATTAGAAACGCTAATACCCAGCCGGATCGTGACACCATGCGAAAGAATTTGCCAAGTCTGTCAGCCCTTTATGCCTTTGAGGCCACAGCCCGCCAGCTCAGCTTCAGCCGGGCCGCGATCGAACTGAACCTGACGCAAGGCGCGATCAGCCAGCGTATCCGGGCGCTGGAGGAATTCCTGGGCGACAAGTTGTTTATCCGCGAAAACAACACCATACGGCTGACCGAGACCGGCCACGAGTATCTGCGCTCGGCGCGAAACGTGATCACCGAGATCATGGTCGCGACCGACCGTGCCATCGGTCGCCACCGCGGCGACGAACTGACGATCGGTTGCCTCGGCACCTTCGCGATCAAATGCCTGATCCCTCTGTTACCGAGCTATCGCAAGAGCAATCCGGATGTTGCGGTGCGCCTGCGCACATTGGTTCCGTTCGGCAACGCGCTGCACGAGGACTTCGATGTCTCTATTCGCTACGGCCTCGGCGACTGGCCGGGGATGGCGACCTGGAAGATCAATGAGGAGGAAGTATTTCCGGTCTGCAGCCCCCGACTGCTGCGCGGGGCTCATCCGCTCCGCGTTCCCGGCGACCTGCGCTACCACACCCGCATCCACACCTCGTCGCCCCTGATCCTGCGGGACGACTGGCCGTTGTGGCTGGAAGAGGCCGGAATCCCGCAGATTTCGGCGACCAACGAAATCTCCTGCGATCTGCTCTACCCGTCGTTCCAGATGGCGATCGAAGGCATGGGCGTGGTGATGGGGCGCAGCGCCGTGGTCAAATCCGATATCGCCACCGGCCGGCTGGTCGAACCGTTTGCGATCCGGCTACCGTCTCCCCTGGCCTATCATATCGTCACCGAGGAGCATCGCGCCCAGCTGCCGAAGGTGAAATCGTTTGTCGAATGGCTGCTGCGCGAATTCAAGCAGACCATGAGTGAGGTACCGCGCAGCAAGAACCGCTGAAGCCTCCCGCGTTTTCTTTTTCGGGCCGGATGACTATGACGCCCAGAGATGACGGAATTGCTCCGCTACTACGTGCCCATAGCACAGGTCACGTGTGGTGATGCCCATGTCCAGCGAGAACCGGCTCATGCCCGCAACAAAGTCCTTCGAGATCGAAGGGGCGTAGTATGGCAAATCCCGCAGGATCAGTTTCTCGATCAGCGCGGCTTCGGACTTTGGAAACAGCTTGTTCGCCACTTTGTTTGCCAGGGTGACATCCCGGCGCAGGGCCGCCTGCGCCTTGACCACGGCACGGATCGCGCCTTCCGCAGCGGCCGGGTTGCTGGAGATCAATCGATCGGCTGTCGCCAACGACGCCATCGTGTAGTCGAAACAGCCGCTGGGACCGTCGCCGCGCCGGACATCGAGGACGACCGTACCCACTCCACGGGTTACGGCCACTTCCGCGCCCATGCCATTGGCCCAGAAGCCATCGATCTGACGCGCTTCGAGTGCTTTCGCAGCGTTCACTCCAAAATTGACACTCACCTCCCCAGGTGGACTTGGCACCGGCGCGATATCCACGCGATCGCGCTCAACGTCGATATTGGCTGCCCTCAACAATTGCCTCAGTCCAAGCTCGACCCAGGGCGCGGCTCCGATCTTTCTTCCTTTGACGGCAGCGATGTCGCCGCGCTTCACCGCGTAGTCCGCGTGCATGACCAGGAACCAGTACATGCCCTGTGCCTGCGCACATAACAGCTTGACGCCATCCCAATTTGGGAAGGCCGCGACGGCGGAATGAGCCGAGCCGGCGACGAAATCGACTTTTCCGGCCTTCAAATGCGCGTAGGCCTTGTCGACGGGAAAGACGAGTTCGATTTCGGCATCGATCCCCTCCTCCTTGAAGCAGCCCAGTTCGACCGCAGCCACCACCGGAAAGTAGGAATTCGAAATCAGGTCGGGGACGGCAATCTTCATTGGGCGTTACCTTGAGGTTTTGCTTTCGGAGGCGCGCGTGAAGATGCCGTTGCTTGTTGGCGCGACGCAAGTCCAATGCCTGCTTGAGCGGTGAAAGGAGCCAGTTGAAGTCAAAACTGGATTCACGGCAGCTGCGTTCCGGAAAGCGATGCTGACGCGGGCTCCGGCACTTCCGGCAGCGCTTCGAGATGACACGCGACGAACTGACCGTCTCCGGTCAGTCGAAGCTCCGGTTCCTCGGTCCGGCAGCGATCGAACACGAATGGGCAGCGGGTGTGGAAACGGCAGCCGCTGGGCGGTTTGATCGGGCTCGGCACGTCGCCCTTCAGGATCATCCGGGTGCGGGCGGCCCCGGGTTCCGGCACCGGCACGGCCGACAGCAGGGCTTTGGTGTAGGGGTGCCTGGGCGCGCTGAAAATCTGCCGTCTGGGCGCCATCTCGACGATCTTGCCGAGATACATGACGGCGACACGGTGCGTCATGTGCTCGACGATCGCCAGATCATGGCTGATGAAGAGCAGCGCGAGGCCGAACTCCTGCTGCAGATCCTGCAGCAGGTTGACGATCTGCGCCTTGACGGAGACGTCGAGCGCCGAGACCGCCTCGTCGCAGACGATCAGTTCGGGTTCTGCCGCGAGTGCCCTTGCGATGCAGATGCGCTGGCGCTGACCCCCGGAAAATTCGTGAGGCCGGCGGTCCAGCGCGTCGCGTGGCAGGCGCACCGTATCCAGCAGCGCCGCCACCCGCGCCTCGAGTTCGGCGGAAGATCCGGCGAGGCCGAAATTCCGGATCGGCTCGGCCAGGATATCGCGCACGCGCATACGCGGATTGAGACTGGAGAACGGATCCTGGAACACCACCTGCACGCGGCGGCGCATGCTGCGCAACGCCTGGGGTGAAAGACCATCGATACGCTGGCCATCCAGCACCACCTGGCCGGCGGTGATGTCGAACAGCCGCAGGATGGCCCGGCCGACCGTTGACTTGCCGCAGCCGGACTCGCCTACCAGAGACAGGGTCTCGCCACGCTCGACCTCGAACGACACGCCGTCCACGGCATAGACCCAATTGGACTTGCGGCTGAACAGGCCGCCGCGAACCGGAAAATGCTTCTTGAGGTCATTGACCTGGAGCAACGGGGCACTCATGCCGCGGCCGCGTCCTTCGGCGCGTAATGGCAGGCCGCGATGTGGCGGGGACCCTTTTCCTCGAGACCAGGTGCTACCTCACGGCAGAGATCGGTGGCGAGCGAACACCGCCCGGCAAAGACGCAGCCCTCGATACGCTGCTTGAGGCTGGGCACCTGCCCGGGAATCTCGGCGAGGCGTCGCGCCGTTCCGGTGAGAGAGGAGCCGAGCTTGGGCATCGCGCCGAGCAGTCCCTGCGTATAGGGATGACGCGGCGAGCGGAACAGCTCGGCCACCGGCGCTTCCTCGACCTTGCGGCCGGCATACATGACCATGACGCGCTCGGCGATTTCGGCGACCACGCCGAGATCATGGGTGATCAGAACGATCGCCGCGCCAACGCGGCGCTTGAGGTCCAGCATCAGGTTGAGGATTTGCGCCTGGATCGTGACGTCCAGCGCGGTGGTCGGTTCGTCGGCGATCAGGAGCTTCGGGTTGCAGGCGAGTGCGATGGCGATCATCACGCGCTGGCGCATGCCGCCCGAGAGCTGATGCGGATATTCGCGCACGCGCCGCGCCGGCTCCGGGATCCCAACCAGCGTCAGCATCTCGACGGCACGCGCCTCTGCGGCCTGCTGATCGAGTTTCTGATGCACCCGCAGCGTCTCGCCGATCTGACGGCCGACGGTCAGCACCGGATTGAGGCTCGTCATCGGCTCCTGGAAGATCATCGAAATGTCGTTGCCGCGGATGGCGCGCATCTCGCGCTCCGACAGTTGCAGCAGGTCCCTTCCCAGGAAGCGGACCGAGCCCGCGATCTTGCCCGGGGGCTCGGGGATGAGCCGCATCAGCGACATCGCCGTGACCGACTTGCCGCAGCCGGACTCACCGACGATGGCCAGCGTCTCGCCTTCGCCGACATGGAAGGAGACGCCGTCGACCGCCCGGTTGATGCCCTCGGGGGTACGGAAATGGGTCTGCAAATTCTGGACTTCGAGCAATGCCATCGGATCAGAAGCTCATCCCCTGCGCTGGTTCACCGAGTGAAATCAGCTTTCGTCTGTTATGCCCATTCCTGACGTTGAAGCGTTCGAATTCGCCTGAAGCCTACACGCTCTTGGCCATGCGGGGATCGAGCGCGTCGCGCAAGCCGTCGCCGAGCAGGTTGACGGCGAGCACGGTGACAGAGAGGAACGCGGCCGGAAAGAACACGATGTAGGGTTTCACCTGCCACAGCGCCCTGCCCTCGGCCATGATGTTGCCCCAGGACGGAATGGTGGGTGGCGTGCCGGCGCCGATGAAGGAGAGGATGGACTCCACGATCATGGCGCTGGCGCAGACATAGGTTGCCTGGACCAGCATCGGCGCCAGCGTGTTGGGCAGGATATGGCGCAGAATGATCATCGGCGCTCGTGTGCCGGAGGCAACGGCAGCGTCCACATAGGGCTGCTCGCGCAATGACAGCACGACGCCGCGCACCAGACGCGTCACGCGCGGGATTTCGGCGGCGGTGATGGCCATGATGACGTTGCCGACGCTGCCGCGCGTCAATGCCATGAGCGCGACGGCGAGCAGGATCGGCGGGATCGACATCAGCCCGTCCATGAACCGCATCAGGATATTATCGGCCCATCGCACGAAACCCGAGACGAGGCCGATGGTGAGCCCCGCGAGCGAGGAAAGTACGGCCACCGAAAGGCCCACGGTGAGCGAGACCCGTGCGCCGTAAAGCACGCGCGAGTAGACATCGCGCCCCAGCACGTCGGTGCCGAACCAGAAATCCGCCGACGGCGCGCGGGTCCGCTTGGCAGGAGCCAGCGCGGTCGGGTCCACGGTGCCGAGATAGGGCGCGAAGATCCCCACCAATACCAGGCAGAGCAGCAAGGCACCGCCGATCGCGACGGTCGGATTGTTGCGCAGGAAGCCGGACAAGCCGCGCCGGATTTTCACCGGCAGCAGCAGGTCGGGCAATTGCGGCGCGATCGCAAGGCCCGGCGGCACCGCCATGCGGCTGGTGGTCGAAATGGTCAATAGCGGATCCTCGGGTCGATCAGGGTGTAAGTGAGGTCGACCACCAGATTGACGAGCGTATAGAGAAAGCTGAACATCAGCACGATGCCCTGGATCACCGGGTAGTCGCGACGCAGGATCGCATCGACCGTCAAGCGGCCAAGGCCCGGAATGGCGAACACACTTTCGGTCACCACCGCGCCGCCGATCAGTAACGCAATGCCGATTCCGATCACCGTCACGATCGGAACGGCGGCGTTTTTCAGCGCATGAATGAACAGGATGCTGCGCTGCCCCAGGCCCTTGGCGCGGGCGGTGCGGATATAATCCTGCTGCAACACCTCGAGCATGGAGGCGCGGGTAATGCGCGCGATCAGCGCGATGTAGACACCGCCGAGCGCGACCGCCGGCAGGATCAGGTTCTCCAGCCATGGCCAGAAGCCCTGGGCCAGCGGCGTGTAGCCCTGCACGGGAAACCATTCGAGTTCCAGCGCGAACACGTAGGCGAGCAGGTATCCGACCACAAAGACCGGAAGCGAGAAGGCGAATACGGCGAAGGCCATGATGGTACGGTCCACCCAACTTCCCGCCTTCCAGGCCGCGACCACACCAAGCGGCACCGCGATGACGATGGTGAGGACCAGGGTAATCGCCATCAGCGAAAGCGTCGGCTCGATGCGCTGGGCGATCAGCGCGGCGACCGGCAGGCTGGTAAAAATCGAAGTGCCGAGATCGCCGTGCAGGATGCCCCAGAACCAGGTCCCGAACTGGACCAGAAACGGCCGATCGAGGCCGAGGCTCTGGCGAATCCGCTCAACGTCCGCGGGGCTCGCCTGGTCGCCGGCGATCACCGCCGCCGGATCGCCCGGCGCAATGTAGAGCAGACTGAAGACGAACAGCGCGACGATGCCCATCACGGGCAAGGTCGCCAGAACGCGTCGAAGGATATACGAGACCATGTGGGTCACCGCACCGTCATGCGGTCTTCGATACGCCCCAGAAGAATGGCAGCGGTCCCTTCACGATGCCGGAGATGTTCTTGCGCCAGGCCGTATAGCTCAGGAAGAAACCGGTCGGCGCATAAACAACATCCTCGAGCGCAGCCCGGTTGAGACGATTGATCGTGGCCTTTTCCTCATCGAGGCTCTTGGCGTCGAACCATGCCGTAACTTCCTTCTCCACCCCGGGGCTTGTGGGCCAGCCAAACCACGCCTTGTCGCCATTGGCGCGAATGGCGGTATAGGCGGCGGGATTGAGACAGTCGGCGCCGGCGTGCCAGGTGTGGAACATCTGCCAGCCGCCCTGGCCCGGAGGCGTCTTCTGGGCACGGCGAGAGCCGACCGTGCCCCAATCGGTGGCGACGAAGTCGACATTCATGCCCAGACGCTTCAACAGATCCGCCGTGACATCGCCCTGTGCTTTGGTGATCGGTTGATCCTGCGCGACGATGCATGAGACCGGCTGCCCCGCATAACCGCTTTCGGCCAACAGCTTCTTGGCGCCCTCGAAGTCGCGCTTGCCTTTCAGGATCTCGCCGCCCTCTTCGGTGTAAAGCGGCGTATCCGGCGTGAAGAAGCCCGGCAGCGGCTTCCACAGCGAGGTATCGTCCCCGGCCACCGCGCGCATATAGTCTTCCTGGCTCAGCGCCATCAGCACGGCTCGGCGCGCCCTCACATCGTTGAACGGCGGGTGCAGGTAATTCATCCGGAATGAACCGACGTTGCCGAGCGGGTCGGCGATGTCGACGCTGATGTTGCGGTTTTTCTTGAGCAGCGGCACGAGATCGGAGATCGGATTCTCCCACCAATCGACCTCGCCGTTCTGCAGCGCGGCCGCTGCCGTGGCCGGATCCGGGATCACCACCCATTCGACGCGGTCGACAAGTATCTGCTTGCCGCCGGCGAGCCAGGACGGCTTCTCCTGCCGCGGCACGTAGTCCGTGAATTTTTCAAATACCGCCTTTGCACCCGGCACCCATTCGTTCTTGGCGAACTTCATTGGACCCGAGCCGATATATTCGGTGATTTGCTTGAATGGATCGGTCTGGGCGATGCGCTCCGGCATCACAAAGCTGCACGGCGAGTTGTTCTTGGCCAGGGCATAGAGCAGTTTCGGATAAGGCTGCTTCAGCACCCATTTGAAGGTTCTGTCGTCGACGGCGGTCAACTCGTCCTGGATCGCCTTGATCATCAGCCCCATCGGATCGCGAGCGGACCAGCGCGCCAGGCTCGCCACCACGTCCTTGCTCAGCACCGGCTCGCCATCGTGGAACTTCAGCCCCGGCCGGAGGCGAAAGGTCCAGACCAGGCCGTCATCCGAGACTTGCTCGGACTCGATCATTTGACGCTGCGGCTGCAGCGCAGCGTCGATGCCGTAGGGGGTGTCCCAGACCAGGGCGGCGGCGTTGCGCACCACATACTGGGTTCCCCAGATCGGATCGAAATTCGCGAGGTTGGCCTGCGGCACAAAGCGCAAGGTGCGCGCCGCCGCGCCTTGAGAAAGGGCGGGCATCGAAACGCCGCCCGTCGCCGCCAGGCTGCCTGCCCCGGCCAGTCCCTTCAACAGAGTCCTGCGATCCATAGAGCTCTCCCAGTCTCGAATGACAATAGCGATTGCGCTTGAAACGAGCCAGTCAGACCGACGGCCTCACTCCCGTTGCTTGCAAATGGTATGCCAGCGCCGTCCCGCTGGCTCCGAAGATATCCGGCCGGGGCAGGCATTTTCGAGCGATCACTTTCGGATCAGATCACAATCCGGCCTGGCCTGCGAGTGGCTTGAATTTCGACGATTGCTGCGGATGCCACCAGCGACCGCCAATCACGACGCCTTCCGACACGATCTTGCGGTCGCCGTTGAGGTGCTCGCCGACGACGTCGACGTAGTCGAACTGGCCTTGCTTGATCGAGATCAGGGTCGCGTCTCCGACACTCCCCGGCTTGAGGCTGCCGAGTTCGGGACGCCGCAGCGCCATCGCCGCATCGACCGTCGAAGCCTTGACCACATCGGACAGCGGCATCCCCATGCACAGGAACTTGGACATGGTCGTCACCTGATCGAAGGCCGGGCCGTTGATGCACAGAGTATGGACGTCCGAGGAGATGGTGTCCGGATAGAAGCCGTTGGCGAGCATCGCCCGCGCGGTCTTGAAGGCGAACGAGCCCTTGCCGTGGCCGATGTCGAACAACACGCCGCGCTCGCGCGCTTCCAGCACCACCTTCTTCACCGTGCCCTGCGCGGTGGCGGGCGTATTGGGAAACGGCCGGAAGGCATGGGTGAGCACGTCGCCCGGACGCAGACGAGCGAGCACCTCCTCGTAACTCGGCGGCGGATGGTCGATATGCGCCATCAATGGCATGCCAACCTGCTCGGCGACCTCAAGCGCGATTTCGAGCGGCACGATCCCGGAGGTGCCCGAGGAATGACGGCCGACCCGCACCTTGATGCCGACGATGAGGTCGCGATTTTCGTCCGCAACCTTGACGGCGTCGATCGGATTCATCAGCCGGAGTTCCTCGCTCTCGCCGACCATGACCCGATCCGAGAAGCCGTAGATGCCGGCATGCGAGACATGCAGATAGGCCAGAATGCGGACCTGGCTCGGCTCGATCACATGCTTGCGAAAGCCCGCGAAATTACCCGGGCCGGCGCTACCGGTGTCGATCGCCGTGGTGACGCCCGAAGTGCGGCAGAACTCCTCGGCGTCGATGCCGAGCGAGGTGCCGCCCCAATAAACGTGCGTGTGCAGATCGATAAGGCCGGGGGTGACGATGTAACCCGACACGTCGCGCACGTCGGTTGCCGGATCGACCTTGAGCTCGTTTCCGACCTTGACCACCTTGCCGCCGGCGAAGGCGACATCCGTCACGGCATCGAGCTTCTGGGAGGGATCAATCACCCGACCGCCGCGCAGGACCAGATCGACAGGCATTGGAATCTCCTGATGTGGCAGGGAAGGAAGCTGCGGGAGCGGTCAGTCGCGCAGGATCACGCGTTGCCCCGGATCGTCCCGATAGCGACGGCCCCAATGGGGAGAAAGCGGTTCATGCGTCCATCCTTTTCCGGAAATCAACATCTCGAGGTCTCGCCCCGCCGCGCTGCGGTCGGCAAAGCCGGGGAGCGCACGAAGCGAATATGACCAATGTTAGCAAGTTTCGCGCCACCACGTCGAGAATTGCGGGATGCCGAGGTGCAGGCCTGCCTTGCACCGGGCCGGCTGCGCGCCATCGGCTGCCCGGATTTGCCGTAACCGCTATGGGATGGATATTCTGATGGATCGCAAGCCGTGCGGCTTCACTGCAAAACCATCGGCCGTCAAATCGCGTCCGGCCGGTGCGACTGGCCGATCGCCGTCAGCGGCGCGATGCCGCTCTCGGACCACGAGCCGCCGAGATCGCCGCGATTCGGTTACGCTGCGCGGATATTGGCGAGGAAGCGGTCGACGTCGGCGCGCAGAGTTACCGCCTGGCCGCTGAGCTGCTCCGCCGACAACAGTACCTTGTTGGCCGCCGATCCAGTCTTGTCGGCTGCCTTGTTGACGGCAGAGATATTGCCTGAAACCTGGCCAGTTCCTTGTGCGGCTTCCTGAACGTTGCGAGCGATCTCCTGGGTCGCGGAACCCTGCTGATCGACGGCAAGCGAAATCGCCGATGTGATCTCGTTGATGGCGCCGATCGTGCGTCCGATCCCCTCGATGGCCTGTACGGCCTCCGCGGTCGCGCCTTGCATGGCTCCCACCTGCGCCGATATTTCATCGGTCGCTTTGGCGGTCTGGCTGGCAAGCGATTTGACCTCGCTGGCAACGACGGCAAACCCCCTGCCCGCCTCGCCGGCGCGGGCCGCCTCGATGGTTGCGTTCAGAGCCAGCAGGTTGGTCTGGCTGGCAATGTCGCTGATCAGTTTGACGACATCGCCGATTTTCTGCGCCGCAGCCGACAGGCCTTGCACCGTGACGTTGGTGCGGTTCGCCTCGGCGACCGCCTGACCGGCGATCTCCGTCGATTGCGTGACTTGACGTCCGATTTCCGAAACCGATGACGACAATTCCTCGGTCGCAGCCGCGACCGTTTGCACATTGGCCGATGCCTGCTCGGCAACGGCGGCCACGGTGGTGGCCTGATGGCTGGCCTCTCCGGCGGTCGCGGACATATCCTTCGATGTCGCCTGCATTTCCGTCGCGGCGCCGGACAGGGTGTCGAGGGAAGTGCTGACGCCGCGTTCGAACTCATCGGCCATTCTGCTGAGCAGCAGTTTCCGCTCGGCGTCGGCCTGGGCCTTCAACACGTCCTGCTCGCCACGAAGCCGGGTTGCCTCGATCATATTGTCCTTGAAGACCTGCACCGACTTGGCCATGGCGCCGACCTCATCGCCCCGCTCCAAGGCGGGAATGGCGGTCGACGTTTCGCCTTCGGCGATCTTTCGCATCGCCGCCGTCATCGCATTGATCGGTTTCACGATACTGCGGCCGACCACGAGAAACAGGCCGGCGACCAGCAACAATGCCAAGCCGACCAGCATCCCCATTTGACGTACCTGCGCCCAGAAGATCGTGTCGACGTCATCAAGATAGATCCCGCCGCCGATGGTCCAGTTGTAGGGCTTGAACTCGACGGCATAGGAGACTTTCGGGAGCGGCTCGTCTCCACCGGGGCGAGCGAAGCGGTAGCTGACGAAGCCACCACCCTGCGACCCAACCTCGATTTGCCGGCGTGTAAAGAATACGCCGTCGGAATCAGGCGAAGCGTACAAATTCTTGTTTTCAACCTTCGGGTTCGGATGCACTTCCACCAGTCCCTGCGGGGAGAATGCATAGAAATAATCGTCTTTACCGAACCGGAGCACGCGCAGCAGCGCCTTGCCGCGTTCCAAGGCTTCGGCATCAGAAAGTCCAGCCTGCCGCGAGGCTTGATAGTTGAGATCGACAGCCTGGCGTGCAAGCAGAACAACGTCGTGGAGCTTCGCCTTGCGATCCTCCAGAAGGTTGGTCCGGAGTGCGGATAGACCGACCGCGGCTACGGCGGCGATGCCGAGCACCGAAAGTCCAATCATAATCAACAACTTGGAGGATATCCGCAGATTACCGAGCATTGAGCACCCTATGCTGCACACGCGTCGCCGGGGTGGCGCCAGACCTGCGATAGTTAGCTCAAATTAATGAAACAGCCCCTAATGCGGGCCGGGAGCAACCATGCGGTCGCGGCACCACCGCCTAAATCGGCGGCAGCGGGACAGCAGAAGAAGCGAGACCTTCCGGCAAGAACGGCCTTCTGCGCCGCCGCCGACCGGAAGGCCGCATCGGTCCGAGGCCGCATCGACATATGCTGAACAGCGCGAACGCGACCTGCAGCGCCGACAGCGTGACACCGAGCTTCGGCCTGCAGCGGCGGAACGAACAGCGCCCACACCTATTGCGAGCTGGACGCCGCCATCATCGCCTGCGTTTGTGGTCTTGGCGTTCGCTAGAGGGCGATCGTCGGATAGTCGCGCCCCCACCAGTGCTTCAATTTTGCGGCATACTCGCGCTGGAACGAGAGCGGTCCGTGCTTTTTAGTGTATTCGTCGTCGTACAGCGCGATGAAAATCGTCAGGCAAAGAAAGAAGTGCGCGCCCATTTCGAACAACGCCACATAGTCATGGTTGATCAGCACCTCGCGTTCCCTGTCGGTGAGGAAGTTGACGGTCGAGGTTTCGGCGTCGTTGAGGCGCGGCCCGATCGACTGTTCCCAGGTGAGAACCAGCGATCTCGGATCTTCTTTGTATCGCCGCAGAAGTTCCGGATCGCGGTCGACCGTGAAGAGGAACTTGTTGACGTAATACTTGCTCATGCCGCCGCCCCCTCCGGGTACCAGGTGATGTAGGCTTCCATGGTGTGAAACAGATCGAGATGGTCGACGTGGCTCGCCTTCTGCGGACCGGCGATACCCATCATCAGGATAAGATCCATGAAGCCATGCGTCGCGTTGCCGTGCGATCCCAAATTCTCCACGGTCACATTTTCCAGAATGGCCTCGATGTTGCCGCTGGCAAGCCAGTCGATCGCTTTCCGGTCGAATTCCGGATCGGGACCGTGCTCCTGGAACTGGCGCGGACCACCAAGTTCGAGTGACAAATGTCCGGACCCGACCGCGGCGATGCGCTGGTCCGACGGATAGGCGTCGATGATCTCGCGAATGGCGCGTCCGAGGTCCCAGAAGCGCTTCGGCGACGGCAACGGCGGCACGAATATGTTGGTGTAGATCGGAACCACCGGCAGATCCGCTTGCGGACGTGTCGTGATGATCGGGCAGATGATTGAATGATCCAGCTTCAGCTCGTGACTGAAGGCAAAGTCGAAGCCGCGATCGAGCAGCCCCTGATGCATGAAGTTCGACAGCTCCTCATGCCCCTGCAGCACGTATTTCGGAATCCCGAACTCGCGCTCCTCGTTATAGAACGTGGCATCGTAGCGTGGTGCCTTGCCGATCAGGAAGGTCGGATAGTTGTCGAGAAAGAACTGGTGAAAATGGTCGGCGCCGACCATGACCAGGATATCCGGCTTGGCGCGCGTCAGCGTTTCGCGATACGCCTCGACCTTCCGCTTCCACTCCATCGCCTGCGGCATCTGCTGCTCAGGCGGCGCGGTCGTCGCTTTGAGATAAAAAGGATGATGTGTCGTGGCAAGAACTGCCGCTAACGTCGCCATTCGCCTCCCCTTCTTTGTCGCCGGTTTACCCGGTCCTCATGCCGTTTTCGCAAGAGTATCCCGTTTCATCCGTTGCGGCCAAGCCTCCCGATCGCGCGACAGCGCATCGCGGATCGCCTTGCCGTCCTCGTCTATCCCCGGAGCTGCATTGACCTCGGTGGCCCGCTCGCCGTCAAAGCTAAAGGCCGGCCGCACCGCGCGGGTGCCCCCCTCGCTCCGTTCCGCCACCGGCACGATCATTCCAAGATGCGCGACCTGCGGATCCTCGACCGCCTCGGGTATCGAATTGACCGGCCCGAACGGCACGTCAAACCCTTCAAACCGCGCAACCCAATAATCGCGATCATGGGCGGAAAAGATGGCGTCGAGCGCCGCTGACAGCTCCCGGTAGTTGTCGATCCGGCCTTGCCTGACGCAAAAGCGCGGATCGTCGGCGAGCTGTCTGGCTCCGGTAGCCTCGATCAGCGCCTCCCAGAATTTGTCCAGCGACGACAGGTGAAAAGCGAACAGGCGGCCGTCGCGGCATCGCACAATGAAGGCCTGGGCGAGACGCGGCCGGTCGGTGCCCTTCGGGATTTCGCCGAGCGCGAAATAACCCGCGAACGGCTCGACCGAAAAATGCATCATCGCTTCCAGCATCGAGATTTCGATCAGGCGGCCCTTGCCGGTTCTTGATCGTTCGACCAGCGCTCCGGCTATGCCGAGCGACGCGTAGATCCCGGTGATCGCGTCGGCGAGCGCCGGCCCGATAAACCGCGGCTGATCGGGATCGATCGCCACGCCGAGAAAACCGCTCATGGCCTGCGCCACGGAATCATATACCGGCCGCTTTGCATACGGACCATCGGGGCCGAAGCCGCTGATCGAACAATAAACCAGCCGCGGGTTGATGGACTGCAACGTCTCGGCGTCGGCGCCGAGCCGCGCCGCAGCGCCGGGGCGGAAATTCTGCACATAGACGTCAGCGTGCCGGATCAGACCGTAAAACAGCTCCCGGTCGGCATCGCGTTTCATGTCGAGCGCGAGGCTGCGCTTGTTGCGGTTATAGGCCTGGAAATGCGCGCTGTAGAGTCCGTTCCTGAAATTGCGATAGGGATCGCCCGTGCCCGCGCTTTCGACCTTGATGACATCAGCACCCAGATCGCCAAGCATCATTCCGGCGCAGGGACCCGTAATAAAGGTTCCCTGCTCCACGATTCGCACACCATTGAGGACGCCGTACATGCCGGTGCGCCTTCTTCAATTTTCGTTGGCGACAAAGCCCGGAGGCGCGGGGCCGTCATAGGTGATGGCGGACGCCGCCGCGTGCGACATGGCAAAGCCGATCGGATGGGTTTGCTCTTCGAGCAGATGGCCGATCAAGCCTGCCGTGCGCGCCAGGATCGGCACGCCCCTGAGTGCGAGCAGCGGATAGCCCGCGTCCAGCAACACACAGGGAATGGCGCTCGAAATGTTCATCACCAGCGGTTTGCCGGTCACGGACGGCAGCACGCGCTCGACCGCGAGCGCGGCCTGCGAATGGCGGCCAAAGACGCCGAGTTCGCGCGCGACCGCGATCAATCGTACCGCGCGCGGATCGGAGCCCTTGTGCAGCGGGTGGCCGAACCCCGGAATGGCGCGTTTTTCGCGGCGATAACCGCCGACAATTTCGCTCGCCGCCATGTCGAGCGCTCCGCCGAGGCTTTCATGAAGCGCGACAACCTCGCTGAACAACCGTCCGGCGGACCTCCGAGGCGCCGAGAATGACCGATCCGCAGCCGAGCAGCCCCGCGGCCACGGCGCCCTGCAGCGCTTCCGGTGCCGCGGCGAGGGTCATGCGCGCCGCCTGGACGCTTGGCACCAGCCCATGCTCGGCAATTGCCACCAGCGCCGCATCGAGAATCCGGCGTTGCGCGTCATTGGGCAATGTCCCGCAGACGAGCAGCCAGACGTGATCGGTGAACGAGATCCGCCCGATCAGGTCGCCGACGAGATCATGGCCGCGGATCACGATGGTTTCCGGATTGGATCCCGAAATGCCGGTGGTCGGTTGGGTGGCGGGACCGATTTTCAAGATTTTCCTCCAACGGACGTGGCTTTATGTTTTTTCGCTAGGCGAAAAAATATTCGAATTGTATTATAGGAATAGCAAGCGGCCCCGGCTTGTCAAGAACGGCGGCGGGGTGGCAAAGCTGGCTTCGCATCCGAGTCGCGTCAGGCCCGATGCAACGGTTGTAATCGCTGGCGTTGTGGGCGCTTCACGGTTGTTGCGTGGCGGCGGCTGCCTCGGAGGCGCTCACAAGCCGCGGAAATTGGACTTCTGCGATCAATGACGGGACCACTGCCATAAGAAAAGCCGAGACAACTTCCTCACGAACCAAGCGACGCAAGGCGCCGCCGTCCCGACGCACGAAGGTCGAGTTCGTCGAAGCGCTGGCGCGCGGCCTGGCCGTACTCGGTGCTTTCGACGAGGCTCATCCCGAGATGGCGCTGACGGAGGTAGCGAGCCGAATTGGAGTATCGCCTGCCACGGCCCGGCGCAGCCTGCACACGCTCGAAGCGCTTGGTTACCTTCGCTTCGTCAAAAAGCGATACGTTCTGGCCGCGCATGTGCTCACGCTGGGCGCCGCCTATATTCGCGCAGCCGGAGTCGACGAGGCGCTGATGCCGGAACTGCGCCGGCTCGTCGACCTGTTCGGCGACGCATCCTCGGTGAGCGTTCTCGACGGGTCCAATATCCTTTATATCGCCCACTGCTCCGAACAGCGCGCCGCCCGCCGTACCGCAAGCATCGGCGTCACCTACCCCGCCTATGCAACGTCAATGGGTCGCGTTTTGATCTCTCGCCAGCGAGACGACGAAATCGAAATCTATCTCAACAATCTGCGGCCGACAAAATTCACCGAGAACACCGTGACCGACATCGGCCGGCTCCGACAGATCCTCGTTCAGACGCGCCGGCTCGGCTACAGTGCGGTCGTCGATGAGCTGGACTATGGCATCACCGCACTCGCCGTCCCGATCACGGATCAGACCGGCAGGGTTGTGGCTGCAATCAACACCTCCGGTTATTCGGGCAAACTGCCGATCGATCAACTGGTCGACGGCCGCCTGAACGACCTGCGGATAGCCGCAACGCGCATCGGTCAGATTTTTGCGCGGTATCCCGTCTTGCTGCATTCGATCGCGCCGACGAATGTTTCCGCGGCCGAAAACAAATGATGCAAGGCAGGCGGAGACGACCGCATCCTTGCGGCATTGTCGTATTGCCACAGCGCCAAACCGTCGGGTTAACCCTGGATGCTCGCCGCATCCCTGATCGCGGCGTAGATCTCGCCGAGATCGGCCGCCGTGACGCAATAAGGCGGCATCACGTAGATGGTGTTGCCGAGCGGGCGCAGCAGCAGGTTTCGGCTGCCGAAGAAGGCCTGCAGCCTGGGGCCGATACCGGCGAGATAGCCGCCATCGCGCACCTCCAGCTCGAGCGCGGTGATCGTACCGGTGCGGCGGACGTTCCTGAACCGCTGATCGGCGCGGAAAGGCGCGATGGCCTGTTCCTGCATCGCGGCGACGGAGGCGACGCGCGCGCGGGTCGCCGGGTCCTGCCACAAATCGAGGTTGGCCTTTGCGGCGGCGCAGGCGACCGGATTGGCGGTATATGAACTCGAATGAAAGAACGTGCGGGTGCGGTCCTGCGAAAAATGCGCGTCGAAAATATCGGCGCGGCACAGCGTCACCGCGAGCGGCAGCGATCCCCCGGTGAGGCCCTTTGAATAGCAGGCGATATCCGGCGACACGTCGGCCTGCTCGCACGCGAACAGGGTCCCGGTGCGGCCCCAGCCGGTCATGACCTCATCGGCGATGAACAGAACATCCGATGCCTCGCAGATCCGCTTCATCTCCTTCAGTACCCAGGCGGGATACATCAGCATCCCGCCGGCACCGAGGATCAGCGGCTCGACGATGAACGCGGCCGGCTTTTCGTTGCGGGCCGCAGCCTCCAGCGCATCGAGCGTCGCCTGCTCGTGGCCGGCGGCCGGAAACGGGACGGTGGTCACGTCGAACAACAGCGGCCCGTAGGCCGCGTTGAAGACGCCGCGCGCGCCGACCGACATCGCCCCGATGGTGTCGCCGTGATAGGAATGCTGCATCACGACGATGCGCGTCCGCGGCTCGCCGATATTGTGCCAGTAGCCGAGCGCCATCTTCAGCGCCACTTCCACGCTGGTCGAGCCGCTGTCGGAGAAAAAGACGTAGTCGAGACCGTCGGGCGCAAGCTTCAACAGCGCGGCGGCGACCTGTTCCGCCGGCTCGTGGGTGTAACCGGCAAAGATGATCTGGTTGAGCTGTTCGGCCTGCTTCTGAATGGCGCTGACGATATGCGGGTGGCAATGGCCGTGGGTCACCACCCACCAGGATGCGATCGCATCGATGATGCGGCGGCCATCCGCGGTATAGAGATAGGCGCCCTCCCCACGCACCACTTTGGTCATCTCGTCCTGCAGGGCGTGCTGCGTGAACGGATGCCAGATCGGCGATTTTCCGGCGCGCGTCATGGTGCGAAATCACCCGGCTTGAACGCGGCCTCGAACGCCGCGCGCAGCGTGCTCCTGTTCAACGGCGAAAGCCGCGGCAGCCGTCCGAGCCGGCGCACCCGCCCGATTTCGCAAATCATGCGCTCGCTTTCCGGATGGCTCTCGCCAACAAAGGCGATGCCGAGAAGTTCGATGTTGCGATGTCGCAGCGCCTCGATCGACAGCAGCGAATGATTGATGGTGCCGAGCGCGGTGCGCGCGCAAAGCACGACCGGGCAACGCCATCTGGCAAAGACGTCGATATAAAGCGTGGTGCGATTGAGCGGCACCAGCAGCCCGCCGCTGCCCTCGATCACCAGCGCCCGCCCACCGGTATCGGGCACATCGAGCTCATCGGCCGCGATGCGGACGCCATCGATCTCCGCGGCATGATGCGGCGAAGCCGGCGTTTGCAGGCGGTAGCGCTCCGGCACGATACGGTCGTCGGAGAGTCCGCCCAGTCGCGCGACGATCTGGGAATCGGTCTCGCCTTCGAGGCCGGCCTGGATCGGTTTCCAGTAATTCGCGCCGAGCAAATCGGCGAGGCCCGCGGCGAACACCGTCTTGCCGATCTCGGTGTCGGTGCCGGCCACCACGATCCGCGGGCTCATCTCCCTTCGTCTCCGGTCTCCTCGACCAGGGCATCGAGCATCGCGCGCACGTCGTCCTCGCCGACATTGTTGGTCAGGGAAATTCGCAACCGCGCGGTGCCCGCCGGCACCGTCGGCGGCCGTATGCCGCGGATATCGAAGCCGCGCGCCTGCATTGCTGCGGCCAGCGCCATCGCACGCGCGTTGTCGCCGACGACATAGGGCACGATCTGCGAGCCCGACAGCCGAAAGCCGCGGCGCGTACCGATCTGACGATGCGCGAATGCGATCAGGTCCGTCAGGCGCTGCTGCCGATCGGGTTCTTGCCGCAGGATCAGAAGCGCCTCCTGCACCGCGACCGCCATCAGCGGCGACGGCGCGGTGGAGAAGATGAACGGGCGGCAGCGATTGACGATGAAATCGCGCAGCACCCGCGTCGTGGTGACGAGCGCGCCGGCCGCCCCCAGCGCCTTGCCGCAGGTATGAACGGCGACCAGATTTTCGCGCCCCTCATAGCAAGCGGTCAATCCGCGCCCCTGCTCGCCGTAGACGCCCGTGGCATGGGCTTCGTCCACCATCAGGAAGGCATCATGGCGGTCCGCGATCGCGACGAGTTCCTCGAGCGGCGCGAAATCGCCGTCCATGCTGTAGAGGCTTTCGACCACGATCCAGACCCGTCCCGTGCCGCCATGGGCGCGCCAGTCGCGGATCGTGGTTTCGACCGATTGCGGATCGTTATGCCGGCTTTCGCGAAATTCAGCCCGGCCGGCGCGTGCGCCTTCGTGAATGCTCGCATGCACAAGCTGGTCGAGCACGAGCAGATCGCCCCGCTGCGGCAGCGTCGTCAGAACGGCGAAGTTGGCGACATAGCCGCTGCCGAAGAAGACCGCGGTTTCCGCGCCGAAGAACTCGGCCGCCGCCGCCTCCAGGCTCTCGTGCTCCTCGCAATTGCCGCGCAGCAGCCGCGATCCGCCGGCGCCGATCGGGGTGCCGGCCTCGACCGCGGCCGATACGGCCCGCCGCATGCGCGGCGCGCTCGCCAGCGCAAGATAGTCGTTCGACGAAAAATCGATGCCGGTGCGCGGCTTGAGACTGCGCAGCCGGTCATCGTCTTTCAGGACGTTCAGGGCCGTGACGTAGCTTGAGGCCTTGTCCGCGACGGCTTGGCTCATGGTCCGCCTTCAGGCAAGCGTCAGTCGTGCGCGGATTGCGGCGCCGCCGGTTGCACCTGGTTGAGGCGGGACTTGACGCCGAGCCGGTCCAGCAAATTCGCATCGCGGTCGCGCTGCGGATTTTTGGTGGTCAGCAGCACATCGCCGATGAAGATCGAATTCGCGCCGGCCAGGAAGCACAGCGCCTGCAGTTCATCGGTCATGTACTGCCGTCCGGCCGACAGCCGCACCACGCTCTGCGGCATCAGGATGCGGGCGACCGCAACCAGCCGCGCCAGCGCGATCGGATCGGGACGCTCCGCCGTATCGTTGACCGGCACGCCCTTGACCTCGTTCCACAGGTTGATCGGCACGCTCTCCGGATGGCTCGGCAGGTTGGCGAGCAGCACGAGCATGCCGAGCCGGTCCTCGACCTCTTCGCCCATGCCGACAATGCCGCCGCAGCAAACCTTGATGCCGGCGTCGCGCACATGCGCCAAAGTATCGATGCGGTCCTGCAGGGTGCGCGTGGTGATGATCTTGTCGTAGAACTCCGGCGAGGTGTCGACATTGTGGTTGTAGAAGTCGAGCCCGGCGTCGCGCAGCCGCGTCGGCTTGCGCCGGCGTCAGCATGCCGAGCGTCGCGCAGGTTTCCATGCCGAGGTCCTTGACCGCGCTCACCATGCCGCAGACCTCATCGAGATCGCGGTCTTTCGGATTGCGCCACGCGGCCGCCATGCAGAACCGGCTCGCGCCGGCATCCCGGGCGCGGCGCGCGGTGGCGACCACGTCCGCCTGCGCCATCAGCTTCGTCGCCTTGAGGCCGGTGTCGTAATGCGCGCTCTGCGAGCAGTAACCGCAATCCTCGGGGCAGCCGCCGGTCTTGATGCTGAGCAGGCTCGCGGTCTCGACGTGGTTCGGATCGAAATTCTCGCGATGGATGCTCTGCGCCCGAAACATCAAATCCGCAAAAGGCAGGGCATAAAGAGCTTCGGCTTCCGTACGGTCCCAGTCGTGCCGGACCGGCCCGATATCAGGGCTGCCGTTCCGTTTCAGCCCCGCAGCTTGAACCATTGCACCCGCCTCCTGCTTTTTTATAGATAAATCAGATCATTATCTATAATATCTGCGACAAGATCGATGCTATCTGACACCACGCAGGAGCGCACCCGTTTTCATGATAGATAATCTATGAAGCCTGCCGACGAGAACACGACAACGGCGGCCCGTATCGCCGATGCGATCGGCAGAGCGGATTATCAGCGGCGCGCTGCCGCCCGATGCGCCGCTGCGCCAGGACCATATCGCGCGGGAATTCAATTCAAGCCACGTTCCCGTGCGTGAAGCGTTTCGGCAACTGGAAGCCCAGCACCTGGTGGTCGGCGTGCCGCGCCGTGGCGTGCGGGTCGCGCCGCTCGATGCCAACGCGGTGAAGGAAATCGCCGAGATGCGCGCCGCGCTGGAGGTGGTCGCGTTGCGCAATGCCGCGCCGCGGCTGACGCCGGCCCATCTGGCCAGAATCGAATTGGCCCTGATTGAAGGCGACAACGCCGAGACGCTTCAGGAGTTCGAAGCCGCCAACCGCGCCTTTCACCAGGCGCTGGTGGCGTCCTGCGCCATGCCGCGGCTGCTGGCCAGTCTCGACGGATTGCAACTGGCGAATTCCCGGCTGGTGTTCGCGATGGCGCGCAATGCCGGCTGGCGACCACGGTCCAATCAGGACCACCGCCTGATCTTGCAGGCGCTGCGAACGCGCAATATCGACCAGGCCTGCAGCCTGCTCGCCCGCCACATTCAAACCATCGAGCGCCTCACCGTCCCCGTCGGCCTGATCGGGCATGAGATCGAGCGCAATCGCTCAGGACGGAAAATCGGCCGCCTTGATGTGGATCCGGTCGGCGTGAAGCGACCAATCGCAAAGCGACTGTGTTTCGCAGAATTTTCTGTTTGGCCAGTTCCCGGGCATCGCCCTCGTTTGCGGCGTCGATTTCCAGTGAGCTCTGACAAATTTCCGCCTCTCGGCCATTCTCGCCGAGCACATCCTTCATGAATCCGAACGACAAACCGGGACATGGAACCTCTCCTGCAGCGTCGATAGCGCCAGAGCAGGCCCATGTAAGTTCATCGCAGCGGGAAGAGTATTGACCGATATCAAAACCTACGTAGTTGTCCGTAGCGCGCGGGATGCTTCTAGCGCGTCTGAACAGTGGCAATGCGGATGCCGAGATAGACGAACAGCCCGCCCAGCCCGCGATTGATCCAGGCGAAGGCTCGACCGGATTTTCGGACCCGGCTGGCGGCGCCTGCGGCGAACACCGCCACGCCAAGGCACCAAAGCGTGCCGTTGAAAATGAAGATCAGGCCGAGCAGCGCGAAGGCGGCGGCCTTGTGCGGCGAATCCGTGGCGACAAATTGCGGCAGAAAGGCCAGAAAGAACAACGCCACTTTCGGGTTCAGCGCATTGGTCAGCGCGCCCTGCACGAACACCTGGCGCAGCGAAATCGCGCCGGTTCCAGTTGCCGCGGCAGCCACCGGCGTCGCAGTCCGTGCCAGCAACATCCTCACGCCCATGAAGCAAAGATAGGCCGCGCCGGCCCATTTCACCAATGTGAACGCGGCCGACGATGCCGCCAGCAGCGCCGAGAGCCCGATCGCGGCGGCGAACACGTGAAGGAGGCAGCCGGCTTCGATGCCGAGCACCGCGACCACGCCGCCGCGCCACCCGAGTTGCAGGCTTCGGCCGACGATATAGGCCGTGTCAGGTCCGGGCGTAATGTTGAGCAACAGCCCGGAGACGACGAAAAGCCAAAGTTCGTGAATGCCGAGCATAATATTGCAACTTTAACCGCGGCCCCGCGGAAAGCAATCATCGAGCTGAACAAGGTCATATCGGCATTGCAAAGCAAAGAGGGCGGCTCGCGCCGCCCTCTTTCGCGCCTCGGCGGTACACGGGGCTTCAGCTGAGCTGCTTCAGGAACTCGTCATAATTCATCGGATGCGAAAACATTCCGAAATTATGCGCCAGCGCCATGTTCTGCTCTTCCTCGCTTAGCGCCGCCGTGCAGTCTTTCAGGGTGATCACGTCAAATCCGCGTTCGTAGGCGCTGCGCATTGTCGATTCCACGCAGCAATTGGTGAGGAAACCACCCAGAACCACGGTCTGTATTCCCTTGCTGCGCAGAATGAAATCGAGATTGGTGCTGGGAAATGCGTCCAGCCCGCGCTTCCCTTCAATCAGGATATCACCGGGTTGCGGCTTCAAGACGTCGACAATTGCCGCGCCCCACGACCCCTTGCGAAACGCATTATTGTCGACAACCGCCTTCAGAATTCCGTAGGGACTGCCCGTGAGTTCATCGTACCCTTCCGCAAACGTAATCGGGGCGTGCATCACCGTCACTCCCGCCTCGCAACTCCGGTTCACGAGTGCTACCGTGTTCGCGAGCATGTTGTTCGATTGCATGACGCCTTTGACGCCGTCGTGAAAGACACCACCGGGCGTGGTGAAATCGTTCTGGTATTCGATCAATACGATGGCTGTCGTTTTTCGATTCATTGGTTTTGCTCCTGTTGTTTCCTGCTTCGACGGCTTGGCGGCCATGAGATTGGTCCTGCTGCCGAGCAAGACCAGCCCAACGCCGGTAACGCCAGCCGCTTTCAAGAAGACGCGCCGACCGTGGCTGGCATGCGCGATGACTTCGCCTTGGTCTTCCATGTCTTCCTCCCCTGTTGATGACTGGATGGAAGCGCTGTCCGCCCTTCACGGGCGATGAACCAAACTATGTTGAATTGTCTCGGCGCGGGTAACAGCCGATTGCTACGGCGGCGATCGCGGTGGTCGCGATCAAGCGCCGCGACGCGTAACGCGTAACAACCCGCTACTACCCGCACCCACGCCATCGGACAGAAAAGATGTGGCGACGCGTCCGCCACGAAGATAAGCTTGAAAAAAAACCGCAGCGGCATTCATCACGGGGATGATACGGAGGAGCTCATGTGCAAGGTCTTCGTTTGCGCCGACCCCGCCCTCTACGACACCAGCACCCGGTCGCTCCGGTTGCATGGTGTGGTGACCAGCATCCGGCTGGAAAACCACTTTTGGCACGTGCTGGGTGAGATCGGCCAACGCGACGGCTTGAGCGTTAATCGGCTCATCACCAAGCTTTACGATGAAATTATTGAAGCCCGAGGCGAGGTCCGGAATTTCACATCATTCCTGCGCGTATGCTGCCTGCGATACCTGTCGCTGCAGATCTCTGGTGGCATCCCCGGCGACGCTTCGGTTCCGATCTGGTCACTGGATGCGGACGCCGTCCTCGCCGGGGAACGCGCAACCTTTGAGCCACCTGTCCCGGCTGTCTAGACGACTACACTCCCACGGCCGGCAAGCTGGCCGCCGCAATGGCGACGAGCTGGGCCAGACGGCGGCCGATCCGGGATCGGGCCGAGCGCAGCAATGAACCGAACTGTCGCATGTCGCAAATTCCTGCCGCGCCGGCCGAACATTCGTTCCGGAAAAATGAGCGTTCTGAGTAGATTAATGGGCTCTCCTCGCAAAGCTGTCGAGGCTGCGGCAAAAATAGCAACGCTCCCACCGTCCGATCCGACATGGCAGTGGATTTATTGCCGCGATCCGAGCGGCAATGGAGGAAATCTTCTCCGCGAAAATTGCCCGTGAGGGAGATTCGGCCCTAACCACTTATCCCGGCGCAAATCCAAACGCCCGCTCGAAGCGCTTGACGTAGGCGGGCCACACCTCGGGATTGATGACGCGCGGCGGCCGCTTGCCGTCGAGCGCATCCAGCATCTGCTCGGCGGCAATCCTCGCCATGTTCTCCCGCGCCTCCTTGGTCACGCCCGCCGTATGCGGGCTTGCCAGCACATTGTCGAACTGCAGCAGCGGGTGATCCGGCGGCGGCGGCTCCTTGGCCCAGACATCAAGCCCCGCGCCGGCAATGCGCTTGTCGCGCAGCGCCTGTTCCAGCGCCGCCTCGTCGTGGATGAAGCCGCGCGCCGTGGTGATGAAATAGGCGTGAGGCTGCATCGCCGCGAATTCGCGCGCGCCGATCATCCCGCGGCTCTCCTTGGTCAGCGGACAGGAGATCGAAACGTAATCCGAGCGGCGCAGCAAATCGTCGAGCGTGACCTTCTCGCCGCCGCGCTCCGCCATCTCGGTCGCCGAGAGATAGGGATCATAGGCCAGCACGTTCATGCCGAGCAGACCCTTGCAGAGGGCGGCGATGCGGCGGCCGACATTGCCGAGCCCGACAATGCCGATGGTCTTGCCCTGCACCTCCGTGCCCATCAGGGCATTGCGGTTGACATTGGCCTCGCGCCGCAGCGCGCGGTCGGCCTGAATGATGCGTTTCGACAGCGTGATCAGCATGGCCAGCGCGTGCTCGGCGACCGAATGGGCATTGCCGCCGGACTGATTGACCACCAGCACGCCCGCCGCCGTGCAGGCCTCGACATCGACGGGGTCATAGCCCGCGCCGTTGCTGGAGACGATCAGCAGGTTAGGCGCGCGCTTCAGCAAATCCCGATCGACATGGAAATGCTTCGCCAGTTCATCGCGCGCGGCGCCGATCTGATAGGCATGCGCGGCGGCCAGGATCGGCGCGGCGACTTCCTCGGGGCTTTCGTTCTCGAGCCGGTCGAGCCGCACGTCGGGCCGCGCCCGCAAGATTTCGGCATAGATCTCGTTGGCGAGGTATTTGACGTAGAACACGCGCTTGTTGTTGACGGACATTGACGTACTTTCAGTTCGGAAAACCATAGAGCCTGGCGGGATTGGTCACGAGGATGCGGTGCTGCGTCGTGCGATCCGGCGTCCAGCGCTGAAACAGCTCGAACAGATGCCCGGCATCGGGCATCTCGCCTTCGACGCGCGGATGCGGCCAGTCGCCGCCCCACAGCAGCCGCTCCGGGTTGGCGCGTACCAGCGCTTCGTGGAACGGCCGCGCATCGGGATAATCCGGCGCGGCGCGGCTGAGGCGGTGGGCGCCCGACAGCTTGGCCCAGCACCAGCCCTCGCCGACCGCGCGCAGCAGGGATTGGAAACCCGCGGTGCCGATGCCCGCGCGCGCATCGGTGCGGCCCATGTGATCGATCACGACCGGAAGGCCCAGCGATTTCAGAACCGGGATGGTATCAGGCAGGTCCTTGACATCGATCCAGAGCTGAAGGTGCCATCCGAGATCGGCCATCGCGGGCGCGAGCCTTTCCGCCGCCGACAGCGCAACGCCGCCGCGATAATGCAACTGCCCGTCACGGAAGAAATGATTGAAGCGCAGGCCGCGCACGCCGAGCCCGTTCCAGGCGCGCAGATCGGCCAATGCGACATCGGCATCGGCCACCGCGACGCCGCGCAGGCGATCGGGGCACCGCGCCAGCGCATCCAGCATCGCGGAATTGTCGCGGCCGTGCGCGCTGCCCTGCACCAGCACGCCACGGGCGAAACCGATTTGATCGAGCATGCCCAGATACTTTTCGAGCGGCGCATCCGGCGGCGTATAGCTGCGGTCATCGGCATAAGGAAACTTGCTCGCGGGGCCGAACACATGGGCGTGGGTGTCGCAGGCCTTGGGCGGCGGCGGCAGTTTCGGCCGGCTCACATCGCGCGGCGGAAGACAGGCGGGGATCATCGGCGCGTCCACATCATTCGGCCTTCAAGCCGGCGGCCTTGATGATCGGGCCCCACTTGTCGTAGTCGGCGCGAATCCTGGCGTCGAATTGCCGCGGCGAGCTGCCGATCGGCGATGCGCCGAGTTTTGACAGGCGTTCCTTCACCGGCTCGGTATTCAGGGCCGCGACGAAATCATGCGAGAGTTTTGCGAGCAGTTCAGGCGGCATGCCGGCGGGTCCGAGCAGGCCCCACCAGACTTCCGTATCGTAACCTGGCACGGTCTCGCCGATGGCAGGCACATTGGGCAGAAACGGCGTCCGCGACGCGGTCGTCACCGCGAGCGCGCGCAGCGTACCGGCCTCCAATTGTCCGGTCGCTTCCGGCGCGTTGTTAAACGACATCGTAATCTGTCCACCCAGGAGATCGTTGATCGCTGGTGCGCCGCCCTTGTACGAAATCGCGTCAATCTCGATCCCGGCGAGTTTCTTCAGAAGCTCGCCGGCAAGATGCGTCGATGTTCCATTGCCCGCATGGCCGAACGACAGGCTCGCCGGCTTCGCCCGCGCCTGCGCAATCACATCGCCGAGCGTCCTGAACGGAGAATCGGCACGCACCAGCAGGATATTGGCGGAGGACGCCAACAGCGAAATCGGCGTGAAGTCCTTGAAGGTGTCGTAGGGGATTTTTGGATACAAAAACGGATTGGTGGCGTGGCCGCTCGCCACCACGATCACGGTATAGCCGTCGGGCGCCGACGTCACCAGCGCCTGCGAGGCGACAACGCCGCCCGCTCCCGGCCGGTTCTCCACCACGACCGACTGGCCCCATTGCCGGGAGACCACATCACCCAGGGTGCGCGCGAGAATATCCACCCCACCGCCGGCCGAATACGGCACGAAAATATGCACGGCCCTGGACGGAAACGGCGACTGCGCCGAGGCGATGCCGTCTGCACCGACCATCGCCGCGGCTGCGGCGATGGTCAGAAACAACCGGCCCAACCATGAGCCGGCCATCAACGAGCTGCCCAAGAACCACCTGCTCAAGGCGCCCCTCCCGGTATTTTTGTTGCTTTGTTATCGCACGCCTGCACGCCGATGGCACCGCCCTACAGCGCAGATCACCGTAACGATCGGGACATGTTGACAATCCCGCCGAGCGCGTCAAGTTTCGGCGCATCGATAAGGACGGTCGCGATCACGTTGCGAGCCAAGATCCTCGCGAAGTTAAGGGAGAATTCGATGGCGGCTTCCGGGGGACAAATGGCGTCCCAATCCTTGAATGAGAAGACGTCTCAATCGAAGACCTGGTACCAGGTGGTGCTGCAAACGCTCAAGCGCAACGACATCAGGCTGGTGCCCTACGTTCCCGACCGCGTGCTGACAACGCTGATCAAGGAGATTCACGCCGACCCCTACTTCATCAGTTTCCCGACCGCGCGCGAAGAGGAAGCGGTCGGTATCGTTTCCGGTGCCTGGATGGGCGGCATGCGCGGCGCGGTGCTGATGCAGACGTCCGGCTTCGCCACGCTCGCCAATGTGCTGGCCTCGCTGGCGATCCCCTACCAGATTCCGCTGATCATGTTCGTGTCGGAGCGCGGAACGCTCGGCGAATTCAACTACGGGCAGTCGCTGGTCTGCCGCACCATGCGGCCGGTGCTCGATTCGCTGGCGATGGAGCATCACACCGCGACCCGGCTCGACGAGTTCGAGTTCATCGTCGATCGGTCCATCAAGCAGGCCATCACGACGCAGGCGCCGGTGGCGCTGATCCTGTCGCCGCTGTTGACCGGCGGCAAAGTGTTCGACAAGTGAGCGATCGCATGAACAAGCCAGAGAGCGCCCCTGCCCGCAACACCAAGGTGATGAACCGGTTCGATCTCACCTCGCGGCTGGTCGCGAAGCTGAAGAAGGAAGAGGCCGTGATCGGCGGCATCGGCAACACCAATTTCGATCTGTGGGCCGCCGGCCATCGCCCGCAGAATTTCTACATGCTGGGCAGCATGGGCCTCGCCTTCCCGATCGCGCTCGGCGTCGCACTGGCCCAGCCGAAGCGCCGCGTCTTCGCGCTGGAGGGTGATGGCTCGCTATTGATGCAACTGGGGTGTCTATCGACCATCGCGACGCTCAAGCCGAACAACCTCACCATGATCGTGATGGACAACGGCATCTACCAGATCACCGGGGCACAACCGACCCCGGCAGCCGCAGTGTCCGATATCGTCGCCATCGCGATCGGCTGCGGTCTCACCAATAGCGCCTGGGCGGCGGACGAAGAGGATTTCGAACGGCTGGTCGAGCAGTCCCTGACCGCTGCCGGCCCGACGCTGATCGGGGTGCGCATCGACGACAAGCCGGGGACCGGCGCGACCCGCAGGGATCCGGTGCAGATCAGGGAGCGTTTCATGCTCGGTCTTGGCGTGCGCGACGCGTTGTGATCCCGCGTCGTCTGGGGCAGTCGCGCGCCCGGCAAATCCGGTGCCGCCGGAAATGAATCCTCGCGGGCGCGGGGCCCGCGAGGCAGCAAGTAGAAAATGCCTAGTCGACGATCCTGATCACCCGCCGGGTACGCGGGTCCACAATCACGCGCCGGTCATTCACGACCGCATAGCGATATTCGGTGTATCGCGGGACCGGCCGCAGTTCGACCGCCGGCGGCAACGGCTCGCCCACGACGACCCGCTCCCGCACCGTCACCGAAGGAACGCGTTCGCCCTGGATCGAGGTGATCACGGCGTTCGGAATCTCCACCGCTGCGCCGACGGCGGCGCCCACCGTGCCACCGACGATCTCGCCGACCGGACCTCCAACCTCGCCTCCGGTCCTGGCACCGTTCACCGCTCCGGTGGCGGTGGTGGATTGAGCAAAGGCGGCGCCCGAGGCCAGCAGCGACACCGCGATCAATGAAACCGTAAGCTGTCTCTTCATCGTATCCTCCAATGAGTTCACGACAGCCCCAACCAACCGATCGAAGAGTTGTTCCGGTCGGATCTGGTTCCAATGTGAAGCCACAACGCGACGACGCGGTTCCCGAATACGAACCGTACTGCACAAGAAAAAGCCGCCCGGGAACCCGGACGGCTTTTTGCTTTTGGCATTTGATCGGATTGAGCTGTTCTCTTGCAGGAACCTTCTTACAGAAGACCTGCGCCGCGCGCCCATTTGTATTTGGCGCCCAACACCTCGACCGGCAATTCCGTCGAATAGGCATAGGCCGGGATGCCGTTCTGGTAGAGATACTCGGCGGCTTCCTCGACCTCGATGTCGCCGGCCAGCGAGGCGACCATCGGCTTGACGAAGCCCTTGGCCTCCATCTCCTTCTTCACCTCGACCATGTTGCGGGCAAACACCATCGGCGGCGTGACGATGGTGTGCCAGTAACCGAGGATCAGCGAATGGACGCGGTCATCCGACAGTCCGAGCTTGACGGTGTTGACGTAGGTGATCGGCGGCTCGCCACCGGTGATGTCGACCGGATTGCCGGCGGCGCCGAACGGCGGGATGAATTTGCGGAACGCCGCGTCGAGATCGGGCGGCATCACCATCAGCGACAGGCCGTTGTCGACGACCGAATCCGACAGCAGCACGCCCGAGCCGCCGGCGCCGGTGATGATCAGCACGTTCTCGCCCTTCGGGGTCGGCAGCACCGGAATGCCGCGCGCGAATTCGAGCAATTGCCGCAAGCTGCGGGCGCGGATCACGCCGGACTGCTTGAGCACGTCCTCGTAGATCTTGTCGTTGCCGGCGAGCGCGCCGGTGTGCGACGAAGCAGCCTTGGCGCCGGCCGACGTACGGCCCGCCTTGAGCACCACCACCGGCTTCTTCTTGGAGACGCGCTTGGCGGCTTCCGCGAAGGCGCGGCCGTCCTTCAAGTCTTCGCAGTGCTGCGCGATGATCGTCGTATTCGGGTCCTGCTCGAAGAAGGCGAGCAGATCGTCCTCGTCGATATCCGACTTGTTGCCGAGGCCGACGATCGCCGAGACGCCCATCTTGGCGGAGCGCGAGAAACCGATGATCGCCATGCCGATGCCGCCGGACTGCGACGACAGCGCCGCGTGGCCCTTGACGTCGTAGGCGGTGCAGAACGTGGCGCAGAGATTGGCCGGCGTATAATAGAAGCCGTAGATATTCGGCCCCATCAGGCGGACGTTGTACTTCTTGCCGATTTCGACGATCTCGGCCTGCAATTCAGGCGCGCCGGCTTCGGCAAAGCCCGACGGAATCAGAACGGCGCCAGGAATTTTCTTCTCGCCGCATTCGATCAATGCACCCGCGACGAACTTCGCCGGGATCGCGAATACCGCGGTGTCGATCACACCCGGTACATCCTTGACGCTCTTGTAGGCCTTGTGGCCCAGGATCTCCGGCGCCTTCGGGTGGATCGGATAGATGTCGCCCTTGTAGCCGCCATTGATCAGGTTTTTCATCACCGAGTTGCCGATCTTGCCATCCTCGGCCGAGGCGCCGATCACGGCGACCGCCTTCGGCTGCATGATGCGGTTCATCGCGGTGACGATTTCCTCGGTCGGACGCGGCGCCGGGCGCGGCTTGTAGTCGAAGTCGACGACGATGCGCACGTCGGCGGCGATCGCGTCCTTCTTGGTGGCGAATACCGGATTGAGATCGAGTTCGACGATTTCGGGGAAGTCGCTGACGAGCTGCGACACCTTGACGATGACGTCGGCCAGCGCCTCGCGACTGACGGGGTCGCCGCCGCGCACGCCCTTGAGCATGTCATGGGCCTGGATGCCGTCGAGCATCGACAAGGCGTCGTCCTTAGTGGCCGGAGCGAGCCGGAAGGTGACGTCCTTCAGGATCTCCACCAGCACGCCGCCGAGGCCGAAGGCCACCAGCTTGCCGAACGATCCGTCGGTGATCGATCCGACGATGACCTCGGTGCCGCCAGCCAGCATCTGCTGAACCTGGATGCCCTCGATCTTGGCGTCGGCCTTGTACTTCTTGGCATTGGCCAGAATGGTCGCGTAATTCGCCTCGACATCGGCGGCGGTCTTCACCCCCACCATGACGCCGCCGGCTTCGGTCTTGTGCAGGATGTCCGGCGAGACGATCTTCATCACCACGGGGAAGCCCATCGCGGATGCGATCTTCGCGGCCTCCGCCGCGGACTTGGCGACCCCCTCCTTGGGAACCGGGATGCCATAGGCATCGCAAACCAGCTTGCCTTCCGGCGCCGTCAGACTGGTGCGCTTATCCGCTTTGACCGCATCGAGAATCTTGCGGACCGCATCTTTGGAATTCGACATTGGCTTCCTCCTTGAAGTCTATTCTTGGTTCGCCGGCAGCGCGCGCTGGGATCAGCACCCTGACTTGCCGGCGCAGGCTCAATTGGTATTCACGGTGATGGCAAACGCGGGTCCCCGTCCGCTGCGGCTGTTGCGGCCGCGGAACAGAAGGCTCGTATGGCATTTGGTATGCCAGAAACGAACTTGTCAAGTCACGGAAGTGTTGAAAACATGCGCAACTTGACATTCTGGCATTTGGCATGCCAAAAATAATTCAGTTGTTGTTTGGATCAAAAGACGTCTCCTAGGAGGCGAAGAATCGTGCCTACACGGAAACAAACCAAGGCGCCGCCCACCATGCCCGAGGCCGAGATTGCGATCGTCCGGATCGTGCCGGAGACGAGCTTCAAGAACAAGGCCTATGAGGCCTTGAAGGAAGCTATCCTTAAGATGGATATTTACGCGACGCCCGAGCCGGTGATGCTCGACGAGCGCGCGCTGTCGGAACGCCTCGGTGTCAGCCGGACCCCTATCCGCGAAGCGATCGCGATGCTGGAGCAGGATGGCTTCGTCAAGACCGTGCCGCGGCGCGGCATTGTCGTCGTGCGCCGGACCAAGAGCGAGATCGTGGACATGATCCGGGCCTGGGCCGCGCTCGAGAGCATGGCGGCGCGACTGATCACGACCACGGCGCGCAAAAAGGACATTTCCGCGCTGCGCGACTTTTTCAGCAATTTCGGCAAGGATCGCCTGCCGCAGGATCACATCCAGGAATATTCGAAAGCCAACATCGCGTTTCATCAGGCGCTGATTGCGCTCAGCGAGTCGCCCGTGCTGGTCGACATGACCAACGATATTCTGCTGCATGTCCGCGGCTACCGGCAATTGACGATCGGGCGGGTGGACCGCACTGCAGCATCCCTGCCCGAGCATATGGCGATCATCGACGCGCTCGAACAACGCGATACCGAGCTTGCGGAAAAGCTCGCGCGGGACCACACACTCGGCCTTGCCGCTTATGTCGAAGCGCATGGCCAGGAACTCTTCTAGCGCTCCAGCACCGTAAGCTTTGCGCGAAGCATTGAGGACGAACCCGTCCTCGTCAAGAAACGATCAGGGAGAAGCGGAATGTCCGCAGCAGTACAAAGCCTCGAAACGAAGACGGCCGACGCCGAGCAAGAGCTCACCGACGGCTTTAACCTCATGATCGATGCGCTGAAGCTCAACGGCCTCACGACGATTTACGGGGTGCCCGGCATTCCCATCACCGATTTCGGCCGCATGGCCCAGGCCGCCGGCATTCGCGTGATCTCGTTCCGCCACGAACAGAACGCCGGCAACGCGGCGTCGATCGCGGGCTTCCTGACCAAGAAGCCTGGCGTCTGTCTGACGGTATCGGCGCCCGGTTTTCTCAACGGTCTCACCGCGCTCGCCCACGCCACCACCAATTGCTTCCCGATGATCCTGATCTCCGGCTCGTCGGAACGCGAGATCGTCGACCTGCAGCAGGGCGACTATGAGGAGATGGACCAGCTTGCGATCGCCAAGCCGCTCTGCAAGGCGGCGTTCCGCGTGCTGCACGCCGCCGATATCGGAATCGGGCTCGCCCGCGCGATCCGCGCCGCGGTGTCGGGACGTCCCGGCGGCGTCTATCTCGATCTGCCCGCCAAGCTTTTCGGACAGGTGATGAACGCCGAGGCCGGCGCCAAATCGCTGGTCAAGGTGATCGACGCGGCACCGGCCCAGATCCCCGCCCCGTCAGCGGTCAAACGCGCCCTCGACGTCCTCAAGAGCGCGAAGCGTCCGCTGATCATTCTCGGCAAGGGCGCGGCCTACGCCCAGGCCGACGACGACATCCGCGCGCTGGTCGAGAAGAGCGGTGTTCCGTTCCTGCCGATGAGCATGGCCAAGGGTCTCTTGCCCGACCTGCATCCGCTGTGCGCGGGCGCGGCACGCTCGACGGTGTTGAAGGACGCCGACGTGGTGATGCTGATCGGCGCCCGCCTCAACTGGCTGCTGTCGCACGGCAAGGGCAAGACCTGGGGCACTGCGCCGAAGAAATTCATCCAGATCGACATCGAGCCGAAGGAAATGGACTCCAATGTCGAGATCGTCGCTCCGGTGGTCGGCGACATCGGCTCCTGCGTATCCGCGTTGCTTGCCGCGATGGGCAGCAACTGGTCCGCGGCGCCGGTCGATTGGGTGAAGACAATCAGTTCGAAGCGGGAGGAGAACGTCGCCAAGATGGCGCCGCGGCTGATGAACAACAACTCGCCGATGGACTATCACGGCGCGCTCGGCGTCCTGCGCACCATTATCAAGGAGCGGCCTGACGCCATTCTGGTCAACGAAGGAGCCAACACGCTCGATCTCGCGCGCGGCGTCATCGATATGTACCAGCCGCGCAAGCGGCTCGACGTCGGCACCTGGGGGGTGATGGGCATCGGCATGGGCTACGCCATTGCCGCGGCGATCGAGACCGGCAAGCCGGTGCTCGCCGTTGAAGGCGACTCGGCCTTCGGGTTCTCCGGCATGGAGGTCGAAACGATCTGCCGCTACAAGCTGCCGGTTTGCATCGTCATCTTCAACAATGACGGAATCTATCGCGGCACCGACCTCAATTCCGTTGGTTCGGACCCCGCGCCGACGGTCTTCGTCAAGGGCTCGCGCTACGACAAGATGATGGAGGCGTTCGGAGGTGTCGGCGTCCATGCGACGACGCCCGACGAGTTGAAGCGCGCTGTTAACGCGGCGATGGATTCCGGCAAACCGACGCTGATCAACGCGGCGATCGATCCGGCGGCAGGCTCCGAAAGCGGTCGCATCGGCAACCTCAATCCGCAGAGCGCTCTCAAGAAGAAATAGACCCGACAGATTCACAGATTCCAACGTGTTCCCGCGCGCGCAGGAACAGATTTTAGACGGAGCAATATGATGACAAAGGCGCTGAAGGGCGTTCGCATTCTCGATTTCACCCACGTTCAGTCAGGACCGACCTGCACGCAGCTGCTGGCCTGGTTCGGCGCCGACGTGATCAAGGTCGAGCGCCCCGGCGTCGGCGATATCACGCGCGGTCAATTGCAGGACAAGCCGAACGTCGACAGCCTGTATTTCACCATGCTCAACCATAACAAGCGCTCGATCACGCTCGACACCAAGAACCCGAAGGGCAAGGAAGTCCTCACCGCGCTGATCAAGAGCTGTGACGTATTGGTGGAGAATTTCGGCCCCGGTGTGCTCGACCGGATGGGTTTCCCTTGGGAAAAGATCCACGCACTCAACCCGAAAATGATCGTGGCGTCGATCAAGGGCTTCGGTCCGGGTCCTTATGAAGACTGCAAGGTCTATGAGAACGTCGCGCAATGCACCGGCGGTTCGGCATCGACCACGGGTTTCCGCGACGGACTGCCGCTCGTCACCGGCGCGCAGATCGGCGACAGCGGCACCGGGCTGCATCTTGGGCTCGGCATCGTCGCCGCGCTCTACCAGCGCACCATGACCGGACAGGGACAGCGCGTCACCGTGGCGATGCAGGACGGCGTGCTGAACCTGGCGCGCGTCAAACTGCGCGACCAGCAGCGCCTCGCCCACGGCCCGCTCAAGGAATACAGCCAGTTCGGCGAAGGAATTCCGTTTGGTGACGCGGTGCCGCGCGCCGGCAACGATTCCGGCGGCGGTCAGCCGGGCCGCATCCTGAAGTGCAAGGGCTGGGAGACCGATCCCAACGCCTACCTCTATTTCATCACCCAGGCGCCGGTCTGGGAGAAGATCTGCGACGTCATCGGCGAGCCCGGCTGGAAGACCCATCCCGATTACGCCAAGCCGCCGGCACGGCTGACCCGCCTGAATGAGATTTTCGCGCGTATCGAGCAATGGACCATGACGAAGACCAAGTTCGAGGCGATGGATATTCTCAACAAGGACGACATTCCCTGCGGCCCGATCCTGTCGATGAAGGAATTGGCTGAAGATCAGTCGCTCCGCGCGACCGGTACCGTGGTCGAGGTGGATCATCCCACCCGAGGCAAGTACCTGTCGGTCGGCAACCCGATCAAACTGTCGGACAGCCCGAGCGAGGTCACGCGTTCGCCGCTGCTGGGCGAACATACCGACGAGATCCTGCGGCAGGTTCTCGGCTTTTCCGACCATCAGGTGGCGGAGATTCACGATTCCGGCGCGCTCGATCCGCCACGGAAAGTGGCCGCCGAGTAGAAAGCCTGGTTCTTTCAGTTACTTGAAGGGCCGCCGGGTTCCGGCGGCCCTTTTCGATTGGGAAATCCGATCGCCCCATGCTGCATTGCAGAAGATATTATGCTGCTATGCAAACAAACCCATTGCTGTGGCATCTGGTATACCTATTATGGGACAACATCACTGACCCAAATGGAACACCATGTCCAAGACCGTTTCACTCGGCTTCGCGCCCTCCGCTACCTTGTTCAGCCGCTTCCTGGCCGTCATCGATCGAGTGCTGATGGCGAATGCCCTCATCGCCGCGCGCAACGGCGACCTGCCCTATTTCGGCCTGTAAGACGGCGGGCCGATCATCCTTGCGGGCCAGCCCTGCTGGATCGTGCCTTCCGAACAAGGACCCCGGTTTTCCGGGGTCTTTTTCGTTTGGGATCCTGGCGCCAATGCGTGCGCTGCGGCCCGCTGCGGCGTTTATCTGAATAATGACTTGCGCTCTGGCATATCACATACCAATATGTCGCGCCGGTAACGCCCGAGGCCAAAATAAAAGCGTACCAGGGGAGGAATCATGACCACCACACCACAAGCATCGACAGTGCCATTCGCCGAAGGCAAATACTTCCGCTGGCTGCAGCTCGCGATGGGCATCGTCTGCATGGCGATGGTCGCGAACCTGCAATACGGCTGGACGCTGTTCGTCGATCCGATCGATCAGAAATATCATTGGGGCCGCGCGGCGATCCAGCTGGCCTTTACGCTGTTCGTCGTGACGGAAACCTGGCTGGTTCCGGTCGAAGCATGGTTCGTCGATAAATACGGTCCCCAGGTCGTCATCGGCTTTGGCGGCATCATGGTTGCGATCGCCTGGGTTCTCAATTCCTACGCCGACTCGCTGACGCTGCTCTACACCGCAGCGGTCTTGGGTGGCATCGGCGCCGGCGCGGTCTACGGCACCTGCGTTGGCAACGCGCTGAAATGGTTTCCCGACCACCGCGGTCTTGCCGCCGGCGCTACTGCGGCCGGATTCGGTGCAGGGGCCGCGCTCACTGTCGCGCCGATTGCGAAAATGATCGCGACCAGCGGCTATCAAGAAGCATTCTTCACTTTCGGCATCGGACAGGGCGTGATTGTATTCATCATTTCCTTTTTCCTGCGCAAGCCGTCGCGGGCCATGCCGGTGAAAAAGAAACAGCTCAACCTGCCGCAGACCAAGATCGACTACACCCCGCCGCAGGTGCTGCGCAGCCCGATCTTCTGGGTGATGTATCTGGTCTTCGTCATGGTCGCGGCCGGCGGCCTGATGACGGCGGCGCAGATTGCCCCGATCGCCCATGACTTCAAGATCGCCAACGAGCCGGTGAGCATGTTCGGTTTCCAGATGGCCGCGCTGACTTTTGCAATCTCGCTAGACCGAATCTTCGACGGGTTCGGCCGGCCGTTCTTCGGATTTGTCTCCGATAATATCGGGCGAGAGCACACGATGTTCATCGCGTTCGGAACCGCTGCCCTGATGCTGCTGACGCTGTCGGTATATGGACACAACCCGATTGTCTTCGTGCTGGCAACGGCAGTGTATTTCGGCGTGTTCGGCGAGATCTACAGCCTGTTCCCGGCGACCAGCGGCGACACCTTCGGGGCCAAGTTCGCCACCACCAACAACGGCATGTTGTACACGGCGAAGGGGACCGCTTCACTGCTGGTGCCGCTGGCGAGCATCGTTGCCGCCAAATACGGCTGGCAGGCCGTGTTCGTCATCGCCGTTGCGCTCAATGCCACCGCGGCGTTGCTGGCCTTGTTCGTGATCAAGCCGATGCGGCGTGCCTTCATTCTCGGCGGTGAAGCCACGGCAGACGCCGCGGCGCGGGACGCCAAGCTGGCCTGACGCTCTCCCGCTCGCGTGAAAGAGGCGCGCGCTGGCGCGCCTCTTTTTAAGTTCGTGTACGTGGTATACAAAATACAAGATATTTCCAGATCCATTTTGGGATAATATTGTCCGGGCGGCGCGCGCGCTAAAACGTCAATATTCCTGCCGCTTTCTGCGATCGATTTCCCCCGAAATCGAATTGACAATTGGCATAATGTATACCAAAATTATCTTGCTTAAATCCCTGCGGCTGACCAGAAGGAGGTTGCGATGAAAGTCGGAGACATCCTGCGCAAAAAGACCGCGCGTATTGCAACAGTTCGAATGAATGAAACCGTGGCCATCGCGGCCCAACTGATGCGCGCCAGCAATGTCAGCGCGCTCGTGGTCAAGGACGTGGTGCGGACCGAAGGCAATACCGCCGTCGGCATGTTCACCGAGCGCGACGTCGTCCGCGCCATCGCCGAACACGGTGCGGCCGGCATCAACATCAAGGTTTCGCAGCTGATCTCGGTTCAGCAGCTGGTATCCTGCACTTCGAACGATACGCTCGAAGACGTTCGTCATCTCATGAACAAGCACCACATCCGCCATCTGCCGGTCATCGACAACTACAGTCTGTGCGGCGTGATCAGCATCCGCGATATTTCAACCGCATTCGACGACGAAGCCACGGCTGCGGCGCGGGCCGTCGCCTGACGAAGGCCTTTAGGCCGGCCGGTTGAGCTGAACTCCCCGGCTTTTGCGTCGTGCCGCCCTGAGCGGCGGCGGGTGCGCCCCCGTGGACATTTGCCGGTCGTGGCGGCATCCTGCCCTTTCCAAAAACCAAAGAGTTCAGGGCGCGCGTACCGCGCCGGGGGAAGCGGTTCAGAGGCGGGCTATGATCAAGACGCGGTTTACCGAGCTCGTCGGCGTCGAACATCCGATCGTCCAGGGCGGGATGCAATGGGTCGGCCGGGCTGAGCTGGTCGCCGCCGTCGCCAATGCCGGCGCGCTCGGCTTCATCACCGCGCTGACCCAGCCGACGCCGGAAGATCTGACAAGGGAAATAGCCCGCTGCCGCGGCCTGACCGACAAGCCGTTCGGCGTCAACCTGACCATCCTGCCGTCGATCAAGCCGCCGCCCTACGCCGAATACCGCCAGGCCATCATCGAGAGCGGCGTCAGGATCGTCGAGACCGCCGGCAACAAGCCGCAGGAACACGTCACCGAATTCAAGAAGCACGGCGTCGTGGTCGTGCACAAATGTACCAGCGTCCGCCACGCGCTGTCGGCGGAGCGCATGGGGGTCGATGCGATTTCGATCGACGGATTTGAGTGCGCGGGCCATCCCGGCGAGGACGATACGCCCGGACTCATCCTGATTCCGGTGGCCGCCGACAAGGTGAAGATTCCGATGATCGCATCCGGCGGCTTCGGCGACGGCCGCGGCCTGGTCGCGGCGCTGGCGCTCGGCGCCGAGGGCATCAACATGGGCACCCGCTTCATGTGCACCAGGGAGAGCCCGAACCATCAACGGATCAAGGAAAAGATCGTCGGCAATGACGAGCGCGAGACCGAGCTGATCTTCCGCACCATGCGCAACACCTCGCGTGTCGCCAAGAACGCGGTCAGCACCAAAGTGGTCGCCATGGAAAAGCAAGGCGCTACTTTCGAGCAGGTTCGCGACCTCGTGGCCGGCGCGCGCGGCAAAATGGTGTACGCCACCGGCGACGCCGACGAAGGCATCTGGTCCGCGGGACAGGTACAGGGATTGATCCATGATATCCCAAGCTGCGCGGAGCTGGTATCACGCATCATGCGCGAGGCGGAAGCCATCATCCGGGGCCGGCTCGAAGGCATGATCTCCGGCAACCGCCGCCAGGCCGCCGAATAGAGCATGATCCGGACCCGAAGCGCCGCGTTAGCGCAACATGGGAATCGGTTTTCCCTCGCGACAAACGCGTCGCGTTTGCGCGGAGATCATGCTCAAACAAGGAGATGAGATTTTGATCCGATTCAATCCAATCGGATCATGATCCAGGCGACTACGCACCACCACCACCCAACGGGAAATGATCGCATGAAGGCCTATGTCTACGGCGCCAATGGCGCCGCCATCACCGAAGTCGCCAAGCCGTCGCCGAAAGGCACGCAGGTTCTGGTCCGCGTTCACGCCGGCGGCCTCAACCGCGCCGACCTCGGCATGACCAAGGGTCACGCCCATGGCAGCGCCGGCGGGGCCGGCACTGTGCTGGGGATGGAATGGGCGGGCGAGATCGCCGAAGTCGGCCCCGACGCCCGGGGGGTGAAGCCCGGCGACAAGGTGATGGGTTCGGGCAGCGCTGCCTTCGCGGAATATACGCTGGCCGATCACGGGCGCTTGTACCGCACGCCCTCGAACATGAACTTCGAGGAAGCCTGCACGCTGCCGATCGCGATCTCCACCATGCACAACGCGGTGGTGACGGTTGGCGGATTGCAGCCCGGCCAGACCGTGATGATTCAAGGTGCAAGCTCCGGCGTCGGATTGATGGCGTTGCAGATCGCAAAGCTCAAGGGTGCGAGCCTCGTGGTCGGATCTTCGACGGACGCGATGCGCCGCGGGCGGCTGAAGGAATTCGGCGCCGATCTGGCGGTGGATTCCAGCGATCCCGGCTGGGTCGATCAGGTGCTGCAGGCGACCTCCGGCGAAGGCGTCGACCTGATCGTCGACCAGGTTTCGGGCAAGGTCGCGAGCCAAAATCTCAAGGCCACCAGGATCAAGGGCCGCATCGTCAATGTCGGCAGGCTCGGCGGCACCCATGCCGATTTCAACTTCGACCTGCACGCCGCGCGGCGCATCAGCTATATCGGCGTCACCTTCCGCAGCCGCACGATCGAGGAAATTCGCGAGATTTTCGACGAGGTCCGCAAGGATATCTGGCCGGCGGTGGAATCACGCAAATTGCAATTGCCGATCGACAAGGTGTTTGCCTTCGACGATATCGGCAAGGCGTTCGAACACATGGAAGCCAACAAGCATCTCGGCAAGATCGTCGTGACGCTCTAGATTTGGCTGGATAACCACTTAACCGGCCCCGGGGAAGAATCCAATGTGCCCTCCCCTCATCACGATGGCGGTCGCCGCGGCTGTTGCGGCTTCGGCGTCCGCCGGCGCACTGGCCCAGGATGCGCGGGAAGTCTCGATTTGGGCAAGGAGCTGGCGAAACGGCTCGACGTCCCTTTCGAACAGATAAGCTATCAGAGAATTGCGGATGTGCTTGCGGGAATCAAAGCGGGAGACGTTGATTTCACAGTCAGCAACGCCACACCCGCGCGCGCCGCCGATGTCACGTTCAGCCAGACAGTACTTTCGCTTGAGCTCGGATACCTCGTGCCCGCCGCGTCTCCGATCGCGACCATTTCAGACTTGGAACGGCCCGGCATCCGGGTCGGCGTCACCCAAGGAAGCACGTCGCAAGGTACACTTCCGGGCCTGCTGCCAAATGCCACCGTCGTGGCGGCGCAGAACTTCCAGCGCGCCATTGAAATGCTGGAACGCCAAGAGCTCGACGTATTTGCAACCAACAAGCCGACCTTGTTCGAGATGTCCGACCAAATGCCCGGGGCGCGCGTACTGGACGGCCGCTGGGGCGTGGAACACGTCGCCATCGCGATCCCGAAGGGCCGCGAGGCCGCGTTGGAATATCTGCGCCGTTTCGTCGAAGAGGCGCAAGCCGGCGGGCTGCTCTCCCGGACCGCGGAGCGCGCGGGCCTCAGAGGTATTTCGAAGACGCCATAGCGCGGGATTCGTGGCGCCCGGCTCCGGCCAATTCCACTTCGATCGGCGCTTTAATGTTGTGTGACGGGCTGCTAAACCCCCGCCCATGGGCGCCCCCGTTCAACACCGTCAAATCCCGCGTTGCGGCGATCTCGATTTTCGCCAGCGCCGCCATGGCCACGGCCAAATTGGTGGTCGGTATCGCCATCGGCAGTCTCGCGCTGATCTCCGAGGCGCTGCACTCTTCGGTCGACGTGGTCGCGACCATCGTCACCTGGATGGTGGTGCGGGTTTCCGACCTTCCGGCGGACAAGGAACATCACTACGGCCATGGCAAGCTCGAGAGCTTGTCGGCGCTGGGCATTATCGCGATGCTCTACGTGCTGGCGGGCGGGATTCTCGTCGAATCATACAGCCGCCTGCATGAGGGTGCGCCGCCGCCGACGCTGTCGGCGATCCCGTTTATCGTCCTGCTCGTCGATATCGTCGTGAATTTCTGGCGCGCCCGCGCGCTGCACCGCGCCGCGCACGACACCAAGAGCCAGGCACTGGCCGCCGACGCGCTGCATTTTGGCTCCGACGTGCTTGGTTCGCTCGCCGTCATCGTCGGACTTGCGCTTTCCGGATGGGGCTATGCCTGGGGCGATGCCGCTGCCGCGGTCGGCGTGGCGGTCATGATCGCAATGCTGGGCCTGCGGCTGGCGCGCTCCACCGTCGAAACCCTGCTCGACCGCGCGCCCGAAGGCGTCATGGAGCAGGCCACCGCCGCGATCAGGGCGGTGCCCGGCGTGGTCGATGTCGAACGGCTGCGGGTCAGGATGGTGGGATCGACGCACTTCATTGACGCCATCGTGCAGGTCCCGCGCACCTACCCCATCGACCGTATCGAGGAGATCAAGCGGAAGGCGCAGGACGCCGTCGCCAAAACGCTTGACGACGCCGACCTGACCTTCACCGCGGTGCCGGTGGCGCGCGACAACGAGAGCGTCCGCGAACGCATCATGGTGATCGCCCGCAATTCCGCTCTCGCCGTCCACCACGTCACGGTTCACGACCTCGGTGGCAAGCTCACCGTCAGTATCGACCTCGAAGTCGACGGCGATATGGCGCTGACGGCGGCCCACGACATCGCCCAGGGGCTGGAGCGGAATATCCGTGACGAATTCGGCGAGGACGTCGAAGTCGACACCCATATCGAGCCGCTGGAGCCTGAACTGCCGCTCGGTACCGATGCCGCGCCCGACCGTGTCGAAACCATCCGGCTCGCGCTGTCGGGGTTTGCCGCCGATGGCGCGATCCATGACATCCACAGTGTCCGGGTGCGCGATACGGTGGCCGGCGAAATCGTAAACTTTCATTGCCGCGCCGCGCCGTCGATGAGCGTGATCAAGGTTCACGAGAACGTCGACGCGATCGAGCGCGCATTGCGGCGCGCCTTTCCCACCGTCAAGCGCGTGATCAGTCACGCCGAGCCCCCCGACGCGTAGCCGGTATCGGCCCTCACGCCACGCGTGTTCTCCTTTCGGACTCACATCGCAGGTATTTTTGCGGGGGTTTCGAAGGCCTGATTCTCCGTGGACAAGATTTATTTGCATTAACGAATCGTTGACTCTCGACAGCTCGCAAAAACTGGATTCAAATAACATTGATTCGGAAGTACTGGGGTTCTTCCGGACGGGGTAGAAAAAAGTCTTCCCGAGGGGGTCAAAGGCATGGCGCGTGCACACGCGGCGAACGCGTGCGTCCAATCCGATTCGATCAAGGGATTGGCGCAATCGATCGCAAAACCGGCCTATCACAGGCTGCTGATTGCGGAGCCTGCGCTCCGCCGAGCTGTGCCCACCCTCATCATTGCCTTCCTGATCACGATTTGCCTTGGCGCCTTCGTGCAGGTGATCGATCAGAACCGGCTGAAGCGCGCGTCGATCAAGCGCGACCTGGCGGCGGTGGCCGACGTGCTGGCCGAGCGTCTCGACCGCATCGCTTCGGGCCGACCGGATCGCGTGGCCTCGTTCGAGCGCCTGCAACTGCTGCTGCCTGGCCTCATTCCGTCATGGGCCATCGCTGCCGGCAGACACGTCATCGTCACCGGCATCGACCAGCGCGTCCTCGCCCGCGTTCCGGCTGATGCCGCGATCGGCGATACCAGTCGCGTCCTCGACCTCATCAGCGCGGCGCTGCCGCTGGGCACGGCCGCGCAGCAAGCCGGCGCGACCGACATCACCCTGCCGAACGGCAACGAAGCGCTGGCGGTCCAGCACGTCGTCAAATCGCTGCCCGGTCAGGTCATTATTATCCAGGAGAAGTTCGATTCGCTTTGGCGATCGGATGCAGCCTTGTCGGTGACACTTTCCGCCACCACCGGCTTTGTCGTGCTGATCCTCGGCTTCGCGTTTCACTGGCAATCGACCCGCGCGCGCGAAGGCGATCTGATCAATGACGCCGTGCGCGGGCGTATCGACACCGCGCTCAACCGCGGCCGTTGCGGATTGTGGGATTGGGATCTCTCGCGCGGCAGGATCTTCTGGTCGCAATCGATGTTCACGATGCTGGGGCTCGACAGCCGCAGCGACCTGCTGACGTTCGGCGAGGTCAATGCGCTGGTGAAATCCGATGATATCGATTTGTTCGCGATCGCCGATCAGCTCATTTCGTCGAGGATAAACCACATCGACCAGACTTTCCGCATGCAGCACACCGACGGTCACTGGATCTGGCTGCGGGTGCGCTGCGAGCTCAGTCAGGGCGACGCCGACGCCGGCCTGCACCTGATCGGCATCGCTGTCGATATCACCGAGCAAAAGAGCCTGGCCGAGAAAACGATTGAGGCCGATCTGCGGCTGCGCGATGCGATCGAGACCATCCCGGAAGCCTTCGTGTTGTGGGACGCGGGAGATCGGCTGGTGCTCTGCAACTCGCATTTCCAGCGACTGCACAAGCTGCCGGATTCCGCCGTGACGCCGGGCACCTCCTATGAAACCGTGATCGAAGTCGGCAGGATGCCGGAGGTCCGCACCCGCCTGCACGATGTCGCCGACCGGGCGCCGGGGGCACGAACCTTCGAGGCGCAGCTCGACGACGGAAGCTGGCTGCATATCAGCGAACGCCGGACCAAGGACGGCGGCTACGTTTCGGTCGGAACCGACATTACCCGCATCAAGGAACACGAACAGAAACTGGTCGAGAACGACCTGCGGCTGCGCGCCACCGTGATCGATCTGAAACGCTCGCAGTCCGCGCTCGAACGGCAGGCGCTCGAACTCGCCGATCTCGCGGAGAAATATTCCAAGGAAAAAAACCGCGCGGAGGAAGCCAACCAGACCAAGTCGAAATTCCTCGCCAACATGAGCCACGAGCTGCGCACGCCGCTCAATGCCATCATCGGATTTTCCGAGATCATGGAAAGCGGCATGTTCGGAACGCTGGGTTCGGAGAAATATCAGGAATATTGCCACGACATCCTCACCAGCGGGCACTATCTGCTCGAAGTGATCAACGACATCCTGGACATGTCGAAGATCGAAGCCGGCAGGATGAAGCTCGACATGGAAGAGCTCGATCTGTCCAAGACGCTGGCGGAATCCCTGCGCGTCGTGTCGGGGCGGGCCGACGACAAGAACCTGCTGCTCGATGCCGATATCGACAGCACCATTTCGGTGATGGCGGACCGCCGGGCGATCAAGCAGATCATCGTCAATCTACTGTCCAACGCCGTCAAATTCACGCCCGATGGCGGCAAGGTGGTGGTCCGCAGCCGGTTGCTCGAGGACAGGATCGTGCTGATGATTGCCGACACCGGCATCGGCATCGCGGCACAGTCGCTGCAGCGGCTGGGACGGCCGTTCGAGCAGGTGGAAAGCCAGCTCACCAAGACCTATCACGGCTCCGGGCTGGGCCTGGCCATCGCCAGATCGCTGACCAGTCTGCACGGCGGGTCGATGCGATTGCGCTCAAAGCTCGGCACCGGCACGGTGGTCTGCGTGTCGCTGCCACGCGACGCCCGCAAGGCCATAGCCAAGGTCTCCGCCGCGGCCTGATGTCCTGGCGCGTTTTCTCTTGCGCGCCGAAAATCGCCTTCGCTATTCCAGCGTCGGGGCGACTTCCCGCGCGATTTGAACGAGTGCGGCGATCAGCGGCGTCATCGGATCGCGCTGCGGTATCACCATCCCGATGCTGTAATCGACGACGGGATCGATGATCGGAATGCTGCGGACCGCATCCGCCAGCCCGAGCGTTTCGGCGAGCTTTGCCGGCATCACGCTGGCCCAGCGGCCGGTCTTGACGTGGGTGTAAAGCACCAGCAGCGAGTTCGAGGTCAGCGTCGGTGTCGCCTCCGCTCCGACCGAGCGAAGCGCGCGATCGATGATGCGCCGGTTCTGCATGTCCGACGTCAGCAGGCACAGGGGGACCTGTCCAACCTCCGTCCAGGTGACCTGCTCGCGATCGCCGAACATCGCGTCCGGCGACGTCAGCAGGCGGTAGCTTTCGTTGTAGAGCGGAATGGTGCGAACCTTGCCGATCGGCTCGTTCTCGATATAGGTCAGGCCGGCATCGACCTCCAGATTTTCCAGCAAACCCAGCACGTCGGCCGAGGTGCAGGACTGGATTCGAAAGCGCACGTCCGGATGGCGCGCGCGAAACGGCGTGGTCAGGGAAGCCACCATGCCGAGCACGGTCGGAATCGCCGCGATCCGGATCTCGCCGGAAAGCTTGTCCTTCAGGCTGTTGATTTCCTGGCGCATCGCGCGGGCGTCGCCGACGATACGCCGCGCCCAGTCAAGCGTGCGCTCGCCCTCGGGCGTAAAACCCTGGAACCGTGAGCCGCGCTGCACCAGCATCACGCCGAGGATTTCCTCGAGCTGCTTGAGGCTGGTCGACATCGTCGGCTGCGTCACGCCGCAGGCTTCCGCGGCGCGTCCGAAGTGACGCTCCTTGGCCAGTGCGAGCAGAAGTTCAAGCTTCTCGATCAAGAAGACCCCCAACGGTTTCACGACAACGAATACCACGGTCCGCGCGATGCGAGGACGCAAAAAACGCGGGCCGGCAAGTGCTGCGGCGGTATCGGCCCCTTGTCCATTCTATTTTCATATCACTTGATTTCATATCCGTATTGATTGCGTTTCCGTATCGCCGCATGAGACGGCTTTATTGATCTTTGAGGCGATTTCCGATTGTTGTGACGCTGGTAAAAAAGGCCTCCGACAGAGAGTGCGGATGATGACAGTCTACGAGCCATGGAACGCCACGCGCGGTGCCGAAATCATCGCGGAGCATACGCATCTTGAAGGTGCGACGCTGGTGATCCTGCACGCGCTGCAGGAAGCCTTCGGCTACGTGCCGGAGCCGGCGATCCCGATGATCGCGTCCGCATTGAACCTGTCCCGCGCCGAGGTTCACGGCGTATTTACCTTCTACCACGATTTTCGTCACCAGCCCGCAGGCCGGCACGTCCTGAAACTGTGCCGCGCCGAAGCCTGTCAGGCCGCCGGCGGCGATGCGCTGGCGGCGCGCGCCGAAGCCCAACTCGGCATAGCGATCGGAAATACCACGCCGGACCAACGCGTGACGCTGGAGCCGATCTATTGCCTCGGGCTGTGCGCCACCGCGCCCTCGGCGATGCTCGACGGCCGCGTGGTCGGCCGGCTGGACCAAGCGCGGATCGACGCGCTGGTCGCGGAGGCGCAGCGATGACCTTACGTATTTTCATTCCGCGCGATGCGGGCGCGATCGCGGTCGGCGCCGACGGGATCGCATGGCATTTCGAGCAGTCGGCGGCGAGGCGCGGCCTGGCCATTGAAATCATCCGAACCGGTTCGCGCGGCCTGTACTGGCTGGAGCCGATGGTCGAGGTCGTCACCGCAAAGGGACGTGTCGCCTTCGGTCCGGTGGCCGATGCCGATGTCGCCTCCGTGCTCGACGCGATGCTGGCGGAAGCCCCACATCCGCTGCGGCTCGGCATCGCCGAGGACATTCCCTGGCTGAAGCGGCAGACCCGCCTGACCTTCGCGCGATGCGGCGTGGTCGATCCGCGCTCGCTGGAGGACTACCGCGCCCACGATGGTTACGAAGGGCTCGAACGCGCGCTGACGCTGACCCCGGAGGCCGTTCTCGCCGATGTCACCGCCTCCGGATTGCGTGGCCGCGGCGGTGCCGGTTTTCCGACGGGCATCAAATGGAAGACCGTGGCGCAGACCAGCGCCGAGCGAAAATACATCGTCTGCAATGCCGACGAAGGCGACAGCGGCACCTTCGCCGACCGCATGATCATGGAGGGCGATCCCTTCGTGGTGATCGAAGGCATGACCATTGCCGGCGTCGCGGTCGGCGCCAGCAAGGGCTACATCTACATCCGCTCGGAATATCCGCACGCGGTCGAGGCGATGAACGCGGCGATCGCGGCGGCGAAGCGCGCCGGCTATCTCGGCGCCCGCATCAACGGCTCCGCGCACAGCTTCGATCTCGAAGTCCGGGTCGGCGCCGGCGCCTATGTCTGCGGCGAAGAGACCTCGCTCTTGGAAAGCCTGGAAGGCCGGCGCGGCATCGTCCGCGCCAAGCCGCCGCTGCCGGCGCATAAGGGCCTGTTCGGCAAGCCGACCGTGATCAACAACGTGCTGTCGTTCGCGGCAATCCCCTTCATCCTCGCCGGCGGCGCCAAGGCCTATGCCGATTTCGGCATGGGCCGTTCCCGCGGCACCATGCCGATCCAGCTTGCCGGCAATGTGAAAAATGGCGGGTTGTTCGAGGTCGCCTTCGGCATCACGCTCGGCGAACTGGTCGACGACGTCGGCGGCGGCACCTTTACGGGACGCCCGGTCCGCGCCGTCCAGGTCGGCGGACCGCTCGGCGCCTATTTTCCCCGCGCGCTGTTCGACACGCCGTTCGATTACGAGGCGTTCGCGGCGCGCGACGGCCTGATCGGCCATGGCGGCATCGTGGTGTTCGACGACAGCGTCGACATGTCAAAGCAGGCGCGCTTTGCGATGGAGTTCTGCGCGATCGAATCCTGCGGCAAATGCACGCCCTGCCGGATCGGCTCGACCCGCGGCGCCGAGACCATCGACAAGATCCGCGCCGGCGAGCGCGTGACGGAGAATATCGCTGTCATCGAAGACCTCTGCAACACCATGAAGTTCGGCTCGCTCTGCGCGCTGGGCGGTTTCACGCCCTACCCCGTGATGAGCGCCCTGAAGCACTTCCGGGAAGATTTCGACCCGGCCGCCACGCGCCTGCAAGCTGCGGAATAAAGGACGACCGCCATGTCGCTGATCCAGGAAACCGATTTCGGAACCCCGCGCTCCAGATCCGAAACCATGGTCACGCTCACCATCGACGGCCAGAGCATCACCGTGCCGGAGGGCACCTCGATCATGCGCGCGGCGATGGAGGCCGGCACCCAGATTCCAAAACTCTGCGCCACCGACATGGTGGACGCCTTCGGCTCCTGCCGCATGTGCCTGATCGAGATCGAGGGCCGCGCCGGCACGCCGGCGTCCTGCACCACGCCGGCCATGCCAGGCCTCGTGGTCCACACCCAGACCGAGCGGCTGAAGAAGCTGCGCAAGGGCGTGATGGAACTCTACATCTCCGATCATCCGCTGGATTGCCTGACCTGTGCGGCCAACGGCGACTGCGAATTGCAGGACATGGCGGGCGCGGTCGGCCTGCGCGATGTGCGCTATGGCTATCAGGGCGAAAACCACGTCTTCGCCAAGGCCAACGGGACGGCGAACGCGGCCTGGATGCCGAAGGATGAATCCAATCCGTATTTCACCTACGACCCGTCGAAATGCATCGTCTGCTCGCGCTGCGTGCGCGCCTGCGAGGAGGTGCAAGGCACCTTCGCGCTGACGATTTCCGGGCGCGGCTTTGACAGCCGGGTATCGCCCGGCATGAGCGAGAGCTTCCTCGGCTCCGAATGCGTGTCCTGCGGCGCCTGCGTGCAGGCCTGTCCGACCGCGACCCTGACCGAAAAATCGGTGATCGAGATCGGCCAGCCCGAGCATTCCGTGGTGACGACCTGCGCCTATTGCGGCGTCGGCTGCGCCTTCAAGGCGGAGATGCGCGGCGAGGAAGTCGTCCGCATGGTGCCGTACAAGGACGGCAAGGCCAATCGCGGTCATTCCTGCGTCAAGGGCCGCTTCGCCTGGGGTTACACCACCCACAAGGAGCGTATCCTCAACCCGATGATCCGCGAAAAGATCACCGATCCCTGGCGTGAGGTGTCGTGGGACGAGGCCTTCGATTATGCGGCTTCCGAGTTCAGGCGGATCCAGGCCAAATACGGCCGCGATTCCGTCGGCGGCATAACCTCCTCACGCTGCACCAACGAGGAAACCTATCTGGTGCAGCAGCTGGTCCGTGCCGGATTCGGCAACAACAATGTCGATACCTGCGCCCGCGTCTGCCATTCCCCGACCGGCTATGGGCTGGCCACCACCTTCGGCACCTCGGCCGGCACCCAGGATTTCGATTCGGTCGAGCACACCGACGTGGTGATGATCATCGGCGCCAATCCGACCGACGCCCATCCGGTGTTTGCATCCCGCATGAAGAAGCGCCTGCGCGCCGGCGCCAAGCTGATCGTGATCGATCCGCGGCGCACCGATATCGTTCGCTCCGCTCATGTCGAGGCCCAGCATCACCTGCCGCTGATGCCCGGCACCAACGTCGCGGTGCTGACCGCGATGGCGCATGTCATCGTCACCGAAGGTCTCGTCGATGAGGCCTTCGTGCGCGAGCGCTGCGACTGGAGCGAGTTCCAGGATTGGGCCACGTTCGTCGCGCTGCCGAACAACAGCCCGGAAGCCACCGCGATGGCGACCGGGCTCAACCCCAGGGAGTTGCGCGCCGCGGCGCGGCTGTTCGCGACCGGCGGCAACGGCGCGATCTATTACGGGCTCGGCGTCACCGAACACAGCCAGGGCTCCACGACGGTGATCGCGATCGCCAATCTCGCCATGGCGACCGGCAATATCGGCCGGCCCGGCGTCGGCGTGAACCCGCTGCGCGGCCAGAATAATGTGCAGGGTTCCTGCGACATGGGCTCGTTCCCGCACGAGTTGCCTGGCTATCGGCACATCTCGGGCGACGCGGTGCGCGAGTTGTTCGAGGCGATGTGGAAGGTCAAGCTCAACAAGGAGCCGGGCCTGCGGATTCCCAACATGTTCGATGCCGCGGTCGAAGGCACCTTCATGGGGCTTTATGTGCAGGGCGAGGACATCCTGCAGTCCGACCCCAACACCAAGCACGTCGTTGCGGCGTTATCGGCGATGGAATGCGTCATCGTCCACGATCTTTTCCTCAACGAGACCGCCAACTACGCCCACATCTTCCTGCCGGGATCGACCTTCCTCGAGAAGGACGGCACCTTCACCAACGCCGAGCGCCGCATCCAGCGCGTCCGCAAGGTGATGTCGCCGCGCAATGGCCTGGCCGACTGGGAAGTGACGATCCGCCTCGCCAGGGCGATGGGCTACGAGATGATGTACAGCCATCCGTCCGAGATCATGGACGAGATCGCGGCGCTGACCCCGACGTTCAGCGGCGTTTCCTACGCCAAGCTCGATGAACTCGGCTCGGTGCAATGGCCCTGCAACGAGAAAATGCCGCTGGGCACGCCGGTCATGCACATCGACGGCTTCGTGCGCGGCAAAGGCAAGTTCGTCATCACCGAATATATCGCCACCGACGAGCGTACCGGTCCGCGCTACCCGCTGCTGCTGACCACCGGGCGCATTCTCAGCCAGTACAATGTCGGCGCCCAGACCCGGCGCACCGACAATATCATCTGGCACGAGGAGGACCGGCTCGAGATCCATCCCCACGACGCCGAGCAGCGCGGCGTGCGCGATGGCGACTGGGTGCGGCTTGCAAGCCGCGCCGGGGAAACCACCTTGCGCGCGCTGATCACCGAACGGGTCGCGCCGGGCGTGGTCTACACCACGTTCCATCATCCGGACACCCAGGCCAATGTCATCACGACAGAATATTCCGACTGGGCCACCAACTGCCCGGAATACAAGGTCACGGCGGTGCAGATTTCACCCTCCAACGGCCCGTCGGAATGGCAAAAGGCCTATGACGAACAGGCCCGCCACTCCCGGCGCATTGCGCCCGTCGTGGAAGCCGCGGAGTAAGGCGATGCACGACCCGGTTCGCACGGTTGATCGTCAGGTCTGGCGCGACGGCGGCCCCAGCCACGGCAGGCGTGCGATTCCGGAAGAGACCGCGATTGCGCTGACCTACAATGGCGGCACCTATGCCGTGATGATGGCCACCCCGCAGAACTTGCGGGATTTCGCCGTCGGGTTCAGCCTCAGCGAAGGCATCGTGCAATCCCCTGATGATATCCGCTCGCTCGATATCGTCGATCTCGACGACGGCATCGAGCTGCGGATGTGGCTGGCGCCATCGCGGGCGGATCGGCTCAACGAACGGCGGCGGCATATCGCCGGCCCCACCGGTTGCGGAATTTGCGGGATCGAGTCGATTGCCGAGGCCGTTCGCCCAGCGGCCATCGTGACGCAGGGCCGGGGATTCTCCTCGCAAGAGGTGATGACGGCGATGCAGAGCATTCCGCCATTGCAGACCATCAACGTCGAAACCCGAGCGGTGCATGCCGCGGCGTTCTGGATGCCGGGGCGCGGCACCGTTGCCCTGCGCGAGGACGTCGGCCGTCACAATGCGCTCGACAAGCTGGCCGGCGCGCTGGCGCAGGGCGGGATATCGACTGATCAGGGCATGGTGTTGCTGACCAGCAGGGTCTCGGTCGAGATGGTGCAGAAGACCGCAGCGATGGGCGCAGCCGTGATGGTTGCGGTTTCCGCGCCGACGGCGCTGGCGGTGCGGATGGCGGATGCTGCGGGCATTACCCTTGCGGCCATCGCGCGTGGCGACGGCTTCGAGATCTTCACCCATCCGGGCCGCATTACATCCGCGGCCGTCCGCCAAGGAGCCGTCCATGTCGCCTGACCGGCTGGTCTACATGGCCAATCAAATCGGCAAGTTCTTCCACAGCCAGGGCCGCGACAAGGCGGTTCCGGGCATTGCCGAGCATATCCGCAAATTCTGGGATCCGCGGATGCGCACCGCGATCCTGGCCCATCTCGACGGCGGCGGCGCCGGCCTCGATCCGGATGTCCGGGACGCCATCGCGGCGCTGAAGCAGGCCTAGAACGCATCAAGGCGGCAATGCCGCGGGGGCTTGCCGGGCGAGGCCCGCGGCGTAATCCGATAAATTTCAAGATAATCCGCTAAGGGAACCTTACGAAATCACCTTCAATCTGGCGGCCTGTTTTGACGATCGCCGAGCCGATCGCCGTCAACGACAGGTGGTCATCATGACTGTGCTTGAGTACAGGGCCAAGGTACCGCGCGAACCTCGACGGCAGCTGCGCAAGCAGCCGGCCTGGATGACGGTCGACAACGGCATGACCAGGCGTGAATGCTTCCTGCTGGACGTCTCGCCGGGCGGCGCCAGGATCGCGACCGACGATGCGATGGATATCAGGGACACCTTCGAACTGGCGCTGGTGCCGGATCATCCGAAGCGCGAGCTCTGCGAAGTCGTCTGGCGTCGCGGCAAGACCTACGGCATCAAATTCCTGCCCTGATATCGCCCTGCGTCCACACGCGTGAAACCGCCTTGCGCGGGCTAGCGCTCCGAGGGTGGCGCCAGCCCGGCCTTCACGATCACCGACGCGGCCTCGGGCGAAGCCAGGAACCGGAGCAGTGCTGCGGCCGCTTCGGGCTGTCGGACTGTACTGGCGAGCGCGCCGGCGAACGTAAACATCGGCTGGAGCTCGGCCGGAATCGTGCCGACGAAGCTGATGCCGGGAACATGGATCAGCTCGCTGACCTGCTGGAAGCCGATCTCCGCCTCGCCGCGCGCGACCACCGCGGCCACCGGCTCGCCCGACGGAGGTCCCCTCACCTTCCGGCTCTTGCCCGCGATCTGTTCGGCAACCCCGAGCCGGGCGAACAATTTGGTCGACAGATAGGTGCCGCTGCCGCTGTCGGAGTAGGCGATCGACTTTGCCGCCAGCAACGTGTCCCGGAAGGCCTCGACGCCGCCGATATCGGGTTTTGCGGCGCCTTCGCGCACCACCATGCCGATCAGCGAGCGGGCGAGCTCGGTCTTGCTGTCGGCGCGCACCAGTCCCCGCTTGCCGAGCTCGTCGGCGGCCCCGCCATCCAGGATCACGACATCGGCGAGTTCGCCCCGCGCCAGCCGCGCCGGAATGGCCTCCGGAGAGTCACCCATCGATGGACCGCGCGTGGTGACCAGATGGTGACCGCTCGCGCGCTCGAAAGCCGGACCCAGTTCGGAATAAACTCCAAAAAAGCCGGACGAGATCATCACCTGCACATCGGCGGCGGCAGCGGCCCTCACCGCCAGCAGCGCGGCCACGCCGATCACGGATAACCGTCGAACAAGCGGCCACGGTTTCATAAGGGCATTCTCCTCAGGCTGATCGTTGTCGGAGTATTGAAACGAGTATGTCGCGGCGCGAAGGGGCCGGCAAGACACACCGTTCATCGTCGTGGCCTGCGACAAACGCAAGGCGTTTGCGCAAGGGAGCGTAAGCGACGCAGCCACCCAGCTTGCTCCTGAGACGGGATTGCGTCGCTGGCGCTCGCAATGACGCAGAAAAACGCGATCAGAGACAATCGCCGCGCCTGCTGGCTGCCAACCGCTCGTCATAAGTGGTATTCGATTGAGCCCATCGACATGGCGGCCGGGCAACCCGTAATATCCGAATCCAAAATCCCTTCCAACATGTCCATTGCATTGCGCTGCCGGATGTGGTCCCCCACAGCGCAGCCAACGGTTTCTTGATGAGCGATACGAGAACTGCCCCCGTCACCGCGTCATCCACCAAGCGGTCATTTGCGGCGATGCGCCACCCGGGCTTCCGCGCCCAGTTCATCACCTATGTGCTCGCGATGATGGCGGACAATATCGAGCACGTCATCAGCTACTGGATGGTGTTCCAGAAATTTCACTCACCGGCTTTGGCGGGGTTCGCCATCGTATCGCACTGGCTGCCGTTCCTGCTGTTCTCGGTCGCCGCCGGCGCGCTCGCCGACCGCTTCGACCCGCGCCGGATCATCCAGATCGGCATGACCCTGTTCATCATCGCATCGCTGAGCTGGAGCTATTTCTTCGTCACCGACAGCCTGCAGATGTGGCAGGCGATGGTGATCCTGGTCATTCATGGCTGCGCCGGGGTGCTGTGGCAGACGCCGAACCAGATGCTGCTCTACGATATTGTCGGCCCGCAGGATCTGGAGAGCGCGGTGCGGCTCAACGCGATGGCGCGTTATCTCGGCATCCTGATCGGCCCGGCCGTCGGCGGCGTCATCCTGATCGCGCTCGGGCCGGCGCCCGGCATCATGCTCAACACGGTGTTCTATCTGCCGCTGGTGCTGTGGCTGGTGAACGCGCCCTATGGTCCGCGCTACCGCACCGGCATCCCCGCCCCGCGCCGCACCGTCCGCGGCTTTGGCGACATCGTGCAGACGGTGCAGGACATCAAGCCTCATACCGTCATCGTCTCGATGACGCTGCTCGCCGGCGCGGCGTCGTTCTTCGTCGGCAATGCCTATAGCTCGCAAATGCCGGGTCTCGCGACCGATCTCGGCCACGGCGATCCAGGCGTGTCCTACAGCCTGCTGCTGGCCGCCGATGCCGCCGGAGCGTTTCTGGGGGGTATCGTGCTCGAAAGCCGGGGCTTGCTGCCGCCGCGGCCACGCACCGCGATCGTGCTCGCGATGCTGTGGGGCGCCGCGCTGGCGAGCTTTTCGCTGGCGACGAGCTATCCGCTCGCAATCGGCTTCCTGTTTGCCGCGGGATTTTTGGAACTGTCCTTCAACGCCATGGCGCAGAGCCTGGTCCAGATGAATGCGCCGCCCGACAAACGCGGACGCGTCATCGGCCTGTTCAACATGGCGAGCCTCGGCTTGCGCGCCTTCAGCGGCGTTTCCGTTGGTCTGCTCGGCAGCCTGATCGGCGTGCACTGGTCGCTGGCGCTGTCGGCTCTCGCCACTCTGGCGATCGCCGCCGGACTGCTGGCGCTGCCGTGAAGACATACCCCTAGTTCGGTTTGGTGAGGTCCCGAAGCACTTGAATAAGGCCTGCCAGGCCCCGGTCATCCGGCATGATCGCAGCCAGCCGCTCCGCATAAGCGAGCGCGGAACCGGTATCCCCGGCCGCACGACTGAAGGCAACCAGCGCTGACAGGATATCGCGATCATTCGGATGAAGCGCCAGGCTCTCCTTCAATACCACCATGGCTTTATCGCCCTGACCGCTGGAGTTTAGCGCAACAGCGTAGACGTAGGCATATCGAGCCCCATCCGGCGCGAGCTCGGTCGCGCGCCGAAACTCGGCGAGGGCCGCATCCGGCTTCTTGAGCCTGGTGAGTGTCAGGCCGAGCGCGTGGTACGCCGCGGCGTCGCGGGGCGAAACGGCGGTCGCGGCGCGAAGCACGGCTTCCCCGTCGCTGTCCCGGCCGAGCTGCCGATAGAGGTCGGCCAGATTGATCGCTGCCGTGACGTATTGCGGACTGAGTTGGAGCGCGGCCTTGTATTCGGTCTCGGCGCCAACCGGCAGTCCACGCCGGGCAAGGAAATTCCCCAATGTCGTGCGGGCTTCCGGCCGGTCGGCGTTAAAGCGTTGCGCGGCGACGAACTCGGTCGCGGCACGCTCAAATCGCTCCCGGTCCGCCGGAGGCTGGCTTGCGGTCGGAACGGCTGCGAGCAGCGAAGCCGCCCTGATCCGGACGCCGCGCACCGGATCGGACAGCAGTGAGGACACCCAGGGCCAGACCTGACCGGCAGGTACATTTTCCAGCATGTCGAGCCCGCCGATCCGGACCATCGGATCGGCGTCGGCGAGCGCGCCTCTAGCCACGCCGATGTTCGCGGGTGAAACCCGCGAGCCAAGCTCGTCAAGCGCGCTTGCGCGTGCAACGGCCGGCGCATTGGCATCCGCCGCGACGGCCGCAAGAAGCGCGGCAGCATCCGCCTGGTCCGCGCGCGAAGAATGAAAGGCCGCCCCGTAGGTCTGAAAGCCCCTGCGGTCCGGGCCGAACCAGCCTTCGACGGTCGCGGCGGCCCATTGCGGAGGCTTGTCGCCATGGCAATCGTTGCACGCATTCGGGGTGCCGAGCGTGACGGAAAGATCGGGCCTGGGGATGCGAAAGCTGTGGTCATGGCGCGGATCGACGACCATGTAGGTGCGCGCCGGCATGTGGCATGAGATGCAGGTCGGCGGCTGATCAATCCCGGCATGGCGGCGATGCTTGACATCGGCGTACTTGTCGGGCGCGTGGCATTGCAGGCAGACCCCTTCGCCCGAGACCCGAAGCTTCGAGCTGTGAGGCTCGTGGCAATCGCTGCAGGTGACGCCGGCGGCAAACATCTTGCTCTGCTTGAACGGCGTATAATTATACGGCTCCTCCACGTCGCGGATCGATCCGTCGACGTGATAGGTGCTGCGCGCCAGCGGTTCAACCACATGGGTTTGTGACAGCCACTGGCCGGGAATCCAGTCTTCGTGCAACCCGGCGCGGCGTGCGTGGCACAATCCGCAGGTCTCGACCTCCTTGCGAAGCTTGACGGGTGCGGCGCTACGCCGCGCCGTCCCGGTCCGGGGATCGATCGTCCAGGTCATGTCACGGCGCTCGTCGAAACGGACAAGCAATCCCTTGCCCGCATCCTCGCGCCTGTCAAACGGCCACCAGCTCTTCTGATCGCGCGCCCAGGCGGCGTGCGACGAACCCTGTCCATGGCACGCCTCGCAACCGACGCTGATTTCGGCCCAAGTCGTGGCGAAACGATCGGTCTTGGCGTCGTAGTTCTTGCGCAGGCCGGTCGAGTGGCACTCCGCGCACATGAAATTCCAGTTCTGGTTCAGCTTGGTCCAGTGCAGGATATCGTCGTGTTTGATCTCCTCGTCGGGATAGATGTGAAACCAGCGCTGGCCGCCTTTTTCCTTCGGCCTGCTATCCCAGGCGATCGACAGGGTCTGAATACGACCGTCGGGGAATTCCACGAGATATTGCTGCAGCGGATCGATACCGAAGGTGTATTTCACCTCGAACACGGCAAGCTTGCCGTCCGGGCCGTCTGTTTCAACGAGAAATTTTCCGTCCTTGCGGAAGAAGCGCGAATGCACGCCGTAATAATCCAAGCTTGCGTCGTTGAAATCGCCGAGCACGGTCTTGTCGATCGCGTGCTGCATCGCCGCCTTGTGTTGCGATGCAGCCCATAATCTTGCTTGCGCCTGGTGACAGCCTGCGCAGGTCTCGCTGCCGACGAAGGTCGCGGCGGACCCGCCTTGCGCGATTACCCCTCTGCTGTTGCGCAGGTGAAAGCCAACACCGGCGGCAACGACGATCAGCACCGCGGCAATCGTCGCAACCCAGATCAGGTGTCCCGAGAGGAAAGCGGCTTTGGATCTATCGGGAACAGGCTCCTGCGACGGCGCGACCTGCGGCGTCTCTCCAGCAGGCCGCTTCCGCGATCCATCGGCATTACCGGATTTGCGTCGCTTGCGTGCCAACGGCGTAACCCTTCAGTGCCCGGATCGGCGGCGCGTCTCAGAAGCGGAAGGCAAGATGCCCTTCGATCTTGAATTTATAGAGCGGGTTCGCGGTCTCGAAGAGCGGAACGCCGACTTCGATCCCGGTCAGGAAACTGTTATTCCATTGCTTTGCGAATTCGACATCCAGGGGAACGAACCACTCCCGAGTCATGAAGTTATATCGAATGTCGGTCGACGGAAATATTGCCACCGACAAGCCGTTGGGCAGCCCGATATTGAGAGTCGGGCCGAACTGCAGGTTGCTCGTGTGATTTCGATTGGGATCACCGGCAAAATCAAACTGATAGCGGGCGACGAACTGAAAATAGGAGTCCTTCGATAGGTCGGGCAGGCTGTAGCGGTAGCCGGCAGCAGGCGCCATGCGCCAGCGTCCGTTACCGAACTGGTCATCGACCGCCGTCGGGGCATAGAACCGCAGTCCGAAACCGAAGCCTTGTTGCGCGTCAAGCTCTTTGCTCAGCACCGCCTGAAACTGGGTGTCACCCAATCCAGAGGCGAATGTTCCGGGGGGATCGGATCCTTCATCGGAGCGGACTGCCGTAAATTCGACGCGCGCGGAGACCTTCCATCCATCATAGAGATCGAAAGGACGCTCATAACGCGCCTTTGGCGTCCACGTTGTGCCACTGGCCGACTGAAAATTCTCGAGAAAGAAATCGAGGCGATGGATCGGCCTGGTGATGTCATTGTTGATGGGTGTGTCGCCTACGTCGTTCGCAGCCTGTTGTGCCCAGACACGGCTCGTTGACGTCACGGCCGCGACCATAAACAGAATCGGCCCGAACCTCTTCAATATGGCCGCAAGAAAGAACACCGGTAATCCCTCTCACGAAGCCGCCCAGGAACCCGTTGGATGGATGTGGGCCGGTCTGGATCAGGTAGACCGCATCATAGATACGCGGCGTATGCCTTCATCCAAAGAAGAATCGTAGCCAAAAGTCCGATTGGCCCCGCCTTGTCGGAGATGGGCGCAGGTGATGACGACAAGGCCGGGGCTATATCTCCAACTCCTTGGTCCGGCAGTTGCTGCAGCCGGCCACAGGGACATGGCCGGCCGCTGATCGCTTGCGTCAGATCGCGTTTAATCCTTCGCCGAATCCTGCAGCTTCTGCATCACTTCGTCCATGTTGAAGCTGGCCGCCTTCTGCCGCTGCGGAAAATCCTTGAACGTCGTCAGGAACTGACCGACATAGGCCTGTGCCGGGACCAGCTGAAAGGCATGGTCAAGCAGCCAGTCGTAGTAGGTGTTCGAGGTGATATCCGCGCGCTCGTAGGGGTCGGTCCGAAGGTTGAATATCTTCGGAATCCGCAAGTTGGTGAATGGCTCCGACCAGATACGCAGCGTTCCCGGAGCGCGCTGTTCCATGAAAACCAGCTTCCAGTTGTCGTAGCGCAATCCGGTCAGTTGCTGGTCGTCGTTGATGTAGAGGAAGGATTCCCGCGGGCTCTTCGGGGCCTGCCCGGTGAGGTAAGGCACGAGGTTGTCGCCGTCGAGATGGACCTTGTAGGTCATGTCGCCGGCCTTGTAGCCGGTGAGCAGTTTGCTCTTGACATCGGTATCACCGGCGACCGCCAGCAGTGTCGGCAGCATGTCGAGATGGGCCACGATGTCGTTGGAGACCTGGCCCGGCTTGATCTTGCCCGGCCAGCGGAACATGGCGGGCACCCGGTAGGCGCCTTCCCAGTTCGAGTTCTTCTCGTTGCGGAACGGCGTCATCGCGCCGTCCGGCCAAGAGTTCATGTGCGGACCGTTGTCGGTCGAGTACATCACGAAGGTGTTGTTGGCGATGCCCTCGTCGTCGATCGCCTTCAGCACCGTGCCAACATTCTTGTCGTGGTCGATCATGGTGTCATGATACGGGCTTTGCCAACGCCCGGATTGGCCGATGCTCTCCGGCTTGGTGTGGGTGCGGAAGTGCATGTGGGTGAAGTTCACCCAGACGAATGCCGGCTTTCCGGCCTTGTTCATCCGCCTGATGTAATCGGCGGCGCGGTTGGCGATGTCGTCGTCGATTCCGACCATCCGCGCTTTGGTCAGCGGGCCGGTGTCGGTGCAGACCTGCTTGCCGACCCGTCCGAAGCGCGGATCGACCGTCGGATCGTCCTTGTCCGAGGCTTTGCAGTCCATCACGCCACGCGGGCCAAACTTGGCACGAAACTCGGGGCTCTTCGGGTAGTCCGGCAGTTCCGGCTCTTCCTCGGCATTGAGGTGGTAGAGATTGCCGTAGAATTCGTCGAAGCCATGCACGGTCGGCAGGAATTCGTTGCGGTCGCCAAAATGGTTCTTGCCGAATTGGCCGGTCGCGTAGCCGAGCGGCTTGAGCAATTCGGCAATCGTCGGATCTTCCTTTTGCAGTCCGAGCGTGGCGCCGGGAAGACCGACCTTGGTCATGCCGGTGCGCAACCCTGACTGCCCGGTGATGAAGGAAGCACGGCCGGCGGTGCAGCTCTGCTCCGCGTAATAGTCGGTGAACATGGTGCCTTCATTGGCAATCCGGTCGATGTTCGGTGTCTGATAGCCCATCATCCCGCGCGAATAGGCGCTGACATTGGATTGACCGATATCGTCACCCCAGATGATGACGATGTTCGGCTTTCGTGGCTGCTGGGCTTGCACCGTCGCGGGCGCCAATATCGGCGCCGCGAGCGTGATCGCGACCAACGCGTGCTTCCATCTTGCCATGCGGCGCTTCCTTCTCTGTGTGCCGCGTCCCTGCGGCTATGGCTCGAAAAGCCCGTTGCGATACCTGGGGGGACGGCGAGCCAGGCTGATGAAACCAAGTGATCTTGAGCAATTGTCAGTTTTTTGTTGATTGGGTCGGCACAGGTCAGCCGGACAATGGGTCAAGTTACGGTTGGGCGGATCAGCCGGCTTTGATCTGGCTCAAGCAGGAGAGCGGATCGCAGAATAGCTATTGAGCGTGGCTGGACGCCTTTTTGCGCCGTCAGACCCTCGCGAGGCCGTTTGAACATGGGCAGCAAGCAGAACGCCAAATTCGGTGGGCAGAGAATGGCGCTCCAGGCCGTTCTCACGATTGCCGCGCTCGTTGCACTCGGGCTCACCACCGTCGTTTCGCAGGCCGCCGACCCCCTGCCCTCGTGGAACGACGGCCCGGCAAAGCAATCGATCATCGCCTTTGTCGAGAAGGTCACCAAGCCCGGCTCGCCGGACTTTGTGCCGGTGCCTGAACGCATCGCGACCTTCGACAATGACGGCACGCTGTGGTGCGAACAGCCGATGCCGGTGCAATTGTATTTCGCGCTCGACCGGGTCAAAGCCCTGGCGCCGCAGCACCCGGAATGGAAAACCCTGGAGCCATTCGCGTCCCTGTTGAAGGGCGATTTTCAAGAAGCAATGGCAGGCGATCACGCGCTGCTCGAAATCGTCATGGCCACCCATGCGGGCATGACCACGGCGGAATTCGAGCAAATCGTAAAAGACTGGATCGCCACCGCGAGGCATCCGAAAACCGGCCAGCTCTATACCGACATGGTCTATCAGCCGATGCTCGAAGTGCTGTCCTACCTGCGCGCCAACGGCTTCAAGAACTACATCGTCTCCGGCGGCGGCATCGAATTCATGCGGCCGTGGGCGGCGAGTACTTATGGCATTCCGCCCGAACAGGTTGTCGGCAGCAGCATCAAGACGAAGTTCGAAATGCGCGACGGCAAGCCCGTTCTCGTGCGCTTGCCGGCAATCAACTTCAACGATGACCGGGGCGACAAGCCCGTTGGCATCAACCAGCACATCGGCCGCCGTCCGATCGCCGCGTTCGGCAACTCCCGTGGCGACAAGGAAATGCTGGAATACACGCAAGCCGGCGGCGGCGCCCGTTTCGAACTGCTGGTGCTGCATGACGATGCGGCGCGCGAATACGCCTATGGTCCGGCACTGGGATTGCCCGAACCGAAACTGGGGGCTTTTCCGCAGGCGCTCTACGACCAGGCCAAGAAGCAAGGCTGGACCATCGTCAGCATGAAGAGCGATTGGGGTCTGGTGTTTCCGTTCGAGCCGGGAACGGTCACGGCTATCGACATCCTGCTCGAACCGGACGCCACCATGCTCCGCCACGCGGAAGCCGTGAACGCGAGCCACCTGCGGATATTTCCGCAAGGGTTTGCGCTGGATGCCGCGCACCGCCCTCACGTGACCCTGATCCAGCGCTTCGTCCGCACCGCGGACCTCGACAAGGTCTATGACGCCGCCGGCCAGGTTCTTGCCCGCGCCAATGTGACCGGGATCAAGCTCGAGGCCTTCAAATACTACTACGTCCCGTCCAGCGATCTGGGCCTTTCCGGCATTGTCGCAAGGCCGACCGCCGAACTGCTCAAGCTGCAGGAGGACCTGGTCGCCGCGGTAGCCCCGTTCACGGTGACGAGCGCAACCTCGACCGCCTTCGTCACGACGTCCGATGATCGCATCATCAACCCCCTCCTGATCGACTACGTTTCGACGTTTGTTCCGAAAAACACCGCCGAACGCTTCAGTCCGCATGTCACCACCGGCCTCGCGCCCCGAAGCTACCTCGACAAGCTGCTCGCCGAACCGTTCGAGCCCTTCACCTTTTCGCCGGCGGGCGCGGCGGTTTATCAACTTGGCCAGTTCGGCACGGCGGTAAAGAAACTCCGGGAGTTTGATCTGAGGCCCTGAGGCCGGTTCAGGAGCGATGCGCCCACCGGCCCCTATTTCTGATTTTCCGAATTCTCGCTTGACGCCCCGGTAGACGCAGCAATAGAATCAAATCATCCCGTCCCGAAAGAGGGGCGTTGGCCATCGTCACGAACGTTGGGGCGGGGATGCGGTGGACGCTTTGGCGCGCAAGACGAACGCGCTTGAAGCGGACGGTGAAGTCGTGTGGTCCTGACGCCTCGGTGCCGGCGTCAAACTGGCGGAGGTAATTTCGCCAGTGACGGTGTCAACAAGCCGATCACCGGGGAGAGCGCGAGATAAGCCGTAAACCATTGCGTGGGGAATGCCGGGTGATTCCGGTGTGACCTGACTAACGCGTGTGCGTTCTACCACTCACATTGCACACGCGGCTATCGGGCGCATCGGGCGCCCGGCATTCCCCGCGCCCTCTGATTGGAGAGGGCGAAAGGTACGAGCATCACCCGGGCGCTGTCCGCGCCGCGGGATCGATTTCGTGTGGAGCGAATTGCGAACTGTTCAGGCCGGTTGTCGCCAGATCGTCTTTCCCGGGGGAGCCCTAGCTGCCGTTACCGATCACAACCCGAAACACCCGGCGCACCTCGGTTTGCGTCTCCTTGACCCGCGCCTGCAGCGAGGAAAAGTCCGGCGCATCGCCGGCCCGCGCCAGCACCCGCAACAGATCCTCGCCCGACGTCTCCGGATTGAACCTTTCGGTGACGCAGAGCCGCAGAATCTGCGTCAGGTCATGATAGAGCCGCGCCGCCGAACGCAGGATTTCCGCCGAGGATTGCGGCAATACGCCGAGCCGCGCCGCATTGTCGAGCACATGCAGGGTGCTGACGTCGAGGATATCGGGCTTGTCGGCGGCATGAACCAGCTGCAGGTACTGGGCGATGAAGTCGATATCGACGATGCCACCCGCGGCATGTTTCAGGTCCCAGATGTCGTCCTCTCCCTTTTCCAGCGCGACGGCGCGGCGCATATCCGCGACATCGCCGGCCACGGCGGCGGCGTCACGCGGCCGCGTCAGCACCTTGCGGATAATCTCCTCGATCTTGCCGCCAAACTCCGGCGACGCCGAAATAACCCGGGCCCGGGTCAGCGCCATATGCTCCCAGGTCCAGGCTTCGCGGTCCTGGTAGTCGGCGAACGATTCGACCTGCGAAGCCACCGGACCGACCCGGCCCGAAGGCCGCAGCCGCATGTCCACCTCGTAGAGCACGCCGTAATTGGTGCGGGTCGTGAACGCGCTGATCAGCCGCTGGGTGAAGCGCGCAAAATAATGCGCCCCATGCAGCGATTTCGCGCCATCCGAATCCGGATGTTCGGGATCGAATTCATAGAGCAGGATCAGATCGAGGTCGGAGGCGGCCGTCATTTCACGGCTGCCCAGCCTGCCCATCGCCAGTATCGCGGTCTGCTGTCCCCTGATCCGGCCATACTGGGCGGCGAATTGCCCGGTCACCAGGTCATGCACCGTGTGGACGACGCCCTCGGCGACGTCGGCAAAGGCGATGCTGGCATGCTGGGCCGAGACCGTGCCGGACAATATCCGGGTGCCAATCAGAAACAGGCTTTCGCGGCCGAACAACCGCAATCGATCCAGGAACTCCTCGTAGGAATGGGCATCCGCCAGGGTCGCCGCCAGCCGCGCAGACAGTTCGCGCCGGTCCGGCATCGCGCCGAAGAAGCGCGGATCGATCAGCCCATCCATGATCTGCGGCTGCCGCGCCAGCATGTCGCCAAGCCGCGGCGCGGCCCCGAGGATCAACGCCACCAATGCCACAAGGTCGCGATTCTGGCTGAGCAGCAAGAACAGCCGCCCGCCCTGCTGCAGCGCCTGCAGGAAGCGATCGAAGACCGCTACCGCGCCATCGGGCTGTTCGGCGTTGGCGAGGCCCACGATCAGCGCCGGAAGAAACTCGACGAATGCGCTGCGGGTGGATTCCAGCCTCAGCACGCGATAGCCGCCGTCCAGCCATTGTTGCACCGTCTGCGCCACCATGGCCGGCTTCTTGAAGCCGAGCGAGGCCAGCTGTTCGATCAGACGCGGATCGTCCGGACCCGCGGTATAATCCACCGCCGGCAATTGCGCGGTTCCGGCCGGGTCGCCCTCGAACAGCTTGGCATAGTTCCCCTGCACGACGTTGAGATGGCCGAGCAGATCCCGGGCGAAGACGGCACGGCTTTCGTACCCGAAAAAGCGGGCGAAGCGCTCCACCGCTTCGCCGTCGTCAGGCAGCACATGGGTTTGCTCGTCCGCGATCATCTGCAGCCGGTGTTCGACCCGCCGCAGGAACTCGTACGCGGCGGTCATCTCATCGCACGCGGCGAAGGTGATCCAGTTGCTCGAGGCCAGCACATTCAACGCCTCCAGCGTCGGCCGCACCCGCAATGCGGAATGCCGGCCTCCGGCGATCAGCTGCTGGGTCTGCGCGAAAAACTCGATTTCGCGGATGCCGCCGCGCCCGATCTTGACGTTGTGACCCTCGACCGCGATTTCGCTTTGTCCGCGAAAGGTCTGCATCTGCCGCTTCATGTCGTGCACATCGGCAAGGGCGGCAAAATCCAGATGCTTGCGCCAGACAAAGGGTGCGAGCTCCGCCATCAGCGCCTCGCCGGCCCTGGGGTCGCCGGCGCAGGGACGCGCCTTGATCATGGCGGCGCGTTCCCAGGTCCGCCCTTCCCGCTCGTAATAATGCAGCGCCGAGGCAATGGAGATCGCCACCGGCGTCGAGGCGGGATCCGGACGCAGCCGAAGATCGACGCGGAACACATAACCGTCGGCGCTGCGTTGCTGCAATATCCGCGACAGCCCTTGCGTCACCCGCACGAAGAACGGCTGCGGCTCGATATCGGGCGCCAGCGTCGACGCGGCAGCGTCGAAAAACACGATCAGATCGATATCGCTGGAAAAATTCAACTCGCCTGCGCCCATCTTGCCCATCGCGAGCACGATCAGGCCGCTGCCATCCTCGGGGCGATCCGGATTCGGCGGCGACATTTTTCCGCGCGCGGCTTCCTGCTGCAACAGAAAGCGCAGCGCCGATTGCACCGAGGTGACGGCAAGGTCGGTCAGCGCTTTCGTCACCCGCATCACCGGCCAGACGCCGCCAATGTCGCACAGCGCAATCAGCAGCGCTGCTTCCGATTTCGTGCGGCGGAGCCTTTGCATCACATCGGCTTCGCTTGGCGCCGCAAGTACCTCGCGGCTGGTGCGTTCGATCAATTGCGCCAGATACGGCTCGGGCTCGCATTCCAGCAGCCTGATCGTGCGCGCGGCGTCGGCGCGAACAAGATCGAAAAGATACGGAGAGGCCTCGGCGATTCCCAGCAGAATGGTCCTGGCGCGGGGGAATCGCACGAGGAGCTGATCGAGCGCAGCCGCCTGTCCGGGCGCAAGGTCCGTCAGCCAGTCCCGCATTCGCTGCTCGGCTTTGTCAGGGGCCGATAGCTGCGGTCCGTCGACAAAGCGCGCGCAAAGGGAGCCGGAATTGACATTCGCTTCGGTGCTTCCGCGAATCGTCATGGCGAATGTCAAATCCAGAGCTGCATCAGGATAGATACGAATGTCCCGTGGGTTATGACATTCGCGAAAGGTCTCTGCCGCGAGATGCGAATGTCGAAACCAGGACACCGGTCGATGTGGCCGGCGTCACCCGGGGCGGATGAAGTCACGCCGCCTTCTGTGGCACATCAGGTGTTTGAGCCGCAAGCCCGTCGCCGGAACCGGACAAGCGCCGGCAACGCCAGCGTTGCGATCAGGCCCGGATGAGCGTCATCGAGCTTGAGGTCACCGCCATGCAGCGTCGCTACCGCCGATGCCAGGCTCAATCCAAGCCCGGAGCCGGGCTGGGTCCGGCTCGCCTCCAGCCGGACGAACCGCTCCACCGCATGCTTGCGGTCGGCTACCGGAATGCCCGGTCCGTGGTCGGTGACGCTGAGCAGCACCCGATCGCCGTCGCGCCTGGCCTCGATCAGGATCTCCCTTTGGTCGACAGTTCCAACCGCGCCGGCGCCCAGCGGCGGCGCGGTGGAAACCGGCTTGCCATATTTGATCGCATTCTCGACCAGATTCGCCAGCGCCTGACTGATCAGTTCGCGGTTGCCGTGAAGCTGCGTCAACTCCGTCCTGACGTGCAGGGTCATGCCCCCGTCTTCGGCGAGCGGCTCGTAGAGTTCCTGAATGCCGTTGGCAACGTCGGCGGCATCAAAATTATCCATGTTGCCGCGGGCCTGGCCGGACTCGGCGCGCGCGATCATCAGCAGGGCGTTGAAGGTCCGGATCAGGCCGTCGGATTCCTCGATGGTCCGTTCCAGCGCCGTGCGGTATTCGGCCTCGGTTGCGGATTTCGCCAATGCCTCCTCGGCGCGATTGCGCAATCGTGTCAACGGCGTCTTCAGGTCGTGGGCGATATTGTCGGAGACCTCCTTCAGGCCCATCATCAGTGCTTCGATGCGTTCCAGCATGGCATTGAGGTTCTCCGCCAGGCGGTCAAGCTCGTCGCCGCTGCGCCCAACCGGCAGCCGCCCGCTCAGATCGCCCGCCATGATGCGCTGGGTGGTTCCGGTCATGGCGTCGATCCGGTGCAGCACGCGCCGTGCGACAAAGACGCCGCCGCCCAGGCCAAGCACCACCACGATCAACACCGACCATTGCGCGGCCTTGGCGACAATGCCGAACAGCCGCCTGCGCTCCTCCAGATCGCGCCCGATCAGCAACCGGAAGCCGCTGGAGAGTTCGGTGACGAGCACCAGCGCGTGATGATCCGCGGTATCCTGCTCGTCGAGCCTGCGGTAGGCGGTTTCGGACCATCCGGTGGTCGCCATCACGCCTGGCGCAAGCGAACCGACATTGCCCGCGATGGCCTGCCCGGCGGGGGTCGTGACAAGGTAGAGATTGGCGCCCGGCCGCAACGCGCGGTTCTCGATCGTGGCAACCAGCCCGCGCAGCCCGCGCCGCCCGAAGATGTCGCTGATCGTGCTGGTTTCCGCGTTCACCGTGGTCGTGATCTGTTCTGTGATCATCCGCCGCGTGTTCCAGGCAAAATAGCCCAGCAGCGACGCCGCAAACAGCGCGAACAAGAACAGATAGACCAGCGTCAACCGGAACGCCGTGGTTCGGATCAGCTTACCGAATGCCGTCACGGATCATGTATCCCGCGCCGCGAATGGTGTGAAGCAGCGGCCGATCGAAGCCCTTGTCGATCTTGGAACGGAGCCGCGAAATATGCACGTCGATGACATTGGTCTGCGGATCGAAATGATAATCCCAGACGTTCTCCAGCAGCATGGTCCGCGTCACCACCTGCCCTGCATGCTTCATCAAATATTCCAACAACCGGAACTCGCGCGGCTGCAGCGTCAATTCGTCCTTGCCGCGCGCCACCCGGTGCGAAAGCCGATCGAGCTCGAGGTCGCCAACGCGATAGGTGGTTTCCTCGGCAGGGCCGCCGCGACGGCGCGACAGCACTTCGACCCGCGCCAGCAATTCGGCAAACGAATAGGGCTTTGGCAGGTAATCATCGCCACCGGCACGCAGGCCCTTGATGCGGTCGTCGACCTGCCCCAGCGCCGAGAGAATCAAGACGGGCGTGCGGTTGCCCTTCTCGCGCAAGGTGCCGATCAGCGACAGGCCGTCGCGCTTTGGCAGCATGCGGTCGACCACCATCACGTCGTAGTCACCGCTCTCGGCGAGCGCCAGACCCCTCCTCACCGTCGCCGGCCAGATCGGCGACATAACCCACTTCGCGGAACGCCTTGACCAGATAGTCGGCGGAATCGCGGTCGTCTTCGATGATCAGGAGGCGCATCTGGGTGTCGGTTGCGGTCAAGTGAGGGCTGCTTTCTATCACCATGGCGCGGTCGGCAGCCTCATGCAAGGCGACATGCAAGGCTTGCCGGCGCGCCCCGTTGGGCCAAAAAAAGCGGGCGGTGAAGCTGGGGGACCTCACCGCCCTTTTAACCTCCCGACGGAGGGGGGCGTTTTCCACCGGAAGGTAACCGTAAGGGAGCGGGCTTTTGAGCCGCCCCCGCTTTCGATACTTAGCCTTTCGCCAGGGGGATCGCCACAAACCGCGACGATCCACCGCTCTTGACGCGCATCAGAACGCTGTTCTTGTTGTCGGTGCGCGCCGCATTGATCGCTTCACGCACGTCTCCAACATTGGCGACACTCTTTCCGGCGACCTCCAGAATGACATCACCTTCCTTGAAACCGCGCTCGGCCGCAGCACTCTTGGGGTCGACTTCGGTCACAACGACGCCATCCTTGCCGGCGCCGGCAACGCTGTTGGCGGGCGCCAGCGTCAGGCCGAGCTTCGGCACGTCGGTTCCGCGGGTAGCGCCGCCCTTGTCGCTGTTGTCCGGTGTCGGCCTTGGCTTCGACCGTGTTCGGCAACTGGCCCAGGGTAAGGTTGATGACCTTGTCCTGGCCCTTGTGCAGCACGTTGAGCTTCACGGCATTGCCGGGCGCAAGACTGCCGATGGTACGCGCGAGTTCGCGGGCGTCCTTGACCGTCTCGCCGTTCACCGCCGTGATCACGTCGCCGGATTCGATACCCGCCTTGGCGGCCGGACCATTGGCCTGGGGTTCGGCAACCAAGGCACCTTCGGCCTTCTTGAGGCCGAGACTGTCGGCAATGTCCGCCGTGACGGGCTGAATCTGGACCCCGATCCAGCCACGGCTGACCGAGCCCTTGTCCTTCAGCTGCGCGATCACGTTCTTCACGGTCGATGCCGGAATCGAAAATGCGATACCCACGCTGCCGCCAGACGGCGAATAGATCGCGGTGTTGACGCCCATCACTTCACCTTCGGTATTGAAGGCCGGGCCACCGGAATTGCCTTTGTTCACGGGCGCGTCGATCTGAATGAAGTCGTCGTAGGGGCCGTTGCCGATGTCGCGGCCACTGGCCGAGACAATGCCGGCCGTGACGGTGCCACCGAGGCCGAAGGGATTGCCGACCGCAAGCACCCAGTCGCCGATTCGGGGCTTGCCGTCGGACAGTTTGGCAAACGGGAAGTTCGAACCGCCCTCCACCTTGATCAGCGCGACATCGGTGCGCGCATCGGTGCCGATCACCTTGGCGCTGTAAGTCTTGCCGTCGTCCGTCGTCACCTCGACCTTGTCGGCGCCATCGACCACGTGATTGTTGGTAACGGCATAGCCGTCGGCCGAGATGAAGAAGCCGGAACCCTGGCCGGTCACCATGCCACGGCCGCGCGGTCCACCGCGCAAACCTGGCGGCAGGCCATCGGGCCCACCGAAGCGACGAAAGAAGCGTTCCATCGGGGAGCCAGGCTGAAACGGCGAGTCTTCGTTGTTGTCGGCGCTGTCGTTCTTGGCGACCTTCTCGTTGATGTTGACCTTTACCGAAATCACCGACGGTTTGACGCGTTCGACGATGTCGGCAAAGCCGACCGGCTTCTCAACCTTGCGAACTTCGTTGTTGACCTGTGCGTGCGCGGCGCTGCTGAAGATATCCACCGGGCCGGAAGACGGGCCAAAGCCATAAACGGCAACGCCAAGGCCGGCGACGACCGAGGCCATCAGCGCGAACTTGCGCGCGGAAAACAGCGAACGGCGGGGCGCGCGATACGACGGAAGAGACGAAAGATCGGTGGGACGGTCGGTCATTCAAAATTCTCCAGAGCCTGAATCGGCGGTGCGGGGCGGCACCCTGTGGCCCTGAAGATGGGGATTTCCGCCTTACGGTGCGCTGGCGGGGGAATTAAACTTTTGTAATAAACGGCCTATCGAATGCGGCAGTTTATCGCAGGGCTAACCCCTTGTTCCACGGCAAGTTTCCGCCGTCCATCGATCGGACCCCTTCCGGTCCGTCAGATCGCCTTGACGCTGACGATAAAACCATCGACTTCCCGTTTCAGGGTTTCGGCCTGCCGCGAAAGATCGACAGCCGAATCGCGCGCATCGCTCGCCATCCGCCCGGTTTCGGACGAGGTTGATGTGATCTGTACGATATGATTTGACACGTCCAGCGTACCCCGGGCTGCGTCCTGGACGCTGCTCGATATCTCCTGCGTCGCATTTCGTTGCTGTGCCGTATCGACTTCGATGCCCGACATGATCGCGCTGATTTCCGCGATGGTGTTCGATATGCCGTCGATCGCCTCCCGCGTCTCGCCCGTGCTGCCCTGAATGCTCGCGACGAGCATGGAGATTTCCTCGGTGGCTTTACCGGTCTGGTGGGCGAGGTTCTTGACCTCCGAAGCGACCACCGCAAATCCTTTACCTGCGTCGCCCGCCCGCGCCGCTTCGATCGTTGCGTTGAGAGCCAGCAGGTTTGTTTGGGAGGCGATAGCCTGGACCATTTGCACGACCGCCCCGATCTTTTCGGCCGCCTGCGACAGCGTGAGAATGGTGTCTCGGCTCTTCTGCGCCTGAGCAGCCGCTCCTTCGGCACGCTGCGTGGCCTCGGTAACGCGCCGGCTGATGGTGCCAATGGATGTCGTCATCTCCTCTGCCGAACTGGCGACCGTCTGTACGCTGGTACTGGCCTGGCTCGCGGCGCTTGCAACGGCATTGGCCTTGGCGCTGGTTTCATTGGCGGCCTGCGACAGGGCCTCCGCATTGCTCTTCAACCGGACGGCGGATGAGGCGACGCTGCTGACGACATTGGCGACGAGGCCATTGAAATCTCGAATCTTCTCATCGAGATATCGAGAACGCTCGCCCTGACGCTGCGCTTCGAGCAGTTCATGGTCGGTCAGGCGTTGCCGCTCGATACCGGTCGTTTTGAACACTTCAAGGGCGGCCGCCAGGAGGCCGATTTCATTGGCACCGCCCAACCCCGGGATGGGAGTTTCGTATTTCCGGTCAGCGACCTGTCGCATCGCGTGCACCATCGCAGCCAGCGGCCCCATGATGCCGTTTCGAACGGCAAAATAAGTCGTGAGGCAAACGATCGAGGCAACCAGCGCAATCGCAACGCAAGCCATCAGAAAATATGAAAATGCTGCCTGGGCCTGATGATAGATCTGCAGCGCATGGTCGCGGCTCGGACCGCTTAGCCCGCTGAATTCAGAGGAAAGGCTGGTGATTTCATTGTTCAAATAAAGGACGGCGACAAATCCGGTGCCGCCACCGAAGGCAAGCAGCAACAATAGCGCTGCCACAACGGCCCCGATCAGGAAGCGGATGGTCAAATTGCTGTTGGAGAACATCGGTTCGCTCTGATGGGAGAATCGCGGGGGTGCGTTGGATTCAAACTTTCAGAGAAAGGTCAAAAAATTCATAAGCAGCCCGACCGCGCCGGCGAAACCAACACGGCGCGGCGTTGGACGTTGCGCCATTGCACTCGGTCGCATTAGTGAGTATGCATCCGTAACAATACGGAGCTAAGCTGACTTCTCCGGAGACGCATCGCCTGACATCAATGCCGTCAGCCTGGCTTCCTCATCCGGGGTCAAGGTAGCGGCCGCTTCCGCCACCGAAGATGATCTGGAGCGCCGCCGGCCATGGCTCCACAGCGCCAGCCCGCCTCCGGCCAGCGCCAGCGGCGGCAGCAGCCAGAGCAGCCAGGTATGGGGATTTAATCGCGGCTTCAGCAGCACGAACTCGCCATAGCGCGCGACCAGAAAATCGATGACCTGCGCGTCGCTGTCTCCGGCTGCGATCCGCTCACGCACCAGAAGCCGCAAGTCTCGCGCCAAGGGGCTTCGGAATTGTCGATCGACTGGTTTTGGCACACCATGCAGCGTAATTCGCGCGACAAATCGCGCGCCCGCAATTCCTTGGCGGGATCGGACATGATCTCGTCGGGCTGCACGGCACGGGCCGGGCTTCCAGCCAGCACAGCGATAGCGAATAGGCAGGAAAGGATTCGCTTCAAGGCATCACTCCGCCGCCTGCAGCCCGCGCAGGGATTTTGCCGGTTTCGGCGCGCCGACCCGCAGCCGCCGATCCGACAGTGACAACATGCCGCCGAACGCCATCAGCACGGGACCGAACCAGATCAGCAGCACCAGGGGCTTGTGATAGATCCGTACCGCAATCGTGCCGTCGCCGGCGGTATCGCCAAGCGAGATGTAAAGCTGGCTTGCACCGCGCGTCAGCAACGCGGCCTCGGTCGTCGTCGCTCCGCGCGTGGTAAAGGTGCGTTTGGACGGCGTCATCGTGTCAAGCAGCCGGCCATCGAGTTTGGCGCTGAACTGCGCGATCATTTCGCGATAATTTGGCCCCTGGCGCTGCTTCACGTCGTCGAGCCTCAATTCGTAACCCGCAATGGGCACGACATCGCTGATTTTCATCGATCCGATATATTCGCTGTTCCAGGTCGTTTCGCAAACGATCCCAATCAGGGCAACACCAAGGCCGGCATGGGCAAATACGGTGCCCCAGCTCGAGCGCGGCATTCCGCGTGCCCGCCGCACCGCGGTTCCCAGCGGTACGCGAAACAGGCCGATGCGCTCGGCAAGATCGCTCAACGCTCCAGCGATCACAAACACCGCCAGCCCAATCGCAAGCGGCGCGAAGGCGCCGCCGCCACGCGTCCATGCCCATAGCACCGCGACCGCGATCAGCGCCGCGACGCCGGCACCCATCAGGCGCTGCACCGCGCCAGGCAGATCGCCACGCTTCCATGCCAGCAAGGGCCCGAAGGGTACCGCGATCATCAACGGAAGAAACAACGGTCCGAAGGTGAGATTGAAGAACGGCGCGCCCACCGAAATCTTGTCCCCTGTGATCACCTCCAGCGCCAGCGGATACAGTGTTCCGATGAACACCGTCGCGCAGGCACTGGTCAGGAAGAGATTGTTGAGCACAAGCGCGCCTTCGCGCGAGATCGGCGCGAACAGGCCTCCCTGCTTGAGCGCCGAAGCCCGCCAGGCGTAGAGCGAAAGACTGCCGCCGATAAAGACGCACAGGATCAGCAGGATGAACACGCCGCGCGTCGGATCGGTCGCGAACGCATGGACCGACGTAAGCACGCCCGAGCGCACCAGGAAGGTGCCCAGCAACGACAGCGAGAATGTCAGGATCGAAAGCAGGATGGTCCAGACCTTGAGCGCATTGCGCTTTTCCATGACCACCAGCGAGTGCAGCAGGGCGGTGCCCGCCAGCCATGGCATCAGGGAAGCATTTTCAACCGGATCCCAGAACCACCAGCCACCCCAGCCGAGTTCGTAATACGCCCAGTAAGAGCCCATCGCGATGCCGAGCGTGAGGAATATCCAGGCCACCAGCGTCCAGGGCCGCACCCAGCGCGCCCATGCTGCGTCGATCCGGCCCTCGAGCAGGGCTGCAATGGCGAAGGAAAACGAAATCGAGAATCCGACATAGCCGAGATAGAGCATGGGCGGATGGACCGCCAGCCCGATGTCCTGCAAGACCGGATTGAGATCGCGGCCTTCGAACGGCGGATCGGCAATGCGCAAGAACGGATTCGAGGTGATCAGGATGAACAGATAGAATGCGCTGGCGACCCATGCCTGAACCGCCAGCACATGGGCGCGTAGCGACAATGGCAGGTTGTTGCCGAAAATCGCGACGAGGCCGCCGAACAGTGCCAGGATCGACACCCACAGCAGCATCGAGCCCTCATGATTGCCCCATACGCCGGTGATCTTGTAGATCAGCGGCTTCATCGAGTGCGAATTCTCGAACACGTTGACGACAGAGAAATCCGAGGAGACGTGCAATGTCACCAACGCCGCGAAAGACGCCGCCACGAATATCAATTGTGCAATCGCGATCGAGCGCGCGACGTTCATCAGCGCGACATCGCGCCACCGCGCCCCCATCAGCGGCACGGTCGACTGGATCAGCGC
>CAWHIO010000002.1:0-92286 GCA_963829315.1 uncultured Alphaproteobacteria bacterium | reverse complement strand
GGGCGGGTTGTCCCTCGACCTATTTAACGGAAACAAAATCAAGCACTTAACGCCACCTCAGATGCGCGCTTTGTACCAAGCAAATGTGCCGATGTCGACCGTGAAATAAGGGCCGATATCTGCCGGTGATTCTTCTAATCGCAGCGAATGGCTCGACTGAGGTGCCGGCACTCGCAGTAGAGAAACTTGAGTGTCACATCGCTCTCATAGGCTCCGAAACTAGGCGGCCAGTATGGAACGACATACTCGTCGACCCTTACACAATTGATCCAGCTGGGATTTTCCTGGCTCAGTTTATCAAACTTCCAATGAGCCTTTCCATTCTTCCAAGTTGCTGCACGGAGCCGGTGAGGGGACCGGCCTTGGTCCCGTTCAGCTGAGATGTCTCGTTTTTATGAACGGCAGCTTTGCGCCCCAGAAGCGGTCGGTCGCGAGCACGTTCTAGGGAGAGCCGGACGAAGCGGTCAGTATAACTGATACACTCGCGATAGAGCGACGCGCACGCGCGCCAAGCCATTCGAATGTCATCAAGTTAACTTTGAACCCGAGACATGCGTCAAATGTTACTGGGTCGCTGCCACTATGTTCCTTGGTTTGCCATTCCAAAACCCTTCGATATTGTCGACAAGTTGGTCTGCGAGCGATTGGACAGCTTCGCGGCTGGCCCAAGCGACGTGCGGCGTAAAGATGAAATTCGGCAACCCGACCAGCTGCATCAGCGGATGATCGGCCGACGGCGGCTCAACGGTAGCAACGTCGAAGCCTGCGCCGGCGATCTGCCCGGACCGAAGCGCCTGGCCGAGCGCGACCTCGTCGACTAGACCACCTCGCGCCGTGTTGATAATGAGCGGCTTGCGCTCCATCAGCGCAAATTCCGACGCCGCAATCATGTTGCGCGTCTGCGGCATCAAGGGCGCATGTAGGGTGATGACGTCGCTCTGCCGAATTACGTCTTCGAATGGCGTGTAGAGGGGGCCCATGCCGGACACGCCCTTGTAGGAAGAGAAAAGCGTACGCATGCCAAACGCTCGACCGATGTCGGCGACCGCGCGGCCGAGCGCGCCATCGCCGATAATTCCGAGCGTGGCACCTGAGAGGTCGTTAATGGGGTGGTCGAAATAGCAGAACTGCCCGGTTTCGGCCCAGCGGCCCGCGCGCACTGAATCACGATAGGCGGTCAGGCTGCGACGAAGCGCGAGAATGAGCGCGAAAGTGTGCTCGGGCACCGTGTTAACGGCGTAGCCGCGGATGTTGCAGACGGAGACGCCACGCTCGGCGCAGGCCTTGATATCGACGACATCCGATCCGGTGGCTGCAATCGCAATCAGGCGCAACGCCGGCGCCGACGTCAATTCGGCGAGCCCTACGGGCGACTTGTTGGTGATGACAATGTCGGCGTCGGCAATTCTCTCGGCGACCTGATCGGGATTGGTGGCGCCGAATTCGGTCAATTCGTGCGGAAATGCGAACTCGCGAAGGCTGATGTCGGCCGGCATCGTATCGCGATCGAGAAACACGACGCGTGCGGAATTGGCCTTCATGATCGTGCTCCCACAAAATTACGGCGACGCGGTCGAATCAGAACTTTGTCAATGCCGCCGCAACGATCGCATCGGCGGTGATGTTGAAGTGTCGGTAGAGTTCGTCGGCTGGACCCGAGGCACCGAATCCGGTCATGCCGACGAAGGCGCCGTCGTCGCCGAGCCAGCGTTCCCACCCGAATTTCAACGCGGCCTCGACGCCGACCCGGGCGGTGCCGGGCTGCAGGACCGACGAGCGATAGCCCCCTTGCTGCACCTCGAACAGCTCCCAGCAAGGCATGGATACGACCGCCGTCGGGATGCCCTTCTCTTGCAGGACGGCTCGCGCGTCCATGGCCAACGCCACCTCGGAACCGGTCGCAAGCAGGGTCACGCGCCGTGTACCTTCAGCCTCGGCGAGGACATAGGCCCCGTGCCGCGAGCGATTTTCAACGGCCGCATCGGATCTGTGCTGGCGAAGCGATTGTCGGGCGCACACGAGCGCGACAGGCCCCGTGGTGTGCTCCAGCATGATTTCCCAGCATTCGGCCATCTCGGCGGCATCGGCCGGCCGCAGCACCAGCAAGTTCGGTATGGCCCGCAGCGAGGCAAGCCCCTCGACGGGCTGGTGAGTGGGACCGTTCTTGCCGATCCCGATCGAGTCGTGGCTGAAAATAAATTTCACCGGCAGGCCCATCAGTGCGGCCATCCGGATCGCCGGACGCTCGTAATCGGCGAACGCAAGATAGGTGACCGCCAGCGGGATGACGCCGCCATGGGCTGCCATGCCGTTGGCCAGCGATCCCATCGCGTGTTCGCGTACGCCACAATGGACGTAACGACCGGCGGCATGGCTGGCCGTGAAGGCCACGAGCTGCCGCTTGTGGTTGGTCGGCGCTTCGAGATCCGCGCAACAGGTCATGATATCCGGCACACAATCATACAGCGCGCTTGCCACCTCGCCGGATGTCTCGATCGAATACGCCGGCTTGCTGTCCGCGATCGCATGTGCCTTGTAACGCGATGTGACGTCGCGCCACCCGTCGGGAAGGCGACCTTCAAAGGATCGTTCGAACGAAGATCGATCCGCGCTGTCCAGCGTCGCTAACCGACGCTGCCACGAGTCGTATTCGTTGCGCGAACGGGCTCCCGCATCGAGCCAGGCCGCGGCAATGTCGTTTGGAACGGTGAAGGGCGTACCGGGCCAGCGCCGCGATTGCGCCATCTCGTCGCGATCGGCGGCGAACAGTTTGCCGCTGTGCCCGCCGCGCTGGCCTTCAAGGCGGCGAATGCCTTTGGCGATCGTGGTACGGCACGCGATCAACGACGGGCGATCATCCCCTCTCGCCGCCGCGAGCGCCTCGCTGACCGCCTCGATATCGTGTCCGTCCACCTCGGCGACATGCCAGCCGGCAACGCGGAAGCGTTCGGCCACGTTCTCGGAGATGCTCAGCGAGGTCGCGCCGTCGTCGGTGATTTCGTTGTTGTCCCAGAGGAAAACCAGATGACCGAGGCGCAGGTGCCCGGCGAGCGAAATGACCTCCTGACCCACCCCCTCCTGCAGGCATCCGTCGCCGACGAAGGCGTACGTCATGTGGTCGACAATTCCGGACCCGAAACGCGCCCGCAAATGCGCCTCCGCAATCGCCATTCCGAGAGCGTTCGCGATGCCTTGCCCGAGCGGTCCCGTCGTCGTCTCGATTCCGGCCGCAGGATCGTATTCGGGGTGCCCGGCACAATGCGAGCCAAGCTCGCGGAAGGACTTCACCTCGGAGAGAGAAATCTTCTTGTAACCGGTCAAATTGAGAAGGGCATAGAGCAGCATCGATCCGTGGCCGTTCGAGACGACGAAACGGTCGCGGTCGGGCCACCGCGGATCTTTTGGATTATATTTCAGATGCCGCGTGAAAAGCGCGGTGGCGATCTCGGCCATGCCGAGCGGAACCCCCTGGTGGCCCTCCCCGGCGTTCAGGATCGCATCGACGGCAAGGAAACGGATGGCATCCGCCAGGCGTTGGCCAACTTCGCCTGATGGAAGCGGTGGGTCGGAAGTGAGGGAGGCAAGAGCCGACATGAGCAAAACACCATCTTCATGCGGCCCGGTTGGGCCGCGGCCGCAGCGATCAGATGCGCTTCCCGCGCATCACGGGAGAAAGCCGGTAGAGATCCAGGGGACGAAGGCCACGACGAGCAGCCCGACAACCAACGCCGCGAGATAGCTCCAGATGCGCCTCAGGCCGGCAGTGGGGTCGACCTGGCCGATCGAGCAAGCGGCGTAGTAACCGAGCCCGAAGGGCGGTGCGAACAGGCCGATGCCCATGGCGAGGATGACGACCATCGCATAGTGCACCTCGTGCACGCCGAGCTGCTTCGCCACCGGAAACAGCAGCGGACCGAACAGCACCATCGCGGGAATTCCCTCGAGCACGCTGCCGAGCACGATGAACAGCACGATGGAGCCGATCAGGAAGCCGTAGCGGCCGCCTGGCGCATTCGCCAGGGCGGCTGCGAGCGCGTGCGAGAAGTTCGATTGCGTCAGGGCCCAGGACATGCACGTCGCGGCACCAATGATGAACAAAATGGTTCCCGAAAGCGCGGCGGTACCGACAAGGGCGGGATAGACTTCTCTCCAGTTGAACGAGCGGTAGACGAGAATTCCGATAACAATCGCATAGGCGATGCCGATCGTGGCCACCTCTGTCGCGGTTGCCACGCCCTCCATCACCGCGGCCCGGATAATGATGGGCAGCATCAGGGCCGGCGCTGCAATGAGGAAGGTGCGGCCGATCTCACGGGCGCTCGTTGCTCCGCGTTCGACCGTTGTGCTTTCCGCCATCCGACGGCGCGCAATAATGGCCAGCGCCAGCGCCAGCACGATGCCAGGCATGATTCCGCCAGTGAACAATGCCGCGATCGAAACGCCGGTCACCGAGCCTATGATAATGAGCACGATCGACGGCGGGATGGTTTCCGCCATGGCGCCGGATGCCGCCAGTAGCGATACGAGTTCGCCCTCGTGGATGCCGCGCTTCTTCATGTCGGGAAACAAAACCGGTGCGACCGCCGCCATGTCAGCGGTCTTGGCGCCGGAAATGCCCGAGACCAGCAGCATCGCGCCGAGCAGCACATAGGCGAGGCCGCCCTCGACATGCCCGACCAGCGCGGCGAGAAAATTCACCATCGCCGTCGACATCCGCGTCATCACGATCAGATATCCGAGCAGGATGAACAGCGGCACCGCCAGCAGGATCAGCGAGCTGACACCTTCGTCGATGCGGCCGGGGATCACCTCGATTGGCGTGGTCGTGGTCAGCAACAGATACGAGACGGTCGACAATCCGAAGCAGAAGGCAATCGGCACGCCTGCGAGCACTCCCAGCCCAAGCAGGACCGCGAAGAAAATGACGAGATTCCAGTTGCCGATCAGCCTGATCCACGGGCCAAGCGCATAGAGCACGCCCGCCAGCACCGCGATGACGGCGATAGCGAACAAGAGATTGCGCCAGCCGCGATCGGCGCTGCGGACCAGGCTTGCCATCAGCATCAGCACGACGCCGACGGGCAGCGCGGCGGCACGGATGGCATCGTTGAGACCGAGCGCCGGCGTATGAACGAAGGTCTGGTCCTCGGCGAAATTGTACGACGGAATCAGGATGAGCAGCAGGAACAGCGCCGGCGCCGCAGCGCCGGCCGTCTCCAGCGTGTCACGAAACGAGCCCGAGCACATTCCGATCAGCGCGGTCATCCGCATGTGCTGTCCGCGCCGTTGCGCGATCGCCGCGCCGAGCATCGCCAGCCACAGGAACATGATCGAGGCGAGTTCATCCGACCATGTCAGTGGATGGTTGAAAACGAAGCGCGAGACGACGCCGGTCAGCAGAACAAGGACTTCGGCGACAACCACGACGGCCGCCAGCGGCTCCGTGGCCAGACCCAGCAACCGGTCGAGCGACCTCACCGCGGCCGGTGAGGACGCGGCCAGCGCTCCTGCCTGCGAATGGGCGCTCATCCGAGCTTGCCCACCGTCTGCTCCAGCAGCGTCCAGCCCTTGTCGCCGAACTTCTCACGCCAATCCTTGTAGAACGTCGTCTTGCCGAGCGTGCTCCGGAAGGCAGGCTTGTCGACCTCGACGAATTGCAGGCCCTTGGCCGAGAGGTCGTCGCGCAGCGATTTTGACAACGCCGCGATATCCGCACGCTCGGCGTCGGCCGCCGTGTTCAGCTCACGCGTCAGGATTTCCTGGACGTCGGCCGGCAGCCGCTGGAAGGACCGGCGGTTGCCGAGGATGATGTAGGCGTCCCAGACATGACTGGTGAGGCTGCAATATTTCTGGACCTCGTAGAGCTTCGCGGTCGCGATGATGGCGAGCGGGTTCTCCTGGCCCTCGACGACCTTGGTCTGCAGAGCGGAATAGACCTCATTGAAGTTGATCGGGGTCGGCCCCGCGCCGAGCGCCTGGAACAGGCTGGTCAGGATCGGTGCCGCGGGCACCCGCATCTTGAAGCCCTTGAGATCGTCCGGCGTTCTGATCTCGCGCGTCGACGACGTGAGCTGGCGGAACCCGTTGTCCCAGGACTTGCCGACCTGAAGCACGCCGACGTTCTCGATCTCGCCCTTGACGAATTTTCCGAGATCGCCGTCCATCGCCTTCCAGACCTCGTCGTAGGAGGCAAAAGCGAAACCGGTATTGACGATGCCGGCGCTCGGGACAAGCGTTGCGAGAACCGAGGACGCGATGTTCAGATAGTCGACGGCGCCGTTGCGGATTTGACCGAGCAGGTCGGTGTCGGAGCCGAGCTGGTTGGCCGGAAACAGGTTGATCTCGACACGGCCGCCGGTGGCGTCCTTGATGCGGTCGATAGCCTCGCGGGCCCGCTTGTTGACGGGATGCGACGGATCCTGGCCGGTCGCGAATTTCAGGGTGAAATCAGCAGCGCCGGCGCGCCGCGACAGGATCGACACGAGCGGGACGGATGCGCCGACCGCCAGCAGTGCGCGGCGGCTCAGAACCGCCCTGGATTTCTTGGTCATTTCAGTCTCCCTGTTTTTATGGTTGGTGACGTGTTCTGGAAGCTTATCGCCTCACCGCCAGCTTTTGACTGCGCTGCAGATCGCCTCCGTCGAGATGCCGTAACGATCGTGCAGCGTCGGCAGCGCACCGGCGGCGAGGAACTCGTCGGGAAGGCCGATCTGATGGAAGGCGGGATGAACCCCCGCGAGCATCAGGGCGGCGGCGACAGCTTCGCCCAGTCCGCCGATCACGGTATGGTTCTCCGCAACGACGACGGGGCGCCCGGGCTTGCGGCAGGCCTCCACGATCGTGCGGGTGTCGAGCGGCTTGATGGTCGGCACATGCAGGACGGCCGCATGGATTTTATCAGCCTCAAGCCGCTTGGCAGCCTCCAGGGCGCGCATCGTCAGCAATCCGGAAGAAACGAAAAGCACGTCCGCCCCGTCTCGCAGCAACTTGGCTTTGCCAAGCTCGAACTTGTAATCGTACTCGTCGAGCACCAGCGGCACCTGTCCGCGCAGCAGGCGCATGTAGACCGGACCCTGGTGGTTCGCCATCGCCGGCACCACCTGCTCGATTTCGCAGGCGTCGCACGGATCGATCACGGTCATGTTTGGCATGGCGCGGAACAACGCCAGATCCTCTGCCGCCTGGTGGCTCGGTCCGTAGCCCGAGGTGAGGCCGGGCAGCGCGCAGGCGATCTTGACGTTACGGTGTTCCTCCGCGATCGTCTGGTGGATGAAGTCGTAGGCGCGGCGTGCGGCGAACACCGCGTAGGTCGTGACGAACGGGGTAAAGCCTTCCGCGGCGAGCCCCGATGCGGCGCCGAACAACAGCTGCTCGGCCATCCCCATCTGGTAATAGCGGTCGGGATATTCCTTCGCGAAGATATGCAGGTCGGTATACTTGCCGAGGTCGGCGGTCATGCCGACGATGTCCTGCCGTTGGCGTGCGAGCTCGATCAGCGCATGGCCGAACGGCGCCGGTTTCGTCCGCTGTCCGTCGGCGGCGATCGAGGCGATCATGGCCGAAGTAGTGAGCCGGGGCTTCGCCGCGGCTGGCGAGGGTTTGGCGGTGGTCGGCTTCATGGCCGGCGTCCTTCTTCCAGGGCCTGCAGCGCGAGCTGCCACTCGTGCGCATCCACGCGCATGAAATGATTGCGCTCGCGGGCTTCCAGGAACGGCACGCCCTTGCCCATCAGCGTGTCCGCGATGATGATCCGCGGCTTCGCGCCCTCGTGGGCCTTGGCGGCGTCGAACGCGGCCACCACGGCATCGAGGTCGTTGCCGTCGATCCGCTGCACGAACCAGCCGAACGCCCGCATCTTGTCCGCCAGCGGTTCGAAGCCCATCATCTGCCCCGAGGGGCCATCGGCCTGCTGGTTGTTGACGTCCACGATCGCAATGAGATTGTCGAGCCGATAGTGCGCCGCCGACATCATCGCTTCCCACGTCGAACCCTCGTCGAGCTCGCCGTCGGAGAACAGCGTGTAGACGCGACTGTCGGAGCGCTTGCGCTTGAGACCCAGGCACATGCCGACGGCGATGCTGAGGCCAAGCCCCAGCGACCCGCCGGACATCTCCATGCCCGGCGTGTAGGACGCCATGCCGGACATCGGCAGCCGGCTGTCGTCAAATCCATAGTTGGTGAGCTCGGCTTCCGGTACGATTTCGGCTTCGATCAGCGCGGCGTAGAGCGCGATGGCATAGTGGCCATTGGAGAGGAGAAACCGGTCGCGTCGCTCCCAGGCCGGATCTTCCGGCCGGTAGCGCATGGCGTGGAAGTAGGCGACCGCCAGCACGTCGGCGATATCGAGCGCCTGGGCGATGTAACCCTGCCCCTGAACTTCGCCCATCCGAACAGCATTGCGGCGGATGCGGTAGGCGCGTTCCGCAAGCGCGGGTTCATTGGGTCGCAACGCGGTTCCAGTCATGGCTTGTCCTTGCCCGTCGTCAATGGATGTGCATTCCGCCGTTCACGTCGATCACGGCGCCGGTCGTGTAGCCCGACAGGTCGGAGGCCAGGAACAGGAAGATCTTCGCGACGTCGTGTGGCTGGCCGAGGCGGCCGAGCGGAATGCCGGTGAGGATCTCATTCTCCTTTTCGGGAGCGATCTTGCCGATGTTGATGTCGGTGACGATGAGGCCGGGCGCGACGCAGTTGACCCGGATGTTGTCGGGGCCGAGTTCGCGGGCCATCGCCTTGGCGAGGCCGAGCACGCCCGCCTTGGCGGCGGAATAGTGCGCGCCGCCGAGAATGCCGCCGCCGCGCTGCGCGGAGACCGACGACATGCAGGCGATCGAGCCGGCCTTCTGCGCGCGCATGTGCGGCATTATCGCCTGCGAAAGGTAGAGAACGCCGCGCAGGTTGACGTCCTGGATCCGGTCCCAATCCTCGGGGATGATGTCCCAGACTTTCACGGGTTGGGTGACGCCGGCATTGTTGATGAGAATATCGACCTTGCCGAAGGCCTTGAGCACCTCGGCGACCGCGCGTTCGCAGTCGGCCTTGTTGGTGACGTTGCAGGCTACGCCGAGATGGCCGGCGCCGAGTTCCGCGGCTGCCCTCGTCGCGCCGGCGCCGTCGAGATCGAGGATCGCGACCCGTGCGCCCTGCTCCGCGAATGTCTTCGCCGTTGCGAAGCCAATACCACGCGCCCCGGCCGCCCCGGAAATGATCGCAGTTTTGCCCTTCAGCAGCATATTCCCTCCTGGAAACCTCTTGTTTCGGTTGGCGCGGAATATGGTTCGGGGCGGGGCGCACGAAAATACGCCAAATTTGCACTGATAGGTGAATTGTGTTCACCTATCGCATGGCTGCTTCATTACCCCTTCGCGCCCTGCGGGCTTTCGAGGCGGCGGCACGCACCGGATCATTCCGCGCGGCCGCGAGCGAACTCGGGCTGACGCCAAGCGCCGTGAGCCATGCCATCCGCGACTTCGAAGAGCAGATCGGAACGACGCTGTTCGAGCGCGACGGACGCAGGATGCAGGTCAATCAGGCCGGCGAAGAGTTGCTGCGGCGAGTATCCGGCGCCTTCGATGAACTGAGAAACGGACTCGAGGTTGCGAGCACGCGTTCGTCGAATCTTCTGCGAATTCATTGTGCTCCTAGCCTGGCCGCGCAATGGCTGATGCCGCGGCTCAGAGAACTGATCGCGCAGCATCCCGAACTGGAAGTCAGGCTGTCGGCCGGAACCGACTACCCTCACTTTCGCAACGATGAGTTCGACATCGACATATGCTACGGACCGCCGCGGCAGGAAGGCATGGCCGTATTGCCGCTGGGAGAAGAAATCGTGCGTCCCATGTGCGCGCCCTCGCTTGCTGGCGCTATCCGGGAAGCTGCTGACCTGCTGAAGCTTCCGCTTATCGAAAGTGAGCAGAAGCGGGTTCGTTGGAATGCTTGGTTCGCAGTAAACGGTCTCTCTGCACCGAGCCCTGGCGGGTTTCGATTCGATCGTAGCTTTATGGCGATTGCCGCGGCCGTCGATGGTCTCGGCGTGACTCTCGAGTCCACAAGACTCGCCGAGCGCGAACTTTCGAGTGGCAAATTGGTAGCGCCACTGATCGGACGTGCAAACGATCCGTCCTACGTTGGGCATTATCTCGTCTGTCCCCCGCAAGCCAAGCATCGGCGTTCGGTGCGTACCTTCACAAGATGGATCACAAAAGAACTAGGGTTGGCAGAAGCTGGTCTAAAATCTTAGTGGGTTCGCGGCGTTTTATCCGCCGCGCCGCTTGGCCACGTCTAAAGAGCAGTCGAACAAGCTGCTGGATTTCTACGGCGCATAACTCTCCTTGACCCCTCAGCCGACATCGGCCGTTTTGATGAACGGCCGCTTCGCGCCGATATTGTTGAAAAAGTCGTTTTGCCGAAGGTGCCAAAAATTCTAAAGACCGCAGGCGTGGCTTTCGTGCAGAGATCTGAGTGACCTCATCGCCGGACGGAAAACTCACAGGCGACTTCGGTAGCGAGACTGGAGATATCCGAATCGTCGATTGCTTCGCGTTTTAGGATTGGATCAAAAATTGGTACAGATGCAACTTTCGACTTTTTCAACAGTATCCGCCAAAAGCGGTCCTACAGGGTTGGAACGCCGTTTGGGATCCGACCCCACGCGTCGTATTCTCTTGGCAGGTAGCCCCTAAGCTTGGCTGACCGACTAAAGCTTCCGCAGCGGAACCATCGACCGGTTGCCGAATGATAACGAAATGAAACTTGGCGGAAAGCAGGAAGTCAAAAATGGCGGTCTCAACATGCCTGAAGTGTGCTGGGCAAAGCTTCGAATTCGCACCGTCCACGCCGATCGGTGTCCTTGACCCGGCAACGGGCGCTCAGATCGACGCCCTGAAGAATCAGATAGCGGCCATAGACGAGAGGCTCAACCGGATTGCGAAAGCGCTGCAGCGTTGACGCAGCTTGGCGATGTAAGGCGCGGCGTCGCGCAGGGTGATGAGCGTCTTGTCCTCAGGCAACTCGATAGACTCGGTAAATGGCCTGTCCCACGACACGGCCTACCATATCGTCCTCGCCATAACAGGTAAGGCCCCGGATTGCTCCGGGGCCTCTTGACTGCTGCTGACGTACATCCGGCCAGCAACGGCTGCTGGTAGCTTGCCACCTAGTTGTTGAAGAAATTGAGACCGGACCTCGACCGCACGGCATCGGCGGGATGTGTGGCTGCATGCGCCGTGGGACGAGGCAAAAAGCGCTCCAGCGCACTATGGTGCGTCCACCCCAAACAGTACTTTGATGAAGCGCACGCGAACGATTTCCACCGGATTCGCTATGCGCCCTACCCCGATGGACAAGCGTTCTCAGCCGCAACCGCACGACCGGCGGCCCATTGCTCACGAACGCTTCAGGAACAGATAGACCGCCCCGCGGCTGCCCTGCTCGCGCTGGCATTCGAGCTTGCCGTCGCGCACCAGACGATCGAGCCGCGCGCGGATCTTGCGATCATCGGGGGAGCGGATCAACCGCGAGACCGCTGTGCAGGATAACCACACCCTGGACGGCATCTTCTCGATTATCTTGGCCTCGATCTTGCGCGCCCTCATGCGCTGCGGATCGTAGGCGGCGCGGTCGGTCAATTTGCGCAATGTCGGCAAGCTCAGGGCTTTCCGGACCGTCTTGACGGCTTTAGCCTGTCTATCGTTACCGGACCGACGATCTTTTCAATCAGTTCGTTGCAGGTCTTGCGGACCTCCGCCGTCACCAGGGAACAGTTCTCGATCTCAAGGAATACGCGCTTGGCTTCCTCGCGGTAGCGCGCTGCGGTTTCCTTCATCTCCTCAGTCACGGCGAAGGCACCGCGGGTCATCGCCTCGCATTGGTTGACGCGTTCGATCAGCTCCGCGCCCATGGTCTCGATGTCTTTCGCCGCAGCTTCGTATTCGCGGACTATGGCCTCCGCCGATAGCTTGCCGATCTCCGTGACCCCGTCGCGATGCTCGACATAGTCTGGTATCGCCAAATTCGGCGAGCGTACCGCAGGCGGCAGTGTTCGAAATTCTTCCTCGAACTCGCGTTCAAGATCGGTCGTGCTAAAAATTGGAGGTGTTGTTGAAGCCACCACGGCTAATGCTCCATTGGTCAAAAAATGTGAAATATAAATCTTTCTTCGTGCTTAAATCGCTCTGGGGGGCCGCGCAACAGAACCCGTTGGTTAGGCTTGTTGGTTAAGCTTTATGTCCGTGGTGCAGGTTAATTCTGGAACTTGCGCTTTAAAGATTGCCGTTTCGGCTTTGGCTCGACGTCGGCATGCACGTGTTCAATCGTCACCGTTTTGCCAGAGCGCATACAGTCGCCCGTTCTAGCTGCAGGGCAAAGGCAGTGCGGCTCAACTCAAGACAGAAGGGGCGCGGCTTCCGCCTCGCGAGGGGTATGGGCCCTTCAATCTTATAATTTTTGCACTGCTGCAATTGCGTGCATTCGAGGCTGGTTCTTTTGTCTCCCCGGGGGCATGTTTGCTCGGGCTGCCCGGGTCTGGTTGCTCAACACTCTATGCGAGAGGTCATCGATCATGGATATCGACCGAGACCACATCGACGAGGCCATTCTGGCGCTACTATTTCTCGGGCGTCACGACGGGATGCGCACCTGGAAATCCTTCGACTGGGCCGCGATGGAGCGGCTCCATACAAAGGGATTAATCTCGGACCCAGTCGGCAAAGCTAAATCCGTCGTATTTACTGACGAAGGCCTACTCCCATATCAGCAGCGGTGCGCGTTGCCCGTGCGGTTCTCTGGGCTTAAGCCGCCGTCATTGCCACGGTCAAGCTACCTGTCCTTGGGCAACTCCCGCGCTTTGCGCCAGGCGCGGTCATTCCCGATACGTTAACCTTTGGCATAGGCCGATCACTTGGCTCTCGTGCATTGAGTGTCGTGCTGGCTGCGGCGTTCTGCCAGGACACTGCCGGCTGATCGATGAGCCAAAGCTGAAAACTCTGTTGGCCCAATCGGCCAAGGCATTTTCAAGCTTGGCTCATTTCAGGTCCGTCCTGAATATTCGGCGCCCACACTTCGGCAGCTGCACGTACTACATACTACTTTCCGATCGACCGTTCGTCCCGCTACAATGGGCCTCGTGGCCCTCGATGCGCCTTCCGGACAAGAGAAGGTTTCAAGGGACATGCCTTGAGGCTCCCGGGAGGATGAGATGGCCACCGTCATAAATGAACCGCTTTCACGCCACGCCCTCGCGTTCGTTCTTGCGGGTGGGCGCGGAAGCCGGCTTTTGGAGCTTACCGACAGGCGCGCCAAGCCGGCGGTCTATTTCGGGGGCAAATCGCGGATCATCGATTTTGCCCTGTCCAATGCGGTGAACTCGGGAATCCGCCGTATCGCGGTTGCGACCCAATACAAGGCCCACAGCCTGATCCGACATCTCCAGATGGGCTGGAACTTCTTTCGTCCCGAGCGCAATGAAAGCTTCGATATCCTGCCGGCGAGCCAGCGCATCTCGGAGACGAACTGGTATCTCGGCACGGCCGACGCCGTCTATCAGAACATTGACATCATCGAGCCGCACGGAGCCAGATTTATCGTGCTGCTCGCGGGAGACCACATCTACAAGATGGATTACGAACTCATGCTGAGGCAGCATGTCGAGCAAAGCGCGGACGTCACGATCGGCTGCCTGGAGATGCCGCGGTCGGAATTGAGCGGCTTCGGAATCATGCACGTCGACGACCATGGCGTGATCCAATCCTTCCTTGAGAAGCCGGCCGATCCGCCGCCAATGCCGGGCAAGCCCGACAAATCGCTGGCCAGCATGGGAATCTACATCTTCGATTCCAGGTTCCTGTTCGACGAGCTGCGGCGCGACGCGAATGACCCGAACTCCAGCCATGACTTCGGCAAGGACATCATTCCCTATATCGTGAAAAACGGCCGGGCGGTGGCTCATCAATTCTCGAGCTCCTGCGTCAGGTCCGGCGATGATCCACGCGCCTACTGGCGAGACGTGGGAACCGTCGACGCCTATTGGGCCGCCAACATCGATCTCACTGATGTTCTGCCGGAGCTTGATCTTTACGATCGCGCATGGCCGATCTGGACCTATGCGGAGATCACACCTCCTGCCAAATTTGTTCACGATGAGGAGGGCCGCCGCGGACAGGCTGTGACCTCACTTGTTTCCGGAGGGTGCATCATATCCGGCGCAGCACTGCGCCGCTCCCTCCTATTTACCGGCGTGCACATCAATTCGTTTGCCGGCGTAGAAAACGCGGTTGTCCTGCCTTACGTGAATGTGGGCCGGCATGCGCGGCTGAAGAATGTCGTCATCGATCGAGGTGTTCGAATTCCGGACGGTCTGGTGGTCGGAGAAGATCCCGAACTCGATGCGAAACGGTTTCGAACCACCCCGCAGGGCATCTCTCTCATTACCGCAACCGATGATCGACAGGTTGAATGCATGACGCCCCTTCGCATTCTTGCGGTCGCCTCTGAAATCTATCCGATCATCAAGACCGGCGGCCTTGCCGACGTCGCCGGCGCGCTCCCGATCGCGTTGCGGGCGTACGGCATCGAAACGCGAACCCTTGTGCCGGGATACCCCGATGTCATCAAGGCGCTTGCGGCGGCCGAAGTACTGCTGCATTGGCCGCATTTCTGCGGCGGGCCGATCCGCCTGCTCGGCAGCTCGCACGAGGACCTCGATCTATTTGTGCTCGATGCGCCGCATCTCTTTGCGCGGCCCGGCAACCCCTATGTTACGCCGGACGGCAAGGATTGGCCCGATAACGGCGTGCGCTTTGCCGCGCTTTCGCGGATGGCAGCCGAAATCGGCCGGGGCGCCGTTCCGTCATTCGTGCCTGATGTCGTGCACGCCCACGATTGGCAGGCGGGACTGACACCTGCCTATTTGCACTACAGCAATGGTCCCCGGCCCAGCACCGTGATGACGGTTCATAATCTGGCCTACCAGGGAAAATTTTCGCATGAAATGCTGGATGTGTTCGGTTTGCCTCCCGAGTCCTACTCGATTCACGGCGTCGAATATTACGGCATGATCAGCTTCCTGAAGGCGGGCCTGCAATTTGCCGATCGCATCACGACGGTCTCTCCGACCTATGCGGTGGAGATTCAAGGAGATGAGGGGGGCATGGGATTGGGCGGATTGTTGCGTGAACGATCGAAGGTCCTGAGCGGAATCCTCAATGGTATCGATACCTCCGTCTGGAACCCCGAAACGGATCCGCACATTGCCGCTCGCTTCAGCACAAGAGAGATAGAACCCCGCGCGGCGAACAAAGCTGCCCTGCAGCGACGGCTTGGCCTTGATCTATCTCCGGATGCGCTTCTGCTCGGTGTCATAAGCCGACTGTCCTGGCAGAAGGGACTCGATCTCCTTCTTGAAAACATACCCTTCATCGTGAATGAAGGAATGCAGTTTGCCTTGCTTGGCAGTGGAGATTCGGATCTCCAGGATCGATATCAAGCGGCCTCGAAAGCGAATGTTGGCCGGATAGGGGTTCTTATTGGCTATGATGAAGCCTTCGCCCATCTTATTCAGGCCGGTGCGGATGCCCTCGTCGTGCCGTCGCGCTTCGAACCCTGCGGCTTGACACAACTTTGTGCCTTGAGATACGGCGCGGTCCCGATCGTATCACAGGTCGGCGGCCTTGCGGATACCGTCATTGACATTGATGAGGCCGACATTGCCGGTCGCGCGGCGACTGGGTTCAAGTTTGGTCCAGGCACAGACGAAACTCTCGCCGGTGCCATACGCAGGGCCAGCAACTCGTTCCGTGACAAGCAGCTCTGGCGAAAATTGCAGCTCAATGGCATGTCGACCGATGTATCGTGGCGCAATCGCGCGAGCCAATATGCGGCCTTATATCACGATGCCATCGCGATACGCCGGAACTAGCGCATTCCTCCTTTGTCTCTGGCACAGTTGCACGTCCGCCGTTTGGACCGGCCAGGCTTGCGACCCACCGCCCAGGAGCGGACATTCCAAACTTATCATTAGGCGAACGGCCGCCGCCAAACGCAGACATCAACTGTCGCGACTGCGACGTCCGTTCACTCGCCGGACCTGAACCCGATCGACGGGTCTTCGCCAAGTTCAAGCACTTATTGCGCAAGGCCGCCGCGCACCCGGCCGAAACCATCTGCGTCACAATCGGCAAAATCCTCCGAGCATTTGGCTATGCCCAATCCTAAAAAACATCATGCTCTAGTCTTCGTCCGGCTCGCGCACGACCGGCGGTTCGTCGGCGCCGTCGTCTTCGTCTTCGTCTTCTTCCTCCTCTCCTCGTCATCAGGATCTCGGGGCGGCATCGTGTTGCCCATGATCATGAAACGACTCCAGTCGATCAACCTGGTGGAAAATTCCTCGGGGATGTGTGGGGTCATGTTGTTGCTCCTCGGGTTTGGACCTTAGGGGATTTTGACATCGTCAGTTCGACAAGCTACGTCCGAAAGGTGCCACAAGCGGAACGGAAGCAGACGCAATCACTTCTAAGGCGCTGAACGATTTCGTTCCATCGGTGCTGGATGAGGTCTCGGATCACCGCCATGGCGCGTTCAGCTTCGGGCATTGCCGGCAATTAGCAAAGCGTTCGAGCTGAACGAGGTGCGGAGGGACTCCCGGTGATCCCGTTAACCCGTATTCCTGACCACTTCAGCAAGCATGGCGTAAAGCTGGCGCTTGGTGAATTCCTTAGGCTGCAGCATTACTGTCTTCCGCGACACAATCTTTGCCACCGGGCGGGAGCAGGCAGCCAACAACGCTGGTCTTCGTTTCGGCACCGGTCTTATCTTGGGTTTTTGCTGTAGGCGGCTTATGGCCACGCTTCAGGTCCAAACGAGTTAGCTTGGCGCGGGCCGCGTTACGGCTATACCCGAGACGACGGGCGATCTGCGCGGCGCTCCGTCCTGCGGCCCAGAGTTTTTTGAGCAGTGCTACGTCTTCCGCATCCGAACCCATGGGAAATGCTATACACCGACTGCTAACTACAGGCTAGTCGACACCCGGATTGCCAGGAGAATCGATCCCGGCGTGGCACTCACGGGGCTGCAGCCAGCCGCTAATCTCGTCGGCGGGACACCTGACGTCAACCGAGATACCTAAGCGAACTGTCCAACGATAGCCATGAACGCCGGCGAGTTTGGGCGGGCCAACCAATCGGACCACCATGTCCTCCAGCTCCAACACCAGTATCGCCAAGAAAGCTCGCACGAAAGCCGAGGCGGATTTTGCCACTTGGCTCATGATGGCCAAGCTCGGTGGTTTCGATGACCTTCCGTCAAACGCACAGAGCTTTCTGACTAACTATCGAACCCGACTCGAGACGATGAGCGAGGCCGAGTCCACGGCCGAGGCCGTTCGCGAGGTCTACTGCGCTTATTACAGCGAGATGGGAGGCGTGGGCGCTGCGCCGGAACCAAAGGCTCGCACACCAACGACAGAAGGCAAAGCCAAGCGGTTCCAGAGAGGGCCTGAACCTCAGCCCGGTCTATCGGCTGCGCGCCATTCGACCATGCCAATGATCCGAAAATCCCTCCCGGCACTGCTGATTTTCGCGAGCATGGTGGCTCTGATTGTCGCATATAGATTTCTGACGCAGTAACACCGCCTCGGATTGCGCGCGTGGAGGAAGTGCTGCTCACGGCAACTGACCGAAGCTTGCGGCTGAGAGGGCGCACCAAAGTATCTCGGCCGCGATCGGGATCGAGCCTATGGCGAAGTCTTTAGCCGATAGGCATAGCGAACAGCTGATCGGCTCGATCCGGCGCGAATGTCTTGATCACGTCGTTGTATTTGGCGAGCGGCATCTGAGACACCTACTCCTTTCATACATGCACTATTACAATGGCGCTCGTACACATCGTCTGTCTCCGGGCAAGGACGCTCCCATGCGACGTGCCATTCAGGCCGTCTGACGCATTCTACCGCTGTCAATTCTCGGTGGATTGCACCATCACCATATTCGGATCAGATTTCCGACGGGGACATCCATCGGCTGACGATCATCCACGCGGAGGCGGGTGTTTCGGCCCCTGCATACGGAAGCGCCGACCCGGCACACAACTCATCTACCCACAGACGAAATTAGAATGACATCTCCTCCAGTGCCAGCGTCGAGCCAGCGCCGGCCGTGATTTCGTCCCGCGCTCCGGTGGCCTCCGGCAGCACGTGCTCGGCGTAGAAGCGCGCGGTGGCGATCTTGGCGTGCAGAAAGGCGGTGTTCTTCTCGCCGGCCGACAGCAGATTGCGAGCGATCCGCGCGGCGCGCGCCATCTGCCAGCCGCCCACGACAATACCCGTAAGCTTTAAATACGGGACCGCCCCGGCAGCAGCTTCACGCGGATTGCTATCGTAGCGCGCCAGCAGCCAAGCGGTAGCCTCCTCGAACGAGCCGAGCGCCGCCCTAAACGCAGACGCAATCGCTGACAGGTCCGTATCGTTGGTGAGTGCCAACGCGTCCAACTCAGCTGTCATATCCCGGATCAGCGCTCCCGCATTCAGCCCCTTGTCACGGACCAGCTTGCGGCCGAGCAGATCGTTGGCCTGAATGCCGGTGGTGCCTTCGTAAATGGTGGTGATACGGGCATCCCGTAGATACTGCGCGGCGCCGGTCTCCTCTACATAGCCCATTCCGCCATGCACCTGGATCCCGGTAGAGGCGATCAAGATTGAGCTTTCGGTGCACCAGCCCTTCACCACCGGGGTCAACAGCTCGACCCGGCCCTGGTTGTGCGCACGCACCGCGGGGTCCGGATGATGCCGGGCGCGGTCCATGCAGGCGGCTGTGCTGTAGGCGAGCGCGCGCATCGCCTCGGTGCGCGCACGCATATCCATCAGCATCCGGCGCACGTCGGGGTGATGGATGATCGGATCGCGTTCGGCGCCGCCGATCGGCTTGCCCTGCACCCGGGCGCGGGCATATGCGACGGCGTGCTGGTAGGCCGCCTCGGACACCGCCACGCCTTCGAGCCCCACATTCAGCCGGGCATGGTTCATCATCGTGAACATGTATTCGAGGCCGCGGTTCGGCTCACCCACCAAGTAGGCAACCGCCCCTTCCTTGTCGCCGTATGACATCACGGCCGTGGGCGAGCCATGGATGCCGAGCTTGTGTTCGATGGAGGCGCAAACAAGGTCGTTGCGCGCGCCGAGGCTGCCATCTTGATTGACTAGGAATTTCGGCGCGATGAATAGCGAAATCCCGCGCGTGCCCTGGGGCGCATCGGGCAATCGGGCGAGGACGAGATGGATGACGTTCTCCGCGACGTCATGCTCGCCCCAGGTGATGAATATCTTCGATCCAGACAGGCGATAGTGGTCGCCGTCAGGCTCTGCCCGTGTGCGCACTGCGGAGAGGTCGGAACCTGCCTGCGGCTCGGTCAGGTTCATGGTTCCAGTCCACTCGCCAGCGACCATCTTCGGCAGGAAGCGCTGCTTGAGCGTGTCAGACGCATGATTTGCGAGCGCCTCAACGGCTCCCATGGTCAGCATCTGGCATAACGAGAAGGCCAGATTAGCGGATTTCCACATCTCGGCCACCGCGCTCGACACCAGCGCTGGCATTCCTTGGCCGCCAATTTCGGAGGCGGCCGGCATTGAATGCCAGCCGCCTTCGATGAACTGTTGATAGGCCGCGGGGAAGCCGTCCGGCGTAGTGACCTTCCCATCGAACCAGCGGCAACCTTGGTGGTCCCCGGTTGAGTTCAGTGGCGCCAACACTTCGCCGGCAAAACGGCCCGCCTCGATCAGGATGGCCTCGACTAGTTCCGGATCGGCGTCCTCGAAGCCGGGCAAAGTGGCGATCTCCGGCAACCCGGCCAGATGGTTGAGTACGAACCGCATGTCGTCCAGAGGGGCTGCATAGGTCATGACCCCAGCCCCTTTGCGATTTCGCGCAACATGAACTTCTGGATCTTGCCGGTCGCATTCTTCGGAATCGGACCGAACACCACACGCTTTGGCACCTTGTAGCCGGCCATCTGCTCGCGGCAGAATTGGCGGATCTCTGCCTCGGTTGCTGCTGCGTTTGGCCGAAGCTCAATGAAAGCGCACGGCACCTCGCCCCATTTTGGGTCGGGCTTGGCCACCACCGCGGCCGAGTCCACCGCGGGGTGGCGGTGCAGAATGTCCTCGACTTCGATGGAGGAGATGTTCTCGCCACCGGAAATGATCACGTCCTTCGAGCGGTCCTTGATGCGGACGTACCCATCCGGCTCGATCACCGCGAGGTCCCCTGTGTGGAACCAGCCCCCGGCGAAAGCCTCCTCCGTGGCAGAGGGGTTCTTCAGGTAGCCCTTCATCGTGATGTTGCCGCGGAACATGATCTCGCCGACAGTCTCCCCGTCTGGCGGCACCCGCTTCATTGTGTCCGGGTCGAGGACCGCCATCGCCTCCTGCGCCGGACCGGCAACGCCCTGGCGCGCGTTCAGCCGAGCGCGCTCGGCCAGCGGCAAGGACGCCCATTCCTCGTGTTTCGCGCACACCGACGCCGGGCCATAGGTTTCGGTCAGGCCATACACGTGGGTGATGTCGAAGCCGATGCGCTCCATGCCCTCGATGACGGAAGCCGGGGGAGCGGAGCCCGCTATGAAGCCGTTGACCTTGCGGCCGAAACCGCCGCCCGATTCGCCTGCAGCATTGATCAACATGCTGTAGACGATCGGGGCGCCGCACATGTGGGTGACGCCATTTTCGCGGATTGCCCGGAAGACCAGCTTCGCGTCAACCCGCCGGATACAGACATTCGTCCCGGCGATGGCCGCCATGGTCCAGGGAAAGCACCAACCATTGCAGTGGAACATGGGCAGCGTCCAAAGATAGACCGCATGTGCCGGCATGGCCCAGGATACGATGTTCGACAAAGCGTTGAGGTATGCTCCGCGGTGATGCGTGACCACGCCCTTGGGGTTGCCGGTGGTGCCAGAGGTATAGTTCAGCGCGATGGCCTGCCACTCGTCTTCCGGCAGGGACCAAGCGAAATCAGGATCGCCTTCCTCCAGGAGCGCTTCGTAGTCCTTCTCTCCGAGCAGGGTGCCGCCTGCGTGCAGCTTGTCATCGATGTCGATCACCAGCGGCCGGCGTTCCATCAGCTGCAACGCGCGCTGTACGGTTCCGCTGAACTCGCGGTCGGTGATCAGCACCTTCGCTTCGCCATGCGCGAGCTGGAACGCGATCGCTTCGGCGTCGAGCCGGATGTTCAGCGTGTTCAGCACCGCGCCAATCATCGGGACGCCGAAATGGGCCTCGTAGATGGCGGGAACGTTGGGCGCCATCACTGCGACGGTATCGTCGGGACCTATCCCACGCTTGTGCAACGCTGATGCGAGGCGGCGGCAGCGTGCGTAGGTCTCCGACCAGGTCCTGCGTTGCTCGCCGTGGATCAGGGCGATCCGGTTGGGATAGGTCTCGGCGGCCTTGGGTAAGAAGCTCAGCGGCGAGAGCGAGGCGTAGTTCGCCTTGGTCTTGCCCAGGCCAGCACTGTACGGGCCGACCTTCTTGACAATGGCTTGCGACATAGCCGTTTTACTCCCGTCAGTTTCAGCGACGGATGGCCGTCTGCCGAGCGCTCAACTGCCATTCCAGGCGAAACGGTTAAACCGGGATTTCCCCGGCGAGAGATCTGCACGGTCGCTCCGAGAGGCACTCCACGCCCATTTGGTCTGATCCACAAGGAAAATGCCACTGAGTGGCAACCGAAGTTGGTTGATCTGCTCCGCAAAGGAGCAAAAATTGTCGGACTTCGACCCTGTTGTTGCTCTGCGTCAGGACGCGGTTGTTCCGCTACGCCCCAGGGTGGATCGCGCTGCTCTCGGTTCCTCACCATCTGAAGCGGGCTTTAGCCTGATTCCAATTGATACCTATTCCTTATCAGTCACGAGATGCTGTTTGCGTATGAACGGCCGCTTTGCGCCGATAATGTTGAAAAAGTCATTTCGCCGAAGGTACCAAAAATTCTAAAGGCCGCAGGCGCGGTTTTCGTGTAGAGATATGAGGGACCTCATCGCCGGACGCAAAACTCATAGGCGACTTCGGTAGCGCGACTGGAGTTATTCGAATTGTCGATTGCTTCGTGTTTTAGCGCTGCATCAAAAATTTGGACTGATGCAATTTTCGGCTTTTTCAACACTATCCGCCATGAGCGGCCCTTCGTCGAAGGTGGCACATGCTGCTTGACGCTTGTGGGACCCGCTGATGTAGGTCACTTAGACCTCAGCGCGGTCTAGCGCAAATAGGTGCGAGCGAAATCGCCTTCCTGGCGAACGTGGTCGAATTTCGGGAAGCGAGGCTGCCACGAATGCGCCCGCTCCTTCGTTAGCCCGGAAAGGCTGTTCAGGATCGTCACGCTTTCCTTCTTCAGCGCCGCCGAGACCGCAGCAAGATCCGGAAAGTGCTGCCGCACGGCGTCCAGCCAGATCGTGCGGCCGGCCAGGAAGCCGCCGGCGCCCGCGGCATAGGCATATTCCAGCACGCGTTCGAACTTGTTCTGCGCGGCGCCCCCCGATAGCAAGACCCAGGGAATGTCATGTTCCCTGCAGATTTCGCCGACGGCATCGAATTCCTTCTGCGCCGCGCTTGCCGCGGCGCCGCCGTCGCGGGACGGCAGAGTGTTGGCGGCGAGCGGGCTCTCCAGCTTCAGCAGATCGACGCCATATTCAGGTTTTGCAAACTCGCGCACGCTCTCGATCACCAGCTGCGGCAGCTTGCCCGGCGATTCGACATAATCGGCGGTATGGTTGGCGCTGCCAAGAAAGGGATAGACGAGCAGCTCGAGCACATAGGGGATGTCGTTGTGCGCGCACTCCTCGCCGATCCCGCGCACGAAGCGCTGCTGATGAGCATTGATGGCGGCATCGGCGTCCGGCCGGTACCACGCCAGCACCTTTACGGCGTCGCCGCCCATGGCCCGGATCTTTGCCACACTCCAATTGTCGATGACGCGCGACTTGCGGCCGCCGCGGGTTTCCTCGACCCGATGCTCCTCAAGCGTCATGATCAGCCCGCAACGCGGCGGTATAAAATCGATCGCCGCCGGCACGGCAAAATTCGGATCGAACAGCATCGAGCTGCAATGCGGCGCCAGCGCCTCGACCAGCAGCCGCTTGGCCGCGACCACGTCGGCGTAGGTTACCTCGTCTTTGGCAATCTTCTTCGCCTGTGCGATCGCCTCGAACATCGGCGGCCGCTGATCAAGCGCGACCATGCGAAAATGGCCCTCGGTATCCGCCAGTCGCGCAAGGCCGCGTGTCTTTCCGATCGTTCTCATTGGCCGTTCCTTTGAAATGCAAGACAATCTTCCAGCGTGGGGATCCCTGAACGCCCGCCCGGGCGGGTACATTTGAGCGCCGCTGCCGCCGTCGCAAACGACATGGCGGCGGCCGCCTCAAGACGAACTCCGATGGCGAAGGCATAGGCGCCGTGAAACACGTCACCGGCCGCCGTGGTATCGATGGCGTCGACCGCATAGGCCGGTTGCCGGTGGACAACTTGGTTCGCCAGCCATGTGACACCATCGGCGCCGCGGGTGACCGCGGCCACGCGCACAGCCGAAGTTGGCGATCCTGGCCAGCGCCTTGTCGTCGGTCGAGCCGACAAAGCCGAACAACGCGGGCTCCGAGAAGACGGCATGATCGGTCAGCGGAAGGAGCGTCTCGAACACGTTCGGCATCGGCGACATCGGCATCGAGGACGGTCGGAACCGCGTTTGCGCGCGCGGCCGTGAACAAGGCGACCGCTCCCGACAGCCAGCGCGGATCGGCAAGAACGGCGGACGCGTTTTCAACCTCACCAAGCGCCAGCCAGTCGGCCGACTCCGGAAAGTTCCCGCGAAAATTCACGATCTGACGCTCGCCGGCGGAATCGACAAGAACCCCAGACACCGACGATTGGCCATCTGCAAACAGGCGAAATTGACTGACGTCGACACCCTCTCCCGCAAGCGCCTTGTGCATCTCGCGACCGGCCGCATCGTCGCCCCCGCGTCCCCAGAACGCGGCGATACCGCCAAGCCGCGCCACGGTAACCGCTGCGTTCGCGGCCATTCCGCCGCCCATGGTGGCGTATTCAAAACTCCTGATCTTCTGCGCCGCCGCCCGAGAAAAACGCCGGCACCCGCCAGATTTGGTCGAGCGCGGAAAGACCGAGGCAGATCACCCGCGCTTTTCCTGCGTTCGCCACGAGATCGAGCGCCGCAGCTACTTGCCTGTCCAGTCCGGGCCTTCCGCGATCGCTCATGGCAAAATCCGGCCGGTCGCGGCGTCAAATAGATGAACCTTGTCGGCCTGCGGCTTGAGAAACAGCCGTTCGCCCAGCTTCGGCTTAAGCGATGGATCCACCCGCGCAATCCCGCCGGTGCCTGCGACATCGAAATGGATCAAAGTATCCGAGCCAAGCGGCTCGACGAGCTTGATCTGGACGGGGATGCCAGGCAAGTCGGCAGAAACAACCTGGAAGTGCTCGGGACGAACGCCGACGACGCCCTTGCCTGCCGCAGCCTTGAGCCGCGCGCGAAGCGCTGCATCGAGCGGTGCGGGCGTTGCATCACCCGAAAATATCGCGCCCTCGTCACGCAATTCGACCGGGAAGAAATTCATCGTAGGCGAACCGATGAAGCCCGCGACGAACTGGTTCGCCGGCCGTTCGTAGACCATTTCGGGCGTGTCGTATTGCTGCACGATGCCGTTTTGCAGCACGACGATCCTGTCCGCCATGGTCATAGCTTCGATCTGGTCGTGGGTGACGAAGACCATGGTTGTCCGGAGCTGTTGCGACAGCGCCTTGATCTCCGCCCTCACCTGCGCTCGCAGTTTTGCGTCCAGATTGGAAAGCGGCTCGTCGAACAGGAACACCTGCGGGTTGCGCACGATGGCCCGGCCCATGGCGACGCGCTGGCGCTGGCCGCCGGAGAGTTCCTTGGGCTTGCGATCGAGGTAAGCCTCGATATGCAGCATGGCCGCCGCCTGCCTTACCCGGCTGTCGATCTCCGCCTTCGGCATGCCGCGCAGTTCGAGTGCAAACGCCATGTTGTCGTAAACGCGCATGTGCGGATACAGCGCGTAATCCTGAAACACCATGGCGATATCGCGTTGCGCGGCCGGCACGCCGTTGACGCGCCTGTCGCCGATGAACAGCTCGCCACCCGTGATCGGTTCGAGCCCTGCGATGATCCGCAACAAGGTCGACTTGCCGCAGCCAGACGGCCCGACGAAAACGACGAACTCTTGATCTGCGATTTCGAGACTGAGATCGGGAACGACGGTGAAGCTGCCGTAGCGTTTGACGAGGTTGCGGATCGAAATGCCGGCCATCAGCGTCTTTCCAGGGCCAGTACCGGCTTGATCAGCTTGCCCTCCGCGAACCGCGCAAAATTTTGCGGCAAATCCCGCAGCCCGAATTCGCCGTCGACCAGTACGCGATACTCCTCCTTGTAGCGGCGCAACAGCGCGATATTCGGCTCGAAATCGGCGACCGGGAAATAGAAGGGGCGGATCATGTAAAAGTCCTTGCGGCGAAAGACCTTGCCTTCCTCGATCGTCCAGGGTGAGGCGTTTTCGCCGATCAGCACCAGCGCGCCGCGCGGCAACACCACCTCGATGCCGAGATTGCGCGCGGCGTGGGCGCCGGAGCATTCCATGATCAATGCAAAACGCTTGCCAGTATCGCCAACGGGATGGGATTGCGCGCCGAACGCCTGCGCTATCCTGAGCCGCCACGCGTTCGGGTCGGAAACGTGGATGTCGCTGTAGCCGGCATCCGCGAGCGCCAGGATGACGCCGAGCCCAACCGGGCCGGCGCCCGTGACCAGCACGGGTCCGGCTTCCTGCGGGGGCACGACGCGGCTGACGAAACGAACCGCATGCGCCGAGGTGCCGATCGTATCGAGTAGCAGCGGGGCCAGGCTGTCTTCGATGTCGTCGGGTACCGGCAGCAGGCAGTTCTCCGGAACCGCCAGGTATTCCGCATAACCACCCGGCCTGTTCCAGCCGATCAGGCTGGAGACTTCGAGGCACATCTGGGTATCGCCGCGGCGGCAGGCGGCACAATGGCCGCAATGAACGGGGATGTAGACCACGCAGCGCCGGCCGTTCATCGGATGGCCCGGCTGCTCGACGACACCGAAGATTTCGTGGCCCGCGGTGAATTCCGCACCCTTGTGCCACAGCTTGAAATCCGAGCCGCAAAGCGCCGTGCGCGAAACCCGCACCAGCACTTCGCCCGGGCCCACATCGGGAATCCCGACGCGCTCGATCGTAATGCGTTCGTTGCCGTGAAATACGGCGGCTTCCATGGTCGCGTTGGGTAGATCGATGGTTGCCATTTCGATGCCTAGCCTTTCACCGCGCCGAGCGTCAGTCCCGACACCAGCCAGCGCTGGACGATCGAGGCGAGAATCAGCGGCGGAAGCGCGATCAGCGTCGCGGCCGCCATCAGCGCTCCCCATTCGGTCGAGCCCTCGCCGACGAAGTTGAAAGCCGCCGCGATCAGCGTCTTGCTGTCGCCGTTCGACAGCACCAGCGCGAACAGAAAATAGTTCCACGAGAACACGAACGACAGGATCGCGGCCACCGCGATGCCGGATCCCACCAGCGGCAGCGCGATCTTCCAAAGGATGCGCGTGATGCTGCAGCCATCGACCTGCGCCGCCTCGAAGATGCTGCGCGGAATGTTGTCGAACGACGGCAGCAGCACCCAGATCACGATCGGCAGCGTGATCACGGCATGGCTGAGGATCAGCGCGGTGTAGGAGCCGATCATCCCGACCTGCCGGAACATCACGTACCAGGGCAGCAGGAACAGCGTGCCCGGAGCCATGCGCGCCGCCAGCGTCAGGATCGCCGGCCAGGAGATTCGCGTCCATGAGACGGCGAACGCTGCGGGAATTCCGAACAGCAGCCCCAGCCCCGCCGATCCCAGCGTCACGATCAGGCTGTTGACGGTGTAGGAGAAGAACGGCGTCGTCCGCATCAATTGACTGTAGTTCTCGAGCGTCGGCGAAAAAATAACTGTCGGCGGATAGGCGGTGACTTCGAACGACGGCTTGAACGACGACAACACCATCCATGCCATCGGCGACATGATGAGGATGCCGGTCAGCACCAGTTGCGCGGTGTTGAGCTTGCGTATCAGGGACTCGCTGAGCGGCGTGTTGTCCATCTGGATCACCAGGCAACCGCGCCGCGCAGGCGATTGAAGGCGAGCACGACGCCGAACACGATTGCGGTCAGCGTCAACATCAAGGCGCTGGCATATCCGATGTTGAAGAACTCAAAACCGACGCGGAAGCCGTAGATATTGAGCGTGTTGGAGGCATTGCCGGGCCCGCCCTGCGTCGTGATGTAGATGATGTCGAAGAACCGCAGCAGGTCCACGCTGCGCAGGATCGTGGCCGTAACGATGGTCGGCAGCAACAGCGGCAGCGTGATGCGCCAGAAGGTCTTGAACGCCGACGCCCCGTCGATCTGCGCCGCCTCGTAGACGCTTGCCGGCAGCGACTGCAGCCCTCCCAGCACGATCAGTGCGACATAGGGCGCCCATTGCCAGGTGTCGATCATCGCCACCGTCGGAATCACCCAGGTCGGCGACGCCAGCCAGTCGGATGGCGGCAATCCCACAGCCTGCAAGATGTAATTGGCCGCGCCGAGCGAGGGATCGAGGATCACCAGCCACATCAGCCCGGCGACCACCGGCGGCATCATGAACGGCGAGATAAACAGGGATCTGACGATTCCCGGCAGCCGCTTGGCATGAAACAACAGCAGCGCCAGCCAGACGCCCAGGACAAGCTGCAGGACGAGCGAGAGAACGTAAAGCGCGAGCGTTACCCACAGCCCGTGCCAGAATTCGCCGTCGGCGATCAACTTCGAATAATTGCCAAGGCCGACGAAGGACTGCCGTCCTGTCGAGGAAAACGCGTGGAAACCGAGCCAGACGGTGTAGAGCGACGGGGAATGCGATCATCGCCAGCGTGAACAGCACCGCAGGCGCCGACAGCGCGGCGAGTTCGGCGCGCTGGCGGTCCGGCGTTACAGCGTTCGCGGCATAAGCCATGGGAACAGGTCCGCTTGGTGAACGGCTTACGGAAGAAAGGGCTGCATGCTGCCGTCAGGGATCGTGACGGCAGTTTGCCAACACCTTCCGTGCCAGCTATTTCTGCGCAATTAGCGCATCGAGGCCCTTGTCGGCGTCGGCGCAGGCCTGATCCACCGTCTTTTGCTTGAGGATCAAGTCCTGCACGGCCTGGCCGATGAAGTCGCGCGATTCCGGATTGGCGACGATGGGATAGCCGACCTCCGACGATCCCTTGGTCGCCAGCACGTCGAGCGCGGCCTGCCACTGCTTGCGCACCGGCTCTTGGTCGATCCACTTGCGGTATTCGGGATCGTTGGCGACCGCCGGGCGTGGCGGCGCGATTCCCTGCACCGCCATGCGCTTTTGAATCTCCGGGCTGGTCGCCCATTGCACGAAATACCAGGCGGCATCGGGCTGCTTGCTGTAGGCGGACACGGCCATGCCCCAGCCGATCGCGGTCGGCACCTGCCCCGCTTCGCCGGCGGGGAACGGCGCAAGGCCGGTGTCCTTGAGCCGCTCGCCGCCTTCCATCACGGTACGCAACTCGTTGGAGGATTCGAACGACATCGCGGCGCGGCCGGTTCGATAGAGCGCCGAGATTTGCTGGAAGCTGTAATTGACGACGCCGGGCGGACCGTAGTCGCGCAGCAGTCGGCTATAGGTGTCGAGCGCCTCCTTGCCTTTCGGCGAGCAGAGGTTCGACTTGCCGTTCGCCATGTAGCTGCCGCCCATATTGTGCAGCATGTTGCTGAAGGTGTAGGCGAGCGCGGGCTTCAGGCCGCGCGAGACGAACGGCGTGATGGTAGCTGTCGCACGCCTTGATCTTTTGTGCCGCGGCTTCGACGTCCTTGATGGTCGCCGGCTTCTCGACACCGCATTTCTTGAGGATGTCGGTGCGGTAATAGAGAATCGGCCCCTCGATGTTCATGGGCATGCTGGTCAGCTTGCCGTTGAAGGTTCCCGCCTTGAGCAGCGCCTGGCTCAGGCCGGCATAATCGTAATCCTTTGCCGCCTCGTTCTTCGCCATCGCCGAGAGATCGCCATACCAGCCCGCCGCGGCGAACTGCTCGCCCTCGCGCGACGGCAATGTCATGAACACGTCGACCTCGTCGCTGTGCGCGTTCATCACGGTGACCAGCCGCTGGCGCATCTGCTGCTCCTGGTAGCCGTCGACCTTGAGCGTCATGCCGGTCAGCTTCTCGAAATCGCCCTTGTAGGTCAAAAGCGCCTGCGACACCGGGTTGTTGTTGGCGAGGAAGGTGACGGTCTTGCCCTGGAATTTCTTCCAGTCGAAATCGGCGGCACGGGCCGCCGTCGTGACGGCCCCCAGCGCGACGATGGTAACCGCGACCCGCGCCGCAAATGCGTTTCCGGACATGCGTTTCTCCCTGTTGCGTCCACGGCGTCTGGTTTGACCAGATCGAGTTATGTAAACGGTTACAGCCTAAGCCTGCGTCTCGAGCTGTCAAGCAGGCCAAGTTTCGGATATCCCGCCGATAAACCGACTGTGATTGGCTTCCAGGCTGGACAAGCGGCTAAATCGGCTTCATCATACGTATGTAACGTTACATAATGAGGGGTCAAAGAGCGCCGTGGAGACGCACTCCGGGAGATCGTCGAAACAAGGCATCCGCGCCGTCGCGGCCCGCGCCGGCGTCTCGACCGCTTCGGTGTCGCGCGCGCTGAACAGCCCGGACTCCGTCAGCGCCGAACTGCGCGCGCGCATCGCGGAAGCGGTGCAATCGGTCGGCTATATTCCGCACGCCTCGGCGCGCGCGCTGTCGTCGCGGCGCACCCGCACGCTGGGGGCCATCATCCCGACGATCGACAACACGATGTTCGCGCGCGGCATCGCGGCGCTGCAGAAATATCTGTCGTCGGTCGGCTATATGCTGCTGCTGACGACCAGCGGTTACGATCTCGATGTCGAGCTGGAGCAGGCGCGCAACCTCATCAGCCGCGGCGTCGACGGTCTGGTGCTGCGCGGCGACTGCCATCACGACGCCTTGCGCAAGATGCTCGCCGACAATGCCATTCCCTTCATCAATGTCGGCGTCTATCGGCCGGATCGCCCCTACCCCTGCGTCGGCGCCGACAATGAAGCAGCGGCCTACCGCGCCGCCATGCATGTCGTCGAACTCGGCCACCGCCGGATCGGGATCGTCTCGGCGCTGCAGCGGAACAATGACCGCGCCAGCGCGCGCGTCGACGGCTTTCGCCGCGCGCTGTCCGAGAACGGAATTGAGTTGCCGCCGCAATGGCATGTCGAGGTGCCCTACACGCTCGACGATGCGCGCGAAGCGGCGCAGATATCTGCTCGGCCTGCCGGAACGGCCAAGCGCGCTGGTCTGCGGAAACGACGTGATCGCCTACGGCGTGCTGCTTGAAGCCGAGCGCAGCGGCTACGTCATCCCGCGCGATCTGTCGGTCGTCGGGTTCGACGATCTCGACTGGAGCCGTCACTTGCGGCCGAGCCTGACGACGATCCAGGTCCCGACCGGCGCAACCTGGCAGCGCGCCGGCGAATATCTGGTCCGGCATCTCGCCGGCGAGCAGACCATCATGCATCACGAGGTCGATTATTCCCTGATCGTCCGGGAATCGACCGCACCGCCGCGCGCCTGACGCAGCCCATCCAGAGGAACGACATCCAATGAGCTCTCTGTTCTCTCTGCCTTCCGGCTTTCATGCCACCGTAATCGGCGGCGCGGGCGACATCGGCGCAGCGATCTCGAATCTGTTCTGCGATCTGGGCGCAACCGTAACCGCGACGGCTGTGGACGATGCCGCGATCGCAGCGCTCGCAACTTCGCCCGCGCGCGGGCCTGACAATCCGACCGCTCGATGTCACCGACGACGCGGCCGTCGAGGCTTTCGCGAAAGGCCATCAGCGCGTCGACGCGCTGATCAATTGCGCCGGGATACTGGCGCGCGACAAGGAATATGAGATCGCGACCTTCATGAAAGTCCTCGACGTCAACCTGACCGGCACGTTCCGCACCTGCATGGCGTTTCGCACCGCGCTGGCGCAGAGCAAAGGCGCGATCGTCAACATCGCTTCGATGAATGCGACTTTGGCGCTGCCGCGCATCCCCGCCTATTGCGCCAGCAAAGGCGGCGTCGTGATGCTGACCAAGGCGCTGGCGCTTGCCTGGGCGCCGGAAGGCATCCGGGTCAACGCGGTCGCGCCGGGCTACATCGAAACCAGCATCAACGAGGCCGGCCGACAGGACCAGGCGCATTATAACCGCATCGCCGAGCGCACCGCCTTCAAGCGCTGGGGGCAGCCGGACGATGTCGCCGGCGCCGTGGCGTTCCTGTGCATGCCGGCGTCAAGCTACGCCACCGGCACGGTCGTCGCCGTTGATGGAGGATTTCTGGCTGGCTAGACCCGGGCAGCAGCCAGCACGCTTCTGCCTTCGTCATTATTGGGCCTCTCACAGCCAATCGCCTTTGAGAACCCAGGCTTCGCACGGAGTATTGGTGACGTGAGTTGCTGAAGAACCGCTTTGCGCCAACATCGGCCGGCCAGTCGGTGTACGCTGCCGGTGGCGAGCGGCAGATTACTGTAGGCGTCTCGGACCGAGAGCCGAGCATCGCTCAGCTGGTGACGTCGGGGCGATTTCTGGCTAAATTTTTTCTGCCGTCGCTTGCGCTGACGCGGTGCCTTTTTTTGCTGGCTATGGCCGCCACCCGCGGCTACCGGAACGCCGTCCCAGCGCCGGCCCCCCCCTCCATCGCGACAATGCCGCAACGGCAGCGTCACATGGACCTTGCACCGAGGGACGACCGCCAGTGCGCCGCCCGTTCCTTCAGCAAAGCGTCGCGGACGTACGCGCTCGCCTCCTCATCGAACTCTTCGAGAATGTCGAAGCGGAATTGCTCTACGCCATTCTGCCGCCAGGAGGTCTGGAGGTCCGGGTTCGGATGGCTGCCCTGCCGCAGCGTGAACCAGATGCGGTTCTGGATGGTGGCAAGGTTCGGCCATTGCCCCACCCAGACCTCGCCGGTCGCCGTGCAGCGGACCGCGTATACGCCGCCGATCACCTTGCGCTCCTTGTAAGCGGCGATGGCCGCCTTTCTGTCTTCTGTCATCGTGTTCCCGTTTGCCTGCGCTTTGAAGTCCCGGCTCGAACGCCGTGCTGGTCAACATATTATTATCCGGGTAATATTTACACAAGCATTTTGTCCGGGTAGAAATACCGGTCGGCAGCGAGGGCGGCCGTCGTCCCTTCACCCCGTTTACCGGCCCGAGGACCATGACCATGACGAGTGTGCGCGCGAACGGCATCACCATCCATTACGACAGTTTTGGCGCGATCGACGCGGAGGCCATGGTGCTGATCGCCGGCCTGGGCACCCAGATGATCCGCTGGCCGGTACCGCTGTGCCAGGATCTGGCCGCGCGCGGCTACCGGGTGATCCGCTTCGACAACCGCGACGCCGGGCTGTCGACGCATTTTCCGGAATGCCCGGCACCGGATTTTGCCGCCCTGGCGGCCACGCTGGCGCGGGGGCAGCGCCCTGACGTGCCCTACACGCTGCATGACATGGCGGCGGATACGATCGGACTGCTCGACGCGCTGTCGATCGCGCGCGCGCATCTGGTCGGCCGGTCGATGGGCGGCATGATCGCGCAGCTGGTCGCCAGCGACCACGCGGCGCGCGTGATGTCGCTGACGGCGATCATGTCGAGCACGGGCAACCCGGCCTTGCCATCCGCGGACTCCGAGGTGATGGCAATGCTGACCCGGCCCGCCCCCAGCCCGCTCGCGGACGAGGCCGGCTATCTCGCCCATAGCCTCGGCTTCGCCCGCTGCATCGCCGGCCCCGGTTATCCGTTCGACGAGGACGCCCAGCGCGAACAGATCCGCGCGGAAACTAGGCGCGCCTGGCATCCCGCCGGATTCGGCCGGCAGCTCGCCGCCATCGCCGCCACCGGCGACCTCCGTTCAAAGCTGGCCAACATCAGGGCGCCCACTTTGGTGCTGCACGGGAGCCACGACCGGCTGTTCCCGCCGGCCTGCGGCGCGGATATCGCCGCCCATGTGGCGGGCGCCGAGCTGATGCTGATCGACGGCATGGGGCACGATGTGCCGCCCGCCCTTTACAGACAAGTCGGCGATGCGATTGCCGCCCTCGCGGCGCGTTCCGGCGGATGATGTGGCTCGGCGCGATCGGGATCTTACAGTCTTCCGGTGATGACGAAGAACGGCAGATCGCATTCTTGATCTGAGCCGTCCGACAGCTTTGCGCCAGAAGGAGACCTCTGGACAACGCCGATCCAACCCGGTTCTGGCCGGTGGCCCTCGAAAGTCTTATTGAATGAATATCAAATACGGTAAAGTCGGGCGGCCGTATCGTGCAAAATCGCTCGCTGATCGCTCTCGTCCAAATGATCGATGGCCTTTCGAAAGGTCAGATAGAGTTTGCGATAGTCCGTCCATAGCTTTTCGATCGGAAAATTGCTGCCGAACAGGCAACGTTTCGCGCCAAAGATCTCGACGGTTTCCCTGACAATAGGCTCCATCACATCTGCGCGGCAGGCATGAACGAACGTGCCGAGCCCTGACAGCTTGACGTTGACATTCGGCTGGGAGGCAAGCGAATTCATGCCTTCTCGCCAGCGCTGCCAACCCTCCGGAGACATGTCCTCCAGCATCCCGGCATGCTCGAGAACGAATCTGATATTCGGGAATTCACGTGCCAGCGCCGCACCATGCTGCATCTGGCTGGTGAACAGCTGGATTTCAAACAGCAGATCGTATTCAGCAAGCTGCGCGAGGCCACGCCGCCATTTCGGTTCGTTCATCATCTCCGGATGAGGCGCGAACCGGTATTGCGGATTTTCATGCCAGTGGATTTGCTGCCGGATGCCCCGCGTCGCCGGCAGCTTCGCCAACTGCTTGATCAACGAAGCGACATCGGCATCCGCCAGATCCGCATAGGCGACATTGGCATGCGGCCAACCCGTGGCATCGGATACCGATTGAACCCACTTCGCTTCGTCGTAACTTTTCCCTGCCGGCCAGTTTGTTTGAACATAGACGGATTTGACGATGTCGCAGCCTGAGGTGTCGGCTCGGAATTCCTCGATCGGATAATCACGGCAGATTGCTTCGTAAGGGCCGAAAATGCGCGGAACGGGCGGTCCCGACAACCACGTCAAATCCTTCAGCCGCCAGATATGATGATGACCGTCGATGGTGGGAATACTCTTCAACTGTGGTTCCTTTCAATCTTGTTCCCCGCGCGAAACGCCAGGCCGGAATTCAGCTATGTCTTCTTTGGAGCCGGCAATCCCGCCATGGCTTCGATCACGGCGGCAACCGCGGCAGTATCCTGATCGCCGTATCCGGACGCCACCGCCGCATTGAAGAGCGGGACCGCCGCCGAGAACATCGGCGTCGGGCAGGCCAGTGAATTGGCGAAGTCTGCGATCACCCGCATGTCCTTCCTCCAGAGTTCGAGCGGCATGGTCCTGATCGGCAGGTATTTGTCCGCAATGAGCATCTCGCCGCGCACGTCGAGCGCTCTCGAGCCTGCGGCCCCGTCGCTGACAACGGCAAACATCTGTGCCGGATCGAGCCCGGCCTTGCGCGCCAGGGTAAACGCCTCGCCCGCGACCACCGTGTGCACCGCCACCATCAGGTTGGCGACGTACTTCATCTTCGAACCGTTGCCGAATACGCCGAGGTAATGCGGGGCGCGCGAAAATCCGTTGAACACCGGCAGGCACCGGTCGTAGGCGTCCCTGGGGCCACTGCCGTAAACCAGCACGTCCCGCTCCAGGGCCTGAACCCCGGAGCCGGAAAGCGGGCAGTCGAGCATCACGATACCCGCCTGCGCGAGTTGCGCCTGCGCCGCCGACTTGTCATCGAGCGTGAACGTGCTGGTTTCGGCGACGATACGCCCGCGCGCGCGGCAATGCCGCCAATTCGCCAACCACATCAAACAACGCGGACGCCGACGGGAAGCGAGGTGATCAGGATATCGGCGCTCGATCCCACTTCGCCAACCGATCTGGCGGCCTTGCCGCCACCGGCCACGAAGGCTTCCACCGCCTTGGGCAAAACGTCATATCCGATCACGGAAAACCCGGCCTTGATGAGATTCTTGCTCATCGCCGACCCCATGATACCGAGGCCGATCATCCCGACCGACATTTCACTTTGCTTTGGCACGAGAGCAACCCATTGCTATGCGAGTTCGTTCAGGCCTTGTTGTGGCTGGACCAGAAGGCGGGCAATTCGGTGCAATCCTTGCCGCCCCACCCTTCCTGCGCTGGCCTGATCGTAGACCGCAAGCGTGCGCTCGGCCAGCGGCAGAGCGAAGCCGCGCGACTTTGCCTCCGCAACCATGGTGCGCAAATCCTTGCGGATCGAATCGCAGTCGAACGTCGCCGAGCCCGAATCCTTGTCCTGCAACGCCAGCGCAACAGCGCCGCCGCGGGCGCGAAGCACGTTGGGGCCTCCAGAAGTATCCGCGAACAATTCGACCAGCCATGCCGGATCAAGATTGAGGTGACGGCACAGCGCAAAGGCTTCGCCAAAACTTTGCCAGAAGGTCGCCAGCGGCAAATTGATCGCAAGCTTCATGCTGGCGCCGGAGCCGATCGGGACCGACCAGATCGACACGGCGGCACATCTGTTCCAGCAGCGGCTTGGCGCGCGCAAAATCTTCCTTGGTACGCCGCCAGCGAGGCCAAGCAGCTTGCCGCTCAGCGCCGGGCCGACCGTGCCTCCGACCGGACATTCCACCAGCGTCGCACCCTTGGCGCTGACCTTCCTGGCCAGAGCGATTTCGGTCTCCGGCTGCACCGTGCTCATCTCGATGAACAGCTTGCCGGAAACATCTCCCTCCAACAGGCCGGACTTGCCTTCGTACACGCTGGCGATGGCGGCGGCGTCAGTCAGGATGGTGATGATGGTCTCGACACGGCCGGCGAGTTCGCTCGGCGTCGCTGCGACTGGCGGCGCCCGCGGCAGCCAGCACTTTGGTCTTGTCCTGATTTCGATTCCAGACCACGACCTCGTGTCCGACCTCGATCAGTCGTTTGGCAATGGCGCTTCCCATTCGGCCCAATCCGGCCACACCGACCTTCATCGCATTCTCCTTGTCGTCTTGTTGTCCGAGTTGGCTCGTTGGTCGAATTCAGATCACCGCGTCCGTCGTGGGATCGATCAGATGCATATGCGTCATGTTGGCGACCAGCCGCACCTTTTCGCCGGAGGCCGGCGCCGACATGCCGGAATCGATGCGCCCGGATACGGCCTCGCCGCCGAGTTTGAAGAACACCAGGGTCTCGGTCCCCATCGGTTCCACCACATCGAGAACGGTGGCGAACTCCGAGATAAGTGCCGCGCTCCGGGCCGCGTGGCTCGGTGATATGTTCGGGACGAATGCCGAACATCAGCGGCTTTCCGGCGGCATTGCGATAACGCTGCAAATGGCTTTCCGGAACCGGAAAGCCGGTGCCGTCGGCGAGCCGCACCGTCAGCGCCGCGGCATTCTGCTCCAGCGTGCATGGCAGAAAATTCATCGCCGGCGAGCCCATGAATCCGGCCACGAAGCGGGTTTTCGGCGAATGATAGAGCTCGTGCGGCGTGCCGGCCTGCTCGATCTGTCCCGTGGTTCATCACCACGACGGTGTCGGCCAGCGTCATCGCCTCGATCTGATCGTGGGTGACATAGATCGTCGTGGTCTTGACCTGCTGATGCACCCGCTTGATCTCGGTTCGCATCTGAACCCGCAGCTTGGCGTCGAGATTGCTCAGCGGCTCGTCGAACAGGAACACCTTGCGGATGGCGAACGATGGCGCGGCCCATGGCGACGCGCTGGCGCTGGCCGCCGGAAAGCGCTCTCGGCCGCCTGTCGAGCAATTCCGAAATGTCGAGAATGCGCGCGGCGTCCTCGACGTTCTTTCGGATCTCGGCCTTCGACCATGCCCCGCATGCGAAGCCCGAACGCCATGTTCTGGAACACCGTCATGTGCGGATAAAGCGCATAGCTCTGGAACACCATGGCGATGTCGCGGTTCTTCGGCGCGACATCGTTGATGACCCGGCCGCCGATGCAGATGTCCCCCTCCGACACGTCCTCGAGGCCCGCGATCATGCGCAGCGTCGTGGTCTTGCCGCAGCCGGACGGACCGACCAGCGCAACGAACTTGGTGTCGGGAATCTCGAGGCTGATCCCGCGCACGGCCTCGTAGTTGCCGAAGCGCTTGACCACGTTTCGCAGCAGCACATCAGCCATCAGGCACTTCCCGTCCGTTCTCGATCCGAGCGTGAGGAACTTACGCACAGGCTTTGCGGCTGAACATTCTTCGCGCCCATCAGGCTTTCGAAAAAGCCCTCCCGCTCCAGCGTCAAGCACCGGGCTGAGGTCAACGGCATCCTCCGGAGCCACCGGCTCTCGGCAGCGCGCCGACGCGATGCAGGATCGCAGAGGCGTTCCTCATTCCCTCCAGACTGGGATACATCATGTCTCCCATGTAGCGCGCGAACAGCACCCAGGTCGGCCGCAAGACATCGATATCGGTTTCGCCGCTGTATTTCCGCAGCACGTGGATGCCGAATTGCGCATCGCTGCGAAACCGGTGAACTGCCTGACAAAACGCCCGCACATAACGCAGGCCGATATCGGGATTGGCTTTGATGAAACGCCGTGTGCTGGCGGCGCAGCTGTTCTGGAACGAGACGTCGAGCCGTCCGAAATCCTCGACGATATGATAGCCGCGTTTTGGCGCCTGGAACGTCTCGGGCGCATGCATGATCGCGGCATCGACGCGTTGCCGGTCAAGCAGCAGATCAAGCCTGGCGCCGCCGGTGCCGACGACGACAATCTCCGCGTCCTTGTCGACGCTCCAGCCCCAGCGGTCGAAGGCCATGATGATCGCGCATTCGTCGGCGTCGTTGCGCGTGCCCACGCCCCAGCGCTTGCCGCGCAGGTCTTCCCGGGTCTCGATGCCGGGCCGCGCCGCGACCTGTTGGGCGCTCCTTGAAATCGCCGATGCCAGGATGACCGCGTCGCCCTGGTGCCTGGTATTGGCAAGCAGCAGTTCCGCACCGACCGCGTTGGTGAAATCAGCTTCGCCCGCAATCAGCCCCTTCAGCGAATTGCTGTGACCGTGAAAGGGCACGAGTTCGGGCTCGAGCCCCTGTTCACGATAATAGCCGCCCTCCAGTGCTGCGAATACCGGAGCCACGCCGGCTCCGCGATGAGGCATCGCTATCCTGATCTTGTCCACGTTTCGGTTTCCTCGTGCTATGTCGCATCGGGGCCGCGCAGCCGCGGCCGTTCGGTAGGCTGTATCAGTGTCTATTTCAGCCCGCTCAGGCCAAACCCGCGATTGATCGATCTCTGCAAGATCAGGAAGAGCAGGAAGACCGGAAGCGTGGCGAGTACCGCGATCGCCATCTGCTCGGTGGCCGGATTGCCGTATTCTTCGCCGAACTGGACCAGACCCAGCGGATAGGTCCGAAGAGCATCGATCGACACCACCGTCAACGGCCAGAGAAACTGGTCCCAGCTGTCGCGAAACGAGAAGATCGCAAGCACGGAAAGCGCCGGCACGCATTGCGGCACGATGATCTGCAGCAGAATGCGCAGCTCCCCGGCACCGTCGATCCGCGCCGCCTCGATATAGTCGGATGGGATCGAGATGATGGATTGCCGCATCAGGAAAACGCCGAACGCATCGATCAGGAGCGGCGCGACGATGCCCTGATAGGTGTTGATCCATTCAAACTTGTGGACGATCAGGAACGTCGGGACCAGCGTCACCTCGAGCGGCAGCATCAGCGTGCTCAGGATCAGCAGCAGCACCAGCCCCGATCCGGGGAAGCGGAATTTGGCGAGGCCATAGCCGGCAAGGGTGCAGAACACCACGTTGGTGGCCATCACGGTCAGGGAAACGATGCCGCTATTGATGAAATATTGCACGAACGGCGCGCGCGACAGCGCATTCGGATAGTTCTCGAAATGCCAGACCGACGGAATCCATTCGGTCCGGAGGTCGAACATCTTGCCCCCCTCCTGGAACGACATCACCGTCATCCAGAGGATCGGGATGAGAAACGCGAATGCCAGCGCGGCAAGCAGCGCCAGCCCTGACCGACTTTCGAAGCACCGGCAGATAACGCATCAGGCTTTTGGTGCTGCGCCTGGAGTCCGGGACTTCGAGCGTCGTCATCACATGTATACCTGTTCGCTTCGGGCGAAGAGACGGATCTGCAGCGCGGTGAAGATCATCATGATCGTGAACAGCACCACCGAGATCGCCGCCGCCTGCCCCATCTTCAGATAGGAAAATCCGGTCTCGTAGATCAGCATGGAAAGCACGCGGGTCGCGTTTCCCGGCCCTCCGCCCGTAATCAGATACGGCATCAGAGAATATCCGCGCGCAGAGCAACGCGGAAACCACGACCACGAAGAAGATGGTCGGCATCAGCAGCGGCAACGTAATGTGAATGAACCTCCGGATCGCGCCCGCGCCATCCAGCTCGGCGGCTTCATAATAGTCCTCCGGCAAGGCCAGCAGCGCCGCCAGGAATATCACCATGAAATACGGCGCAAACCGCCACACCGTCACCATGATGATGGCCGGCATCGCCGTCGACGAGCTGGTCAGCCAGTCGATGCGGCCAAATCCCAGCGGTGCCAGGATCTGATTCACGAGGCCAAAGGGATGCAGCAGAAAGCGCCACACCAGGCAGACGGCGATGATCGGCATCAGGTTGGTAAGGAACATTGCCGTCATGCAATGGCGCGCCCCGGGAACGCCGGTATTGATCGCGAGCGCGAGCGCCAGCCCAATCACGGTGGTCAGAATGGTCGAGCCGGCGATGTAGACGAAGGTATTGAGCAGCGTTTCCCGGAAGATCGGATCGGCCGCCAGCGCACGATAATTGTCGAGCCCGACGAAATGCGGCGCGGAGACCATGTCGTAGGAGTTGAAGGAGAGTTCGATGGCCCACAGCATCGGCCCGTATTTGAAGACCGCGAAGAACAGCAGCGTCGGCAGGACGAACGCGACCCCCCACAGCCTGATGCGCTGGCGATGATGGATCTGCCAGAATCTGCGCGCGACGGGCGGGGGACCGGAAAGGCTGCCGTGCTGATATGGCTCGCTCGATGTCAGTTCAACCATTTACAATCTCGTCAGCCGGAACGTCGCGTCCTCGACCGACCGGCCTCCCGCGGGAGGCCGGTCGTCTCGACTGTTGCGCCCGTGAAGGTCAGGCCTTCTTGTAGGCTGCGGTTGCGCGATCCACTTCGGCCGCCGCCTCATCCAGTGTCTTCTTGATGTCGGCCTTGTTCAACATGATGTTTTGGACGGCGCGATGCATGGCGTCCGCGAGTTCATTGAACACCAGCGACCGCGGCAGGAACACGCCCTCGTCCTTGGCCTTGATGATTTCATTGACGTGCGGAAATTTTTGCACTTCCGGATTGTCGGCCCATCCCGTCTTCTTTGCGAAGGTGAAGGGAGCAGCGTCCCTCCAGGCATCGACCAGATCGCTCATCATGAACTTGTAGAGATCGTGAAGCGCTTCCTGCTTCTCGGCGGATGCCTTGGCGTTGATGACCAGATTGAACCCGTAGGTGGTCGAAAAACCCTTGCCGGTTTGAACACCCGGGATATTGCACGGGCCGGAAATAATTGCCGTCGGCCATCGCCGGGTTTTCGGCCTTGACAAGGCTGATCGGCAGCGGATGGCAGAAGAACATCGACGTCCGCTCCTTCAGGAAGTCCAGGCCCGGTATCGGATTGGTCGCGATCGAGTCGGCGGGATCTTCGGCGCCGTACTTCTGCGCGATCGATGCGCGTATCGTCATCGCCCTGACGCCGGCATCGTTGTTGACCGTGCATTTCCCGGACTCGTCGAACCACTTTCCGCCGGATTGCAGCAGGATTGGATTGAACTGGATCATGGTCCACTGCGCCGCGTGCATCGCGAACTTGAACCCCTGACGCACGAACTTGTCGCCGTCCTTGATCGTCATGCGCTTGGCGACTTCGCCGAGTTGCTCCCAGTTCTGCGGCCAATCCTTCTCGGCATCGAGCCCGGCCTCCTTGAACTGCTTGGCGTTGAGATAATTGCAGTAGCCGTAGAACCACATCGGATAGCCGTAGACCTTGCCGTCCTTGGTGGCGCCGTCGACGAACGCCTTGGCAAAATCGCCGGTAAATGCGCCAAAGGAGTCATAGCCGAGCTTCTTGACATCGAGCGGAGCCAGCAGCCCCTTGTCCAGCCATATCGGCATGAACCAGTCCTGGCTGACAAATCCATCCGGCGCGGTGCCGGTGGCAAATCCGACGCTGATCTTCTTGCCGAGATCGCCAAACGCAAACCATTGAAAGTCCACCTTGACGTTCGGGTTCTGCTCCATGAACATCTTGATGCGCTTGTTCACCCAAGGCCGCTGCTGCGGATTGTCGAAGGTCCAGAAACTGAGGTTGACCGGCTTCTTGGTCTGGGCAAACGCGCGCCGGGACAGCGGCGCGGATGTCGCCGCTCCAAGACCCGCCGCGCCGATGCCGCGAACGACGTCGCGCCGCGTTGGACTTCCGATCGCAGATTTCTTCATCGCTTCCTCCCAAATTTGCGGTTTGATCTTGTCGTCGACCTTCCAGTCTGTATTGTCCGTGCTTCACTCACTCTGTCGCGAGCATTCGTCTCGTATCATTGGCTGGTTTCAGATTTGGGCCACGTTCCAGCTTCGGCCGTCATCGCCGAATCCTTCCCATCCGCTGTCGGTGACGGCGACAGTATCCTCCAGTTTGATGAACCCGCGCTTCGGATGCAGGATCGCAGTTTCGATCGGAGATCACCATGCCGCTCTCGAGCGGACAGGTCCTCATCGGTGGCGGGATAGGGTACCGGCCCCTTGCTGGTGAGATGCGGGGCCTCATGGCTTACCAATCCCATCCCGTGGGCCAGGAAATCGAAATGCGCCAGCTGCTTCGAGCCACGCATCGCCTGTTCCGCCGCCGCGTAGATGTCGCCGCCGCGCGCGCCGGCGCAGATGGGCTTACGCGCGGCCTGCTGAATGGTATCGATCTCACCGAGCAAATTCTCAAGTTCGGAATCCGGTTCGCCGAGCACTGCCCATGCGGCAGAGATCGCCGATATAGCCGTGATAATTGGCGCCGGAATCCAGCGAGATGATGTCGCCGGCGCCGAGCACTTGGTCCGATGGCGCACGATTAAGGCTCGCCCCCGCGGAGATCAGACAATATTCGAAGTTGAGATCGCGATTGGTTTCTTCCCGGCGCAGTTGCGCGACAACCTCGTACTTGGTCATGGCCGGGCCGGCTAGCCCCGAACGTTGCCTGCATCGCGGCGACGACGCGTTCGGACGCTTCCTTGAGCAGCGAAAGCTCCGCGGCCGATTTGCGCGCACGCAGCCGTTCCAGCGCCATCAGTGGCATCAACCAGTCTGCTGTCGGGAAAAGCGGAATGCAGCACCTCGGCGGCGTCGAGCGGAAGGAAAGGCATTTCCACGCCGATACGGGCGCTGGCGACGCCCATTTTCTTGATATGCGAGACGGCCGATTGCATCGCCTCCGGGCCGGTCATCCACGATGTCTCGGCAACACGGCGTCCAGAACCGGTTAAGCTGTTTCTCGAAGCCCTCGAGCTTGTTGCCAATGAACACCGACCGATCGGCATGGCCCTTGGCATAGATAAAGACCGGCAAATAGCGATTGAGGCCGATGGCATCCATCGTCTCGAAGAAGAAGAACCGGTATCCGCCCAGCAGATATCCGACATTGTGCTTCGACGTCGCGATCAGGACATCGACGCCGGCCTGTTCCAGCAGGTCGTCCAGCTTCCTGGCGTCGAAGGGAATTGTCGAAGCAAGGTTGGCCGAACGGATATTCATTGCAGCACCCTTTCCTTTGATGACCCGGCGCGACGCGGCGGTCTGACGCGCGGCAGCCGCGCGCTCTCGCGAATGATGAATTCGTAGGAGAGATCGAGGTCAGGATCGCTGGTCGGGCCGGCAAGGCCGCGCTCGATGAAGGAGCCGAGATACCGCCCGAATTCGACGGCGTCGATATTGGGCTGCAGGCGCTCGCGTTCGTAACGCCGCAGGGCCTCCGGCACGAAGTCGGATTCATCGAGGCTTCGCGCCAGCGCTGCCGCATCCTGCGCGGCTTTCAGCACGCCAACGCCGACATGGGGCCGGCCGACGAAACCGGCATCGCCGATCAGTGCGACATGACCGAAAGCGATGTTCTCCAATTCGACGTCGTAGATCGGCTGCAGCAGGTGCCGATCCGCGCGAAGCACCACCTCGGCAAATTGCGGCGGAAGATCGCGCGCGCCGCGCCTCGCGAAGCGCTTCGATGTGCACCTTGCGGATCAGCGGCGGCGGAATCGACTCGTGCCTTTAGGCCGCTCTCGTCGGTCATCAGGGCGTCGAGATCGGCACCGTCGCCAACATGGGTGTACCAGAGGAAATTGTAGCGGCGCGCGCCTTTCGCGTTGGAGCCGTCCTGCCCCAGCAAGGGATAACCGATGAACTGGCCGCCCGGGGGAAAGCAGAAGCTGAAGCGGTCGAAGGTTTCCGCCATGAACGCGGCCGACAGATCCGTTTCATCCATGATTCCGCGCCAGGCAACATATCCGCCGTAGCTTGGCACGATATTAGGCGCGAGCAACCCGCGAACCCTGGAGCGGATGCCGTCGGCGCCGACCACGAGATCGGCCGCAACCTGCTCACCGCTGGACAGCAAGCGCCACCGCGCCGTCGTCGGTTTGCCTGATATCGAGAAGTTCGACGCCAAGGTGGTAGCGCTGCGGCGGAAACGCCGAATAGAGCAGATTGAAGAGACTGCTCCACGAGGTCAGGTACTGCGGATAGTCGAAGCTTGCGAGTTCATTGCCGTGGCGATCGAAGGCGACGCGGCCGCTGACGTCGATGCCGGGAGGACGATCGCTCGACACGCCGATGGCGTTCAGGATTGCGGTCAATTCGGCGTGGCCGGCAATCCCCGCGCCTCTCGAACTCAAGGCCGCCGGCGGCCCGCTCGAAAATTTCGACGGCCCATCCCTGCCGTAAGCAGCATGTGCCCGATGAAAAGTCCGCCCACCGAACCGCCGGCAATGACAGCCTTGAGCTGGCGAGGGGCCGGCATGATCTCAGCACTCAGCCCGATAGGTCACTCGCGACAGGTGATTGCACCTCGCAAGTGAAGCTGCCCTTTCGGCCGCTATCGCACTCAGAGTCGGCACCGTTTCCTCCAATTTTTCTTTTCCTTGACCGTAAGCGCTCGGACGATAATGCGTCAAGTATTTTCGAAACTATTGCGTTCAAGGCAAAAGATTGCAAGAATTACCCATGATTGCGATTGGCGACGTTTCCCGTACCCTGGCCGATGAGGCCTATTCGCGCATTCGTGAAGCGATGCATTCGGGACAACTCAAGCCCGGGCACAAGCTTCGTTTCAGCGAGCTGCAGGAATTGACCGACACCAGCGTGACGCCGGTCCGCGAAGCGCTCGCCCGGCTCACCGCGGAAGGCTTCACCGAACTCGAGGGTCATCGCGGCTACCGGGTGGCGCCGGTGTCTTCGACCGATCTTTGGGACATTGTCAGAAACCGCCAGCGGCTGGAGTCGGAGGCGCTCACGCTATCGATCAAGCACGGCGACGATCACTGGGAAGCACAGCTTGTCACGGCTCACCATCTGCTGGCGCGGATGGACCGCGAGCGCGCCGATCTTACCGACCGCCGTCGACGAAAAATGGGAGCCGCGCCACCAGGCCTTTCATGAAGCGTTGATCGCGGCATGTCAGTCCAAGGTGCTGCTCGGATTCTGCAGCCAGCTCTACGCCCGCGCCAACCGGTATCGCCGCCTCTCCATCACGGTGCCGGACATCCCACGAGACATCCGGACGGAACACCGGCTGATTTTTGAAGCCGCGATCAAGCGCGACGCCATCACCGCGACCGATTTGCTGAAGGATCATTTCGAGCGAACCGCGCAGATGGTCGATGAAATCCTGCGTCACCGCTGGTGACCTTGTCCAGAGACTCGACGACCGCATCCAAACGACGCCATCCGCCATGAACACCTCAATCCGCCACGCCTTGAGCGGGCGACAATCAAAAAAGGGAGTACAGCGATGAAGCATCGTCCGTTGGGCCGGACCGGCCTTTATGTTTCGGAAATCTGCCTGGGCACCATGACGTTCGGCGGCCAGGGCGCGTGGTGGAAGAACGTAGGCCAGGTCGATCAGAACAACGCCAATGCCCTGGTCGAGCGGGCGCTCGCGGCGGGCGTCAATTTCATCGACACCGCCGACGTGTATTCGGAAGGCCTCTCGGAGCAGATCCTCGGTCAGGCGCTGCGTGATCTCAAGGTGCCCCGCGAAAACGTCATCATCGCGACCAAAGTCGCGCGGGCGAACCGCTCCCGGGCCAAACACGGTTGGCCTGTCGCGCAACCACATCATGCATGGCGTCGAGGCAAGCCTGAAACGTCTTGGGCTCGACTATATCGATTTGTATCAGGTTCACGGCGCCGACCTGGTGACGCCGATCGAGGAGACCATGCGCGCGCTCGATAACCTGGTTTCGCGCGGTCTGGTTCGCTATATCGGCGCCTCCAACATGGCCGCATGGCAGATCATGAAGGCGAATGGACTTGCGCGGCAATATAATTACGCGCGGTTCGAAACCGTGCAGTCCTATTACACCATCGCCGGCCGCGATCTGGAGCGTGAAATCATTCCCATGCTCACGGATCAAGAGCTCGGCCTGATGGTCTGGAGTCCGTTGGCCGGCGGCCTGTTATCCGGAAAATTCGCACGCCAGGCCGCAACGCCGAACGATGCGCGGCGGCTGGTGCTGGATTTCCCGCCGGTCGACAAGGAGCACGCGCTCGACATCGTCGATGCCATCAGGCCGATTGCCGAGGCGCACGGCGTTTCCGTGGCGCGGATCGCGCTGGCGTGGCTGTTGCACCAGAAAGCCGTGATGAGCGTGATTATCGGCGCCAAATCGCTGGCGCAGCTCGATGACAATCTGGCTGCCACCGATATCAAGCTGTCGGCCGAAGAGCTGGCCGCACTCGACAAGGCCAGCGCTCTGCACCCGCGAATATCCGCAATGGATGCTCGATCGCCAGCACGGCGACCGGGTCACGGTTACCTTGCGCTGATGTTTCCGTCACCCCCCGGATGGGCCGGCAGTTTCGCCAAAAACCTCCGCGGCGATGCGAGTGGTTTCGATTGCGGCGGGCACGCCGCAATACATCGCGACAAGCAGCAGGACGTCTTGCACCTGCTGCCTGGTGCACCCGTTTGCGAGCGCGCCCTTCGCGTGAACGCGAAATTCGGCGGGCCGATTGCTCGCCGCGGTGATGCCGAGCATCACCAGACTGCGTATGCCGTCGGCGAGCCCTTCTCTTTCCCAGACATCTCCATAGACATAGGCATTGATGACGTTTTGCAAGGGGGCGCCGAATTCGCCGGAAGCCGCCATCCGCTTTTCGACGTCGGCCTCGCCAAACATTCGTTTGCGCCGCCTTAGCCCGCGCGCGTACATTTCGCTGGTGTCCATGTTCTCTCCCCTCGTCTCGAAGTAGGTAGGTTAAAGCTAGCTATAATCGGTTTATCCCGCAGGTGCCAAATTGATGCTGCAAGAAGCACGATACGAACTTGAATTGCCAATCCCGAGGCCCGCCCGTGCGAGGTTTCGCGATGATCCGCGCTGCCATCGTCGGCCTGGGGCGCTGGGGGCGCAACCTTGTGGAGGCCTCGCCCGACGACGGGCGGTTCAAGATCGTCCGGGCCGTCGAGCCCGACATCAGTGCTGCGCAGGGCTTTTGCAAAGAGCATGGTCTGAATCTGACAGACAACCTCGACGCCGTCCTTGCGGATCCGGCCATCGACGCCGTCTTGCTGGCGACGCCGCATTCGCTGCATCCCGGCCAGGTGATCGCCTGCGCTGCCGCGCGGAAGCAAGTGTTCTGCGAAAAGCCTCTCGCGCTGCGCCGGGCCGATGCCGTTCGCATGTTCGAGGCCTGCCGGGAAGCAGGTGTCGACCTCGCGGTCGGACACAGTCGCCGCTTCTGGCCCTCCATGCGCGCGCTACGCGATATCGTTGCCGGCGGCGAACTCGGCACCATCCTTCATATCGAGGGCCACAACAGCAACGAGAACTCGAACAACGTCCTTGCGGGCTGGCGGCTGGCGCCCGAGGAGTCTCCCGGCGGCGGCTTGACCGGCGCCGGGCTGCATATACTCGATGCGTTCGTCAGCATGTTGGGACCGGTTCATCGGGTTTACGCCCAACTCAAACAGCGCAAAGAGGGACCCCCTCCCCTCGACACGGCAATATTGGCGCTGGACTTCGTCAACGGAGTGACGGGCACATTGGCAACCGTGAGGGCGACGCCATTCTACTGGCGCGTTCACGTCTTCGGAACGAAGGGCTCGGCCGAAGTGCTGGATGAGATTACCCTCGTCCAGCGAACCAGCGGAAACAAGCCGGTGCGGATGACCTATCCGCCGATCGACGTCTTGCGCGCCGAGCTGAACGCGTTTGTCGATGCCATCGAGGGGAAATGCCCCGTTTCCGGTCCCGGAAGTGGAGGTGCTTGCGACGCTCTCGTCGTTCGAGGCCGCACTGCAATCAATGGCATCAGGTGTTCCGGTCATATGCGGATGATCCGCAACGAGCTATGCGCATCTCATTATCTGCGCTCATGGAACATCGATGTCCGCGGTCGCTGATCTCCGACATCGAGCGGATCGAACCTGGCGCCGCGATCGTGCCGCAGGACCGATCCTGAAGAAATTGAATTGGCCATGTCGCCGATGTCGTGAACGGCATGCGCGGCCGCCCAGACGTCCGCGATCTTCGGCATCGTTTCATAGACGAAGGTGAGCTCGGCGGTTCTTGACATCACCCGGTGGTTTCGACGCCGGCGTTGCGCAACAGCTGCAACACCCGCACGCCATACACGACGCCGGACGCGCCAGAAATGCCGACGATGAGCCGGCGCCGGGCCGACAACCGGCAGGTCCATCAACATCAATCTCGCGTGATGCACCGTCTTTCGCATCCAGCAGACGCTCTGGATTTAACGGCGCAGCTCAGAACCGTCATGCAGCGCCAGGGATTTTGCCTCGCAATTGCACAACGGATGCCTATCATCTCCCCTTGCAAAAGGGCCTCTCTTTCCATTATGTCTATACATGTTAAATATGTCTAGACATGATAACCCGCCGGGCTTGGCCGAGATGAATGACGCAGTGCTCAGCTTTGATGCGCATCCGGCAGGACTTCCCGGCACCAGGAGCAAGCGCACCGATCCGTGTGATCGACGGAATCAGCTTCGAGGTCGGGCGCGGCCAATTTGTCGCGGTGATCGGACCCAGCGGTTGCGGCAAGAGCACGCTGCTGCAGATGGCGGCAGGCCTTTTGATGCCGACACGCGGCGGGGTGCGCCACCGCGGACGCACGGTCGGCGACGTCAACCGCGAGGTCGGCTTCGTGCCGCAGCAGGCCCAGCTGTTTCCATGGAAGACGCTGGCCGAAAACGTCGAGCTGCCCCTGCTGTTGCGCGGCGTCACCGGCGCCGAGCGCAAACAACGCGTTGCCTCCGCGCTGGAGGCCGTCGGCCTCAGCGGCTTCGAACAGTATTTTCCCGCGCAATTGTCCGGCGGCATGCAGAAACGCGGCTCGATCGCCCGCACGCTCGTCTATCGCCCCGATGTCATCCTGATGGACGAACCGTTCGGCGCGCTCGACGCGCAAACCAGGATGGTGATGCAGGACGATCTGCAGTTGCTGTCACGCGACGCCGGCGCGACCGTGCTCTTCGTCACCCACGACATTACCGAGGCGGTCCTGCTGGCGGACCGCGTCGTGATCATGAATCAGCGCCCGTCCCGGCTGCTGGCCAATGTCGCGATCGATCTTGCGCGACCGCGCGATGTATTCGAGCCGTTTCGCAATCCGGGTTTTGACGCCGCCTACGATGCGGTGTGGTCGATATTCCGGTCGCAAATCGATATTCGGCAACGACTGCATTGAGGAGAAGGCAGGACGATGAACGACATCGCCGCCGCTACCCGCCCCTGAGCGCGGCTGAGATTTCAGCGGCCAGGCGGCGCTCCTTGCTCGGCAAGGCCACGCATCGCCTGGCGCTGCTGCTGCCGGGGATCGCGATCCTGGTGTTCTGGCAGTGGGCCGCCGGGCGGCTGATCAAGGAAATCTATGTCAGCAAGCCGACGGCGGTGGCGCAGCGGCTATATGAACTTTTCAGCTCGGGCGAGATCTATCCGCATCTGTGGACCACCGGCCAGGAACTCGTGCTCGGCTATGTCATCGGCGTCGGTGGCGGAATCCTGGCTGGCTACGCGCTCGGCCGCTCGCCGCGGCTCGCCGGCATCTTCGAGCCCTATGTCATGGCGTTTTACGGCGTTCCGAAGATCGCGCTGGCGCCGCTCTTCATCATCTGGTTCGGTATCGGCATCTGGTCGAAGGTTGCGCTCGCCGCGATCATGGTTTTCTTCCTGGTGTTCTACAACGTGTATTCCGGCGTCCGCGCCGTCGATCGCGAACTGGTCAACCTGACGCTGGTGATGGGCGCGAACCAGCGCCAGCTCACCTATCACGTCTATTTTCCCGCGGCGGCGCCCTACGTCATGCTCGGCATGCGCATGGCGGTGCCATACAGCGTCATCGGCGTCATCGTCGGCGAGTTCACCTCCTCCACCCAGGGCCTCGGCCTGTTTATCCACGAGGCGTCATCGACCTACGATCCCGCCGGCGTATTCGCCGGCATCGTCATCCTTCTCGCCTTCGTCGTCGTCGCCAATGTTCTTGCCGGCCGGCTGGAACGCCGGTTTCTTCGCTGGAAAACCCCGACCGCTCAGGCACCGAGCGATATCTGAACTCCGTACATCTGCAACAGGAGCGAGCATGCATCCGATCAAGGGACTAACCCGAGCGTTGACCCTCGCAGCGATATTGTCGCTGCTTCCGACACTGGCATCCGCGCAGCAGACCGTACGCATCGCGCAGGGGTTTGCCTCGCTGAGCTTCCTTCCGCTGTGGGGAGCGCGTGCGCTGAACACGTTCGCTGCCCAGGGATTGACGGCGACAATCCTGAATTCGCCCGGCGGCGATCCCGCGGCACTCGCGGCGCTGGACGCCGGCGATGCCGATCTCGCCGCGGTCGGAACCGAATCGGCGCTGCGGGCCGTGGCCAAGGGTCAGCCGTTCGAGATCGTCTACAATCTGATGTCGAAGGTGACGCTGGAGGTCGTTGTCGCGCCGTCCTTCCTGAAAAAGTCCGGCGTGAAGCCCGGCGATCCCCTCGAGAAGCGGATTGCCGCGCTGAAGGGCGCGACCGTCGGCGTTGCCGCCGTCGGCGGCACCCAGGAAACGGCGGCGCGCTGGCTCGCGGCGAAAGGCGGTCTCGACCCGAAGGCCGACATCAAGGTCGCTCAGGTCGGCAGTCCCATCGCGCTGCAGGCCGCGCTCGAGAACAAGCGTATCGATGCGTTTGTGCTATCGCCGCCGGAGGGCTTCCTCGCGGCCAAATCGGGCGCCGGCACGGTCCTGGTTTCGCTCGGCGACGACTTTCCGCTGCTGGCCGACCAGCCCTATCTGGTGCTGGTCGCCAAAAAGCCGATCGACGACAAGGCCTCGGAGCTGATTGTCAAGACCGCGCGGGCGCTGCAGGGAGCGAGCACCGCCCTGGTCGCAGAACCTGAAGCCACCGCGGAGGCGATCCAGAAGCAATTCTTCGCGAAAGCCGACCCCGCGGCGATCGTCGCCGCGGTCAAGGCCATGAGCGGTGGCGTTTCCGGCGGCGGCAAGCTCGACGTGCAGGCTTTCCAGAACCAATTGGTGTTTTCCAAGGAAGTCGGCACCGTCTTTGGCAAGGATTTCGACGCGGCCGCGTCGCAGAACGATCTCTGGACCAACAGCTTCGTCGAGCGCGCCGCCGGCAAGAATTGATCAGCGATGCAAACGGGCGCTGCGGAAAGGGTTCAACCGGTCGGGGTGAACCGCGCGATCAGATCATAGAGGTGTGCGGGATGGGTGATCCGCACCGCCGTGATCGGCTCGCCGTTGCGCCATGTACGCCGCTCGATCACCAGGCACGCGGCGCCCTCGTCGATCTTCAGATCGCGGGCCAGATCCTTGTCGGCATTGCGGGCCGTGATGCGGTGTTCGGCCTCGGTCCAGGGTACGTGACCGATCAGCCAGGTATTCGGCGGTGTCGTCGAGAAGTCTGCCTGCAGCGCGTCGGGCACCGCCTGCAAATTGATCAGCCGATCCTCGATCGCAAACGGCTGACCTTCCGCCTCATGCAGGCAGCGCACCGCGAGCACCTGCCCGCCGGCCTCGACGGCCAGGCGGGATTTGTCACGGGCCGAAGCCACGCGCTTGCGAAGATCGATCAGCCTATAGGCGTAGCGTTCGCCGCGTTTCTCGACCTCACCCTTGAGATCGGGAATTTGAAGGATCGCCGACTGCACCCGCGGCCGTGACACGAAGCTGCCGGCCCGGCGCCGCCGGACGACCAGACCCGCATCCGCGAGTGCCGAAATGACCTTGTTCACGGTCATCCGCGAACAGGAATAGGTCTCCATCAGCTCATGCTCGAAAGGAACCCGGTGCCCTGGAGGCCAGTCGCCGGACGTGATCCTGGCTTCGATATCGCCGCGGATACGCTGATACAGCGCCTTGGTCGTTACCTTTGCGCCGGCTTTGGGTTTCGCGGTCATGAAAGCAGCAACCCTTCGATCGACCTGACGGAAGCGCAGCGCGACCGTTTCCCTTCCATGATGCCGGCCGTTCTTTACCACTTTACGGCCCCGCGCCCAGACACAATCCACCAGCGAGCGACCGGCGCCGAAAATCCAGCTGTCGAGGATCGCATCGCCGGAGCGGCCGGCCAACGCGACATTTTCGGCATCGAGACTGACGATATCGGCGTAGCTGCCTTCGGCCAATCCCGTCATGCTCACGCCGAGCGCCCGCGAGCCGCCCCGCAGCGCGCCGTCGAACAGCGCGCGGCCGGTGGAGGCGGTGCCGCCGGACGCGATCACGTTTCGCGCCCTCAGGGAGAGGCGTTGCGAATATTCGAGCTGCCGCAACTCGTCGCTCACGCCGATCAGTACGTTGGAATCCGAACCGATGCCGAAGACGCCGCCGTGCTCGATGAATTCCGGCGCATTGAAGGTGCCGTCGCCGAGATTGGCCTCCGTCACGGGGCAGAGCCCGGCCACGGCGCCGCTCTCCGCGACCGAGCGTATTTCGGCCGGCGTCGCATGCGTCGCATGAACGAGACACCAGCGGCGGTCGACCGGCGCGTGATCGAACAGCCACTGCAACGGCCGCTGCCCGCTCCAGTCGATGCATTCATCGACTTCCCGCGTTTGTTCGGCGATGTGAATATGAATTGGGCCTTCGGCGGCGAGCGCCACCACCGCGCCCAGTTCTGCCGGTGTAACGGCGCGGAGCGAATGCGGTGCGACGCCAACGACCGCACCCTCCTGCCCCGCCACGGCGCGGCGGCTCGCCTCCATCAACCGCGAAAACCGGTCGAGATCGTTGATGAAGCGCCGCTGCCCGGAATCGGGCGCGCGGCCACCAAATCCGGCATGCGCGTAAAATACCGGCAACAGGGTCAGACCGATGCCAGATGCTTCCGCGGCACTGGCGATCCGCTCGGCCAGCTCGCCCAGATTGCCGTAGGGCGCGCCGGAGACATCGTGGTGGAGGTAGTGAAACTCCCCAACGCGGGTAAATCCCGCCTCCAACATTTCGACATAGGCTTGCGCGGCCACGGCCTCGATATCGTCGGCCGTCATGCGACCGACGAAGCGGTACATCAATTCCCGCCACGTCCAGAAACTTTCCACCGACGAGCCTCTGATCTCGGAAAGACCCGCCATTCCGCGTTGAAAAGCGTGGCTGTGCAGATTGGAGATGCCGGGAAGCCCGATCCGGTGGCGTTGATCGCCGGGCTGCGCCGAACTGCCGCTCGCGATGCTTGCGATGCGGCCGGCCTCGACCCCAACCCGGACGCCGCGCGCCCAGCCCTGAGGCAACAACGCCTGGTCAAAAAACAGTCCGGTCACGCCCTATCTCCGATGCCTGCGAAACTCTGGACAGCAGCGCTCGCAATATGTATAGACAAATAGACAGAATGCCAAGCGCGCAGCGTCAGCTACCGGTCCGCAGGTTCATGATATCGGTCGATCACATCTGGCACGGCTGCCGTCTTGCAACGCTTTCGCCGTCCCGCCAAGGCCTGGGTTTGATCGATGACGGCCTGATCGCCGCCGCCGATGGCCGCATCATTTATGCGGGGCCCGCCGCGCGACGCGCCGTCCGGCCTCGATGCCACTGCAACGAACCAACTGCGACGGTCGCTGGATCACGCCCGGACTGATCGATTGTCATACCCATCTGGTCTATGGCGGCAACCGCGCCGGCGAATTCGAACAGCGGCTGGCGGGCGCGAGCTATGAGGAGATCGCGCGCGCCGGCGGCGGCATCGTCTCGACGGTGAAGGCGACGCGGCAGGCCAGCACCGGGCAGTTAGTCGCCGCCACGCTGCCGCGGCTCGACGCACTGATCGCCGAGGGCGTCACCACGATCGAGATCAAATCCGGCTATGGCCTCGAACTCGACACCGAACGGCGTCAGTTGCAGGCGGCCCGGCAGCTCGTCAACGAACGTGCAGTCTCGGTCCGGACGACTTTCCTCGGCGCCCACACGGTGCCGCCCGAGATGAAGGGCGACAGCGGCGCCTATATCGACTCGGTCTGCGACACGATGCTGCCGCAGATTGCCGCTGAAGGTCTCGCGGATGCGGTCGACGCCTTTTGCGAAGGCATCGCTTTTTCGCCCGACGAGACCGCGCGGGTATTTGCGAAAGCACGGGCGCTGGGCCTTCCCGTTCGTCTTCACGCCGACCAGCTTTCGAACCTTCACGGTGCGGCGCTTGCCGCGCGCTACGGTGCGCTGTCCGCGGATCATCTCGAATATACCGATGATGAGGGCGTCGCGGCGATGGCCCGGGCCGGCACCGTCGCCGTGGTTCTGCCCGGCGCGTTCTATTTCATTCGCGAGCGGCAGACCCCGCCAATCGATGCGATGCGGCGTCACGGTGTCCCGATCGCGCTCGCGACCGACAGCAACCCCGGCACCTCGCCGCTGACATCGTTGCTGCTGGCGATGAACATGGGCGCGACACTGTTTCGTCTCACCGTCGAGGAATGCATCGCAGCCGTAACGCGGGAGGCGGCGCGCACGCTTGGGCTGTTCGCAGAAACCGGCAGCCTGGATGCCGGAAAATTTTGCGATCTTGCCATCTGGAATATCGAGCGGCCGGCGGAACTCGTCTACCGGATGGGCTTCAATCCACTCTATGCCCGCGTATGGCACGGCAATTCACAGATCGCTGTGCCCGGCATTGCCTGACGCGTCATCCTGCGAGGAACCCCGATCATGACCCGCATCGACAATGCCCGCGTGATCCGCGCCGCGCGCGGCCATCAGCTTTCCGCCAAATCCTGGCTCACCGAAGCCCCGATGCGCATGCTGATGAACAATCTGGACCCGGAGGTCGCGGAAAAGCCGAGTGAACTCGTCGTCTATGGCGGCATCGGCCGCGCCGCGCGCGACTGGGAAAGTTTTGATCGCATCGTCGCGACCCTGAAGCGGCTGGAAGGCGACGAAACGCTGCTGGTGCAGTCGGGCAAGCCGGTCGGCGTCTTCCGCACCCATGCCGACGCGCCGCGCGTGCTGATCGCCAACTCCAACCTGGTGCCGCACTGGGCGACCTGGGAACATTTCAACGAACTCGATCGCAAAGGCCTGATGATGTTCGGCCAGATGACGGCAGGCTCATGGATCTACATCGGCAGTCAGGGCATCGTTCAGGGCACCTATGAGACCTTCGTCGAGCTCGGCCGCCAGCATTACGGCGGCGATCTCGCGGGCAGATGGATCCTGACCGCCGGTCTCGGCGGCATGGGCGGCGCGCAGCCGCTCGCGGCCGTCATGGCGGGCGCCTCCTGCTCGCGGTCGAATGCCAGCCGTCGCGGATCGAGATGCGGCTGCGCACCCGCTATCTCGACCGCCAGGCCGGCAGATCTCGATGAGGCGCTGGCCATCATGGAACAGGCTGGCCGGGACAGGAAGCCGGTGTCGGTCGGCCTGCTCGGCAACGCCGCCGAGATATTTCCCGAACTGGTACGTCGCGGCGTTCGGCCCGACGTCGTCACCGACCAGACCTCCGCGCATGATCCCGTCAACGGTTATCTGCCGAAAGGCTGGACGCCGAGCGAGTGGGAATCGCGCCGCGAGACCGATCCAAAGGGTGTGGCCGCCGCCGCGCGGAAATCGATGGCAGAACACGTCCGCGCCATGCTCGATTTTCACCGCATGGGGATTCCGGTGGTCGACTACGGCAACAACATTCGCCAGATGGCGTTGGAAGAAGGCGTCAAGGACGCGTTCGATTTCCCGGGCTTCGTGCCGGCCTATATCAGGCCGCTGTTCTGCCGCGGCATCGGGCCGTTTCGATGGGCGGCCTTGTCCGGCGATCCCGAAGACATCTATCGCACCGATGCCAAGGTCAAGGAATTGCTGCCCGACAACGCGGCGCTTCATCACTGGCTTGACATGGCGCGCGAACGCATCGCATTCCAGGGACTTCCGGCGCGCATCTGCTGGGTAGGACTCGGCGACCGCCATCGGCTCGGGCTCGCCTTCAACGAGATGGTGGCGCGCGGCGAACTGAAGGCGCCGGTCGTGATCGGCCGCGACCATCTGGATTCCGGCTCGGTTGCTTCGCCCAACCGCGAGACCGAAGCGATGAAGGACGGCTCCGACGCGGTATCCGACTGGCCGCTTCTCAACGCGCTGCTCAATTGTGCCAGCGGCGCCACCTGGGTATCGCTGCATCATGGCGGCGGCGTCGGCATGGGCTTCTCGCAACACGCCGGCATGGTCATCGTCTGCGACGGGACGCCGGAGGCGGCGGCGCGGATCGGCCGGGTGCTGTGGAACGATCCCGCCACCGGCGTGATGCGGCATGCCGACGCGGGCTACGAGCTCGCCATCGATTGCGCGCGGGCAAACAAGCTCGACCTGCCAAGCCTGCGCTGACGCAAACCACGCCGTGAACATCATTCGGGCCAGGGATTGCCGCACCACACCGTGGAAGAACGGCGGCGGCTCGACGACGGAGATCGCCGTGGCGCCGGCCGGCGCGTCGCTTGATGATTTCGATTGGCGCATCAGTCTGGCGCAGGTCGCTTCAGATGGGCCTTTTTCCGAATTTCCCGGGATCGACCGCACCCTTGCGGTCGTCAAGGGAGAGGGTCTGGTGCTGACGATCGGACGACACGCGCCATTGACGCTCGCGCGTGGATCGGAGCCGATCAGTTTTCCGGGCGACGTCATGACATCCGCGCGGCTCACTGCCGGCGCGATCATCGACCTCAATGTGATGACGCGCCGCCGCCGCTTCTGTCATCGAATGCAGCGAATTCCCGGGCCAATCGCCTGCGATTTCGACGGCCATGATATCGCGCTCGTCGTGTCGCTCAACGGCAAGGCGAGCCTGGCGTCGGAGCGAGGCCCGGCGACGCTCGATCATGGCGATGCGGCCATCTTGCTATCGCGCAACGGCTCCTTCCGGATTGTTCCGCTCGGCGCATGCGACTTGTATCTTGTGTTGTTGCGGGAACAGTGACGCGCCGATCCGACCGGTCAGCCGGGCTGGCGGTACCCCGCCTTGCGCGCCTCGTCGTCCCAGCGCGCCGTCAGGCCGTAGTCATCGGCCGCCACCGGAGCAAACGCTTCGAGGCAAAGCCGATCTCTCAGGCCGGCGCTGTCGGAAGCATACGCAAACTTCGCCAGTGCCGCCTGCAAGGCTGACACAACCTCATCAGGGCAATCGGCGCTTGCGACAAAAAATGGAATTGGGGCGATATCGGTCGTCGCGACGGCCCTGATCTTCTGCCCGAGATCGGGTTCGTGGCGCAGCATCAGGTCCAGCGCATACGAATTGAGCGGACCGACATCGATATCGCCCGCGAGCAGCGCATCGATCACCCGTCGCGGCGTAAACAGCGGTCCGATGCTTTCGCGATAGAGGCGTTTTCCGCGCTCCTGGTGGTACGGCAGCAGATGATGTCGAAGCGCGTTGTAGCCGGAATGCAGAATCCTCGACGGTGTAGCCGAGGCGGCCGCCGAACGTATCCTCGAGCGAGAAGAACCGCGAATCCGCTTTCACCAGAATACGCGTCGCATAGACCGGCCGGCCGGCGATCGGCGCCCGAGCAGGAACGGGCGCGGCCACCGGCCGCGGCTTCTGCGACGCAAGCGCATAGGGAAATCCGCACATGAAGGCGCAGGCGAGATCGCCGCGTGACCACAATTCGGCCAGCGGCAAGGGAAACGCGTGATCGGTGACACGCAGCTCGACACGCAACTCACGGGCGAGCCAGCCAAACAGCTCCTTCCATGCGGCGGCGGCCGGCTTGATTGACCGAATACATCCGTGCATTGGCCACATACGCCATGGCTGAGTTTCTCGCGAGGTCGCCGCCCGATCAGGCAAAGCGCAGGCGTTGCCCGATGCCCAGCCGCTGCGATTTTTCCAGCATGGCGTGGCCGAGCGCGATATCCGACAGCGAGAGCCCGCGATGCCAGAACAGATTGGTCTCGGCATCGCTTTGCCGGCCGGGCTTCAGACCGGCGACGATCTGCCCGAGTTCCGCATGTAACGTCGTCTTCCGACAGCTTCCCTGCCTCGACATGCGCGCGCAGGCTGCCGAACTTGCCGCCCTTGCACTGGCCCCAGTCGTCGACCACGAGCTTGGCCATGATGTCGGTCAGCGACAGCTCGATCGCGCTCATTGTTCCGTAGGGAACCACGAAGGCGCCCTGCTTGATCCATTCGGTCCTCAGCAAAGGCGTCGGCTTGTCGAGCCGGGAGGCTTCGACCACGATGTCGGCGCCCTCGACGCAGCTCTTCCAGTCCTCCGTCGCGATCACCTTCTTGCCGAGATCGCGGCTCAGCCGCTCGGCAAAATTGTTGCGGCTCTCTTCGCGCCGGGAATGCACGCGGATCTCGTCGAAATCGAACAGATGATTGAGTAGCCGCACGTTCCAGTAGGCCGTTCCGCGCGCGCCGATATGGCCGAGGATTTTCGAATTCTTGCGGGCGAGATGCTTGGCGCCGATCGCGGTCACCGCGCCGGTGCGCATGTCGGTGATGCCGCTGGCATCCAGGATCGCCTTGGGCGCGCCGGTGCGCGGATCGAACAGCGCCAGGATGGCAAGCTCGGAAGGAAAGCCGAGCTTGTAGTTGTCGACGAAGTCGCCGACGATTTTGACGCCCGCGGAGTCGATCGGCGCCTTGATGGCGCCGCGCAGCACGTTGAAATGCCCGTTGGCGACGCCGGGCTCGAGATGAACGCGGGGTTCGATCACCGTTTCGCCTCTGCCCTGACTGGCGAGGCTCGCCTCGATCGCCGAGAGTATCTCGTCATCGGTGATGTTGAGTTCATCGATGTCGAGACGATTGAGGTAGGCGATATAGATCGGCGGCAAGGCGGCAATCTCCTGGGTGGCTCAATATGTATATACATTATTGAGGGCCCGCGGAAAGTCAACAGAGCCGCCGTGAACGAGCGCCTCGTATACGGCCTGGCCGGGTCGGATGTCGGCGAGCGCCATCACATCCGCCCCGCGGCGATCGGCATCGAGCGGAAGGTTGGTCTTCATGTGATGCTTGATTGAGGCCCGAGCTAATGGACGTGGCGCGGACTGACGAAACGGCCTTGTCCCGGTTCGGACAGCACCCGTCCGTCGGCTGCGACGCAATCGCCCCGGAGATAGGTCTCGACGGTCCGGAACGGCAGCTCAATTCCGTCATAGGGACTCCAGGATACGAAATTGTTTCCACTGGCGGCCGCGCGGTAGCGATAGGGATCGCGGCGCATCAGCACGATGTCGGCATCGCGGCCGACCTCCAGCGCGCCCTTGGCGTGGGTAATCCGGAACAAGCCAGCGGGGTTATGGGCCAGCAGCCGCGCGGCGTGCGTCAGAGAGAGCTTGCGCTGGTCGAGACCTTTCAGAAGCAATCCGTACAGAGCTTCGAGACCCGGAATTCCCGATGCATTCTTGAGCATGTTCGGATCGGTCTTGCGATCCTCCGACCAGCTCACATGGTCGGTCGACACGATCGTGACGTTGCCGGCCGCAAGATGGTGCCAAAGCGCTTCAACCTCGTGGCGCCGCCGCAGCGGCGGGTTGATCTTGGCTTTGCCGCCGAGACGCCGAACATCATTCTCTTCATCGAGCGTGAGGTAGTGAACGCAGGCCTCGATGGTCGCCCCATGCCCCTGCGCGCGGTAGGCGGCAGCCAATTCATATCCCCGGCCGATCGAGCAGTGGACGATGTGCACGGGGCAACCGGCACCGGCGCCCAGTTCGAACACTTCCGCCGTTGCCAGCGCCTCGGTGATCGGCGGCCGCGAAAGACCGTGCGCGGTATAGTCGATAATGCCGCTCGCCTCGACGTCCGCCATGTAGGCGCGGACCATTTCGTCGTTCTCATTATGGATACCGGCGATCAACCCTCGTTTTCCGACGGCGCAAAAGCTGGCGTAGAGCGTGTGCGGTGGAATGCGCGGAAACCTTTTCGGATGCGTGCCAAAGGTCGAGAATTTGAAAGCAGCGGCGCCGGCATCAACCAATTCATCAACTCGCTTTGCGCCTTCATCGGGGTCGATCGTCGCATAAAGCGCAAAATCAACGCGCGCCTGCGCACCCGCTTCCCTGACCTTGGTCCGAAAACGCTCGGCCGTCGCGATCAGGCAGTTATCGTCATAGGGCATGTCGACAATGGTTGTGACGCCGCCCGCCGCGGCGCTGCGCGTCGACCAGACGAAATCCTCCTGTCCAAGCTGGCTGCGGCTGTGCACCTGAGCGTCGATCGCGCCGGGGAGGACGAAAAATCCCTGACCGCCATGTCTTTCGCCACCCGGCAAATTGCCGGATCCAATGGACTGCACCTTGCCATCGCCGACCAGAACATAACCGTCATCGATTATCCGATCGGGAAGCACGACCGTTCCCGCAAAGACCTTGTCAGCCATCGCTGCCCCTTTCGTTGCTTTGAAATGAACTCGGAATCATCTTCCGAGATCGCACCTGCAATGTGGACACCCCACACCCTCCTGGCGAGCCAGTCGAGCTGCTCTGGGTACGCGCGCTGTTAATGGCATCGCAGAGTGCCATGGCTGCTCCGCTGGCCAGCCTGTGAAATCCGGAAAGTTCGGGTAGCGTGCCTTAAACCTTATGTGCTTCAATATAACCTAATCCTCCCAAATTCGGAGGCAAGCCATTGATATCGTTGGAATGAGGTGCTTCGCTGGGGAACGCCGTTCCATTATCGATGGAGAACGGCCTGCCGACGTGATTTTCATGCCGCGGCATTGAAGGAACCGCTTGATGCCTGACCATCGCTCGCCCGTCGATGGCGCCCGCGTGCTTGCCGATCTCAATGCGCTGCGCGGCATCGGCGCCTACAAGACCGGCGTCCACAAGCCGACATTCTCGGAAGCCCATATCCGCTCGCTGCGCTGGCTTGCCGAAAGGCTTCCCGAGGCCGGCCTCACCGCCGAGATCGACGGCATCGGCAATGTGATCGGCACCAGCGCGAAAGCCGGGACCGAAACTGCTGGCGGGGTCGCATCTCGAAAGCCAGAATTATCGCGGGCTGGCTCGATGGGCCGCTCGGCGTCGTCTATGCGCTGGAGGCCGCCCGCATCATCAATCCCGATCCGCGCGTATCGACGGCGCCGTCGAAGTCGCGTCATGGTGCGACGAGGAAGGCCATTTCGGCAGTTTCCTCGGCAGCCGGTCCTATGTCGGGGGCCGTCACCGAGGCGGAGATCGATGCCGCGCGCGACCGCACCAGCGGCCAGACCATGCGGGAGGCCCTGCGCGAGGCCGGCCTTGCCGGCCGGGCGCGCGCCAGGGCCGAACGCGGGCGGCACATCGGATATCTGGAGGCCCATATCGAGCAAGGCGAGACGCTCGAAAGCGGCGGAGCTCGCGATCGGCGTCGTCACCTCCATCGTCGGCATCTGGCAATACCGGATCAGTTTCGTCGGCGAGCAAAATCACGCCGGCACGACCCGCATGGACATTCGCAAGGATGCAGGCCTCGCGCTGGCCAGGTTTTGCGTCGCCATCGACGATCGCTTCCCGCAATTCTGCGGACCGCGCACGGTCTGGACCACCGGCCGCATCACGCTCGATCCCGGCGCGCCCAGCATCATTCCGGGACGGGCCGAAGATGCTGTTCCAGATCCGCGACGACGACCCTGCCGTGATCGAACGTCTGGAAGATGTGCTGCGGAGCATGGCCGCCGACGTCACGGCGCAAGGCCGCTGCAGCGTCGAGGTCGAGCGTCTCCGCACCGGCGCGCCCGCCATCATGGATGCCAGGTTCCAGCAGACGATCGAAGACGCGAGCGCGGGCTTCGCCGGCGGCAAGTCGGTCCGCATGCCCTCCGGCGCCGGCCATGACGCCCAGATTCTCGCCACCATCATGCCGGCGGGCATGCTGTTCGTGCCCTCGATCGGCGGCATCAGTCATCACTGGACCGAGAACACCGCCGATGCCGACATCGTCACCGGCGCGCAGGTCTTCGTCGAGGCCTGCCGGCGGCTGCTGGCGGGATGAAGGCTGCGTTTCGCCGAACGCGGCGAAGGCCGCTATTCGCACTGGCGCGGACAGGGCTATGTGTTCTCCGCCAGCGACCACAGCGATCCCGATACCAACGGAACGGTTTATTGGGGCGTGATGCCCTGGACTTAGCGGTGACGCCGGCCCCAATGGATCGCCGCCCAGACCCGTTCGTGCATGTAATACCAGGCGAGTTTGGTCGCGATCTCCAGGCCTGCGATCGATCCCGCGATCTCGAGCTGGCCGGTCAACAACCAGCTGATTGCGAAGGTGTCGAGTGTTCCAAGCGTCCGCCAGCTGATCGCCTTGAGAAGCGACCTCGCATGTGTCTCTGCCCCGCGGAACAAGACCGCCACCTGCGCCTCCCGGCTAGCTCATGGGTAAAGCTATCATGCCGTCGCGCCGACCATTTTGGGCTTTGTCAATTCGAGGTGGACAGGGCGGCCCGAATATGTCCATCTTACGTCGTCAAAGAAGTCGGAAAACCATTGATTTAACTGAATAATCACAACACGCTTGGAAGCCGCCACCGCTTCCCGCCCGTTGGCCCTAGAAGAAGAAAGATTCGAGATGAAATTGCTTGCCCTCGCTCGTCTGCGCTCTGCGCCTTCGCCAAACCGCGTACAGCTCAAACCGCCGAATGCAGATCGCTCGCGAACGCGGACGCCAGGCTCGCCTGCTACGACAAGGCCACGCCGCCGGTAGCCTCACCGGCAAAGCGCGCCGGCATTGCGAGCGGTTCCGGTTTCGAAAGTCGAAAGCTCGAAATATGTCGATTCGATCAGCGCCGAAGAGGCGCGGGTGAACGCACAGATAAGAACATTTGCAGGGGTTGCTGAGCGCTCGAAGCGGAGCGGATCCCGCCTTTGGCGCAAGTCCGGCCTTTCGATGCCGCGCGCCGGCTTGTTCCAAGGCGGTCAAAATTCAAGGCAGTAGATAAACGGAAAAATGGCATATCTGCCACCTCGATGAATCTGCTTGAATCCCTTCCGACCGTCATCGGCACCGCCGCGGTAGCGCCCGCGCTGCTGATCCTGTGGCTCGTGATCGCCGCCGGCGAGCGCCCCGGCCCGCCCGCCAAGGTGTGGGCCGCGTTCCTGCTCGGCGCCGCCAGCATTTCGCTGTTGGGCGTGGCGCGCGCGCCGTTCGCCGCGATGTCGCGCGGTTCCCCGAAAATCCCTGGGTCGCGCAGGCCCTGCATTCGGTGTTCGGGGTCGCGCTGCCCGAGGAAACCGTCAAGATCCTCGTCATCGTCGCGGTCTCGGCGCGGCGCCGGCCGTTCGCCGATCCGATGGACACCGTGGTCTATGGCGCCGCCGCGGGGCTTGGTTTCGCGGCCTATGAAAACCTCGCTTATCTCGTGCAGCATGCCGAGATGTGGCGATCGCTGGCGGCGCTGCGCAGCGTGCTGACCGTGCCGTTCCACGGCGCGCTCGGCATCATCGCCGGCGCCTATCTCGCGCTCGCGCGCGCCGGCACCGCGCTCGGCGCGCACCGGCATCATCGCGACTGGGCGCGGATCTCGAGCCGCATCCTGATGCTGTTCGCGCCGCTCGCGCTGCATGCGGGCTTCGATTTCCCGCTGCTGACGCTGCAGCAAAACGCCGACATCGTCGCCTCGACCCGGCTTCATGCTGGGAGCGGCGAGCGTGCTGATCGGCTTCAGCTCGATCGCATTTGCCGTCCGCCTGGTGCGGCGGGTCGGCCGCCATCACGCGCCCCGCACCGAACTCGCCCGCGACCGGCTGAGCCAGTTGCGGCGGATGTGGGCGCTGCTGGTGGTGGGCGGCGGCGCCGGCTTTATCGGCCTGACCTTCGTGCTGACCTCGATCCACCACTGGCTGGTCAATCCCGAGCGCAACGTGGCGCTGGTGCTGGTTCCGATCGGCCTTACCTCGATCCTGATCGGCAGCGCGCTGCTGGTGGTGACCACGGCGATCTATATTCTCGGCCGCAACCGGATGCGCGACGACGGCCTCCGGCTTTTCGGCCGCGCCCGGACGCGGTTAGACAAAGTTTGATCCCGACAGGCGCTGGCGCGTTATATGATGGCGTCACATTCGAGGCGTCATTATTTCGTCGCTCAGTACCGGGAGATTTGCCATGACCGTTCCCCAGGACATCACCAAACTGCAATCCGAAATGAGCGCCGCGGTACGCGAGCATTGGAAGGCCTTCCTGTTCGAAGGCATCCTGCTCGTCGTGCTCGGGCTTGCCGCCATCGATCGCTGCCGCCGCTGGCGAGCCTTGCCGTCACGATCTTCCTCGGCTGGATGTTTCTGATCTGCGGCATCGCCGGGCTGGCGCTGACGTTCTGGGCCCGGCAGATGCCGGGCTTCTGGTGGTCGCTGATTTCGGCGGTGCTCGCGATCGGCGCCGGCATCATCCTGCTGGCGCGGCCGGTGCAGGGCGTTCTGACGCTCACCATCGTGGTCGGCGCCTATTTCCTCGCCGAAGGCGTCGCCACCATCATGTATGCGCTGGAGCACCGCCGCGAATTGTCGGAGCGCTGGTCGCTGGCTGCTGATCTCCGGCATCATGGACATCCTGATCGCCGTTCCTGATCATCTCCGGGCTTGCCGGGCTCGGCGGAATGGGCGATCGGACTTCTGGTCGGCATCAATCTGCTGTTCGGCGGCGCCTCCCTGATCGGCATGGCGCTCGCCGCGCGCAAGGCCTGAACGCCCGCGGGCCGAATTTTGGGGATGACAAGGCGCAACGCGCTGGGCTATAGAGCCCGCCATGATCACCATCGCCACCAGCTATTTTTGGTATTTTAGCTACGACAGCTCGCTGGCGGTGGGAGGATCGCGCTCAATCTGAAAAATTGCAGCAAGAAGTCCGAACAGCCGCCAGACCTGGCGGCTTTTTTATTGGCCGGCAGGTCCTTCAAAACCAGGAGCCACCGCCGTGTTGAGCACGACAGACGATCTTCGAATCAAGGAAATCAAGGAACTGACGACGCCGGACGAGGTGATGCGCGAAGTCCCGCGCACCCTGACCGCGACGCGAATTGTGATGGCGGCGCGCAACGCCATCCACGCCATCCTTCAACGGCACCGACGACCGCCTTCTGGTCGTCGTCGGCCCCTGCTCGATCCACGATCCCGCGGCCGCCGTCGACTATGCCGAGCGGCTCGCCGCCTTGCGCGAACGGCTCGCCGACCGCCTCGAGATCGTCATGCGCGTCTATTTCGAGAAGCCGCGCACCACGGTCGGCTGGAAGGGGCTGATCAACGATCCCGACCTCGACGGCAGCTTCAACATCAACAAGGGCCTGCGGCTGGCGCGCAGCGTGCTGTCGGCGGTCAACAATCTCGGCCTGCCGGCGGGCGCCGAATTCCTCGACATGACGACGCCGCAATACATCGCCGACCTGGTGGCGTGGGCGGCGATCGGCGCGCGCACCACCGAAAGCCAGATCCATCGCGAGCTGGCCTCCGGGCCTCTCCTGCCCGGTCGGCTTCAAGAACGGCACCGACGGCAATGTGCGCATCGCCGCCGACGCGGTGAAGTCGGCCTCGCATCCGCACCATTTCATGGCGGTGACCAAGGGCGGCCGCTCGGCGATCGCGGCGACCACCGGCAACGAGGACTGCCACGTCATCCTGCGCGGCGGCAGCGCGCCGAACTACGACGCGGCCAGCGTCGATGCCGCCGCCGCCGAACTCGCGCGCGCCGGCGTGGCGCCGCGGATGATGATCGACGCCAGTCACGCCAACAGCGGCAAGAAGCCGGAGAACCAGCCGCTGGTCGCTGCCGACATCGCCCGCCAGATCGCCGGCGGCGAGCAGCGCATCATCGGCGTCATGATCGAGAGCAACCTGGTCGCCGGCCGCCAGGACGTGCGTGCCGGGCAAGCCGCTGACCTACGGGCAGAGCATCACCGATGGCTGCATCGACTGGGAGACGACCGTGCCGGCGCTGAACCTGCTGGCCGACGCCGTCGCGGCGAGGCGCGAGCTGCAGCGCCGCAAATTCCGGGAACGCTCGGCCTAGGGATACCAAGTCTTGAGCAATGCGGTCGACGTCTGATCAGCTGGCTGACGCAGATTTGCCGAGCGATGCCCATCGACTGCCGTGCGCGCGCGGCGCCGGACGGTCTAGCAGCCGCGGCAGATGCTCTTGATCTTCTTGTCGAGGGTCGCGTCTTCCTTGCTCACGCGGATCGTTCGGATCGCCCAGATTTTTCTCGGCGGGAACGTCGCCGGCGCGCGGCTGGCGATGGCCGACCGGCGCCTCGCGGAGGGCCGAGTTGGCGGACTTGTGCCCGCGATCCGGCGCCGGTCTGCGCGATCGCGCCGGCGCCGGCCGATCAGAACCGCAAGCGCGAGTCGACGACCGACTGCGGCTGCGATCGATCTTGCTCGTGAACAGTTTTCGCATCTTGCTTCTCCCATCTGCAGAGCAACGCATCACGGCTTCGGCGGATAGAGATGAACGTCGCCGCAATAGTCGACGACACGATAGCGCGTTTCCGCGGCCGGTTCACGTTCCCGGCGAAAGAATTCTGCTGGCGACAGATAATTCGGGCCGACCGGCGACTTGCCGTGGCCGCCGGGAATATCGAGCACGTAATCCGGCTGGCATAGTCCGGACACCCGCCCCCGCAAGCCCCGCATCAGCTCCTGCCCCTGCGCGAGCGTGGTGCGCAGATGCGCGGTGCCGGGCGCGAGATCGCCGTGATGCAGGTAATAGGGCTTGATGCGGCATTCGACGAAGGCCCGCATCAGCGCTTCCAGCGTCGGCGACATCGTCATTGACGCCGCGCAGCAGCACCGACTGGCTCACCATGGGAATGCCGGCATCGACGATGCCGGCGCAGGCGGCGCGCGCCTTGCCGGTCAACTCGCGCGGCATGATTGGCGTGCAGCGCGACCCAGGTCGTGGCGCCCTCGACCTTCAGCGCTGCGACCATCTCGGCGCGTGATGCGCGCGGGATCGGCGACGGGCACGCGGGTATGAATCCGGATGATCCTGACGTGATCGATGGCGGCAAGATCGGCCATGATCTCGGCCAGCCGCCGCGGCGACAGCATCAGCGGATCGCCGCCGGTCAGGATCACTTCCCAGATTTCGGGATGCGCGCGGATATAGTCGAGCGCGTCGTCGATAGGCGCCGTGCGACAGCGCCGCTCGCCTTGCCCGGCCCGACCATTTCGCGGCGGAAACAGAAGCGGCAATAGACCGCGCAGACATGCACCAGCTTGAACAGCACCCGGTCGGGATAGCGATGCACGATGCCGGCGACCGGCGAATGCGCGTGATCGCCGATCGGATCGGCGGTCTCGCCTGCCCCAGCCACCAGTTCCTCGCGCGCTCGGAATGAACTGCCGCGCGATCGGATCGTCGGGATCGTCGGGATCGATCAGCGCGGCGATCTCAGGCGTCACCGCGACCGCATAGCGCGCCGCGACCTTTTCCAGATCGGCAAGATCGGCCGCCGGCGCCAGGCCCGTGGGCGACGAGTTCGGCGGGTTCGCCGCAAGGTCGCGGTCGCTTGAAATTTCGGGATTCGATCCTGTTCATGCCGTCACCCGCCGGCGGCGTCCACACCACCTGATCGATCCTGAGCGCGCCGCTCGCCAGCATCACCAGCCGGTCGAAGCCGAGCGCGACGCCGCTGGCTTCCGGCATGTCGGCGACCGCGTCGAGAAAATCCTCGTCCAGCGGATAGCGCTCGCCATAGCGCCGCTGCTTTTCGTCCATCGCCTCGATGAAACGACGGCGCTGTTCGCGCGCATCGGTCAATTCGCCGAACCCGTTGGCGAGCTCGACGCCGCAGGCATAGATCTCGAACCGTTCGGCGACGCGCGGATCGGAGGGTTTTGCGCGCGCCAGCGCCGCTTCGGGCGCCGGATATTCGAACAATACCGTCAAACGCCCCTGCCCCAGATTTGGTTCGACATGCTCGACCAGAATCTTGCTGAAAATATCCGACCAGGTGTCGTCCTCCGCTGATCCGCACTCGCCTTCGCCGCGACTGCCGCCAGCCCGGCGCGATCGCCCTTGCCGTCGGCGACGGTCGCGAGCAGATCGATCCCGGCAAAGCGCTCGAACGCGGCCGCCACCGTCAACAGTTCCGGCTCGGCAAAGGGATCGGCGATCCGGCCGCGAAACGAAAATCGGCCGATGCCGGTCGCCTGCGCGGCATGCGCGATCATGACGATGCTGTCGGCCATGACCGCGTCATAGCCGGCATTGGCGCGGTACCATTCCAGCATGGTGAATTCGGGCAGATGCAGATCGCCGCGCTCGCGGTCGCGAAACACCCGCGCGAACTCGAAAATCTTTGGCTTCGCCCGCGGCCAGCAGTTTCTTGCAGGCGAATTCCGGCGAGGTCCGCAAGTACCGCGTCGCGCGCGTGCCGTCGGCGCGGCTCAATTCCGTGCGGGGCGCATGCAGATGGGTCTCGTTGCCCGGCGAAACCTGCAGGATGCCGGTTTCGACCTCGACAAATCCCTGCGCGTCGAACCATGCCCTGATCGCCCTGGTGATCGGCGCTGCCGCGCCGCCAGGAACGGCCTGACATCGGCGTGCCGCGCCGGCGTCCACCATGGCGACGCCGCGGTCGGCTTCGCAGGCGGGTTTTTCCGTCATCTGGTCCATTTGCGTCGATGCGTCATGCGGTCCGAACCTCCGGCACCCCTTCGGTGACTAACCGTGAACCAGGAATCAAGCAATGTTTGAACAGAGATTACGACCAACATGGATGGCGCTGTTGCTGGCGCTGGCGACGGCGGCGCCGGCCTTTGCCGCTGGCCCCGGAGCCGGTTTCAAGCTTCTCCCGGACGCCCCCATCTTCAAATCCCCCGACCACAAGCTGCTGGTGGAGCAATATGCCAAGGAACAGCAAGATGAGAGTCTGCTTTTCCAGTTTTGGACCTTCGATGCCGGTCACCGGCACGCCTCTCTCGCTGAACCCCGGCGAGGGCGACGATCTGGCTGGCTATCAGGCCGGATTTCGATTCAGCCCGGATAGCCAGTGGCTGGTACGGATGCAGAAGACGGGAGCGGGCTATCAGATCGCTCTTCCTGTACCGGCGGAACGGCTACCAATTCTCGCCCGCGACCAAAAAACCCCTCAGCGACATGGCCTGGGATTATTTCTTCACCACGCCGGCATTCGAAGGGGCATGCATCGGGACCCCAAGAACCCCTACTCGCTCGATCACGCCTTTGCGGCTCTGATCAAGGGCATGGAAGACAACTACGCCTGGATGGGTGCAACATTGGCCCGACAGTCGCTACGTCGTGATCAGCCTGTCGTTCGACATGCAGGGCGAGGACGTCAAGACGGCCCCATGGATCGAAGACTGGCACTGCGTCTACGACCTGAAGACGGGGGCATTTTCGGTGCCTGCCAGACTTCGCCGACAACAACGCCAAGGCGATCACAGATCCCCGAGCCGCAATCGAGATGACGGGTCGGCGCTTCGGGCGTCCGCCGGCCGGGCCAATCCTCGATGGCCGTTTACGGCCATCAACGACGCCTCCCCTTGGGGCGCAAAACGCTGGCATCGATCGGCAAAATCAGTATGTTGCGGCCCGAAACCGCTTCGCTGGCCTTAAGGACACACCGTGTCCTGATCGGTCCCGGGCCAGAACATCAGGAAAAACAGCTTTGAAAGTCATCGCCAGTTCTATTCGCAAGGGCAACGTCATCGAGCAAGACGGCAAGCTTTACGTGGTCCTGACCGCCGAGAACATCCATCCCGGCAAGGGAACGCCGGTCAGCCAGATCGAAATGCGCCGGATCAGCGACGGGGTGAAGATTTCCGAGCGCTACAAGACCACCGACCAGGTCGAAAAGGCGACCATCGAGGACCACAACTTCAACTACCTCTACGAAGACGCCGACGGCTTCCACTTCATGAACACCGAGACCTACGATCAGGTCCAGGTGCCCGAAGGACATCGTCGGCTCCTCCGCGCCCTACTTGCAGGAGAACATGACCGTCAAGCTGTCGCTGCACGGCCATGTCCCGGTCGCCATCACAGATGCCGCAGCGCGCGACGCTGGAGGTCGTGGAAACCGAGCCGGTCACCAAGGGCCAGACCGCATCGTCCTCCTACAAGCCCGCCATCCTCTCCAACGGCGTGCGCACCGACGTGCCGCCGCATATCGGCGCCGGGACGCGGATCGTGGTCATGACCGAAGACGGCTCTTACGTCGAGCGCGCAAAGGATTAAGCGACTATCAGGGCATAGCCTGGGGCGCCGGGGGGCGAGGCATTGGGTACGAGGGCTGTCCGGCTCGTCGCGCGTCTGCCTGGCAGCCTTCGCGTTGCTGGTTGCCGGCGCCACGGCCGCTGCCGCCGACGAATTCAGAACGCCGGCGATTTCGGCCGTCCGCGTCGAATGGCGCGCCGCGCTCGACCAGCTGCGGACCGAGATCAACACCCAGCCGGCGGTCGCGTCCGACTTTGCGTTGACCCGCCGCTACCGGCTGCCCGCCTCCGATCCGCGCTCGATGCCGGCGCTGGTGCAACTCAACGCCATCGACCTCGCAGATCTTCACCGGCATCGGGCGCAGTCCGGTGCCGGTGCTGCTGCCGTTCGATACCGCGGCCTATCTCGACGCGCGGCGAACGGCGCGCCGGCGAGCCTCCCGCTGTCGCATTACCAGGCCGACTTCCGCCCCGTCGACCTGTTCGACGCCGGCCCCGCCGGCTACGACGCGGTGTTCTCGCTCGAGCCGGGCGCCGGCGAGGGCATGCCGCAGCGGACCTTTGCCAGGCCGGTCGAAGTCCAGATCACCGGCTCGATCCTGGTCTACGACATCAACGATCCCGCCGGCGGCAAGGGCGAACCGGTCAAGGCGCTGGCGGCGCAATTTCCCGATCTGCGCCGCTTCATCCGGGAAGGCTATGTGCGCTACGCCTTCACCCGCTTCGGCGTCCCCTATGTGGTGTCGATCCAGTGTCTGGACTCGACGCCGCGCGCGCGGCGGCTCGCCTGCCGCGAGGCCTATCCGGTCGCCGAGCGTTTCCTCAAAGCGCTGCATGTCGCCGGCGGCCTGCCCTCGCGGCCGCGCATGGATATTGCCGCCGGGGTTGCCGAGCGGCCGGCGGAACCCTCGCCCGATTTCACCTATCGCCCGGCCGGCGACATCATCGCCAACAGCGGCTATCGCAAGCAGGGCGGCCGCGCCGACATCACCGCCTATTCGCAGATCCGCTTTCCGCTGGAAAAGGCCCCGGCCTTCGTCCACTCGCAGGAATTCCGCAATCGCAGTCGAGCGACAGACCGATCGACGAGTTGACCGGCAGCAACACGCAGCTATCCCTGGCAGGACAATTTTTGCGAAGCGCCGCAGTTTCAATGTCGGACAGTGCCCCAGCGGATTCGGCCATCAGGGCGAGGACATCCGCCCGGCGCCTGTCCGCCGCGTAGCGAAGGCGCCGACGCACTGCGACCCCAGGCAGCAGGCGGTGGTCGCCGTCCGCGACGGCGTCGTGATCCGCTCGCCGAAGCAGCAGGCGGCGACGCTGCAGATCAACACCGCGCACCGAGCACATCCGCTTCCGCTACATGCACATGAATCCGGCCGCGATGGACGCCGACGGCCTTCTGAACGGGCGCAGCGTCGACGAAGGCGAAAAGATCGGCGTGGTCTCGAACTACCTCGACCACCCCAACGGCACCAGCCGCCATCTGCATTTCGACGTGCAGGTGTTCACGCGCGACGGCTGGCTCTGGGTCAATCCCTACGTCACGCTGATCTCGGCCTATGAGCGCCTGATCGGCGGCCGCGGCCGCGAGATCGGGCCGGAAATCGCCGGCCGCCCGACGATGCGCGCATGCGGCTGCCGGAGGACGCCAGTCCTCCCGGCAGCCAGGAGGGCGGCGAGAACTGATTTCGCTTGTCACGAGCCGGCGCTCCCAAAATCGCCGCAGAAGCATGCCGTTCTGGCGCGAATGACCTTTGCCGCGCCCCCCGCCCGCGCCGCTAGACTGGCCCGATGAAACCAGCTGATTCCCTGCAACACCCCGACGCGCCGCACCGCTGCTGCGATCCGGCCTTGCGGCCGCGACCCTGCTTGCGCATCCCCTCGCCGCGCTCGCCGCCGCGCCGCCCGGCTTCGAGCAATGGCGCGACGATTTTCGCGCCCGCGCGCTGGCCAAGGGCATTTCGGAGGCGACCTGGACCCGCGCGATGGGCCATGTCGAGCCCGACATGTCCGTGTTCAAGCAGATGCGGAACCAGCCGGAATTCAACGAGCAGATCTGGCAATACATCAATCGCCGCGTCTCCGACTGGCGCATCATCGCCGGCAAGGAAGCGCTGAAGAAGAACGAGGCGCTGTTTCGCGCGGATCGAGCAGGATTTCGGCGTCGAGCGCGGCACGCTGCTGGCGCTGTGGGGCGTCGAATCCGCCTTCGGCGATCCGCTGGTGCAGCAGAACCACATGCGGCCGGTGTTTCCCTCGCTGGCGGCGCTGGCCTGGAACGAGCCGCGCCGCAAGGCCTATTGGGAGAGCCGAGCTGATCAATGCGCTGCGAATCGTCGATCGCGGCTGGTCGACGCCGGAGGAGATGCGCGGCTCCTGGGCCGGCGCGATGGGGCATACGCAATGGATGCCGGAAGTCTGGCTCAATGTCGGCATCGACTATGATCATGACGGCAAGATTTCGCCGTTCGGCAAGCCCGACGATGCGCTGGGATCGACCGCGAAATATCTGGTCAATCGCGGCAAGTATCACCGCGGCGAGCATTGGGGTTATGAGGTCCGCGCGCCGGGCGGCGCCTCCAGCGGCAGCCGCACCTACGCGGCATGGGCGAGCGCCGGCGTTGTCGCGCGCCGACGGCACAGCCGTTCCCGCAACCGAACGCCATCGCCCAGCTGTGGGTTCCGGTCGCGGGCGGACCGGCGTTCCTGCTGGGGCCGAATTTCTATTCGGTGAAGAGCTATAACCCTTCGATGAACTATGCGCTGGCGATCTGCCATCTCGGCGACCGCATTCTGGGCGGCCCGCCCTTCATTCAACCGTTCCCGGCTCCGAACGCGCGCTGACCTTGGCCGAAGTGCAGGAAATGCAGGTCCGGCTGACCAAAGCCGGCTTCGATACCGGCGGCACCGACGGCCGCGTCGGCAACGACACCATGAAGGCGATCCAGGATTTTCAGGTCAAGGCGGGGCTGGTGCCGGCGGATGGCTATGGCGGGCTGAAGGTACTGGCGAGGTTGCGGCAGGGGAGTCTGATCTCTTACCTCTCCCGCTCTTTTGCGGGGAGAGTCGAAATTCGCGGCAGCGAATTTCGGGTGAGGGGCATGGCACCATGCTAATCGCTCGTTCTGAATTCGCGGACAGAGGCCCGCTCACCCCACCCTCTCCCCGCAAGAAAGAGCGGGGAGAGGGAGCATACGGCCCTCGCCTCGCCGAAGCACCCTACCGTATCACCGCCGGTCCCTGATCGGGCACCGCCACATCCAGCACGCGCAACTGCACGCGTTCGGTGCCCTGATAACGGTCGACCGCGAGCGAGCCCGCGACATGCAGCGGCTGGCCGCGATTAGCCACAAGCGCGTTGCCGAGCTTTTGGCCGATCGCGCGGAACGCGATGCCGTTGACGATGGCGCCGTCGCCGGATTTGAACCGCAGGCGCAGATGCGCTTGTCCCACTTCATCGGCATAGACCAGCTGATGCGACGGCAGCGCGATCACCGGCTCGGGATTGCCGCTGCCGAAGGGACCGGCGCGATTGAGCGTTGCCGCCAGTTCCGGCGTCACCGCGCGCGCGCTGACCGCGCCGTCGATCAGGAGCTCATTCACATGGCGCGACGCCGCGACGTCATGGGCGAGCGCGCTTTCCATATAGGCGCGGAATTCCGCGAGTTTTTCCTTGCGCAAGGTCACGCCCGCGGCCATGGCGTGGCCGCCGCCTTTCAGCAACAGCCCGTCGTGCACGGCCTGCCGCACTGCCTTGCCGAGATCGACGCCGCCGAATCGAGCGGCCCGAACCGGTGCCGATGCCGCCGGGCTCGAGCGCAATCGCAAACGCCGGCCGGCCGAATTTCTCCTTCAGCCGGGAAGCGACGAGGCCGACCACGCCGGGATGCCAGCCTTCCGAGGCCGTGACGATGACGGAGCCCTTGTCTTCGAGGCCGAGCGAAGCCAGCGCCTCGGCTTCCGCCTGCGCCTCCGCCATCTGTTCGATGATGCGGCGTTCGCTGTTGAGCCGGTCGAGCTCGGCGGCGATCCGTGCCGCTTCCGAAACGTCGCCTTCCAGCAGCAGCCGCACGCCGAGATCGGCGCGGCCGATCCGCCCGCCGGCATTGATGCGCGGCCCCAGCATGAAGCCGAGATGCCAGGCCTCGGGCGGGCCGTTCAGCCGCGACACGTCCATCAGCGCGGTGTGGCCGACATGATCGCGCCGCCGCATCGCGATCAGGCCTTTTGCGACGAAGGCGCGGTTGAGCCCGATCAGCGGCGCGACGTCGGCCACCGTGCCGAGCGCCACGTGATGCAGCATGCCGAGCAGATCCGGTTCGGGCATTTCGGCGGTCCAGAAGCCCCGCGCGCGCAGCTCGCGGTTGACCGCGACCAGCGTCACCAGCACGAGGCCCACGGCCGCGAGATGGCCGAGGCCGGAGAGATCGTCAGGCCGGTTCGGATTGACCAGCGCCTCGACCTCGGGCAATTCGTCGCCGCATTGATGGTGGTCGATGACGACGACGGACATGCCGAGCCGGCGCGCTTCGGCCAGCGGCTCGAGGCTGGTGGTGCCGCAATCGACCGTCACCAGCAGCGTCGCGCCCTTCTCCGCCAGCCCGCGCACGGCCTCGACATTGGGTCCGTAGCCCTCGAAAATCCGGTCGGGGATGTGGATCAGGGGATCGAGCCCGCAATGGCGCAAGTGCCAGGCGAGCAGCGCCGCCGACGTCGCGCCGTCGACGTCGTAGTCGCCGAAGATCGCGACCTTCTCGCCGTGCACAGCCGCATCGGCGATGCGCTTGGCAGCGGCCTCCATCTGCGTCACGGTATAGGGATCGGGCATCAATTTGCGGATGGTCGGATCGAGAAAGTCCTCGACCGCGTCGATCTCGACGTCGCGCCCTGCCAGCACCCGCGCCAGCATCTCCGGCAACTGGTAGCGCTGCACGATCGCCAGCGCCCGCGCCGCCCCGCGCGCATCGAGCCGGTCGCGCCACAGTTTTCCGGTCGCCGAATGCGCGACGCCGAGAAACGCCAGCGGCGGCTCAAGGGGCAATGCGGATGCGGGGAGCGTCATGATGCCTTCGAGAGATAGGCGAGATGGCCGCAGGTTCAATGATTCGCGCGCGCCCGCCACGACTTATACCCATCATCCCCGCCGTAGCGGCCCCGATTGCAGATATAAATCCGCGGGGCGTGATCCCTCAAATCGGAATCGCTGGCGAATTTCCGCCTTGGTGCACGAAGCCTGAGCGTGCTACGGGCTGACGATGCTCTCCTGGAACAGACGAACCGGATGGATCGTGGGACTGGCCGCCATCGCGGCCTATTTCGCGCTGGCGGAGTGGTCGAGGCGGTCTTTCGTCGATCAGACGCCGAAGGGCAAGATTGTGATCCAGTTATTTCGACCCTTTGAGGAGCACGGGAATGTGGCGTTCAGCCATCTTGCCGCGACCGACAAGCTGCAGGATTTTGCGGATGACGAGAACGTTGAGAACGACAGGCGATCGCCGGTCGTGATCTACGAGAATAGCAAGCCGCTTGGCCCGGCGCATAACTCCTATGCCGATATCCGCGATCACGGCATGGGCCGGTTTTCCTTTTGGCGGCATCTTGGTTTCGTATTCACGGCGAGCGACAACAGCGACCCCAACACCAATGGGCGCAACTACTGGGCCGTGCTGCCGGAATAGATTCATGTCGCCCGCATGAGCGACATCCGGGGCGGATTGCGAAGAATGATCCGGTACCGACGCAACCTCATTCCAGGTGGGACTTTTTGGCGGGATAGGCGAGTTCCGCCGTCGGCGGTCGTGACCACCGCGCCCGGAGTGTGAATCTTCAGCCCCTGCACGCTGCCGTCGACCGGCGCCACCAGGCGGCGATAGCTCTCCTTCTGCCGCGCTTTTGCAATATCCTGGTTGAGTTGCGAGATCTTCATCAGCGTTACTCGTCCGTTGTGAGCGCGGCTCGGAGTTCCGCAATCAATTGCTCACACGTATGCAGGTGGCGCCCCTCCACATCCAGAATCTGGTGAAATGCTCTTCTTTTCAATGCCGCTATGGCGGCCGGCGATTGGGTTTCGGAGCCGGCCGCCTCGGAAACGATATCGATCAGGCGATCAATGGCGTGCAAGCGACCGAGCAGGTAATCGTTCTCCCGGTAAGCGCGCGACAAAAACGCTGCCGATTGGTTGAATCCGGTACCTTTCGGCAAAAACGTACCCAGTCTGACTGATACCGACGGCATCCTGCGCGCTGATGCGGTCGATACGGACCTCATTGAATTCCCCGGCCTCCCGCCATGGCATCACGGGAAACGTCACAACATCCCAGAACGGAAACCCGAGATAGTTTACAAGCACCTCGCGCATCGCGGCGGGGGGCAACTCCCTGGTTTGAGCAAGCAGAACGTCGATGTCCGACGTGCTGGCCGCGAGATCGATATCTGAGCCGAGGCGCTCAATAAGCTCACCAATCTGATCCTGATGTCGCGCGACAAAGCCCTGTGCGTATTTTGCTATCTCCTTGAGTTCAGTCGGAGATGGCCCCACCCGAAAGATATCCTCGACCAGATTGCACGTCGCTGCGTTGACGGAGGCAATCGTTTCTCTTCGTTCCAGTAGCTCGGTGCATTCGTAGAATTTGCGTTTCAGGCGATCGACGACGGCCGCCTCGACATCCTCGAGCTGTTCCGACCCGACCATCTGAGCGATGCGGTTTTGGCCCTCGATCAGGAAACGCAGCCTGCGCTTTCGATAGCCCACGTCGAAAGCCAGCAAGAATCTGATCCACTTCGGGGCAATATCGGGGCCAACAATAATTTCCGCCTGCAAGCATCGACCTTCCGCCGGCTCGTATGTCACTCCGGTCCGGATCGCCCAGGCATCCACGATCTCTGCGATCAATCGCGCGAAGGGCGATTCAGGGCGAACGCCTCGGACCTCCATGATCAGTCGACTGACGAAGTCGCGCGCGGAGGCGAGCTTCAGCTGCACATAGGCATCGTACGCGAATCCCGCGTCGCGGGCTGCCTTGTCATTTGCCTGCTCACGCCATCCGCGAATCCCGTCTGCGCTGATCGGTTGCTCGCGTTCGGTGGCCATGACCTCTGCGACGAACCGGCGGATATTCGGCCGGGCGCTATCGACGATCGCTCTCAGCCGGCGTACCTGCTCGTTGAATTCGGCTATCCATCCGAGTTCGTCGGTCACGGGTTGCGACAATGGAATTTCCGACAGCGCGCCCTTCAACGTCGGAAAAAATCCGGGCATGCCGTGATGCGCGGCTGAGCCCGCGGGTGTCGGATTGGGATCGACGTAGACCACCCGCCGGTCTACCTCGCGATAGGCGGCGCGGCCCCTGATTGCGCCCACCGCCTCCCGAAAGGGATGACTGCTCAAAACACTGCCATCGATGAACGGAACGGAAGCCACATCAACGTTCATTTGCGTGTAGTTCTCGAAATTGCGTGCAATGAACTCCGCCCGGCGCGGCCACTCAATCGAGCGATCTCTTAAGAAACTCGTCGACCTCCAGAATACACGCTGGCGGAAACGCGCCGGGAATTGACGATGTTGCGCGCGCGGCAAAGGCCAGTGCAGGGGCATCGGTCATCTCAAAATCGCTCACAACGGCACCGCTTGGACGCCGGCGATATTTGAAATGCAGCTGGTGACGGTGTTCGCGCTCGTGGATGATCGGCGGATTGTGAATTTGCATGGTTCGCTGGTAACCGTTGAAATCAGTCAGGGTCACGAACAAATCGAGGCCCTGGCCAGATGGAAGCAGGGAAGACGTCGCCTCCCGTGGCGTTCCCATGGCGGCCACCGCGTCGTACATCAGCGCGGTCATTTTCGGGCCGTCGAATGGCGGCTCAAACCAGCGAGACCGCATGAACAGTGACAGTTTGGAACGCACCTCCAGATCGTTGATAGGCCCGATGCCTGTCAGACCGGCTACCCAGAACAGCGGTCGAAGAAACCACTTGCTCGATACGCGTGCCTTCGCTTCCGATGCGAGCAGTTCAGTGACATCGGCCTTCTCAAGCCAGAGATCGCGCAACCGGCTCCATCGGCAGGTCATGGCTCAATGCTCGCGCCAGCATGATACCGTTGATTCCGCCCGCGGAGGCGCCGGCCACGATATCAACGATGACTCGCAGATCGACGGTTCGGCCGATCTCGCGCAGCAGATCGAAATAGATCGCTTCGGTGTCGAATTCCTGATCGGCACGGTCGCGAACATCAAAGAATGCCGCGGTTGAGCGTTTTTCCCGGTCGGCAATGGCATGAAGGGCGCTGGACGCCCTGGCGAGTTTCAGAATCTCCTTGGTGATGCCATGCATATAGATGGCAAGCGAGGCACCGCCGAAACAGACAAGTGCGATCCGGAGTTCCTTTTCGCGCAAGACCGCCCCTATCCCGAAAGGATTTTGTATCGCCTCACGATAGCAACATCGCGCGTGGATTACCAAGCGAAGGCGGCGCGCAGAGCGCGCAGCTCAGGATGACGATGGAGCGCGCCTTGCCACCCTCAACATCCCATCCGCTCGGCGATGCCGCCAAAATCCTTGGCGACGATGTCCCAGTCGCCTTTGGCCTCGAAATCGTATTTCTGCAGCGGGCCATATTCGGTCGGGCGTGCGACGAAGGCAGTCTTCAATCCCAGTTTCTGCGCGGCCTTGAGGTCGTGGTTGTGGGCGGCGACCATCATCACCTGCTCCGGCGCAGGCACAAAAGGCGCGCGGCGCCGAGATAGGTTTCGGGGTCGGGCTTGTAGTGTTCGAACAGTTCCGCCGACAGGATCAGGTCCCAGGGCAGGCCCGCGTGTTTCGCCATTTCGGTCAACAGCGCGACATTGCCGTTGGAGAGCGGCGAGATGATGTATTTTGTCTTCAGCCGCGTCAGGCCGGAGACGCTGTCGGGCCAGGGATTGCAGCCGGTGCCAGCCCATGGTGAGGTGATGCAGGTCGGCATCGGTCAGGCCGGATATTCCGAGCTGCGCCACCAGCTTTTCCAGCGACTGCCGATGCAATTTGTCGAGGATGATGTAGCCGCGCTCGGGATGTTTTCGCACCTCGTCCATCGAGGCGGAATACACCGCGCGCCAGCCGTCGACCAGCGCGGTCCAGTCGGCCTGTGACGCCGCGCGTCTTCGCCCATTTGGTGAAATCCGCGATCAGACTGGTGCGCCAGTCGACCACGGTGCCGAACACGTCGAACACCAGTGCCTTGACCGCGGAAATATCCGACATGTTCGCTCCCTGTCATTCTCGTCATTCCGGGATGGTCCGAAGGACCAGACCCGGAATCTCGAGATTCCGGGTTCGATGCTGCGCATCGTCCCGGAATGACGGTCTTCTTGTTATGACGGCCTACCTCAATCCAGATGGAATTTTTCCAGCTGCCGGTGTTCGGCCTTGATATAGCGCACCGTGCCGGTGACCGAGCGCATCACGACCGTATCGGTCTCGATGACATCGCCCTTGCGGAACTTGACGCCGGACAACAGCGAGCCGTGGTGACGCCGGTCGCGGCGAACAGGCAATCGCCCTTCACCATGTCCTCGATGCCGTAGATCATCTTCGGATCGGTCGACGCCCATCTTGCGGGCGCGCTCGCGCTTCTCCTCGGTGTCGAGGATCAGCCGGCATTGCATCTGGCCGCCGATGCAGCGCAGCGCCACCGCCGCCAGCACGCCCTCGGGCGCGCCGCCGGTGCCGATATACATGTCGACCCCGGTATTGTCGGGATCGGCGCAATGGATGACGCCGGCGACGTCGCCGTCGGTGATCAGGCGCACCGCCGCACCGGTGCCGCGCACGCCGTTGATGATATCGGCGTGACGCGGGCGATCGAGCACCAGGACCGTGATCGCGCAGGCGTCGACGCCCTTGGCCTTGGCCAGACGGCGGACATTGTCGGCCGGCGAGGCATCGAGTTCGACCACGCCCTTCTTGTAGCCGGGGCCGACCGCGATCTTCTGCATGTAGACGTCGGGCGCGTGCAACAGCGTGCCGCCATCGGCCATCGCCATGGTGGCGATCGCGCCCGGCATGTTCTTGGCGCACAGCGTGGTGCCCTCGAGCGGATCGACGGCGATATCGACTCTCGGGACCGGCGTTCATCCCGACCTTCTCGCCGATGAACAGCATCGGCGCCTCGTCGCGCTCGCCCTCGCCGATCACCACCGTGCCCTCGATCGGCAGCTTGTTGAGCTCGCGGCGCATGGCGTCGACCGCGGCCTGGTCGGCGGCCTTCTCGTTGCCATGGCCGCGAAGCCTCGCCGCCGACACCGCGGCGCGTTCCGTCACCCGCACGATTTCGAGCGTCAGGATGCGCTCCAGCAACAACTGCGGCGGAACGGAAATATGGGTCGACATCGCAAACTCCCTTGAACTTCACTATGGGCCTCGGCCCGCATCAATTTCGCGCACGATCCGTCGGATGCGCTAGTTCTTCTCGATCCGTGATCACCTGCGGCCGGCCTGATGATCACCTTGTCGCGCTGCACCGCCTGCAGCGCGCGATGCACCGCATCCTCGCTGGTGGCATAGGTAATCAGGATGACCGGCACCGGCGAGGCCTTGTTCCGTCGCGGCGTTGGCGTCAAAGCCGTCGGGATGGCGCTGCACGATCGATTCGATCGAAATCTTCTGTTGCGCGAGGCGGGTGGCGATGGCAGCCGCCGTGCCGGCGAGATCGCGCGCCATCAGGCGGATATAGTAGCCGCCCTCATGGCGCTCCATCGGCGCCTTTTTGGTGGCGCGCAACTTCGCCACCGGGCGCCCGAACGGCTTGGCGCGAATGCCGCGCGCGACATCGGCGATATCGGCGACCACGGCGGACGCCGTCGCAGCACCTCCGGCGCCGGGCCCAACCAGAGTGATCGGCGGGATGCCGGCGCCGTCGATGGTCACCGCATTGGTGACGCCCATCACCTGCGCGATCGAGGACGATTTCCGCACCATGGTCGGATGCACGCGCTGCTCGATGCCCTTCGCGGTCCGCACCGCGACCCCGAGCAGCTTGACGCGAAAGCCGAGTTGTTCGGCGGCGCGCAGATCTTCCGGCGCGATCGAGGAGATGCCTTCGACATAGACCGCGCTCTGCGCGACCTTGGTGCCGAAGGCGAGGCTCGCCAGGATCGCGAGCTTCTGCGCGGTGTCGTGGCCGTCGACGTCGAAGGACGGATTGGCCTCGGCATAGCCGAGCCTCTGAGCGTCCTTCAGGCATTCGGCGAACGACAGGCCCTCCTGCTCCATCCGGGTCAGGATGTAGTTGCAGGTGCCGTTGAGGATGCCGTAGACGCGATTGATTTCGGTACCGGCGAGCCCCTCGCGCAGGGTCTTGATGACCGGGATCGCCGCGCCAACCGCCGCCTCGAAATTCAGCGCGCCGCCGTGCTTCTCGGCGGCCTTCGCCAGCCGCAGGCCGTGCTTGGCGATCAGCGCCTTGTTGGCGGTCACCACCGACTTGCCGGATTTCAGCGCCGCCTCGATCGCCGACAGCGCGGGCTCGCCGGAACCGCCCATCAATTCGACGAAGCAATCGATGCCGGGATCGCTGGCCAGCGCGAGCGGGCTTTTCGCCCAGGCGATGCCGCGCAGGTCGAGACCGCGCTTCTTCGCCTTCGAACGCGCGGTGACGGCGACCACCCGCACGCCGCGGCCGCAGCGCGCCGACAGCGTGCGGCCCTGGCTCTCGATGAGGCGGACCACTTCGGCGCCAACAGTGCCGAGCCCCGCTATACCCACTTTCAGGGGTGCGACCATGACGAAAAAGACCTGCCGGAAAGACTATTAACCCAGGCATGATCTGATCCGAAAACCGCCTCCACTCCCGGGTCAAGCCCAGGGACATGCTTTTCGGGATCATGCCTACCGCCGGTTGGCGAGAGGAACCACGTTGTGCAACGTTTCGATGCCGCTTTCAAGGAAGCGGCGCACACCGCGGGCGGCCTGGCGGATCCGTTGCTCGTTTTCCACCATGGCGATACGGACATAGCCCTCGCCGTGCTCGCCGAAGGCAACGCCCGGCGACACCACGACGCCGGATTTCTCCACCATCAGGGTCGCGAACTGCATGCTGCCGACGCCGCGGAACGCCGCAGGCAGCGGCGCCCAGGCGAACATCGAGGCTTCCGGCGGCGGAATTTCCCATCCCGCCCGGCCGAACGATTCGACCAGCGCATCGCGGCGCTTGCGATAGGTGTCGCGCATTTCGCGGATGCAATCGTCAGGGCCGTTCAGCGCCGCGGTCGCCGCGACCTGGATCGGCGTGAACGCGCCGTAATCGAGATAGGATTTCACCCGCGCCAGCGCCGCGATGATGCGGTCGTTGCCGACCGCAAAGCCCATGCGCCAGCCCGCCATCGAGAACGTCTTCGACATCGAGGTGAATTCGACGGTGACGTCGATCGCGCCGGGAACCTGCAGCACCGAGGGCGGCGGATTGTCGTCGTCGAAATAGACCTCGGCATAGGCGAGATCCGACAGGATGAAGATCTCGTGCTTCTTCGCGAACGCCACCAGATCCCGGTAGAAATCGAGGCTCGCGACATAGGCGGTCGGATTGGAGGGATAGCAGACGACGATCGCGAGCGGTTTCGGGATCGAATGGATGATGGCGCGCTCGACCGCCTCGAAGAATTGCGGCGTCGGCTCCGAGGGCACCGAGCGGATCACGCCGCCGGCCATCAGGAACCCGAAGGCGTGGATCGGATAGCTCGGGTTTGGGCACAGCACGACGTCGCCGGGCGCGGTGATCGCCTGCGCCACATTGGCAAAGCCCTCCTTCGAGCCCAGCGTTGCCACGATCTGGGTTTCCGGATTGAGCTTGACGCCGAAACCGCCGGCCGTAATAGGCGGCCTGCGCCTTGCGCAGGCCGGTGATGCCGCGCGAGGCGGAATAGCGGTCGGTCCGCGGCTTGCCGAGCGTTTCCTTCAGCTTTTCGATGACATGGGCCGGCGCCGACAGATCCGGATTGCCCATGCCGAGGTCGATGATGTCGGCGCCGGCATTGCGCGCGGCCGCCTTGGCCCGGTTGACCTGCTCGAACACGTAAGGCGGCAGACGGCGGATGCGGTAAAATTCTTCCATGGGACCTCGCTCCGGCAACCGCGTAGGGCAGAATCGCCGAGCCTTTGCTGCATTCGAAAGCCGAGATTTGGCCTCATCCATAAATCACGCTAAATCAATGACTTAGAGCGAATTCAGGCGCAAAACGCGTCGTCTTCGCCCTGATTTGCGGTTGAATTGCGGTTCTTTTAGCACGGACGCCCGGCTGCGCCAGCCGTTACAGCGTTACTTCGCGGCGAGTCTTTGGGCGGCCGGCCGCGGACGCCTGGCGGTCCCGCGCGGCGACCAGTTCCGCCTCGATCTTGGCCCGCTCCGCCGGCGCCAGTTCGCGGCTCGTCGCGATCCGGCGGCATGTCATGAACCGGAAGGTAGCCGCCTGGCTTCCTTCGGCTCGCGCCGGCGCGTCGGCAGGCGTGCCGACCACCGGCATATCCGCGATCGACTCGAGCAGCCGCCAAGCGCAAGCACTGACGCCAGCAGCGCTCCCAAGGCCAATGCCCGCTTCGTTCGATCCGACCGCCATCGTTCGGAAGTCCCCACTTCGCGTTCGGCTTTGCCGCCGCCTGACGCTTATTTCATCAATCCGTTGCCGCCAGCGCTCAAACCATTGTCGCCCGAAACGATTAAAGCCCGAACAACAAACCGCACCGTTGGGGCCTCAATATGACAGAACCAAGATAGCTTTGTCGCAGTGCAACACGCGCAGATCCCGAGATTAACCTCCAACCGCCACTGGTCGATCAACGCGGTGACGAACCCGAAATGAACCTATAGTGTGCCGACCATGAGCGACGTCACGATTGAAACCCAGGCCGAGAAAAAGTTCGACCCTGAAGCCTTCGCGATGAACCTCGCGCGGGCGATGGAGACCAGCGGCCAGGCGCTGGCGGCCTATCTCAAGCCGCGCGAGACCGGCGAGATCAAGGACAAGCCGCCGAACGAACTCACCGAGGTGATCAAGACCTTCACCGCGGTCGCCGAATACTGGCTGTCGGACAATGATCGCTCGGCGGACCTGCAGACCAAGATCGCCAAGGACTATCTCGATCTGTGGGGCTCGTCGGTGCGCCGCCTCGCCGGCGAAGCCGCACCGCCGGCGATCGCGCCGTCGCCGCGCGACAAGCGCTTCAACGATCCCGAGTGGAAATCGAACCAGTTCTTCGATTTCGTGATGCAGCTCTATCTGCTCACGACGCAGTGGGCGCACGAACTGGTGCGCAACGCCGAAGGCGCTCGATCCGCACACCCGCAAGAAGGCCGAGTTCTACGTCCAGCAGATCACCAACGCGCTGGCGCCGTCGAATTTCGTCCTCACCAATCCGGAAGTGTTGCGCGAGACGCTTGCCTCCAACGGCGACAATCTGGTTCGCGGCATGAAGATGCTGGCGGAAGACATCGAGGCCGGACGCGGCACGCTGCGCATCCGTCAGTCCGACCCTTCCAACCTCGTGGTCGGCGTCAACATGGCGACGACGCCGGGCAAGGTGATCTACCAGAACGAGCTGATGCAGCTGATCCAGTATGCGCCGATCGACGGAAAACGTGCTGCGCACGCCGCTCCTGATCGTGCCGCCCTGGATCAACAAGTTCTACATCCTCGACCTCAAGCCGGAAAAATCCTTCATCAAATGGTGCGTCGATCAGGGCATCACGGTGTTCGTGATCTCCTGGGTCAACCCGGACAAGAGCCTGGGCGCGAAAACCTGCGAAGACTACATGAAGGAAGGCCCGCTGGCGGCGATGGACGCCATCGAGACGGCCACCGGCGAGATGAAGGTCCACACCATGGGCTATTGCGTCGGCGGCACCCTGCTCGCCACGACGCTGGCCTGGCTTGCGGAAAAGCGCCGCGTGCGCGTGACCTCGGCGACGTTCCTGGCGGCCCAGGTCGATTTCACCCATGCCGGCGATCTCCTGGTGTTCGTCGACGAAGACCAGATCTCGGCGCTCGAGCGCGACATGCAGGAAGCCGGCGTGCTCGAAGGCAGCAAGATGGCGATGGCCTTCAACATGCTGCGCTCGAACGACCTGATCTGGTCCTATGTCGTCAGCAATTACCTGAAGGGACAGCCGCCCTCCTCGTTCGACCTGCTGCACTGGAATTCGGATGCGACGCGGATGCCGGCGGCGAACCATTCCTATTACCTGCGCAACTGCTATCTGGAGAACCGGCTGTCCTCCGGCAGCATGGTGCTGGACAACACGCTGCTCGATCTGTCGAAGGTGAAGGTGCCGATCTACAATCTGGCGACCCGCGAGGATCACATCGCGCCGGCGGATTCGGTGCTTTACGGCTCGCAGTTTTTCGGCGGCCCGGTGAAATTCGTGCTGTCCGGCTCCGGCCATATCGCCGGCGTCGTCAACCCGCCGTCGTCGGGCAAGTACCAGTTCTGGACCAACGACAACATCAAGGACGTGACGCTCGCGGACTGGCTCAAGGGCGCGCAGGAGCACAAGGGCTCGTGGTGGCCCGACTGGCGCGCAATGGCTGGAAAGCATCGACGCCGAACAGGTGCCCGCGCGCGCGGTCGGCACCGACGCGCTGCCTGCCGATCGAAGACGCGCCCGGCAGCTACGTCCGGGTCCGCGCGTAGCGCAACGCTGCGCGCTTCGCTATAACCAGCCGTCCCGCCGGGACGAGATTCGAAAACCGAATTGAGGGGAAACCGATGACGCGCGAATTGTTCTGGCTGACGCTGACGGTCATTTTGACGGGGCTGTTGTGGGTCCCCTATATGCTCAATCGCTGCCAGGTTCGCGGCCTGTCCGGCGCCATGGCCAATCCGTCGCGCAATGACAAGCCGCATGCGGAATGGGCCACGCGCCTGATGTTCGCGCATGACAACGCGGTCGAGAACCTCGTGATCTTCGCGCCGCTGGTGCTGATCCTCACGCAGATCGATTATTCGACCAAATGGACGGTGCTCGCCTGCGCGGTGTATTTCTGGGCCCGCGTCGCGCATCTGATCGTCTACACCATGGGCCTGCCGGTGTTCCGCACGCTCGCCTTCACCGTCGGCTTCCTGGCGCAGGCCGTGCTGGCGCTGGCGATCTTCAAGGTATTTTGAGAGAGATCGCAGGCACGGCTTAGGCCTCATGCTATCCGGCAAAGCCCAGCATCAGCCGCATGTTCTGCACCGCGGCCCCCGAGGCGCCCTTGCCGAGATTGTCGAGCGCGCGCGACCAGAACCGCCTGCGGATATTTGGGGCTCGCAAAGACATAGAGCTCGAGCCGGTTGGTCTCGTTGAGCGCCTCGGGCTCGATGCGTCCGCTCTTGATCGCCGCTCGTCGAGCGGCATGACCGAGACGTAGTGCTCCGCGCGTAACGCTTCGCCAGCGCGGCATGGAGATCCGCCGCCGCCGGGCTTGCCCGGCAGCGTGTCGAGATGCAACGGCACCGACACCAGCATGCCCTGCCGGTAGTTGCCGACCGACGGCACGAAGATCGGCCGCCGCGTCAGCTTCGAGTAAAGCTGCGTCTCCGGCAAATGCTTGTGCTCGAAGCCCAGGCCATAGAGTTCGAAGGCCGGCGCCGTGCCGTCCTCGAAACTCTCGATCATCGACTTGCCGCCGCCCGAATAGCCGCTCACCGCATTGATGGTGACGGGATAGTCCGCGGGCACCAGGCCGGCATCGACCAGCGGCCGCAGCAGCGCCACCGCGCCGGTCGGATAGCAGCCCGGGTTCGAGACTTTCCGCGCGGCTCGGATCTTGTCGGCCTGATCGGGGGCGAGTTCCGGAAAACCATAGGTCCAGTCGGCGGCGACCCGAAACGCCGTCGAGGCGTCCAGCACCTTGGGCGCTGACGCTCCCATGCCGTCGATCAGCGCCACGGTCTCCCGCGCGGCGTCATCCGGCAAACAGAGGATGACGAGATCCACCTCCTCCATCAGCGCGCGCTTGGCCTGCGCATCCTTGCGCTTGTCCTCGGCAATGCTCCTGAGCACGACGTCGTTCTGCAGGCCGAGGCGCTCGCGAATGCCGAGGCCCGTCGTTCCGGCCGCGCCGTCGACGAACACGGTGGGCCGCGCGGAGGCGCCGGTGGTCGAGGGATTGGCCTTTCGGCTGCTTGGTGTCGGAGAGGGTCATGGCGTGTTCCTTCAATCCGCAGACGCGCTGACAGGCGTGGATGATTTGTAGTCCAAGCTGCGGCCGCAGCGCGACCATCTGTTTTCCGATCGCCTGCGCGGCTTCGTCGTGCTGCTGCATCAGTGCGTCGGCGATCGCGACATGATCGGCATCGGATTTGTGCTGGTTGAGCTTGAAGCTGCCCTCGACCTCTTCCACCGACATCACCAGACCCATGATCGCCTTCTTCAGCATCTCGAGACGTCCGGCCGTCACCTTCGACACCGTCCAGGGCGGTTTCGGCTCAAGCCAGCTTTCGAACTTGGCGCTGAGCGCGTCCAGATGCGGGCCGAGTTCGGAATCGGACAACATCCGCACCGGCCCGCTGAGATGCACGGCCTGGTAAAGCCAGGTCGGCACCTGATCGGGCGAGACGTACCAGTCGGGCGACACATAGGCATCCGGCGCCGGTCACCGCCATCAGCCAGTGACGATTTGCCGTCGGCAAGCCTTGCCAGCGGATTGCCGCGCGCGACGTGAAACGCGGCCTGCGGCGTGCCGTCATCGGCATAGACGAGATAAAACGGCAGCGACGATGCGATCGGCTTGGCGCCGTCCCAGGCGCAGACCGTGCCAAATCCGCGCGCTTCGCGCAAACGCCAGGCTCGCGGCGCGGTCGGGCTTGAACATGGGCGGCGTATACATTTCAAACTCCTGCTTGACGTAGGAGCCGCCGGATCAGACCGCGTTTGTTCGGAAAGGGAGAGGCCGCGGAGAGGATCCGGCGGCAGAGGCAGATATCTTAAACGCAGACGACCGCCCATACCGCGTTGAGTGCGGCGGCGGCGGACGATGAAAATGGTCGCGGCGCTGATTCATGGGCGCGGCTATAAGGCCGACGCCCCGTTTCGTCAAGATGTGCCGACGTCATTCCGGTGTCCAGACGCCCATAGCGCAGTGATGAATCTTCGAAGTTCCAGCTCGCGCGCGTCCCGAATGACGTGTCAGATCGTCGGATTCCACGGCGCCGGGATCACCCGGTAACCGTTGCCGTCCTTCTCGACATGGCCGAGGCCGGGGAACGGATAATGGAAGCCCTGCACCTGCAGCTTCTCGGCAACCACCATGTCGTAGACCCGGCGGCGGGTCTTTTCCGCCATGTCCGCGTCCTGGTCGAAGAACGCGTGCCAGCCCGGATTGGTCGCAAACGGATTTGGATTGTTGGTGACGTCCGACTGGATGATAGACCTTGCCGGAGCCTGACGACAGCACGTAGGAGGTATGGCCGGGCGTATGACCGATGGTATCGACCGCGAGCAGGCCCGGCGCGACCTCCTTGCCCCACTCATAGGGCGTCACTTTCCGCTTCAGCGCCGCATCGAAGATTTTGCGGTTGTTCTTGAACAGGCCGGTCATGCGCCCGGCAGGCGCCCGGCTCATCTCGCCGTCGTCCATCCAGAATTTCCATTCGGTCGCGGGCACCAGCACTTCGGCGTTCGGAAACGCCGGCGTCCCGTCGGAGGCCAACAGGCCGTTCACATGGTCGCTGTGGAAGTGCGAGATCACCACCATGTCGACCATCTTGGCGTCGAAGCCGGCGGCGGCGAGATTGTCGGCAAACTGTCCGGCGGCGCCCTTGCTGTTGACCTTGGCCACCGGACCGTTACCGGTGTCGACACGACGAGCTTGCCGCCGGTATTGATCACCAGCGGCGCGAAGTAGATCGTCATGATGTCGCGCGGCAGAAACGCCTTTTCCAGCGCGGCGTTGACGTCCGTCCTTCTTCGCATTGGTGATGAAGGAATCCTCCAGCGGGAAAGTGTTTCGGCCGTCGGAGACCACCGTCACCTGGATGTCGCCGACCTTGTAACGATAGTAGCTCGGCGCCTGTTTGTCGGTAACCGGCGCGGCGGCCCGTGCAGACGCGGCGGCAAGGAGCGGTGCGGCTGCGATCGCGGCGGCGCCGGTGAGTGCGTGGCGTCTGGTCAATTCCATGGCTGATGTCCTCCCATCGGGACATTGACTTCCGCGCGGCATTTCCCGCTTCCCGGCGTTTGTCGGCGCCGTTCATACCAGCGTTCCTGTCTCGGGCGCGACGACGAGGATGCCTTGGCAAAAGAAACAACCCAAGGCGGGAACCCGGCAGGCCTGTTCCGAAGCGGCGTCAAACCGTGCGCCACAGCCATTCCACGATCCGCGCGATGACGTCGCCGAACAGCAACAGCGCCGCCGCCCAGACCAACGCCGAAATCGCAATTGGCGAACTGAAAACTCCAGTACGGCATCTCGAAAATCCCGGCCGCCAGCGGCACCGAGGCGCGCAACGGCCCGAAGAACCGCCCGATGAAGATGCTGGGCACGCCCCATTTCCGCACAAAGGCCTCGCCGCGCAGCAAGATCTCCGGGTAGCGCGACAGCGGCCACATCTGCGCGACATGCTCCTTGTACTTGTAGCCGAACCAATAGGAGAGCCAGTCGCCAAGCGCCGCGCCGACCCCGCCGGCGATCCACACTGGCCAGAAACTGATGCCGCTGGCGCCGATCAGGGCGCCGATCGCCACCAGCGCGCCCCACGCCGGGATCAACAGCGAAATGAAGGCAAGCGATTCGCCAAACGCCAATACGAGGACAATCGGGCGGCCCAGGCCTGATGATCGCGCACGAATTCAGCCAGCGCGTGCGCAAAATCTTCCATTCCAAATGCCCTTCCACGCCCCGGACCTGATTATTGAACCTTTCTAAGGGTTCGATGCCTAAGAACAGGTAAGCCAGCCCCGTCCTTGACATCAAGTCACAAAGCCGGAGATGCAGCGTGAGCCAAGCGCTCCTAGCGGCTTGCAACCCCCTATAGAAGGCGAAGGAAAAACGGAATGATCGGATCGTTGATGATGTGCGTAAGCGTCGTGGTTCTGCTCGTCGGCATGCTGGCCGGCATTGCGATGGGCATCGCGCAGGAGTTCACGTTGTCAGCCGCCCATGCGCATTTCAACCTGATCGGCGGCGTGCTGTTGTTCCTGTTTGGACTGTACTACCGGCTGGTTCCAGCGGCCGGAGCCAGCACACTGGCCAAATGGCAGGGCTGGCTGCATATCATCGGCTCGATCGTGTTCCCGGCCGGCGTCGCGCTGGTGTTGTTGAAAGGCAAGTCGTTCATAGCCGCACCGATTGTCGGGTCCTTGATCGTCACGGGCGCAATGGCGCTGTTCGCGGTCATCGTATTCCGGACCTCGCGTGCCTAGCATTACAGTTGCCCTTTCTGAAGATTTCTGAATCCATGGGCAACCATGATTCGAAGATCGTGGACGCAGACGGCGTCGATTGAAGAAACGCTTGGATTATGGGCTGCGTCGCTTCGTGAGGTGAAGAAGCGGATACGTCCGTTGTTCGGGCAAGAACGTGTTGCGAGGAACGCAGGCCTGTTTCTGGAGGGTCTGCTCGGCGATGAGCAACGCAAGACCGGTTGGATGCGCGCGGAGGCAGCTGGCGATCCTGGTCCATGGCGGCAGCAGGCGATCCTGGGTCGCAGGGATTGGGATGCTGATGCCTTGCGCGATATCGTGCGCGACTATGTCATTGAGCATTTGGCAGATGACGATGCTGTTCTCGTCATCGACGAGACCGGTTTTCTCAAGCAGGGCAAAGCTTCGTGCGGCGTAGCGCGGCAATACACCGGTTCCGCAGGCAAGATTACGAACTGCCAGATCGGCGTGTTCGCCGCCTATGTTTCGCGTCATGGCCATGCGTTCATCGATCGCGGGTTGTATCTTCCGAAGGAATGGACCGACGATCCAGATCGTCTGGAAGCCACGTACGTGCCCGCCGACACGGGCTTTGCGACCAAACCAAAGCTTGCGACGAGAATGATCGCACGCGCGATAGCCGCGTCTGTACCATTCAAGTGGGTTGCTGCCGATACGGTCTACGGTGTCGGAGATATCGAACAGCAACTACGCCATGCAGGCAAAGGCTATGTGCTCGGTGTCAGCAGCGCTCATGTGTTCAATTCCTGGGGCAAGCGGCGATCAGTCTCTGGCACCGCCGCGGAAATCGCCTCGACGCGACGTTCATCCGATTGGAAACGCCTGTCGGCAGGGGACGGAACCAAAGGACCGAGGCTGCACGATTGGTGCTATCTCGAGCTTGCCGATCTCGATGCCGCGCAGTTTAACAGCGCAAATGACGGTTTGTGGACACGCGGTCTATTGATCCGTCGTCGCATCGCCGATGATGACCTCGCCTTCTTCACCACCTGGTGCCCAGCAGGAACAGCCATCGAAACGCTGGTCGCGGTCGAAGGCCATCGCTGGGCGATCGAGGACAGTTTTGAGACTGCCAAAAACGAGTTCGGCCTCGATCACAACGAGAGCCGATCCTGGCATGGCTGGCATCGCCACGTGTCTATGGTGATGCTCGCCTTTGCCATGATGGCGGTGATCCGCCATCATGCCAATCCGCCGCAGCCAAAAAAAACGCAACGCCGAACCACGGCAAAAACAAAATCATCGCAGCGTCGTCATTGATCCGATGGTCAATCCAGGAAGTCCGGCGCATCGCCATCAGGCTCGCTCGAGAGCGGATCCAACCCGCACACATCATCGCATGGTCACTATGGCGCAGAGCTCACCAGGCGAGCGCTCAGCGTGCGCACCTCAAAGCAAAACGACAACTGTAATGCTAGGAGCCCGTCCAGATAGGCATATCGTGGCCGATCAATTATTGCAGGTTAGCCGGCTCAGGCTGCCGTTGTGAGGGTGAACAGCTTGAGGAGGTTGTGGGTGGTGCAGATCATGGCCCATTCGGCACGTACTTTCTCGACGCCGCGCAACAGGAACTGGCGGAAGCCGCGTGCCTGTTTGATCTGTCCGAACACCGGTTCCACCACTTGCTTTCGCAATCGGTAGGGCGTTTCGAAGCCGCCGTCGTCGATCTTCTTTCGCATCCGCCGGGTCCGCGGTCCGCCGACTTTTCCGTTCGCGGCTGTCGGGTGCTTGGCGCGTCCGGGCGCGACATAGCCGTCAACACCGTGTGCTTCGAGCGCTTCGAGATTGGCTTCACTGCAGTAGCCGGAGTCCGCTGAGGCCTGCTCTGGTTTGCGACCGAGATTGTTTTCGATGGCCTCGATCA
>CAWHIO010000001.1:0-197584 GCA_963829315.1 uncultured Alphaproteobacteria bacterium | reverse complement strand
CGAGCTATAGCAATATCAGACGGCGCTGCTAAGAGTCTCGGCAGTGATTTGGGGCAAGCACAGCCTCACCAATGGGGAAATTCAGATATGAAGCGACTTACCATTCTTGCGGCAGCTATCGCGGTTGGCGCCGCTGCACCGGCCGCCGCAGCGGATCTTCCCGCTCGAGCACCGGCGGCTTATTCGAAGGCGCCAGCGATCGTTGAGGCTGCCTATAACTGGAGCGGCTTCTACCTGGGTATCAATGGCGGCGGCGCCACCAGCAGCATTGACTGGAATGCGGACGGGTTCAGGGATGAGGGCAGCCATAGCGCGACGGGCGCCACCGTCGGTGGCCAAAATCGGCTACCGTTGGCAAATGTCGTCCGTGGTGTTCGGCGTGGAAGCGCAGGGCAACTGGGCTGATTTCAGTGGTAGCAATACTAGCCTGCAATTCGGCGGCCAAACCAATCAAACCAAGATCGATGCCTTCGGTCTGTTTACCGGCCAGATAGGCTATGCCTGGGACCGGGCGTTGTTCTACGTGAAGGGCGGTGCCGCGGTCACCGACAACAAGTACACCGCGAATTCGACGCTCCCGCCGCTCGTAGGTATCGATACTACGAGCGAAACCCGCTGGGGTGCTACCGTCGGCGTCGGCTTCGAATATGCCTTGGCCCCGAGCTGGTCGCTCGGCTTCGCAGTACGACCACCTGTTCATGGGCAACAAAGACGTTAACTCCGCCACCGGCTTCCTTATCGCCGACCATATCAAAGAGGACGTCGATCTCTTCACCGCGCGCGTGAACTACAGGTTCGGCGGCCCGGTGGTGGCCCGCTATTGAACAGGCGGATCAGGCAAGGCCTTCTTCCTCGACCTCTCAAAACCCCGGCCTGTTGGCCGGGGTTTTTTGCTCTATCAGACCGCACTAGCCTTTCTTCCGTGACCAGCCATAGGCCTTCGCGCAGGCGCCGCCCATCAGCATCGCACGCTCGTGTCGTTCAGCCGATCGATTTGCAGGAACGGCTGACGGCCTGCGCGTAGTCGACGACGGCGAGGCGCGCGTCCAGTCGGTGCCCCACAGGCAGCGATCGAAACCCCAGGCGTCAAACACGCGGGCCAGCGGATCCCAGATATCCGGGAACGGATAGGGATTCGCGGGACAGCGTGCAGGCGCCGCTGACCTTGATCACCGCGTTCGGGCGCCTGGCCAGTTCCAATACCTTCGGAAGGTCGGTCGAGGGCTGCGGCGGCGCGGGCGGCACGCGCGGCTGCATGATGCCCAGATGATCGATGATGAATCGCGTCTCGGGATGGCGATCGATCAGCGCGGTGCCCGCGTCCAGATTGCCCCAGCACAGAATATTGACCGGAAAGTCGTAGCGGACGGCCGCGCGTGCGATCCGGTCGAGGCCCGGGTCATCCGGCGCGCGATTGGCCTCGCTTGTCAGCATGATGCGGATTCCGACCGCGCCCGGCGTTTTCTTCCAGTCGGCAACAATATCGGCGACGCCGGGATCGTCCGGGTCGACCGGCTTGACGATGGCGAGCCGGCCGGGATGGGCGCGTTGCACTTCCACGGCGTAGCTGGCGTCGTAGCGGTACATCGAAAAGGCGGAGATGAAGATCGCGCCATCGACGCCGACCTTGTCCATCGCCGCCACCATCTCGTCACCCGTGACGTGATCGGGCCAGTTCGGCACACTGTGCCAGGGTCGCTTCGGCGTGTTGGCCTCATAGGCATGGACTTGGGAATCGATAATCGTCATCGGGGCAGCTCCTCTGTGCCAGTGTCCCGAATCCGAAGTTCGCATTCTTTCGCGGCGACCTCTTTTGCGAACTTCGGATTCGAAAGGACACTAGAAACTTATGATTCTAGTGTGGTTTTGGTTCAGAAGTTCTCTTGACGAACTCGCCGCGGCAATGATGAGAACTTCTGAACTACCACACTGGCCGAGTTTGGATTTGCAGGGGGTTCGTGTCCAGAGGGCAAAGGCGTCGCGCCTTCGTGATAACCGCCGATGGACAAAAATCGCTAGAGAAAATCAGGCCCGGTCGGATGCCGGCGGCAATCGGGCGTCCCGCATTTTGCGGCCATCAAGGCGTCGTACTCGATCGATAAACCCGAGCGTCGTGGCTTGCGGCCGCCTTTCGCGGACAGCGTGTATTTTTGGCGAATGCCGTTTTTCATGGAGAATGAAAATGCCGACTATCAAGACCAGGGATGGGATCGAGATCTACTACAAGGACTGGGGCAAAGGTCAGCCGATCGTGTTCAGCCATGGCTGGCCGCTGTCGGCCGATGACTGGGACGCGCAGATGCTGTTCTTCCTCGATCACGGCTATCGCGTCATCGCCCATGATCGCCGCGGCCACGGCCGGTCGACCCAGACCGGCGACGGCCACGACATGGATCACTACGCCGACGACCTTGCGGCCCTGACGGCGCATCTCGACCTGAAGAACGCCATTCACGTCGGGCATTCCACCGGCGGCGGCGAGGTGGCGCACTATCTCGGACGGCACGGCGAGAGCCGCGTGGCGAAGGCGGCGCTGATCAGCGCGGTGCCGCCGCTGATGCTGAAGACGCCGGCCAATCCCGACGGCCTGCCCAAGGAAGTGTTCGACGGATTGCAGGCCCAGCTCGCGGCCAGCCGCTCGAAATTCTATCGCGACCTTCCGGGGGGGCCGTTCTATGGCTACAACCGGCCGGGGGCGAAGGCCTCGGAGGCGGTGATCGCCAATTGGTGGCGCCAGGGCATGATGGGCGGCGCCAAGGCGCATTACGACGGCATCGTCGCCTTCTCGCAGACCGATTTCACCGAGGATCTGAAGAAGATCACGGTGCCGGTGCTGGTGATGCACAGCGAAGACGATCAGATCGTTCCCTATGTCGCCGCCGGGCCGCTGTCGGCGAAACTCCTGAAGAACGCCACGCTGAAGACCTACCAGGGCTTTCCGCACGGCATGCCCACCACGGAGGCGGACACCATCAACGCCGACTTGCTCGCGTTTCTGAAAGCCTGACGCTTCGGGCGAATTCCGGACGCACCGCCGCGAGGCGGTCTCTGCTTTGGCGACTCCGCATCGGCGGCGAATACGCGTCGATGTCCCGCATCCTTGCGACATGCCGGTGAGCGGACATTGTCAGGGTCAGGCCGGCGCTTGCTTCGGATCGGCAGCGGCGGCCCGGATCGATCCGGCCCGTGGCTAATTTGCAGCGTTGTTCGGCAGAGCCTCATCTCAATGCCCCAAAATATTAAGATTTCTTCAATGCCGTATAGCCTATTGCTTGAGCGGTGCGCCCGCGACCAAGGGAGCTTCGCGTGGCCGGCGCCCGTCGTGGCGGATGCTCGAAGGAGTGAAAGCGTGCCTCGTATCGCCTATCTCGAGTCCATCAGAGGCCTTGCGGCGCTTCAGGTACTGCTACTGCACTTCTTTGCCGCCTTCGCGCCGGATCTGGTTTATGCGCTGCCGGCCGGCGCCGCCATCGCAGGCGCCATTCATCTGTCGCCGCTCTATTTCCTTTATGACGGCTATTCCGCGGTCTACATATTTTTTGCGCTCAGCGGATATGTCCTGACCCGTTCTTTCGAGCGCAATCCGGTCAATCCACCTTCGCTGGTCCTCGGCCGGGTGATCCGCCTCGGCCTGCCGGCGATGGCCGCAGTGCTGGTCGCAGCTTTTGTCATGCTGGTGTTCGGGAAGCCGAACGTGGCGGCCGGCGAACTCAGCGGATCCGGCTGGTTTGCCAGTCAATGGAGCACCGGCGTCTCGCTGTTCGCGGTCATCAGGGATGGTACCGCCAACGCCTTGTTCCTCGGGTATTCCGGCTTGCCCGGAGTCGCATTTCTTGCGCCATGGCAGCAGCCGATAGAGCAATCCTTTGTCGTGCCGCTGTGGACGCTGAGCATCGAGTTCTACGGTTCGATCATCGTGCTGGCGCTGTGCTGGTGCGTGCGACGGTCGCGTCTGTTGTGGTGGACGGTCGTATTGCTCGGCGCGGCCTTCACGATCCGAAGCGCCTATATTTGTTTTATCGTCGGCCACCTCCTGGCCTCGTTCGAGCGCGCGGAAAGGCCGGCGCCGGCCAGCAGGTTGCTGCCGGTCTTCTCGGTTCTGTTCGGCGTTTTCATCTGCGTCCTCGCGGAAGCGTGGCAACCGGAATGGCTGCGCGTCCTATGCGCCTATCCGACCTATCTGCTGTTCCCCGGTCAGTTTGCGCCGATGCAGCAAAAGACCCTGGGCGCAATCCTCGTTCTGATCGGGCTCATCGAACAGCAGGCCGCGCGCGATTTTCTGTCGCGGCCGTGGCTGGTGGCCGGCTCCCGATTGTCGTTCCCGATCTATCTGATTCACTGGCCGATCCTTCTCGGGCCCGCAGCCGCGTTATTCCTGGCATTGAACGGCGTGATCGGAACCGAGCTGGCTCGCCTTGGCGCGATCGTCGCCGGGATCTGTTTTGCTTTCGCGGCCAGCACGTTTTTTCTTCCCATCGATCGTTATGCGCTTGAGCTGTCGCGGCGGCTGCGCAAGCGGATGTCGGCTGGCGCGGAGCAACCGCTGCGCGTCGTACGCGCAATGGCGGCCGAATGAACTCGACCCGTATCGCGCTGATCGGTTTTGTGGCCGCCTGCGCCTGGGCTGCGTGGCCCAGGGAGCCTGTCGTACTCGACACCCACCGTCCGACCCGGCAGCTCATCATCGCCTCGACGCTGGCGCGGGTCGACGATGCGATCGTCGTTCTCGGTGACAGCATCGTGGAGGCTTCGACCTTGCCGCGGTCCATCTGCGGGCGTCCGATCGTGAACGCCGGAGTTGGAGGTGCCTCGACCGAAAGCGATCTTGGCTCGCTTCTCACCCGGTCGCTCGGCGGCAAGCGCGCCGCCCTTGTCGTGGTCGCGCTTGGAACCAACGACGCGGCGATACCGAACAGCGTCGAGCGATACCGCTCGAACTATCGGACATTGCTCGGCACTATCGCAGCTCTGACGCCCCGCGCGGCGATATTGGCGATACCGCAACCCGAAGCAGGATTTGAGGAAGCGAAGAAGGTCAGCGCCGCGCTGATCGACAGCTATAACGCGATCCTTCCCGAGCTTGCGAAAGAAGCTGGCGCATTGTTCATTCCTTTGCCTGCCATGCCGGAACGTCATACGCTCGACGGCCTCCATCTGAACACGGCCGGATATGAGGTCTGGGACAGAGCCATCCTGCGGGGAATCGAGTTCCGCCGTCTGCAAGTCTTCCTGAAACCAGCTCTTGCCTGGTCGGGTAGGAAAGGAAGCGGGCGGAGCCCTGCTGAATTGCCGCGATCGGTTGAACCCGCCACCATTGCGGACGTTTCTCACCAACACCAAAATGACTTCATAGACGGGACCCACGAACGGGCGGCTGCAGTGAATCAGAAACAGCAAGAACACCTCTCCGGGACATGCCGATGCGGCAAGGTGAAATTAGAGGCAGTCGGCCGGCCGATACTGACCGCCTCCTGCTATTGCGCGAGTTGCCAGGAAGCCGGAAGTCGCTTCGAGCAACTGGCTTCCGCGCCGCCCGTGCTCAATCCCGACGGTGGAACAGACTACGTCCTGTATCGAAAGGATCGAGTGCAGTGTGTGACGGGGCAGGGTTATCTTGAAGAGCACCGGCTCAAGCCTGATTCTCCGACCCGGCGGGTCATTGCCACATGTTGCAATTCGGCAATGTTCCTCGACTTTACCAAGGGACATTGGCTGACGATGTACCGGAACCGCTTCCCGGCAGGTGCGCCGCCCCTTGAAATGCGGGTCATGACACGAGACCGACGAGACGGCGTCGCGCTTGCCGATGGCCTGCCGAATTATGATGGTCATTCCGGCAAGTTCTTGTTGAGGCTTATCGCCGCCTGGATCGCGATGGGTCTGCGCAGGCCAGAAATCACCTTGGGAAAGACAGCCCGCAAGTCGCACTGACCACTTGCCGTGGGCGCAACTTCGCGCCGATACGATGATGCATGTTCGAATCTCGCACTCTTGAGACGTGCCGCGATGTCCGCGTTGAGTCCGCTTTCGGGGGTAAACCGGACCTCACGATTGCGACCGCCGACTTCTGAGTTTGACCCACAACGGAAGTCGGCGACCCCAATATATATCGTTCGACCGGACCTCCAACGTCTTCCAGATGTCGGGTTTGGGCGGCTACACTGCCGCGTTCTGATCTCGGGGGACTGGAATGCGGCGGCGCGAATTTCTTGGTGCTCTGGGTGGAGCGGCGACCGTGTGGCCGCTGACGGCGCGCGCGCAGCAATCTGACCGGATGCGACGAATTGGGGTGCTGATAGCAACAGCCGAAGGCGACCTTGATGGACAAACTCGCATCACGGCGCTGCACAAAGGAATGCAAGAACTTGGATGGCTGGACGGTCAGAATCTGCGCACCGACGTTCGTTGGGCTACTTCCGATGATCTAACCCATGGTTACGCCATGGAGATTGTTAGGCTCAGGCCCGATGTTATTGTCGCGAACGGCACGCCAGCATCCTTTGCCTTTAAACGGCTAACCCAGACTATCCCGATCATATTTGTCCAAGTAACTGATCCGGTGGGTCAGGGTCTGGTCCAGAACCTCGCGCGGCCCGGCGAAAACCTCACAGGGTTCACGAATTACGAGTTCTCAATGGGCGGCAAGTGGCTGCAGTTGCTCAAAGAGATCGTGCCACAAATGAAACGTGCTGCTGTCCTGTTCAATCCGGAGACTGCACCGTATGCAGAATTGTTTCTGGGGCCGATTATCGAGACGGCGCGGTCGCTCTCGGTCGAGGTACTCGCAATCCCAGTTAGTAACGAAACCGGAATTTCAAGTGTCATCGACGAATTTGATCGAAATCTGAACTCTGGCTTGATAGTAATCCCGAGCGTGTTCATGACAGCACGTCGCGAGTTGATCGTGAGACATGCGGCGCGCTCCGGCGTTCCAGCGCTCTATCCCTTTCCCTATTTTGTCACGAGTGGCGGTCTGATTTCTTACGGCATCGACATCGCCGATCTCTGGCGGCGTGTACCGACATACGTTGATCGCATCCTCAAAGGCGAGAAGCCCAGTGATCTTCCGGTCCAGCAGCCGACTAAATTCCAGCTTGTCATCAACCTCAAGACTGCCAAGGCGCTCGGCCTGACAATTCCGCCCGGAGTGCTCGCCATCGCGGACGAGGTGATCGAATGAAGCGGCGACTTCCGGGTTTGGCACGAAACCGACATGCCGGTGCAGTCGCCACATGTCCGTTGTTGAGGGACAAACAGACCTAGCCCGGACGCACCCCGAGGTCCGAATCTGACCCGAACCGGACATCGGCGCTCACCAAAGTAAATGCGCTCAAAGCGGCATTTCTGCCTATCCAAGCGCTTACTCAAACCGTTACGATGCTGTCTCCTGAGTTTGGGGACAGATATGCAGCGTCGCCATTTCATCACGCTTATCGGCTGCGCGGCTGCTTCGCCGCTCGTGGCGCGTGCGCAGCAGCAGGTGCGGCGCATCGGTTTGATGATGACTATGGCCGAGACGGAGCCGGAAGCGCAGGCTCGCCTCGCGTCGTTTCGTGCAGGGCTGCGGCAGTTAGGTTGGACGGAAGGCCGTAATATTAAAATTGACTACCGCTTTGCTGCCGGTGATCCCGACCGCGTGCAATCCTCGGCGGTGGAGCTTGTAGGTCTGGCACCCGACGTGATCTTGGCAAATGGAACGGCCATTTTGTCGGCGCTAACGCAGCAAACTCGGAGTATCCCAATCGTTTTCGTGCTCGTCCCAGATCCTGTTGGCGACGGCTTCGTAAATAATCTAGCTCGACCGGGCCGCAACCTTACTGGGCTAACCAACTTTGAGTTCCCGATGGGTGGGAAGTGGGTTGAGTTGTTGAAAGAGATTGCGCCGCGCCTCTCACAAGTGGCGCTGGTTTTCAATCCAGACACGGCTCCCTACGCTCAGAAATTTTTGCAATCTGTTGCGCGGGGTGCAGACGCGACCTTGTTACCTGTTCGGAGTGATGTCGAAATTGAACGTGCCGCAGAAACGCTTGCGGGCAAATCAAACAGTGGCTTAATCATTTTGCCTGACCTTTTTACATCGGGCCATCGCGAGTTGATCGTGGCTCAAGCAGAGCGATACCGGTTACCTGCGATTTATCCGTTCCGATTTTTTGCGACAGGTGGTGGCTTACTTTCCTATGGCGTCGACACACTGGACCTTTTTCGTCGGTCGGCATCTTTTGTTGATCGCATTTTGAAGGGCGAAAAGCCCAGCGACCTTCCGGTCGAAGCGCCGACCAAATTCGAACTGGTGATCAATCTAAAGACGGCAAGGGCCCTCGGCCTCGATGTGCCCCTACAACTTCAGCAGCGCGCCGACGAGGTGATCGAATGAAGCGGCGGGAGTTCGTTGGGCTTGTTGGCGGTGCGGCAGCATGGCCTCTAGCGGCCCACGCACAACAAGCCCACGACAAGCGTGTCGTTGGTGTCATCATGAGCGTGGCCGAGAATGATACCGAAAGCCAGACACGCGTTGCCGCATTCCGTCAAGGTTTCGAGGAACTGGGCTGGAAGGATCGTCAAAACGTTCACATCGAGTACCGCTGGGTAGCTGGGAATAGCGACCTCCTCGAGCGATACTCACAGGAGATTGTGGCGCTCCGTCCCGACGTGATTCTTGCCAACGGCACTGGGGTTGTCGTCGCGCTCCAGAAAATCACAAGTACCATTCCAATCGTCGGTGTCTTGGTAAATGATCCAGTCGGCCTCGGCTTCGTCAAGAGTCTTGCCCATCCGGGCGGCAACATCACGGGTTTTACATACATTGACCGGGAAATGATCAGCAAATGGATGGGGCTACTCAAAGACGCAATACCCGATCTCAACCGTGCCGCGCTGCTGTTCAATCCAGCCACGGCTCCCTACTATCGAACATTTCTCAGTGAAATCGCCGCCGCCCAGCGAGCGGAGCCGCTCAATCTCGTAGCTATGCCGGTGAGCAGCCCTCAGGAAATGGAGATGGCCGTCAAAGTTTTAGGCATGACGCCGGGGGGTAGCCTTATCATCCCCTCTGACACCTTTATCGTTGTTCGCATCGAGAAGATCGCGCAGTTCGCCGCAGCCAACCGATTAGCCGCGATTTCAATTTACCGACCCTTCGCCGTTGCAGGAGGCCTTATGTCTTATGGACCGGACACGGCAGACATATTTCGACGCTCGGCTACGTACGTTGATCGTATCCTTAAAGGCACAAACCCAGCCGAGCTGCCTGTGCAGCAGCCAACAAAATTTGATTTCGTAATCAACCTCAAGACCGCCCAAGCGCTCGGCCTGACAATTCCGCCGGGAGTGCTTGCTATCGCTGACGAGGTGATTGAATAGCGGCGCTGTCTGCTGCGGTGCATGAGTCCGGTTGTGGCACGAAACCGACATGCCGGTGCAGTCGCCACATGTCCGTTGTTGAGGGATGAACAGACCTAGCTCAGACGCACCCCGAGGTCCGAATCTGACCCTTAGCAGACTCAATGCCGACCAATTGCAACAAGCCCGCCTTTCGTCCGAACCGGATTTTTCCAAGACAATTTGAAGCAATCCGTACGCAGTTTGCACATACCTCTGGCTTAACGGAGTGGGGTGTCTAAGCGCCTGTTCGCACGGGAGGAAGACGATGATCAACGCGCTGATCGTCGTACAGCTAGTACTGATAGTCATTGTGTTCCTGTGGATTGGCGCGGGCATATTTTCTATTATCTGGTTCGCTATTCGCGAGACATGCCGAAAATTGGGCTTAGCGGATCGCTATTTAGTTTTCGTACCCGGTGCCGTGTTCGCCGTTTCGGCAACACTATTTTTCATCGCAAAACTAGATCGACTTGACGCACTGGAAAGAACTTGCCGCGTCGCCTCTTTGGCGAATGCCGCCCGACTGCAAGGCGCTGCGAATGTGCATGTTCAAGAGCACTATGATTTTTGGAATAAGACTTATTCGGGGAACGCGGTTTACCCTTGGCTATCTCGCCCGTACGAAACGCCGAAAGTGTCCTTATTGCTAAATTTCGAGATAGAACAGAGGTCCTATTCAGAATGGGTCCATTGCCTTTTCTCGAAAATCCCGAATACCGGCGAGCCGCCACAGTTGGACCTTCAAAACGTTCATGTCGCCGAGGGGGGCGGGCCATTGGCACAATGAATCGAACTCATTGATGAGTCCGGAATTGATGCTGTGGACGGCTCCTCCACCGGCACATCGGTGCCATGGATGTGGGGGCTGTTGAGGCTCCCATGATTCAAAGGAGCGAGCCATGCAGACGATAGCGACAATCGGTTTAGACATCGCCAAGTCAGTTTTCCAGGTTCATGGCGTTGACGCTGGCGGCCAGGTGATCGTTCGCCGGCAATTGAAGCGTCGCTATGTCCTGACGTTCTTCCAGAAGCTGTCGCCATGTCTGGTCGGTATTGAAGCCTGCGCGTCGTCGCACCACTGGTCGCGCGAGCTCCAGGCACTGGGTCACACCGTGCGGTTGATCCCGCCGGCCTACGTAAAACCCTACGTCAAGCGGCAGAAGAACGATGCGGCTGACGCAGAGGCCATTTGCGAGGCGGTCACCAGGGCCAACATGCGGTTTGTACCAACCAAGACCCCCGAGCAGCAGAGCGGCCTGGTGCTCCACCGCGCCCGCCATCTGTTCATCCGTCAGCAGACTGCAGTGATCAATGCGATCCGGGCTCATCTTGCCGAGTTCGGGATCATTGCGCCGGTCGGGCGTCACGGTGTCGAGGAGCTGCTCACTGTCGTCGCCGATCCAAACGACAGGCGAGTTCCGGAGATAGCTCGTGCGTGTCTCCTGGCATTCGGAGCTCAATTGCGCAGGATCAAGGAGCAAATCCTGGAGTTCGACCGGTTGATCAGGGCCTGGCACCGATCCAACGAGATGAGCATGAGGCTCGAAGAAGCCCCCGGCGTTGGTCCGGTGCTGGCCACGGCTTTGGTCGCTGCCGTTGCTGATCCAAGGTCCTTCCGATCAGGGCGCAACTTCTCGGCCTGGATAGGTATTGTGCCGAAACAGCACTCGAGTGGAGGCAAGAACAGGCTCGGCAATATAAGCAAACAAGGTGACCGTTATCTGCGCGGCCTGTTTGTGGCCGGCGCGCTTTCTGTCATCCGTTACGCCAAGATCCATGGCACCAACCATCGGCCCTGGCTTACGGCCTTGCTGGCGCGGCGGCCGACCAAGGTTGCGGCTATCGCGCTCGCCAACAAAATCGCGCGAATGGTCTGGGCCATGATGGCCAAGGGCGAGCGATACAAGGAACCCATCGCGCTGGCGCGATAAACGAGATCGCGCCGGACAACTGGCGTGATGTGAAGGTTGGGAGGGCGAACAGCACGTAATGCAGAGCCGGTCGATCCGGCGATCAGGACAACCCACATGTGCCAAGGCATTCTTGAATGCGAGGTGTTGGTCGGGACCCGATCCGCGGAGGGCATTATGGCCAGCGGTCATGTGAACCGCATCAAAAGGCCGAACACATGGCTGCACCGACCAATGCTGCAAACGTGAAAAAAGCTCTTGCCAACCCGGAGCCGTCCACACATGGCACATCGCGTCATTTCGCTGCCCTGCGGACCCGCGATGGTCGCGTATATGCTGGATTTATTTCTGCTTTCGGCGGCGCAGCCAGGCATGGGCGGCTCGCTGCCGGATCGACCCGGCCGCAGTTGACCCACTTCGGACCCGAGCTGTCCGGGCGCCTCCCACAAATCGATCAGTATGGCTGACCGGTTCGGCGACGTCCGAGACACCCCGCGGCATGTCATGCTTGCGATATTTTTTCTCATTAGCATTCGAACCCATTTGAGGATCTCCAGTTATCCAGAAATCCCCAGTCATCGGCAAAGGAGGTCAACCATGAAGATCGTCGTGATCGGCGGCACCGGCCTGATCGGCTCGAAGACCGTCGCCATTCTGCGCCAGGGCGGCCACGAGGTCGTCGCCGCCTCGCCCAAGAGCGGGATCAACACCATCACCGGGGAGGGGCTCAAGGGGGCGCTGGCCGGCGCGCAGGTGGTGATCGACCTTGCCAATTCTCCCTCATTTGAAGACAAGGCGGTGCTGGAGTTCTTCGAGACCTCCGGCCGCAACCTTCTCGAGGCGGAGGCCGCGGCCGGCGTTCGGCACCATGTCGCACTTTCCATCGTCGGAACCGACCGGAGCGACAATGGCTATTTCCGCGCCAAGGTCGCCCAGGAGAAACTGATCAAGGCTTCCGGCATCCCCTACACCATCATCCGCGCGACCCAGTTTCTGGAATTTCTCGGTGCCATCGCCGCTGCAAGTGCGGATGGAAACCAGGTCAGGCTTTCGCCCGGCCTGTTCCAACCCATCGCGGCGGACGACGTTGCCGCCCTCGTTGCCGATGTGGCGCTGGCGGCGCCGCGAAGCGGCATCGTCGAGATCGCCGGCCCGGAACGGGCGCCGTTCAACGAAATCGTCGCCCGCTACCTGAAGGCGGTCGGCGACCCGCGCGAGGTGGTGTGTGACCCCGAGGCCCGATACTTCGGCGGCCGCGTCGAGGAACGCTCGCTGGTGCCGTTGGGCGAAGCCCGCCTCGGCCGCATCGGTTTCGACGAATGGTCGCGCCGCTCACGGTCAGCAGCCTGATCCGCCGACAGCGGCACATGATTTCGCTGCCCCACTGAATTCGTCCCGTCCTCGGACGGCATGCCGTCTTGCGCGGTGTGCGCATCTTGTCGAGCGAATAGGGGAAAGCACGTCATCCCGGCAGAGGAGGACCGGATCGGCGTTGATGTTGCTCGTGGGATCGGTTGAGGCCTTTGCGAAACCCTTCGCTTTCGAAAATCCTTCGCTTTCATCGAAAAGATAGATGGGTATCGCTTCGCTTCATCCATCCCGCAGCGCTGCCGATGCAGCAGTCCCTTGTTGCTCATTCCAGGGATACAAGCGCGAGAACGGCCAATTGCCGGCAAAACAGCCCCGATTAGTTCCCGATTGTGGAACCGGCCATCAGCCCATCTTGAATGTGGCTGACAGGAACGAACCATTTCATCCGGCCAACGTTGAATTCCACAACCCACGCCGAACGACATTGGAGAACGACATGAAGAAGACTTTTTATTGCGGCAACTGCCATGCTGATTGGATCAACCGGCTTCAGCTTCGCCGGTGGCACCAACGGCGCTTCCGGCGCCGCACCGGGCACCCAGATGAACAATTCGACTTCACCGACCTCACCATCCTCGCGGGGTGCTTCCGAGCTTTCGCCGGGCGATAGAATGAAGGACTCCTCCACGACGGGCATGTCTAAAGGGGCGTCGGAATACACTCCCGGCGACAAAATGAACGACGCTCGCAAGACGGGAAAGAAGTAAGACATTGGTCTGCCGCTAACTGCGACGAAAGCCCCGGATGCAAAGCCGGCGCTTTTGTTTCCATCCCGTCGAACGGTGCTTCGGGCCGGCGCCGATTGTGCCCCGATGAGCAAGCTCGCGGACGACAAGACGAAGCGAGAAATCGTCGTCAGCTCGCCGGGCGTTGCGGCCTGACGGCCGCCAATGTCGCGCCGCAAAAGTGGAACTCAATGGAACTCAAAGGAGCCGGGAACATTCTCTCCTGACGCATAACGCGTTTTTGAGGAGGAAACATGAAACGGCTTTTGTTATTCGGATTCGTTGCCTGCAGTCTTGCGCTCGTTCCGGTCATTTCTGCGTCGGCAATGCCGGTCGCAAGCCTTAATGCGCCTGTAAATTCTGACAGCTCAATCATTCAGGTAAGGGGTGGCCACGGTCACGGCCATCCAGGCTGGGGCCATCACGGTGGCCGAGGTCATCATTATGGATGGGGCCGAGGTCATCATCACCGCTATTGAACATCGCCGCCATCGTTGATGATTATTCTGGCACAGGCCGCTTCTCGTCATTTCGTGCGCGGCCTGTGCGGCGTGAGCGCAAGTTTCGGCTTTTTTCCCGTCGACCATGACGCGATAAGCGTTCGCATCGCCAGCACCGGTGGTGAAATCTCGCCGTGTCGCCAGATCAGCGGCGTCGTGATGTTGGCCTGCGCCTTTGGGATCGCATGCCTGAGCACATGTGTGTCCGGCATCGTGTCCAGCACCGACTCAGGCATCAGCGCGACGCCGGTGCCGGAAGCCACGCATGCGACGATGGCATGGTAAGAACTGAGCTCCAGCACCCGCAGCGTTGCGAGACTGTCTCGCCCGAGCCAACGTTGCAACACGCGGCGGTACGCGCAACCTTCCGGAAACGCGATGAGCGAGGTGCCTTCCACGTCACGCGCGCGCCTGATCGGTGCATGGTCGGAGTTGGAAATGACGATCAGTCGCTCGGTAAAGACCGGAATGTGTTCCAGGGCGCGCGCCGCCGGCGCTTCCGCGATGAAGGCGGCATCCAGACGGCGGTCGGCTACTTTGTTCATGAGGTCATCGTTGGTACCCGTCGTCAGTTCCAGACGTACCTCCGGGTAACGGCGATGAAAGTCCGCGAGGATGCGCGGCAGCCGGCTCGCAGCCGTGCTTTCCAGCGCGCCTAACTTCAGCACGCCTTGCGGCATCCCGCCGGAGACGACAGCGCGGGCTTCATCCGAGAGTTGGATCAGTCGCTCGGCGTAGGCCAGCAGCAACTCGCCGGTGGGCGACAGATGAAGACGCTGCCGGTCGCGGTGGAACAGCGTCACGCCCAGCGAAGCTTCGAGTTGCTTGACCCGCGTTGTGACGCTCGACGGCACCCGATGCAGCTTGCGCGCGGCTTTGATGATGCCGCCTTCGTCGACGACGCTTTTGAAGACTTGAAGATCGACAAAGTCCATCGCAGGCCGTCTATTCTACCTTTGAGAATGTTATGTTCTAAATTATTCGATATCCTAGAATATCAGGCGCGCTTAATCTAGCGCCATGGACAGGAAAATTTCTGGGCCTTCCGCGATTGTTGCCGCAACGGCAGGTTTGCTGGCGCTGGCCAGCGCCATGGGAATCGGCCGTTTTTCACTGACGCCGATCCTGCCCCTGATGCAGCAGGACATGGGGCTGACGTTGGCGCAGGGAGGCTGGCTCGCCACCGCCAATTATCTGGGGTACCTGGCCGGGGCGCTGATCTGCACGGCCTTCACACCTCGACCGGTGGGCGCGATCCGTTGGGGCCTGATTTGCGTCGCGGTCCTTACTGTGGCGATGGGACTTGGCCATTCGCCGCTGCTTTGGCTTGCGTTTCGATTTTCAGCGGGTGCAGCCAGCGCCTTCGTGCTGGTTGGGGTCTCGGCTTGGGCGATGCCGATCCTCGCACGGTGCAACAAGGGGCAATGGTCCGGATTTGTCTTTGCCGGAGTCGGCATCGGCATCGTCTTTGCCGGCCTCGTGGGCCTCGCTGCGGGGCTCGAGGCCTGGGGTTCGCGCTCGACCTGGATCATCATGGGCGTCGTTGCTGCTGTGCTTGCATTTTTCCTTTGGTGGCCGCTGGCCACGAACCTGGTTCGCGCGGACGCGGCGGCGTCAAGAATGAACGGGGTGCCGCGCCGGGCTTTTGTTGCCGCCGCCTGCTACGGCCTGTTTGGCTACGGCTATATTATTCCGGCGACCTTCCTTCCCGCGCTGGCTCGCGAATATATCGACGATCCGGCGGTGTTCGGCTGGGTGTGGCCGGTGTTCGGCGCTGCTGCCACGCTTTCCACACTTGCCGCCGCACGGTTCGGTGATCGCCTGGCGCCGCGGCGTTTGTGGACGGGAGCCCAGTGGGTGCTCGCGGCCGGCGTACTGGCACCCGTGTTCTCGCTCAATGTAGTAACCTTGTTGACCGCCGCGGTCTGCGTGGGGGGCACCTTCATGGTGATTACCATGGCCGGCATCAAGGAAGTGTTGCGCGTCGCAGGCCCACAGGCGTCGCAGGGTGTCGGCATGATGACCGCTGCTTTCGCCGCCGGCCAGATTGCAGGCCCTTTGACAGTGAGTTTGTTGGCCGGATCGAGCAGCGGGTTCAGGGTGGCCAGCATCATCGCTGCACTGGCGCTGGTCGTCGGTAACTGCGTGCTTTCAATTGACAACGAGGCTACGTGTCAGCTTCCTCGGCATTGACCCCCGTCTAAAGGCGAGAAGCGATGATGCCTTGGTGGTTTGTTCGGGCAGATGGCATCGTGGACGGTGGCTTCGAGCGGGGCCGGGGACGCCCCGCCCGCGCCAGGATCGTGCGATTTCTCCATACCATTCGAACGGAGTGCCTCAATGATTACGGCAGGTTGTGAGCGGCTAGGGATCGAAGTTCCGATCATTCAAGCTCCCATGGGCGGCGCGGTCGGCCCCGCTCTTGCCGCTGCAGTCAGCAACGCCGGCGGCCTGGGTACGCTTGCGTTGTGGGCAGCGGATATACCGACATTGCGCCGGCAGGTTCGTGAAACTCGCGCTCTCACGGCCAAACCGTTCGCCGTCAATTTGGTCCTGGAATTTCCGCAAGAGGAGCGCCTCGAGGCCTGTTTGCAGGAGGGCGTGCCGGTCATCTCCTTTTTTTGGCGCGAGCCCTCGGCCCTTGTTGCCCGCGCGAAGTCCGGCGGCGCAATCGTGCTTCACACGGTCAGCACGGCCACGGAAGCGCGCGACGCGGTGGAGTGTGGCGTCGACGTCGTTATCGCACAAGGATGGGAAGCCGGCGGCCATGTCCGTGGAAGAGTCGCAACGATGCCGCTCATTCCCGCCGTGGTCGATGCTGTCGGGCCCGTTCCAGTCATAGCGGCGGGGGGTATCGCCGACGGTCGTGGGCTTGCTGCAGCCCTGGCGCTCGGCGCCTCGGGGGCCTGGATCGGGACCCGCTTTCTTGCAAGCAAGGAGGCGACCATTCATCCGCACTATCGCGAGCGAATTTTGCAGGCAACGGAAGACGATACAGTTTATCTCGAAGAACTGTTCGATATCGGCTGGCCCAAGGCGCCTCATCGCGTCCTGCGCAATAATACGGTGACGGCCTGGGAAGCCGCCGGACGCCCGGCGACGGGCCAGCGGCCCGGTGAGGGCGATGTCGTGGCTACCTCGAAATCTCGCGGGCCAATCGTGCGCTATCGATCCTATACGCCCGGAGCCGACGCCGAGGGCGATATCGATGCTTTGTCGCTCTGGGCGGGGCAGAGTGCTGCCCTTGTTCACAAGATACAACCTGCGGCGGAGATCGTGCGAGAGATCGATAATGAGGCTGAAGCTATCTTGCTTCGACTCGCTCGACGGCGGCTTGGTAGTTAATCGATGGGACCATTCCCGTTCATGGCACATCGCGTCGTTTCGCTGCCCTTACGGAGCCATGTGATTTGCCCGACGGGCTGTCCGGCGATTTTCGTGTCCAGTCCCTCCGTGAAAAATATTTCGCTTTCGGCGTCGGGCAAATCATTGGTTTAAATCCGCGCGTCTCGCGGCGAATGAGGGGCGATCGCGATCGTCACGAACGTGCGGTGAGATGCGGTGGACGCGGCGGCCACGACTGACGAGCGTGGTTGCCCGCGGACGGCGAAGACGTGTGGTCCTGATGCCCCGACGCTGGCATCAAGTTGGCGATGATGCTTCGCATCACGCTGGCGACGGTGGCAAGAAAGCCCGGTCACCGGGGAGAGCGCGCTATAAGCCGTAAAACCATTGCGCGGGGAATGCCGGGTGATTCCGGTGTGACCTGACTAACGCGTGTGCGTTCTACCGCTATCATTGCACACGCGGCTATCGGGCGCATCGGGCGCCCGGCATTCCCTGCGCCCTCTGATGGCAGAGGGCGGAACGAGCAGGCCAAAACTCGCGCGAAACGCGCGGCGAGATCGCGAAGCTGTGCCTAGCCGTCATTGCCTGCGACGAACGCGAAGCGTTTGCGCAAGGGAGCGGGGACGACCCAAGGCGCCGGGGACTACCCGCCACCCCCATAGGCAATCGCTGCCCGTTGTTAATGCTTGATGTCAGCCGGAACCGGTGTTCTGCTTAAAAAAGCTGCTGGAGTACGCCGTCTGTGTCGATCTTCGTCGCACTACATCACGTCACGCACTACAAATACGACCGCCCGATCGACCTCGGCCCGCAAACCGTCCGGCTGCGGCCGGCGCCGCACACCCGCACACCTATTTTGAGCTATTCGCTCAAGGTCACGCCGACAAATCATTTCGTGAACTGGCAGCAGGACCCGCAGGGCAACTGGCTCGCCCGCTTTGTGTTTCCCGGAAAAGGCCACCGAGCTGAAGATCGAGGTCGACTTCACGGCGCAGATGACCGTGATCAATCCGTTCGACTTCTTTGTCGAACCCTATGCCGACAGTTTTCCGTTCACCTATACCGCCGATCTCAAGACCGAACTGGCGCCGTATCTTGCGACCATCGAGCCCGGACCGCTGTTCGCCGCCTACCTCGCCGGCATTCCCCGGGAGGCGCCGAGCACGGTCAATTTCCTGGTCGATCTCAACGCCCAACTGCAGAAAAAGATTCGCTACATCATACGGATGGAGCCGGGAATTCAGACCCCGGAAGAGACGCTGGCTTCCGGCGCCGGCTCCTGCCGCGACTCGGCGTGGCTGTTGATCCAGGCCCTGCGGCATCTCGGGCTCGCCGCCCGTTTCGTCTCCGGCTATTTGATCCAGCTCCGCCCCGACATCGATCCGGTCGAGGGGCCGCGCGAGGTCGAGAACGACTTTACCGATTTGCACGCCTGGGCCGAGGTCTACCTGCCGGGCGCGGGATGGATCGGCTTCGACGTCACCTCGGGCATGCTGACCGGCGAGGGGCACATTCCCGTCGCCGCCACGCCGCATTATCGCACGGCGGCGCCGATCAGCGGTGCGGTCGGTTTCGCGCAGGTCGAATTCGGCTTCGAGATGAGCGTCAAGCGGATTCGCGAGGCGCCGCGGATCACCCGGCCGTTCTCGGACGAATCCTGGGCGCGCCTCGACAGGCTCGGCGAGCAGGTCGATGCCGACCTGAAGACCGGTGACGTGCGATTGACGATGGGCGGCGAGCCGACCTTCGTTTCGGTCGACGACCTGGAATTGCCGGAATGGAACATCGCCGCGGTCGGCCCGACCAAGCGCGGCCTTGCCGACGAGCTCATTCGCAAACTGCGGACGCGCTTTGCGCCGGGCGGCTTGCTGCATTACGGGCAGGGCAAGTGGTATCCCGGCGAAAGCCTGCCGCGCTGGGCGTTCGGCCTGTACTGGCGCAAGGACGGCGTGCCGATCTGGAAGAACCCGGACCTGATCGCCGATATCGAGGGGCCGCACAAGGCCAAGATCGGCGACGCCGAGCTTTTCGCCGAAGGTGCCGCGAAACGGCTCGGTGTCGATTCCGAGTTCATCATGCCGGCCTTCGAAGACCCCTCGCATTGGTTGCAGAAGGAGGCAGCGCTGCCGGCCAATGTCGATCCCAGCGACTCCAAATTGTCCGACCCGGAAGAACGTGCGCGGATGGCACGGGTGTTCGACCAGGGGCTCGACGTGCCCAAGGGCTTCGTGCTGCCGATCCAGCGCTGGAATGCCGACGCCAGCCAGTCTTCCTCGCGCTGGAAGAGCGAGCGTTGGAAGCTGCGCCGCGGCAACCTGTTCCTGACCCCCGGCGATTCACCACTGGGGCTGCGGCTGCCGATCGCCTCGTTGCCGCATATTCCCGCCGAGGACTATCCCTACACCGTCGAGCAGGACCCGCTGGAGCCGCGCGGAGAACTGCCGGTTTACGATGCGGCGCCGGCGGACAGCGCACCGCATCAGGAGGTGCACGAACAAAGCCTCAAGGGGGGCGGCGTCCGTACCGCGATGTCGATCGAGATCCGCGACGGCGTGCTGTGCGCCTTCATGCCGCCGGTCGAAAAACTGGAGGACTATCTGGAACTGGTCACCGCGGTGGAGGCGACCGCCGAGGAAATGCAGCTCAAGGTGCATGTCGAGGGCTATCCGCCGCCGTTCGACCCGCGCGTCGAGGTGATCAAGGTAACCCCCGATCCCGGCGTCATCGAGGTCAACATCCAGCCTTCGGCTAGCTGGCGCGAGGCGGTCGATATCACCTTCGGTCTCTATGAAGACGCGGCGAAGGTCAGGCTCGGGGCCAATCGGTTCCTGATCGACGGCCGGCACACCGGCACCGGCGGCGGCAATCATGTCGTGATCGGCGGCGGCCAGCCTTCGGACTCGCCGTTTCTGCGCCGTCCTGATCTGCTGAAGAGCCTTGTGCTTTACTGGCAGCGGCACCCGTCGTTGTCCTATCTGTTCTCGGGCATGTTCATCGGGCCTACCAGCCAGGCGCCGCGCATTGACGAGGCCCGGCATGACGGCCTCTATGAACTGGAAATCGCGCTCGCCCACGTGCCGCCGCCTGGAATCAAAGCGCCGTTGTGGCTGGTGGACCGCCTGTTCCGGCATATTCTGGTCGACATCACCGGCAATACCCACCGCGCCGAAATCTGTATCGACAAGCTTTATTCTCCCGATGGCGCCACCGGCCGGCTCGGTCTGGTCGAGTTCCGCGCGCTGGAAATGCCGCCGGATCCGCGCATGTCGCTGGCGCAGCAGCTGCTGATCCGCGCCTTGATCGCCAAACTCTGGCGCGAACCGCAGCACGGCAAATTCGTGCGCTGGGGCACCACGCTGCACGACCGCTTCATGCTGCCGCATTTCCTTTGGGAAGACTTTCTGGATGTGCTCGCCGAATTGAGGCAGTCCGGTTACGATTTTTCACCGGATTGGTATGCGGCTCAGCTTGAATTCCGCTTTCCCGTGTTCGGCCGGGTCCACCATGGCGGCGTTTCGCTGGAAGTGCGCCAGGCGCTCGAGCCGTGGCACGTTCTGGGTGAAGAGGGCTCGGCCGGGGGCACCGTGCGCTATGTCGATTCGTCGGTCGAACGGTTGCAGGTCAAGGCATCGGGTTTTGTCGAGGGCCGTCACGTCGTCACCTGCAACGGCAGGCGGATGCCGATGACGGAAACCGGCCGTTCCGGCGAGGCGGTCGGCGCCGTCCGCTTCAAGGCCTGGCAGCCGGCATCGGGGCTGCACCCGACCATTCCGGTCCATGCGCCCTTGACGTTTGATCTCATAGATACCTGGAATGGCCGGTCGCTGGGGGGCTGCGTCTACCATGTCGCGCATCCCGGCGGACGCAGCTACGAGACCAAGCCGGTCAATTCCTACGAGGCGGAGGCGAGGCGGCTCGCCCGGTTTCAGGACCACGGCCACACGCCCGGCAAGATCGATCCGCCGCGCGAGGAACGCACAATTGAGTTCCCCTTGACCCTCGACTTGAGGACGCCGCTCCTGCATTGAGGATATGGGATCGAGAGCGTTTTCGAGCGAAGCATGCCTTCGGACTTGATCCGGGGGTGGATGCCGGTTCGCGTTGAGAAAACGCGTCAAAACAGCAGACTAAAGCATTGGTTCTGATTCGAATCAGGACCAATGCTTGAGGCGCGGGAGAGTTGGGGATGGCGGGACAGGCCGGCCAGGGAAATAGCCAGGGGAGCGGTCTGGGAAACAAGGCCCGTCCGGGCAGCCGGCGGGCCGCGCAGTGGATGCGCGACTATGTGCGCCTGCCCGGAATTCCGGATGAATATATCGCCCAGGACGGAACACCGCGTGCGGTCTGGAGCCGCTTCTTCGATGCCTTCGCGGCGCTGACGCCAGGCGATATCGAACGGCGGTTCGGAGCCGCCGACCGGCACTTGAGGGAAGCCGGCGTCAGCTATCGCGCACCCGGCGAAACCTCCGACCGGCTCTGGCCGTTGAGCCATCTACCGCTCCTGATCGACGACGCCGAATGGCAGCAATTGACCGCCGGCATCGTGCAGCGCGCGCAATTGCTGGAACTGGTCCTGAGCGACCTCTATGGCGAAGGCCGGCTGGTCGCCGAGGGTGCGATACCGGCGGCCGCGATTGCCGGCAGCACCGAATATCTGCGCTCGGTGTGCGGGATCAAACCCCCCGGCGGCCGATATCTCAGCCTGTACGCCGCCGATGTCGGCCGCGGTCCCGACGGGCGCTGGTGGGTGCTGGGCGACCGGACCCAGGCGCCGTCGGGCGCGGGTTATGCGCTGGAGAACCGGCTGGTGCTGTCGCGCGCGTTCGCAACCGCTCTACAAGTCGATGAATGTGGAGCGGGTCGCGCCTTTCTTCGAGGCGTTCCGCGATGCCTTGCGCGCGAGCGCCGACCGCGACGAGCCGCGCATCGGGCTGCTCACGCCCGGCCAGTTCAGCGAGACCTATTTCGAACACGCGACGCTGGCGCGCTACCTCGGCTTCCTGCTGGTCGAGGGTGACGATCTCGCCGTCAGCGGCGACCGCATCCATATTCGCACCGTCGCCGGCCTGAAGCGGCTCGACGTGCTGCTGCGCCGGGTCGATTCCAATTTCCTCGATCCGCTGGAGCTCGACGCGTCCTCGCAACTCGGCGTGCCCGGCCTGATCGACGTGCTCCGCAAGAATGGTGTCGTGGTTGCCAATATGCCGGGTTCCGGCGTGATGGAGGCGCGCGCGCTGCTCGGCTTCCTGCCGAGCCTCAGCCGGCGTTTCTTCGGCGAAGATTTGAAGATGCCGCATATTGCCACCTGGTGGTGCGGCCAGAAATCCGCCCGTGAGGAAGTCTTGTCGCGGCTCGACGAAGTCGCGATCGAAGGCGCTTACCGCAAGGGGTTCCCGGTTTTCCCGGCAATGGCCCGGTGCTCGCCAGCGAGTTGCCGCCGGCCGAGCGCGAGCGGCTCAAGACGGCGATCAGCGATCGCGGCATCGACTTCGTCGGCCAGGAACTGGTCCGGCTCTCGACCATGCCGGTGTGGGACCAGGGGCGGATCACGCCGCGCCCGTTCGTCTTGAGGGTTTTCGCGGCCGCAACGCCGCAGGGCTGGACCATCATGCCCGGCGGCTTTTGCCGGATCGCCGAGCAGCTCGATGCCCGTGCCGTGTCGATGGGGGATGGCGCGCGTGCGGCGGACGTGTGGGTGATTTCCGACAAGGCCGTACCGACCACGACCCTGCTGCCGGCAGGCGATACGGTGCGGATCAGGCGCATCGCCGGCTGGGTCCCGAGCCGGGCCGCCGACAATCTGTTCTGGCTTGGCCGCTACCTTGAGCGCGCCGAGGCGACATTGCGGCTGGTGCGGGCGCTGGCGACGTCGATGCGCGATCCTGTCAGGGGATCGACCGTGCTGCATTCGGTGGAGCGGATCCAGCGGCTGCTCGTGACCTGGGGCGCGACCTCGCAAACGACGCGAACCCAGCCTGCGAAGATTGCGGCCGAAGCTCTTCAAAGCGAAGACAAATTCGGTTCGGCGCTGTCGCTGGTGCGCTCCGCACAGCGCACCGCCACGTCCTTGCGCGAACGGCTTTCGCCGGATGCCTGGCAGGTCATTATCGAGATGGTGGAACGTCTTGGGGAGGAGGTTGACGATGACGACGGCGTCGTCAGCGCTGCCGAGCTGACGTTGCAGGAGCTCGCGAGCTTCGCTGGCCTTGCCCAGGAAAACATGAACCGCGCCGCCGGCTGGCGGTTTCTTGAAATGGGCCGCCGCGCCGAGCGCGCCATCAACACGGTGCGTTTCGCACGCCAGTTCGCCTATGACGAAGCCGGCGGCGAGGACCTCGATATCCTGTTGACGCTGGTGGATTGCCAGATCACCTATCGCTCGCGTTATCTCGTTGGTCCGCTACTTGCCCCCGTGCGCGACCTTGTGGTTCTTGATCCCTACAATCCGCGCTCGGTCGCGTTCCAGGTTTCAGCGCTGAACGATCACATCGCCAGCCTGCCGAGTTTGAAAGAGGGCGGATTGATCGAGCGGCCGCAGCGTCTGGCGGTGGCACTTCAGGCGACGCTGACGACGGTGGAGGCGGCGGCGCTCGATACCAAGACGCTGTTTGCCCTTGAACAGGACCTGCTCAACCTCGCCGACGCCATCGGACTGCATTATTTTCCGCACGGGCCCAATGCCAGCCGGCCTGAAAAGCTGACGGGTCTGGCGTGATCTACGATATCCGTCACGTCACCAGCTACAGTTATGAAAGTCCGGTCAGTTTTGCGCGGTGCTCGTTGCGGCTGGAACCCAGGAGCGACGGCGGGCAACAATTGATCTCGCATAGTGTCGACATCAGGCCACGCCCGATCGACCGCACGGTACGGCAGGATTTTTTCGGGACCCACACCGAGAGCATCCTGATCGAAACCGCGCATCGCAGCCTTCGGATCGATTCCCGCTCCCGCGTCTCGGTCTCCCGCAGCGCTCCCGGCCGCGACGCGCAAAGTCGGGCCTGGGAGAACGTCCGCGACGTGGCCATCGAGGCCACCAGCCTCGGCCCCGCTTCGCCGATCGGATACGTCTTCGCGAGCCCGCTGGTGCCGGTGCAGCGGCCGGTGACTTCCTATGCATCGGCAAGTTTTCCGCCCGGAACTGGCATCCTTGCCGGAGCGGTCGATCTGATGCACCGGATTCGCACCGACTTTAAGTACGATCCGAAGGCCACCGTCATCTCGACCCCGCTCAACGAGGTATTCGAAAAACGTCATGGGGTTTGTCAGGATTTCGCCCATGTGATGATCGCCGGGCTGCGCGGCCTCGGCCTGCCTGCGGCCTATGTCAGCGGCTATCTGCGCACCATCCCGCCGCCGGGAAAGCCGCGCCTGCAAGGCGCCGACGCCACCCATGCCTGGGTGTCCCTGTGGTGCGGCGAGGGCCTCGGCTGGATCGGTTTCGACCCGACCAACGATATCCTCGTCGAGAACGACCACATCGTCCTGGCGGTGGGGCGGGATTTCTCCGACGTCTCGCCGGTGGACGGCATCATCGTGGGATCGCGCAAGCAGAAGCTCAACGTCGCGGTGGATGTGCTGTTGGTGGAGTGATCGGGGGATCGTGGTCCACCGCCGGAAGGCTGTGCGCCCTCAGGCTCGGAGCGGCGCGCCCGCCGGGCCCATCTATCGGGAGCCGGGACGCAGGGCACGGCGGCTCCGCAGGTAGTCCTTGGGACCCCGTTTACCTGGACCGGGAGGATGATTCTTAACCATGCCTTTGCAATCCGGCTGGCCGAACGTCCCGCAAGGCGTCCGGTAAGGCTCAAATTAAGGGAGCTACCGTAGATTTACGTCCTCAAACGAGGGGTTGTCGCAAAAACCCCCAAGGGGAAGGGCATCTATCATGGCTAACGTACGAAATATTTTCTGTTCGAAGTTGGAATGCAGCCTGTTCAATCAGATTATATCTTTCAGTGGGATGGGCCTGTCCGTGTCACTGGCGCTGGTGTTCGTCTACGATCTTCGAATTGTGGACCAGTGGGTCTGAAGTCCTGCGGCGCAGGATGAAACCTGGTGCAAGGCGATTGAACCATGAGGATCCTGGCTAAGAATGCCAGGATCGGTTGAATAGCTTTTGACAGGTAAATCGCGCCGCGATTGAGCCGGCAGACGGGGCGTCGGCTCGTGACGCGTTTTCAGTTGGCGGTGCCAGTCCGCACGGCGCCATCGCCATTACCGTCCGCGCGCAGGTTGCGGAAGAAGTTGTCGACCTCGCGCGACAGCAGTTCTGCCGTCGATGTCAGGTCCCTTGACGCCGAGAGCACCGACGTCGCGGCCTTGTTGGTATCGCCGATAGCGTCGCTGAGCGACCCAATGTTGGCGACCAGGGTGGAATTGCCGTCGGCGGCCAATTGCGCATTTGCGGAGATTTCGCGGGTCGCGGTATCCTGCTGTCCGACGGCGCCGGCGATATTCGAGGTGACCTCGTTGATTTCGCGCACCGCGGTGCCAATTTCGCGGACCGCTTCGACCGCGTTGCGTGTCGACGCCTGGATCATGCTGATGTTCTGGCCGATTTCAGAGGTCGCCTTGGCGGTCTGTCCTGCGAGAGTCTTGACCTCGTGGGCTACCACTGCAAAGCCGCGACCGGCGTCGCCGGCGCGCGCGGCTTCGATCGTGGCATTCAGGGCCAGAAGATTGGTTTGCTCCGCAATCGCCTGGATCAGATTGAGCACGCCATCGATCCGCTGGGTCGCCGCGGCGAGACTTTCGATCTCGGCCACCGACTTCTCGGTGCGTTGACCGGCCTGTTCGACGACACCAGCGGATTGGCGGACCTGCCGTCCGATCTCTTCGATCGAAGCCGATAGCTCCTCGGCGGCGCCGGCGACGGCGAAAACATTGCTGGAGGCCTGCTCGGTCGCATGAGCGGCGGCGGTCGCGCGGCCGCTGGCATCCGATGCCACCTGGGTGATGGATTGCGCGGTATCGCGCATGGACGACGCATTGTCGTTCACCGCGCCCAGCACGCCTCCGATCGCGCCGCGGAACGCTTCCACCGAGGCTTCGATGTGGCGGGCCCGTTGCTCGCGTGCCTTGGAGTCCTGCAGGACCTGCGAGTTGAGGTTGCGGTTGCGGTCCATTGCCTCCTGGAAAATCTGGATCGCGCGGGCCAATGCGCCAATCTCGTCGGCTCGATCGGTATGTGGAACCTCGACATCTTCGGCGCCTTCGGCAACCCGCTTGATGGTGGTTGTGATAGCCGAAAGCGGCCGCGCGACCGAGCGGGAGATGATCAGGACGCCGGCGCCGACCAGAACCAGCGCGAGGCCGCCGAGACAGGTCAATAGGAAGGACAGTTCGCGGTTGACCGCGGTTTGCTCGGCAATCCGCTTGCTGCGTTCGGCATAGACCTTCGAAAGCGCCTCGAGATCCTTGTTGAGGGCAGAACGCACATTGCGATTGGCATCGTTATCGCCCCATTCGCGGCCGGCAGCGTGACCAATCTCGACGCCGCGGCGAACGAGCTCCTTGCGGAATTCGATGAACTGCTCGATGCGTTTCTTGAAGACAGCGAATTGCTGGGCGTCATCTGCCTGGACGATGGATTCCCAGTTCTTGACGACACCAAGGATCTGGTCGTTGAACTTGAGCAGTCCATCGCCGTACTTCTTCACGGCTGCGGCTTCCGTCGACATATAGATGCCCCGGGATTCCATCACGACGGCATAGACCAGCGAATTGACGCGTTCGACGTTGAGTGCGGCGAGGCTGGCGGTCTCGATCGCATCGGTGAGTGCCGTGCCCCGGCGGGTATTGAAATCGGAAAGCGCGGTGATGGCCGCGGTCAGAAGCGCAAACAGGGCGAAGATCGCGTACAGTTTGGTTGCGATCGAAAGGCGGGACCCGATCGTCTGGCCCGAGCCGGCGGCAGGAGACTTCAAGGTTGCTGGCATGGTTGGGGGCATTGCGGGCCTCTCCGAGGAGGCCGGTCAGCGCAGTGACGGCCGTCAAGCAATTATGCGAAATTTTCCTGTAAAAGGCGTTAACCTTTGTCCTTCGTTTCGGCACCTTGCTACTTCCGCGGGCGTCGCGGCCCGGTCGATTTTCCAACAGCGACACGCAAGGATTTGCGATCCAGTCCCCCCGGAAGCGAAGCGATTTCGTCCCATATATCGCAAAATTCTATATACAGATCAGATGGTTGATATGTAAGCGCTCTCTGGCCGGAAACCCCCGGCAGCATGCATTGGCGCCCGGGGCGAGGGCCGACCAGCAGCAGCGCACGTCGCAGGGGACGCTCTGTCGCAGACAGTTGCGCAAGCTGCTAGGCTTTACGCCGGTTGTCAGCGCAGGGCGCTGATGGTCCGGAGCGGACATGGTCTATCGGCGCGCCATAGGCAGTACCACTTACGTCTTCGACGACCTTCGCGACCTCCTGGCCAAGGCCACGCCGCCGCGTTCCGGCGACCGCCTCGCCGGGATCGCCGCCGACAGCGCCGAGCAGATGGTTGCGGCGCGGATAGCGCTCGCCGACGTTCCCCTCAGCCAGTTCCTGCAGGAGACCGTCATTCCCTACGAAGACGACGAAATTACCCGACTGATCATCGACAGCCATGATCGGTCGGCCTTTGCGGCGATTTCTTCGCTGACCGTCGGCGCGTTCCGCGACTGGTTGCTTTCCGGGACCGCCACCTCCGCGGTTCTCAAAGAGCTCGCCCGCGGGGTTACTCCGGAAATGGCCGCCGCGGTTTCGAAACTGATGCGCAATCAGGATCTCATCCTGGCGGCAAAGAAATGCGAAGTGACATCAGCCTTTCGCGACACGATTGGTCTGCGCGGGCGGATGAGCGTGCGGCTGCAGCCCAATCACCCCTTCGATGACGTCAAGGGCATTACCGCGTCGATCCTGGACGGCATCCTGTTGGGATCCGGCGACGCCTGTATCGGTATCAATCCGGCAGCGACGATCCGGCCGTCATTGGCGGGCTGCTGCGGCTGCTCGACGACATCATTGCGCGTTTGCAGATTCCGACGCAGGGCTGCGTTCTGTCGCATGTAACGACCACGCTCGGATTGATCGAGCAGCGGGTCCCTGTCGACCTGGTGTTTCAATCGATCGCGGGGACAGAGGCCGCCAACCGGAGTTTCGGCGTCGACCTCGCGCTGCTGCGGGAAGCGCACCAGGCCGGACTGTCGCTGCGACGTGGCACCGTCGGCAACAATGTGATGTATTTCGAGACCGGGCAGGGCTCGGCGCTTTCGGCCAATGCCCATCACGGCGTCGACCAGCAGACCTGCGAGGCGCGCGCCTACGCCGTCGCCCGTGCCTTCGATCCCCTGCTGGTCAATAGCGTGGTTGGCTTCATCGGTCCGGAATATCTCTATGATGGCAAGGAGATCATCCGCGCCGGGCTTGAGGATCACTTTTGCGGCAAGCTGCTTGGTCTGCCACTCGGGGTCGATGTTTGTTATACCAATCATGCCGAGGCCGACCAGGACGACATGGACAACCTGTTGACGCTGCTCGCGGCCGCCGGCGTGAGCTTCATCATGGGCGTGCCCGGCGCGGATGACGTGATGCTGAATTACCAATCCACCTCGTTTCACGATGCGCTTTATGTCCGCGACCTGTTCGGCCTGAAGCGTGCCCCCGAATTCGACGACTGGTTGTTGCGTACCGGGCTTGCCGATGCCGAGTTTCATCTCGCCGGTAATACCGGCCTGTTACCCGATTTTGCATTGCGGCTGATCGCCTGAGGACCTCGGCCGCCAGCGGCTTGCCGTGCAACCATCCGGTCATCCCGGGGTTAAGTGGCTGCCACAATGTTGAGGAATTTGTAGCCCAGCCTTCTGGCGCGTGCTTAACTGGCGTAGATTGATGTCGCAGAGGAAGTTCGATGAGAGCTGACAGCGTCGAGACGGTACGCCGCATCCTGTGCGTGTTTCCGCGCTACACGTCCTCATTCGGCACATTCGAGTACGCCTATCCGCTGACCGACGGCGTCCAGGCCTTCATGCCCCCGCAGGGCCTGCTGCTGATCGCGGCCTACCTGCCGGCGAATTGGCCGGTCCGCTTCATCGACGAGAACATCCGCGCCGCCACGACGGAGGACTTCGAATGGGCGGAGGCCGTGCTCGTCAGCGGCATGCATATCCAGCGTCAGCAGATGAACGATATCTGCCGGCGCGCGCATGCGTTCGATCTGGCTGTTGCGATCGGCGGACCCTCGGTCAGTGCCTGTCCCGACTACTACCCTTCGTTTGACTACCTTCATGTCGGCGAGCTCGGCGATGCGACAAACGACTTGATCGCGCGACTTGCGCGCGATCCGTCCCGCCCCGAGCAACAGGTGGTCCTCAAGACCGCCGACCGCCTCGACATGACCGAATTCCCACTTCCGGCTTACGAGCTTGCCGAGCTCAAACGGTACTTCCTCGGCAGCATCCAGTATTCGAGCGGATGTCCCTATCAGTGCGAGTTCTGTGATATCCCCGGCCTCTATGGCCGCAATCCGCGTCTGAAATCCCCACAGCAGATTACCGCCGAACTCGACAAATTGCTCGAATGCGGCATCCGGGGGTCGGTCTATTTCGTCGATGACAATTTCATCGGCAACCGCAAGGCCGCGCTGGATCTGCTGCCGCATCTGATCGAATGGCAGAAGAAGACCGGCTTTGTGCTGCGCTTCTCATGCGAGGCGACGTTGAACATCGCCAAGCGTCCGGAAATTCTGGCGGGGATGCGCGAGGCGTTCTTCTCGACGATTTTCTGCGGCATCGAGACACCGGATCCCGCGGCGCTGAAGGCGATGAAAAAGGATCACAACATGATGGTTCCCATCATGGAGGCGATCCGGACGCTCAACAGCTTCGGCATGGAGGTCGTTTCGGGAATTATTCTCGGGCTGGACACCGACAAACCCGAAACCGGACAAGCACTGCTCGACTTCATCGATGCGTCGCAAATCCCGCTGTTGACCATCAATCTGTTGCAGGCGCTTCCGGGGACGCCGCTATGGGACCGGTTGCAGCGCGAGAACCGGCTGATCGAGGATGAAGGGCGGGAATCCAATGTCGATTTCCACTTGCCCTACGAAGACGTCGTCAAGTCCTGGCGCGCCTGCATGGGCAGCGCCTATCAACCCGGCAAGTTGCTGCAACGCTACGAATATCAGATCCGCCAAACCTACGTGAACTGGGTCCAGCGACCGCGTACGAAGCAACAGGCATCATGGGCAAACATCAAGCTCGGCCTGACCATGCTGCGCAATATTTTCTGGAAAGTTGGTATTCTCGGCGACTACAAGATCGAATTCTGGAAATTCGCGCTTCGGCGCATTGCTCGCGGCGAGATCGAGTTTCTCATCAGCTCGATACTGGTCGGCCATCACTTGATCATGTTTGCACGGGCGGCCTCGGGCGGTCAGCATAATGCTTCGAACTATTCGATGCGGCTGCGCGAGGCATCTGTCCCTGCAGAGTAATTACGAATGAAGACAAGGGCGCCGTCGCCCCATTCGCTCAGGGATCTGCGGGACCTGACGCCGGCGCGTGTAGGGCTCGGCCTCGCCGGGGCAAGTCTGCCGACCAAAGCGCTGCTCGAATTCACGCTGGACCACGCGCGTGCCCGTGACGCCGTCCACGCCGGGTTCGATGTGCCCGCCATGATGCTCGGCCTCGGCGATCTTGGTCTCGAGGTGTCCAATGTTTCGAGCCAGGCTCATAACCGGAAGGATTACCTCAGGCGTCCGGACCTCGGACGAATGCTTGATCGCGATTCGCAGCAGATGCTGGCGAGCCGTGCCGGTGGCCCGCATCGGCTTGCGGTCGTCGTCGGTGATGGCCTTTCGCCGGCGGCGGTCAATGCGCACGCGCTTGCGCTCCTGCGCAGCCTGATTCCGCGACTGGCCGCCGGCGAAATCGAAATCGGCCATGCCGTGGTGGCATCGGGAGCTCGGGTCGCGTTGGGCGACGAGATCGGCGCCATTCTGGGCGCGCGCATGCTGGTGATGCTGATTGGCGAGCGGCCCGGCCTTTCCGCCGCCGACAGTCTCGGGGCGTATCTGACCTTCGCCCCCGAGGTCGGACTTACCGACGAAAGGCGCAACTGCGTTTCCAACATCCATCGCGCGGGGCTCGGCTACGATGAGGCTGCTTCCAGGATCGCCTGGCTGATCCGCGAGGGCCTCGCCCGGGAATTGACCGGCGTCGCGCTAAAGGATGAAAGCGCCGGTCGGCGCAGCATCGCGGCAAATTCAGGCCAGCATGACAAATCCGAGACGTGAGACCTATGATAGCTGCGTGCGCACCATTTTGTGCTCGGAGGGTGCGCTTGCGAGATGCTGTATAGACCTGCTACATCTCTCGCGGCAAATTTACCGCGTGTTTTCAAAGGCTAGTGCCGTTCACGCAGGGTCGCTTCAGGCCTGACGCGCTTTCCGGAACTTGGGCCACTAAATTGAGCCGATGTGAGAATTGGACAGGGCATGCTCGAAAAGAACGACGACAGTGAGGTCCATGTCGAGAAAATCGAGCAACGGCCGACGGCGAGCATCGCCTTCGGGCTGGAGCGGATCGGCCTGATCGCGGTTCAGGCGCCGATCCTGTCCTGCATCGTTCTGGTCGCGCTGATCATCGGCGCGATCTTCGGCATCCAGCGCATCAAGATCGATGATTTGCTGAGCCAGCTGTTCCGCTCCAACTCCAGGGAATACCGGCAATACGAATTGGAAATCAAGCGCTTCCCGGCGGTCGAGTTCGACGTGCTGGTGGTGGTCGAAGGCAAGAAACTGCTTGCGCGCGATAATCTCGAGAAGCTGCGCGATTTCATCACCGATCTGCAGCTCGTGGAAGGCACGCGCGGCCTGATCTCGCTGTTCTCCGCGCGTCAGGCGCCGGCGCCCGGCAAGCTGCCGGCGGCGCTGTTCCCGTCGGAGCTGCCGCAAGGCGCCGACTATGACAAGTTCATCGAGACCGTCAAAACCAACGTGCTCATTCGTGGCAAGCTGTTGTCCGAAGACGGTACGCTTGCGCTGATCGTGCTTTCGCTCGAACCCGATGTCGTCGCCAGCAGCAGTCTCGGCAAGACGATCGGTGAAATTCGAAAACTGATGACCGATGACCTCGGGGATACCGGCCTCAACGCGGAATTATCGGGTGTTCCCGTGATGCAGCTCGAGATCCGCAACGCGGTCGAGCGCGACGGCCTGACGTACAACGTGCTCGGCATTCTGGCCGGCTGCATCATCGCCATCATCTTCTTCCGCAAGATATCGTTCATGGTGGTGGCCGCGTTCCCGCCGATCATTGCGATCTTGCTCGCGCTCGGTGTCCTTGGCTGGGCCAATTTCAACCTCAATATGTTCCTGAACGTGATGACGCCGCTGATCATGGTGATCAGTTTTTCGGACTCGATGCAGCTGACATTTGCGGCGCGCGACCGTCTGATCGCGGGCCAGGACAAGTTCACCGCATTCCGGAACGCCGTGCTGGTGGTCGGACCTGCCTGCGTACTTACGCACGGCACCGCCGGCATATCGTTTATCGCCCTGCAATTTTCGGATTCCGACCTGATCCGGAAATTCGGCGAGGCGGGACTTGCCGCCACCGTTATCGCGCTGCTCGCCGTGCTCTCGCTGGTGCCGGTTTTCGGCGTGCTGCTGGTGCGCAATGAAAAGATTTTCGCCGTCAAATTCCAGGGCGCCGACGCCGGCGTGCAGATGCTGCGCAATTTTTGCTACTGGATCGCGGTGCGCATGGTCAGCCGTCCGGGCCTGTTCAGCCTGATCGCGGTGCTGTTCGTCGGCGGCCTCGCCGTAGTCTATGCCAATCTGGAACCGCGCTACCGGCTCGCCGACCAGGTGCCGGACAAGCAGCAGGCGGTGGCGGCAAGCGGGCGTCTTGACGCCAAGCTGACCGGCGCCAACGCGATCGACGTCCTGATCGAGTTCCCGAAGGGCGCTTCGTTGTACGGCCCCGACACGCTGCAGACCATCGCCGACGTTCACTCGCTGGTGGAGAAACAGGCCGGCGTCGGCAACGTCTGGTCATTGGAGACGCTACGGCGCTGGCTTGCGGAAAAGGCAGGCAGTTCCGACGTCGCGACCTTGAAGGAATATGTCAGTGTGATTCCCGAATACCTGGTGCGGCGTTTCATTTCCGCCAAGCAGGATGCGGTGGTGGTCTCGGGCAGGGTGCCGGACCTCGACTCCAGCCAGATTCTTCCGGTGGTCGAGAACCTCGATCATTCGCTGGATGGCGTGCGCAAGGCGCATCCCGGTTACGAGATCGCCGTCACCGGTCTTTCCGCGATCGCCGCCCGCAACAGCGCCAACATGATCGAGAAGCTCAACCGCGGTCTGACCATCGAGTTCGCGCTGGTAGCGATCTTCATCGGGCTCGCGTTCCGCTCGGTGGTGGTGATGTTCTCATGCATTCTGCCGGGGATTTTCCCGGTGGTGCTGTCGGGCACGGTGCTTTGGCTGCTCGGGGAGGGACTGCAATTCGCCAGCGTCGTTGCGCTGACGGTATCGTTTGGATTGGGGCTGAGCGCCACGATTTATTTCCTCAACCGGCTGAGGCTGGAATCCAAACCCGGTGTCAGTCCGGAACTCGCGGTGGAGCGCGCCACGGTACTGGTCGGGCCAGCGCTGATCCTGACCACGGTGGTGCTGGCCTGCGGCCTGGTCGTGACGGTATTTTCCGACCTGCCGTCGCTGCGCCTGTTCGGCTGGCTCAGTGCTTTCTCGATGGTCGCGGCGCTGGTGGCCGATCTTTTCATCCTGCGGCCGACGGCGATGTTCCTGATCAACCTGTCGCAGCGACTGCGCGGGACGGCAGATCCCGCGAAGTCGGCGGAGCAACCCGGAGCGAGCGGATAGCGGGCCTTAGCTTCTCACCATCGAAATCGTCACGCCCCGGATGTCGCCTTTGGAGCTGATCTGCACGGTCTGCCGGTTGCCGCTGGTGCGCAACACCAGGCTGGCGGCGAATCCCGGAGCCTCAACCATCACGTCGATCTTGCCGCCACCTGCGGTGCCCCGCAGATTGCCGAAAATATTTCGGCTCGCCTCGCTCCAGTTGCCGGAAATCCGCTCACCCTCGCTGGTAACATCGCTGCTGAGATCGAATTTGTAGCTGTCGCTGGCGCAACGCAGGGTTTGCTTCAAGCCGAGCCCGGTGCCGTTGACCTTGTAGTCTGCCCGGCAGCGGATGCGCTCGGAAGTGCCATCGGAGAGCGAAATCGTGCCGTTGCCTGACCATGCTCCGTCCAAGCCGGTAAATGGACGCGACTGGGCATGGCTCGCCGATACTGACAACATCAGCGCGGCGCCGACGGCAGCCGACTTGACCGCCCACCCAAACAAGCCGGAACCAAACAGTTTCATTGCTGTTTCCCCATTCAAATTGACGTTCCCATGCGCGATATGTCTCGCCGCACCAAAGGTTTGGTGTAGCCGCGGCGCGTTTGGTTCAATGATAAATCGACAGCTGCCCGCAATTGCGCTAACCGGTCGCCAACCTGGCATCGGAGCTTGTCGAAAAACACGAGCGGATTAATGAGGCGAACGGCATTTTCTGGCTCGCGGGGCGTGGAAAGTTTCGGATATCATCAAACAGCACCCAGCTCTATTTGGCCGCGCGAACAGATTCTTCCAGGAATGTTGTGTGATACCAATTGGTTAAACTGGCCTTTGGATCGGCCGCCGGCGCCCGCCATTCGAGGCAAGGCCGCCGTAAATTTGGCCGCATTTGGCAGCGCTCTTGGTCGTCTCGTCGCTGCGGTTCGCGGCATATGCAATCTGAATAGCCTGCCCCGGTGATGCCATGTGCTAGCCATGGTTGGAATTCTCTGCCTGCAGAATAAAGGAAAACGATGCGTAAATTTTTCTTGGTAGTCACCCTGCTGTCGCTGTCGGCCCCCACCGGTGCCATCGCCGAGCCAACGCCGCCGCAGCAGCGTAGCGGCACACCGGAGGAGCAAAAGGCCTGTGCCCACGATGTCCAAAAATTCTGCCGTCCCGTCATGAACGATGACGACCTGACCGTTCTGGCCTGCCTTCAGCAAGTTCGCCCCAAATTGACCATGGCCTGCAACAAGGTCCTGGTCGACCACGGGCAATAAGCGCGTTCAGCCAGCCGCCGCCGGGCCGTTATCGGCCTGGCTCGAAGGCGAACTCACAGCGCGGGAGACCGCGGATGGCATTGGTTTTGGTATCGTATTCCCCTATATGGGGTCTGCGATCCCTACGCATGCGCGAGACCCAAGGTGCGTGCTGTGCCCATGAGAATGTAGCAAGTTTTTTGATGACCACCGCGAGCGAATTGCGATCCGGCAAGACTTACCGCGACGAAAATTTTCCGGTCGCGTCGTGGATTATTCACCCGCGCCATCGGGGATTGATTCTCGCGTTCTACAATTTTGTGCGAACCGCCGACGACGTCGCCGATCACCCTACGCTCGGGGGACAGGAAAAGCTGGCCTATCTCGATCTGCTCGAAGCCGAGCTGCTGGGCCGCGGCGACAGCCAGCCCGAGGCGGTCAATCTGCGGCGGGCGCTGGCCGAGCGCTCGATGCCGCCGCGCCATGCCCTCGATGTGCTGATCGCGTTTCGCATGGATGTGACCAAGCTTCGTTACGAGACATGGGATGAAGTGATCCACTATTGCCGATACTCGGCGATGCCGGTCGGAAGGTTCATGCTCGACGTCCACGGCGAGAGCACGTCGACCTGGGCTGCATCGGATGCACTCTGCGCCGGTCTGCAGATCAACAATCATCTTCAGGACTGCGGCAAGGACTACAGGAATCTCAATCGCGTCTATCTTCCGCGCGACGCGCTGGCCGCCGCCGGGGCCTCGGTGGAGTCGCTCGGGGCCGCCCGCGCCCCGGCGCCGCTGCTGCAATGCCTGCATTCGCTCGCGGCCAGGACCGAGATTCTGCTCGACGAAAGCAAATCACTCAGCTGCGAAGTGAAGGACCTCAGGCTGGGGCTTGAGATCTCCGTGATCGAGGCCTTCGCCGACAGGATCGTTGGTCTTCTGAAAGTGCGCGATCCCCTGAGCGAGAAGGTGCATCTCGGTCCGGTCGAACTGCTCACCCACAGCCTCGGCGGGATGGTCAGCGAGTTGACGCGGCGGGCGATGGGACGTCGGCCCGTTTCAAAACCGGCGGCCGGCGCATGACGCTTGAGACGGCGGAAGCCGATGCGAATTACGGGACATCGGCGTCGGGCAGTTCGTTCTACGCGGCGATGCGGATTCTCCCGCACGCGCAGCGCGAGGCGATGTTTCAGATCTACAGCTTTTGCCGGCAGGTCGACGACATCGCCGATTCAGACGGCCCGCGGCCGGAACGGCTGGCGGCGCTGCAACGATGGCGAGACGATATCGACGCGCTGTATCAGGGCCATCCGCCGGCCCGGTTGCGGGACTATGCTTCGTCGGTTCAAAGCTTCGGCCTGCAACGCGAGGATTTTCTGGCCATCGTCGACGGCATGGAAATGGACGTGCCGCAGGACATTCGTGCGCCGGACCTCGCGACGCTCGATCTGTATTGCGACCGCGTGGCCAGCGCGGTCGGACGGCTGTCGGTGCGGGTGTTTGGTCTCGCGCAAGACGACGGAATTGCCCTGGCGCATCATCTCGGCCGTGCGCTGCAATTGACGAATATCCTGCGCGACATCGACGAAGACGCCGCCATCGGCCGGCTCTATTTGCCGCGCGAGGGGCTGCTGCATGCGGGCATCACCTCGACCGATCCGCTCAAGGTCATCTCCGATCCGGCGCTGCCGAAGGTATGTGCGCCGCTGGTGGCGCGGGCGCGCGCGCATTTCGAGAAAGCGGATGAAGTGATGGGCTGCAATCCGCGGCGCCTGGTGCGCGCGCCAAGGATCATGTCGAAATATTATCGCGCAATTCTGGAATTGCTTGTCGCCAGGGGGTTCGCTGTTCCGCGCAACCCGGTTCGCCTCAACAAGCTGGCCCGCATTGCCATCCTTCTTCGCTACGCGTTCATCTGATGCAAAAGATTGTCCACATCATCGGCGCTGGAATTTCGGGCCTTTCGGCAGCCATCCGGCTGGCGAACGCGAATTACAGGGTGAATCTCCACGAAGCCACGCAGCAGGCCGGCGGCCGCTGCCGGTCATATTTCGACGCGGCCACCAACCTGACCATCGACAACGGCAATCACCTTCTGCTCTCGGGCAACCGCCATGCGATGGCTTACGCAAGGTCGATCGGCACCGAGGCCGGGCTGGTGGGACCGAAACGCGCCCAGTTTCCCTTCGTTGACCTGACCTCCGGACGACGTTGGCAGCTCGATCTCGGAGAGAGCCGGCTGCCGCTATGGGTGTTCGATGAGGCGCGCCGGGTGCCCGACACCGGCCTGCGTGATTATCTGGCGCTGATGCCGCTGATTTGGGCGGCGCAAAGTAAACGGGTCGCGGATGCAATTCCCTGTGAGGGAACCCTGTATCAGCGGCTGGTACAGCCGCTGCTGCTGGCGGCGCTGAACGTCGACCCGCCCGAGGGGTCCGCAGGCCTTGCCGGCGCCGTTGTGCGGGAAACCTTGCTGGCGGGTGGCCAGGCTTGCCGGCCGCTGATCGCGCGTGACGGTTTGAGCGCGGTTCTGGTCGAACCCGCGATCCAGCTGTTGCGGGACAAGGGCGCCAGCATCCAGTTCGGCCATGAGCTGCGCGAATTCTCTCTTTCGACAGGCCGCGTTGGCGAACTGAAATTCGGCACCGACACCGTCACCGTCGCGCCCGATGATGCCGTGATCATGGCGGTTCCGCCGCGCCCGGCCGCGTCGCTGTTGCCGGGCCTCAAGACCCCGACCAAATTCCGGGCGATCGTCAATGCTCATTTCCGCTTCGATCCGCCGAAGGACATGCCGCCGCTGATCGGGGTTGTCGGGGGACTGGTGGAATGGTTGTTTGCGTTCCCGCAGCGCCTGTCGGTCACCATCAGCAATGGCGACAGGCTGGTGGATATGCCGCGCGAGGAACTCGCGCAGGCGATCTGGCGGGATATCTGCAAGGCCGGGGGCGTGCAGGGCGAACTGCCGCCCTGGCAGATCGTGCGCGAGCGCCGCGCCACGTTCGAGGCCACGCCGGAACAAAATGCGCTTCGGCCAGGCGCGGTCACGGGCTGGAAAAATCTGTTTCTCGCCGGCGACTGGACTGATACGGGGTTGCCGGCAACCATCGAAGGGTCGGTGCGGTCGGGTAACCGCGCCGCCGATCTGGCCCTCGCCATGCGGCAGGCCTGATCGGATGGTAGGCGAGACCCAGGCTTTCGGTGAGACCGGACGGATAAAGGCGGGGATGTCGGACGAGATGCATTCCGGAAAAAGCCAAGCTGGAAGCGAGATCGATGGCGCCCTGGGGGCGAGTATCGGATCGGCGACGCGTGCGCTGCTCGACTACCGGCAACCCGACGGACATTGGGTGTTCGAGCTTGAGGCCGATTGCACCATCCCGGCGGAATATGTGCTGCTTCGTCACTATCTGGGCGAGCCGGTCGACAGCGTACTGGAAGCCAAGATCGCAAATTACCTGCGCCGGGTTCAGGGCGCCCATGGCGGCTGGCCGCTGGTGCATGGCGGCGATTTCGAGATGAGCGCCAGCGTGAAGGCCTATTTCGCGCTGAAGATGATCGGCGATTCCGTGGACGCGCCGCACATGGTCCGTGCGCGCGAGGCGATCCGGTCGCGCGGTGGCGCCATCCACAGCAACGTTTTCACGCGCTTCATGCTGGCCATGTTCGGGGTGACGACGTGGCGCTGCGTGCCGGTGCTGCCGGTCGAGATCATGTTGTTGCCGATGTGGTCGCCATTTCATCTCAACAAGATTTCCTACTGGGCGCGAACCACGATCGTGCCGCTGATGGTCTTGGCGGCATTGAAACCGCGCGCCAAGAACGTCAGCGGCGTGGGCATCGATGAGTTGTTCCTGCAGGATCCGCGCTCGATCGGCATGACGGCCAAGGCGCCGCATCAGAGCTGGGGCTGGTTCTTGCTGTTTCGCGGACTGGATAGCGTGTTGCGGGCGATCGAGCCGCTGTTTCCGAAGAAGCTGCGCGCGCGCGCGATCGATGCCGCGATCGCCTTCATCGAGGAACGGCTGAATGGCGAAGATGGGTTGGGTGCGATCTACCCGCCAATGGCCAATGCCGTGATGATGTACGAGGTGCTCGGCAAGCCGGCGGATTATCCGCCCCGTGCGGTCACGCGAAAGGGGCTCGACAAGCTTCTGGTGATCGGCGAGCACGAGGCCTATTGCCAGCCCTGCGTTTCGCCGGTGTGGGACACCTCGCTGACCTGTCATGCCCTGATCGAAGCCGGCGGCGAGGAGGCATTGCCGCCGGCCAAACAGGGTCTGGATTGGCTGGTGCCCAGGCAGGTGCTGGACGTCAAGGGCGACTGGGCCGTGAAGCGTCCGGAGGTTCGCCCCGGCGGGTGGGCGTTCCAGTACAACAACGCCTACTACCCCGACCTCGACGACACCGCGGTCGTCGTCATGGCGATGGATCGCGCGCGTCGTTCCGCGCCAAATCCCGCCTACGATGCCGCGATCGCCCGCGGCCGCGAATGGATTGAGGGCATGCAGAGCCGCGACGGCGGCTGGGCCGCCTTCGACGTCAATAATCTCGAATATTATCTCAACAACATCCCGTTCTCGGATCACGGCGCGCTGCTCGACCCGCCGACCGAGGATGTCACGGCCCGCTGCATCTCGATGCTGGCTCAACTCGGGGAGACCGCGCAAAGCAGCAAGGCGGTTGCGGACGGGATAGATTATCTGCGCCGGACCCAGCTGGCGGAGGGGTCGTGGTACGGCCGTTGGGGGCTGAACTACATTTATGGCACCTGGTCGGCGCTGTGCGCGCTTAACGCCGCCGGGGTGGATCACCAGGACCCGGCGATCCGCAAGGCCGTGGACTGGCTGGTGTCGATCCAGAACAAGGATGGCGGCTGGGGCGAGGAAGCCACCAGCTACCGGCTGGACTACCGGGGATTCGAGGGGGCCCCCACCACGGCCTCGCAAACGGCATGGGCCTTGCTTGGTCTGATGGCGGCGGGCGAGGTTGGGCACCCGGCGGTTGCCCGCGGCGTGGAGTACCTAATAGCCACACAGACCGAAAAAGGACTGTGGGACGAGCCGAACTACACGGCGACGGGCTTTCCTCGGGTATTTTATCTGCGCTATCATGGGTATCCGAAGTTCTTTCCGCTCTGGGCGTTGGCGCGGTACCGGAATCTAAGGATCACCAACAGCAGGGTGGTAGGGGTCGGAATGTGAGATTGGGGGCGGGGGACGGCGCGTCCGGGGGCAATCGAATTGACCCGCGGCCGGTGCTGATCGTGACTGGTCTGGTGCAGGAGGCCCGCATTGCGGCTGGGCCGGGCATGACCGTTATCTGCAGCAGTAGCGATCCGCAGCAATTGCGGGCGCTGCTTACGGTGTTCGATCCCACCACGATCAGGGGCGTGATCAGCTTCGGCGTGGCCGGCGGTCTGGATCCCTCGCTGAAATCGGGCGACATCGTAGTGGCGACGGAAGTGCTGGCGGGCGACGCCCGCTGGCTGGCCGGCCTGGCGCTGAACGAAGAGCTGATCGCCAGCGTCGCGCTCGGCCGCCGACGCATTGTCAGGGGCCCTCTTGCGGGGGCCGAGCAGGTGGTCGCGGCCCGGCACGTCAAGGCGGCGCTGCACTCGGAGACCGGGGCTGCCGCCGTCGACATGGAAAGCCATATCGCCGCCGCCTACGCCGCCGAAGCCGGCCTTCCGTTTGCGGCCTTGCGCGTCATCAGCGACCCCGCCAGCCGGGCCTTGCCGGCGCTGGCGATGGCCGCGATCAAGCCGAACGGCGACATCGATCTGCGCAAGGTTCTGCGCGGGGTGGCGCGCAATCCGACGACGCTGCGCGCGCTGGTCTCGACCGGAATCGATTTCAATCGCGCGCTGCGCAGCCTACGCGGCTGTCGAGGCTTTCTGCTGGGCGGCGAGGGCCTCGTCGCGGCGGATATCTGACAGGCGCTTCTGCACTTCCGACGAGAAGATGTATTGCGCCGGCCGCTGGTTTTCGAGGCTGATCTCCGGGGCCATCGGCCCCGTGGTGCGCACGCCGCGCAGCGCCACCCAGAGCGCCTTGAACGGATTGCCCAGCGCGGCCTCGGCCGCAGTCGGCTCGTAACCGCAATGCGCCATGCAGTCGGCGCACTTCTCATACTTGCCGGTGCCGTAGGTTTCCCAGTCGGTGGTTTCCATCAGCTCCTTGAAGGTCTTGGTGTAGCCTTCGCCGAGCAGATAGCAGGGCTTCTGCCAGCCGAAGATGTTGCGCGCCGGCATCCCCCAAGGCGTGCATTCGTAGTTCTGATTGCCGGCAAGGAAATCCAGGAACAAGCCGGAATGCATGAAATTCCACTTCTTGCCCTTGCCGAGCGCGAATACGTCGCGGAACAGCTTCTTGGTCTTGGTGCGATTGAGGAAGTGCTCCTGGTCCGGCGCGCGTTCGTAGGCATAGCCTGGCGACATCGAAACGCCGACCCCGAGTTCTGTCGTGAAGTCGAGGAACTTGGCGATGTCCTCGGCGGCATGTCCATCGAAGATCGTGGCGTTGACGTTGACCGTGAATCCCTTCGCCTTGGCGGCCTTGATCGCGGAAACCGCGCGATCGAACACGCCCGTCTGGGAGACTGCCTTGTCGTGATGGTCCTTCAAGCCGTCGAGATGCACCGAGAAAAACAGATAGGGCGACGGTTCGAACAAATCGAGCTTCTTCTCCAGCAACAGCGCGTTGGTGCATAGCGACACGAATTTCTTGCGCGCCACCAGACCACGCACGATCTCGCCGATCTCCTTGTGGATCAGCGGCTCGCCGCCGGGGATCGCCACCATCGGTGCGCCGCATTCATCGGCGGCATCCCAGCATTCCTGCGCCGACATTCGGCGGTTGAGGATCGCGTCGGGATAGTCGATCTTGCCGCAGCCGACGCATGCGAGGTTGCAGCGAAACAGCGGCTCGAGCATCAGCACCAGCGGATAACGTTTCCGGCCCAGCAGCTTCTGCTTCATCAGATAGGCGCCGATACGCATTTCCTTGAAGAACGGTATTGCCATTGCAGGTTTCTTTCTGGACTCAAGTAGAGGAGTGGATCAGCCCGCCGCTAGTTCAGCAGGAAGCCGAAATTCGATATTTTCTTCGCGGCCTGGAAGCACCGACACCGCGACCGGTCCAATGCGCCTCAGGGCCTCGATCACGTCGTCAACAAGTACTTCCGGAGCCGAGGCGCCGGCGGTGATGCCGACGGCCTTGGCGTCCTTCAACCAATCCGGGTTCAACTCGCTGCCATCAGCAATCAGGTAACTGGCAACGCCGACTTCGGTGCCGATTTCACGCAGCCTGTTCGAATTGGAACTGTTGTTGGCCCCCACCACGAGGATAACGTCTACCAGCTTGCTAAGGTCCCTTACCGCAGATTGGCGGTTCTGTGTCGCATAGCAGATATCCCGGATGTCCGGGCCCTGGATGTCCGTAAAACGCTGCTGGAGGGCCGCAATGATGTCCTTGGTGTCATCCACGCTGAGGGTGGTCTGGGTGATATAGGCCACCGGCGTGTCGGCCGGCATCGTCAAAGCCGAGACATCATCGACGTTCTGGACCAGCAGCACGGGGCCGGGGACCTGACCCATGGTTCCCTCAACCTCCGGGTGGCCGGCGTGGCCAATCAGGATGAGGGCCCGGCCCTTCGACATATAGCGCTTGCCCTGGTTGTGCACCTTGGTCACCAGCGGGCAGGTGGCATTGAGGACCGGCAGGCCGCGTGCCGCGGCCTCTTCCTCCACGCTCCGCGCCACGCCGTGGGCGCTGAAGACGGTAACGGCGTGAGGGGGCACTTCGGAGAGATCCTCAACGAAGATAGCGCCTTTGTTCTTCAGGCTCTCGACCACGTATTTATTGTGGACGATCTCATGCCGCACATAGACCGGCGGGCCATATTTTTCGAGCGCGCGCTCGACAATTTCGATCGCACGCACGACGCCTGCGCAAAACCCGCGAGGCTGCGCAAGATACACTTCCATGGGACGCCCGTTACGCAAGTTGCACCAACTTCATTCCATATCTCCGTCTGGCCCGGATAACTGCAATATCCGCACCAACCTCCGTCAACATGGAGGAGAAGCGCTTTGTGTCAAAAAAACACCGGATAGAAAAGGCGGATCGCAAATAGGCTCCTGTCCTGGGCGCAGTTGTCAGGTTGCGCTTTGGTCGGATTCGGTACCATATTACCGGAATTCACACCTGCGGCCGATGAGTCGTTAGCCTCACTTGTTCGTCACTTTGCCGGGCAATACGCGTGATTGCGCCCCTCCGGCATGGTTTCGGCGTGTTTTGATCTATTTTGGCATGTTCCTGTGGAAGAAATGCTCAAAAACAACATTAGATTGGACCGCGGAACTCCGCTAGACAGCGGGCGTTTCCGGCAGGCTGTTAACATTAGAAAGAAAAAATGTGCTGACAAGTATTGTTGTATCGATTGTCAAAGCCTGCACACGGTTTGCCGTCTCCACCGTCCTGATCGCCCTCATCCTGGCGATCGCGGCGGGCTTCTATACCTCCCGAAAGTTTGAGATCAACACCGACATCAACACGTTGATCTCGCCGGATCTGGATTGGCGCAAGCGGGATATTCAATTCGACGATGCTTTCGACCGGGACAGGACAATCCTGGCTGTGGTGGAAGGGCCGACGCCGGAACTCACGAACTCGGCGAGCACCGCCCTCCACCAGAAACTGGCTGGCGATACCAAGCATTTCGAATCGGTCGAGCCGCTTGGCTCGGGGGAGTTCTTCGAAAAGAACGGGCTGCTGTTCCTGCCGGTGCCCGAGGTTGCCCGTTTGACCAGCCAGTTCGGATCCGCCGCGCCGCTGATCGAGATCATGGCCGGCGATCCCTCCTTGCGCGGATTGACCGGTGCGCTGGAAACCGGATTGGTCGGCGTCAAGCGCGGCCAGGTCAAGCTGGACAGCACCGAGCGGCCCTTCAACCTGATCGCCCAGACGGTCGAGAATGTGCTGAAAAACGGTAGCGCCACGTTCTCCTGGCGCGAGCTCGTTAGCGATAAACCCCTGACCGATGCCGATCGCCGCGCCTTCATCGAATTCAAGCCGATCCTCGATTTCAATGCGCTGGAACCGGGAAAGGCCGCGACGGACGCCATCCGGCAGGCCGCCAGCGATCTCAATCTTGCCGGGGACTATGGCGCGCGGGTCAGGCTGACCGGCCCGGTTCCGATCGCCAACGAGGAATTCGCCACCGTTGCCGATGGCGCTGTCGTCAACGGGATCGGCACCATTCTCGTCGTGCTGTTCATTCTCTGGATGGCGCTGCACTCGGTGAAGATCATCTCCGCGGTGTTCGCCAATCTGTTCATCGGCCTTTCCATCACCACCGCGGTCGGACTGTGGATGGTCGGATCGCTGAACCTGCTTTCGATTGCGTTCGCCGTGCTGTTCGTCGGATTGGGCGTGGATTTCGGGATCCAGTTCAGCGTCCGCTATCGGTCGGAACGGTTCAAGAGCAACGATCTGCAGACTGCGCTAGAGAAAGCGGCTGAATATTCCGCGGTCCCGCTATCACTGGCCGCGATGGCGACGGCGGCCGGATTCCTTTCGTTCCTGCCAACCGACTATAAGGGTGTTTCGGAACTCGGGAAGATCGCCGGCGTCGGCATGCTGGTTGCCTTTTTCTCCAGCATCACGGTGCTGCCGGCGCTGCTCAGCCTGCTCAACCCTCCCGGGGAAAAGGAGCCCGTTGGCTATGCGTTCCTCGCGCCGATCGATCATTTCCTCGAGAAGCATCGCGTCGGCATCATCGTCGGCACCCTTCTGATTGCGGTTGCCGGCCTGCCGCTGCTCTATTTCCTCAGATTCGATTTCAACCCGATCAATCTGCGCAATGCCAAGGTCGAATCGATTGCCACCTTTCTCGATCTGAGGAGAGATCCGAACACCGGCGCCAACGCCGTCAATGTGATGACGAACTCGGAAGCCGATGCGAAGAAGATTGCAGCGCGGCTTGAAAAGGTACCGGAGGTCCTCCGCGTGATGTCGCTGGACAGTTTCGTGCCCGAAGACCAGCCGGAGAAGCTCAAGCTCATCGCCCAGGGCGCCAAGGTGCTCAATCCCGCGCTCAACCCCGAATCGATCGATGCTCCGCCGTCGGACGCGGAGAACGTCGAGGCCTTGAAGGGAACTGCGGAAAGTCTGCGGAAGACCGCCGGCGACGCCAAGGGGCCGGGGGCAGTGGCGTCGCGGCGGCTCGCCGACGCCTTGTCCAGGCTCGCCGATTCAAGTCAGTCCTTGCGGGACAAAACCCAGGCCATCTTCGTCACCCCGCTGAAGGTGGTGCTCGATCAACTCAAGAACGCGCTGCAGGCCCAGCCGGTCAGCCTGAAGACATTGCCGGCCGATCTGGTGCGTGGCTGGAAAACCAAGGACGGCCTGACACGCGTCGAGGCGCAGCCGCGCGGCGACCCCAATGACAACGACACGCTGCGCAAGTTTGCGGGAGCCGTTCTGGCCGCCGAGCCGAACGCGATCGGCGGGCCGGTATCGATTCTCAAATCCGGCGATACCGTCGTCAAGGCCTTCATCCATGCCGGCCTGACGGCGCTGGTCGTGATCGGTTTTCTGCTCTGGCTCACCTTGCGGCGTATCACCGACGTGCTGTTGACGCTGGTTCCGTTGCTGGTGGCCGGAGCTGTGACGATGGAAATCTGCGTACTGATCGCGCTGCCGCTCAACTTCGCCAATATCGTCGCGCTGCCATTGCTGCTCGGCGTCGGCGTGGCATTCAAGATTTATTACGTTACGGCGTGGCGCGCCGGCAAAACAAATCTGCTGCAGTCGAGCCTGACGCGGGCGATATTTTTCAGCGCCATGACGACAGCCACGGCGTTCGGCAGCCTGTGGCTGTCGAGCCATCCGGGGACCGCGAGCATGGGCAAGCTGTTGGCGCTCTCGCTGCTCACGACGCTTGCCGCGGTGTTGCTGTTTCAGCCGGCGCTAATGGGCAAACCGCGCGATGTCGGGGAGTAGGCAGATATCGCCGACCGGATCAGCCGGCGGTGCGGCCGTCGCCTGTTTTTGACCGGAGGTTTTCGCGGCCGGGCTGACGGATCCCGTGGTCTTCGGCGCGGCCGCGGGCTTCGCGCTGCCCTTGGCCATGCCGTTGACAGGGCTTGAGGGAATTGGACCTGCGACGCGGGTCCAGGTTTCCCCGCCGCAGAGAAAGCCCAGCACGCAGCCTTGAATTTCAAGTTGGTCGGATCCGACAGGTTTTATCGTCGAACTGTAGAATTGTCCGTCCTTGGCGTTATAGACTTGCCCTTCCCATTGATCGACGCCGGCTTTCTTTTTCATGTCGATCAGGATCGGCATGCCGAGGGTCGGCCTGCTCTTTTTCGAGACGTCCGGATTGTTGGCGTCGTGCCCGCCCGGGGTCTTTTCCCAAGCCACCGCCCCCCACATGCTGCCATTGCACTCGGCGACACGGATGTTGGCGACGCCGTCGGCGACCTTCCAGTCGCCGGTCGGATCCGCCGCCAGGGCAGACGCGGTGCCCGTCGCCAAAAATGTCGCGGTCAATATTACTTTGCGCATGATGTTTCGTTGGCAGTGCAACATGGTTTAAACCTATGCTTAAGTAGACGATCCAAAGGAAGGGCAAAACGCCGCATTTGGCGTTTTCAGTTGACGGAACGGCCGACAATCGAAGTATGTAGCTGATGTCATATTCAAATCTAGACGTTTCCGAGATGTTTGCAGATCGGCAGTCGCAGCGCAGTTCCCTGCATGCGCGCCATTTGAACGAACAGCTGGTACGGGTCCTGAAGACGATTGGCTATGATGTCGGCTTTCAGAAGGGCCAAGGGCAGTACCTGTTCGATCGCGACGGGGTTCGCTATCTCGATCTACTCAGCGGATTTGGCGTTTTTGCGATCGGGCGGAACCATCCGGCGCTGCGCCAGGCGTTGAAGAGCGTTCTGGACAGCGATCTGCCGAATCTCGTGCAGCTCGATGTTTCGACCCTGGCCGGCGTGCTTGCCGAACGGCTCCTCAAATATGTCCCATATCTGGACAAGGTGTTCTTTGCCAATTCCGGCGCGGAATGTGTCGAAGCTGCGATCAAGTTCGCGCGCAGCGCGACCGGGCGGCCGGGTATCGTCTACTGCGCCCATGCCTACCACGGATTGACCTATGGCGCGCTTTCGCTGACCGACGATCCCAATTTTCGCGGCGGGTTCCAGCCGCTGCTGCCCGGATGCACGTCTATTCCGTTCAATGATCTTGCCGCGCTCGAGCAGGCGTTGTCCTCGCGCGAAGTGGCCGCCTTCATTGTCGAGCCGATCCAGGGCAAGGGCGTCAACATGCCCACCGACGAATTTCTCCCGGGCGCGGCCGCGCTCTGCCGCAAGTATGGCACCTTGATGGTGGCGGACGAGATCCAGACCGGAATGGGCCGAACGGGCCGGTTCCTTGCGGTCGAACACTGGAACGTCGAACCCGATATGGTCCTGATTTCCAAGGCGCTGTCGGGCGGTCATGTTCCTGTCGGCGCGTTACTGACCCGCAAGGCGATCTTCGACAAGATTTTCAGCCAGATGGACCGCGCGGTCGTGCACGGATCGACCTTTGCCAAGAACGATCTGGCGATGGCGGCCGGTATAGCCACGCTCGAGGTCCTGAAATCGGAGAAGCTGATCGAGGCCGCTGCGAAGCGCGGCGCCGAGCTTCGGCTGGCGCTGACCCGAATGGTTCCCGGCTATGAGCTCTTGAAGGAAGTCCGCGGCAAGGGATTGATGATCGGTTTGGAGTTCGGCTCGCCGAAGTCGTTGCGGTTGAAGGCGTCATGGAACGTGCTCGAGACCGCCAACAAGGGCCTGTTCTGCCAGCTGATCACGGTGCCGCTGTTCAAGGACCACAAGATACTGACCCAGGTCTCCGGCCACGGCAGCCACACAATCAAGCTGTTGCCGCCGCTGACCATCACCGAAGAAGATTGCAACTGGATCGAGACCGCGTTCGACCAGGTGATCGCTTCCAGCCACAAGGTTCCCGGCGCGATCTGGTCGCTCGGCAAGACGCTGGTCGACAATGCCGTGCGCAGATCCGCCTAGCGGCCTTCCTGCGATCCTGTTTCCGTAAATCTCTCCTGCCGCATTTGTGATCGCGGTCGCTCGCGCTTTGTGAGCCCGCGTCGTGACGACGACGTTCTTTCGCGGATTAGCGCCGATCCTCAAGAATCATGGTTGCGCCTTTCTCAGCGATCATCGCGGTTGGCGTGTTGGTATTGCCCGAGGTGATCGTCGGCATGACGGAGGCATCGGCCACGCGCAGTCCCGAAATCCCGTAAAATCGCAGGCGCGCATCGACGACCGCCGTCGGATCGGCCGCCGTACCCATCTTCGCGGTTCCGACCGGGTGAAAAATCGTGGTGCCGATATCGCCGGCGGCTTTCGCCAGCGATGCATCGTCGTCGCCGACCGAAGGGCCCGGCAGAAATTCCTCGGGATGATAGCGCGCAAGCACCGGCTGCTTCATCAGCCGCCGCGTGGTGCGGATGGCATCGGCGGCGACCTGACGATCTTCGCCGGTCGACAGATAGTTCGGCGCGATCGCGGGCGGCTCTCCCGGCAGCGCCGAGCGAAGGCGCACGGTGCCGCGCGAGGTCGGCTGCAGATTGCAGGCGCTCACGGTGATCGCGGGGAAGCGGTGCAGGGGATCGCCGAACTTGTCGAGCGAGAGCGGCTGCACGTGGAACTGGATGTTGGCGCGGTCGCGATGCGGATCCGAACGGGTGAAGATGCCGAGCTGCGACGGCGCCATGGTCAGCGGGCCGCGGCGGCGGAAGGCATAATCGAGGCCCATCAGGCCGCGCCGGATCAATGAATAATAGGTCTCGTTGAGCGTGCGCACGCCGTCGACCTTGTAGATCGCGCGCTGCTGCAGATGGTCCTGCAGGTTTCGCCCCACGCCTTGCCGGTCGAGCACACTGTCGATCCCGAGCGATGTCAGCCATTCGGCCGGCCCGATCCCGGAGCGGTGCAGCACCTGGATTGATCCGATCGAGCCGGCGCACAGGATCACTTCGCCTCTGGCGCGGGCCTCGATGACTTCGCCGCCGCGGGCGAAGCGCACGCCGGCGGCGCGGCCGTCCTCGATGATCAGGCGGTCGACCAGAACGTCCTTTTCGAGCCGCAGATTGGCGCGCTTCAAGGCGGGCTTCAGGAAGCCGCGCGCCGAGGACCAGCGGCGTCCGCGCTTCTGGTTGACGTGGAAATAGCCGACGCCCTCATTGTCGCCGGTGTTGAAATCCGCGATTTTGCGAATTCCCATCTGTTCTGCCGCGTCGCCCACCGCGTCCAGAATGGCCCATGACAGCCGCGGGGCTTCGATCCGCCAGCCGCCGCCGGTTCCGTGATGCTCGCTGTCGCCGAGAAAGTGATCCTCAAGCCGGCGGAACGCGGGCAGCACGTCGTCGTAACCCCAGCCGGTCAGCCCGAGCTGGCGCCAATGGTCGTAGTCGGCGGCCTGTCCGCGCATCGAGATCATGGCGTTGATGGCGGAAGAGCCGCCGATCACCTTGCCCCGGGGATAGGCCAGCGAGCGGCCGTTGAGGCCGGCTTCGGGCTCGGTCCGGAACATCCAGTCCGAACGCGGGTTGCCGATGGCGAAGAGATAGCCGACCGGGATGTGAAACCAGATCCAGTTGTCGCCGCCGCCGGCCTCCAGGATCAGCACCCGTTTCCCGGGGTCGGCCGACAGCCGGTTGGCAACGATGCAGCCGGCGGTGCCCGCGCCGACGACAATATAGTCGAAATCACCGTCAAGCTGCTTCATAGGCCACCACCGCGCCACCCATTTCGAGGGGAACCAAGGCCATAGCGTCGCGATGGCCCGCTGTACAGCGCCGCGCGGAGTATTGGGCGGCTCGCGGCCGGCATGCTAGACAGGCCGAATATCCTCAATTTGGACCGAGATTTCCCATGCCCATCGTCAATCGCGTCGCTGATCTGCAACCCGACATCCAGGCCTGGCGGCGGGATATCCATGAACACCCCGAATTGCTGTACGACGTCGACCGAACGGCGGCTTTCGTGGCGGAGCGGCTTCGCGAGTTCGGCTGTGACGAGGTCGCGACCGGTCTTGGCCGCACCGGCGTGGTCGGTGTCATCAGGGGTCGCAAGGCCGCCGGCAAGGGCGAGATCCGGGGGATCGGACTTCGCGCCGATATGGACGCGCTGCCGATCATGGAGGCGACTCAGCTGCCTTACGCCTCGAGGACGCCGGGCAAGATGCATGCGTGCGGCCATGACGGCCATACCGCGATGCTGCTTGGCGCGGCCCGCTACCTCTCGGAGACCAGGAATTTCGCCGGCGACGCGGTCGTCATCTTTCAGCCGGCGGAGGAGGGCGGCGCCGGCGCCGCGGCAATGATCAAGGATGGCTTGTTGGACCGCTTCGCCATCGATCAGGTCTACGGCATGCATAACGGCCCGGGCATTCCGGTCGGTTCGTTTGCGATCCGCTCCGGTCCGATCATGGCCTCCACGGATTCGGTCGACATTCACATCGAAGGGCGCGGCGGGCATGCGGCGCGCCCGCATATCTCGATCGATTCCGTTCTGGTTGGCGCGCAGCTGGTCACGGCGTTGCAGTCGATCGTCTCGCGCAGCGTCGATCCGCTGGAATCCGCGGTGGTTTCGATCTGCGAATTCCACGCCGGCAACGCGCGCAACGTGATCCCGCAAACCGCCGAGCTGAAGGGCACCGTCCGCACCCTGACGGCCGAGGTGCGGGCGCTGGTCGAAAAGCGCGTGCGCGAGGTGGTCGAGGGCGTGGCGCGCATCACCGGTGCGAAGATCGACCTGAAATACGAACGCGGCTATCCGGTGGTGGTCAACCATCCCTCGCAGACGGATCTCGCGACCCGGGTGGCCAAGGACGTGGCCGGTGATGCCAATGTTCAGGAAATGGTGCCGCTGATGGGCGGGGAGGATTTCGCCTTTATGCTGGAGCAGCGGCCGGGTGCGTTTATTTTCTGCGGCAACGGCGACAGCGCCGGCCTGCATCATCCCGCCTACGATTTCAACGACGAGGCGATCGTGTTCGGCACCTCGTACTGGATCAAGCTGGTCGAGAACACGCTTGCCGTGTGACGCCTCCAAGCGGGATGGTCCAATCCACGCAAAAGGCCCGCGCATGCCGCGGGCCTTTCTCTTTGCGTCTCGCTTTGCATTGGACCCGCCGTATCAGAACAGGCGCGAGAAGATCACGTACAATGCGCCCGAGATCAGGATCGCCGCCGGCAGCGTCAGCACCCACGCCATCACCATGTTGCGGATGGTCGCGATCTGCAGTCCCGATCCGTTGGCGGCCATGGCGCCGGCGACGCCGGATGACAGCACATGCGTGGTGGAGACCGGCAGGCCGAACATGTCGGCGGCACCAATGGTGGCGGCGGCAACCAGTTCGGCGGACGCGCCTTGCGCGTAGGTCAGATGCGTCTTGCCGATCTTTTCGCCGACCGTGACCACGATGCGCTTCCATCCGATCATGGTGCCGAGGCCGAGCGCCAGCGCCACCGCGATCTTGACCCAGGTCGGGATGAACTTGGTGGCGCTGTCCAGCGAGCCCTTGTAGGCGTTCAGCACGCCGATCTCTTCCTTGTTGAGATCGTTCTCCTTGTCCTTCATCAGGAAGCGGATCGCCTCCGAGGTCAGATACATGTCGTTGCGGGTGTTGCCGACCGCCTCCGCCGGCACCTTGTTGAGCGAACCGTATTTCTGAACCTGGTCGCCGACATCCTTCACCAGCACGGCGAGCGACGGATAGGTGCCTTCGTTGAGCGTATGCTGGGACACATATTGGGTCACCGCAGGGCGCGGGTTGCCGATGATGCTGTGGCCGGCGCCCTTGGCCGCGATCACGCCGGCGGCCGCCGCCGAGTTCTTCTCGAACAGCGCCACCTGCGATTCCGGCAGCGCGCGGTTCAATGCATAGGCCGTCGGCACCGTGCCGATCAGGATCAGCATGATCAGGCCCATGCCCTTCTGGCCGTCATTCGAGCCGTGGGCGAAGCTGACGCCGGTGCAGGTCAGGATCAGCAGGCCGCGGATCCACAGCGGCGGCGCCTTGTTGCCTTCCGGCGCGGCATAAAGCGCCGGATTGCGGACGATCAGTTTCAGCACCAGCAGCAGCACCGCCGCGCAGACGAAGCCCACCAGCGGCGACAGCAGCAGCGCGTAGCCGATTTCGGTGGCCTTGCTCCAGTCGACGCCGGAGGTGCCGTCGCGGCCGCGGATCAGCGCATTGGCGACGCCGACGCCGATGATCGAGCCGATCAGAGTGTGCGAGCTCGAAGCCGGCAGGCCGAAATACCAGGTCCCGAGATTCCAGATGATCGCCGCGATCAAGAGCGCGAACACCATCGCGAAGCCGGCGCTGCTGCCGACCTGAAGGATCAGTTCGACCGGCAGCAGCGAGACGATGCCGAAGGCGACGGCGCCGGTCGACACCAGCACGCCGAGGAAATTGAAGAACCCCGACCACATCACAGCGAATTCGGCCGGCAGCGAATGGGTGTAGATCACGGTGGCGACCGCGTTGGCGGTATCGTGGAACCCGTTGACGAACTCGAAGCCGAGCGCGATCAGCAACGCCACCATCAGCAAGAGATACGGCAGGTAGGTCGTGACCTTGGTGCCGGTGGCGTCGACATCGGCATAAATGCTGTAGGCCACGAACAATAGCCCGACGGCGAGAATGCCGAAAAAGATAATCATGGTCAGAGGGTTGAAGCCCTTGTCGAGGTTCGGCCGCGAGGCCGGCTGGATCGGCCCGCCGTCGGTGCCGTCGATCGGCTGGTGGAGTGCAAAATCGGTCATGCTGACGCCCCTGATACAGTGAGCGTTCATCATTGCCGCAGGCGTTTGAAGGTTAGATGACAGCTTAGGAGATATCCAAACTGCTGGACCCGGCGTCGCGGCATGCAGGCGGGGCCGATAATGGCCGTTGGCGCTTCCACCGTCATTGCGAGCGTTAACGAAGCAATCCATCGTACCGCGCAAAGAAAGAATGGATTGCTTCGCTCCGCTCGCAATGACGGCCGAACACACCTTCGCATTCCCGCGACGCGAAACGCCCGAGCTATGCCGGAAATCTTCCGCCCTCTGCGATCAGAGGGCGCAGGGAATGCCGGGCGCCCGATGCGCGTGTGCAATGATAGCAGTAGAACGCACACGCGTTAGTCAGGTCACACCGGAATCACCCGGCATTCCCCACGCAATGGTTTTACGGCTTATAGCGCGCTCTCCCCGGTGACCGGGCTTTCTTGCCACCGTCGCCAGCGTGATGCGAAGCATCATCGCCAACTTGATGCCAGCGTCGGGGCATCAGGACCACACGTCTTCGCCGTCCGCGGGAAACCACGCTCGTCAGTCGTGGCTGCCGCGTCCACCGCATCTCACCGCACGTTCGTGACGATCGCGATCGCCCCTCATTCGCCGTGAGACGCGCGGATTTAAACCAGCGATTTGCCCGACGGCGAAAGCGAAATATTTTTCCCATGGGGGCTGGACGGGAAGATCGATTGGCCCGTTGATTTGCCCGTCGGGCTAACCAGTTCGCTCTGCGAACACTGGGAAAGGCGATTTGGGCACGGACCTAGACCACAGCCACGATAACGTGGGCCTGAATTTTGGCGGCAACCTCGCCGCTGCCATGTCTGTCCGCAATTGCGGATGCGGCGTAGTCGGTTGCGGCTTGCAGTTTTCCCGCGTCTCTGGCCTCGATTTCGTTGCGCAGAACGGTTCCCTGGCAATAGGCAACTGCCGGAACGCGCGGCGAAGACGCGCGGCTTTGTTCGGCTCTCGTCTCGATCACCACGCGGGAGAAACCTGCGTCCTCCAGTTCGCGACGGATCAGTGCCGTATCGTGGTAGCCGTGCGGCGTGCGTGCCATAAAGCGCGGCGGATCGTCCGGAAAAATCCTTGCGAGCGCATTCGTCACATCATCCGCAAATACATTTTCCTCGATGCGATCCCATACGTTGAATAAATAATGTCCTCCGGGCTTCAGGACCCGCTTTGCTTCACGGTAGGCGGAGGAGCGGTCGGGAAAGAACATCGCGCCGAACTGACAACAAACGAGATCGAAGGTCGCATTTTCGAACGGCAGCGCCATGGCATCCGCCTGGCGCCATGTGATCCGATTGTCGGCAGCTTGTCGCGAAGCGGCGTAATCGAGCATCGGCTGGTTGAGGTCGGTGACGGTATAGCTGGCGCCGGGGGACAGTTTTGGCGCCAATGCGCGGGTGACAACCCCGGTGCCCGCGGCGATTTCCAGAACGGCGCCTGGCGACAGGGATGCGGCCCGTTGCGCCAGATCTGCGGCGAACGGCTCGAAAATCAACGGCACCATATAGCGGTCGTAGTTTTCCGGAATCGAGCCGGCGAACACCTTGTCCGTTTCCAGCATTGCTATCACCTGCAGTCCGTTTGAGGGCTCGCCAGGCTAGCATGTAATTGTCCGGTTTGGGCCATTGATCGATCGGCGTGATTTTCCCGAACACGCTTTGTGCCGCGGATTTGTTACGTGCAAGAGATTGCCGGAAGCGGACGGTCCGTGCGTCCTAATGCGTGAACTTTCGAATTTGTTGGGCGAAGCCGTCGAAGTACCCGAGTATGTCTGTTTCCTTTCGCCTTTGAACCCAGCTTACAAGGCGGCGGAAAATTTGAACTCTGGCGGAAGTGGTGTCCACAGGAATGACGCGGGTTTGGACGAGGGACAGCAAGCGCCCCGTTCAGGTCGCGCGACGGGGCCCGCGTGGCTCAAACTGAGCGAATACGGTCCTGATGCGGGCTTCCGGCGTGAGGTATCCGACATCCGTTTGCCGGAACGAGGGACGATCTTCATCGGCATAGGAAGCGCTACCGGCGATCAGGTGCTTGGCGATGAACCGCTCCGCCGGAATTTCCGCGCCGCCCAGCCAGGACCGGGGGGGGTCGTTAAACGGCGGAAGCTCTCATCCGGGCCGAAAACGGTATGACTAACGAATAGCAACAACGCCAAAGCCGGCACCGCGATAGCGGTCTCTTTATAGAACGACATTTTTCCGCGCCTCCAACGGGAAGCGCATCATGGAACGATTGCATCAACACCGCCCTAAACCGGCGAGGCTATATGCTGCAGCGGTTACCTGGCGGTTAGCATTTCGCGAAAATTTTAATCAATGGCAGAAGCCTGATGCAGCGATGGGTGGGAGCGTCGTTTGCACTCATCGAAGCGCGCCTTTCGACGCTGAGCCGGTAACTTCCGGTCTACCCCGACAAGCGGACCTTTCCCGGGGCCATCGGCATGTCTCAAAGGTGCCAATTTCGGAAGTGGCCAGGGTCGGGGTATCGCGGTGGGACGCTACGCCGCGACGTTCTTCCTCGTGACGACTGTAATGACCCAGCGCGCTGGCAGGCTGGACGCAACCTCCCTCACCGAGCGGATCAATCCCGTGACCAACGAGCCCTCGATCGTCAACGTCGCTCTTTCGTTCCGATATTGGGCGTACCGGCAGCGACGCGCCAGGGTCTGATCAGTTGTCTCGAACGTTTTCATGCGTCACCGATGGTCGCGGTACGCGATACGGCCCCGCGACGAACGTAGGATATCAGCGAAACGTTAAACAAAAATATGCCGCCATTGACATCGCGCCTTGTCAAGCGCGGTCCCCACTGCATATTGGCCGACTTCCGTCGAGGGTGAGAAGCCGATCTTGGGTCAGCAAGATATTCACGAAGTATGAAGCTGAGCCAGACGACGCTGGTCGGAATCAGCCGCTACCGCCTGCTTACGTGACTGGTAGGTTCTCAGAACGCTTCGGGAGGTCTCAACGTTGAGTCCGGTAAATTCGCGTTTCATTTTTTCCAGATCGTGTGCGACGATGCGGTGAGCCGGCGCACCCAGGAACAGCAGAGCCGTCGCGGTCATCCACGAGAAGTCGAGAGCTTTAGCCACAATCAGCGCCAATTCCTTGTTCTTATCAACCAGTACGCGCTCAACTGCGTCGACGGGTAACGAGCACAACAAGGAGAGGCCGACCGTAGCTTCTTCGAACCTGTGGGATTGAGCGTATTCGAAGATCTTGTTTTCGTTCAGATCACCGGACCGCTGCAGCCTTGCCAGCTCCCTCTTCGCATCGAAATAGCTTTTCGACGCAGGTCCGAATTTCGAGTGCAACGCGCCCGTGACGTCCGTCACCAGGCTCTGTATCTGACTTGCCGCCTCTGGGCGCTCACTCTCAAGCCGTTTTTTCGCATTATCCGACGCTTTTGCGATCAGTTGATGGAAAAGATGCCTGGGGATGTCCCTACGGTGGCCCAGTTGCTCGACAAGAATTGAATCGTGTTCGGAACGTTTGACCATGTGCAAAATGCCAAAATCAGAAAGGCGCGCGCCATTGTTCTTGGCGACTGAACGCACAACCTGCCAATTCCCTCTGGTTACAAGTTCGTCCGTTACCTCTGTGCAAATCGCTCTTCGCTGCGAGATCGCGAGCAGGTGTTCCTGGCTTTTCGACCTGGCGTTTGTAACCAAGGTCCGGGCATCGAGTTGTTCGGACTGACGAAGTACGGGACCTGCGACGTCAATCGAATCGTCAAACGCAAGTTTGTTGATGATTTTAATGGGTGCATTGTCGGTCCGAGCCAGTCGCCGTGCGAGTTGGGCGCGGGCCGCGGCTTCAATGTCCTGCTCTAGACGACCTATTATCTCTCCAAACATCCAGATTTCGTTGTCGGTATACCGGCCCGTTATCAATAAGTCGGTCGCATACCACAACGCTCGCTCGCGGCTCTCAGCCGATCCCTGCGATACTGTGACGTCCAGTTCTTCGAGAAACGACATCGTTTCTTCAATCGCTTGAGAAACTTCTTAATGCGGCCCAAATTTCGATCGCCCCTTACGGTCGAGCGCGATCAACGAACGCGATGCTTAATAAATCGAGGTGTCAAAATGCGACACCGAGACGTCCTCCGGTCCTCCAAACGACCCGGCAACGCTTCTTGGTACCGCCGAACAGCAATTCAAATCGATCGGGTAGCTTGGTCTGCGCCCATACCTGAAGGCATGCTCCCCCAGGGGAGTAGTCGACAATTTTGCAATCAACGATGGGGGCTTTCGGGCCAACGATCAATTTGGCCACGTCGGCATTTCGGCCAGTTGGCCGGACGCGTGCAAACCGTCGTGGATGCATGACCGCGTCCACTCCCTACCTGCAAGCCCAAGGAGACTCCTAGTCTGCCTTCGATTTCCTAATAAATTGTGATGTGATTATGATCACATCGGCGTCGCATTTCTAGCGCAAGGCAGGTTCACAAAAAAATGAAAGCCGCGAAGAAGTGGGTCCACCGACCAAGCCGTTTGAATCCGATTTCTGGCGATCATCAGCCAGGACTCCGAGATGGAATCAAAAGCGCCACTTTGACCGCACGCCGGTCACTTTCGATCTTCCCCCCGTGAACCGACATCGGCAGCACGGTATGTCTCAATGGTACCGATTTGCCGCATTGCACGCAAACGTAGCGGATTAGTCAAAGGCTACGCCGATCCGGTCCTCTTCGCGCCAGATGACGTGACAAGGAATGTGCGTGCCGTCCGCCCTAAAGACAAGGTGGAAACGATCTGGGATGTCGTGGGGGTTTGTAATTTCGAGTGCCGCCCCCGAAATGGAAATGTCGCAGATTAAGCAGTTAATCGTGCTGCCAGCGAACTGAATCGCTCCAGACATCAAAACAGGCTTGCGAGGTTTAGCACGTCTTACCGGTGATCAGATCGGCGTCGCATTTCTAGCGCAAGACATGTTCACAAAAAAGAAAGCCGCAAAGAAGCGGTCCACCGACCAAGCCGTTTGAATCCGATTTCTACTGAGCATCAGCCAAGGCAACGGCCGAGAATGGGATGGACCGGCCGTGCTCCCGCCCAAAACCGCTCAGAGAATGAGCGGGGGGCTTAGAAGCACGAGGAGCACATCGCTATGTCCCATAAGACAGCCGCTATAGACCTGGAGAGCGGTCGCGTAGCGATGCTTCGGAATTCATTTAGTTAGCTGCGTCATGCGTCGCGCTTCATCGAAGACAATTCCGCGCATCCAGATGCTGGCTGGATCAGCGTTGTGAACGGCTGGCCACTGGATCGCTTCGGTAAACGGTGGAATTGAGACCGGCAGTTTAACGATCCGCAGCGGCATCATTTTCGCGAAGTGCCGTGCCAGTCGCGCGTGCATCGTCGCAATACGTTCCGTTCCCAGCAGCATCGGCGGGATCATGCTGAAGCTGTGCACCGCGACCTCAATTCGCCGCTTTACGCCGTACTGGAGCAACAACCACTCCTCGATAGAGGGTTTACGCGTTTTCCCGAACTGCGTCATGACATGTCCCATCGACATGTACTGCTCGAACGTGAGCTTGTTGGATAATTTCCGGTTTGACCTGCATCCCACGCAAACCAGCGGCTCGTCGAACAGCGCAGCCTTGGGATGTGCATTGGACATGAAAACTTCGGGAAAGATAAGGAAATCGATCTCGCCGCGCCGAACCGGTTCGTTCGGCTCATCTTCGGACGCCGTCAGCTCGAAGGTCACCTTGGGAGCGACGCGTGCCACCCTTTCCACGATCTTCCTGAAGAACACGATAGTCATGAAATCGGACACCATGATCCGGAAGCGGCGATCCGACTTTGCGGGGTCAAAAGTCTCGCGAGTTGCGATGGTGCGCTGGATTTGCAGCAGCGCCTCCCGCGTTGGCATCGCGAGGGACTCGGCGACGGGTGTCGGAACTAGTTCTCGTCCACGCATGGTGAACAGCTGGTCATTGAAATAGGTCCGTAGACGCGCCACGGCGGCGCTCATCGCGGGCTGGCTCAGATTGATGTTGCGCGCTGCGGCCGAAAGGTTGCGTTCGGTCATCAGCGCATCGAGCGCGACAAGGAGATTCAGGTCGAGGCCGTTGAAGCGCATTGCTATCCATCCAAGATGTAAATCTGATACATCGAAACAATCGATTTTACAAATGCCATCTCGTCGAACAGGGTCCTTGGCAAAATTTGGGAGGACCGATGCCCGACTTCGACGTTGCCGTAATCGGCTATGGGCCGACCGGCCTCACCGCCGCATCACTGCTTGGACAGCTCGGGCATCGCGTCGTGGTTATCGAGCGCTGGCCGACGCTCTATGGCCTGCCGAGGCTGACTTATATCGACGGCGAGACCGCAAGGTTGCTCAGTTTCGCATGTAACATTGACGAGGCGCTTCGCGACTCTTCCCCGATCAACTCGTACGCTTTCTACAACGCGCGCGGCAAGCAGCTCACCGACGTCGCCAAAATCGCCAGTCTGCCGATGGGCTTTCCTGCGCATATCTCGATTTATCAGCCGGATATTGAATTGGCGATTGATCGCAAGGTGCGGAGCCTGCCCAATGTGAGTGTCCAGCAAGGAACCGAACTGGTCGCCATCGCGCGCGATGCAGAAAACGTGCAACTGACGGTCAAGAAGGACGACGGCGAAGAAAAGCTGTTGGCACGCTACGTGTTCGCTGCGGACGGGGCCCGGAGTTTCGTGCGGTCGGCGCTCGGCATCGAGCGCGACGACAACAAATTCAACGAGCGATGGCTGAATATCGACGGCGAGCGCAAGCGCGAACTGCCTAAAAGCTTCGAAGAGACCAAGCAATATTGCGACCCCGCGCGGGGCCACATGTTCCTGCCGATCGGCACGAACCGCCAGCGTTTCGAGTTCGCGCTGCTAAAGCACGAAGACACCGCAGAAATGGAACGAACGGAAACAGCCTGGAAAATCCTGAAGCGCTATCACGACGTCGGTCCCGACGATATCAGGATCATCCGGCAGATCGTTTACACCTTCGAGTGCCACATGGCTCAGGCTTGGCGCAGCGGTCGCGTTTTCCTCGGTGGCGACGCCGCCCACACCATGCCGCCCTATCTCGGACAGGGCGCCTGCTCCGGAATACGGGATGCCGCCAATATCGCCTGGAAGCTCGATCTCGTGTTACAGGGTAAGGCGTCAGCCGACATTCTCGACACTTATGAAGCAGAGCGGCGCCCGCACGTCGCGAACATGATGAAAACCGCGGTGATGCTGGGCAAGGTAGCTAACACCCACAGCCGGATCATCGCCTTCATTCGCGATCTCGCGTTCCGCTTCAATCTTGTGCCACCGCCGCCACCGTTTCCGGCGTTCGAGGCCGGTTTGATTCAGGCCGATCGGCAAGGCGAGGCTGGCAAAGTGGTCGGGGCGGTGCCGCCGCAGGGCAAGGTGCGCGTAGGCGGTGCGACGGGTCGCCTTGATGACTGCGTTGGCTACCGTTTCGGACTGATCGCTACAAAGAACCCGGTCGCCGCGCTCGACGTGGTTCGCGTCGGCTTCCTCAAGGATCTCGGCTGTCGGCTGTTCACCCTGGCGGACGACGCTGGCCCCGGCGTGGAACGGCTCGTCGATGCGGATGGTGTCTATGGAGCGTATCTCGCGGAAAAGCGGGTCGCTGCGATGCTAACCCGCCCTGATACTAACGTGTTCGGCTTCGCGGCGAGCCAAGCGGACTTGCCGCGGCTTGTAGACGAGCTGCGCCAAAAGCTCGGCCTGCGCGCGGCGGCGACGGCCGCGTGACCAATTCTGGAGGCGTCGCGATGCAAGTCGACGAAGAGCGGTCCAAGGAGGTCCAGGCGCTGTGCCGCGCAATGCCCCTGTCGCGCATGGTTGACTACGGCATGCCTCACGACCTTGCGGAGCGTGCTCACCGTATGGCCAAGGAAGGCGCCGCCTGGGATGTCGTATTAGAAGATTTAGGCCGCGAGCAGGAAGCAAGCGCGCGAGCCGAGGAAGATCCCACGCGCGCACGCGACGTCTGGCACGCCGCCGCAGCAAGCCTGGTCTTCGCCCAGATGGCTTTCAACGCCGACAGCGATCGCAAGCGCTCCCTCTATCAAGAGATGACGCGCTGCTTCACCCGATTCGCAGCGCGATCGGAATTTCGGGTCTTGCGCGTCCACGTGGAGCATCGTGAAGGCAAGCTGTTCGGTTGGCACTTTCACACAGGCGGCGGCGAGGCACCTGCTACCGTCATCGTATTCGGCGGCCTGAGTGGCTGGTCGACCGCTTACCGGTCGATGGCGGAGACGCTCAACCGGCACGGTCTCGATTGCCTGCTGGTTGACGGGCCGGGCCAAGGCGACAGTCGCCTTGAAGGTGGCGTCTTCGCTGACGCCGACATCGCGGCCGGCTTCAGTCGTTTCATCGACCATATTCACCACAGCACGCCGCGACAAGCAGTCGGGATCTGGGGCAATAGCTTCGGCGGTCTATTCGCGGCGCTCACCGCTGTACACGACTGCCGCGTCGCCGCTTGCTGTATCAACGGCGCGCCGCCACGCGCCGAAATTCCACCGTTCCGCACGGCGCAGGAGCAACTCGCTGCCCTGTTTGGTGTCGAGGATGCCGGACAACTCATCCCCCTGCTGCCTGCTCTCACGTTCGACGGCAAACGCGCGCCGCTCGCCTGCCCGACGCTGGTGCTGGAAGGCGGCGCGGATCCGTTGGTCCAGAAGGGGACGCAGCGCGATTTCCTCATCGGCAATCACCATCCACGATCTCACCTCGAGACGTGGCCGAACGGCGAGCACACCATCTACAATCACGCTGCAGAACGTAATGCGCTGGTAGCGAAGTGGTTCGCCGCGGTCCTCGCGCCGCCGGCTTGAGCGCCTTCGTGATGGCCCTGGCGATGCCGACCGGAAAGCAATTACGAAAAAGGGGAAACGTCATGACGACAACAGAAAAATTACCGGGGCGGGCCGCGCTCATGGTGGCTCATTGCGCCGGCATGGTTGATCTGGTCGCGCTGCCGGTCTGGGTTGGCACGTTGATCTCGGCATATCGGTTCGATCCGCAGCAAGCCGGCACGCTGGTGACCCTCTTTCTGGCCGGCGCGGTAGCGGCGAGCCTTTTCTTCGCACCGCGCTTCAACCGGCTCAACGGTCGGCTGGTCGCCGCAATCGGGTTTGCGCTTTCCGCAGTGGCGTTCGGACTGGCATCGTTCCAGACGGCATTCGCGATCATGGCGGTCTGCCATGCGGCGGCTGGCGTTGCTGCCGGATCAGCGCTTTCGGTAACGCATGGTACGGTTGGCCGCGCCGCCAATCCGCATAGGCTCTTCGCGATCGTCAACCTGGCACTTGGCATTTTTGCGATTATCTTTCTGGCCTCGGCGCCCAATATCGTCGGCGCGTTCGGCGGGGCAGCCCTGTTCCGGATTTTCGCGGCCTTGATGGCGATTGCAGCCCTCACCTGCGCGTTGCTCTTCCCGATGCCGGACCATTCGCAAGGTGTGGATTTTGATATCGCGCACCCGAAGTTCACTCGCGCAGTCTGGGCGGGCATCATAGGCGTCAGCCTCATGGCCCTCAATCAAGCCATGGTGTTCAGCTTCTTTGAACGCATCGGTACGGATCGCGGCTATGGTGCCGAAGCTGTCATTTCAGTCCTCATCGCACTCGGCTTTGTTAATCTTTTTCCGGCGCCGTTGGCCGCCTTTCTCCAAAGCAAGCTGAATGCCGAAAGAGTCGTCATGGTCGGGCCGGTAGCGCAAGCTTTTCTCGCGCTCATCATTACGATGGTCCCGGTCTATCCGGCTTACGCTTGCGCGGGCGCGGTCTTCGTTTCGGTCATGATCTTTACCCACACATTTGCCTTTGGTCTGCTGTCCCGCCTCGACACGAGCGGCCGTGCCCTGGCAGCGACGCCCGCCATGCTGATGGTGGGCGCAGCGATTGGACCGATCCTCGGTGGGACGCTCGTAAAATTCTCCGGCTATCAAGCGATCGGCAGCACGGTCGTCATCGTGGCGACGCTCGCGATGATCTTCTTCAGCCGCGCGCGTGTTTCCCTTGCCCCAGCCCAGTCTCACGCATAGCGATTCTGCGCCAAGGCAACAGCCGATTAAAGCCTTGCAATTAGCTCGCGCCGTACAAGTCGGATGTCCGATTGGGGTCAAAAGCGGAAGTGGCTCAGCCTCAACGGCGTGCCGGTTCTGCCCTCAGGAGCGGACATCGTCAGCGGGACCGACCATGTTGGAAAGTGCCGGGAACAGATGATGACGGATTCAACTCATGCGAATCCTCACGCCGCGTGCGCCGATTTTCGCAACAGCGCCGCGGCGATCCTGAGATCGTCGACGAAGCGTTGGTATTCCCGCGCCCTGGCGGCTGCATCGGGCAATCGCAACAGATAGGACGGATGCACCGTTACCAGCGCCTTGATCCGGTCATCCAGATCAATCAATCGGCCGCGGGTTTTGTTGATCGGCGTGATCTTCCCGAACACGCTTTGCGGCGGTGACGCCCATCGCCACCACGAGCAAAGAGGGGCCAGTACCCACGTCTCGGTAAGAACAAACCACATTCACGTCTGAAACAGCCAGCGCCCGTGGCGGCAACGCGCGCAGGAAATAGGTTTCCCCGATCCCCTTGGGATTGCTCACGAAAAACTAAACCCTCGATCCCGATTGACTCTCCCGCCCATGTTAGCTTTATATTAGAACATATCATGAACAAATGAGCCGGCCGCGGGTTCTCCCTGAACCGAGGCGGCCCCAACCTTCTTAAGGAGCGGCGCGGATGACCGGCGCGCGCACGAACACGCTTGCGAGTTTGCGCGACAATATCGAGCGCATCGAGGCGCAGGGCGAGGCATATGCGCCGCGCCGGGTGGCGCTCGGGCATGCCGACGCCGACGCGACGCTGCAGGGCGGCCTCGCTCTGGGGACGATGCACGAAGTGTTTGCGGAGGCTGGCCGGCAGAGCACTGCTGCGACTGGTTTTGTCGCCGGGCTCGCGGGCCGGGTCGCGGCAACGAAACGTCGGCCGCTGGTGTGGATCCGGCAGGATTTTGCCGAGATTGAATCCGGCGCGCTGTCGATGCGCGGATTGAGTGAACTCGGTCTCGATCCCTGTCTTTTGGTGACGGTGCGCGCGGCCGATGTCGACAGCGCGCTGCGCACCGCCGCCGACGCGCTGGCCTGCGATGCGGTCGGCGCCGTCGTGCTGGAGGTCTGGGGCGGGGCGCGGCAGCTCGACCTCGTCGCCAGCCGCAAGCTGACGCTGGCGGCGCAGGCCTCGGGCGCGACCTGTCTGGTGCTGCGGATGGCGGCGGAGCCGCAGCCGTCGACGGCCGAGACCAGATGGATCGTGCGCGCGGCGCATTCGCCGCCCGCCGACCCCTGGAGCGCGTGGGGCGCGCCGGTGTTCGACGCGCAGCTTGTCCGCAACCGTCATGGCCCGGTCGGCCACTGGATCATGGAATGGAAATGTGATGAGTGCCTTTTCGGAAAACCGGCGGCGGATCCTCAGCCTGTGGCTGCCGCGCCTGCCCATCGACCGCATCAAGCGCCAACGCGCGCAAGAGGTAGCGTTTTCAAGCGAAGCGCGTGAGGACTCTCACGACACGGGAGGTCGGCTCCCTCCCCCCTTGCGGGGGAGGGCGGGGGAGAGGGGTAAGCCACAAGCACCGCCGTTGCCGCCACCCCCCTCCCTAACCCTCCCCCACAAGGGGGGAGGGAATAACAGCGAACCCAGCATCGTCGTCGCCAAACAGAACAACGCGCTGCAGATCTTTGCGCTTGACGACGCCGCCGCGCGGCTCGGCCTCGAGGTCGGGCTGCCGCTCGCCAATGCCCGCGCCATCTGCCCTGAAGTGCAGGTGTACGATGCCGATGAAGCCGCCGACGCCCACGCGCTGGACGCCATTGCCGCCTGGTGCGACCGCTTCACCCCGCTGGTGGCGCTCGATCCCCCGCACGGCCTGTTTCTCGACATTACCGGCTGCGTGCATCTGTTCGGCGGCGAGGCCGCGATGATGCGGCTGTTGTGCGGCGCATTGACCGCGCAGGGGTTCGCGGTCAGCGCCGCCATCGCCGGCACCGCCGTCTGCGCGCGGACCCTGACCCGCCATGCCCATGGCCGCATCGTCCGCGCCGGCGAGGAAGCCGATGCGGTCGCCCCGCTGCCGGTGTCGGCGCTCGGCGCCGAGGCGGCCGTGGTCACCGGCCTGCGCCGCGCCGGCCTGAAAACCATCGGCGATGTGGCCGACCGCGCCCGCCATGAAATCACCGCGCGGTTTGGCGCTGGTTTCACCGCGCTATTGGAACAGGCGCTGGGGCAAAGCGATGTGCCGATCAGCCCGCGCCAGCCGCTGCCGGATTACATCGTGGAGAAGCGTTTCGCCGAGCCGGTGGCGACCGAAGCCGTGATCTCGGCGACCTTGTCGGGGCTGGCCTCGATGCTGGTCGCGGCGATGGGCCAGCAGGGCAAGGGCGCGCGGCGGCTGCAAGCCCGCTTCTTCCGCACCGATGGCGCGGTCCGCACCATTGCGGTCGATACCGGCCAGCCCGTGACCAGGGGCGAGGTGATCGACCGGCTGTTTCGCGAGCGGCTCGGCGCCTTGAGCGACCCGCTCGATCCCGGCTTCGGATTCGACCTTATCCGTCTGTCCGCCAGCCGCACCGAAATCGTGGTGCAGCAGCAGCGCGATCTCGACGCCAATGTCCACGACAATGACGAGGTGGCCGCCCTGATCGATCGCATCGCCGCGCGCATCGGCGGCAAGCGCGTGGTCGTGCACCTGCCGCAGGACACCCATATTCCGGAGCGCGCGGTAATAGCGGCAGCGGCGCAGCAGCATCTGGCCGCCGCCGCGCAGGCGGTCTGGCCGGCGCGCATCGAGGGTGAGCCGCCGTTGCGGCCGTTGCGGCTGTTCGAGCGGCCGGAGCAGATCAAGGTCATCGCGCAGGTGCCGGATGGGCCGCCCGCGCGGTTTGTCTGGCGCCGCGCCAGCCACGCCGTGGTCCGCGCCGAAGGTCCCGAGCGCGTTGCCATGGAATGGTGGCGCGCGGAAGGATTGACCCGCGACTATTTCCGCGTCGAGGACGAGGCCGGTCTGCGGTTCTGGCTCTATCGCGACGGGCTTTACGACCGCGAGATCGCGCAGGAAGAGGGCAGGGCGGTGCAGCCGAACTGGTTCATGCATGGATTGTTCGCATGACGCCAGCTTACGCGGAAATCGGAATCACGACGAATTTTTCATTCCTGCGCGGCGGATCGCATCCGCAGGATTACGTGCATCAGGCCAGCAAGCTCCGTCTTCCCGCCATCGGCATCGCCGATCACAACTCGCTGGCCGGCCTGGTGCGGGCCTACAAGGAACTCGAGCATCCCGACGTCAAATATAAGCCGAAGCTGCTGATCGGATCGCGGCTGGTCTTTGTCGACGATACGCCGGACATCCTGGTCTATCCGCGCGACCGCGCGGCCTACGGCCGGCTGTGCCAGTTGCTCACCCGCGGCAAGCGCGGCGAGGACACCGCCAAGGGCGAGTGTCATCTTGATCTCGATGATCTCCTGGAATTTTCCGAAGGGCAGCTTCTCATCCTGGCGCTGCCGCATCGCTTTACGGAAGCCGGGGCGCTTGCGGTGCTGGAGCGGTTGCGGGGAAGCCGGGCCGATGGCGTCTGGCTTGCGGCGAGCCTCTTGTACCGGGGCGACGACCGCCGCCGTATGGCGCGGCTTCACGGCATCGCGACTCATGCCGGCGTGCCGCTGCTGGCGACCAACGAGGTGCTGTATCACCATCCCTCGCGCCGCCCCTTGCAGGATGTCCTCACCTGCATCCGCGAAAAGACCACCATCGAGACCATCGGCAGGCGCCTTGAAGCCAATGCCGAACGCTACCTCAAGCCGGCGGAGGAAATGGCGCGGCTGTTTGCCGGCGTGCCGGAGGCGATCGCGGAAACCATGCGGTTTGCCGGCCGCATCGTCTTTTTCGCTCGATCAGCTCAAATACCAGTATCCCGACGAGCCGGTGCCGCCGGGCAAGACCGCGCAGCGGCATCTGGAAGACCTGACCTGGGCCGGCGCGCACAAAAGATTCCCGATCCGGATTTCACCCAAAACCAAAAAGGTCCTGCACAAGGAGTTGCGCCTGATCAGAAAACTCAACTACGCGCATTATTTTCTCACCGTGCACGATATCGTCCGTTATGCGCGCGCGCAGAACATCCTCTGCCAGGGCCGGGGATCGGCGGCCAACTCGGCCGTCTGCTATGTGCTCGATGTGACCTCGGTCGATCCGACCAAGGTCGATCTTTTGTTCGAGCGCTTCATTTCCAAGGAACGGCTGGAGCCGCCCGACATCGACGTCGATTTCGAGCATTCGCGGCGCGAGGAGGTGATGCAATATGTCTACCGGCGCTACGGCCGGCACCGCGCCGCCATCATCGCCACCGTGATCCACTACCGGCCGCGCAGCGCGATCCGCGACGTCGGCAAGGCGCTGGGGCTGACCGAGGACGTGACCGCCGCGCTGGCCGATACGGTGTGGGGAAGCTGGGGCAAGGGCCTCGACGAAAACCAGGTCAGGCAGGCCGGGCTCGATCCGCAAAACCCGATGGTCGAGCTCGCGGTCGAACTCGCCGGCGAGCTGATCGAATTTCCCCGGCATCTGTCGCAGCATGTCGGCGGCTATGTGCTGACCCAGGACCGGCTCGACACCTACGTGCCGATCGGCAATGCCGCGATGGACGATCGCACCTTCATCGAATGGGACAAGGACGACGTCGACGCGCTGAACATGATGAAGGTCGATGTGCTGGCGCTGGGGATGCTGACCTGCATCCGCAAATGTTTTGATCTGATCGCCGACCACAAGGGCGAGCGATGGGAACTGGCGAGCGTCCCCCAGGACGTGACGCCGGTCTACGACATGCTGTGCCGGGGTGAATCGCTCGGCGTGTTCCAGGTCGAAAGCCGCGCCCAGATGAACATGCTGCCGCGCCTGAAGCCGCGGGTGTTTTACGACCTGGTGATCGAGGTCGCCATCGTGCGTCCGGGCCCGATCCAGGGCGACATGGTGCATCCCTATCTGCGCCGGCGCAACGGCCAGGAAAAGGTGGTCTATCCGTCGCCATCGCCGGCGCATGGCGACAGGAATGAATTGCGTAGGGTGCTTGCACAAGACCCTCGGCGTGCCGCTGTTCCAGGAACAGGCGATGCGGATCGCGATCGAGGCCGCGAAGTTCACCCCCGAGGAGGCCAACGGCCTGCGCCGCGCCATGGCGACGTTCCGCAATGTCGGCACCATCGGCAAATTCGAATCCAAGATGGTCAACAACATGATCGCGCGCGGCTATGCGCCGGAATTCGCGAAAAACTGTTTCGACCAGATCAAGGGATTTGGCTCCTACGGTTTCCCGGAAAGCCACGCCGCGAGCTTCGCGCAGCTGGTCTATGTCTCGTCATGGCTGAAGCATTTTCACCCCGACGCGTTTTGCTGCGGGTTGCTGAATTCGCAGCCGATGGGCTTTTACGCGCCGGCGCAGATCGTCGGCGACGCCCGCAACAACGGCGTCGAGGTGCGCGAGATCGATGTGTCGTTCAGCCATGCCCAGACGACGCTGGAGGAGAAAAGCGGAAAGTATCACGCCGTGCGGCTCGGCTTTCGCCAGATCGATGGATTCAGGTGGACCGATGCGGATGAGGCGCGGTTGAAGCGGAGCTTGCTGTCATTCCGGGACGCGCCGCTAGGCGCGGACCCGGAATCTCGAGATTCCGGGTTCACGCTTCGCGTGCCCCGGAATGACGATGATGGGGAGACCGACGACTGGGCCGAGCGCATCGTCGCCGCGCGACTGCGCCGGCCGTTCACCTCGCTGGAGGATTTTGCCCGCGACACCGGTTTGCCGAAGCGGGCGCTGATCCTGCTGGCGGACGCCGATGCGTTTCGTTCCATCGGGCTCGACCGCCGCGCCGCATTGTGGGCGGTGCGGCGGCTGCCCGACGACGTGCCGCTGCCGCTGTTCGAAATCGCCACCGCGCGCGAGCAGCCCGACGAAGCGGCGCGGCCGTTGCCGCTGATGCCGCTGCCAGAGCAGGTGGTGGCCGACTATCAGACCATCCGGCTGTCGCTGAAGGGCCACCCGATGGAGTTCCTGAGGCGGATGTTTGCCGGCGAGCGCGTCATCGCCTGCGCATCGGTGTCCGATGCCAATGACCGGCAACATGTCCGCTGTGCCGGCGTGGTGCTGGTGCGCCAGCGCCCGGGCAGCGCCAAGGGCGTCGTCTTCATGACGCTGGAGGATGAAACCGGCATCGCCAATATCGTGGTGTGGCCGAAGGTGATGGAGCGCTTTCGCAAAGAAGTGATGGGCGCGCGGCTGGTGCTGGTCGAAGGCTATATTCAAAGCAGCCCCGAAAAGGTCGTGCATCTCGTCGCCGAACGACTGTTCGACCGCTCCCGCGATCTCGTCGGTCTCGCCAATGACGCGCTCGGCCGGAAACACGCGGTGCCGGCCGGCCCCGCTTTGGTCGAGCCGCTCAATGACGATCCTCGCGAGCATGCCGACAACCCGGCCCAGAAAATCCGCCATCCCCGCAACGTGCGCATCCTGCCGCCATCGCGGGATTTTCATTGAGGCCAGCCGTCACCCCAGCCGTCATTGCGAGGAGCGAAGCGACGAAGCAATCCCGTTTTATTTTTGGCCTCTGGATTGCTTCGCTTCGCTCGCAATGACGGTGAGGCCGCTTTCGCGGACGATGACAGCTTGATAACTTCGCGGCGGCCGTTGAAGGAATCCCCATGCAAACCCCCCGCGAAATCCTCGCCGACCTCTGGACTTCCGCCGGCGGCGAGCCTGCCGCGCTCGATGCCGTCACGCTGACGGGAGAAGAACCGCAGCTGCCGTCGTCGTTTCGCGTCGCCGCCGCGGCGCAAGCCGGCATCGCCGCGGCCGGGCTCGCGGCCGCGCATGTCTGGAAAATGCGCAGCGGGCAAAGCCAGCATGTCGCGGTCGACATCCGTCACGCCGTGGTCGAATGCCGCAGCGAGCGCTATTTGCGCGTCGACGGCAAGCCGCCTCCGCCGGCCTGGGACGCCATCGCCGGCGTCTACAAGACCGGCGACCGGCGTTTCGTCCGGCTGCACACCAATTTCCCGCATCACCGCGATGCGGTCTGCCGGGTGCTGAACTGCAGGGCGGAACGCGACGACGTTCAGGCCGCGCTGCTGCAGTGGGACGCCGAGGCGTTCGAGACCGCGGCCTATGCCGCGGGCGGTGTGGTGGCGATGATGCGCTCATACGACGAATGGTCCGACCTGCCGCAGGCGAAGGCGCTGGACGCATTGCCGGTGATCACAATCGAAAAAATCGGCGAGGCCGCGCCGAAACCGTGGCCTGCCGGCGGGCGCCCGCTGGCAGGTGTGCGCGTGCTCGATCTGTCGCGGGTGATCGCCGGCCCCGTCGCCGGCCGCACGCTCGCCGCGCATGGCGCCGACGTGATGCTGGTCTCGGGCCCCGATCTGCCGGCGATACCCTGGCTGACGATCGATACCGGCCGCGGCAAGCTGTCGAGTTTTGTCGAGCTCAAGAGCGAGCAGGGGCGGCAGACGCTGCGCGAACTGCTCGCACAGGCCGATATTTTCTCGCAAGGCTACCGGCCGAGTTCGCTGGCTCGGCTCGGCTTCTCGCCGGAACAGGCGGCGCGGATCAATCCGGGCATCGTGTTCGTGTCGCTCTCCGCCTATGGCCATGCCGGGCCGTGGGCGGAACGCCGCGGCTTCGACTCGCTGGTGCAGACCGCGACCGGCTTCAACCACGCCGAAGGCCAGGCCGCCGGCGTCGATGGGCCGAAGGAATTGCCGGCGCAAATCCTCGACCACGCCACCGGCTACCTGATGGCGTTCGGCGCGATGATGGCGAAGGCGCGCCAGGGCCGCGAGGGCGGCAGCTGGCATGTCCGGGTGTCGCTGGCGCAGACCGGACGATGGCTGTGGAATCTCGGCCGTGTGGCCGATGGCCTTGCGGCCGAGGATTTGAAGGGCGAGGCGGTCGGCGCGTTCGTCGAAGAGGTGGCTTCCGGATTCGGTCCGCTGCGGTCGATCCGGCATTCGGCGCAGCTGTCGAAAACCCCCGCATTCTGGGCCCGCCCGGCGATGCCGCTCGGCAGTCACCCCCCGCACTGGCAGCCGTAATACCGGCTATATGGGCGCATGCCCACAATTTCTGCCCACTCGGATTGTGGTTGACGAGGCATGGCCGCCGTTCCTTGATGGCTTCCAGGGATGAAACCGCGGGGAGGTCGCCATGCGGAACGCGGAACGTCAAACTCCAACCAGTCCGACCAGGACGTCCGATCAGATTCTGGGAGAAATCCGCGACTATTGCCGCGCCACCCAGACCGCGGAATCCACCTTCGGGCGGCTCGTCGTCAACGATGGCAAGCTGGTATCGCGATTGCGCGACGGCGCCAGGATCACCACCGGCACGCTCGACAAGGTCCGTGCCTATCTGTCCGAGCGTGGCACTGCGCCATCGGCGGCACGACACGAATCGTCCGCGGTCATCAAGCCGATCAACGGCGCCAACGCCGCCGCCGACATCGCGCCGGCCGGCTTCCGGTTTTTCGACAACCGGCAGAAATATCTGCTGTTCGTCTCGACCTGCAGCGAGAAGACCGAGATCGCCAACCGCGTTTCGCTCGAACTCGGCAACCTGCAGCCGTCGCCGCCGGCGCTGCGGATCTTCGACGCCGGCGTCGGTGACGGCACCGTGCTGTCGCGGGTGATGCGGGCGGTGCACGCCCGCTTTCCGACCATGCCGCTTTATGTCGTCGCCAAGGAGATCAGCTACGAGGACGTGCGGCTGATGCTTGAAAAGATGGCGGACCGCCTGTTCGAGCATCCGGCGACCGTGCTGGTCATCACCAACCTCTATTATGCCGAGGCGCCCTGGCTGACGCCGCGCTCCACGACCTCGGCGCAAAGCCTGATCTGGAAGGATGTCGCGCTGTCGGGCAATACCGCGCACGGCTTTGCCGATCAGATCGGACAGCTTGAGGGTTTCCTGGCCGAAAACTGGCGCGCCGGAATCAGTCCGACCACCGGCAATCCGGTCTATACGCGGCCCATCATCCTGACCTTGCGGCGCGAGGATCACTCGTTCCTGCTCGACCCGATCATGCCGCGGCCCGGCCGCGTGATGGCCGACTACGATCTGGTGATCGCCTCGCAGCCCTATCGGGCGCGGGCCAGCGTCGAATTCAAGGCCTCGAAGGTGCTGACCCCGCTGGTGCGTTCGCTGCGGCCCGGCGGCCGGCTGATCGGCATCCATTCGCACGGCCACGACCCCGGCATCGAGATCATCGAAAACGTCTGGCCGGGCGACGATCCCTTCAAGACCGATCGCTACGCCATCCTGCGCCAGGTCAAGCACGAACTCGGCGCGGAGGCACGGCATTATAATTTCAACGCCTCCTCCGACGCCCGTTCGATCTTTCGCTACCATATGCATACGCTTCCGGACGAGGTCAGCGGTCCGATCGGAACGTCGACGCTGTTCGCGGCCTGGAATGCCGCGATCTATGTGGCGCAGATCGAGGACGTCAGGCTTTCGGAAGTCGTCCGCGACGGCCGTTACCTCGAAGCCACCGACCGGGTGCTGAAACAGCATGGCGGTTTGTGGTTCAACGATGAAACCTATGTGATCTCGCGCCGCCGCGCCTAGCCATGATCGGGGGATCGAGCCATGACCGCACCTGATCAGGCCTTGTCTGGCGAACTCGCCCAGTTGCTGTCGGCTGCTTCCGTCGAGGTTTCGTCACGCGGACATCAGCTGCCGGAGTTGCGGGACAATTTCCGTCCCGGCACCGATGTCACGATCACCTTTCTGCCCGGCGACGACTATCGCCACAATGTCGAGACGGCGGTCGCGCTGCGCCGTGCCGGTTTCAACCCGGTGCCCCATATCGCGGCACGCGAGATGCCGTCGCGCCAGGCGCTCGACGAGTTTCTGTCGCAGCTGCGTGGCGAGGCGGATGTCGCGCGCATCCTTCTGATCGCCGGCGACGTCGCGGCTGCCAAGGGTCCGTATCGCTCGAGCCTCGACGTCTGCGCCAGCGGATTGATCGAGGGCCGCGGCATTGCGCGGGTGAGCGTGGCCGGCCATCCCGAAGGTCACCCCTATCTGACGGCGGCTGCCGCGTTAAAAGGCTTCGAGGCGTGGCGCGATTGGGGGCAGCAGGCAAACATCCGCGTCGATATCGTGACGCAGTTCTGCTTCGAAAGCGCGCCGATCCTGGGCTGGATCGGCGAACTCGATGCGCGCGGCGTCAACCTTCCCGTCATCGTCGGTCTTGGCCGGACCGGCGAGTCCGGCCACGCTGATGAAATTCGCGCTCCGCTGCGGCGTCGGCAATTCGATGCGGTCGCTACGCGGTCAGATCGGCCGCTTCGGCCGGCTCCTGACGGAGGCCGGGCCGGACGAGGTCGTGCGCGGTTTGCAATCGGCGCCGGCCGCCGCGACGGCGTCGATTGCCGGGTTTCACCTGTTTCCCTTCGGCGGATTGCGCAGGGCCGCCAACTGGCTGCGCGGCTTTCCTGAGGAAATACTCCAGCCGATGGCGCAGCCGGCGTCGCGCGCCGACTCTCAGAATCCGTAAAGCCGGGCCGGATTGTCGACCAGGATCTTCTTGCGCACGCCTGCATCCGGCGCCCACACCGCGAGCTGGTTGAGCAGGCGGCCGTCGTCGATCTGGTACAGCGGCGTCAGCTCGGTCGGCTTCTTGTCCGGAGCAGTCGTCGAATTCGGGTGTGGCCAATCGGTGCCCCAGACGAGGCGGTCGGCGTTCGCGGCAATCAGAGCCTTGGCGAACGGCACGGCATCGGGATAGTCGGGACCCTTGTTCGAGAGGCGGTAAGCGCCGGAGATCTTGACATAGGCCTTGCCGCTTTTCACGGCCTCGATCAGGTCCGCCCAACCCGGCTGTTCGAGGCCGAGTGCGGCATCCGCGCCGCCGAAATGGTCGAACACCACAGGGACGGGCGAGGTTGCAAGCACGTCCTTGATGGACGTGAGCAGCGGAAGATTGGTGTAGACCTGGACGTGCCAGCCGCGTCCCTTCACGCGTTCGATCGCGGCCTCCAGGCGCTTGCGTCCGATGCTCGGATCGTTGACGCCACTGGTGGCGAGGTTGACGCGGATGCCGCGTATGCCTGCTTTGCCCATCGCGTCGAGATCGCTCTCCGGCGTCTTGTCGTCGATCACCGCAATGCCGCGGCCCGTGTCGCCACGGAATTTGATGCCCTCAAGGGTTGGCCGATTGTCGGTTCCGTAGACGCTCGGCGTCACGATCACCACGCGCTCGATGTGCAGCGCCTTGTGCAGCGCCGCCATCTCCTCAGGTGATGCGGGCTCGGGCGTGTAGACGCGGCCGGCGAAGAACGGATATTTTTCGGGCAAGTGAATATGGGTGTGGCAGTCGCAGGCCCCGGCAGGAACGTCGAAGTTCACCGGCGTCGCGGGTTGTGACGCCTTTGCAAGCGCAGTTCGATTGGGCATGGCTACTCCGGCGGCAATTGAGGCAAGCAGAAGATCGCGTCGGTTGAGCATGGGTCGTCTCCTCTATGTGGGCTTTTTGGGTTTTATTCGGCGGCAGCGGCATTCGCGCGCGCCATCGCGGCGGGATCGCCCGCCGCGCGCGCGGCAAAGAAGGTGATGACCGCGCATGCGAACGAACAGGCGGCCAGGAAATACAGCCCGGCTTCAAAGCTCTTGGTGGAATCCTTGATCCAGCCGACGATGAAGGGGCCGAAATAGCCGCCAAGATTGCCGGTGGCATTGATCAACGCGATCGCGCCCGCCGCCGCCGTGCCGGTGAGGAATAGCGAGGGCATCGGCCAGAAGGCGGCGCGCGAGCCGTAGATGCCGACGGTGGCGGCGGACATTCCGATCAGCGCCCAGTAGGACGCGCCGGACCATGCCGCGAAAGCCAGGCCGAGGGCGCCAAGGGTCGAGGCCGCAATGAGATGCCAGCGGCGCTCCTTGTTGCGATCGGATGACCAGCCCCAGGCGATCAGGCCGATGGTGCCGATGATGTAGGGCACCGAGGACACCAGCCCGGTCATCATGTTGGTGAGGCCGATGCCCTTGATGATTTGCGGCATGAAGAAAACGATGCCGTAATTCGCCGTCACGCTCATCAGGTAGATCGCCGAAAGTGCCACGACGCGCGGGTCGGCCAGCGCCCGCATCAAGGTCAGGCGGCCGGCGCTTTCGACCTGGCGATTTTCGCCATCGATCCGCGCCTGCAGCCAGGTTTTTTCGTCCGCGGCGAGCCAGTCGGCGCGCCCCGGCCGGTCCGTCATCACCTTCAGGATGACGAAGCCGAGCAGGACGGCGGGCACCGCCTCGATGATGAAGATCCACTGCCAGCCCTTGATCCCGAGCACGCCATCCATTTCGAGAATGGCGGCGGAGACAATCGACGCCACCGCATTGGCGACCGGCTGAGCGATGAACAGCGTCGAGATCACACGGCCGCGATATTCGGAAGGAAACCAGTAGGTGAAATACAGGATCATGCCGGGAAAGAACCCGGCCTCGGCCACCCCAAGCAGGAAGCGGATGATCAGGAAGCTTGTCGCTCCCGTGACAAAGGCGGTGAGGCCAGAGATGATCCCCCAGGAGATCATGATCCGCGCGATCCAGATCCGCGCCCCGACCTTTTCCAGGATCAGATTGCTCGGAATCTCGAACAGGAAATAGCCGAAGAAGAAGATTCCAGCGCCCCAGCCGTAGATATAGGCGCTGAAGCCGAGATCCTTGTTCATGGTCAGCGCGGCGAAGGAAATATTGCTGCGATCGATATAGGCGATGCAGTAGGCCAGCGCGACCAGCGGCAGCAGCCGCCAGGACACCTTGGCGATGGTCCGGCGCTCGATCGCCTGAATACCCTGCGCCGTGGCCATGAAATTCCTCCCGTTCCGCGCTTGTTCCGCGCCTGTTGATTATCGGCAGCGTGAACTTTTCCTAACCCGTCCGCAAGACGGTTGTGAAGGGCTAGTTGAGCTTCGGAACGAATAGCTTCGCATCGTCTTCCAGCAGCAGCCGGTCCCGCACCAGTTGCTGCGCCGCTTTCGTTATCGCCGCCGCGCGATCGCCGTCGTTCGGATAACGTTCCGCCATCGACCGGCGCGGATCGTTATTCTTCAGCCGTTCCTCGCGGGTTGCCGCGAATGGAATCATGCTGCCGTTGTTGTCGCACAATTCGCCTTCGCCAAACCCCGCCTTGCGCAGGTTCCAGCCGGTGTGGGTTGCCGCCGGCACTTCCAGCGTCGGCAACCGCACGCCGGCGAGGTCGCGGCCATCGGCATCCGTCTTCGGCACGAAGACCGGATAGGCGGGGCCCTTGGTGGGCGGCATCGCATCGGATTTGAGCAGCGTCGGCTGCGCAATTCGGTTCGGATAGGCGAAGCCCGCGATATGCGGGAAACCGACCTTGTCGATCGCAGGCGGCACCAGCGTTGCGTTGCTGCGGCTGGGGTAGCGGCTGTTCGGCGGCAACGCGCCCTTGCTGATCCAGCCATCCATCGCAACCAGCAAGGCTCGCACCGAGGGTCCTGCATTCAGGGGATTGGTGGGATAGGCGCAGGTCTTCGCCAGCTCGGATTTGGCGTTGGCGAGCGAATAGTGCTGCAGGTTCGACAGCAAAAACAGCCTGACATTGCCTGGCATCGTCGAGCGCTCTGCCTTGCGTGTCGGTCACGACAAGGGAGGCGCGCTGCTGATAGAATTCGAGCTCGCTGTCGGTCTTGATGATCTTCGGGCAATTGCCGGCTGCGAGGCAGCGCGCCAGGAAGCCGTCTCTCTTTCCCGTGAGCTTGTCGGTGATCACGGGATAGGTGAACGGAAAATCCGCGCCGGGATACAGCATGTCCGCATGTTCGTAGGGCGACCGGCCGGGCTGGCTGAAGCGGTAGTTGGTGAAGGTCTTCTTGCCGCCGGAGATATGCGGCATCAGCCCTTCAAAGACGACGCGGCCGGCCTCGTCGGCGTTGAAGCCGAGATAGAGATAGTCGTGCAAATAGCGGCCGCTCTGCGACAGCCCAAATCCGATCGCGCGGTCGATCTGGCCGGCGACGGGATTGGCGGTCCCCGCCGCATCCGCTTTCTCGTTGCGAAGGAATGAGACGACGTCGCGGGTGGCGGCGAAGCCAAGGCCCATCACCTTGGGATCCCTGGCGGTGTAGATGAACTCATAGATCGCGCCGGCATCGAAGCCTTCCGGACGCTTGATCGCGATCTTGGTCGGGCTCTCGAATTTGACTTCGAGGCCCGCGGGCGTCGCACGCGGATCGGCCTCGCGCTGGCGCACGCTGATTTTGGCATGGGTGGGATCGAGATCGGCGGCGGGATAGCTCAGCGTGGCGCTGGCTGGATTATCCATGTGGTCGAAGATGAAATCCTCGCGCGCAAGTCCGGTCACGCCGGGCACGACAGGCGGCGAAAACGTCATTCGCCCGCCGCCCGGCACGACGTCGCCCTGCCAACCGCTCCACACCACCGTGTAGCCGCGATTCATCAGGAAACCATTGCCGGCGTCGGCGGCCTTCACCAGATCGTTGGTCACGACCGGAATATCGTTGAACAGCGCAAGGCCGAGCTTGCTGCCGCGATTGAGCACTTCGTAGAACAGCCGGCGGTTGCCCTTGGCGGCGACGGTGGGGCGCAGAATCTCGACGTCGGTGACGGCTTCGACCAGACCTTGCGCGTTGCGCGGCGCGCGGTCGAGGTCGGCGATGATGGTATTGTGCGGATTGTCCGGCGCCACCGCGATGGTCGCGCGCGCGATGATACGGTCATAGGTGCCGACCGCGCCGAAGGTCCGTCCCTCGAATGCCGGCGATTCCACCCGTACAATCTCGAATTTGATGACTTTCGCGGCGCAGGGGCTGCCAAGACCACTGCCCAAAGCGATGACTCCGGCGATCAGAATGATCGCGCGCTGCAAATGTCCCATGGCGTTGTTCCCGATGCCTCTGCCCGACGTTATTCGCCACGGCCTTCGAATTGAGACTACAGAGGGAAGCGTCAGGCGGGAAGGGCCTTGCGGCTGCATCGCTGCACTGCGATTCAGACAAGCTGCACTGCGATGGCCCTGGCGGCGGCGGCCCATTTTTCGTGACCACCGCAGATGGCGCCGCCGAGAAGGCCGATCGTGTTGATTGAAATCAAAACGCAAGGACACCACCGTGCGTTAGTTGGCAAATGGGACCGAGACCACCAGAACGGACCGACATGATCCCCGCAGAGGAGGCCGGGACCCTTCCCGGACTCTTCGCCAGACGACTGGACCGTAGCCCGGATGCGGTTGCCTATTGCGAGCATCGGGATGGTCGCTGGAAAGAGCAGACCTGGCGAGAGATCGGACAGCGCGTCTCTTGCCTGCGAGGGGCGATGGCGGGCAGCGGGCTGCGGCCGGGCGATCGTGTCGCGGTCTTGCTGCCGAACGGCACAGATTGGGTGGCGTTTGACCTTGCGGCAGCGGCCAACGGCCTGATCACGGTGCCGCTTTATGCGCATGACAGCCCTGAAAGCATAGCTTTCGTGCTTGCGGATTCGGGGGCGCGGCTCTGCCTGATCGATACCGCGGCGCGATGGAACACCCTCGCGCCCCTCGTCGACGCCAACGCGGCCCTTGAGCAGGTCTGGGTGAGGGAGGGGCTCGAGGGAATACCCGTTTCGCCGACGGGCCAGCGGCGGCTCTCCACGCTCCGCGGCGCTCTCGCCGAAAGCCGGCCCGACACCGGTGCCTTGCGCTGCGCTCCGCTGGATGTCGCGACAATCGTCTACACGTCGGGTACGACGGGTCGCCCGAAAGGCGTGATGCTCACGCATTCCGCGATCCTGTGGAACGCCGAAGCGAACACGAAGCTGATTCCGCCGCTGCCGGGCGATATCTTTCTGTCGATCTTGCCACTAGCCCACGCGTTCGAGCGCACGATAGGCTACTACTTGGCCATGATGGGAGGCTCGCGCGTTGTCTACGCTCGCTCTGTCGAGGGATTGCAGGAGGATCTCGCGACCATCCGCCCGACGGTACTTGTCGCCGTTCCGAGGCTGTATGAGCGAATCTACGAGGCGGTGCACCGCGAGGCCGATGCCAGTCCGTTGAAGCGCCGGATGGTGGCGCTGGCTGCCAGCCTCGGCTGGGAGCTGCATGAATTTCGGCATGGCCGGGGCCCGGCCCCTGGCCTCGTTGCCCGCGCGATACTTTGGCCGCTGCTCGAACGCCTGGTGGCCCGCAAAGTCCTTGCCGCATTGGGAGGACGCCTCCGCGTGCCGATGAGCGGCGGGGCCGCCCTCCCGACCAAGGTTGCGCAATTCTTCGCCGGGCTTGGCTTGCCGCTTATCGAGGGCTACGGGCTGACGGAGGCCGGGCCCGTTGTCACTTCGACGGCTGTCGAGGGCAGCCTGCCAGGTTCGGTCGGTCGACCTCTTGACGGCCTTGAAGTCAGACTCGGCGAGCAATCGGAACTCATCGTGCGATCGCCGGCAGTCATGCAGGGCTACTGGCAAAATGAGCAGGCGACGGCCCAGGCTCTGTCGCCGGCTGGCTGGCTCAGGACCGGCGACATCGCGGAGATCCGAAACGGCAGCGTGTTCATCACGGGCCGGCTCAAGGAAATACTCGTTCTCTCGACCGGAGAGCATGTCGCCCCGAGCGCCGTCGAAGCGGCGATCCAGAACGATCCGCTGTTCGAGCAGGTGTGTGTCATCGGCGACCAACGGCCCTGCGTCGTTGCAATCCTCGTGCTCAATCGCCAAGCCTGGTTACTGCTTGCGCGTGATCTTGCGGTCGATCCTGCTGACCTCGATGCAGCCGTTTCGACCGATGCGATCCTCTCACGCATCTCGGTCCAGACGCGCGGCCTGCCGCCCATCTGGCAAGTGCGCGCAATCCTCGCCACCACCGCTCCATGGACGGTCGCGGACGGAAGCCTGACGCCCACCCTCAAGGTCAAGAGACGGGTGATTGAAGCGCGTTTCAAGGAGCAGATCGATTCTCTCTACCGCCGCATCGCAGAGCAACGGCAGTCCGCAGCATCGCATCGTCGCGGTTGAGATCACGCGCGGTCGCCGGGGCTTACCATCAGCGAAGGCCGCAATTCCATTCAGCCCAGTTCCTCCGCGACCGCCTTGCGGACGGCGGCCCGCTCGGACATTCGGTGTCGGTGATCCCCAAGCTTTGGAAACCGGGCGATATCCACGCCGTCCGCCTCCAACCACTGCGCCAGCGTGAACAAATAGGGGTCGCAGACCGTATAGCTTTCGCCCATCACCCACGGCCCTTGCAGCATCTTCCGCTCGATCAGCTCGAAGCAGGCTCCCACGGAGTCCGGCACCTTGCGTTTCATCGCCTCTATCGCGGCCGGATCATCGGCCCAGCGGGTCCCTCGCATGCGGTGGGCATGGGCGACATGCACCGTCGAGCACAGATAGCTGTTGAAAGCCTGCACCTCGGCAAAGCCGAAGGGATCATCCAGCGGCGCGAGCTTCGCCTTTGGAAAGCTCTGGGCGATGAAGGCGAGCATCGCCGGCGTCTCCGTCAGTATCCCGCGCTCGGTGACCAGAGCGGGAACGCGCCCTTGGGATTGATCGCGAGGTATTCCGGCGAGCGTTGTTGGTGGGCGGCGAAGTTGATCCGCACCGTCGAATATTCGGCGCCGGCGTCCTCCAGCGCGATGTGAGATGCCAGCGCGCAGGTGTGAGCTGCGTAGTATAATTTCATCATCGGGTTTTTCCCCTTGTATCAACGGCACAATGCAATCACCGTCATCCTGAAAGTCCCACTGCTCGGAATGACGATAGCATGGCTCATTGCTCCAGGCTGCATTCTTGGTTAGCTATCCAGGCTCGTGCCGCGCCGGGGAAAATACATGCCGAAACTGTTTTCTGATCCCGAGGCCATCGCCGAGGATATCATCCGTGACGTCGGCACCAATCTGGTGGTTGGCTTGCCGCTCGGGCTCGGCAAGGCCAACCACATCGCCAATGCGCTCTATGCGCGCGCGGCCGCGGACCGGTCGATCAATCTGACATTCTTCACCGCGCTGACGCTGGAAAAGCCGAGGCCGAAGAATCTGGTGCAGTGGCGCTTCATCGCGCCGGTGATCGACCGTCTGTTCGGCGGCTATCCCGACCTTGCTTATGCCGGCGCGCTGCGCGCCAACGCGCTGCCGCCCAATATCAAGGTGAACGAGTTCTTCTTTCTGGCGGGACGGTGGCTGCATGTTCCGTTCGCGCAACAGCATTATGTCTCCGCGAATTACACCCACGTTGCGTCCTATCTGCTGGCGCGCGGGCTGAATGTCATCGCCCAACTGGTGGCCAAGCGTGTCGTCGACGGCGTCGCCCGCTACAGTCTGAGCTGCAACACCGATATCACGATGGATCTGCTGCGTGCGCGCGGCGAAGGCTGCGCGCCGTTCAGGCTGGTCGCGCAGGTCAATTCCGAACTGCCGTTCATGCCGGGCGAGGGCGACCTGGCGGGGGAGGAATTCAGCGCGGTGCTGGACGGCCCCGCGACCGAATTTCCGCTGTTCGCGCCGCCGTCCGAGCCGATCACCGATACCAGATACGCCATCGGCCTTCACGCCGCAGGCCTGGTGCGCGACGGCGGTACGCTGCAGATCGGCATCGGGCAGGTCGGCGACGCGCTGGCGCAGGGGTTGATCGTTCGTCACCGCGACAATGCGCAATATCACGGCATCATGAAACGGCTGGTGCCGGGACCGGAGCAACTCGCAGGCCTGCACACCGGATCGTTCGAGCAGGGCCTCTACGGCGTCAGCGAGATGCTGTTCGCGGCATTTCTTGGCTTGATCGACGCCGGCGTGCTCAAGCGCGAGGTGGACGGCGTGGTGTTGCACGGCGCGTTTTTTCTCGGGCCGAAATCGTTCTATCGCAGCTTGCGCGAGATGCCGCCGGATCAGCTCGCGCGGATCCGGATGATGCCGGTATCCTTCACCAATGAACTCTATGGTGAGGAGGACTCAAAGCGGCGCGCGCGGGTCGACGCCCGCTTTGTCAACAGCATCATGATGGCGACCTTGATGGGAGCGGCGATTTCCGACGGACTTGAAGACGGCCAGATCGTCAGCGGCGTCGGCGGTCAATATAATTTCGTGGCGCAGGCCTTCGCGCTGCAGGGCGCGCGCTCGGTTCTCACGCTCGAAGCGACCCGGCAGGCCGGCGCCAAGGCCCAGTCCAATATCCGCTGGAGCTATGGCCACGAGACCATTCCCCGGCACCTGCGCGATGTCGTCGTCACCGAATACGGCGTCGCCGATCTCCGGGGAAAATCCGATGCCGATGTCATTGCGGCGATGCTGCAGGTCGCGGATTCCCGGTTTCAGGACGAACTGGCGCGGCAGGCCAAGGACGCCGGCAAGTTGCCGAAGAACCATCAGATTCCGGCGGCGCATCGCGACAATTATCCGGACCGGATCGCAGGCGCGCTGAAACCTGGCCGCGAGGCCGGCCTGCTGCCGTCGTTTCCATTCGGCAGCGATTTTACCGATGTCGAGCAGCGGCTGCTTCCGGCATTGCTCATCCTGCAGGATGCGGAAGCGTGCCACAGCGCCTGCTCGGGCTGTTGTGGCAGGGCGTTACCGGCCATGCCGATGCCGCCGACCACCGAATGCCTGGCGCGGCTCGGGCTCGACAGACCGGCCACGCTCACTGAGCGCGCCTGGCGTGCGCTGGTCAGCGCCGCGCTGGCGCGGAGCCGTGCGGGGTAAACGAGCGCCAGTGAGCAGCGTAGACGTCGTTCCGACATCGCGTCATTGCGCTCGCAATGACGGGAAGCTATCGACCTTGCGAGACCTACCTGTTCCTGTTCGACCGGCTTGCGCTTCTCGATGAACGCCGCCATGCCCTCGGCGCGGTCTTCCAGCGCGAAGGTGGCGTGGAACAGATCACGTTCGACGTTGAGGCCTTCGGCGAGCGGCGTCTCGAAGGCGCGGTTGATGGCGCTCTTGGCCATCTCGGCCGCGGGGCGCGACATCGCGGCGATTTTTTCCGCGATCGCCAGCGCCTCGGCCATCAGTTTGTCCGCCGGCACCACGCGGCTGACCAGGCCGGAGCGCTCCGCTTCCGCCGCATCCATCATTCGCCCGGTCAGGCACAGATCCATCGCCTTGGATTTTCCCACCGCGCGCGTCAGCCGCTGGGTTCCGCCGATGCCGGGAATGGTGCCGAGGGTGATTTCCGGCTGGCCGAATTTCGCGGTGTCGGCGGCGATGATGATGTCGCACATCATCGCCAGCTCGCAGCCGCCGCCGAGCGCATAGCCGCTGACGGCGGCGATGGTCGGCTTGCGGCAGCGGGCCACGCGGTCGCCGCGGATGGTGAGGAAATCGCTGGCGAACATGTCGATGAAGCTTTTCGGCTGCATTTCCTTGATATCGGCGCCCGCGGCGAACGCCTTTTCGCTGCCGGCGAGCAGGATACAGCCGATTGCCGTCGTCGGCCTCGAGATCGTCAACCGCGGCGGCGATTTCGCCAAATACCCCGAAAGACAGCGCATTGAGCAGCTTCGGGCGGTTGAGCGTGATGATGCCGACGCCGCCTTTGCTTTCGACAATGATGTGCTCGAACGTGCTCATGGTCCACCCCGCGGCTGCTATCGCTGGCAATGTGCCCGCTGGCGGGGTGGGCTTCAAGTGGGGGGAGCCTGACGATCGTGTCCCGGACGCGGCGCAGCGTTCCTTGCGCTGCTCCGCAGAGCGCGGGATCCACATTCCCATTGTACAGGGCTGGGCCCCGGCTCTGCAGCGCACGCGCTCCCGCGCTGCGCCGCGTCCGGGACTTGCGAGATCAGCTCACGCCATGAACATGCGCGCGGCGGAGGCCATCGTCAGCAGGGCGCCGAAGCCGATGAAGATTTTTCCGATCAGCGAGGTCTGATCCCAGGTGGAGCTTTCCTGGGGGCTTGCGACGACCGGCGCGGCCGGCGGATCTGCCGAGGCCAGCACCATGTTTGTCACCGGCGGACTGCTCTCGCGCAGCGCGCGATCGACGTCGTTGAGTTGGTCGGCGGCGACGACCTGGGTCTCATTGCCGGGCATGTTGTCAGCCCTGGCGCTGGCCGGGCTGTCGGTCTGCAGAATACCGTTTGCTCGCGCCAACATCGCCCTGGCGCTGCCGGCCAGCGTGTCGGAAGCGGGCAGTTGCGCGTTGGCGTTGGCCACCGACGGCGGAATCGCGGACAATGCCCTCGCTGTCGTCGGCGCTGGCATCGGTTGCGGCGGGTTTGTCGTCCGCGGCGGGCTTCAGCGCAACCTTGCTGGATTTGCCATGCGCGTAGCTTTTCCCGTGACGCGCGTGCTTGAGGTTTTTGTTGAGTGCCAGCGGTGTCCCCGCGGCATTCTGAGATTTCGAAGTCGCGGTCGCATCGTCGGCGGCTGGCGCCGCTTGCGAGGGACCGGCGAGACACACAAACAGCCCTGCCGCGAGGATCAACGCCGAGCGCCCGTTCTTGATTTTCATTTGGCAATCTCCCCATTTGCCCGACCCTGAAGCGGAATGAGACCTCAAGGCGTGTCAGCAGCGGGGCGAAAAAAGGGAATCTTCGGAACGACCCGGGCAAAAACGGGGCAGCGCCGCCGTTTTCGACTCCGGTGGTTTGCGACAGCCACCTTGTAAAATCCATTCGCAGCCGCCGGGCGGCTGTCAGCCGGATCGATCGGTGGTAAGAGCCTTGCGGTGAAAAACCTGTGGCTTGTGATTCCCGATCCGGCCGCGGCGATTGCCGGGCTTCCGGGGCTTTGCGAAACTCTCCGCAACTGCCTATGGCTCCCGATCACGACTTCGTGATCGAAGGTCTGGCGGTGTAACAAATTGAAAGATCGACCGAATTGAACTGTGGGAGCGCGCGTGCGCGAAGTTGAAGACGAGTGGACCGGCCTGATGCGGCTGGCCATTTCGGGAGATGGTACGGCGTATCATCGCCTGCTCAAGGCCGTCACGCCGGTGCTCCGGGCCGGGGCGCGCCGCGGGCTGGCGCGGGCTGGCCAGCCGGTCGATCAATCCGAGGACATCGTGCAGGAGATTTTGTTGGCGGTGCATTTGAAGCGGCATACCTGGGACGCCAACGCGCCATTTGCCCCCTGGCTGTTTGCGATCGCCCGCAACAAGCTGATCGATCAGCTGCGCCGCCGCGGCCGCCGGGTTTTCGTCAACATCGACGATTTCGCCGAAACCATCCCGGACGAGCCTGCCGCGGAGACCGCGTCGGCGGGCGAGATCGCAGCCCAGCTGCAGTCCCTTCCGGCCCGCCAGCGCGACGTCTTGCAGTCGATCGCGGTCGAAAGTGCGTCGATCAAGGATACCGCCGCGAAATTCGCCATGAGCGAGGGCGCGGTGCGGGTGGCGCTGCATCGCGCGCTCGCCAGCCTCACCGCCAAACTGCGGGAGCAATGAGAATGGAAACCGAACAGCTCATTCGCACCCTGGCTGCCGACAATCTGCACCGCTCCCGCCCGGTCGGATTGGTGCTGACAACGGCGTTGCTTGCCGCAGCGCCGGTTTCGATGGCGATGTTCCTGGCGAGGTTGGGGGTTCGGCCGGACGTCATGACGGCGATGCATAATCCGTTCTTCGACCTGAAGTTTGTGGTGACGCTGGCGCTGGCGATCTCGGCCATCGCGGTGAGCCTGCATTTGTCGCGGCCGGAAGCGTCGTTGAAAGGCTGGGCGTGGTTGCTGCTGATTCCCGGCGGGGATTCTCGCCGCCGGGATCGCCAGCGAGATGATGATGCCGCAACGCCTGCCGATGTTGACACGCCTGATCGGCAGCAATTCACGGACCTGCATGACGGCCATTCCGCTGATATCGCTGCCGTTGCTGGCGGGGGCGCTGATCGGCCTGCGTCACGGCGCGCCGGCGCGGCCCGCGGTCGCAGGCGCCATCGCCGGGCTTCTGTCGGCGGGATTGGCGGCAACGCTGTACGCGTCGCACTGTACCGACGATTCACCGCTGTTCGTGGCGACCTGGTACACGGTCGCCACCGCGCTGGTGACCGCCATCGGCGCGCTGGCCGGCTCGAAGCTGCTCAGATATTAGCGGGCTTACCCGATTGCATGGGTCTGTCGGCGGGGCTTCACTTCACCTCGCCCCAACCTCTCGCCCCTCCTCCTACGCGCGAAGCGCGGGGAGGGGAGTGCGATGACGGCTTGCCCGCTTCACGCCGCCGGCGCGGATGCCGTGGTCTGCTGCATGCGATGGAAGCGAAGCACTTGCTGCGCGGTCGAGGGCCTCAAGCGTTCGTAGGTTGCCTGGCAGGCCTACAAGATCGGAGCGCTCCTTGCCCGAGAGATCGTCGCGCATCTTGATGATCGCCTTGACGGTCGACCAGGGCATCCCGGAAACCTTTGCCAGGATCATGACGCCTTCGGCGCGGGTCTCCACCATCATGCTTTCTGCAATCGACACCGACACGTTGGCAAGTGCGGCGATGGCGGCATTGGCTTCATCGAATTTGCCGGCTTCGGCGAACGCCGTGACCTGATGCTCGTCGAGCCTGCCGTCCTCGTACAATGACTTCACGAGCGCATGCGCGATGGCGGTTTGCTGGGTGATGGCTGCGGGCGCGCTGCGAGCCCTCCGCGTCGCCTCCCGCACCGCGGTCGATACCTCCACCGCCAGCGGCGGGTTGGCCGCCTCGAGCTGCGCCCGTACCGTTGCGGAGGCTTTTGCAAGCAGTTTCAAATAGAGGTGCCGCGGCAGGGTGGGACGCAGGCCGATGCAGGTCGCCAGGGTATCGTCGCCCTCGGCGCGATTGACCAGCCGCGAGAACCCCCGCTCGGAGAATTCCGCGCCGGGATTGTTGATGGTGCTGTGGATCACCTCATCGTTGCCCCGCAGCACCAGCACGTCGGTGACCGCGCCGCTGAGCACCCTGCGCGTCGAAATCGCCAGCAAATGCGCCTGGCTCTTGTTGCGCGCGGTCTCGATCAGCGCCTCGTCGTCGAGCCGTTCCGATTGGGACAGCACCGGCGCCGCGACCTCGATCAGATCGTCGAACGCAAGCGCGCGGACCGTAAGCGGCGGCGCGCGGTCGAGCGATGCGAGGCGATTGGAGAGCAACGCCCTGGCTGATTTCTCGATGTGATCGCATCAGGCACTGGAAGACGTCGTCGAACAGCCCGATCTGGTCGTCCGAAAAATCGACCGCGCCGTTGATGAACAGATCGGTGACGCGGCGCAGGGTTTCGACCCGGCGGGCGACGGTGCCGTGGGCGAGGGTGGCCTGCAGCTCGTCAAGCAGGCTTTCGGAAGTGGAGGCGGGTTTCGAACTCATGACTCTATCCTGGAGTTTCCGGCGTGTCGGCAGGCGACGGTTTCTCCGTCCCCTTGGAAATGGTAAATCGGATCAGGCGCTGGCGATGCGGTTGCGTCCTCGTGCCTTGGCGTCGTAGAGCGCGTGGTCGGCGCGCGGGAGAAAGCTTTCCGGAGTTTCGTCCGGCCGCAGCGTTGCGACGCCCGCCGAAATCGTCACCCGCATGCCCTGCGAGAACGCGCTCCAGTCCAGATCGGCAATGATCACCCGCAGCCGGTCAAGCGTGCGCATGGCGGTGTCGTGGGGCGTTTCGGGAAGCACCAGCAGGAATTCCTCGCCACCGAAGCGGCCGAACCGGTCGATGCTGCGGATGTTGGCGAAGACCGTGATCGCGAATGTCCTGAGCACCTCGTCGCCGGTCGGGTGGCCGTAGGTGTCGTTGATGCGCTTGAACCAGTCGAGATCGATCAGCGCGATCGAGCAGGGAGCCCTGGTGCGATGGGCGCGCGAGATCTCTTCATCCAGCAGCCGCATGATGCAGCGGCGGTTGAACGAGCCGGTCAGATCGTCGAGTTCGGCGAGCTCTTCGATGCGCTTGTTGGCTTCCTTGAGTTCGAAGCTGCGGTCATAGAGCATCTTGCGTAGCGAACTGCCGTAGAGTCCCACGAACGCACACTGTCCGATCGTCAGCACGTAGCAAAGCATCGCGGCAAGACGTTCGGCCGGGGTCGCGACCGGCATGCCGATCGGCGTGCTCGTGAGCATGAAAATCGGAACCAGGCCGACCATCGCGAGTGTCCAGGCCATGGTTGCCTGACGGGAAGTCATCCGCAGCGCGCCGAAGCCGAAGATCAGGAACAGCACGCTGAGAAAAGCATATCCGATGTCGGGCGCCGCCAGCAGGAAGCCGAACTGGAGCGCGACATGGCTGCCGACCTGGAAGATGGTAAAGTAGTGATCCTCGAACCTGTCATTGACATGGGCTTCGGACATCACGACGAAAAATCCGATCAACCCGATACCGGACAGGAAATAAGCCGAGGGAATCGCGATCGAGATGGTGCCGATGTAGCTATAAACCAGCAGCACCAGCGTGATGAGCGAGTAACTGGCGGCCTGCACCGCCAGCATCTGACGGCGCTGGCCGACACGGCGCTGCAGCACCGCCGGCGTCAGCTCGGGAGCAACGCCGTCCAGTTCAGCCGCAGTCGGATTCAGGAACGGGGACGCAGCGGTGCCCATGATCTCGCCAATGGTGGAACCAAGCCGGAAAAATCTAAAAGGCAAAGCCTTTAGGTTTGGTATCTTTCGCGGCCAATTCGTCGGCGCCGGCACCGGCTTTGTCTTTGATTGGCTGTGGAAATTGGCCCGCTTAGGCTGGCGGCATGCCCTGAACGATGCGGCCGGAATCGCGAAGGAGGACGGGTCATTCAGAGGCTGGTTTGCGCGGCAACCCTTGGTAAGGTCGGGATCGGCGGCCCACAGGATGTCTTGGGTCGGAAGAGAGTATAGCTGTATTATGATACCGATTTTGGCGTGTGAATTGATCGCCCTGCCGCAGTGGCTGGCCGAAAACCGCCTTCCATGCGCCAGATCACAGTTCAGGGCGGGCTATTGCAATAATGTGAAAAATCTTGCCTTTCCGATCGAACCACCCGCCACCCCGATCCGACCAACCTTGCGAGACGGCCATTGAGTGCGACACAGGCGGCCCCGGACGACGTCCTGATCGCTCGGATCGCCCAAGGCGATCGGCTCGCCATGCAGGTGCTGTACGGAAGGCATCATGTCAGGGTGTTCCGCTTCGGGCTTCGGCTGGTTCGGAACGAGCAGGTCGCCGAAGACCTCATCAGTGAGGTTTTTCTCGATGTGTGGCGCCAGGCCGGCAAGTTCGAGGGCCGGTCCGCCGTTTCCACCTGGCTCCTGGCCATTACGCGATTCAAGGCCCTGTCTGCGCTGCGCCGCAGAAAGGATGTCGAGCTGGATGACGAGGCTGCCAATGCGATCGAGGATTCGTCCGATGATCCGGAAGTGGCAGTGCAGAAGAAGGATACCAGTGAAGCGTTGCGCAAGTGTCTGACCGCACTTTCGCCGGAGCATCGGGAGATCGTCGATCTCGTCTACTACCATGAGAAATCCGTGGAAGAGGTAGCGGAAATCGTCGGCATACCGGAGAACACCGTGAAGACGCGCCTGTTCTATGCGCGCAAGAAACTGGCCGATCTGCTGAAGGCAGCCGGCGTGGAGCGAGGCTGGCCATGATGGCAACGAGCAAAAAAATACTGGAGCATGAGCCCAGTGAAATCGAGATGCTGTTGCCATGGCATGCGGCCGGCACCCTGAATGCCCGCGATTCCCGCCGCGTCGAGGAAGCGCTCGCCCGCGATCCCGAACTCGCCAGGCAATACGCCGTGATCCGGGAAGAGTACGCCGAGACCATTGATCTCAACGAGAATCTCGGTGCGCCGTCCGCGCGCGCCATGCAGAAGCTGTTCGCCGCGATCGACGCGGAGCCGCCGCGCCAGCAGCGCTCCTCGCTCAATCTCGCTGCGCGATTCACCGGGTTTTTCGCGAAGCTCTCGCCGCAGACGCTGGCCTGGTCGGCGAGCCTGGGCGCGCTGGCGCTTCTGGTGCAGGCGGGCGTGATTGGCGCGGTGCTGATGAGCAACCAGCCTGCCTCGTTCCAAACCGCATCGTTGAGCACCAATGAGCCCATCACCCGCGACCTCGGAGCGGCCGCGCGGCCCCGTGCGCTGGTGCGTTTCGCTCCGGACGCCCGCGTCGCCGACATCACGGCATTGCTCGACAAATATCAGGCCTCGATCGTCGATGGCGCCAAGGGTGGATTGTTTCGGCTGCAATTCGGCGACAGGGCGATGACCAAGGATGAAGTCGCCGGCCTGATGAGCAGGCTGCAAAACGAGAAGATCGTCAGTCTCGCGGTGCCGACGCCTTAAGGCCGCGGCGCGCTTGCCTGTTCCAGTCAACGGCTTGCGCGAACAGGAATTGCGCGAACAGGAATTGCAGAATGGGTCACCTTTTTGGCGCAATAGCCATGCCGTGCGAACCCGAGGTCTCATGATCCACGATGGTGCCAACTGGCGGATGACGATGCGGCGCGCGGTCCCGGCCCTGATCGCCGCCATGGTGCCGTTTGCGCCGTTCGGCAACCCGGCGGCTCACGCACAAATCATCGTGCGCTCGGTCACCGTCAGCGTTCCGTCGCGGATTCCGAGTATCAATCCGACGGTGGCGCCGCGGATCAATCCCAACCTCGCGGGCGGGGCGGCGCTTGCAGGGGTTGGCGCCAATTCCGCCAGGCTTCGTCCGGCCTGCAGCTACGCCTATCGCGATAGTGGCGGCGACTGTTCGGGCGCGGCGGTCACTTCGGGGGATGGCAGCGGCAACGGTCGCAAATCGGGCAAGAACGCAAGCAACGATACCGGCCGCAACACGGCGCAGGCCGCGCTCACCTTGCGCGCGATCCCAAATGAAATTGTCGCCGAGATCGATGGCGCGCTGTCGGATGCGCAGGCCGACGAGCTGGCGCGGCGCCACGGCCTGACGCGCCTGGAATCGCAGAGCTTTCCGCTGGTCGGCGGCACCATCGGCCTGTTCCGCATCACCAACCGAAAGTCGGTGGAGACGGTGAGCCGCGAACTCGGCGCCGTCACCGGTTTTCGCTCGGTGCAGGCGAACTTCCGCTATGTCCTGCAGGACCAGAACACCGAACTGACCGAGGGTGATCCGGCGCAATATGCCAATGCGAAACTTCGCCTGCCGCAGGCGCATAGGCTGGCCCATGGCACCAACGTCACCATCGCCGTGATCGATTCCGGAATCGACGTCCGGCATCCCGAATTCGCGGGTGCGATCGTTGCCACCTTCGATGCGCTTGGCAGCAAGGAGGGTCCGCATGTCCACGGCACCGGCGTCGCCGGCGCGATCGTGGCGCATGCGCGGCTGATGGGGAGCGCGCCGGCGGCGCGGATTCTGGCGATCCGGGCGTTCGGCGCCGCGCCGAAGGGCGCGGAGAGCACCTCCTACGTGATCCTGAAGGGGTTGGACTATGCGGCGGCGCACGGCGCCCAGATCATCAATATGAGCTTCGCCGGCCCCAAGGATGCCTTGATCGAACGCGGCATCGCCGCCGTGGCCGCCAAGGGCATCGTGATGGTGGCGGCGGCGGGCAATGCCGGCCCGAAATCGCCGCCGCTGTATCCCGCCGCTAACACGAACGTGATTGCGGTCAGCGCCACCGATGCCCAGGACAGACTGTTTGCCGCATCGAACCGTGGCGGCTTTATCGCGATATCGGCACCGGGCGTGGAGATCTTCCTGCCTGCTCCGGACGAAAAATATCAGATGACCTCGGGCACCTCGTTTTCCGCTGCCTATATCAGCGGTCTTGCCGCCCTGCTGCTGGAGCGCAATCCAGCGTTGAAGCCGGATGAGGTGCGGGCCGTCCTGATGAAAACCGCCCGTGATCTCGGACCGCCCGGTCGCGACGATCAGTTCGGCGCCGGCGAAGCCGATGCCTATGCCGCGGTCTCAGCCGCCTCCGACACGCCAGCGGTACCGGTCGCCGAGGTTTCGGACAAGCCGGCCACCGAAAGCGCGCCGGACCGGCAGGAAGTTTCCGCGACGAGGGCCCTTGATCTGCCGGCTGCCGCCAGCGCGTCCGAGAAGCCCACCGCAGGGGAACCCCGAAGCCCGCCGCAGGCGAAGCCAAGCCCGCGGCGCAGTAATTTCCCGGTCCCAACAGCCGGCCGGAAAAGTTAAAAAATTCGCCAACCGCCTTTGAACGTCCGGCGCACCTTCCGCGACCAATCGATGTGGGAGCGGCAATCCCTCCCCATCGAGGCTGTATTCGGCGCGAGCGCCCATCCACCCCAAGCGCCCATATGGCTTGACCCGTCCGGTTGTCCCCCCGGACGGGTCTTTCGTTTGTGGCCCCTGTCTCGCCCGGGGCGGCGAAATCTGCGGCGCTTGCGGCCACACACGGCGGTCATGCAGGCATGTCGCTTGACTGCGGATGGGCAGGCAAATCCCGCGTTTCTACGGCTTCACGCCGACGCCTGATGCCGGTAGAGGTGACAGCTGGACAAAATAAAAAGTTTTCCACAAAATATCGCTGTCGCGTCCGATTGATTCGTATCCGTTGCGTCCGCGTCCGTTTTTCTCCTTGCGGGCTGGGTTCATGACATATCAACGCGACGTGGCAGGCGGCCGCGACATTGTCGCGCGCTGGTGCTCCCTTGCCGAGCGGCGGCTCGAATACCTCACCGAATTGTTCGAGACCGGCCGCTGGCGCCGCTTTCACGGCGAAATCGAATTTCTCGATAATATCCGGGAGGCCAAGGCTGCGGTTGAAACCTGGCGCGATCTTTTGTCGCGCGAGGCGTCCCGCAACAACACCGCCATCGACATGTCCTGGCTCGGTCGAACCAGGACGGTACTGCCGCGCGGTGAGAACTGGCCCGATCTGGCGCAGCCGAAGGCCGCCGCAATTTCGGCCGAACGGCAGGCCGGGATTTCGATCGTCCCCAAGGCCGATCCGGTTCGCGCGGAGGAAGCATTTTCCGCGCCGGCGATGGACGACAACACCAGCGAGTTGACGCACGTGGCCGCGATCGCCGAACGCTATCCGCTGCTGCGCAACGCGCTGTAGCGCTTACCGCCGCACCGCATTCGTCCCCACCACGACCTGGGCAAAGCGCGGCGCGCCTTCGGCGGAAAGATCCGCCGTGATGGGGCGGGCGTGATCGAGCCCGACCACCGCGCCGCGTGGCGCCTCCGAGATCACGTTGTTATTGACCAGCGCGGTCCCCGCGCCCGGGGTCACCGATACGCCGACACCGACAAAGGCGTTGCGGATCACGTTGCCCGAGATCACGACGTCGCGCAGATATTTGCCCCAGCCGGCGACGATCCCGAACGATGGCGCGTTCTCGATCACATTGCCTGACACGGTGGTATCGGCCTCGACATAGATGCCGATGCCGGCGTCGTCATCCGGCGCGGTGCCGATGGGGCGCTTCGGCAGCAGGTTGCGGATGATGTTGCCTTGCACCACCGCGAGGCGTCCGCCCTCGTTGAAATTGCAGACCGAAACCCCCAGCGCCGCGCCGTCCACGGTGTTGTTGGCGATCACGGCGCCCTCGAACGAAAATTCGCTGTAAAGCGCCACCTCGCGGACATCGCTGACGCTGTTGCCGGTGATCTGGATGTTGGACGCCGAATTGCCGCGCACCGCCGAATAGTCGCAGTTGCGGATCCGGTTTCCGCGCACGATCACGTTGCCGGCGCGAAACGCGTTGATGGCGTTGCCATATTGTCCGGAGCCGCCGGGGCCGGCCTTGATGTCCTCGATGCGGTTGTCCGCGACCAGCGTGCCGTCGTCGCCGATCGTGGTGCGGATGATTTCGATGCCGTTGTCGTTGGTGCCCTGGATGGTATTGCGCGCGACCTGCAGGCCCTGCGCGTCGAACGACACGATCGCGGTGGTCGCCGATTTGGTGACGATGTTACCGCTGACGTCGCCGGAAACGTTCTCCAGCCAGATGCCGTTGCCGCCGCTGCCGGTGATCTCGCAATCGGTGATGCGGATGTCGCGGCCGCCCAGGCAATGCACGAGGCCGCGCCGCGTCGGCAGGGCAATGCCGCTGCCGTCGAATGTGATGTTGAGGAGACCAACGCTGTTTGCGCCTTCGCCGGACAACATCGACGCGCCGCCGTTGAAGACGAGGCGAGTCGCGCCGCGCACGCCAACCAGCTGCGTACCGTTTTGCAGGCGAAGCATGGACGGTCGATAGACGCCGGGTGGCAATGCCAGCGGCACCTGCGCGCGCGCGGCCTCGTCGATCGCGCGCTGCAGCAGTTTGGTCTGGTCGTCGGGGCTGCCGGGATGGACGCCATACTGCGTGGCGTCCCGCCCGAGTGTGGAGGTGAGTTGTGCCGCACGAGCGGCCCGCGTCGACATCGCAAGCGCGCCGGCTGCGGATGCTCCGATGAGATAACGGCGACTGATGTCCATGACCGCGTAAGCCTTGCGAGAGTGGTCGCATTCGCAGCTCATACGTAGCGCAAAAGCGCGGCGGAACAGGGTGAAAACGGGAAGCGGAAGCTGTTGATTGTCGGGGTAGGGTTAACAGGGCACGGACACCGGTGGGTGGCAACGGCGCACTCGCGCCGTGCCCGCCAAGGATGTGAACGCCCGGCAAGCGGTGGGCACGCTATCGTTTTTCCCAACCTACGAAGCCCGCGCCGCCTGCCTCGCCAGCTTCGCCATCTCCATCAGCATGGCTTCGCCGGCATCGACCAGTTCTTCCAGCGTGATGCGCGGGCTGCCCTTGCGCAGCGACGTGCCGTTGCGTGCGAGCAGGGGGATGTGCACGAACGAAGCCAGACCAAGATTGTCGTCCTTGCCCACCGCTTCGATCGCGCGCCAGCTCAGATAGTTGCAGAGGTAGCTGCCGGCATTGCGCGAGGCCCGCGCATCGACGCCGGTGCCGGCAGCCGCGCGCAATAGCCTGGCGGTATGCGGGCCGAACATCAGGGCGTCGGCGCCGCCGGATATCGATCCCTTGCGCGCCCGCGCATGGTCGGCGTCGGGCCAGAGTGTGGTGACGGCGTTGCGGGCGCGGGTCTCGACCCGGACGTAGCGGGTGCGGGTGGCGAGGCCGAACATCAGCAGCGCCTGCGGCTCGCTGTTTTGCGAGCAATTGCGGCAGTTCGCGATCGACCGCCCGATAGGTCACCGGGAAGATATGCCCGGTGAGTTCAACTTCGCTCAGAGCGGGGCGGCGCAGCCGCAACAGCCGCGCCACCAGCGGCTCCGTCGGATTGAACGGCGCGCCGGGAAACGGGCCGAAACCGGTGATGAGGATGCGCAGTTTCTCGCTCATCTCACCTCAGCATGCCCGCGATCTGCTCCGCCGCCAGTGCCGGCGCGGTGCGGCCATCGGCGACCTCGGCCTCGATCTTTTTCACCCGGGCGCGGATCGCCGGATCGGCGCGCAGCCGCGCCATCATCCGCTGTTCCAGCATCGACCACATCCACTTCACCTGCTGCTCGCGGCGCCGCGATGCGAATTCGCCTGACGCATTCATGGCGCGTGCGGTGGTCGAGAATCTTCTGCCACAGCGTATCGATGCCGGCGCCCGTCAGGGCCGAATAGGTCAGGACCGGCGGCTGCCAGTGCTCCGAACGCGGCGTGAGAATGTGCAGCGCGCCGCGGTATTCGCCCGCGGCCAGGTTGGCGCGCTTGATGTTGTCGCCGTCGGCCTTGTTGATCGCGATCATGTCGGCGAGCTCGACCAGGCCCTTCTTGATGCCCTGCAGCTCGTCGCCGGCACCGGGCAGCATCAGCGCCAGGAAGAAATCGGTCATGTCGCAGACCGCGGTTTCGGATTGGCCGATGCCGACGGTTTCCACCAGCACCACGTCGAAGCCCGCGGCCTCGCACAGTAACATCGCCTCGCGCGTCTTGGCGGCGACGCCGCCGAGCGTGCCCGATGCGGGCGAGGGCCGGATATAGGCGCGGTCGGAGGCCGCAAGCCGCGCCATCCGCGTCTTGTCGCCGAGGATCGAGCCGCCGGTGCGGGCGGAGGAGGGGTCCACCGCCAGCACCGCGACCTTGTGGCCGCGTTCGATCAGGTACATCCCGAGTGCGTCGATGGTGGTGGATTTGCCGACGCCCGGGCGAGCCGGTGATGCCGACCCGGATCGCCTTGCCGGTATCGGACAGCAGCGCCTGCACCAGGTCGCGCGCCGAAGCCTGGTGATCGCCGCGCCGGCTTTCGATCAGCGTGATCGCGCGCGCCAGCGCGGCGCGATGGCCGGCGCGGAGCTCCTCCGACAGTCTGCCGATATTGGGCTCGCTGCGGCCGGTCATTGCGTGCCGTCATCGTCGGCCTTGGGCCGCGCTCCGCCGAAAATTTTCACACCCTCCGGCGTCAGATAGGGTTTCAGGGCCTCCCACGGCACAAAGGCAACATACTGGCCCTCGGCGTAAGGACCGACCGCGTAGGGCGGATAGTGGAAAGTCAGGCCCGAGCTCTTGCCCGCTTCGGTCGAGGGCGCCAGCGTCACCGCGCCGATCTTGAGCAGCTTTGGTTCGAGACCCTTGTACCATTCGGCCGTCGCGGTTTCGCTGGAATCGCGCTTCTTCTTTTCAACATTGAGCGAGGCGATCACGCCCTTGAGCATCGCTTTCAGGGTTGGGCCGTTGTCGGCGGTCTCGGTGAAGAACGGCCGGATGCTGATGCGCTTGCCGGCGGTCGCGTCCCACAGGATGGTGTCGACATCCGAATTGGGATGGGCGCCGCCGGTGTTCATGTAGTCGGACCTGACGATGCTGACGTAATGTCCGCCGACCGTGGAGCGCACGCTGTATTTGCGCTCGAAGGTCCAGGCGCCGTCGCGAAACATCACCGGATCCTGCTTGCGCGAGGCGGCCGCCTCCGCGGCATTCTTGTCCATCCATTTCCTGCCTTCGGCGAGACAATCCGCCGATAGCGCGGCGTCGGCCTTGATCTTCTCGTCGAGCAAGACGCTGGCGTCGATGGTCTTGTTCTTGAGTGCGGCGTCGGGCCTGGGGCCGGCGGCAGATGCTGCGGCAGCGGTGCAGCAGGCCATCAGGCCAAGAAGGCCGATCCGGCAAACGAACGGGATCGTGGCTGTGGGGCGCAAGGCAAATCCTTCGAATGAACGGTCGTGCGGAATTACTCCGCCGCCTCGCTATGCCCCAATCGCGCGTTGAGCTTGTGGATCAGCTCTTCGGCCGCGTCCGCGATCACGGTGCCCGGCGGGAAGATCGCCTCGGCGCCGGCCTTGTACAGCGTGTCGTAATCCTGCGGCGGCACCACGCCGCCGACGATGATCATGATGTCGTCGCGGCCCTGCTTTTTCAGCGCGGCCTTCAGTTCCGGCACTGCGGTCAGATGCGCGGCCGCAAGCGAGGACAGTCCCAGTATATGCACGTCGTTTTCCACCGCCTGGCGCGCGGCTTCCTCGGCGGTGGCGAACAGGGGTCCGATATCGACGTCGAAACCGACATCGGCGAAAGCCGAGGCGATCACCTTCTGGCCGCGGTCATGGCCGTCCTGGCCGATCTTGGCGACCAGAATGCGCGGTCTGCGGCCCTCGGCTTCCTCGAACGCATCGATCAGCGCCTGCACCTTTTCGACCCGGTTGGACATGGTGGACGCCTCCCGCTTGTAGACGCCGGTGATGGATTTGATTTCGGCGCGGTGCCGCCCGAACACCTTCTCCATCGCGTCGGAAATCTCGCCGACGGTGGCCTTGGCGCGCGCGGCATCGATCGCCAGCGCCAGAAGATTGCCGTTGCCCTCGCCCGCCGAGCGCGTCAGCGCCGCCAGCGCATCGTCGACGTCCTTCTGGTTGCGCTCGGATCGCAGCCGCTTGAGCTTGTCGATCTGCAGGCGCCGCACGGTGGAATTTTCCACTTTCAGCACGTCGATCGGCGCCTCGTTGACCGGCTTGAATTTGTTGACCCCGATCACCGCCTGCTTGCCGGCGTCGATCCGCGCCTGGGTCTTGGCGGAGGCCTCCTCGATCCGCAGTTTCGGAACGCCGGCCTCGATGGCTTTCGCCATGCCGCCGAGTGCCTCGACCTCCTGGATATGGCCCCAGGCTTTCGCGGCGAGATCGCGGGTCAGCCGTTCGACGTAATACGAGCCGCCCCAGGGGTCGATGATGCGGGTGGTGCCGCTTTCCTGCTGCAGGAACAATTGCGTGTTGCGCGCGATCCTGGCCGAGAAGTCGGTCGGCAGCGCCAGCGCCTCGTCCAGCGCGTTGGTGTGCAGCGACTGGGTGTGGCCTTGCGTCGCCGCCATCGCCTCGATGGTGGTGCGCATCACATTGTTGAAGACGTCCTGCGCGGTCAGCGACCAGCCCGAGGTCTGGCAATGCGTGCGCAGGGAAAGCGAGCGCGGGTCTTTCGGATTGAATGGGTCAGGAGCTTCGCCCACAACAGCCTTGCGGCGCGCATCTTGGCGACTTCCATGAAGAAGTTCATGCCGATCGCCCAGAAGAACGACAGCCTTGGCGCGAAGCGGTCGACGTCGAGGCCAGCCGCGAGCCCGGCGCGCAGATATTCGACGCCGTCGGCCAGCGTGTAGGCGAGCTCGAGATCCTGCGTGGCGCCGGCTTCCTGCATGTGGTAGCCGGAGATGGAAATGGAGTTGTATTTCGGCATCTTCTGCGAAGTGTAGGCAAAGATGTCGGAGATGATCCGCATCGAGGGCGCCGGCGGATAGATATAGGTGTTGCGCACCATGAACTCTTTCAGAATGTCGTTCTGAATCGTCCCTGAGAGTTTTTCCGGCGGCACGCCCTGTTCCTCGGCCGCCGCCACGAACAGCGCCAGGATCGGCAACACCGCGCCGTTCATGGTCATCGACACGCTCATCTGGTCGAGCGGGATGCCTGAGAACAGCGTGCGCATGTCGTAGATCGAATCGATCGCCACGCCGGCCATGCCGACGTCGCCGGTGACGCGCGGGTGATCGGAATCGTAACCGCGATGGGTGGCGAGATCGAACGCGACCGAGAGGCCCTTTTGTCCGGCGGCGAGGTTGCGGCGGTAGAACGCGTTGGAATCCTCCGCCGTGGAAAACCCGGCATATTGCCGGACGGTCCAGGGCTGGTTGACATACATGGTCGGGTAGGGGCCGCGTAAGTACGGCGCGATGCCGGGCCAGGTCTCGAGGAAATCGATGCCTTCGAGATCGGCTTCGCTGTATGCCGGGCTTGACGAGGATGCCCTCCGGCGTGAGCCATGGCTCGGCCTTTCCGGCCTGCGGCGCACGGGCGGATCTTTCAAAGGCGATAGTCGCAAAGTTCGGTATGCGGGTCATTGTCGTTACCATATCACAACCAGCTCCCGGAGGTCGCTACCCCTCAATCATGGTCCGGATGCTGGTGGCTGACGATGCCTCCCAGTTTCTCAGACCCGTAATTCTGCAGCGTGGTCTGGCTCGGCAGGTTGGCGATGGCCACCACCCAGCCGAGCCGGGATTCGGTGCCGTATTGCCGGATCGGAATCAGCCGGTCGGGCCGGTCGAAGGTACCGGTCATGATCTCGATCCGGGGACCATCGATGCGGCGGAAGCTGAGCGGCGTGCCGCAGTCCCGGCAGAAGTCGCGCTCGGCGATCGAGGAGGAGCGGAACGCCGCGGGCTTGCCGCGGGTCCAGGCGAAATCGCCGTTTTCGATCTCGGCAAAAGCGGCGAACGGCGCGCCGGAGGCTTTCTGGCACATCCGGCAATGGCAGATGCTGACCTTGGTCGGCGCGGCCTTCAGCGCAAAGCGAATGGCGCCGCATTGGCAGCCGCCGGTCAGGACGGGGTTCGCAGCCGTCGTCATATTTGTTCCACCAGCGAATAGGCTTGTTGCAGCGTGGCCAGCGCATCGCCGCCGGCAAAGATGAAATCGCCGACGCCGGCGGCGCGAAGCGTGGCTTCCTGCTCGCCCGCACGCCCTGCAACATAGATATGCCTTGCTCCGCTGGTTTGAAGGGCCTTCGCGGCGGCAACGGCCTGCGCGGCATAGACCTTGTCTTGCGAACACAGGCAGGCCAGTTCCGCGCCGGATGCCTTGAAGGCCTTGGCCAACACCGCCGGATCGGTGAAACCCTCGGTGTCGATGGCCTCGATCCCGCCCGTTTCAAAAAAGCTCTTGGCAAAGGTCGCCCGCGCACTGAAATCGGCGGGCGTGCCGAGGTTGGCGAGGAAAACCCTTGGCCGCATCCCACGCACTTTGAGGATTTCGTCCGACCGGTCGCGCAGGCGTTCGAACGGGACCGCAAGGCGCATCGGCGGCAACGCATCGAACTTGAATTTGGCCTCGCCGTAAGGCGCAAGCGCAACCGGTCTTGCGTCGAGCACCGCCACCTGAGCCTCGTGCAAGTTCGGAAACTCGCTGGCGCCGGTCAGCACTTCCTTGCGCCGGGCGATATTGGCTTCGCGCACCGCCCGCGTTGCCGCGACCTGGCGCTGGATCAGGTTTTGCTCCAGTGCCGCGAACGCGCCGCCGGCTCGTTCGGTTTGCTGAAACAGTTGCCACGCGGCTTCGCAAAGCGCGCTGGTCAGGGCTTCGATGCCGCCGGAGCCGGCCGCGGGATCGGACACCTTGGCGAGGTTGGATTCCTCGAGCAGCACCAATTGGGTGTTGCGCGCGGCGCGCCGCGCGAACGGATCGGGCAATCCCAGCGCCAGCGTGTGCGGCAGCACATTGATGCTGTTGGCTCCGGCAAGCCCCGCGGAGAACGTCGCCATGGTCGCACGCAACATGTTCACATAAGGATCGCGCCGGGTCAGCATCCGCCATGCGGTGTCGGCTGCAATGAACAACGGCTTCGGTTCAAGGCCGCAGGCCTGTTCGACGCGCGTCCATAACAGACGCAGGGCGCGAAACTTCGCCATGGTCAGGAACTGGTCGGCATCGGCGGCAAGCCGCGCATAGACCATGTTCCGCGCGTCTTCCAGAGCAACGCCGGCCCCCTCGATGGCGCGCAGATAGGCGAGCGCGCAGGCCAGCACGAACGCCAGCTCCTGGGCCTCCGATCCGCCGGCGTCATGGATCACCCGCCCGTCGGCGGCCGCAAACGGGCCGCGAAAACCCATCGCGGCGAGGCCCTTGATCGCGCCGGTGACCGCCGGGACGATCTCGGGCCAGGCATAGGGACTGGACCCCCAGACCGCGCAGGCGCCGATCGGATCGAGCCCGAAGCGGATATCGCAGGCCGCGGGGCTGATGCCCTTGCGTTGCACATATTCGGCCAAGTGGATCGCCGCCATCCGCGACTGCGGGCCGATCTGAAGTTCGATTGCAATGCCGGCATCGATAAAGACGCCGTCGAGAACTTTCTCGATCGCTTCGGCTGTCGGATCGATCCCAAAGCCATAAGCACCATTGGCGCCCGCGAACACCAGCGTGAGACCCGCAGCGCCGTTCTCGAGATCGTGGATTGCTTGCGCGTTTGCCGCTGCCGCATCGGGATGGTCGACGCGCTGCATGATCTGCCAGGGCGCGGCCGCGGGCCGGCCGGCGATCGGGATGGCATCGCGGGCGCGCGGGTAGATCGGTTCGATCCGCAGTCCGTCGGACGTCTTGCCGACCAGCTTTTCGAACGGCGCGCCCTTCAGAACGCCGTCGACCAGCTTGCGCCAGTCGTCATAGGTCGCGGGCGCGAAATCCGCGGCAAGGGGTAGCTGGTCGGTCACAGAGGTCATTCGGCAGATCGCTCCCGGGACGCCGTTATTCCGCGCCGAAATTGCCACGGGCCGAGCGCCAAGCCAAACGGTTGTTTTTGCCTTGATACGCCATAGTGAACGGCCCGGCTTGTCGCGAACGGATCGCAAGCAATTTCACGGCCGATGGGCTCAAACGAGGTCGGGTAGCCGCTCGATTCCCTCGGTCGAAAGCTGCGCCAGCGCCGAAGCGATGCTGCGTCCCGCGATCACCCGGTCCGGTGCGATTTCCGAGAGCGGCACCAGCACGAAGGCGCGTTCGAACAGGCGGGGATGCGGCAGCGTCAGCTCGGGCTTTTGCATGGAAACATCGTCATACGCGATCAGGTCGAGGTCGAGCGTGCGCGGTCCCCAGCGCCTTTCGTTGGCGCGGTCGCGGCCGAATTTGGTCTCGACCTTGTGCAGCGTGAACAGCAGCGCATGGGGATCGAGGCTGGTGTCGATTTCGATGCAGGCGTTGATGAAGCGGGCCTGCTGCTCGTCGCCCCAGGGCGGCGTGGCGTAGTCGGATGACCGCGCCAGAAGCACCGCCTGCGTCATGCCGCAGATATTGGCGATCGCCTTGGGGAATGTCGCGCGGACGTCGCCGACATTGCCGCCAAGCGCGATCAGGACGCTAGCCATGCTGCGGGGATTGCCGGACGCGGGTCAGGACCACCCCGACATCATGGAAGATCGCGGCGATCGGCGCGTGCGGCTTGTGAACGGTGACCTTGACGGCGCTTATCTTCGGAAACGCCGCCAGGATGGCGTCGGCGACGGCGCCGGCCGCGCGCTCCAGCAATTTGTAATTGGCATTCTTGAACGCCGCGGTCGCGGTCGCGACCACGTTGGAATAGGAAACGGTATCGGCGAGCCGGTCGGTGCGCGAGGATTCCGACAGATCGGCGGAGAGTTCGAGATCGATGACGAACCGCTGCCCGACCTCGGTCTCATGGTCCATGACGCCGTGGCGGGCATGGATCACAATTCCGGTAATGAAGATCGTACCGCTCATGCCTGGTCCCAAATCGCCGCGGCCACACGCAATGCTTGTACGGTTTCGGACACGTCGTGGGTCCGGATGATCCGCGCGCCGCCTCTTGCTGCTATCAGATGTGCGGCGATCGAGCCACCCAGCCGCTGCTGCGGCTCGGACGGCGAAACCGAACCGATGAATCGCTTGCGCGAGGCGCCGACCAGCAGCGGCAGGCCGAATGTACCGAGTTGCTCCAGCCGCGCCAGCACCGTGATGCTCTGCTCGGACGTCTTGCCAAAGCCGATGCCGGGGTCGAGCACGATGTTCTCACGTGAAATGCCGGCCTTCGCGGCCAACTCGAGCGAGCGCGCAAAAAATTCCGCGATATCCTTCATGATGTCGATGCCGGCATCGGCGCGGTCGCGGTTGTGCATGATGACGACCGGGCAATGGCGCGCCGCCACCAGCCGCGCCATGTCGGGATCGCGCTGCAGGCCCCAGACGTCATTGGCGATCGTCGCCCCCGCATCGAGCGCCCAGGCGACGACGGCCGATTTCATGCTGTCGATGGAGACGGGAATGCCGAGGGAGACGACGTCGGCCAGGATCGGCTGCAGTCGCTTCAGCTCTTCGTCGGCCGAGACCGGTTCGGAGCCATAGGGCCGGGTGGATTCCGCGCCGATGTCGATGATGTCGGCGCCCTCGGCGATCATGCGGCGGGCCTGCGCCAACGCGCGTTCCGGTGCAATGAACTGTCCGCCGTCCGAAAATGAATCCGGCGTGATGTTGAGCACGCCCATCACGGCCGGATACGGCCTGGACAGGAGCGCCGGCCATGTCGGATGATCTGCCGAGGCGGCCGCAGGGGCGGTTCTGGACGAGGTCGCGATCATGCGGTCGCTTTGCGCGGTCCCCGCATCGGAGTCAAGATGCGGGGCGGGCTCGCGGGCGCGGGCCGGTCGAGCTGACGTCGTCCGGTCTCGTTCCGATCAGTAATCTCAGTAGGTAATTTTGGGCTGCAGCCTGCGCGCCTTCGCGATCAGTTGCTCGACGGACTTTTCCGAAGGCAGCACGCGGACGAGTTTGCGCCTGATATTCACTTCTTTCATGTTCTGCGCCAGGCGCGCGGGGTTGCGAAGCGCGAGTTCGCGAACCGTGGTGACGCCGGCGGCACGTACCAGACCGACCTTTGCCTTTCCCATGCCGGGAATCCGCATGTAGTCCGAGACGTTGGCCCATTCGAGCAGTTGCTGCTCGCTGATGCCGGTTTTGGCCGCAAGCGACTTGCGGCCCTTGACGGTTCGCGCCGCCTCCAGCAGCCCGTCCGTTGTGCGAATGCCCAGCGATTTCAGTTTGTCGGCGGCGAAGGATGGCAGGCCATCAATCTCGGAGATTGGATATGTCATGATACTCGATATGAAAGGTGCTTCAAGCGAACTGACTGAGGCCCGGGGTCCCCGCGATGATCTCGCCCATTCGATCCGCTCCGATTTTGTCTCGGCCGAACCGAAAAAGTTCACGCGCGACGCTCTGAATCTCGCTCATTCCCAGACCAAGGCCCATCAGCTTGGTGCCGAGCGCCATCAGGCCCCCGCCCATCAGCCTTCCGAGACCGCCGCCGTTGCCAGAGGCGGAGATCGCGGCTTCTGCGCCAGGAATCTCGTCAATCAAGGCCTGAACCTTGTCGGAGGGCCCCTCGTTGCGAAGGAAACCCAGAATGATGCCGACGGTTTTTTCAGCCACAGCAGCATCAATGCCGGCCTTGGTGGCCAGCCGTCCTATCAGTTCGTCCATAGTGCCCCGCCCTCAGCCGGTTGTGTGCCGGATCCTTGTTTGTGGATTTATCTTGATCTTACGCGATACGAATTACAAGCGATGACCGCATTCGAAACCGCGATTCGTCTTCGATCGCCTGACGAGTGTTGCAGCAATGCAAGAGTGGGCGCACGATTTCCGTAGTTTGTCGGGGCTGGGTGAGTTTCGTTCCAGCTTCCGGCGGCGGAGAAAATAACGGGAGATATCGTTTCGACGAAACCGGCTGATCCGGCCGGAGGGCGTTGAACGATTTCAATCGGCTTGCAAGATGCGATTATATAATGGCTTGGCGTGGCGACGACGACCCCTGATGCGCGCGACGAGGCGATACGAATGGCGACACCCGATACCCAGACCGCGGATACCGACGAGCGGATCTTCATTGGCAAAGGCGAGCAGCCGGCCTGGTTGACGCTCGGGCTCGCCAATCGCCATGGCCTCGTCACCGGTGCTACCGGAACCGGAAAAACCGTCTCGCTGCAGGTGATGGCCGAGGGATTTGCGCGTGCCGGCGTTCCGGTTTTCGCAGCCGATATCAAGGGTGACCTGTCGGGCATCTCCGAAGCCGGGGAACCCAGGGATTTTATCCTCAAGCGAGCCGCCGATATGGGCCTCAGCTTCCAGCCCGACCAGTTTTCGACCATCTTTTGGGACGTCTTCGGCGAGCAGGGCCATCCGGTGCGCGCAACGGTCACCGAAATGGGCCCGCTATTGTTGTCGCGCATGCTCGATCTGAACGACGTGCAGGAGGGCGTCCTGAATGTCGCGTTCCGCGTGGCGGACGACAACGGTCTTGCCCTGATCGACATGAAGGATCTTCGTGCGTTGCTGGACGCGATCGTTCCCGATGCCGGCAAGTCGGCGGATGGCGGCGACGATCCGCTGGCGGCGATCCGCAAGGCCGCGCAAGGGCTCGGCAATGTCACGAAGGCCACCGTCGGAACCATCCAGCGTCAGCTTCTGGTGCTGGAGAACCAGGGCGGGACGAAATTCTTCGGGGAGCCGGCGCTGTCATTGAAGGATTTCATGCGCACCGACCGCGACGGACGGGGCATGGTCAACATCCTGGTCGCCGACAAACTGATGCAGAGCCCGCGGCTGTATGCGACCTTCCTGCTGTGGATGCTGTCGGAGTTGTTTGAGGAACTGCCCGAGGCCGGCGACCCGCCGAAGCCCAAGCTGGTATTCTTCTTCGACGAGGCGCACCTGTTGTTCAACGACGCGCCAAAGGCGTTGATGGACAAGATCGAGCAGGTGGTCCGGTTGATCCGCTCGAAGGGGGTGGGTGTCTATTTCGTGACGCAAAACCCGATCGACGTCCCGGACAAGGTGCTCGGCCAACTCGGCAACCGCGTCCAGCACGCGCTCCGCGCATTCACCCCGCGTGACCAGAAGGCGGTCGCGGCGGCCGCGCAGACGTTCCGGCCCAACCCGAAGCTCGACACCGCCCAGGTCATCATGGAACTGGGCAAGGGCGAGGCGCTGGTGTCGTTTCTGGAGGGCAATGGCATACCGGCCATGGTTGAGCGGGTCATGATCCGGCCGCCTTCGGCGCGGATCGGACCGATCACCGCGGAAGAACGCAAGGCCATCATGGACAACAGCCCGGTCAAGGGCAAATACGATACTGCGATCGATGCTGAATCCGCCTATGAGATGTTGCAGAAGCGGGTGGCCGGAGCCGCGGCATCGACGGGGGGGCAGGCGGGGGAATTCTCGGGCAGATCGGCGCCATCGTCGGGACAGTTTTCGGCACCAACACGCGCGGCAGAATGTCGACCGGTCAGGTCATCGCGCGAAGCGTGACACGTTCGGTCACCAACAAGGTGGTAGGTGGTGTGGTTGCCGATCTCGGTAAATCGGTCGGCGGTTCGATGGGTGGTTCGGTCGGGCGCGCCATCGTGCGCGGTGCGCTCGGCGGATTGTTGCGCCGATAGAATTTTTCGCGCATGGCTGCGACGTGATCTCCCTGCTGATTTTTTAGAAAGTGACGTGTGCCGAGATATCCGTCGTTGCGAGCGCCGCTCGATATTCTTTTCCTGGTCTGCTGCATCGTGCTGACCGCCGATGTTCTCGTTCCGGAAATCTTCGGGAGCGGCAAGACAAAGGACTATCCGCTCTGGTTCTGGGCCGGGCAGCAGGTGCTGCAGGGAAGGGACCTCTATCCCGGCGATCCCACCGCCTATTTCGATTTCATCTATCCGCCGCTGTCGGCGATCCTGCTCGCGATCCCCAGCTATTTCGGCAAAATCCCGCTCTATCTCTGCCTGTCCGTCCTCAACGCGGTGGCGTGGTGGATGACGGCGCAGCTTTCGAACGCGATGACGGGCTCGGGGCGGAGTCCGGATCCCTGGCTGGCCGCGCTGCCGGCCATTGTCACGATATCGTTTGTCTTCGACATGTTCGACCTCGGCCAGCCGAACCTCATTCTGCTGGCCATGATGCTGCTCGGCTTCTGGTTACTGCAGCATGGCCGTCCCTGGGCTTCGGGAAGCATGTTTGCGCTGGCGACCGCGATCAAGGTTTTCCCGGTAGCGGTATTTCCCTATCTGCTCTGGCGACGGCAGTGGGCATCCGCGGCGAGCATGGTGGTGTTCCTGGGAATCCTTCTGTTCGTCGTTCCCGCGCCGGTGCGCGGCTTTCAGCACAATGTTTCCGAGCTGAAGACCTGGTATCAGGGAATGGTTGGGTCGAGTTCCGAGCAGGGTTTCGGACAGCGCGGCGAGCAGAACTGGTCCTGGGTCAATCAATCCATCATCGCCGTGACGCACCGGCTGACGCGGCCGGTCAATTATAACCAGGATAATCCGGCCAAGCCGCCCGCCTACATGAATCTGGTCGATCTCGATTTCAGAACCGCCAACTGGGTCGTGATTGGCGTTTCGATCGCGATCGGGCTTGGCTTCATTGCCGTGATGCCGGCGCGCTCGCGCCGGACGCCGCTGTCCGACGCCGAGGAACTCGGCATCCTGTTCTGCCTGATGACGGTAGCCTCGCCGCTGGCCCGGCAGTACTATTTCATGTGGCTGTTCTTTCCGGTGACCGTCCTGATGCACCGGGCGGCCTATGATCCCCGTGCCGCTGTACGCAGGGGAACGTGGATTGTGCTCGCGGTCGCCGGCTTTCTGATATGCCTGTCGCTTCCGGTGTTCCCGAATGATTTGCAGGCGTTCGGGAACAACCTCGCGGCTACCGCCGCGATCGCCGCGGCACTGGCATGGCACATCCTGCACCCGCCCGTGCATGGCGCGGTCAGCTCCGTGCCGGCGGCGGATGGCCCGATACAACCCGAGATCAAGAAAAACCCGTAACCCAAGGGAAAACCGCAATGTCCCACGCGCCGCAACTTCAGACGGTCCTCGATCGCATCGATGCCGATTTCGATCACAGCCTTGAGCGGCTGTTTGCGCTGTTGCGGATCAAGTCGATCTCGGCCGATCCGGCCTTTGCCGGCGATTGCAAGGCGGCGGCGGATCATCTGGCCAGCGATATCGCCACGCTCGGATTTGCCAGCGAGGTGAGGCCGACCGCCGGTCATCCGGCCATCGTCGCCAAGAGCAGCGGCAACGGCAAAGCCGGCGTGCGGCCGCACGTGCTGTTCTATGGTCACTACGATGTGCAGCCGGTCGATCCGCTCAATCTCTGGCATCGCCCGCCGTTCGAGCCCGTCGTCACCGATCATGCCGACGGACGGAAAATCATCGTCGCGCGCGGCGCGGAGGACGACAAGGGCCAGTTGATGACCTTCGTCGAAGCCTGCCGCGCCTGGAAGGCGGTGACCGGCTCGCTGCCGGTCGACGTCACCATCGTCATCGAAGGCGAAGAGGAAACCGGATCGAAGAACTTCGTTCCGTTTCTTGAAGCCAACAAAGACGAACTCAAGGCGGATTTCGCGCTGGTCTGCGACACCGGCATGTGGGACCCGAATACGCCGGCGATCACCACCTCGCTGCGCGGACTTGTTTACGACGAGGTCAAGATCAAGGCCGCCAATCGCGATCTGCATTCCGGCATCTTCGGCGGCGGCGCGCAAAACCCGATCCGGGTGCTGACCCGCATCCTTGGCGGGATTTTCGACCAGGACGGCCGCATCACCATCCCTGGCTTCTATGACGGCGTGAAGGATGTGCCGGCCGATATTCTGGCGCAATGGCAGAAGCTCGACTTTTCGGCCGACAGTTTTCTCAAGCCGATCGGACTTTCGATTCCCGCGGGCGAGAAGGGCCGTTTGCTGGTCGAGCAGATCTCGTCGCGCCCGACCTGCGACATCAACGGCATCGTCGGCGGCTATACCGGGGAAGGCTCGAAAACGGTGATCCCCGCGGAAGCGTCAGCGAAAATATCGTTCCGCCTTGTGGAAGGGCAGGATCCCGGCAAGATCCGAAAGGCGTTCCGCGACTACGTCACCGCGCGGCTCCCCGGAGATTGCCGGGCGGAATTCACCGATCATTCCAGCGCGCCGGCGATCGCGCTCGACTGGAACATGAAGCCGCTCGTCGCCGCCAAGCGTGCGTTGACCGAGGAGTGGGGCAAGGAAACCGTCCTGATCGGCTCCGGCGCCTCGATACCGATCGTTGCCGATTTCAAGCGCACGCTCGGCCTCGATACGGTGCTGGTAGGTTTTGGGCTCGACGACGACAACATCCATTCGCCGAACGAGAAATATGACCTCAAGAGCTTTCACAAGGGCATTCGTTCGTGGGCGCGGATTCTGGCCGCACTGGCGGAATCCCCGCGCTGATCGCGATATCGCGTAGGGTGGGCAAAGGCGCAGTTGCGCCGTGCCCGCCATCTATCCAGTAGGTCGTCTGCAATGGTGGGCACGCTTGCGCTTTGCCCACCCTACCCTCCGGCGCCAAAAAAACGCCGCCCGGGATTGGGCGGCGTTTTGATTCGGCGTGCAGAGGTTGTTGAACCGGATACTACACTGAATTCCGGGTTTTTCAATTCTTGTAGCCGGGATCGAGCCGGTCGACCTTGCGCAGCAGCGCCGGCCATACCAGCGTGGTCGAGCGCAGTTCCTGCCGCTCCGGATTGGCGAGCAGGCTGGTGTTCTTGTCCACCACCGCCGGATCGACGGGATAGGCGCCGGGCCCGAGCATTCGGGTGCGCACCTGCATGGTGCAGGCGCGCTCGAGGTGGAACATGCGTTCGAAGGCGGAGGCGACCGAGCGGCCGACCGTCAGCGTGCCGTGATTGCGCAGCAGCATGTGGTTCTTGTTGCCGAGGTCCCTTTGCAGGCGCGGGCGCTCGTCATGGTCGAGCGCGATGCCTTCATAGTCGTGATAGGCGAGATCGTAGGTGACGAGCTGCGCGGTCTGGTTCAGCGGCAGCAGGCCTTCCATGCAGCTTGCCACCGCGGTGCCGTCGGGCGTGTGCAGATGAAGCACGCAGCCGGCGTCCTCGCGAACCTCGTGGATTGCCGAGTGGATCGTGAAGCCGGCCGGGTTGATGCTGTACGGGCTCTCGGTGAGCTGGTTTCCGTCGAGGTCGACCTTGACCAGGCTGGAAGCGGTGATTTCGTCGAACATCAGCCCATAGGGATTGATCAGGAAATGATGCTCCGGTCCCGGCACCCGCGCCGAGATGTGGGTGTCGACCAGATCGTCCCAGCCGTAATGCGCGATGAGGCGATAGCAGGCGGCAAGATTGACGCGCTGGCTCCATTCGGCCTCCGTCATGTCAGACGGAACTTCCTTCAGGCGAGCTTCCGCTGGCGACATGACCGGTTTCTCCCGTTGCATTGTGATTTCAAACTAACCCTGCCGCAGGGTCGCATCAAGGCGCAGCGCTGGCGTGGCAGTCATGCTGTTGCCGCGCCTAGTCTGCTTCAGGGCGCCGGAATCGCCAGCAGGCTGGAAATGCTGCGCCCGCGGATATCATAGACGCGGGCAAACACCACGTCGTCGCGCTTGATTTCCACCATCACCGGGGCGGTCAGGCCCTTGCAGTAGAATTCGCCGAGCGTCATCGCGAAATCGGCGGCATGACTGTCCCAGCCGATGGTGAAGTCGGGACCGAGCGCGACCTGGGCCGGACGCTGCGGCCCGCATACCGCGACCTTCCATTTGCGCCCGTGCGGCGGGACTTCCTGGCGCTCGGTGAGTTCTTCGCGCAGGCCGTCGGAGGCCTGCTTGAAGGCGAGGCCCCAGTAATCCAGCATATAGAGATCGTCGGCGGCGCGCACCGTGCCGGCGATGTGATTGAAATGGGTGTACTGATAAGGGTGCAGTCGGATCATTTCACCGAGCGGCAACAGCAAGCCGAACGAGAACGCGGCGAGGGCGGCAGGCTGCCAACTGCGGTGGTTTTGCTTGAGCCAATTCATGCCCCATGCGAATGCCGTCCCCGCGAGCACGGTCATCGGTGGAATGACGAAGATGAAATGGCGAATGCCGTTGTAAAGCGCCGGGCGCTTCACCATCGCCACCGCGATCGGCAGCACGGCCGCGAGCGTCAGCATCAAGAGGATGGTCTTGCGGCGGCCCGGCACGTCGGCGCGCGACAGCGCCACCACGGTGCCGACGACAGCGGCGATCGAAAGACCCAGCAATACTTCGGGCAGTTGCAGCGCGAACAGGGTCGGCAGGTACGACCACGGCATATCCGGCACCGACACCAGCGCGCCGTCGAACATTTCCTTCCACGGTTTCTCGAAGAACTGCGAGAAATAGGTTGCGGCCTGGAACGGATTGCCGGGCTCGATGATCGACCATGGCCAGATCAGCCCCATGACGAGATAGCCGAGGATCAGGCCGGGCAGCAGCACATAGACGACGCGCATGAACCGCCGGATCGCCTCGCGCCCGCCATGCGCGCGGATCTCATCCAGCAGCAGCGGCACAAATCCGACGATCGCGTAAATCAGGGCCAGCCCACCGAGGATGCGGGAACCGATCGAGAGGCCGGCGCCAAGGCCCACGATCAGGATCGTCCGGGGCGAGGGCGAAGGGTATTCCTCGGCGAGACGGACCAGGCCGAGCATCAGGATCACCATCGCCACCGCGAACGGCGCATCCTTGGGATTCATGAACATGTGCCCGTAGAAGGTCGGGCACAGCGCCAGCAGCAGCAACGCGGCGAGCCCGGCCAGCGGGCCACCGACGCGCCGGCCAAGCCGCCAAGTCACCGTAAGGCCGACGATGCCGACGACGGCGCCGAGCAGGCGGCGTGTTTCAAAAAGTTCGAGCGGAATGATCTTGTGCAGCAAGGCCGCGGTCATGTCGAAGCCGCCGCCATACATATAAAGATTGGCGAACGACAGCGCCCCGGTATCCTTGAAACCGGAACCGTACATCCGCAGCAGAAGGTCGGCATATTCGGCGTGGGTATAATCGTCCCAGCCCAATCCATAGTCGCGAAAGGTGAGGCTCGCGACCAATCCGACCGCAGCCAGCACGATGATCGCAAGATCGTCGCAGGTCCGCGCCACCGAGCGCCGCGACGGCAGGTCGATAGCCGAGGTAGTGATCGATGACATGGCTATTGGAAACCCGGTGTCCTCTATGGCCCAGCTGGCGCTCTTGGGCCTCGTCCCCAGCATCCATATAGCGCAGTTCCTTTATCAAGTAATTGGGAATTGTGGCGTTATTTCCCTGATGCAACGCAGCATTGGCGGGTTCGTTCGGCACGATCGGGTCGGCGGTCCCGCCTGTTGCGGGAACAACTACCGCAATTGCCGGTTGGCGGGGCGCACAATATGACGGTATCGTGGCGTCTGCGGCCTGCGGGTATTTCGAGCGCGGCCCGGGGGTGAGTTTAATGATGGTTGTGATGTTGGTTGCCGGGATTGGCTGTCTATTGGCGGGCCTTCTGGCGATCGGTTTCGGAATCCCGGTCAAGGAATTCAGTTTTGGCAATACCCTGATCCTCACCGGGGCCGTCACGGCGTGCACCGGGCTGGTGATTCTGGGTCTGTGGGCCGTCGTTCGTGAGTTGAAGACCATCGCCCAGCGGCTCGGCCCCGGTGTCCCGCTGGACGCGGCATTGCAGCCGACAGTTGCGACGGCGCCGCAGCGCCACCACGCGGGGGACAATGGCGGCTTCCTGTTCGGCCGCGACCAAGCCGCGGCGGAAAATCGAGGTGGCGCCGAATCAGCTGCGCAGCCATCGGCGGGAACGCCGTGGCGCGAGGAAGCAGCGGCGCGCGATCGCGCCCGCAGCGATGTGCCGTCGCCGGAATCTGCCGAGACCGTCCCTGCCGCCAAACCGCGGCGCAATCTGATGTTTTCCTCCTCATCACGGCGGGAGCGCGAACGCGCGCAAGCACGCGCGGCCGAATTACCCGCAACCGATTTTCGGTCTGCTCCCGCGCCAGCCGCCACGCCGCCGGCGCCCGAACCCGGCGAACCGCCACCGGCGACATTCGACGACGCGTGGCCAAAATCGGAACGTGCAAGGTCTGCCGATGCGCCGCCGCAGCGGCGCGGCGGACGCGCGCCATCGACCTTTAGCGAGAGTGCCGTCGGCGCAGCTGAGGAAGATCACCATCCGCCGGCGGTGCTTAATGAGGATCAGCCGCCCGTGACCGTACTCAAGTCAGGTGTTGTCGATGGCATGGCCTATTCATTGTATTCCGACGGCTCGATCGAGGCCCAAATGCCCGAGGGCATGATGCGGTTTGCATCGATCGACGAGCTGCGTTCGCACCTCGACCAGCGTCCCTGAGAGGTTCAGATTTCCGGTGAGCCTGGCCCGAGAAATAGCCGCCTTGTTCTTGTCACGCTCATATTCGACAAGTTGTGCGCGAGTGCGAGAGCGTAATGTTACTACCGGTTGCTGTCCGACATCTTTGGTATCTCACGTGACGACGATCTCCAGAAGGTTCAGACCATGACTGATGCCGCGGGCAAGAATTACATCGACCTGACTGCGAACATCGTGTCGGCCTACCTCAGCAACAATCCAACCCCGGCGTCCGAAATTCCGGCTCTGATCAGCCAAATTCATGCAGCCTTGCTGCGGGTCTCGACGGGCAGGACGGAAACACCTCTCGAGCCCGCCAAGCCCGCGGTATCGGTCAAGAAATCAATGACCCCGGACTACCTGGTATGTCTTGAGGATGGCAAGCGCTTCAAATCGCTGAAGCGGCATCTGCGCTCGCAATACAACATGACGCCGGAACAATATCGCGACAAATGGGGGCTTCCGCCTGATTACCCGATGGTCGCGCCGAATTATGCGGTGGCGCGTTCGCAGCTCGCCAAGAAAATGGGACTTGGCCAGCAGCGGCGGCGGCGGAAGTAGTCCGGCGTTTTCACCGCACGAACGCGCAGCGCCAACTCAGGCGCTGAGCAACTTGGTTTCCGACGTTGGGCTACCGCCGACGAGCTCGGAGTATTCCATGATCGGATGGGGCCGCCCGAGCAGGTAGCCCTGCATTTCGTCGCAGGACTCGGCGGCGAGAAAATCGAGCTGCTCCTTTGTCTCGACGCCCTCCGCCAGCACCGGCAGATTGAGGCCATGGGCCAGCCCGATCACGGCGCGTACAATGGCGGCCGATTGCGGATTGCTCTTCACCTTGGATATGAACGACTGGTCGATCTTGATCTTGTCGAACGGGAACGACTGCAAATAGGATAGCGATGAATATCCGGTGCCGAAGTCGTCCATTGCGATGCGAACACCGAGCAACTTCAGGCGGCGCAGGATGGAGAGGCCGCGCGCGAAATCGTCGACCAGCACCCCCTCGGTGATTTCAAGCTCCAGGCGTGCCGGCGCAAGGCCGGTTTCGAGCAGCACCGAATGAAGCAATCCCACGAGGTCGCCGTGGCGGAACTGAATTGGCGACAGGTTGACTGCGATTTGCAGCGGCTGCGGCCACGAGGCTGCTTCGCGGCAGGCTTCCCGAAGCACCCATTCGCCGATCTGCACGATCAGGCCGCTCTCCTCGGCGACCGGAATGAAGGTCGCGGGCGAAACCATGCCGCGCTGCGGATTGGACCAGCGCACCAACGCCGCGAATCCGGTGATCGTGCCGTCGATCTTCGCTTGCGGCTGATAGAAAAGACGGAACTCGTTGCGGACGATGGCCGACCCAAGCTCATGCTGGATGGTGCGCCGCTCGCGCAGCCGATTGTCCATTTCGACTTCGAAGAAGCGTGTCTTGCCGCGACCGGCGGTCTTGGCGCGGTAGAGTGCCGCATCGGCATTGCTGAGCAGTGTCGTTGCGTCGGCGCCGTCGGTCGGGAAAATGGCCACGCCGATGCTGATGCCGACGCGCATAGGCTGGTTGTTCGGTTCCTGGTCGGCCGCGATGGCTGCCTGGAGACGCCGGACAAGAATTTCGGCGAGCGCCGGCTGATCACCGTTCGGCGTGATCAGCGTGAACTCGTCGCCGCCGAGCCGCGCCAGGTAGGAGTCGCCGGCGACCGCGCGCAGCTGCAGCGACAGCTTGCGGAGCACGTCATCGCCGGCCGCGTGGCCAAACATGTCGTTGATCTCCTTGAAGCCATCGACGTCGATGCTCAGCAAGGCGAACGATTCCGCACTCTTCTTCGCGGTATCCATTGTATGCCCGAGATGCTCCACGAAGGCGGCGCGATTGGGCAAATCGGTGAGCGCATCATAGTGCGCCAGATGCTCAATTCGGGCCTCGGCCTGCTTGCGCTCGGTGATGTCCTCCGAAAGGCTGAGCAGGTAGCGCGGTTCGCCGGTCTCGTCCGGTATCGAAAGATTCCTGGTTGTCAGGATGCGGGTGCCGTTGTGACGGGTATGGACGACGTGGTCGTCGATGGTCTTCACGTCGCGCGTTTGCGCCGCCTCGTCGGCGAGCGGAAACAGCTCGCCCGCGGCGTCATTGCTGTGCAGGCCGTTGGCCTGTTTGCCTATCAAATCGCCGCAGGCGATCCCGAAGATGGCTTCGGCGGTACGGTTGATGAGGACGTAGCATCGATCTCTGGCGCCCTTGACGGCAACCGAAACCGGCATGTTCTCGATGATGCTATCGAGAAACTTCTGGGTGCGGCCAAGCTCGGCAGTGGAGGCATTGAGGGCTTCCAGCTGCCGAAAATGGAGAAGCGAAATCATCAGGCCGGCAAACGCCAGTGCGAGAAACAGACCCAATCCGGTGCCGGCGCTCTGCCAGATCACCTTGCGCTGAAAAGGCGACAGTGGCACGTCGATGACAAACGCGCCCATGACATCATTGAGATGCCACTGCTGCTTGTCGGGCTGCAGCGCGTTATGACAGCTCACGCAACTCTCTTGCTGCGCCATGGTCGGGTAAACGGTTCGGAACGTCAGTTCTCCGCCGAGGTCGAGCAACTCGGAAACCGGCTTTGGGTTTGGCATCGCCGCGAGGCCGCAAGGGTCTCCGCCATTCGCCCGTCGGTCGGCGGCGTCACTATTTCCCGCCCGGGCATGCCGACCGAGCGGAGGCGAAAATCGGAATTATCGCCGTTCTGCTTGTTGAAGGCTTCGATCGCGTGGGCCCGGAATGACGCCGGAACCGGCGCGCTCTCGCCAAATTGCGATCGGATGGCCGAATAGTTGGCGACGAAGGCGTCGACCAACTGGAGCGCGGTGATCTTTTCGGCGCTCTTGTGATCCTTGAACCAGTTCAGGCTGAAGTAATAGAATCCATAGCCGACCGCGACCGACAATACGGCGCAGATGCTCAGATGCAGAAGAAAGCCGCGACCCGATCGCGACCGCAGGAAACGCCAGACAGTCGGAACGTTAGCCATCCATCAACTCTTGGTTGTCCGGGGATAGTCCGACAAATGGCTTAAAAAAGCTTGACCGCAGGCGCCGCCCCCGGCGCGTCATCCCGCGGGGACAGGCCACCCGTCTGATCACGGCTCCGTGATGTCGACGACGGGCCAATTCTGGTTTTCAGGAGGCTGCGGCAAGCGCCTCGCGCGCGTCGGAGCGAATGCGCTCCACCATCGCGCGCAGGCCGTTGGAACGTTGCGGGGTGAGGTGTTCGCGGAAACCGAATTCGTCGAACACCGCGATGGCATCGGTTGCAAGGATCTGCTGCGGCGTGTGGCCGGAATATAATGTCAGCAGGATCGCGATCAGTCCGCGCACGATATGCGCGTCGCTGTCGCCGAGATAGTTCAGCGATGGTTCGCCGCTGCCGCTGCGGTCGACCTGTTTTGCCAGCCAGACCTGGCTGGCGCAGCCCAGTACCTTGTTGGCAGCGGAATGCTCGGCCTCCGGCATCGGATCCAGCGTGCGGCCGAGTTCGATGACGTACCGATAGCGGTCGTCCCAGTCGTCCAGCAGCGCAAAATTATCCCTGATTTCGTCGATCGTCATCGTTTCCCGCGCTCAATCCCACGACTCTATATAGGGTTGAAGACGGCCGAAAGCGAGATTGCCGGATCAAATAGCGAATTGTTCCCAGCCAAATTCAGGGCGATGACGGCGCTGCGCCCCGCCACTCCACCTGCATGTCATCCGGCGTCAGCGTGTCGCGCGGCGCCGCATCCACGAGCGAGGCAATCGGCACTCTCGATGCCGCCGATCGAGCCGGTATGATCGGGCGGACGTTTGTCGGTGATGATCTGGTAAAGCTTGCGCGCGCCGGCCTGGGCGCGCTGGCCGATCACGGTCGCGGCCTGGCCGCCGACTTCGCATGCCGCCGGCTGGCGCTTGCAGAATTGAGCTCATGTCCGAGACCGCGGCGGTGGCCGCGGAGACGGCCTCGGACGCACCGAGCTGTGGCTGTTTGTTCGATTCCGGCGTTTTGTCTCTGGGCAGCAGCACCAGCACCAGCCCGACCCAGAACACCAAGCGAAGCAGAAAAAACATCTCGCGACCCCAGCCGCCTCTCTAGTCATGTTGCAGTTGATCTCGCTGTCCCTGACTAACAGCCGTCGATAAATCGCAAGTGTTTGCATTGAAGTTAAATCGTCGAGAATTCGCCAAAAATTCGAATCATTTGATTCGACGTAAATTTTCGATTGATGCCGGTTCCGGGAGACGAAATGGCTGCTCGGGCGATATCCACCATTTCGAAACCATACGGCATCCGTGCCGGAAACCCGCTGTTCACCATCCGCATGGATTGGGCGGCTTAGTCGGGTTGGAAAGCTCGGCGCGGGTGCCAACTTAGCCGCGAGCTCGCGCGCCTTAGCGTTCGCTTAATTTCGCTCTGACACGGTGAGCTAACGATAAAGGGGGCGTTCCGGCGCGTCTGTTAGACGCACAAGCCGAGGCGCGAGGGCCGTGACAGTTTTGAATATCATCCGCGATTGTCTCGATGCATTGCTGCATCCGTCGGCACGATATGATGCGTTGACGCGCGCGCGCCATCGCGCCTTCATTGCGCCGCGGCTGCTCGGAAGCCTGGCTGCCTTGGCGGCGTTTCCGGTCTATCTCGTGATGCGCGGCGCGCCCTCCGCGCTTGAGGTTGCGGCGTTCGCCTGGCTTATCGCTCCGATCTTGCTGTCCTGGTTCCTGTCGCGGACCGGCCGCTACGAGGGCGCATATGTTCTGTCGTCGCTGGCGCTGGCGGGTCTTGTCATGACCCTGGCGCTGACCACCGGCGGCATCGAATCCTTTGCAGCGATCTGGCTGGTCGTCGTTCCGCTTGAGGCAGCGCTTTCGGCGTCGCGCCGCGTGGTTGCGTTTGCCTCCGCTCTGGCGCTGAGCTGTGCCGCGCTTCTGGTCGTCCTCGGATATCTGCAGCTGTTGCCGGTTTCGGAGGCCGATACGGCCCTGCGCGCCATCTTCGCGGCATTCGGCGTGGCGTCGGCGACGCTTTATGCCGCTGCGCTCGCCTTCGGCGCAGAGTCGCTGGCGCGCACCAGCGTCTCGCTGCTTTATGTCGAGGAAAATCGATATCGTCTGCTGGCACGAAACATGAGCGACGTGATTTCGCGTCATCATCGCAACGGCGCGGTAGGATTCATTTCGCCGGCGGCGGAGACGATGCTGGGAACGCCGGTGTCGCGGCTGCTTGGGCACGGCCTGTTCGACCGCGTCCACGTTGCGGATCGGCCGGCCTACCTCACGGCACTTTCGGACGCGGCGCGCGGTGGCGAGGCGCGCAGCGTCGAATTTCGCCTGAGGCGGGATTCGCCACGCGGCCGCGAGCGGGATCAGAGCAATCAGGTCGATTTCATCTGGGTCGAGATGCGCTGCCGGCCGCTGGAAAAGCTGCTGGAACCGACGCCGCAAGCGGAAACAGAGGTCGTCGCCGTGATGCGCGACGTCACCGACCGGAAAAACCAGGAACAGGCGCTCGACCTGGCATTGACCGCTGCGGAGCAGGCGGACGCGTCCAAAACCCGCTTTCTTGCCACCATGAGCCACGAGCTGCGCACGCCGCTCAACGCCATCATCGGCTTTTCCGAGATGATCGTTCAGGAAGAGGCGTTGCTGCTGGATGCGGCGCGCCGCAAGGAATATGCCCAGCTGATCAACGATTCAGGCCAGCATCTGCTGTCGGTCGTCAACGGCATTCTCGACATGTCCAAGATGGAGTCCGGTAATTTCGAGATTTCGCCGGAGCCGTTCGCGCCGCGCCCGCCGCTTCTCAATTGCTGCAATCTGCTCGCCCTGAAGGCGAGGGAGAATGGAATCGACCTCCTGACCCGCGCGCCGGACGATTTACCTGTGATGACCGGCGACCCGCGCGCCTTCAGGCAGATTGCGCTTAATCTCGTCTCCAATGCCATCAAGTTCACCGAACGCGGCGGCACGGTGACGGTTTCGGCCGGCGTCGAGGGATCGCGGCTGGTGCTTCGCGTCGCCGATACCGGCGTCGGCATCGCGCCAGAGGATCTCACGCGGGTCGGCGCTCCCTTCTTCCAGGCCGGCAAGACCTACCAGCGGCGGCACGAAGGCACCGGCCTCGGGCTGTCGATCGTAAAAAGCCTGGTTGGCCTGCATGGCGGCGAGATGACGGTGCAAAGCAAGATCGACGAAGGAACCACGGTCACGGTGGCGCTGCCGCTGGTGTTCACGCCGCAGGCCGCCGAGCCCACCAGCAATATCGCCACACTCACCCCGGCGTTGCGGTCCGCAACGCTGGACCAAGCTCCCAAAGACCAAGCGCACCAGGTGAAGAAAAGTGCCTAGACAAACTTCCAGGGATGACGACATGCCGCGCCGCCGTCGTGGCGCCAGCGCGGTTGCAGTTGACGCGGAGGCCGAGCGCGGCCTGCTGATGCGTATTTTGCTGCGCAGCCCGAAAGACGTGATTGCGGGCGCGCTGGCGTTCACAGCCGTCAGCGCCATCATCGCCAACGCCCTGTTCCTGCAAGCCGGACACCATCCGGCGCCGATGTTCGGCTCAGTCATCGTCATGCCGGCGGTCGCTCCCGCCAGTCCGCGGCCGCGGCCGCGCCCGGTCGAGGCCGACGCCGTTCAGCCCGAGCCAAAGCCGGCAGAGCCGCGAGCCGCCGCCGATCCACTGGCCAATCTGGTCAAGACGACCGGTGCCGTGCCGGTTGGGCCGAGCGCCGTCCCGCGGCCCCCCGCGCCGGTTCCGGTTTCCTCCCACAACGACGCCGGGGTCATCCCGGGCGCGGGCTCGCGGCGAGTGGCGGCGGTGCAGCGCGCGCTGACGGAATACGGCTATGGCCAGTTGAAACCGACCGGCACCGCCGGTTCGGACACCCAGGCCGCGATCCAGAAATTCGAGCGGGCGCGCAAGCTCCCGGTGACCGGACAGGTGTCCGACCGCCTGGTGCGCGAACTAACGGCGATGATCGGGCATCCGGTCGACTAGCGCCAGAAAACCAGCTGGCCTATCGTTCCCGCCATGCGATTGAAATCCAGTATCTGGGTGGCGGCCTATTTGCGCCGTTGCCAGACCGCGGGCGTGTTCGGCGCCGTGCGCCGGCGCGGCGCGGAAGAGGCCGGCGCGGTGTTCGTCAAAGTGGCGCTGCTCGACGGCAACGCCATGCTGTACGTGCCGGCGCCGCAGACGGTCTATGACGACAGCCGGCCGATCGAGCGCTTTTTCATGCCGACATGGAAAGAGCCGGTGTCGGAACAGTCCGTGGACGAGCGTCTGCAGAAGGAAATCCGGTTCGATCCCGACGCCTGGATCGTGGAGACCGAGGACCGGGCAGGGCGGCATTTTCTCGATCTGGCGCGGGATTAGCGTCCCGAGCCCTGCGAGCCCTTCCGTGGCACCGCGCCAATGCCGGGTGGTTGCGCCGCCGGGCGGGTTTGCGTGGTCGCCGGCCGCGCGCGATTGCGTTCGTCGTCGTAGAGCGAGGGGCGGTACTTGGCGCGGGCGACCGCCATCGTCGAACCGCGCCATGCGGCCAGCATGATCAGGGCGGACCGCTCGCTCAATCCGTCGTACAGACGCGACAGCCGGTACACGGTGTGCACGGAAGTGCCGAATTCGGGCTTGAGAAAAAGCAGCACCCGCTGGAACACCGGGCTCGGCATGCCGAGCGCCTTGGCCGCACAGGCCAGCGGCTCGCCGCCGGGATCGTTGACCACCTGGGTCGCGACCTTCCACGGCAATATCAGGGATTCACCGAGTTCGAGCGTGAAGTTTTCGACATCGGCGGCAAACGCCGCCATCTCCAGCGTCTCGATGGCGCGTTGCGCGCGCGCAGCGGGAATTCGCGGCGAAGCCTTCAATGGCGTCTCGGAAAGATTGTGCAGGATCAGGGCGCGCTCGCCCGAGCCGGCGCGGAAAAACAGGCCGCTGATCTCGGCGGCGTCCGCCGGCTGCATCGACAAGTTCGATGCCAGCCGCGACAGCACTTCGCTCGGCGCTCTGGCCTCTGGCAGCGCCGACGGGCTGGCGGGAGGGTCCCGGGAATTTCGCGGGCGAGCGGCACGCGCTGATCGGGGTGAGAGGGCTTTAGCCCGAGTTGCTTCAAGACCTGGACCGGCGTGCCCGGATAGACCGCAAGCCGTGCCCGCACCGCCGCGCGCGTCGCGTCGTCGACCTGATCGATCAGGCGGGAGGTGAGTTCGACAAACTGCCGCGCTTCGTCCTCGCTATGCGTGGAGGCCTGAACATAGAGATCGGTGAGCACGCGCAGCAAGGTGGGCCGGATATCGACGCCCTCTCGGCGGGAGAGCGTCATCAACCCGTCAAAGCCCGGAAACAGCGAAGGAGTGGTCATGTCAGGGTACGCGACTGAGTAATTCTTCGCCCCAGCCTAGTTCAGCTCGCTTTAACATCGCGTTAAGGAAAACAATCTGTGAACCCGAACGGTCAACTTCGCGCCATCGCGCGATGCCGCGACCGTCCGGCCTGGCGCGAAATCGGGACCCTCGGCGCGACATTAAGATGCCGTTAACCACGTCCTGTTCTTAATGATGGCCTGTCGCCGGCAAATCGCGTCAGAGCGGCAACCAGAGAGAGTTTTAAATGGGCACCATCATTGAATTTCCGGCAGATGCGGCATCGCGGCGGCCGGGCTCAACCATGGATGGCGCCCCGCGCGAAGGCATGGGCACCGTCCTGATCCTTCCGGTCGTCCGGATCGAACGCGCACCCGATGAAACCAGCGGGGGTCGCGGGCCGGAAGAAGGCACCGCCCCCGGCCGCCGTCGCCGCAGGCGCTGACAACCGGACATTCGATATGCCGGAGACGTATCTTCCGATCCGGACCAGGTGGCGGGCTTCCAGCTCCGCATCGGTGCTGACGCTGCTCTCGATCGGCCTGGCGCTCGCAGGGTGCAGCGGCGGCGATTTCGGCCGCACCCGCCAGGATTTCCTCAACGACGATATGCATCGCTGGATCGGCGGCGAGGCAACCGCAAGCGTCGGCCTGCAGGCGTCGCAATTCCAGCTCACCGACGGCGAGCGGCAGCTTCGCGATCTGGCCTATCCCCTGATCGAGCCGCCGCATTCGCGTCCCGCCTGGAAGAGCGTGTTCGGCGATTACCAGCCGCTGCCGTCACCATGGCGGCAGAAGGCGGTTTTCGACCGCACCGCCTATGGGCGTATGCTGATCGACGAGCCGCACCGTTCGCATGCGTCGCGCTATTCGCAGCTGATTGATGATGTGCGCGACGACATTACCCGCTTCGAGCCGTTCTTCGCCAGTGCCATCCGCGTGCTCGATCTCGACAGGAAACGCAACGCCAGCCTGGCGCATGTTTCGCAATTGTCGCCGCGCGAACGCGCCGACGCGGTGGCCCGCATGGAAGAGAATACCCTGATCGTGCAGTGGGTACAGCAATGCCTGGAGCGAAGAATCTCCTCGTATCGCTGGGCGCTGGAACGGCTGGTGATCCAGGCCCCGGACAATATGGCGGCCGACGCCGATCGGTTGATCGGCGAACTCGCCGCCCAGACCGCCAACCCGCCGGTGGCGGCGCAGCCCGTCATCGGGCGTGCGCTCAGCACGCGCGGCTGAAGATCTTCGAAAAGGATTGGGAAGCGCTTAGCGCCTCGCAGGCGTCGGTTCGGTCTGCACCTTGCAGCTCGATGCGGCCAGAGAAGCCTGGGCCTGCGGCATCAGGCCGGGTTCCGGCGCCAGCGCCTTCATCACGATCAATCCGGCCGTGCTTGGAGAATCGATGATCAGCCGGTCGGCCGCGGTCACATCCTCCTCCTCGGGCAGTTCGGCGTGTTGAGCTTCGGTCATCAGATCGAGCTCGATCACCTTGCGTCCGGCGGACCGGTCGTTGATGGCGTAATAGGCGACCTCATTGCGCGTGTAGAACGACACCGACGTATAGGCCTGGCTGACGGGGACGGCGAGCTTGATCGGTCCACCGGACAGGTCGTAACGGCAAACCGCGACGGCGAACGCCGGATCCATGAACGGCAGCGGCGCGTTGTTCGGGTCCGGCGGCGGCAGGGGCGTAACGGCGTTCAGCCCCGTGATCGGCGCGAGACGCGAATAGGCGTCCTGGGTCGCTATGCGCGGCAATGCCAGCACGCTGACGAGATGCACGATGGCGCCGAGCAGCACGCCTGCGACGATCGTGAACAACAGGCGAATCATGGGCACCCCATGGTCGCGATCGACGGCATCGGCGCGTCGCGCTGGGTCCGCGTCGCCACGCCGACCGGCGTATCGTAAAGCCGAAGCACCAGCGCATAACGCTCGATCCCGCCGGTGGGCAGCCAATTTCCCGCGCGCGATCGCGACGCCACCCGCACCTCGAACGCGCCGTCCGCGCCGCGGATGATCTCCTGGCTGGTGAAGCCGTAGCGCTGCAGCGCATTGGCGACGAGACGGCCTTTCGAATCGTACAGCGTCAGGGTCCAGAATCGCGCCGCCGGCGTAACGCCGCTCACGACCACGTCGCAGCGGCCATCGAGCGGCCGCTTGCGGTCGTCCGTCGTTGCCGAGAACGCCACGCCGTCGCCGGTGCCGACCGGGAGTTCGCCACTGCGGGCAATCGATGCGCGCGAGTAGGGATCGACGTCGGCGGTGCCGGTCTTGGGCCGGGCGGTCCAGGCTCCGATCGTGAGGGTGCCGAGATCGGTGCCGCGCGTCGCCGTCATCCACGTCGCGCCGAGGCCGACGACGGTGGCGAGGATCAGCGCCAGCAAGGTGATGAAGATCAGCCGCACGGTTAGTTCTTGCGCGCTGCGGGCGCGGCCGGATTGCCGGGCGCTGCCGCGGCAAAGCTGTCGTTAAACGCCGGGGAGTTGGAGGACACCGGCTTGACCGGCTTTGCCGGGTCGCCGGCGGTCCTGGCCGCATCGTCGAGCAATTTTTCGACATGCACCAGGATGTCCGCACCGCGTTTGGTGAGGATCGGCGGCGGCGGCTTGAGCTCCGCGGGCTTCGGCGCGCCGTTGGCCGCCATGAACGCGGAGGCGGCCGGCGCGGGCAATTTCGTGCCCATCCCGATCCCCGGAATCTCCTTGATCTCGACGCCCTGATGGGCGGCGACCATGATGTCGTGCCAGGTCTGCGCCGGCAGCGAGCCGCCGGTCATGCGGTTGGTCGCGGAGTAATCGTCGTTGCCGTACCAGACGGCGCAGGTGAAGTTGCCGGTATAGCCGACGAACCACGCGTCACGATAGGCATTGGTGGTGCCGGTCTTGCCCGCGGTCGGAATGCCGTCGAGCGCCGCGCGCCGCGCGGTGCCTTCGCTGACGACATGGCTCATCATTCCCGCCATATCGGCGGCAACCGATGCCGGTATGGCCTGCAGCGGCTTCTTGCCGTCGCGATCGAAGCGCCAGACCAGATCGCCGGCGCCGGTGCGAACTTCCAGTACCGCGTGCGGGGTGACCGACTTGCCCTTGTTGGGGAAGGTCGCATAAGCCACCGCATGCTCGAGCACCGTGACCTCGTCGGCGCCGATCGGCAGTGAGGGCGTGTCCGGCAGCGGCGCCTTGATGCCGAAGCGGCGCGCGACCTCGACGATCTTGGCGCGGCCGGCCTTGGCCGGATTGGGCGACTTGCCGCCGAGCGCGATCGACAGCTTCACCGGAACGACGTTGATCGAGCGGGTGATCGCCTGGGTCAGGGTCACCGCGCCGGAATAGGAGTGGCCGTAGTTCTGCGGACACCAGTTGCCGATGCAGACCGGGCCGTCGACGATGATCGAGGTCGGCTTGAAGCCGTTGAGCAGGGCGGTGGTATAGACATATGGCTTGAACGACGAACCGGGCTGCCGGTAGGCGTCGGTGGCGCGGTTGAACTGGCTGGCGCCGTAGTCGCGGCCTCCGACCATCGCGCGCACGCCGCCGTCGAGATCGGCGACCACGGTGGCGGCCTGGGTCGCGTGATAGTCGCGGCCGAACTGGCGCAACTGGTTCTCGATGGCGTCTTCCGCGGCGCGCTGCACGTTCATGTCGATCGCGGTGCGAACGACGAAAACGCGCTCATTATAGGATTTCGGAAACGTATCGACCAGCTTGCGCATCTCGTCGAACGCCCAGTCGAGATAATAGTTCGGCGAGTTCTCGTCGCGGCGGTCGACCGCGGTGGCCGGGTTGCGCCGTGCGCCGAACACCTGACCTTCGGTCATGAAGCCGGCGTCGACGAGGTTGTCCAGCACCACGTTGGCGCGGGCACGCGCGGCGGGCAGGTTGATGTGGGGCGCATATTTGGTCGGCGCCTTGAACAATCCCGCGAGCATCGCGGCTTCCGCGAGATTGACGTCGCGCGCCGACTTGTTGAAATAGAAATGCGCCGCGCCGTCGACGCCGAACGTGCCGCCGCCCATATAGGCGCGATCGAGATAGAGCTTGAGAATTTCGTTCTTGGAGAGCCGGGTCTCCAGCCAGACCGCGAGAAACGCCTCGTTGACCTTGCGCTCGATGGTGCGCTCGTTGCTCAGGAACAGGTTCTTGGCAAGCTGCTGGGTGATCGACGAACCGCCCTGGCGGACGCCACCGGCCTGCGCATTGGTCAACAGCGCCCGCGCGGTGCCGGCGATGTCGATGCCGAAATGGTCGTAGAAGCGCCGGTCCTCGGTCGCCAGCGTTGCCTTGATCAGATTGTCAGGAAAATCCTCCAACGGAATCGAATCATTATGCTTTATGCCGCGGCTGCCGATCGGATTGCCGTAGCGGTCGAGGAAGGTGACCGCGAGATCGGATTTCTTCAGCCAGTCGTCGTCGGCGGTTTCGCGAAACGCCGGCACCGCCAGCGCCAGCATCAGGATCAGCCCGCCGAGCCCGATGGTGGCGGCTTCCGACAACGGCTCGATGAAGACCCAGCGTTTCCAGCGGCCGACATAGAACCGGTCCATGAAGGTCGAGTAGCGCTCGTAAAGCTCGCGCGCGCCCTTGCCCGACGAAAACAGCGTGGAATCGATGCGCGCGTCGAGATCCAGCAGCCAGTGCCGGATTTTCTTGGTCCATTCCTTTGGCACGATCTTGCGCACTAATGCCCGGACCCTTGGTCAGTTCGCAGCGCTCTAAGCATCCGGTGGGGCCGTCGAGACGTCTTGCGGGAATGTTGCGGCAAACCCAAGGCGCATTTGCGCCCGTTGGGGATTCTCTCCCTGTCTAACCGAGCGGGGGCCATAAACCAATGGTCGGGCTCACGATTTCAGCCGGCAGGGATAACGTTGTCCCGGTCTTTTCGGCTAGCGCCGGAGCATCTTGCTTGCACGCGTGGCTGTCGCAGCCCCTAGAAGGGGCCCAGGCCACCGCCTCGAAACATTGGGATTCATGACCGCCAAGCCCAAGCCGCCCTCCGGCCAGGAGGGATTCTTCTGGAAAACCAAGACGTTGGAGGAGATGTCCAGCGTCGAATGGGAAAGCCTGTGCGACGGCTGCGCGCGCTGCTGCCTGGAAAAGCTCGAGGACGAGGATACCGGCAAGATCTATTTCACCCACGTTTCCTGCAAGCTTTTAGATGCCGGGCTATGCGCTTGTAAGGATTATACTAACCGCTCCGACCGGGTTCCGGATTGCGTCAGGCTCACGCCGGAAAATGTCCGCACCCTGAACTGGCTGCCGCCCAGTTGCGGTTACAAGCTGGTAGCCGAAGGCCGCGATCTCTATTGGTGGCACCCGCTGATTTCAGGCGATCCCAACACGGTTCACGAAGCTGGCGTCTCGGTGCGCGGGCGGGTGCAGGGAACCGAGAACGAGATCGCCGATGCCGACCTCGAAGACCACATCGTGCAATGGCCGGCGCTGTTGCCGAAGCGCGCCCGGCTCAAGAAGCGGCCATCGTCCTGAGGGCAGGTCCCGTTATCCATCAAACGGTTGGCTGGTACGCTCGCGGGACGCACCCATGCGCGCAACCCGCTGCCGCAACCCCGGTTTGCCGACTAAATTAGCTCCGAATCCCGGCCGGCCTCCGGTCGCATGGCATAAATACCAATCCGCATGAACAAGTTCGAACGACAGGGCCCTCGACCGGCTGACCAACAGGCATTGCCCGAAACGATCGCGGGCGAGCTTGCGCAGGCGTCTGCTGAGATCATCGATATCAGCGACGCCCCGCCGATTCAGCCGCGCGCCCCGCTGACGCCGAGTGAAGTCCGTACCATCCTGACCAGCCTGATGCTGACGATGTTCCTGGCCGCCCTTGACCAGACCATCGTCGCCACGGCATTGCCGACCATCGGTCGCCAATTCCGGGATGTCTCCAGCCTGTCATGGGTGATCACCGCCTATCTGCTGGCATCGACCGCGGTAGCGCCGGTGTTCGGCACGCTGAGCGACATCTACGGCCGCCGCGCCATGATCATCACCGCGATGAGCCTGTTCATCGTGGGCTCCATATTGTGCGCGCTGGCGCCGAACATGCCGGTGCTGATCCTGGCGCGCGGGCTGCAGGGGCTCGGCGGCGGCGGCATTTTGCCGATCGTGCAGACCGTGATTGCGGACGTCGTGTCGCCGCGCGAGCGCGGCCAGTACCAGGCCTATTTCAGCGGCGTATGGATGGCGGCCGGCATTGGCGGGCCGATCCTGGGTGGGGTGTTTGCCGAACATCTGCACTGGTCGATGATCTTCTGGATCAACGTGCCGCTGGGACTTACGTCGCTGGCGATGCTGCTGCCGAAAATGGCCAAGATCCCGGTATTCCACAGAAAGCGCAAAGTCGACTGGCTCGGCGGCGTGCTGCTGATGGCCGCTGCCGTGGTGTTCATGCTGGTGCTGACCTGGGGCGGCAACCGCTATCTCTGGCTGTCACCCGTGATCGTGGCGATGATCGGTGCATCGGCCGCGCTCGCGCTGGCGTTCGTGTGGCATGTCGGGAATGCCGAAGAGCCTTTCCTGCCGCTGCCGCTGATGGGCGGAAAGGTCGTGCCCTATGCGATGGCTTGCGGCGGCTTCGCGATGGGCGCGATGCTCGGACTGACCGTGCATCTGCCGCTTTACTATGAGGTGGTCTATCATCTCAGCGCCAGCGAGGCGGGGCTTGCGCTGATCCCGCTGGCGGCCGTTTCGACCGGCGGTGCGGCGATTGCCGGCCGAGCCATGGCGCGCGCCAAACACTATAAGCGGGTCGCCATCATCGGGATGTTATGCGCCGCGTTGTCCGGAGGCGCGCTGGCGCTTTTTGCGCTGCCGCTATGGGTGTTGCTGGTGCTGCTGTCGGTGTTCGCGCTGGGTCTCGGCACCGCGTTTCCGGTCAGCACGGTTTCGGCGCAGAATGCGGTGGCGCGGTCGCAGATCGGCACCATTACCGGGGCGACCAACTTCTTCCGCGCATTGATGGCGTCGTTCACGGTGGCCCTGTTCAGCGCGATCCTGCTGATGGCGCTTGGCGCCGATATTTCGCTGGCCGGCGAGCATCGCGGTCCGGTGAGTTCGATCCCGGTCGCCGACATGGTCGCTGCATTCCGCTATGTGTTCGGTGCCGCCGCGGCGATGATGGTCGCGGGATCGCTGTGCATGGCCCTGATGGAAGAAAAGCCGCTCGCCGGTCCCGCCAGGCCGGTCGAAATGGCGGAGTAGGACACCGCGGAGTTCTGCGTGTTCCTTGCGCCGCGGCCTACCCATCGGCGCGAAATTCATCTAGATCATGACCCGATGAGGCTGAATTGGATCGTGATCTCATTTCCCTGTTTGAGCATGATCCTTAAAACCGGTTCGCGCTTTTCCGGATCATGCTCTCACAGCGCCCCGAACCAAGTCCGACATTGAAATCTGCAAGGAGCCGGCCATGAGCAAACCCACCGTCGAGCAGGCCCGGATGGGCACCGAAGGCATTGCCTTCTGCATCGCGCGGACGCTGATCGAGCGCGATCCCTCGCTGAAGGCGCCGATGCGCGCCAATTTGCGCAAGATGTGGGAGCTTCTGGAGGAGCGCGAAGACCACGGCGCCGCCGACATGGTGGACACCATGATCAAGGCGCTGAACGATCCCGCGTTCTTCAAGCCGTAGAGATGGGCGGCATCGCCGGGAGAGGCTTCCACCTAGCTCGCCTGCTGCAGCCTGGTGTCGATTTCCTCGCGCAGCAGCGGTGAAGTCGATCGGCTTGGTCAGCAAGCCGCTTGCGCCGCCTTCCAGCGCCTTGCGTTTGGTTTCGGGGTCGCCGTAGGCGGTAATCATGATCACGGGAACCTCGGGGCGTATCTGCTTCACCCTGGGCAGCATTTCCAGCCCGGTCATGCCGGGCATGTTGATGTCGGACAGGATCAGGATCAGCGATTGCTCGATGGTGTCGGCAATGCGCGCCAGCGCGTCGGCGGCCGAAATGGCAAAGTCCATCACGAAACGCTGCGCGCGAAGGTCGCGCCTGAATTGCTGGCGGAACAACGCCTCGACATCGGGCTCGTCATCAACCACAAGAACCAAAACGCTCACGTCGGACCTCTATTTTTGTCTGAATGAATGCTTGCCCGCGGCAATACGATGGTGAATTCCGTGAACTGTCCGGGCTCCGTTTCCACCTCGATCCTGCCACCGTGTTGTTTCACGATGATGTCGTGGCTCATCGACAGGCCAAGGCCGGTGCCTTCGCCGGCCGGCTTGGTCGTGAAGAACGGGTTGAACATCTTTTCCTTCACCTCGGCCGGGATGCCGGTGCCGTTGTCGCGAATGCGGATTTCCACGGCGTGACCGAGGTTTCTCGTGGTCGCGCTGACGATCGGGTCGAAGTCTGAATGGCCGATTTCCATCTTGCGTCTGGTTACCGCATAAAATCCGTTCGAGATCAAATTCAGGAATACGCGGGTGATTTCCTGCGGGAACACTTCGATCGTGCCGGCCGCCTCGTCGAAATCCCTCTGCAGGGTGACGTTGAATTGCGGCTTCTCGGCGCGGGCGCCGTGATAGGCGAGGTTGAGGCTCTCCTCCAGAAGCGCATTGATATCGGCGGGCCGGTGCTCGCCGCTTCCCTCGCGCGAATGCAGCAGCATGTTCTTGACGATGGAATTGGCGCGCTTGCCGTGCTGGACAACTTTTTGCAGATTGTCCTTCAAAAGGCCCGTCAGTTCGTCGACTTCCTCGCGGATATTGGCGGCGAGGGTGGCCGACTTCAGCACGTCGTTGAGCTCATCGGTCAATTCGGCTGACAACGCCGAGAAATTATTGACGAAATTGAGCGGGTTCTTGATCTCGTGGGCAATGCCCGCCGTGAGCTGGCCGAGCGAGGCCAGTTTCTCGGTCTGCACCAGGCGATCCTGCGCGGTGCGCAATTCGTCGAGCGATTGCGACAACTCCCGGGTCCGCGCCTGCACCTCGTCGAACAGCCGGGCGTTCTCGATGGCGATCACCGCCTGGTCGGCAAAGGTCTGCAGCAGCTCGATCTGATGTTCGACGTAACGGGCCGGGCTCGACCGGGTCACCGCGATCACACCGATTGGCGTCCTGTCGCGCAACAGAGGTACGAACAGCATGCTGCGAAAGCCGCGAAGTCGCGCCAAGTCGCGTATAGCAGGAATCTCTTGCTCGGTATCGATCACCCGGAAAATGCTCGCCTCTGCCGATCGCTTCGCCCGCAGCTGAAGCTGGACAGCGCGATCGGGGAATATGGCCTTGAGGCTCGCATCGGCTTCCGGGTTGGTGGGCGTGAAAGCCTTAAGGTGCATCACGCCGTCGACAAGCCGGAACACCGTGGTCGAGAGGGCATCGACCAGCCTTTTCGATCGCTCTGCGATGGCCTCGAACACCGGCTGCACGTCCGAGGGCGAGCTGGCGATGACCTTCAGGATGTCGGCGGTCGCGGTCTGCCGCTCCGAGCGCCTCCTGCCTGCATCTCGTCGAACAGCCGCACGTTCTCGATGGCGATCACCGCCTGATCGGCAAAGGTCTGCAGCAGTTGGACGTGATGGGCGCTGAACGAGCCGGGCTCCTTTCGCGTGACGCTGATCATGCCGATGGGCGTTCCGTTGCTCATCAGCGGCGTGAACACCATGCTGCGGTAACCGCGCAACCGCGCTATCTCCCTGTTTACCCGCGGCACATCCTCCAATTCGGTATCGGTGAACTGCACGGTCTCGCCGCCGCGAACCAGTTCGAAAGCCGAAAACCCGGCGAGGGGCATCGGAAACGAAGCCTGCAGCGCCTGGTCCGCTGTTGCGTTCGTCGGCGTGAACGCCACCAGGTGCAGCGCGTCGCCGACGAAGCGCACGACCGTGGCGGAAAAGCCGCCGAGCAGCCTCTTGGCACTGGCCGCGATGGCCTCGAACACCGGCTGCACGTCGTTGGGCGAACTGGCGATGACCTTGAGGATATCGGCCGTGGCGGTCTGCCGCTCCAGCGCCTCCTGGTCTCGTTGAACAACCGGGTATTCTCGATCGCGATCAGGGCCTGGTCGCGGAAGGATTCGGCCAGCGCGATTTCGCTCTCGCCGAAAATTCCGGCCCGTTTGCCGGCGATCCCCAGCAGGCCAATGCATTTCCCTTCGCGCAGCAACGGCAGGTACAGCGCCGAGTTGATGCCCAACCTCTCGTGGACCATGCGCTCATAATCGGGCAGTTCGACCGCCGACCAGTCCGGCAAATGCAGATTCTTCCCGGTGACGATGACGCGCGACGGGAAATTGGCGTCGGGATCGATCGCCACAGGCCGACGATCGGGAGGAGCAAGCAGTCCTTCCGGCCCCGCCGTGGCTACAGGCCAGTAGGTGGTGGCGTCGCAACCCAGGATGAACGCCAGGTCGCGGCGGAACAGCCGCGTGGCGGTGAGCACGATGGCGTCGAATACCGGCTGCACGTCGGTCGGCGATTGACTGATGACGCGCAGAATCTCGGATGTCGCGGTCTGCCGGGCCAGCGCCTCCTGCGTCTCCTTGAACAGCCGCGCGTTCTCGATGGCGATGACGGCCTGGTCGGCGAAACTTTGCTGGAGCGCAAGCTCCTCCGCCGTAAAGGGCAGCGGCCGGTCGCGGTATATGATGAGAACGCCGATCGCCTTCCCTCGCGCCGCAATGGCGTGCCCGCCATGACTGCGTGTGCCCGCGGCGCGCGCAGGCGGCAGGCCGGGCCAGTCGGCTATTTCCGGATCGAGATTGTCGAGTGTCGGGAATGTGGATCTGCCGGTTTTCGTGCACGACCGCGCCGGGCAGAATTTCGACCTCCAATTGGGATTTTCGCCGCTGGAACCGCCGAGCGGACGCGCTCGGCGCCGGCGCCGACGCGGAACACCTGCACCCACTCGCCGTTCTTGGCAGACGAAGCGAAACACTGGAGCACCGAACAGACGCGCGCTGGTTTCGGCGATTTGTTGCAGCGCCTGCTCGGCGTCGCCCGACGCGCCGGCAATGGCGCGCAGGATTTCGGCGCTCGCGGCCTGGCGTTCCCGGCTCGCGCGCAGCTCAGCCTGCAGCCGGGCATTCTCCTCGCTCGAGATCGGTCTCCACGTCCGGGGAAAGCGCGGTCATTCAATGAAATCCAGCATATCCGGTGTCCGGCCGCGCCTGGCTCAAAGCGCCGCAACCGATCATTGCCAGATTATTCCATCTCGGCCGCATCAGGGCCAGCGCCATCAGGCCAGTTTTTCCGTCGGGCGTGCCTGTTCCCGCCAATGATCGAGCGTCAGGCCGCAGGTTCACCCCGGTCCGCCAGCGCTCGTCGCAGCCGGCGGATGATGACGCCGCGGGCGCGGTCGTCGGCCGCCGCCGCGATCTGATCGTCGATGTCGAGCACAAGCCTCGACATCTCGTTGTGCCAATCAAGATGGGTCACCGCTTCGGGGGCGAGGCGGCGGCGATGGGCGACGTCCAGCAGCATGGGTGCCGGCGTCGAAAGCTCGTAAATGTCGTCGAGCACCGGCTGAAAGAGTTTTGCCGAGGGAATGATCCGCTCCGCGACGCGCTCGGCGAGACCTGCGATCGCCTGCTCCTCGCCGTGGACGAGGAACAGGCCTCGTTGAATTGGGCGGCGCGCGGCGATCCATCGCGTGATTTCGCTCCCGTCGGCATGGCCCGAATATTCATCCATCGCGCGGATGCGGGCCGCCACCCTGATCTCCTCGCCCTGGATCCGGACGGCCTTGGCGCCTTCCTGAAGAAACCGGCCGAGGGTGCCGTGCGCCTGATAGCCGACCAGGAGCACGGTGGCCCGGCTGCTCCAGAGCCAGTGCTTGAGGTGATGCCGGATCCGCCCGGCATCGCACATGCCGCTTGCGGCGATGATGATATGAAAGCCGGTCAGCTTTGCGATCGATTTGCTTTCGTCGACGGTTTCGGTAAATCGCAGATGCGACGAATTGAACAGGCGATTGACGTCGATATTCAGATCGAGGCTCGCGGCATGTTTCCGGAACACTTCGGTGGCGTGGATCGCCAGGGGTGAATCAAGAAAAATCGGCGCCGGCGGAATCTCGCCGCGTTCCATCAGGTCGACCAGATCGACGATCAATTCCTGGGTGCGTTCGACCGCAAAGGCGGGGATGAGCAGGGCGCCTTTCGCCGCCGCGGCGTCTTTGACCTCTGCGGCGAGACGCTGGCGGCGCTGTTGCGGCGTCGTCGCGGCGCGAATCCTGTCGCCATAGGTCGATTCCGAAATGACGTAGTCGAACCCGGCTGGCGCCTTCGGATCGGGCTCAAGCAGCTTGGCGTCGGGGCCGACATCGCCGGACGCCAGCAGGCGCAGCGGTTGACCGGCGGAGTTCTCGCCCTCGAACTCAAGTTCGATCGAGGCCGAGCCCAAGAGATGACCGGCATTCCAGTAGCGTGCGCGAACGCCCGGTATCACGCCGACCCAGGTCTCGTATTCGACCGGCTGGAACGATTGCAGCGATGCGACGGCGTCGGCCTGGGTGTAGATGGGGCTGACCTCGGCTCTGCCACGCGCCGAATTGCGCCTGTTGAGGGCCGCGACCTCCGACTCCTGAATGCTTCCGGCATCCGGCAACATATAGGAACACAGGTCAATGGTGCCGCGCGTCGCCAGAATTCTGCCGCGGAAGCCTTCGCGCACCAGCTTCGGCAACAGCCCGCTGTGGTCGATATGCGCATGCGTCAGAACCACGGCATCGACATCGGCGGGCCGAAACGGAAAGGCGCCGTAATTGAGTTCCTTCAGCGTCTTCTGCCCCTGGAACAGGCCGCAGTCGATCAGGAAACGCCCGGACGGCGTTCGAGCAGATAGCACGAACCCGTTACCGTGTGCGCCGCGCCGCAAAATCGAATGGTCACGCTCATGTTGTGATCTCCGGGAGAGTTGTGCCATTCACCTCGCCGCGCAGCGCGGCCGCGAAAATGTCATCGAGCGGAATCGCGTTGCTGGGGTGCGGCACGCTGGAAGTCGAGCGCACGGAGCGAATGCCGGCGTCTCTGAATTCGGCAGCCATTTCCTGCGGAAACAGCGCGTGCGTCATGACGGCGTCGACCGCCGTGGCGCCCGCGGCGATGAGCGCCTTGGCGCAGCCAATCAAAGTGCCGCCGCTTGAGACGATATCGTCCACCAGCAGCACCGGCCGGCCCGCGACCGATGCCGGGTCGGCGAACGCGATCTCGACGGAGCGGTCGCCGCGGCGGATTTTCCGCGCAACCATGTGCGCCAGTCCGAGCCGGCCGGCGAGATCGCTCACCCAGGGCGCGGATTCCGCGTCGGGGCCGGCCACGATCGTGGCCGGATCGATCCCGGCCGAGCGCAGCGAATTGGCGATCGCCGGCATCGCCGACAGGTCTTCCGCCTCGATACCGGGGAAAACCGCGCTGATGTCCGGCGTGCGGTGGAGATGGGCATCCACCGTGATCACGCGATCCACAATTCCCGAAATGAGCCGGCCGACCGCCTTTTGGCTGATCGCTTCGCCTTCGCCGAAGGCTGCGTCCTGGCGCATGTAGCAGAGATAGGGCGCCAGCAGCACGAGCCGCCTGGTGCCCGCCCGGCGAAGCGCTTCCGCGGCGAACAGCAGAGCAATGAGCTTGTCATTTGGCTGGTCGAGAGAGGCGTAGATGATCGTCGTCGGGGCGGCAGCGCCGACCGTGACGCGTATTTCCCCGTCAGGAAACCGGTGCAGCTTGATTTCCCGCAAGTCAACGCCGAGCAGCGAGGCCAGCCGTCCGGCATCTGCGGCACCGGATGACAGGCTCTGCATGGCGACATTGCTCACGGTTTTTCCGGGCCGCGAGGCGATGTCGGATTTTCGATGGCGTAGCCGGTATCGATCTTCGCGCTCGCCGCCGCAAGATCGCGCCCCGACGGATCGAAAGCGTAAACCCGATACAGCGGCTCGCCGCTTTCGACGCGGTCGCCGAGTTTCTTGAACAGCCGAATGCCGGCTCCCTTGTCGAGCGGAGCGCCCGCGGTTCGCGCCAGACGGTTCATCTGCAGACAGTCGATGCCGGAGACGACGCCATCGCTGCCGGCCGGCACATCGAAGGTCAGATCCCCAAGGCCGGTGCTGCAGTTCGACGGCCCCTGCGCATCGATGATTTTTTGCATTTGCTTGAGGGCCGCTCCGCTGTCGAGCAGTTCGCGGGCGCGAGCATAGCCGGCACCTCCCCGCAGCTTCGGATCGTATTCCAGCAAATGGGCGGCGAGCCGCAGCGATTTTTCGCGCAGGTCGCTCGGGGCCGCGGGATCGTTCGCCAGAACGGCCATGACATCCCTGGCTTCCAGCACGGGGCCGATGCCGTTTCCGATCGGCTGGCGGCCGTCAGTTGTGATCACCTCCACCGCTATGCCGAAGCGGTCGCCGACGAATTCGAATAGCTTGCGCAGCCGCATCGCTTCCGTGCCGTTGGTGAGCTTGGCGGTCGGGCCAACCGGCAGGTCGATCAACAAATGGGTCGAACCGGCCGCCAGTTTTTTCGACATGATCGAGGCCACCATCTGTTCGCGGGTGTCGAGGCTGAGCGGCCGCTCGACCGAGATCAGGATATCGTCGGCGGGAGACAGGTTGACGTGCCCGCCCCAAACCAGACAGCCGTTGCAGGCCGCGACGATGGCCTGCATCTCTTCGGCGCCGACATTGACCCGGGCCAGCACCTCCATCGTATCGGCGGTGCCAGCGGGAGAGGTAATGGCGCGCGAGGAGGTCTTCGGAATCGGCAGGCCGTGGGCCGCCACGATCGGCACCACGATCATGGAAGTTCGGTTGCCCGGAATGCCGCCAATGCAGTGCTTGTCGACCACGATCGGGTCGGTCCATTTCAGCTGTGTTCCCGCCTCGGCCATCGCCCGGGTCAGGGCGATCAGCTCGTCGCTGGTCATGAAACTGGCGGAGCCGACCAGGAACGCCGCGACCTCCATGTCGGAGTACCGATAATGCGTGAGGTCGTTGACGATGGCGGTGATCTCCCGAGCGCTCAGGGTCTGACCGCGGATCTTGGCGCGCACCGCTTCGAGACTTTCCGGCGCCGCCGCCGGCGTCACCGTGACCAGATTGCCGGCGGGTTCGGCGAAGCGCCGGAACGCCGGCTCGGAAAGACCGATTTGGTCGGGGCCAACCAGGGCGTCGTCATCGGTGATGAGCAGGGTGGCGAGCAGCACTTTGGAGTCGCGGCGCAGCTCGACGCGGCTGAAGCCGCGAAAGATTTCCGCGCGCAACGCCTTCGACTGCCGCGAAATGACGACCACGTTCTCGCGTCCGGTGTCGAGATTGACGCTTCGAATTTTCAGTTGCGGGAGGGTTGTGTCGGCTGGGTGCATTGGCAAGGCCGGTGGTTGAACTACTCAAACCACATTGGGCACTCTTGCTTCAATCTGTTTGATCCAAATCATGATTTCCAGCCGGCGACGCGCTTTTGGGTCGCTCGGCGATCGAGCGTCGGCGCATCGGGCACCGATCAGGCGATCATGGTCCGCCATGCAAGACCGCGGAAAGATGCCAGAATTACAGCTTCTCTGGTTAACCCATCTTTCAGCGTGTTCGTCAATGTACTCGCAACCATTGATATCTAGATTTCAGCGGGGCGTCGGGTGGGGCAGGATCCTGTGGGGCGTGCCAGAGGAGTTTTGAATGCAGCAGCTGATTTCAAGATTTCTGGGCGACGAATCCGGCGCGACGGCGATCGAATATTGCCTGATCGCGGCCGGTCTGAGCATTGTGATTGTCGTCGCCGTCAACGGGATCGGCAGCACCCTCAACACCAGATTTACCTCGGTAAATACATCGCTGAAATAGCGGCCTGCTAATCTCTCCGCGTTCAGCGCGCCGGCATCACCGGGATACGCGCGAACATCGCATCGCCGCCGGTTGGCGCGGCGTTGTTCAGCCTTTCGACCGCCATTTGCGCACTGCTGCTGGGCTCTTCCGGGAGTTCATGACGTCAATCGGCGGCCAGACGTCGCGCTGGCAGTGAGATCAGGTTGCCTTCCAAAAAAGGCCGGCCGTCGCCGCTGTTGCGCTATCCGGCCTTTTTCGATCGAGCGGGCGCGCGTGCGGGCTTTTCGGCCTTCCTGGGGGCTTGGGTTTTGGCTTCTTCCTTCGCAACACGCTTGCCGCTGATCGGCAGCAACATCTCGCGTTGGCCGGAGACGGCCTTGCGCGGTTTTTTGCCTTTTGCCTTGGCCGGAGGAGGGGCCTGCCGTTCGTTGGCGAGGCTGCGCTTGAGCGCATCCATCAGGTTGATGACGTTGCCGCCAGTCTTCGGCGCGGCTTTCGCCGTGGTGCGAATGCCGCTGCGCTTCTTGTTGATGAGATCGATCAGCGCGGATTCGTAGTGATCCTCGAATTTGTCCGGCTCGAACGATCCGGACTTCTTCTCGACGATGTGTTTGGCGAGATCCAGCATGTCCCTGGTGACCTTCACCTCCTGGATATCGTCGAAATATTCCTTTTCGCTGCGCACCTCGTAAGGGTAGCGCAACAGCGTGCCCATCAGGCCCTTGCCGAGCGGTTCCAGCGCGATGATGTGTTCGCGGTTGGTCAGCACGACGCGGCCGATCGCGACCTTGTTCATGCTGCGAACGGTCTCACGGATCACCGCGAAGGCGTCGTGGCCGACCTTGCCGTCGGGCACGAGATAATAGGGGCGGATCAGATAGCGGGTGTCGATGTCGGTTTTCGGCACGAACTCGTCGATCTCGATCGTGTGCGTCGATTCGAGCGCGATGTCGTCGAGTTCTTCCTTCGACATCTCGATGTAGGTGTCGGTGTCGACCTTGTAGCCCTTCATGATGTCTTCGGAGGCGACTTCCTCGCCGGTGTCCGCATCGACCTTGGCGTATTTGATCCGGTGGCCGGTCTTGCGGTTGATCTGGTTGAAGCTGACCTTTTCGGTGTCCGACGTCGCCGGATACAGGGCGACCGGGCAGGTCACGAGGGAAAGGCGCAGGAAACCCTTCCAGTTGGCGCGGGGGGCCATGGGGATACTCCGAAAAACGCAACAAAGATGATGATACCACCGGGGAACCGGGTTTCAAATAAGCCCGGGCGCAGAATCTCCTAATGGCGTTAACCGCGACGGGGGCCGATGGTTTCGGAGCCTGATCGAAAGGGGCGCCGGGTCAGGCGCAAATCGCGATAGAGCCGCATTCTTTCCGAGGTGACGCTCCCTGACATTGGCGGGCCCCAAAGCCGGAACATCATCGGAAATCATGCGTTGCTCTCGGTACCTAGCGCCGAATGAGCGGACGGCCTCTGGCGTGACACAAAGAAATTGAGGGCACCATGGCAACGCGACAACAGCGCCAGATCGTCGAAACGCCAACCGAAGCGCGGCAGGCCGAACCGGGACCGTCGGTGCTTGCTCTGCTTGTCGTTTCCACCGGCCTTGCGGTTTTGATCCTCGGCGTGATCTGGTTCGCGTTCTTCCGGACCTGAGAAGGACAGCACCGCGCGGAAACGAAAATTTCACGGCCGCACTGCGTCAACGGTCAAAAAATCGGCGTAAAAAATCAGCTAGAATAGCCGCGATCTAGCCTAAATTGGTTCGCCGTACCCGACCGGCAGAAGCCGGATTCAGCGCAGGTCGCATGCTGACCTTGCTGAAGCGGTCGGATTGACCGAGCCGATGCGGCCTCCTTGGGCTGGTCTCTGATTTGGCTTTTCGGCTGAACCTCCCGGGCAAAACACGGACCGGGTGAGCGGCGGTGACTGGTCGAAGCCATGCGGATCGTCCCGGAGATTTAGGCTTTTTTAACCAAGATAGAGTGATTTGAATTATACTGCGCGCGATGGCTGCGGTTTGAACCGGACATACCATGATGTTTCAGCTGTTTTTACGGGCTCGCGCACGCAATTACCTCAAGACCCGTCTGGGTGATCAGGAGTTCAGGGCGCGCTCCGCCGATCGCGACGCCGAGACCGACCATTCGCGCGTCAGCGCCATTCTGCAGGCGGTCGACAATGCATTGCTTGCTGCGGAACAGGAACAATCGGGCCTCAACCGGCGGGTCGAGGATGTCCTGGCGCGTGCCGCGGTAACGCTTGGAAATGGAACTGACGAATATCTGGAGCGAGAACCACTCGACAGCCACCATCAGAATTTGTTCGGCATCGAGATTGCCAATGGACAACGTCGCGTCAAGGAGCTTGCGGCTGCGATCACGCATTTCAAATTCCTGAAGGCCGCGACGTTGAGCAGGTTTCCGGACTTGAAAGCGCCGCCGGCGAGCGATTAGGTTCCCCACAGCAAGTCTATTTTATAATGACCGGATTTCGCTGCGGACCGGCGCTGCGAGTTCTGCCGCTCGCTATGTCCGCTAGCACGCGCCCAGGCTGCGCCTGCCGTCGTCTGCGGTCCAAAGCGTGGCCCCGCGCTTTGCCTCATCGTCCACTGGCGGCTGAACGACAGGCTGAGGTGAATTCTTCGGATCATCCGGCGGAAACATCGAGGCCAAAGAGACATTCAGGATTTTGCAGATGTCGAACAAGCGCACCGCACTGATGCCGTTTGTTCCCTTTTCATAATTTTGAACTTGCTGAAACGAGACGTTCAACGCGCTGGCAAGCTGTTCCTGGGTCAGGCGCAGCGACAGCCGATACTCGCGTATTCGCGCGCCAATATATTCGTCGATCTCTGATTTCGTCTTCTTCATATCCCGGCTTGTCCGTGCGCCGTGTGCATCGCCCTTGGGACTATCGACCAATTGCGACCTCCAAAACCCTATTCGGTGCAATGGTAGGTCGGCGGAAAGCCAAAATGGTTCAACGATGGCCGCGCCCATGCGGCGCCGATACAACCGGGCCGTACAGCCGGATTTGACAGGAAAGCTGTCCGGAATGCCGCATGATTGAAAGGGGCCGCGCCGGAATAGGGCCGCCCGGCCTGTCCTCGCCACTTCAAGGCCCCGCTACTGCCGCGGTCAGCCGCGCTGATCCGCTATCCTGCGCGACCCCTTCGGGGCCACGCACGTGCCATCCCACCAATCTGGTGGTGCTGCGATTTGGCAGCTGGTCGTTGGGGGGAGAGGAGGCGGATCAGGGTTGTCGCGGTAATTCGCTGACCACCGTTCCAAGAGGGTGATTTACCGCAATATCCAGGACGGAGTTTCCGGTATCATGACGGTTTTTTCCAAACACGACCAACGTGAAGCCGTCTGGTTCACGGCTTTCGGAATCTGCGAAATATCGGAAGCCGGATCCGACGATGACAAGCTTGCCCTTTTTCGGGGCCTTCAAAACCAAAACGCTGTAGATCTGCATGTAGGACCAGCGAAGTCCCTGGATGCATTCCGATCCCGGCGCAGCGGACATGGTCCAGCTGACAATGTCGTCGGCGAGCGCGAAGGTCTTCTTCTCCTTGAAGCAGGCCGGACTGGCATGAGCCGAGACGCTTAGAAAGGCCATGCAGCCGATCGCCATAAACAGCCTGTCGGAACTTTCGGGACATTCGGTCTTATCCTTGTTTCAGGCGGGAACAGTACCTGCTCGACCTGAACACATCGTAAGACGCGGGATGGTTCACCGGAATTTGGTGAACCAATCCTCAACAAGCCCCGTTCCCCCAGGACAGCGTCGACCGGCCCCTGCTTCCCATCTCCCGCAGACTGCGGGAATCAGCGCCGATCATCGTCGGTAAGTCTCCTTTGTGTCCCTTTTCGGATGCCGCGAGCGTATTTCACCGGAATGTTCGATCACGGCAGCCGCCGATGCGGCCGCGGCAAGCCATTAGTTTTGTTGTGCTTTACCAGCCAGGCCGGGGCGCAAAGTCGGTCCATTTTATTCGGGATGTATTTTTGCGGGCTTGAACGGACCACGAAATTATCGGTTATTTGAACCGAAGTCCGGTAAACTCCGGTTGTCGGAACGCGCAGCGTTATGGCGTGAAGAACGAGACGTTGGAAGTCATTGGCAAAGAGGGGGAAGATGTAATGGTCAACCGGAAGTTGGTATATGCTGCGTTGCTTTTATTTGCAGTTGGGCCGATGGCAACTGGCGCTTCGGCCATAACGGTGGAGGTCGCGAAGAAGTGTGAGACGCTGATGGCGAAGGCGTTTCCTCCGCGCCAGGCTGGCAATCCCGCCGCAGGCAGCGCAAAGGGAACGGTGCAGGACCAGCGTGCTTATTTCAACAAATGCGTGGCGAACGACGGAAAAGTGGAGGATAGCGGCTCAGCAGATGGCGGCTCAAAAGAAACGAAATGAGCGCGATCCGTTCGGATTGGCGGCCAGCCTTGAACTATGAAGCGCCTTGCCGCCATGTCAGGTCACGCTGAAGTTAAGGGCGGACCCTGCCACCACGATTGAGCGCCGTCGCCAAGCGCTGCATGGGCGCAAAATTTAGCGTATCAAGATCGACGCGGAGCGGACCGATTGATCCAGCTCAATGCGATGCGTGAATAAGAGCCCATAAAGGCTCAACCGTATTTCGACGGTGTCCTCTGTGGGAGTAGGGGAGGTCGAAGATGAGAAGATTGGCCGTTGGTTTCCTTGTCCTTGTCTTTGTCGTGATTGGTCAATTTGCAGTTGCCGGTGTAGTTGAGGAATGCCGAGAGCGGTAGCCCGACAGTGGGCCGCGTGAGTGCCTGTACCGAAATTGTGAAGAGCTCGAGCTTCAAGCCTGATGACAAGGCGCTTGCGTATGCATCGCGTGGCGAGGCGCACGCGGATGCCGGAGCAGATCGACAGGCTCTTGCCGACTTTACCGAATCCATCCGCCTCAAGAAGGACAACCCCTCCGCTTTCGCAGGTCGAGGTCGAGCAAAATTTGCTCTTGGAAATCTGCGATGGCTCAATCGCTGATTTTAGCGAAGCGATCCGTCTTTCGCCCGTCTACGCGGATTTGTACGTCCAGCGTGGTCATGTCTACAGGGTTCTCGACCAGCCGGATCCCGCGATCCGTGATTTTACAGAAGCCCTGCGGCTAGTTCCCGGGGACTGGAGTGCGCTCAACGAGCGTGGGCTCGCAAATTCCAACAAGGGCGATCTGATCACCGCAGAAGGAAAATACGACGCCGCTCAAAAGTACTATAGCGCGGCGCTGGACGACCTCACCGCCGCCATCGCGATCGTTCCTCATCCGATATTCTACGCCAATCGCGGCTATCTTCTCGAGAGCCAGGGCAAAACGGAGGACGCGATCAAAGACTTCAAACAGGCGCTTCTAGGCGACCCCTCTCTGGTTGACGCCAAGCGCGCGTTAGAGCGCCTCGGAGGCTCTGAACCGGCCGCTACTGACAGTGACGAACTCGTGCGCAAGGGCAAGGCACTGGCCGAGAAGAACTGCGGCGGCTGCCACGGGCTGGGAGCCGCGGGGGTCAGTCTGAACAAGGATGCCACGGCCTTCCAAAACATCTTTCGAGAACATAAACTTTATGCGCTGAGGCGGCCGGTGACACAAGCTATCTTGGCAGCACACGAAAAAATGCCGCAGTTCAACGTATCATCGCAAGACGTTGACACCATTGTCGCCTATATCAATAGCTTCTCGACCGGGAGATAGCTCGCCATTGTGGGCAGCGTCGTGCGGCTTCGACGATTGCATCCCGCCCGCCGCTACTAACATCGATGCCAACCTTGATCGCTCAACCTTTTTGATACCCCTGAGGGTTGCTGTTTTGCCATTTCCATGTGTCCCGGCACATATCGTTCAAGTCGCGTGTGGCTCGCCATCCAAGCGTTTGCATAGCCAGGTCGGGACAGGCGTAGCAGCAGGCAATGTCTCCATCACGCCTGGGTGCAGAAACCATCGGAATGTCTTTGCCGCTTGCCCTGGAAAAAGCGTGGGCAAGCTCCAGAACGCTGGTGCCGCGGCCGGTACCCAGGTTCACCCTGATGAGAGGCTGCTTTTCGAGGCACTCCAGCGCCCGAAGGTGGCCAGCGGCAATATCCATCACGTGGACATAATCCCGGATGCCCGTTCCGTCGGGCGTATCGTAATCAGTTCCAAACACATTCAGGTGCGGCCGTCGACCCACGGCTACTTGCGCAACGAACGGCATCAGATTGTTCGGCTCGCCGCTCGGATCTTCACCGATTAGTCCGCTTTCGTGAGCGCCAATCGGATTGAAGTAACGCAGGATGGCGATTTTGAGCGAGCGTGATGAGCTTGCCACATCGCCGAGCATTTCTTCGACGATCAACTTGGTGCGTCCATATGGATTGAACGGCAGCAGACGATGATCCTCCTTGAGCGGAAGGGTAATCGGTTCGCCGTATACGGTCGCCGAGGAGGAAAATACCAGCTTATGAACGTTAGCGTCCTGCATCGCCTGAACCAGTCTCAGGGTACCGACGACGTTGTTGTCGTAATATTCAAGAGGATGGGCGACCGAGTTGGCGACGGACTTCAGTCCGGCGAAATGGATGACCGAGTTGCACCGGTATTTGACCATCGTGGTTTTCAGCAGATCGCGGTCGCGAACATCACCATGCACCACCGCGGGAGAAACGCCGGTAATTCGTTCGATCCGGTTCAATACTTCCGTCTGGCTGTTGCAAAAATTGTCAAAGATGACGATTGAATATCCGTTGCTGATTAATTCGACGCAGGTGTGCGAGCCGATGTAACCCGCGCCGCCCGTAACCATGATCGTCATTTTGAGCTCCGAGCTTGGAACGGCAGCTGGCTGCCGGTGGTGATTATGGCATCCAACTTAGCGATTGCTGATCTTGAAGCGTCATAAGTTGAAGAAAGTATATCACCAGCGGGGCAGCGGCTTGTCTTTGTGCAGAAGCGCGATCCATAAGGCCCGACGCCTGGAGTTGATCTAGCCGACTGGGGCGGCGATGCTGGTCGTTCGGCACTGGCTTGTGGTTTATCCCGGCATAAAGGTAGTGGAACTACCCCCATTTGGGTGCAAACATTGATCTTGCCGTTCGCGTTAACGATGTCGGCCTGGTCCTTCGCCATTGAGTAATATTGTGTTAATTTTCAAAAACTGCAACTCGAACTGACCGGCTCAAAGGGCCAAGGCATTTCATGGCCTGGATTATATCGCGCAAAGTACGTAACGCGGAGGTCGCGCCGGCGCCTCCTGAAGTTGACTTTGCACTCGTCTTATCTCGGATGATTACTTCGGTCAGCACCGATCCGGAGCATTTGCGCACCACTGTTTATGAGCTCGCCCGGCACAAGTTGGATGAACAGATCGCCAGCGAAGATCCTGAAGAGAAAGACCGTCTCGCCGACGCTTTGGAAGTTGCCATTCAAGGGGTAGAGACTCATTTTAGCAGACTGGAGTCACGGGCTTTGGCGGGGCCCGACGGGCAATCGTCACGATTGAGTTTGCCGGGGCCAGCCTCCGGGTTTGGTGCGCGGCCGGCACGGCCGCTCGGGCAGCAATCAGACGAAGCCCGATCGGGGAGACCAATCCGCCCGCAGGAGATGGGAATTTACGGCTCCGTGGCGCTACCTGGCGGTGCTCAGCGTGGTCGCGGCTGTCGGGCTCGCAATTCAGCAACGCGGCAACCTCGCGGCGATGCTGCGGCACAATGCCGGGCCGGAGGTTGTCGTATCAAAAACCGTGTCAAAGCCTGTTCAGGCGGCCTCTGAGCAAGCATCGCCGGCGCAACCGAACACCGCGCCGGCAGGCGGAACGGGCACGGTTCCGACAGCATTTGGCGTGTATGCCGTGAGTGATGGCAAACTCTATACCCTGGAAATGCTGCCGGGTCGCGCGCCGGATTCCCGCGTGGCGATTTCGGCTACGATCTCCACACCATCCAAAATCACGCTCCCCGACCGCCATATCAAGTTTATTGTGTTCCGGCGCAACTCCGCCACCAACGCCCTCGAACGCGCGGAAGTTCGGGTCATCGCAAAAATCGCGCAGGCGATGAAATTCGATTCAGCCGGCAAGCCCGTTAGCACAAAGATCGAAGATAGTAGCTGGGTGATCCGAAATATTTCCTTTCCATATCGAACCGCTCCGCTCAAGGGGCAACCCGACATGTACGAAGTGCTTGGCGAGGACGCGGATAAGCTACTGGAACCCGGTCGCTATGCGCTTATCCTGAAAGGCGAAGCCTATGATTTCAGTGTTGCCGGCGAAATCAGGGATAGCCGGCAATGCCTTGAAAGCGTGGCCGCCGCCAATGGTGCGTTCTACGCCGAGTGTCAGAAGAAGCGTTAGCGAATAAACTCTCGCTGGTTCGACGGGTTTTGCGCGCCTTGCATCAACCCGGCCAGGTCCAAGGCTGATTGATCAGCTTATTATTCTTGTCCGGCGGCGGCTTGTCGTCCTTGATCACGTCCCACGGGCGAGCGATGATCTTTTCGTTTTCGCGATCGTACTTCGCCCGATCGGCCTTGATTTGTTCGCGATGGGAGCTGGCGCTTTCTTGCGCCTGCGGATCGCACTCCTTGCAGGCAGAGGTATCCGCCACCGCGCCGGTGCCAAACACGCCGACAGTGGCGAGAATGAACAGCCTGAAAAGCGTCTTCATCGGAAATACAACATACATTGCTTCTGCAATGTCAATTGTTATCGGCTGCTGTACTTTACAAGGGACGGATCGCGTTTCGCTTCTACTTGATGACCAGCACGGGCGACGAGCCAAATACGCCGTCTTTGTTGATGGTGCCGATCAAGCAGGCTAACCAGCCTTGCTTTGCCTGTACCCGTAAAGACCGGGGCGACTTTATGTCACGCCCGCCAAAATTTGCGGACTGTTCTTCTCCTCGATCTGAATTCGGACGCATCAGTAAATCCCTTGATCGGGTTGAACGTATAATCGCATTGCCCGACATGAGGCTTCAGCCGGATGTCTTCAGCGCCGAGCGCGTTGCAGTTCCAAAGCGCAACGCATCCCGAGACCATCATGATTGACCATAGGCCTCGCATGTCGAAATGGCGGCAGGCCTTGTTGCGCAAATTATTTTGCGCTCCGCAACGAATTGGCGAATTTGGGATCGAATGTCCGGGCGCTTTCTTCGAGAAATGTCTTTCCAATTGAAGAGCCGCGAACGTAGTCATTCAACAGCGCCTGGCGCTGATCCGGAAATTGCGTGAGAATGATGCGAACGTCGCCGCGCGCGAGTTCCTTGAGATCGGCATCGTTCAGAGACTGGCCCAATGTCACGGTATCCAGGCGGGCTGGAATAAGCTCGGCACGGTTTGGACCTGTCAGATAAGACATCTTCAGCAACTCGGCGATGCGAGGATCGCCGAGATCGCTTGCGCGCCTGAAGCAGAGCGAGAACGAGCCACATCCGCGATTCATGCGGACCCATTTTCAACGCGTTCTTGACGGCATTTTTGTGCGGTCTCATCGCCTGATGCTCCCCGCGTGTATTCGGATTTAAGCGTTCGGCCGGCAAGCGCCACAGCGTAATCAGCCTTCAGGTCCGACCGAAACGGAGCGATTGCGGAAGCCTGGTCCGCCGACGAAATCTGGTCGAAGGTCGGAGCCGCGCCGGTTCTCGACGGTAGCGGCACAGGAGCCGGCCGCAGAAATTCAGCCGCCAGATTTGAGACCGAAAGGCCCCCGACAAACACAACGACCAGCAGGGCAAAAATTCGAAATTTCCAGATCGGTTTCATCGCAATCCTGCTTCAATCAGATCCAGCATGGCATGAACATTGCTGTGAGATCCCGAATGGCCCGATTAGATCGCCAGCATGCTACTTCCCTGAATTGTTAACAATGTCAAATTCCCGGTTGCGTAGGCCCCGGTGTCGATATTGATCCGGTTCGGCCGGATGTCGGGTTCGCGAACCGGGGTGTGGCCGTGAACGATGAATTTGCCAAAGTTTTCCTCGCTATCGAGGAATTCGTTCCGGATCCACAATAGGTCAGCTCTCCTGCTGCTCTTTCAGCGGGATCCCGGGCCGTACGCCGGCATGGACGAAAAAGAAATCACCGCAAACGAATGAAGGCTTGAGGCCTTGGAGGAAACTCAAATGGTCGCCGGGCATGACCTCGATAAGCGCGCTTATCAAGTCAGTCTGCTCCGCCGCATCCGGATTGATCGAGGGCTGGATGCCATAGGACATCAATGTCTGCAGACCGCCGAACTGCCGCCAGTCCTCGAGTTTGCCGGGGTCGCGAAGTACCTCCAGGAAAATACGCCTCATGGTTGCCCTTGAGGAACACCGTCTCGCGGTAAAGACTTCGCTCGAGGAGAAGATCGAGGGTGTGGGCGGAATCGGGTCCGCGGTCGATGTAGTCGCCGAGAAAAACCTCGATCGGCCGGCTGACCGGATTCCGCGCAATGTCGGCGTCAATCACGGTGAACATTTCCTTTAGCAAATCGGAACGCCCGTGGATGTCGCCGAAGGCATAGATCCGAATTCCTTCGGGCAGCCGGGGCAGTTTCATAATCCTGCGTGATCGCAAAAAACCCAGCATAGCAACGAGAATTCCCGGTTTGGAGCCTTGAAAGAGCGCTCCGACAGATCCCGACAAGGAGGCTCAATCAAATAGTTAACAGATCCCCGATGCGGGCGCTCGGATTTGAATCGAATCTCCTGGCACAATCGAGCGAGATCTCAAATCTTGTTCTCTAGGTTCCCATGCAACGAGAAACGGGGAGCCGAGAAAATGCGTACCATTTCCAAATGGCTTGTTGCCATCGCCGCGACCATAGTCGTAAGCGGACACCAAAACGCTAACGCGGGCTTTGTCGGGATGCCGCACGTACTCGGCTCGATGATGAAGCGGATTTCGTTCAGCAATTTTACGCTGCCGCCGATGGCGTTCACCCAGTTTTGCTTGCGCTACGCCAACCAGTGCAAACCGCAGCGGATGGTGTTTCGAGCGCGGCCCGACCCGACTCACGGCGGAGCGCTGGGAAGACCTGAAGGCCGTCAACGGTACCGTGAATGCGGCCATCGTACCGGAGCGCAACACGGAAGGTCTGGCCGGGGAAAAGTGGCTGATTCATCCCGCCAGCGGCGACTGCAACGATTATGCGGTGACCAAACGTTCCGAATTGCTGGCGCGCGGTTGGCCCACTCGCGCACTCCTCCTGAGCGAAGTCGTCACCTCCTGGGGAGAACACCACCTGGTGCTGGTGGTGCGAACCTCAATGGGCGATCTCGTGCTCGACAACATGACGCCGCAAATTCGGCCGTGGGCACGGGCGCCGTATCAGTGGGTGCGAATTCAGATCGCCCAAAAATCCGAACTATTGGGCTTCGCTCGGTGGTCGCAGCGTCTGACGGCAACCGCCGTTCCGCGACATGAGGCCGAAGTCCCAGGCTACGGACTCTCCCGGTTGCTGACGCTTTGCGTCAACCCCAGTCCAATCACGACGTCGCCGACCACGGCAACGCAAGAATTCAGCAGGCTGGTATCGCAAAAGGCCTGAAAGAGAATGATGATGGTACAGGCCATCGCCGCAGCCGGATAGAATGAATCGCGCCCGCGGATCAGGGCACCACGATAAAGCGTCACGATAAGCCCGGTTGCCGCCGCAATGATGAAGAGGGTCATGGGCCAACCCAGCTCGATTGCAAATGCCGAGGCAGTTGATGGGGCTTTCGTGACGGAGATGCCGAACTCCTGGTAAATGGGCAAGAGCGGCGCATAGGTTGCCGCGCCAGTTCCCTGCCAACCCGTATCCGGCAGGATTCGCTGCGCTATTGAAATTGCATCGGGCGATGCCGCGGTCGCGAATTGCAGAAATGGCGAGAGCATGCGGCCGGCATCGTAACGCCAGAGAACGATCATCGCGGCCGCGGCAATCATGGTTGCGATGAAGATCCCGATCGCCCAACTGGCCAGGCCAACCCGGCGAATAGCCTGCACCGAACCAAAAGCGACGGCGCCAAACGCGACGGTCAGGCCAAGGTTCAATGTTGCGCTGGCGGCCAAACCGGCAATGCAAACCAGCAATCCGGCGCCACACAGCGCCAAACCCAGCTCGGGTGTTTTGCGGTGTCGGCGTTGCCTGCCTGCTCTCGTATCGTTCAACGACGCGCAGGCCGCTCGTCAACGATAGAATAATTCCCAATGAACTGATGGCGCCGAGCATTTGGTTGAAATCACCCGTAGCCGAGCCCACGATCGGCCTTGCTGATCAACAACGCCATCGTCGTCAGCGTTATGACCGCGGTGAGCGCCAACAGCGTGAGTTCCGCCCGCCGGCGATCTCTGGTCGCAAACACGCTAACGACGATCAACGAGAGATTGGCCAGATAAAACGCCAGGGCCGCGAAGGTCTGGCCGATGTCGACGCTGATGTGACCCCACGATTCCTGGTTCAGCGCTTCGTTGGCGTTGATCCAGATCGAGTGCGCACCGAAAACGGCATCGGCAGAATTTGGACAACCATCCAGATCGCTGGAACGGCCGCGGCAAGCTTGAGGCGTCGCGTGACCTGAGCCGCAAAATTGACGTCCGCTGCTCGAGCGGTGACCCCGACGAAGGCAAGTGCAGCGGCCGCCAAAACCGCGAACAGGGATTGCGCTACAATCCCATCGAGAATCACCAAGGCGGGTACGATGGCAATTGAGACAAGCAGCAGGATAAAGGCGATCGACAAGGGTTGCCCAATTCTTCAAACAATGACCCTGAAGATACATGATAAGGCGCGCGTCTTGCAACGCACGAGATCACTGCGGGTAGCCAAGAGATCTTCGTCCGTGATTTTTACTGAAGCGCCATCAGTGTACGCGCGCGAGTCCGATCGGGCGACCGAGGGTCTCATATTAAGCCAGACTGGATGAGCGCTGCGCGGAACGAAATCAGCTTCGGACGGCGGTCGAACGCAGCGAGCGGTGGGATGCGACCCGGGATGCCGCCATGTAAAAGCGGGTGAAAAGTCCGCCGAGATACCCGATCTGCAGCGAAACCACGCATAGGATTGCCGCCACGATCGCCCATGACATGGTCGAGCCTTTGAGCACGGCAACGGCGCCGACCATCACACAGCCAAGCATCGCGGCTGGAAACAGCACCTGGACCTTAAAGCGGGTGCCCATCACCGCGCCGATGAGCGAACTGCAAAGCGCGATCATGACCATGCGGGAAGGCTCCTTCCCTGGGATCATCGGGCATTGGGGACTAACAATCGGTTAAGAGGTCCGGCTCAGGGGGCTGGCGCAGACCGGCGACGGTCTTGCGGCCCCGGATCATTTCGGGGGGCAGCTTGCCGACAGCTTTGCCATTGCGGGGGCAAGACCATCCAGCGGGATCACGCCGTGAATTTCGGCTTCAGGGTCCTTGATCGTAACGGCAAGTTCTTTCATTCCTTGCCAGGGGCCGGTTGTAAATGCCGTGGCCTCAATCGGAAGAACAAGCGCGGTTCCGGTGGGCGAAGTCTTCCGCGCGGAGGACGGATGGCGTTGTTCCCGAAGTAACCACCACGTCCCGCTTGGAGCGCGGTGGAAATGGTCGCACCAGGGCCAGCAGCACCTCGAGGCCCGGCTTTTCCTTGCACAGCGAACCATGAGCCCAGCCAGATCGGGGTCGGATTGGGCGGTGTCGGCCGTCCTCATGATGGCAACGGCATCCGGGCCGCCTTTGGGATTAGGCGTTCTGACCAGCGGCCACGAATTGCCAGTATCGGAAGTCGCGGGATCGGAGGACACGCTTCGGAATCAGATTCTTCAAGCAATTCAGGCGCGCCTGATCGTTCTGCGATCACTTTGCATTTCTCGAAATCCTGAGAAACGTCACGCCCCTGAGCGAAAACGGCTGTTGTTCCAACCATATAAAAAAGCGCGGCGCGGAAGGTCGGCGATGATGGCCAGGGTCATACATCCTCATCCAAGCGCGGTTTGTTCGCCGTTTCATGTTGAGTAACGCACAGCATCCCAATTCCGAGCCGATGTTTTCGAAAAACCGAAATCAAAACAGAAGGTTGTTTCACCAGCCTGAACCTCCAGCAACTGTTGCATTTTTGGCGCACTGCACACCAAATGGACATTAATTCTCTGAGGATATTCTTGCAGGGTAGTGGAGGTTCCAATAACGATTAAGAATTGGGCTGGGGGTGAATATTTGATGATTCTAGGGACAAATTCAGAGCGGTTTTTGTGGCCGCAGGGGCTATTGCTGGTCGGTGGTTGCTCCTTGGTGCCAGCCTCGGGGCCTGCGGACTACGATATCAGGGCCGAGTCCTCACCCACGATACCCTATGCGCTGGTCAAACTCACGCCCGAGACGGTATCGACCGTCGCCCACTATGAGCCGAGGGGATTGGCTGGCGTATTCCCCGACAAGCAGTTGGGGCCGTCCCGAATAAAATTCGGCATCGGCGACGTAGTTAGCGTGTCGATATTCGAAGCGGCAGCAGGCGGACTGTTCATTCCGACCGAGGCTGGTGTTCGGCCGGGTAACTTCGTCACGATTCCCGACCAGACGATCGACAACGATGGCAACATCAGTGTTCCATACGCGGGCTCGTGAAGGCCGCGCGGCAGGTATAACGGCGAGATCCAGCAGGATATCGTCAATCGCATCAAGAACCGGGCGATCGAGCCGCAGGTTGTGGTCTCGCTTTCGCAGCAGCGGACGTCACTGGTCAGCGTATTTGGCGAAGTCAATACGCCGGCGCGTTATCCCGCGGCAGCGTTGGGCGCGCAGGATCGTATCACGGATGCAATCACGCGGGCCGGCGGCATCAAGGGCCAGGGCTATCGAAACCTGGGTGATGCTGCAGCGCGGCGACAAGCGTGCGACCGTGCCATTTGCCAATCTCGTCTACGAGCCATCGAACAATATCTTCGTGCAGCCCGGCGATCGGGTCTACGTCTACCGCGAGCAGCAGAAGTTCCTTGCCTTCGGTGCGGCTGGCCAGCAGGGCGAGTTCAACTTTGACGCTTGGCGGATCAATCTTGCCGAAGCCGTCGGCAAGGCCGGCGGTCTGCTGGACGTGCAGGCTGATCCTGCGTCCGTGTTCCTCTATCGCGCTCGAGCCCCGTGAGCTCGCCGAGCAACTGGGCGTTGACGTAAAGAGGTTCACCGGTGAACTCATTCCGGTGATCTTCAGCATAAGCTTCCGGGATCCCGGCGGCTACTTCCTGGCGACAAACTTCCAGATGAGAAATCAGGACGTGCTGTTTGTCGCGAACTCGCCCTCTGTCGATGTGACGAAGTTCCTTGCCTATCTGAATACGATGATCGCGACGGGCAACAATGTGCATCTTGACTGGAACGAACGGGATCATTCTGTACAATCGATCAGGGCGCTGAATGGGGCGGGTACAAGCTCGATGTTCTCGACTGCAACATCGTCCACGGGTGCAACAACGCCTTAGACCCTCGCGAAACCTCCGGGTCGCTGGTGTCGACGTGATTGTGTTCAACAGCAACTCGTGGTCGTAGGTGTTTGAGGATCCCGGCGGCTATTTCCTGGCAGCAAGCTTCCATCCGAGAAACCAGGACATTGTCATTATCGCAAATGACCGAGGTCCCACGGGGAACGCGTCAAGAACGTAACCTCGCCGGGGAGGTTTCTGCTGGCATCCTCTATGTCGCGTTGGCTGGACCCCCGCTGCTGTTCGGGTCGAGAGAGCCAACAACGATCGCGCTTTGGTGCGCGGTTGTTGGGCGCAGGCCTCATTCTGGCGTCGCCAAAGCGGCTGCAGAAAGGACATCTGTTCCTCCTGGGCGGCCTCGCCTTTGTTGTGTTGTGTTTTGGTTTCGTCCTTCACGAACAACTGTCAGACCATCCCTGGATTGCTGCATTCAATCCCGTATGGGCCAAAGCGTCGGAAGCCCTGGGACAGCAACTTGTTCCGTCGGTATCGATCGTAAGGGGACAGCCTTTCTTCGCGCTTGGACCGCCGCTGGCAAACATGCTTGCGCTCATTCTTGGCTTGATTGTCGGAGTTGATTCGGATCGAGCGCGCCGGGGCATTCGCGTCATGGCGTGGGCAGGGGTCGGCTACGCCGTCTACGGCATCCTTGCGCTGGTGTTTGACCCAACCGGGATCTTGTGGCGCGAGAAGACCGCGTATCTCGGAAGTTTGACCGCGACCTTCATCAACCGAAATACTGCCGCGGCCTATTTCGGCTCTTGCTCGGCGGTTTGGTTCGTTTTGCTGATGGCCGCGATCAGACGAAATCTTCCCCGGGGCGCTATCGAATGGAGGAGAGTGCCGCACCATCTTTTGACGGAAACCCGCAAGGACGTGCTTATTCGATTTGTTATGCTGTTCGTCTGCCTGTCGGCCATGTTCATGACCGGTTCGCGCGGCGGGGTTCTCGTTTCCTTGATGGTCTTGATCCTGACGTTCATGATCTATTTCGGCCGTGACTTGTCGCGCAAGGGGATCGCGCTCGGCTCTTCTTGGGTGTGTCGCCGCGAGCTTGCTTCTGCTGTACGTCCTGGGGGGCAACATTGGCGGCCGCATAGATATGCTGGGCCTTAGCGATGCGGGGCGGCTGTCCGTCTATCGCTCAACGCTGAAGATCATCGCCGACAATCCGTGGTTTGGAACGGGATTGGGGACGTTTGCCTTCGGGTTTCCCGCCTACCGAAGCGACGATATCTCCATGCAGGGATTGTGGGGCATTGCGCACAATACGCATCTGGAATTCGCATCCGAGATGGGGATTCCGCTCACGCTCATTGTCGCGGTGGCGTGGATTGTGGCGATGGTCGTCTTGTCATCCGGGTTGTCGCGGGCGGCGGCGAAACATGATTGCTCCGCTGTCGTCTCTGGCGGTTTCTCTCATCGCTCTGCTGCACTCGTCGATCGATTTCTCGCTGCAGATTGCGGGCTATTCAATTGTCGTATTCGCGTTACTTGGCCTGGGGCTTTCGCAAGCTATCGTTCAGGACAAAATGCCCGTTCGCGCGCGTGGATCCTCGGATAGCTCGTGACGGGTGCAGTGCAAACAATAGTTAACGACCAGCGTCATTAGTGTTAATTCATCTTGGCGTTTCGACGAAACCCGATATTTCTAAATTTATTCAATATAATCAATACGTTAAATGGATATCTGACGCTAATGCATATTGGGCTTTAGTGTTTGCTCCGCGTGCAGCTATATTTGAGAAAAGATAATTAAGACGTCGAAATAATTGCGTAAGGAGACTGAAAATGATGCTTCGCTCGGTTGTTCGATGTTCTTTCGGCGCCATTCTTTTGCTCTCCACCGCAATTGGCGAACGCCCAGGTATCCGGACAAGGCCCGGCATTGCCGCCCGCCGCGATTGCCGCTTTCCTGGCCAATCCTGGCCAGCTGCTCAATCAATTTCCCAACGGCGGGCCTGGTTTGGCGAAACAGGTCAGCGACCTGATGGGCTCGGATAAGTCCACGCTCGCTACGCTCATTGCGTTTGCCAAAACGGCCAACGAAGACCAGCGCAAGGCCATCGCCCAAGGGCTTGCGCAGGCCGCAAAAGCCTATGCAGCGGGTGACCCGGCGTTTGCGAACCAGATTCAGCAGTCGGTCGCGAATTCCGGCCTTCCGGAATTCGCTAAAGCTTACGCGGACGCGGCTGGTGATACCGGAACTGCGGCGACCGGTGGCGGTGGCGCTGGCGGCGGCGGTGGTCCGAATGTGGCTGGCGCCCCGACTGGTGGCGCAAACACCGGCACTTTTGCCGGGTACCACTGGTGTCAGGAACTCAAATCCGGGCTGGCCGGGTTATCCGGGGTGGGTGGGGGCGGCTTTTCTCAGAGCACCACTACTAACGTTATCAATCAGGCAAGTGCGTTCTAAGATCTAACTCAGCAATGATGTCATCTACTGAGAATGACGGATCGCAACGTTTCTATTTTTTTGCATCCGGCGGTGAGAGCGATTTTGGCCGAATGGCTGTTTGCTAGCCGTAGTCTCCGAAGATCAAAGGTGTTTGCATGGACGTTCCTTTGAACTTCAATCGGCAAAGCAGTGATCGATTTGAACGGGAAGAGTCACCGAAGACTCGGTTTCACTTTCGGAGGTTGCCGAGTCAGCTTACGGGATTTGTTCGGCGTCAATTTCCGATCTTCGTTTTTGTTTTCGCCTGTGCCATTGGCTTGGGCTTGGTTTATCTCTTTACCACTCCTGCGAGCTTCACTTCGCATGCAATGTTGCTGATCGACTCCAGCAAACTGCGGATGTTGCAGCAGGACGCCCCTTTGGGGGATATCCCCATCGATACCGCGCAGGTGGAAACCCAGGTCGAAATCCTGAAGTCCGAGAATATCGGCTTGTCCGTCATCAAGGACTTGAAGTTGACCGACGATCCGGAATTTGCGGGGTCGGGAGGGGGGCTTGTTGGCAGCATACTGGGTCTTTTTGCCTCGCCTAACGTGCAATCGGAGACAGGACTGACTCGCCAGGCCTTGGCTACGTTCCTTGCCAAGCGCACCATTGCCCGAGTTGGCCGAACCTATGTCCTCGATATTGGCTACACGTCGCTTAGCCCAGCCCGTTCCGCTGAAATCGCCAACGCCATAGCGGACGCCTATATCGTCGATCAGCTTGAGTCCAAGTACCAGGCAACGCGGCGAGCCAGTGGCTGGCTGCAGGATCGCATCAAGGAGCTTCGTAAGCAGGCCTCCGATGCGGACCGCGCCGTTCTGGATTACAAAGAGAAGAACAATATCGTGGCGGTCGGTGGGGGGCCATCCGGCGGCCCCAATGGCCCTCGGCTGTTGGGCGAACAGCAACTCGAAGAATTGAATACTCAGCTCGGTACTGCCCGTGCAGATGCGGAAGAGGCAAAAGCTCGTCTGGAGCGAATTACCGAGGTTTTGAAAAAAGACGTTCCTGAAGCAACGGTGACGGACTACGCTCCACAGTGAAGTCATCAACCGGTTGCGCAATAACTATCTGGATATGGCTGCGAAAGAGGCCATCTGGTCCGCGAGATATGGCTCAAACCATCTGGCGGCGGTCAATCTGCGTACCCAAATGGCCGAGTTGCGTCGGTCAATCCTTGATGAACTCGGCCGCATCGCGCAGGGCTACAAGAGTGACTATGAAATCGCCAAGTCGCGCGTCGACGCCCTGGAACGAAACCTCCAGAGCTTGGTCGCCGAATTCGCAAGTCACCAATCGAGACCGGCTGGGACTGCGCGACCTCGAAAGTGCCGCCAAAGTCTATCACACGCTCTACGACAGTTTCCTGCAGCGATACATGGAGGCGATTCAGCAGCAGTCGTTTCCGATTACGGAAGCGCGGGTTATTAGTGCGGCCGCTCCGCCTCAGCACAAGAGCAGTCCTCTCACGCTCAAGGTGCTCGGAATTGCCGGTGCCATTGGACTCGTTCTGAGTTTCGGCACAGCGCTTCTGCGCGAGGCCATTGACCGGGTGTTCCGGACGGCGCGCCAGGTCGAAACCAATCTCCACGCCCGTTGTCTTGCAGTGTTGCCGCTGCTCGTTGCTTCGAAATCGTCGAAGGCGAAACATTCAATCGCGGTCCGCGCCGGTCAGCCGCAGACGGATTGGCGCCGGTGGTCGGTTCCGTCGGCCCTGCGGCCGTGGCGCCGGTCGGCGTAAGGCCGGAGCCACAGATCCAAGACGTCGCTTTGGCGAAGGTTTCTCTGCTTACACAATCGGAGCTGAGCCGGAATTCATCGAAGAAAGAGCGGCATTAATCCCTTGGAACATGCCGCGGTGAAGCGACCGATTGTTCCGAGCCGGCCGTTTATGCGGCAGGTCATCGACGAACCGCTTTCCGCGTTTGCGGAGGCTTTTCGGTCGATCAAGGTCGCCGCGGATATCAGCGGATCCCGCGTGATTGGAATAACGTCCACCGTCCCGGGGGAAGGCAAGTCGACGGTCTCGTCAAATCTGGCCGAGTTGATGGCGCATGCCGGGAAGCGGGTTCATCGTGTTGGACGGCGATCTCAGAAATCCGTCCCTCACGCGGGGATTGGCACCACATTCAAAGGCGGGCCTTCTGGAGGTTCTCAACGGTCAGATGTCGTTGGATGACGCCCTCTACGTCGATGAAGATACCGGTTGCGCTTTCCTGCCGGCGGTGCTGAATTCGCGTCTCGCCTATACGAATGAGATTTTGGCGTCGGAAGATTTCAAGAACTTCGTCGACAGCCTGCGTAAAGACTATGATTACATTATTATTGATTTTCCTCCGATCGCTCCGGTCGTCGATGTTCGGGCGACGACGCAGATCGTCGATTCCTACCTCTATGTGATCGAGTGGGGACGCACACAAATGAACCTTGTGAGCATCAGCTGTCGGGTTTCCCCGAACTCCAGGATCGCTTGCTGGGATGTCGTATTGAACAAGGCGGACGTTCGCGTGCTGCAACGCTATGAGACATATTATGGGAAGTCATTATTACAAGAACTACTACGGTGGCCAGTATCCTAATTCGGCGTAGGGTCTATGAGCTTGCTACCGAAGTCACGGTTTTGGCTTATTCGAAGCTTCACCGCTACATTCGGAATTTGTTCGATTGCCTGGGCGCTTTCTTCATTGCCGGCCTATCGCGCAGAGGCGCCGCTAGTCGACTTCGCGCGACGTGCGTTGGTGGGAGAGAGCTACAACGCAGAGCAGTTAAGTTTACTTAAACGTCAACTCGACGCGATACCCACCAAATGGCTTAGATCTTCGGCGTTGAACGACGTTGCGGTGATCCGTTTGAGGATGGCGGAAAGTATCGGCAATCGTCAGAATACCGCCTCGGACCTTGCTGAGCTCGAGAGGGTAGTGACCGCTGCACTCGTCGAATCCCCGAGTAACTCCTTTTTGTGGTTGGCAGAATACTGGCTTCGGAATTTCAGCGGCGGTACCGCGGATGGCGCTCTGAAATTATTGCGCATGTCCTATTTGTCTGGACCAAACGAAGGATGGATCGCGATCCTAAGAAACCCCATCGCGTTGAGGGTCCTTTCCTCACTACCACCTGAAATTGCGGATCAGGTACTATCGGAATTCGCGGGGTTGGTGCGCTCTCGCCTTTATCAGGAGGCGTCGAACATCCTTGCGGGTCCTGGATGGGCTGTCCGCGACAAGCTATTGGGTCGGCTTGCTTATATCGAGGAAAGATATCGCTTTGAATTCGCTAGGGTTTTGGCATCAAATAAACTGGAAGGTGTTTTGGTTCCCGGCATAGAAGCAAATGAGCGACCCCCTCGTCCCTTTTGAGCTTCTGCCAGCGGGGCCGCGCTTGATCAGGTCCTGTTCGATAAGCGTTCGCTCTCCTGACCGAAGATGAGATTCACTCGGAGTGTATAGCGATGCGGAGGCGTCGGCTCCGCCTGGTCCAGAATTGTCGGATGTTATTGATGCTGTTTAATCAATCAGGCTCTGATCGCGCGCTTCGGATATCACCGTTTCATTCGATTGAAGGGGTCTATTATGCATTGTGTCAGAGCCAAAAGCTGAAGAGCGAGCAACCGAGGAGTGGATGGCCCAGCAAGCAGTTGCGGGAAAACGAGACATGAGTTCCGCAGCCGTCATCCCAGTCCGCAACCGTCCGTCCCTGATCGCAGCGGCGATTGCGAGTGTACAGGCACAGACCTTGCCGCTTAATGAGATCATCGTTGTCGACGATGGTTCGACAGACAATACGCCAGATGTTGTCGAGCGTTTGTCGAAAAGCGACAGCCGGATACGGCTACTGCGACTGTCAACGAGTGGCGGCGCGGCCTCAGCTCGAAACCTCGGAATTAAGGCCGCGCGCTCCCGCTGGATTTGTTTTCTCGATTCAGACGATAGCTGGATGGCGGAAAAGCATGAACTGCAATCAAAGAAGCTTGCGGAATTTCCCGAGGCCATCGCCAGCTTCACTGGAACTCGTTGCCGATGGCCAAATAGAGAATTAGATTTACCCGCGCCGGTCGGCATTACATTGACGGAGCTCCGTCAGCTCAATTATCTCAATACCACGACGACCGCGATGGTGCGCCGAGATATACTTGAAAAAATTGGGAGCTTTGATCCTCAGTTGCCGAGCTGTCAGGATTGGGACCTCTGGATCCGGCTGAGAAAAATTGGAGAGTTCGCAATTGTTCCCGAACCACTCGTTATCTTCAATCAAGCCGAGACTATTCGCATCTCATTTAATAAAGCGAATGTGTTGACCGGACATTTTCTTCTATTCCAGAGGGCTCTCCAAGACGTTCATGATGCAGGGGAAAGACGAACTATCTCGGCGTATCATCAGGTTCGGCTAACAGAAATTTTCGTTCAATTTGAGCAACCGTTTACCGCAATCATCGCTGCCCTGAAGTCCATTTTATATCGACCGACCCACAAGGGACGAAGCGCACTCTGGTTTGCAGTGAAATCCTCAATTAAGTCGCTCTTGATACGCGGGTCATGACCAATTGGAGTGGTTCGTCAATGTGGCGCAGACGCGTGCGATGCGGGGCCATTTCGCGTGGACAGAGCAGTTAGCCGATCAATGTCTCATACTCCATCAGGAGCTGCCCTGCGCCAAGGGGCAAGCCCACCTTCGACCCACGTCACGTTTTTGTCGCTGATGAAGCGTGCCAACCAGTTGCGGATCAGACGATATTCCTCAGCCCGCAGGCCGTTTCTTGACACGAAACTTGCATAGCGAGCGGCCATAATCACAGCATTCCGCTTGGCCAAGACGCGACGGAACGCCAGCTCCCGAGTGAGCTCGCGAGATTGACCCAGGCTTCCTTCTAGCGACTGAGCCATCCGATCGAATTCCAAAGAATAGTCTTTCAAGCCACAATCAAATACGTTTTCTGCATGCGAGCAGAACGGCGCCGGATCAAATACCGCAGTGCCGTTCATTTCGGCAACAGACATCGCCAAGAAGCGGGAGATACTCAAGGCGCTAGCGTTCTGTGCAGCCCGATTAGAGATACTTACTCCTTTATCGTGGGCGCGATATTTGATGAGTGGGGCTGGAATATTACGACATCGTCCCAGCAAGGCCAGTTGCCCAAACAGGAAATAGTCTTCTGCCAAGCTCATAACTCTCAGAGATCTCTCGGGAGGCAACACCTTTAAAATGTCCTCCCCATACAGAGCGCCGATGCTTGTGATGCGAGATTGGCTAAATGCAACCGTTGGGTGAGCGACCGGATTATAGAAAAACGACGCGGCGACGATCGCGGCAGGAGAGTGAGGCAGGCTGATGTAACCGATGGCTCGTCCCGAGGCATCCACGATCGAAGCTTCGCCACCCATCAGGATCAAATCAGGTTCAGCCGAGAAGGTATCGACGACGGTTTGAAAGCGTCTTGGTAGTGATATGTCATCACCATCCTGTCGCACAATGAAGCGACCATCTGCCTTCTCAAGTCCGAAATTGAGCAGTCCGCCCAATCCAGGAGCGTCCGGGTTCACGTGAACGACGATGCGCTTGTCCCTCTCAGCGTATTTCAAGGCAACCTCAGTCGAACCGTCCGTAGAACCGTGATCCAATATCAATAGTCGCCAATCCTTGAACGTCTGGTTGCAGACGCTCTCGATCGATTCGGGCAGGAACGGAAGCGCATTTTTGATCGGTAACAAGACCTCAATGGTCGCCATCACGCTCTCCGTTCGTGAACGTGAGTATCCGCGGCGCATGCCCAACAGCAACGGCGCCAGCTGGAAGATCCTTCACGACTGCAGTCAGTGCGCCTATTCGACAGCCGTCCCCGATCTTAATGGGTCCGATGACCTGAGCGTAGGCGCCGAGTTCAACGTCATTTCCTATCACAGGAGCGGAATCATCTGCGCCTCGATTTCCTATCGTAACCCCCTGACGCAGAGTGCAATTCCTGCCGATGATTGTGTTAGGGTGAAGAAAAATCCCTCCGAAATGCCAAATTCGCAAACCCGGGCCGATAATGCATGCCTTGGGTATGCTGATCCCCGTTATCGTTTCAACGAGCCGAAACAATACCCAATACCAGCGTGTCGCGATCTTCTTCCGGAGGCCTTCGACGCGGCGATCGATGCGCCTTCCATAGCGATATACCCAAATTGCCCATAGAGATTGCTCGCGCAACATTGCGGAGCGTTTTCCAACGCGTGCCAGGTCGGCCGCCCAATCAGAATCGCGTCGATCAACCATCATGCAGCTCGCTGTACAAGAATAACCACGCAAAATTTGTGGATAGACGCGACAACTGACATTTTTATCTCGAGTAGCGAGGGTTCGTGTTTCCCGCAAGATGTTTGGACGCAAATTTAAGAAGGATACGTCCCTACGTTTACATACTTCGTCCGTTTGCGCCGAAACCAAAGAGCTCAAGCAGCAAATCTGCCTGCCGGGAAAGGCTGTGCCGCTCGAGTGCACGCGCGCGACCGCAGCGTCCCATCTCTTGAAGAACGTTGACCGGTGTGACAAGACAATTTCGAATCGCGTCCAGCATGTCCCTTTTTGATCCTGCTGGGAACAGCCAGCCAGTCGTGCCGTCGACAACAAGCTCAGGAATTCCGTTTACAAAGGTGCTGAGAACAGGTCTGCCAAGCACCATGGCCTCCATCAAGACGACGGGAAGTCCTTCCGCAAAACTCGGCAGGATAACCGCACGAGCGCTCAACATTTCACGCTTGACCTGCTCTGCGGTCGCCCAACCGATAATCCGAACCTGCTTTGACAGTCCGTGCTTGACGATAAGGGTCTCGATCGGTTTGCGTAATTCGCCATCGCCCACGAGAACCAGTTCGAAATCCTGTCTCTCTTTGGCGAGGTCAGCAATAGTTTCGACTAGGAGCAGCTGTCCTTTCTGCTCACTCAGTCGCCCGACGCAAACAAGCTTATTGTTATTAGGTGCTTCTACCGCGTCAAGTGTGGCGAACTCCTGATCAACGCCGCAGTGAACGACCTTGATCTTGCTCCACAAATCGTAATCAGTAATGCGGTAGAGTTGGCTGCGGCAATACGACGATATCGCCACGGTGAAAGCGGCGCGCTTGACCTTTTTTGCAAGATGAATCGAATACACCTTGTCGAACTCCTCGGGTCCATGAACCGTGAAGCTGTATGTGACGTTAGCCAAGATTGCCGTGAGTGCCGCAACCTCTGCAGGATTTGTCCCGAAATGTGCATGCAAGTGAGATATGTTCCGTTTGCGAATTTGCGGCGCGATCCAGCATGCTTCAGCCAGATAGATCAGATGCCAAATCGCGAGCCGGTCAGATCCTCGCATCATCTGCAAAGCCAGAAGGGCTGCTGAGCAGAAACGTGCCGGAGAGGTGATCGCTTGGATTAGGCAGGCGAGCAGAATTTGTATGGCGCCAACCTTGAGAACGAACGTGGTTCTCTTTGACTCTGCAATGTCCTCGGGATCCACCAACGGCACATCCCAACCACGCATCGAAACGCGAAAAATTCGAAGGCCGCGCCGCTCAAGCTCCAGAATCTCGCGACGTATGAAGCTGTGGCTCACCTTGGGGTAATGACTGACAATATAGGCTACGTCGAAATCAGCTTCGCTCATTTGCACATCGCGAAATACTCATTTGGAAGCCGTCATGGAGTACGATCGACCGTGCTTCACTTGGGCCGTCCATAGTTCATCGGTAAGAATTGCATCTTATCCCACGGAAATCGATCCATTATATTGTAGTTTGGGGTACCGTCGAACAGAGAGGGGTAGGGACTCGGTAATCCCATCGTCGTATACCGTTTCGGGTTTTCGGCTCGTAGGGCTACCGAGCCGCCCTTGTCCCAGACCACAAATCCATAGGTTTGGGCGGCCTTGGCAATTGCTTTCGCAATGGGGTGAAGGTGCAGGGGCTCAAGATCAACTGTCGGGTCGAGCCTCAATCGCAACCCTTCCGGGATACGATTTGGTTCCTTCTTGGTATTCCAACCGTCCGTACGATTCGCTGGCCAAGAGTATTCCCCTTCTTCAGCGTCGACGACCGCGATGCCCATTACGTGTCGAATTTCTCCCTGCCTGAGTTCCTCCGCCAAAATCTGCCCTGGCGCGAAGGGCAGGCCTGTCGCTGCGGCACCGTACGGATTTGGCCAGATGCCTGGATTTCTCGAGACATTAGCCATGCGGCCGCCCCAACATGCCTGCCAGCCGCCATTGACCTTGCGTGCTTCCCAGAACTCCCAAAGAATGTCCGTTGTTGGCTGATAGATAGACATCTCTGAATCCGTCCCACCGGCTGGCTCGGCGTAGGCGGGTATCGGCACGGCGGCGAAGTCCTGCGCGAGTTTTCGGTCATGGTACCCGTTGTGCAAGCAGTCCCACAGGGTCACGGTCACGGTTGGGACGTCCGGACCGACTGTGTAAATCGGACTACTATAGCTACCGATGTTGATTCCGATGTGACCGAAATAAGTCTTCACCTGCCGCGCAAAGTCTTGCGCGAATTGCTCTGACTTTTCGTGAAGATCTACCTGCTTGGGGATTGGTTGATACCAAAAGCTGCTCTTGTCGAAAACCGGGTACCCAGCTTCCGCCATCGCGGGGCTGATTGCTTCTCGTGGCGTTGGAGCGGATCTTATCTCGATTCCGTTGTTGTTTCCATCTTGAGCGTTACATTCGGGCGGCAATAGAAGGGCAAGCGACGCGGCAAGAATGCGAGACGAAAGAGCAACTCGACGGTAAGTCGCGCTCAAATCCTGCGAACCCATATGCGCCCTCCCTTATATGATCGCCCTGTGAAGAGCCCCCGAATTAGTTCGACCAAAGAAGCGATTCAAAAAATTTCAAATCTGAATGGGGTTACCACGAAATGTGTGGCGGAGACGAGGGAAAATAATACGCATTTTGTAAATGACTTCGTCGACCGTGGTGGTGCCGAAAATGCTTCGGCTCAAATATACCACACACCTCAGCATAGGGACGCCTAGACGGTAAGCCCGGCAGACCGCGGTCAAGACATAAAGTGGACTTTGGAAAAAGGAGATTTCGGCGCAGGCGTACGCAGCAAAGCCGGCGTGGGCTTCTGGCGAGCACTTTTCCTTCGTCAACAACAGCAAGGGCTCGAGAAGTGCCAACCCCTGCTGTTTTGACAATCGAGACGATAGCCGGAAGTCGTGATAGATTGAAAGCGTCTCGTTGCAAGCGAGATAATTCGGCGAAGCTAGCCAGCATTCGATGACAAATTTGGTATCCTCGTGTCTTTTGCAAAGTACATCGAACTTTATCCGTTTCGCCAGCTCTCTCTCTACTGCGAACGAGTTTGTTTGGATGAAGTTTCCCCCGATGAGAATAAAATTGTCCAATCGCTCGTTGTCAATCGGCAACCGAGCTGGCGCGATTGTAGCCGCTTCGTTAGGCGCCAGAAGGCGGTATTGGCGGTGGAAAAGTATACTTGGTGAAGTTGCGGTCTCGCAAAGGCAACGATCAAGGACTTCCAATCGGTTAGGTAGATACACATCGTCTGAAGTCGAGAAATGAAATATATTGACCGGCGGCGAGATCAATTCCGATGTTTCTACAATAAGAGACGCCACGGTTGGTCGAATTCCGATAATATTTGATACGGCTGTCGCCGAACTCGTTGCAGATATCTTCCAGAGGCTCTTTCGAACAGTCGTCTACGATGATTAGCTCGAAGTCAGCGAACGTCTGGGCTAGGCATGATTTTATCGCCCTCCGCAGATCGACTTGTCGGTCAAAACAAGGAATTACAATGGTAAAGCGCAACGGTCACTCCTTAGCCTGTGGTCGCCTTGACCCATCTTCCAGGCAACTTAACAAACAACCATTTACGCTTTTGCGTGCCCCGATCGCGTTCCTGGCCAAAAGATTAGCGCGAGATCTCGTTGCTAAGCTGGTCGCAAATGCCAAAAGTTAGAACCATTTGTGAAACGAGATTGGATTTGCACTTCAGTGCGCGGAACCGTAACGCTGAACATCACCTGGACGCTGCACCGATCGGCGCTGCGCAGCAATTTCGATTGAGTCCCGTTCAAATTTCGCGAAAACGATCCCAAAGAACCCCCAAAAATACCAGTTTAGGCCCCCGTAGTCGAAAATGTTATCAGAAAAATTCGCAGCCATGTAGGCAAGGATTATTGACACCAGCATTACACTTCCTCGGGGATCGCGATTGTATTGACGTAACGCTCGTAAAATTAAGCTGAAATACATCCCGATGTAACAAACGAAACCCAAGATACCGGTCTCATATAGGGCTTGAACGTATGCGCTGTGAGCGCCCACTCCATGAGTTCCGTAGTCTCTGTCTTGCTCGACAATAGGAAAGAAAATAACTGAATTTGGACCGAAGGAGGCTAGGCCCTTCCCGAAGATCGGCGCATCTGCCGCATCCTCCAAAGCCGACTGCCACATGAGCTGCCGCCAGGCAAAAGAATTAACCGCATCGTCTGCGCTCTTCATCTGGCCCGTATACTGCGTGCCGCTCCCGAGATCACTTATCCGTTGCGAAACGGCAGGAACGAACAATAGAGCTGGAAGCAGCATGAGACCGAGCAGGTAGCGCCGGTCTACAAATAATGCAAACCCAGCAAGAATCACCACGGTTCCAACCCATGCAGCCCGACTTTCCGTCAGGACGATCAATGCAATCAATAGCCCCGAATAGGGAACCATCATCTTTCTGATTTGGGGCGTAAGTTGTGAGCTAGATGACGATAGCAAGAAATATATTATTCCGACAACAATCATAAGATAATACGCAAACACGTTCGGGTGCGTAAACGTCGATTTTATACGTCCGCTTTCATCGAGAAAAAGAAAGTACTCAAGCACTCCGACTAGAGCGGGCAGGGCGGATGAATACATGATTGCTTTGAGGAGCCACGCGCTGCGCCGAGATTCTGCCCGCATACAAAACGGAATCGCGAACACGGCGGCATAAGTAAACAGGACGAGCAACATTCTAATGGCGGCCCCCTTGTCGGGCGACCACGCGATCGAAAGGGTGGCTACGAGCAGGAACGGAAGCCATACTTTGAATGCAAAAACGGGAACGCGCCGAGAAGGGAACACCGTTGCTGCGAGGCATAGCACAACCAGGTTCAGGATAGCTCCGGCCGTCAATGTCATTCCGCTGACTTCGAATTCAAGCGAACCAAATATTGCATCCAACGCGGAGCGCGTCAGAAAAATGAAAAAAGTGATATAGTCAATCATGGGTTCACAACCGGCTGAGATCGAAGGTTTGGACTTTCCGCGCCGTTGCGCTCAATACGAGATGCGAGCGTATGGCCGAGTGTGTTCCAGCGTTTTTCAAAATATTCGCTGGACAGGTGCGCAAACAGGAACGTCAAGATGAAACTCAAGATCCGCTTTGCATACTTTACTACGACATCGCCCTCTCCAAGCCAGCCAGCGTAAGTAAGAGGGTGAATAACGTAAAGCGCGTACGATGTTTTCGCGAAATACGCCAACAATTTGCTGGACAGAAGCCGTTGAAGGAAATCGGATTTCCGATGGATGGTCGAGTAAACCAGCAGGGCCGTGATGTAAGGCCTTAGATAATCTATGTAGACTAGCGATTCGTGGCAGGAACAAAAAAGCGGCGGGATCAGCAGGAATGGGATAGCTGCAGGCCATTTCTGAGACGTGCTGGCGAATCTCGACAACTGCAGGAAAAGCGCAACCGTTCCTCCAGCGAGGATTTCATCGATCCGGAACCAGGTGACGATCGAAAACTCCATTCCGTAGATGACGCGTGCCGCGGTAACCGCCAAGCAAGCCATCGGGATCAGAAAATCAGTCCGCGTCGGCCAAAAACCGCGACCGTAAGTCCGACAGCAAAATAGAATTGAACTTCGACGGACAAACTCCAGAGATGATCTCCGTGCGGCAGAAGTTCATTCGGAGGAATGTTCGCGTAAAATAAGAGATTTGCGAGCCACGTGCTCATTGATGGCGCTTGGAACAACAACAAGGCAAGCAGCACCAACCATGCTAGTGGCAGAATTCGAAACAGGCGTCGGACAAAGAACGACGTGATGTTGTCGTTTTTTAAAAGAATCGAAATGACAAGAAAACCGGACAGGAAGAAAAATATACTCAGTCCGGCCGCGGAAACCATCGAGTTCAGCTTCAGCCATTTCGGTCCAAGCGGGAGCATATGCCCAGCCAGGACCAAGAGGATGCTTATTCCGCGCCAGCCATCCAGAACCGGCACACGGGCCAATCTCGATTCGACACCGTTTGAACGCGGCACTGGCGTCAAGAATGACTCCTAGGGTTTGCTCGCAGTCGCGTTACGATTTCGGAGTTAGCGATCCAATGCCAGGACAACTCCAGCAAGGCCCTAAACGCAAAGCGGGGCGTGAGCACCAAGTAGCGACGCCAGAGGCGATGCGGTTCGCTGCCAAGACGATGCAGCCACTCCAGGCCATTATTTCGCATCCAGGGAGGAGCACGCCGAACATACCCTGAGTGGAAATCGAAAGCGGCACCGACACCGATGAATACGCCACGACCAACCACCGGTGCAGCTTTCGCTATCCAATATTCTTGCTTAGGACTTGAAATGCCGACCCAAACAAAATCCGCACCGCTTTCCCGGAGTGTTTTCACGTCTTCAAGGTTGGAATCACGAAGTTCAAAGTCAGGTCCGATTTCGAGCATTGGCGGACTATAAGTGCCGGCAATCTTAAGTCCAGGATATCTCTTTGAGAGTAATTCGGCCATCGTTTGCGCAACGTTTGGCTTTCCGCCGTAGAAGAAATGGCTCTGCCCCATGGGTACAGACAGTTTGCAGACGAAGTCCACTAGATCTGCGCCCGCGACACGGCCAATTTCGTCGCCACCACCGTAAATTCGGCAAATCCAGACTAACGGTGTCCCATCGGCGACAATAAGGCTCGCCTTCTCATGAAGCGCCATCAGATCAGGCTGTTCAGATGCCAACATGAGGGATGAACTGTCGCGCACGAAAACAAAGCGCGCCGTCGTTTTGTCCTGCGCCCATTCTGAAATCTGTTTGGCCGCGCTTGGTAGATCAATTAGACTGATCGGAACACCAAGAATCCGGGCCCTACGAATTTCCTTCGTTTCTAATTTCGAATGGTTCAATCGTATCTACCTTCCAGGTTAAAATTTCTAGGATACGAGGCGCAAGCCGGTGGACCAAATCAGCGCGAAACTCTTTAGCCGGCAGTTTCGTCGGACAATCTATAGTTGCGACGAATTTGGCGTCGACGATAACATCAATGCCGACGAAAGCCGTATTGCTCGAGATGTCGACGACATTCGCCCCTAGATGGCCCTGATTGCAACAGGACCGCTCGTAGTGATTGAAATCATCAATAACGGCGGCTATTTCGATTGACAGACGCGGCTGCGGCGTCTGAAGCGTATTTTCCTTCGCTTTGCGTTTGGCAGCCGGTGACGTGCATAAAAATGCTGCTTTTGCGGCTGGGCGGGATGCAAGCGACAACGAAAACGGTACACTACTCATAATTGTATCCGGAATGACCGGTTTCAAATTCTTGAGCTTCCGCAGACCCATATGCGAGAATAATGGGGGATTATCAATCGCTTGTCACCGTTAGTGTTACCTCCGGCACAAATGAAGGTTCTATCATACCGCAGATTTCTATTCTTGGTCCCTGGGAGGTGAGGTAGGCATTTGCAGGCTTGATGGGAGGTTTAGTTGCGCGCTTTTCTTGCACGGAGGCAACGCAAAGATCGTGAACAGCCCGCACTCGCGTGGTTTGGAAACAAATAAGCGCAAGCACACGATTTAGGTCATTCGCCCGATTATACCCGAAACTACTTTCTCGATCAGTCCGGTTTGACCGGGCCGAGAACTGAAATATTTCACCAACCATCCGCGCAATGTGTGCCAAAAGGAAGGAACCACGGGCAAGAGCAAATTCGACAAACCCTGCTCGACAGGGAAGCCGATTACTGGGCTGTCAGGCCGTAGCCTAGAGATAGCTATCAAAATCGGGTGCCGTGCGAGCGTGAATTGTCTCGGCCTTAACGGAGGCATTAAGCTTGGCGGCCTTCGGGCTTCAACACGCCAATTGCCTCGAAGCCGTCCACGGCAACCGACATGATCGGCGAGCGTGGGAGACTGTGATCGTGGAGCGCTAAGGATTTGCAATCGGCTAGCGGCCTTTCACGGCCGGAAAATTAAGGTTACGTGCAGTTCGCGTTGGATATTCGCGGAGGAGCAAGTTAAGTCGACGCGAAATGCGTCGAGTCACTCATTTTGTCCTTCTTTTGCGGTTCTTCTTGCCAGAGCTGGCTTCCCTTTGGCCGGTCTCGCGCAAGGAAAAAATGAATTCAAGGAGCCGTTTCGATGTCGATGAATTCCATCACAGCAACCCGTCGGCGCATTTGCTCAACTCGTTTGTGCGGTTCGACATGAGGCAGTATAGTGCAGCTTGAAACTTCCAAGAGCGGTGCTAAATCCTTGCGCGCAACGACCGGACATCCCCTTCCGGAAAAAGCAACACTGCTGATGCGTGAGCCCATCATTATCGAACCCAATTCGAGCGCGACGCCATTACTGGTTCGATGTTTGGCAGTATCGAGAGTTGTTCCGGATCCTGGCTTGGCGCGATTTGTCGGTTCGCTACAAACAGACGGTGGTCGGTGCGTCCTGGGCATTGATCCGGCCATTACTTACGATGTTGGTTTTTACCATCATCTTCGGCCGCCTGGCTCACTTACCTTCCGACGGCTCAACGCCTTATGCGCTGATGGTGTTTGCGGGCATGCTCCCCTGGGCGTTCTTCTCAACCGGTCTTTCTGACGCGGCCAACAGTCTGATCGCCGACACCAACCTTATCAGCAAGGTCTATTTCCCGAGGCTGATTGTACCTACGGCTACGATCGTTGTTGCGTTCGCAGACTTTCTCATCAGTTTCTGCATCCTGATCGCTCTGATGGTGTGGTACCAATTTTTGCCAAATTGGCAGATATTGCTGCTGCCGTTGTTCGTGCTTGCTGCGTTCTTTGCGACATTGGGTCCGGCTTTGTGGATTTCCGCTCTTAATGTTCGGTACAGGGATTTTCGCTATATTATTCCATTCATCGTACAGTTTGGCTTGTACGTGTCGCCTGTGGGATTCAGTTCGAGCGTGATACCCGAGCAATGGCGATTGCTTTATTCCCTAAACCCGATGGTAGGTGTGATTGACGGATTTCGCTGGTGCATCCTGGGCGGGGAGAGTCAGCTTTATCTGCCGGGGCTGGCGGTGAGCGCGAGTATTATAGTGTTCTTCCTGTGGCTCGGCTTTCGACAATTCAGAAAACTGGAAAATAGCTTTGCCGATTTGATCTGAATTCAATCGCCTTTGTGGACCAAATGTCTGAAACCATCATCACCGTTGAAAATCTTTCCAAAAGCTACCTGATTGGGCACCGGAATGCCCAGCGGGGGCAATACGTTGCGTTACGGGATGTGATTGCGCGCGAGGCTCGCAATTTCACGCGCAAGGCGATCGATTTGGCCCGCGGCCGGCAGATTGTTCAAGGCGACGAAGTCGAGGAGTTTTGGGCGCTACGAGATGTGAGTTTTGAGGTTAAGCGCGGCGAGATCCTTGGGATCATCGGTCACAATGGAGCAGGAAAAAGCACGCTGCTGAAGATCCTGAGCCGCATCACGGCGCCAACCAGCGGGCGCGTTGTGCTCGGTGGACGTGTCGCAAGTCTTCTCGAGGTCGGCACCGGCTTTCATCGCGAGCTTACAGGTCGGGAAAACATCTTTCTCAATGGTGCCATCCTCGGGATGACGCAGCGTGAAATCCGCAAGAAGTTTGACGAGATCGTCGCGTTCGCGCAGGTGGAGAAGTTTGTCGATACGCCGGTCAAGCAATTTTCGTCGGGAATGTATATGCGCCTCGCCTTTGCTGTGGCGGCGCATTTGGAACCGGAAATTCTCATTGTGGATGAAGTCTTGGCAGTGGGTGACGCGGAGTTTCAAAAAAAGTGCCTTGGGAAAATGGACGAAGTTTCCAGGCGTGATGGCAGGACAGTGCTGCTCGTCAGCCATAATCTCGCTGCGGTAGCCTCACTGACACATCGTGCAGTCGTGCTCGATGCCGGGCGCGTTGTCGCTGATGGGCCAACTCAAGACGGCATTTCGGCGTACAATTCCAAAGGCGGCGGCGCAGCCACCTACCTCCGCGCGCAGGATCGGCAAACCAGCGCTCCGCACATCAGCCGAGCCGAGGTCGTGACCTCGGAAGGAAATGGCATACACGAGTTCGGCGAACCGCTCGAAGTGAAGTTGTGGATCAAGCACCACGTTCCTATGGCCAAGGCATGCCTGGCGATCGAGATAATCAACCAGTTTCAACATAGTGCTGTGTATGCGTGGGCCTATAATCCAGAAATTACGTTCGGGAATCAGGAGGGTGAAACTCTGCTGGTGTGCAGATTTCCTTCGCTGCGGCTAAATGTTGGCCAGTTTTCCTTGCGGGTTTTTTTGAACGAACCACCGCACGAAGAGATTTACGAGAAGCTTGACGGCATCTGCTCGTTCGAGGTGATTCGAACTGACAAGAGATATTGTGGGGATGGAATTCGGGTGACTGCACCTATCATGAGCAATGGGACTGGTCGGTAGATGCGGCCGACGCTATGGTTGACCGTGAGGCGGGTTAAAGACCAAATAGGCTTTTCAGCCTCCGCTCACGAAGTGACAGCGAGCGGCCGCCTGAGAGGGGTCAACTTGCGAAAGAATATATCTCTTCATATCGACCATGGGCGGCAGCCCTTGGGGAGGTTCGGAGGAATTATGGACGCGAACCGCTGCTTTGCTGGCCAGGCAGGGCGTGCCGGTGGCTGCGAGCGTCCAGGGTTGGCCTCAGCTTGATCGCCGGATAAGCGAATTGTCACAGGTCGGCGTGGACCTGCGACCGCGGCCGGCTCAAACCTCGCTTGTTGGGCTCGCGCGGCGATACGTGTCAGGCAAAACGCAAATCGTGTCTGATATCGAGCGGTCATTCGGCTAACCTGTCGCCGGATCTTGTCGTCATATCCAATGGGTTTGTCGTCCCGCCAATCGAACTTGTCGAGATGTGCGTCGCCAGAGGCTGGCCTTTTGCAACGATAGCGCATCCAGAACATCCCGGGTTGGTGGCCTCCGGACGAATTGGCGGCCCGGTATCGGAAAGTACTTCCGTTGGCCCGGCGGTGCTTTTTTGTTTCTGAAGCCAATCGGGCCTTTGCAGAAAAGCAATTTGGTCATGACATCGACAATGCCGAGATTGTCCGCAATCCACTTGTACTCGATATTGACTCACCCATTCCCTGGCCTCCCGGTACTGGCGAACAAGAAATCCGTATGGCATGTGTAGGAAATCTTTTCCCCACCGAAAAGGGCCAGGACATCATCCTTGATGTTCTGGCAGCTCCCGAATGGGCGGAGCGCAACTGGCGACTGACGTTCTACGGCAGCGGACCCAATCGCGATGTGCTCGAGCGCTTGGTTGACAGGCTCAAATTGCGTGATCGCGTGTGTTTTGGGGGCTATGTCGCGGTCGAGAAGATCTGGCGTGAAAATCATATTTTGGTCCTGCCTTCCCGATACGAAGGTATGCCTCTGACAGTTGTCGAAGCGATGTTCTGCGGACGCCCCGTGGTCGCTACCGATGTGGGCGGGAATTCGGAAGTAATCAAAGAGGGTGTCACCGGCTTCCTGGCTGCGGCTCCCGTAGTGGAGTGTTTCGGTAGTGCGCTCGAACGAATGTGGGCGCAACGCGATAGACTTCAGGATATGGGCAAACTAGCCGCGACAAGGATTCGGGAGTTTATACCGGATGACCCTGTTGGAATATTCGCGGAAAGGTTGAAAACTATGACCAATCTTGAAAAACAACAAAACTGAGCGCACTGGAACGACTGCCCATCGACGCGCATCGGTGCCTCTGATTTTGATCGAGGTAATCAGTAATTCTCACGGTGATATTGCCAAGAAGCTGCAAAGCCGTGAATGCTGGCGTGGTAGTGCGGTCATGGTGATTTTAGTTGACGCCAGTATTGGATTGGCGTTGCTTGGGCCAGCCGCTTCAGCGAATTTTACAAATTCCATTGAGAAAAATAGGTTTACACGGCGGGTGCGCAAGATTGATGAGCCAAAAAATGGACATGGAAACAGGCGGGTACGGCGAGCCTGTCGGGCTCGACCTCAATGAGGGCGGCCTACCGTCTGGACATACAACCGTTGCGGTGATTATTCCGACGTTTAATCAAGCTCATTTTCTCGCCGATGCGATTAATAGCGTGTTGGCACAGACGCGCCAGGCCAACGAGATTATCGTTGTGGATGACGGCTCGACCGATGATCCTGCCGCTGTGGTCGCCCAATTTCCGGAGGTGCGGCTGATCCGGCAGGAGAACCGCGGGTTGTCGGGCGCGCGTAACACCGGCCTTCGAGGGTGCACTGCGAGCTACGTGGTTTTCCTCGACTCTGACGACCGCCTCATGCCAAGGGCACTCGAAGCAGGGCTTGCTTGCATCGCGGCCCGACCTGACTGCGCATTCGTCTATGGTGGGGTTCACCCCATCTCGGAGGACGGCCGCATCATCGGGCCCGATTACGTCGATTCAATTGATGGCAATGCACATCTCGCGTTCTTGCGTCAGGGTATCAGCACGCCATCGATGGTGCTTTTTCGGCGTGATTGCCTGTTGGAGGTGAATGGGTTCGACGAAACATTGCGGCGGCTCGAAGACAGGGACCTTTATCTGCGCCTTACCCAGAAGTACCCGATCGCAGGTCATAAGGAGATCGTTACGGAGTACCGACGGCATGGTCAAAACATGTCGGGCAATCACGTTGAGCAGCTCAAGGTTCTGCTCCAGGTACTCGATCGTTACGAAGCACGAAATTCTATTGACGCCCAAACCCGTGCGGCTCTGCGAGACGGTCGTGCGCTCAAGCGAAAATATTTTGCCACTGAAATGGTCAGAGAAGCTGCTTCCCAGTGGCGCGCGCGCCGCGACGTAGCAGCAGCAATGAGATATCTGGTCCAATCCGCGCGATGGACACCGTATTTCACCATGCGCGCAGCGCTCGCCGCTCTGGGCCGCCACGCAAGCAAGGTGCTTCCGCGCCCGATGGTGCGGTGGATGGGCTGGATTTGAGGCCAGCCTTATCCGATCCCGATCGGATCGGTTAGCTTCGGCGATCTCAGGCCATTGTCGCCGATCAGTCGCTAGTCATTTTAGCCGCGGCACGCCCATCGATCGTTACTACATCGAAAGCTTCCTTGCTCAAAACGCCAGTGATATTCGCGGCTGCACGCTTGAAATTGCCGACAACAATTATACGGTTCGATTTGGTGGCGGGCGGGTAACGCGCAGTGAGGTGTTGCATGCGGTCCCCGGCAATCCCGCGGCCACACTTGTTGGAGATTTGGCAACGGGCGAGGGTATTCCCGGCTCGCTTTTGATTGCATCATACTCACCCAAACGCTGCCTTTTATTTACGAGATAAAAGAGACGGTTATCCAAATTCGAAATGCGCTGCGGCCCGGTGGGGTAGCACTGATCACCGTTCCCGGAATCAGCCAGATCACCCGTTATGATATGGATCGCTGGGGTGATTATTGGCGTTTCACCGATGCCTCCGCCCGACGTCTTTTGAGCGACGTATTCGGGCCGGAAAACGTGACGGTGGTCACCTACGGAAATGTTCTCGCGGCCTGCGCTTTTTTGCACTGCCTCGCAGCTCAGGACCTCCAGAAGGACGGAGCTCGACCATCATGACGCGGACTATCAGATGATTATTGCGCTTCGCGTCGTTAAATCTGTGGAGCCCCAGGAGGCATGAGCATTCGTAGCCGATTGAGGGTTCGCACCAGATTACGGTCTATCGCCCACCGCATCTGGCCGCCCAAGCCGAAGCCGTTGATCCTCATGTATCACCGGATCGCAGACGATCCGGTCGATCATTGGCGACTTGCTGTGTCTCCCGCCCGCTTTGAGCAGCAACTCGACGTCCTGCGCCGCACCCGGCATCCGCTTCCGCTTACAGATTTTGTTCGCGGTCTGATGGCCGGTTCGCTGCCTCCGAACGCGGTCGCTTTGACCTTTGACGATGGCTATGTCGACAACCTTGTCGCTGGCAAGCCACGCCTTGCGGCCGCAGACGTGCCGGCGACAGTCTTTCTCACTACCGGCTTTGTTGACCGTCCCGACGGGTTTTGGTGGGATGAACTTGCAAGGCTTATTCTGCTCGAAAACGGACGCTCGGAGTTTTGAACTCGTGGTCCGTGGGGAAATCCATGCATTTCGACATCGGCACCGAGCCTCCCGTGAATGAGGATGGCACGATTGCCCCGCTCCGTTGAAGCGGCGGCGGGCGGCGATAACGGCGATATGGCAGGCCATACGACGCTTTGGCGAGCGAAGAGCGTGAATTAATTATGGCCGAACTTCGGTCGATCTTCGTCAGGCCAACCACCGCGCGTGGCCGGACCGGGTGATGACCGGCGCGGAAGTACGAGAAGCTTGTGGCGGACGGCCTCGTGACGATCGGAGCTCACACCGTCACCCATCCTGTCCTCTCAGGGCTGGACACCGTTGCCTGCCATCGTGAGATCACCGAAAGCAAACTCGCCTGCGAGGCGCTTGATCGGAGCGCCGGTTGAGAGCTTTGCCTATCCCTATGGCGACTTCGACGCCAAAGCTCGCGAAGCGGTAAAGACTGCCGGCTTCACCTTTGCATGTTCCGTGCAGCACGGGCCAGCCTTCGCGACATCCGATGTTTTTGCCCTGCCGCGTATCCATGTTGGCAACTGGGACGGCGATACATTCGAGCGGGCCCTCCGTTCGGCATCGGTCGCGGGTGAGCCGTAGCTTAACTTATTCAAATCAATATGATGGCGATACCTTGAAGGCCACGGAGTGCTGCGGCGCTTCTGCTGCGGTGACTCATGCCTTTGGATCCCTGTGCAAACATCGCCTGCCGCCTGCGACAGGAGCGCGACCGGACGATCTAACCAGCGGACATCGCGGTTGTGCGACAACGTTCGAATTGTCGCGGATCGATTGCTGGTCTGATTAAAGACGGAGTGTTTGGCCCACGCCTGGGGCGCTTTCATGCAAGCGCCGAAAGCATCACGTGCGGACTAACCGACACCTCGGCGACGACGGCGACGACGCGAGATAAATTCTCGAACCGCATATCCCGATGCGAACCCGACCGCAAAAATTCCGGTTATGAGGACGACGGCGAACATCACTGTCGGTTATCAGATTTTCGACACAAGCGCGGCGCGGAACTGAATTTAAGCTAACTGATCAACCTTACCGGCGATTGAATCTCAATACCGCGCGGTAGCAGGGCACGGGTGAGCAATTGGAACTTAACAATTAACCTTACCGGCGATGGAATCTCAAATGTTGTTGTCTGGCGCCGCAGGGCTTGCTGGAATGCCGTGAGCACGAAATCAGATGGTGTTGTTTCGTCCGGATACTACTCGAGTTTTGATTTTATGAGGGATTGATGCAGGGCTTCGCAGGCACGCACGGTCCAGTTAATTTTGGCAATTGCAGGGAGTGTTTGCGATGAGCGAGGCGAACCAGCGGACCATAGCGCCGCACCAACCACGGGTCTGGCCGGTATCCCGCCTCAAATCGCGGCTGAAAGCTGTCGCGGCGGCGTCCGGGCTTCGCGGCCCCCAGCCTAAGCTGAAGGCAAAGCTTGATGCGAGGTTGGCATATTGGGAGAGCCCGGACGCGCCCGCCGAGGTGAAGGCCCTGGAGGCTCTATCCAGCAACAAGCTCCTGATGCGGCGTTATGTGAAGTCACTAGGCCTGCGCTTGCCTGAGATCTATGCGGATGCCGCCGACTTGAACGCGATCGACTTTGCAAACCTTCCCGACCGGGTCGTCATCAAGCCGCATAACGGCTGGGACAGCGACGCCGTAATGGTTATCGACGGGGAACGGGAATTGATGTCAGGAACGACCGTACCCCGCGGGGCATTACCAGAATTCTGCCGGAAGACGTTCGCATCGGCAAGATTTGCTAGAGAACCTCGGATCATCGTTGAAGAATTCGTGCAAGACTACGATCGGCGGTTCGCCATCCCACGCGATTTTAAGGTATTTGTTGCGGGAGGAAAGGCGTGCGTCGTCGCCGTTATTGACCGAAATGGTCCGAAGGCCGAGCGGAGCGATTCCTTCTATTCCAGAGATTGGACCAAGTTCGCGGATGCATTTCTCACGGCCTACCTGCCAGGATCATATGTCCCGCAGCCGCCGCATCTTGCTGAGCTAATTTACGCTTCTGAACTCATGGCGAGCGATCTCGGCGCATTTCTCCGTCTCGATTTTTATCTCACTTCCAGTGGCCCGGTGTTCGGCGAGATCACCATTTATCCAGCCGCCGGAGCGGGCTACACGTCGTTCGGCGCGCGATATTTGTGCGATCTGATGGATCGCTTTCCCGATCGGATTCCGGCCGATCTGGCTAGCCGTCATGGCGCCTGGAAGATGTGAAATGTTTCTGCGGCACTTCGTCTGTCTCAATCCAATGGGGACAAATAAGATTCGACGCCCATCGGGCCGTAATAGGCGCGTTATCGCGAAAGTGGAAGCAAAAGGACGGCAATCGCCGCCAAGCAGCGCAGGGGTGTACCGTCGAGCTTGGTCCATGGATCCGAAAGAAGAAAAAATGACGGCCACCTGTGTCGGGTGGTTTTGGCACTTGCTAGTGGATTTGGCGATGAACGACGCGGACCAAGAGAAAAAGGCGCGGGATGGCCTGCGCGTTCTGTCGCGACGCGCAGTGTCGGACCTCAAGTCGCGGCTAAAGGCTGTCGCGGCGGCGTCCGGGCTTCGCGGCCCACAGCGTAAGCTGGAGGCAAAACTTGATGCGAGGTTGGCATATTGGGAGAGCCCGGACGCGCCCAGCGAGGTGAAGGCCCTGGAAGCCCTATCCAGCAATAAGCTCCTGATGCGGCGTTATGTGAAGTCGCTCGGCCTGCGCTTGCCTGAAATCTATTCGGATGTCGGCGACTTGAATGAGATCGACTTTGCGAACCTTCCCGACCGGGTCGTCATTAAGCCGCACAACGGCTGGGACAGCGACGCCGTAATGCTTATCGACGGGGAACGGGAATTGATGTCAGGAGCGACCGTACCCCGCGCGGCGTTGCAAGAATTCTGCCGGAAGACGTTCGCATCGGCAAGAGTTGTTAGAGAACCTCGGATCATCGTTGAAGAATTCGTGCAAGACTACGATCGGCGGTTCGCGATCCCACGCGATTTTAAAGTATATGTTGCGGGAGGAAAGGCGTGGATCGTCTGTGTTATTGACCGAAATGGCTCGAAGGCCCAGCGGAGCAATTCCTTCTATTCCAGAGATTGGACCAAACTCGCGGATGCGTTTCACACGAGCCTACCTGCCAGGATCATCTGTCCCGCACCCCCCACATCTTGCTGAGCTATTCTCCGCTGTCTGAACTTATGGCAAGCGACCTGGGAGCATTTCTCCGGCTCGATTTCTATCTCACTTCCAATGGCCCGGTGTTCGGCGAGATCACCATTTACCCGGCCTCCGGAGCCGGCTACACGCCGTTCGGAGCGCGATATTTGTCCGATCTGATGGATCGCTTTCCCGATCGGATTCCAGCTAATCTGGCTAGCCGTCATGGCGGCTGAAAGTCTTGAATGTTTTGCGGCGCTTCGTTCAACTCAATCCACGGGTGACAAGGAAGAGTTCAACGCCCATCGGGCTGCAACAGGCGGCGTTCTTGCGATGGTGAACGGAGGTGTTCCGTCGAGCTTGGTCCATGGACCCAAGGAGAAATGACGGTCACTGCGCGCCGGGGCGTTTCGGCACTAGCAAAGGAATTTGGCGATGAACGACGTGGACCAAGAGAAAAAGGCGCAGGATGGTCTGCGCGTTCGGTCGCGACGCATAGTGTCGGGCCTCAAGTCGCGGCTGAAAGCTGTCGCGGCGGCGTCCGGGATTCGCGGCCCGCAGCGCAAGCTGAAGGCAAAACTTGATGCGAGGTTGGCATATTGGGAGAGCCCGGCCGCGCCCAGCGAGGTGAAGGCCCTGGAATCGCTATCGGGTAACAAGCTCCTGATGCGGCGTTATGTGAAGTCGCTCGGCCTGCGCTTGCCTGAACTCTATTCGGAAGTCGGCGACTTGAACGCGATCGACTTTGCGAAACTTCCCGATCGGGTCGTCATTAAGCCGCATAACGGCTGGGACAGCGACGCCGTAATGGTCATCGACGGGGAGCGGGAATTGATGTCAAAGGCGACCGTACCCCGCGCGACGTTACCAGAGTTCTGCCGGAAGAGGTTCGCGTCGGCAAAATATGCTAGAGAACCTCGGATCATCGTTGAAGAACTCGTACAAGACTACGACCGGCGGTTCGCTATCCCACGCGATTTTAAAGTATTTGTTGCGGGAGGAAAGGCGTGGGTCGTCTACGTTGTCGACCGAAACAGCAGCACGTGGTCATTCTACTCCAGAGATTGGACCAAATTCTGTGGATGCGTTTCACACAAACTACCCGCAAGGACCATTTATCCCCCAGCCGCCACATCTTGCTGAGCTGATCTCCGCTTCTGAACTTATGGCAAGCGACTTGGGGGCATTTCTCCGTCTCGATTTTTATCTCACTTCCAATGGCCCGGTGTTCGGCGAGATCACCATTTACCCGGCCTCCGGAGCGGGCTACACGCCGTTCGGTGCGCGACTATTTGTGCGATCTGATTGGATCGCTTTCCCGATCGGATTCCGGCCGATCTGGCCAGCCGTCTTGGCGGCTGAAAGATCTGAATCTTGTTGGGTAACGTGCCCGGTTGTCCCGGGCCAGAGCAGAAATTCACCCAACGAATTTTTGCTCGCGCACTGGTGGCATATCCGGCGCGGTTTCAGGGCATGCTGTCCCCCGGGAGGCCAGTGTGTTCCCGGCAAGGAGCCTTTCTTTGAAAGGCAATTTACTTCGTTGCCCTTGCCTGCAAGTCTAAGTACGACCATGGCCCGGGTGCGTTGATCACGGCTGGGGCCGGCGGCGGCTTTTGGTCGGTCAGCAAAGTCGGGCTGGCGACGTGGATGGAAAAATGAGCGGTGGTTTTCTCGCTAATTCGGTGGTGAAATTGGAAGATCGCGTATCTCATCCTGGCTCATGATCGTGTTGAGCAACTCGCGCGGCTCATCGCACACTTCGGTCTTCCGCGGCGGACATATTCATACACGTCGATCGCAAGGTGGCGATTGATCCATTTGAACGAACCCTCGGAGAGGGACTTCATTTTATCGCCGACCGCGTACCGGTATACTGGGGCGACTATTCGCTGGTTGCTGCAACGATCCGTCTTTTGGATGCGGCTCTCGCGCACTCCACTCAGTACGATTATTTAGTCCTTCTGAGCGGGACTGATTATCCCTTGCGTGCGGGCGCGGAGATCGAACAGTTTTTCCATCAGAACAGGGGTGCGGAATTTATCAACTGCGTGCCGATGCCTTCGATCCCGGCCTCGAAGCATCTCTCACGCCTGACCGACTACAAGGGGCGCCCGGGACGGGTCGGTCGGGCTATCGAAAAAGCTCGCAGCGGCTTGGTCAAATTTGGATTGGTGCCAAAGAGAGATTATAAATTTCATCTTCATTCGCTGGATCCATTCGCGGGGAGCGGTTGGTGGGCTCTTACACGAGAGGCTTGCGAGTACATCAGCCGCTTTGTCACTGAAAATCCAAACGTGATGAAGTTCTACGAGAACACATTTATTCCTGACGAAATGGTCTTCCAAACAATACTTGCAAATTCCCGGTTTAGGTCGCGAATGCTTCACAACGTGACGTTCACGGATGGAGCATGGCGGGAGCCAATCCGTCTTCAATCGCAGAGAGCCATATCGCCTTTTTTTCCGCAAACCCTGTCCTGAAAGTAGAAGACGTCTATGGCGCCGGCGAATTATTGTTCTGCCGCAAGGTGCTCGACCTGCAGATTTCGGACAAACTGGACGATATGATTTTGTACAGAACGAGAAGCCAGATTTAGAGGACGCTCCTGCATGGGGGCTCGCCGATTTCGTGATACGGGAAGAGCAAAGCCGCTCACGATGCGAGGAGCAGGGAGCGGCGATGGCGTCGATCCGCCCGTTCAGCGGGCAAGGGGAAACTGGCCCGCTGAAATCGACGTGACGTCGCTCATGCAGATCGCATCGGCGATCCTGATTTACCGGATATTTTTTATTGGGACATGTAGGTGCCGGCTAATAAGCCGTGGTTTGTCGCAGAGCCACGACAACGGTCTGCAGTACAATTCTCAGGTCGAGTAATGGGCTCCAATTGTTGATGTACCAGAGATCGTGCTCGACGCGACGCTCCATCTGTTCGATCTGGCGCGTCTCGCCTCGATAGCCGTTGACCTGCGCCCACCCTGTCAGACCCGGCTTGACGTGATGCCGAAAGGCGTAGTTGGCGATCAGTTTTTCGTATTCGGAATTGTGCGATGATGGCGTGAGGGCGTGGACCAACGAGGGACATGTCGCCCCGGATGACGTTGAATAGCTGCGGCAGCTCGTCGATGCTGGATCTTCGGAGCCAGCGGCCGAGGCGTGTGACACGTGGATCGTTCCGCGTTGCCTGCAGGATCACCGGGCCGTCTTCAAGAACATGCATGGTTCGAAATTTGAAAATATTGAAAGCCTGGCCGTTGAAGCCGTTGCGCTTCTGCAGGAAGAAAACGGGCCCGCGCGAGTCCAGTTTGATGAGGAGGGCCGTGACCAGCATCAACGGCAGTAATGTCAGAAGTCCAGCCGTCGCGAGGCTGAGATCGAAGAAGCGTTTGGCTGCGCGTTCGGTGTGGCTCAGCGGCGCTCGCCTGAGTACCGCCGTCCAGGTGCCGCCGATATTCGCGATCGGATAGTTCAGGAACTGCGCGGCATTCTCGTCAGGAACGAGGTGAACCGAAATCGGAAGCACGGCCAACGCATGCAGAATCCCATAGATGGCGCGATGATGGCGCCAGTTCATGAGAAGATAGATGTCTTCGATCTGCTCGTCTCTTGCAAACTGGATAACGTCCGCAAGCTTCGAACGTAGCGATCGGGTGATGCCCAGCGACGCAATTTCCTCCTGCGAGACCTCGCAGGTTTTCACAGGGTGATAGCCGTAGCGCCGAAGCTCGGTCAGCGGGCGCGATGAAATGTGTTGATCTTGCTCCGCAATGATGATGATTTTTTTTCTGGCGAATGATCCGTTTGCCAGAGATTGGGAAATCAAGTTTGCGATGAGGAAGCGCCAGGACAGAAGCGTTGCCAGCCCGCCGGCGAAGAACAGGATGGCCGAGCCACGCGAAAACTCATTGCTGATTTTCATCGTGAAGCCCACCACGGCGAGCATTCCGTAGACACCGGACCAAATGATGATCGTGTCCCGGGCCTGCCTGGCAAAATAGCGCGAGATTTTTCAGGCGATAGTTCCGCCGGGCGGCCATAATTGCCGTAAAATTGACGGCAACGATGACTCCCAGACCGGCGAAGGCTGTCACGTTTGCGAGGTCGCCGGTTGCGATCCATTTATAGCCCGAACTGCAGACAAGACTGGCCGCTACGATGAAGATCACGTCAGCGGTCAGGACGGCCTTTTCAACGAGCTTGGGGCGCAGCAGTTCGTGCCATGTTCGCTTCGGTATCTCGCCAGAGACAGGCGGAATATCTACCGATGTCGTCGTTGCCTCTTGCGGCCTGAGCGGCGACAAACGCGGTACTTTACTCATAGCCAACCCCGATCGTGGGTTCGAATACACCAGATTGCTAAAATTTGCTTAAAAACCCTATCAGGTAATTTTTATTTATCTCAATAGCTTAGCATTATTAGGGTTATTATGACACTGGACGATAGAGGTATTATAATACCAAAAGCTGATCGGACTCTCGTTTGTTTCGCGCGCTCGTGATGTTATAGAGGAAGCTACGGCATAGCGATCTATTGGGGGGTTCGATGTTTCGGAAATTTGGCTTCGCTTGCTTGCTTGGGCTTGCGTTGATGAGCGGCGTCAGTTCGGCCTTGGCTCTTGGGCCCGTCAATTCCGTCGGCGCATCCGTGAACACCCAGCGCGATTTGCTGGATGCTTCATTCTTTGGCCGGCCCTATCCCTACGGCTACACCGGCTGGGGACCCTGCATACGCTACGTCGAAGTGCAGACCCGTTGGGGGGTGCGCCTGCGCCGTGTTCGGGTCTGCCGGTAAATCTGCCTGGTCTTGCGGCAGAGAAGTCAGAGGCGGCCCTGGCTGCACCAGTTGGGTTCCCAAGGTAAGGGACGGAGCCGGTGACGGAAAACGCGAGGCCTGTGCATATCCGGCAACGGCGTTTTCGCGGCCCATCCATCTCAGCGCTTTTTTCGTCGATCACTGGGCCCGCCGTCACGCCACCTTGGTCCGCCGGCCGTCCGACGCTCTCATAGGTAAAGCCGTGTTCGGCCATCTCGTCGGGGCGATAAATGTTGCGCAGGTCGACGATCACCGGCTGCGCCATTTCCTTTTTCAGCCGGGGAAGATCTAGCGCGCGAAACTGCTCCCATTCGGTCACGATCACGAGTGCGTCGGCTTTTGCCGCGCAGCTGTAGGGGTTGTCGCAATAGGTGATATCGGGCAGCTCGAGCTTGGCCTGGTCCATGCCGACGGGATCGTAAGCCTTTACGGTGGCGCCGAGGTCCTGCAGCGCGGTGATCAGCGGGATCGACGGTGCCTCGCGCATGTCGTCGGTGTTCGGCTTGAAGGTCAGTCCAAGCACGCCGACCGTCTTGCGACGCAGATTGCCGCCAAGTGCGGCCGCGACTTTGCGCGCCATCGCGCGCTTGCGGCGAAGCACAATTCGATCTGCGACGAATCCGGAAGACGCGGGCCTGGTTGTTCGAGACGCTCTACTTTGGGCAATCCGTCACCTCAGACAGCCTGCCAAAATTAAACCACGAGCTTGCGAAACTTGAACGTTATGAGCGTCGCGCCTTTTCAAGGGCAAACGTGCCCTGCGCCTCTTGTAACGCTGCGCGACATATAGAAAGATGCCTTCTTGCATGCCGGAGGGGCCTCCTATAAGTTGTATGTAAATGTAAGGCAATTTTTGGATGTGAAGCCTTTTGGCAGTGCGAACCCAAGCCCCTCCCGAGTTTGGCAGAACGAACCAATCGATGGGCATAACGTCTTGCCAGTCCTTGTCGCCCAGAATTCACCTTGAAAATGCACGAAATCGGAATTCAGTCTGAACTCAGGAGATAGTAACAAGTTTTTTGCGGGCGCTTACGACGGGAGATGACCATGAGCTCACTCGGATGGGTGTGCGTTGGCGTATGGGGCGTAATTAATTGTTTGATTGCCTATCGGTTGCTCCGACGACCCAGTCGATCCGGAGAAAGGAAAGGCGTTGCGATTTCATCTGCTTCCGCGAGACGAGCTTCGCCAAGGCACGACGACAGCCGGCTAAGGACGACAGCCCGCTATGGTGGCAATCGAGTGCCGCCTCGATTGGGCGGAATCAGCGGCACCGCGGCAAGACGAACCCCAAATCATCGACCTCCGTGGATCTACCGGGGGCTGATTTGAGTTATTGCCTCACGTCCTGCCTTAATCGATAGTCGCGATTTCGCATGTGGCAGGCCGTCTGCCGGAGCTTGATCCGACGGATCGAGCCGAGCGCTGCTTGAGGTTTGACCAATGCGTGTATCGATGTTGTTTGTGACGATCGTTTTTTGCGTTGCGAGCTTTTCTGATGCCGCTGTTGCGCAAGGGACAAAGGACCCATCGAACCCAGTCCCGACAATGGTATTTCCAATTCGCCCGCGTGACGAGCCCGCGACAACGCCTCCGACAGCCGTACCGAACAGGACGTTCCCGGCGCAGCCTTCGATCCGGGTGAGGCCAGCTTATCCTTATCGAGTTCGTGTTCCCCTAGGTAGGCATTGGCGCAACAGGTAGGCAAGGGCGCAACTCGTTATTGGCCGAACAGCCCACAAAGGACACCGATCGTCATGGTTTTGGAGGGGACGGCTCTGGCACGGGCACGTCGCCGTTCTTGGCGATGCAGTCCTTAAAATAGGCCTGCCGGTCACCGTTCATGGGCATCGCTCCCGGACGTTTGATGGGGTAGGCGACATAAGAGTAGTGAAGGCACCGCTTGGCCACTTCGGCAGTCGGTGCCGCCGAGACTTTTGCGAGGCCAAGTATAGTGGCGAGCGTTAGCAACGGCAAAAAGCCTTGCACCTAGGGAAAGCAGGATGCGGGTCATTGGTTTGATCCGGAGATTTGTCGGTCAAGGTCTGCAAGTAGATCGCACGGCTTACAAAAAAGCAAAGCGCGCCTGGCAATGAGGATCTCGTAACACGGCAGACCTGACATCCTTGGCTAATACACGCCCGGCAACAGCCGCGCGGTACGCGCCATATAGGCTTCGTAATTGGGAAAGGCGCGAGCCAACACGCGTTCCTCGTTCTTCATGCGCTCGAATTGAAACAGGCATTGAACTCCCAGTATCAGAAGCGCCCAAGGCATGGCGTGCTGCAGAGCAAGCCCGCATAATACAAAAAATTCGCCCAGATAAAGCGGGTGACGGACAAAAGCATAAGGCCCCGAGATTACCAATTTCCGCGCTTCCGGCATAATGCTGATCGAGCGAGCAAGCGTGAATGTGGCCCAGACCGCAAACACGGTGCCGCCGATAATCAGGAGCAACGATGTAAGGTATAGTCCGGAGGAAAGCTCTTCGGGTGGCAGCATCACAATGCCAATGCCAAGAAACGTGCCGGCACCAGCGGCAAAACGGGGATAGAATGCAATTGGGAAGTGCAGGGGTACGCGGCGCACTGCAAACATCAGAACCAGGAGCGCAAGGAAAACGACGGTGCACATCTTGGACGCAATGCCAAGCAGGAGAATCGGTGGAAGCACGGAAGGTCAGTCTGAATGAACAGCTTGGCCAGTGAAATCTGCTGAGCGATAGCCGGCAGCATTTGGGTCAGGCCAAACAAATACCATGCAATGAGAGGTGTTGCAGCGAGCAGATCGTAAAGCTTGCGCCGCAACGGTGAAATATTGTCTGGCACCAGTTGGCTCATTTCCCCTTCGTCTTCAGCCTGGCTCTCACATTCAGGTTTTTCGGCCCTGGCCAGGCAGGATTGTCGAATGCCACCTATACCACTTTTCGCAGCAATTAAAGGTGGTTGGCTGCGAGGTGGAGAAGCCACACTACCTGAGTTGGCCTCGCGTTGGACGCCCTGGCTCTAGCTAGTCCCAAGCCTGATCGTTCAATAAATCCCGCGAATAAGCGGCTCTCCCTGGCTGCTTCATGGGCCACTTCGTCCGCTTTTTGCCGCTACGCAGCTTGTCGAACGTTCAAAAAACGAACTATACTTTCGCAACCGCAGGAGAAAGCCATGAAAAGCCTGAGCGTTGGTGCCTTTTTGATTGCAGCATTGCTATGCGTGACTCCCATCTCGCTTCGCTGGTCGCACGCCAATCACATGTCATTTTCCGTCGCGTTCGACGCTGCTGTGGCTGCCGATCTGGATATTCCGGTTCGGCATCATCGATCGGCAGTAAGGCGTGGTTACAGCGCCCACTACTCCCGCCTCTATGATCCGTTTTGCAATGGCCCATATACTGGGGGCGGCTGGAATGGGGGGACATATTACGGAGGTCCATGGATCGACCTTCGTTGCTATGGCGCCGAGTACTAAGCAGCCGCAAAGAGAAGCTTTACGCCGTACGCCGCGTTTCCAGCTTTGCTCTCTCATCAAAGAGAGTGGAGCGGCCGTTCCCTGAGCGACTGGGTAATTCTTGCGTGGACGGCCGACCAGCGCTCAAGGAGCGGGCGACCGACGCGGCGTTTGCCCCGACCGCGACGAATCGGTCCAATATTGAGGGTTGTCGGAAGATTCGATGCGGTTCAAAACGTAGTCATCCTGGGTGGCGGCAAGTGTCACGATGACGTCTTTGAGATTGTCGAGCACCCAACTCGTTTGAGCGCCTCTTACAATCAAAATAAGGTGGTGTTCGCCCGTCGAAATCAACGTGACTTCGGCCAACAACAGCGATGATGAAGGCCAGCCTGCCTTGAGAAGTTCGTGACGCTTCGTCACCGAGTAGTCATTGCAGTTGCCCGCCTGCGGGGCTAACAGCCAATGAGTCCGGATCCGGTCCGGATTTGATTTAACCGCGATCGAGGCGTTGATGGCGGCGTTGACGAGATTCATCTTGCGCCAGCGACCGTCCAGAGAAATTGGCAAAGCTGCTGTTGAATCCGTCCGCGCACAGTCGCTCGGGTATTGCATGCAGAAATACGTATGGCCGAGTGGCGGCAAGACGTAGTTGTCGTCACCCGATCGGGAATTGGCAGGTTGAGCCTCAACGCAAAAAAGCATGCAAAGTGCCACGGAACTTGCTGTGAGTTTCATCGCCGTTGTCTCCGTTTGCGCTATGAAGCAACACCCGGGACAACGATTTCTCCGTTTGCGCTAGGAAGTGACATTCGGGGCGATGAAAGGTTCCGTGATTCGCTGCTCAATCATGGGTTTTTTTAAAAGTGTTAACAACTCGCCGTCACGAAGCGCAGAAGGGCAGGGCTTGTTGAGCATTTGTACGAATCATGCAGCCGTACATGCGAAATCAAGCCGCGTAGTTTCACAGAACGGGGTGGCGCGTTTCAGCCGCTTATCTCGCGCCTCCATCGATCGGCTGTTCCGGAGATCCGTGGCTTGAGTTCCGTAGTCCCAGTAGGCTCCCCGTTGGGCGCGTAACCGACCCCGGTGCTGGCTGTCGCCGCGACGACGATTGGAGCCAAGATTGGGCTTCCACCCGGAAGTAATCGGCTGAAGCCTGTTTTGGTCCAGAACCGGGGGTTCTCCGAAGATTGGATGCGAACCAGAGCGTATTCGCTTTGCGTTACGGCCAGCGACACGATGCCCTGGTTCAGGTTGTCGAGTACCCAATTCGCGGAGCCGCGTTGTTCTGCTCGCGGCTTTCTGGACCGCTCGCTTTGTTCACAGCCTGATACGCCATCACTGCTCGCTTCCTGATACTCACTCTGATTACTTCACTTATAAAATGGCTCTCAGCCGAATGATCTCCTCCGCTTCAAAAATATCGAGCGCGATTTCACTTAATACTGAAGCACTCGCAGGGAACTTACGTCTGTCCGTCCGACATAGCCTGGGAAATTTAGATTACCAATATTTGATCTAAATCAACCCGGCGTTCGAAGACACCGACGATTGGCAAACGCAGTTTTGGCGTTGGCGATAAATTCGACCCGGTTGCCGCTGTGTGAGCGACGCAGGCGGGCGTGCGGCTTTCTCGACCATTGATCTGGCGAAACGCTTGAAGCCGCTAAGGCGGCGGTGACTGGCGTGCTGGACATGGTGACGTTCAGCAAGTGCGGCTTTGCCTGGAGCCAGGCTTTCGACGAGGTCCAAGGGGTATGATATCGGCAAGGCCTTGGACAAGACCGCTCCGGTGATCACCGTCGCCGCTTTAGAAAACACAAGAACTGGCGGAGATTGGAAATCGCGGACGGAAGTATCTCTCCCATTCAACTGGCCTGCCCCCCGACCACCGGCTTTTCCGGATATCCGGGCCCGTACCGCCAATCGGTCGCCCGTTCGTCGCGTGACCGACCTTGGCGAAATGCAGGTTCTGGCAGAACGAACCCGATTCCCGCTGTTCTGTGGATCGAACCAAATCAGACAGGGGGTATGCACTTTGATTAAGCAGAACCTTGGGTTTGCGTGCGCCTGCTCAGCAGAATTGGTGCGTTGCCGAATTGAAATGTGATGCCAGCCATGAAACTTGCTTTTATGTTCGTCGCCACGGACTTCTTGGTGGAGAAGATAACGTGTGGGCGACAATCATTTTCCTGCTGATTGGATGGCTGGGGTTGAACGTGACTTTTGTGGCGTGGCGCCTTTACGCCTCAGCGCATCATGGCTTGGGCGTCGAGTCCGATGTCGTCGGATATTCGACGCTCCGGAATCATTAGCCGTCACCATCCGGGGATTGTAACAGCTCGATCGCTGGCTTGCATTCGCGATCGCGGTTCGGTTATCGCGGCCGGCGAAATTTCCCGGAGCGAAAATCAAGCTGGATTATCTGATGGGGGTAATTCGAGTCCGCAACAGAAATGACGCCAGCTGGCCAACGCCTATCCCGCAGATGCCGCCCGAAGCTTTTACGAGGGCGTCCAGGATGCGGCCGTGGCGATCCGGCGTCAGCAGTTGCAACGCCTCCAGTCCGAACGCACTTCCGAAGACGATAGCGACGACCAGAAGCAGGCGGTTTGGGTAGGCCAGACCAAACGCAAGTCCCATCACCGCGAACGCGGCGAAATGCTCAAAGTGAGGGCGGGCGACCACCGGACGCGCGTCAATCGGGGACAGCGTCGCATACACGATGAAAGCAAGTGTCAGCCACCCGGCCGCAACGGATACCCTTTGGATCATCGCTGGTAGATAGGCTACAACTTGTTTCATCTCAACTTCTTCTCACCCATGCCCGCTGGTTCCCGAGCGAATAGCTGAACATCGTTAACCCCGGATATCCAGATTAACCCGGAACATATCCGGTCGACATCCCAGCGGGCCCCATGAGTCTGACCTACGTCATTCCCGACATCCACGGCCGAAATGATCTGCTTTGTGAAGCTCTGGCTGAAATCGCCGCGCATTCGCGGGGCGTGCCCGGCGTCATTGTCACGATAGGCGACTACGTCGACAAAGGGCCGGCCAGCAAGGAGGTCGTTGAACGGCTGCTGTCGGGCGTCGGCGAAGGTTGGAGTTTGGTTACGCTAAAGGGTAACCACGACGCCATGATGGTGGAGGCGCTGCGTGACCCTTCGAAGATGGCGGCGTGGATCGCGAAGGGCGGCGACGCCGCATTGGCCTCCTATGGCGGCGATCCCGCCGCCGTGCCGCAAGCCCACATCGACTGGCTTGACCGACTGCGGCTGCTGCATGTCGACGCGCATCGCCTCTACGTTCACGCCGGCGTCGACCCCGAAATTCCCCTGGATCGGCAGGGCGAAGCGACGCTGTTGTGGAAGCGCTATCCGAAGGGATTTGCCGGTGGCTACGGCACACTCCACGTCGTCCATGGTCACGATAATTCCCCCGATGGCCCGCTGCTGTACGAAGGCCGCACCAACCTCGATACGCTCGCCTGGCGGACGGGACGGCTGACGATCGGCGTTTTCGACGATGCCAGATCGGGCGGTCCTGTCGATTTTATCGTGATCAAGGGAGCGCCGGCGGAACGTTAGCCGGGATGCGGCGCCCTATTGGGGCTTCCGGTTCGGCATGTTAGGCATCTGGAGTAGCGGCTGGACCCCTCAAAAGGCCGGTGCCGCCGCCGGCCAGAAGCGGCGCGATCGAGGTATTGGTAAACGCGGTTGTGAAGAAAAAGTAATATTGCGGTGTGTGCTCCGTTCATAGCCCGTTCACGCCGGCGGGGCTCATCTTGATGCCTGAAATCGTGCCGCTCACATTCGGAGACCAGCGTGCGCTTGCTCGTCGTTGAAGATGATCCGGACCTCAACCGTCAGCTGACCACGGCGCTGACGGATGCCGGCTATGTGGTCGATCGCGCGTTCGACGGCGAAGAGGGGCATTTTCTCGGTGACAGCGAACCCTACGACGCGGTCGTGCTCGACATCGGGCTGCCGAAGATGGACGGCATCTCGGTGCTCGAAGCATGGCGCCGCAACGGGCGTGCGATGCCGGTACTGATCCTCACCGCGCGCGACCGCTGGAGCGACAAGGTGCAGGGTTTCGACGCCGGCGCCGACGACTATGTGGCAAAGCCGTTCCACCTCGAGGAAATCCTGGCCCGGATCCGCGCGCTGCTGCGCCGCTCGACCGGCCATGCCCAGTCCGAGCTGACCTGCGGCCCGGTTTCGCTGGATACCCGCACCGGTCGGGTCAGCGTATCCGGCAATCCGATCAAGATGACCTCGCACGAGTATCGGCTGCTTGCCTATCTGATGCACCATACCGGGCGCGTGGTGTCGCGTACCGAACTGGTCGAGCACCTCTATGACCAGGATTTCGACCGCGACTCCAACACCATCGAAGTGTTCGTCGGCCGTATCCGCAAGAAGCTGGAGGTCGATATCATCCAGACCGTGCGGGGACTTGGCTATCTGCTGACGCCGCCATCGCCGGGTAGCTGATCGGCGGTGTTGATCCGCCACCTGGCCCTGTGCTCTGGTTCGAGCATGACCCTTTCTGAGGACCGGCATCCATCCATCGGGGCTCGGCCCGTGTGGGTGATTTTCGGGATGATGACCTGATGCGCGGCAGTTCGCTTGCCACCCGGCTGTTTCTGTCCGCGACCGCGTGGGTGGTGGTGATTCTGGTGATCACCGGCGTCGTGCTGTCGTCCGTATACCGCGATGCCACCGAGCGCGCCTTCGATCGCCGCCTCAACCTTTATCTGCGCACCCTGGTCGCCGAAGTGGCAACGCCGGACGAGCCGGCTGACCATCAGTTCCAGTCGCTCGGCGAACCGTTGTTCGAACTGCCGCTGTCCGGCTGGTACTGGCAGATCACCCGTACCGATTCCGACAAGGCCGAAGTGCGCGCGTCGCGCTCGCTGTGGGACAAGAAGCTGCCGAAGCTCGAAGAGCACGGTGCCGATCTGACCGCGGCCGGCATTCGTCTCGGCTATGTCGAAGGCCCCGAGGGTCAGAACCTGCGGATGGTGGAGACGGCCGGTCGATCTCGGTGCCGACGGCAAGTTCCTGGTTGATGTGGCCGGCGACGCGTCAGAGATTTTCGACGAAACGCGCAACTTCGACTATTACCTCGGCGGCACATTCGCAGCACTTTCCATCGTGCTGGTGCTGACCACGATCTTCCAGGTTCGCTTCGGCCTTGCGCCGCTCAAGCGCATTTCCGATTCGATCGCCGATATCCGCTCCGGCCGCGCCGAACGGCTCGAGGGCGAATTTCCGGTCGAGATTGCGCCGCTGGCGCGCGAGACCAACGCGCTGATCGACGCCAATCGGGAAATCGTCGAGCGCGCCCGGACCCACGTCGGAAATCTTGCCCATGCCATCAAGACGCCGCTGTCTGTGATCGTCAACGAGGCCGCCGCGCATGCCGCCGATCCCTTTGCGACGAAGGTTCTGGAGCAGGCCGATGTGATGCGTGATCAGGTCGCCCACCACCTCGAGCGCGCGCGTATCGCGGCGCGGCTCACCATCATCGGCACGATCGCCGAGGTCGCGCCCGTGATCGAGGCCTTGCGCCGGACCATGGAGAAGATCCACCGCGGCCGCGGTATCGTCATCGAGGTTGATGCCGACGCGCAGGCAAAGTTCCGCGGCGAGCGGCAGGATCTTGAGGAGATGGCCGGTAACCTGGTCGACAACGCCTGCAAATGGGCGGCCTCAAGGGTATTCATCGAGGTGCTGGTGGAACGGCCGGTCGGGCCCGGCGCCGGTCCGATGCTGCGAATCATCGTCGACGACGACGGGCGCGGGCTCTCGGCGGCCGAACGCGCCCAGGTGTCCCGCCGCGGTCAGCGGCTCGACGAGTCCAAGCCGGGTTCCGGGCTGGGGCTGTCGATCGTGGTCGACCTTGCGGCCTTGTATGGCGGCAGCCTTTCGCTCGGCCGCGCGCCGATCGGAGGGCTGCGGGCGGAACTGCTGCTGCCGGGGGTATAGGACCCTGGGGTACCCGCTGCTTCGGCCGGAACATCGACACGGAGCCCCCAATTCGTCATTCCTAAACGACTTCTTAACGTCGGCGCTTTTATTATAGCCAGTGGACGCGTTTTGCCGTCCGCGCGACACGAGCGTGCAATTCGGGCGCATGGGCCAGACATCAATCGAGCGGCTGAGGGATTATCTCGCGCAGCTTCCGCCACAATCGCAGGCGCTGCTGATGCGGGAGTTCGAGCGCGCCATAGAACGGGGCGAAGACACGACGGTCGCTACCTTCGTGCTCGAACAGTTGCGCAAGATCGTGCGCGGAACCGACGAGGAGGCGCGGCCGCGCACCGATAATCCGGCACGGCTTTTGTTCAGTCCACTGGAGCCGTTTCTTGTCGAAAGCAATGCTCCGCTGCGGCCGGGCCAGATCCGCCGCGCGTCGCTGACGCCGGTATGGCAGTGGCTGATTCGCGACGGTGCGCCAGATCAGGCGCGGGCATTCGAAGAGGTGTTGTCCCGAGGGCCCGATAGCGGAACCAGCTCCGAGATAGAAGCAGCGGTGCGAAAAATTCAGATCGCCGCGGCGGATGCGATCCTTAAAATTGCGGTGCGTGGTACCGACCAGCGGCGTGCGCTTGCCCGGGTGGGTCCACCGGATGTGATCGAGGATCTGCTGCCGATCGCTTCGATTTTGCAGGCCCGCGAAGCGATCGACACCCTCAACAGCCGGCTTCCAAGTTTCCTGCGAATTTTCGGCGATTCGCAGATCGCCTCGGTGGGAGCCGCGCTCAACGTTCCCTCGCTGCAAACGCCACAAATGCTGCCGTTTGCGCTGTCGCTGGTGATGCAGCGGCTGACCGCGCCATGGCAAATCATTCGACTGGCGATCAAGATGGCCGCGTCGGACGATGAAATCCGCGTTGCCGCGACGCCCTATGGTGTCGCCGTCTCGATAGCCCTGCACGATTTGTCTTGCCTGGCTGCAACCCTGCGGGCGGATATCAGGCGCGGACATTTCGACAACGTGACCGAGCACCTGAAGACCCTCCATGACGGCGTCCGCGGTTTGCGGACCGAACTCGATCTCCGCAATGATTCGGCCTGGGGCAGGCAGCTGGCATCGATCCGGGCCGATATTTCCAACGCCCTGCAATCGGAAATCGACAGCGTGCCCGGCCGTGTCCGGCGCCTGCTGCGTCAGCGCGCCGACAAGGATATTCCCGCCGGCGCTCAGGTCGACACCAGCGAGGTTGACGAAACCGCGGCGTTGATCGATTTCGTCGCAGTATGCCGGACCTATGCCAGCGAACTGGCGATCAATGAGGTCACGCTGCGGACCTATTCGGACCTGCAGCATTATGTCGAGCAATCCACCGAGGCGCTGGTGCAATCCCTGCGCGCCAGCGAGGGCAAGAACCGGGCCTATCGCCAGATGCAGGTCGCAGCGGCAATCCGCTTCTGCGAGGTATTGTTCGGCCACGATTACGCGTCGCTGATGAGCAGGGCGGCCGAAAACGCGGTAACCGGCGAACGCAAACCGTCGCGCGCCGGATAATAATAGGATAGTGAAAGCTCGGGTTACAATTTGCGGTTGACGCGGTCCGGCCGGGAACGTACCGTTTCGCCATGAACCCAGCGATCAATTTTATTGAACTTGAGAACCGCGTGATCTCCGCGACCTATCGAAACCTCATGATCAGGGCAAAGGTCCTGCTCGTCGACAAGACCAGCGGGGAACCGTTACCGGAGCCGGTGACCACGATTACCTCTCCCACGCCCAGCGGCTCGCTGCGGATCAGCCTGCCGACCTCGGTCAAAGCCGGGGATTACTTTCTGAGAGCGCTGAACGGGCATGGCGAGTGTGCCGCGCAAAGTGTCGAATTTCACGTCGGCTGACGCCTGATTTTCTCAATGTTTTCACGATTGTCCTGCCACACCGGGAAATTGACAATTGTCAATTGCCGGGCTTGCCGCCTGTGGTGTAAAGCGGCGCCGTGGCGCTATGCTTGTTAGCGCCTTTCCGCCGGAACCCGCTCGATGATGCTGTGGTTTGTGTTCGCGCTGATGACGGCCGCGGCGATTTTCGCCGTGCTCTGGCCGTTGAGCCGTGGCAGCCGCCCGCCAAATGATGGCAGCGAAGCGGCCGTCTACAAGGATCAACTTGACGAGATCGATCGCGACGTTTCCGCGGGGCTGATCGACGTCTCCGAGGCGCAGGCCGCTCGCGTCGAAATCAGTCGCCGGCTGCTGGCCGCGGCAGACAATCAGCGCGATCTGCCCTCCGGATCGAATATCAGGTCTGCGCCGTGTGGCGGCGGTCATCGCGCTGGTTGGACTTCCGGTCGTCGCGGTTGCGTTTTATTACCCGCTCGGCTCACCGCGTCTTGGCGATTTTCCGTTGGCACAGCGCGACCGCGCGCCGGCCGCGACGCAGCCGCTGGACAGTCTGGTGGCGCAGGTCGAGCAGCACCTGGAGAACAATCCGACCGATGGCCGGGGCTGGAATGTACTGGCGCCGGTGCTGGCAAGGCTCGGCCGTTACGACGACGCGGTCCGGGCTTTTCACAATTCGATTACCTATAATGGCGACAGCGCCGAGCGCCGGGCCGATCTTGGCGAAGCCATTGCCGCGGCAGCGGGCGGTGTCGTCACGGCCGAAGCCAAGGCCGAGTTCGAGCGCGCCATCGCGTTGAATGCCGATGAGGTCAAGGCGAGCTACTTCCTCGGCCTTGCCGCCGAGCAGGATGGCCGCTCCGCCGAGGCCGCATCGATCTGGCAAGCGATGCTCGCCAAGGCGCCGCCGAATGCGCCATGGCGTCCGCTGGTTCAGGCTGCATTGGTGCGGGTTGGCGGTTCCCCCGCTCCGGCGCTGTCGGACGAGGCGGTGGCCGCTGCAAAAGACATGAATGAGACCGACCGCAGCACGATGATCCGTAGCATGGTCGATCGTCTGGCCACCCGTTTGAAGCAGAACGGCGACGACGTGGAGGGATGGCTGCGGCTGGTAAAGGCCTATATGGTGATGGGCGACCCCGACAAGGCCAAGGGCGCGCTGGCGGAAGCCCGTCAAGCCGTGGCCAAGGATCCGGAACGGCTGCGACAATTGAATGAGGGTCTGAAAAATCTCGGGCTTGATGGATGAGGTCGCACGCCGAAAAGCGTGAAGCGGCGTCTCGGCTAATGGCATGCGCAGATCAGGGGCGCATCATGCCGAAAGTGTGGAGCGGTTTTCGGGTAACATCATGCGCAGAATTAGAGGCCATGAATGACGCGCAAGCAACGGCGTTTGACGATCATCGGCGGCTCGCTCGCGGTACTCGCGGTTGCGGCGGCGCTGGTGTTGAACGCGATGCGGGACTCAATCGTGTTCTTCTCGACGCCGGCGATGGTGGCGGAGAAGCATATTCAGGCGGGAAAACGCTTCCGGCTCGGCGGCCTCGTGCAGCCGGGGTCACTGGTGCACGGCGACAACCTGGTCGTCACTTTCCAGGTTGCCGATGGCAGTGCCACCTTGCCCGTTTTCTACAAGGGAATTCTTCCGGATCTGTTTCGTGAAGGGCAGGGTGTGGTCGCAGAAGGCGCGCTTGACTCCGCCGGCGTGTTCAAGGCCGACACCGTGCTTGCCAAGCACGATGAGAATTACATGCCGAAGGATGTTGCGGACGCGCTGAAGAAGCAGGGGCACTGGAAGGACGAATACGGCGCGAAGCCGAACGATGGCGCAAAAGCCGGGGGGACCCCCGGAGCATCGCGGGCGGCACAGGGCACGCCACAGACCGAGCAGGGAGCGTTGCGGTGATAGCGGAAGCCGGACATTACGCTCTGGTATTGGCGCTCGGCCTGGCGCTGATCCAGTCGACCGTGCCGCTCCTGGGGGCGCGGTGGCGCGATATCGCGCTGATGAATGTCGCGCGCTCGACGGCGATTGCGCAGTTGATATTCGTGGCGGCGTCCTTCGCGGCGTTGGTCACATTGCACGTCTCCTCGGATTTCTCTGTCGTCAACGTGTTCGAGAATTCGCACTCGATGAAACCGCTGATCTACAAGATCACCGGCGTATGGGGCAATCATGAAGGCTCGATGCTGCTGTGGGTGTCGATCCTGGCACTGTTCGGCGGCCTCGTCGCGATTTTCGGCAACAACCTGCCATTGTCGCTGCGCGCCCATGTGCTGGCGGTGCAGGCCTGGGTTGCCAGCGCATTCTATCTGTTCATCCTGATCACCTCGAATCCGTTCCTGCGCATTGCCAATCCACCGATCGAAGGCCGCGACCTCAATCCGGTCTTGCAGGACATCGGGCTGGCGGTCCATCCGCCCATGCTCTATCTCGGCTATGTCGGATTCTCGATTTCGTTCTCCTTCGCCATCGCAGCCCTGATCGAAGGCCGGATCGACGCAGCGTGGGCGCGTTGGGTGCGGCCCTGGACGCTGGTGGCCTGGATATTCCTCACCCTTGGCATCGCCATGGGTTCGTACTGGGCCTATTACGAACTCGGCTGGGGCGGCTGGTGGTTCTGGGATCCGGTCGAAAATGCCTCCCTGATGCCCTGGCTGGCGGGCACCGCCCTGCTGCACTCGCTGGTGGTCATGGAAAAGCGCAATGCGCTCAAGGTCTGGACTATCC